>NZ_JBLTWP010000003.1:0-616889 GCF_049889035.1 Sphingomonas eleionomae | reverse complement strand
CAGAGGATCGCCCCCGGCCGGCGGCGTTGCCGAATAATCGGAACCCATCCAGCATGCGCTATCTGATTACCGGCACGGCGGGCTTTATCGGCTTTCACCTGGCGAAACGATTGCTGGATGCCGGCCATGTCGTGACCGGCTTTGACGGCATGACCCCCTATTACGACGTGTCGCTGAAACAGGCGCGGCTCGACATCCTCAACGCGTTCGAGGGATATCGGCATCATACGGGGATGCTGGAGGATCAGGCAGCACTGGATGCGGCGGGCGATGCTGCACAGCCGGACGTCATCATCCACCTGGCCGGACAGGCGGGCGTGCGCCATTCGATCGAAGCGCCGCTGACCTATCTCGACAGCAATTTGATCGGATCGTGGAATGTGCTGGCGCTGGCCGGGCGGCTGAGGCCGGCGCATTTGATGATGGCGTCGACCTCGTCCATCTATGGCGCCAACCGGGATGCGCCGTTCAGCGAGGGGCACCGCGCGGACGAACCGCTGAGCCTCTATGCCGCCACGAAAAAGGGCATGGAGGCGATGGCCCATGCCCAGGCGCACCTGACCCGCGTGCCGATGACCATGTTCCGCTTCTTCACCGTCTATGGCCCGTGGGGCCGGCCGGACATGGCGCTGTTCAAATTTGTCGACGCGATCCTCAACGACCGGCCGATCGACATTTACGGCCATGGCGAAATGGCCCGCGACTTCACCTATATCGACGATCTGGTCGACAGCATCGTCGCGCTGGCCGACCGCGCGCCGGATGAGGGCAACCGCATCACCGACCCCGCG
Organism: Sphingomonas eleionomae; assembly: GCF_049889035.1. Classification (NCBI taxonomy): domain Bacteria; kingdom Pseudomonadati; phylum Pseudomonadota; class Alphaproteobacteria; order Sphingomonadales; family Sphingomonadaceae; genus Sphingomonas; species Sphingomonas eleionomae. Next base: position 616,098 of record NZ_JBLTWP010000003.1, on the reverse strand, counting down.
GGCCTGGATACCCTGTCAGCCGAAGCGCCCTATCGCATCGTCAATATCGGGGGTGGCAAACCGACCGCGCTGATGGATTTCGTGCGAATCATCGAACAGGCGACCGGCCGGACGGCCCGTCTGAACATGCTGCCGATGCAGCCCGGCGATGTTCCCCTCACCTATTCCAATCCCGATTTGTTGAGGGCCCTGACCGGGCATATGCCCACCACGCCATTGTCGAACGGCGTGACCGCTTTCGTACACTGGTACCTAAGCTATCGAACTTAGGGGATAATGCCCGGCATCGAGCGCGGGCGGCAGAAAATCATCCGATCAATGGTGAATGTCCCCGCGTGAGACAGAGACCGGCCGTGCCGAATTTTCGCTGCACCGCAATATAGCATTCACATTTTACATGCTAGATAAGCGACGAACGTCAGTTCCGCGCGTTTGAGTCGTTTCCTTGCAAAGGGGCCTTTTATGAACCTCGAAGCTGGTCGGATCGCGACCGCTTCCAAGACGCCGGAACTGAATGTTCGTTGGCGTCTGGGGCAGAAAACGGCACGGGTTCGAACGATCATCGGCCTGGTCATCGTTGATATCGCCGCGGTCATGATCGCATATTTCAGTGCCGAGCAGGTGTCGGACTTTTTCGACAGCGTGCTCGACCTGATGATCGGCAGCCGCGACTTTGCCATCGGCCTGGTCATTGCGCCCATCTTTCTGGCGGTTTCGGCCAATGCCGGCGCCTATTCGGTCGAGATCTTTTCCGATCGGGGCGGCGGCATCCGGCGGTCCGTGCGCGCGCTGCTGCTGACCATGGGCATCGTCGCCTTCATGGTGTTTTACCTGAAGATCGGGGACGAGGTATCGCGCGCGACCTTCACCATCGGGTCCGGCTTGGCGTTGCTGACGCTGGTCGCGCTGCGGGTGATGTATAACCGCTATGTCAGGCGGTCGATCGGGCCGAACATCTTCAGCACAGTGCTGATCAGCGACGGCGAACAGATCCCGCTGACCGGCCAATATTCCACCTATATCGCCGCCGATTCCTGGTTGAACCCGGACAATCATTGCCCGATCATGTTCGACCGGCTGGCCCGGGCGCTGCGGGAATCGGACCGCGTCGTCGTTGCCTGTTCGCCGGAGCGGCGCAGTGCGTGGGTCAAGGCGCTGAAGGGCGCGAATGTCCGCAGTGAAGTGGTTGCGCCGGAACTGGCCGAATTGCAGCCACTGGAAATCAGCCAGTGGGCCGACACGCCGACGCTGGTCATCGCGCAGGGGCCGCTTGGCCCGACCGATGCCTTCGTCAAGCGGACGTTCGACATCGTGTTTTCGGGGCTGGCGCTGATCGCGCTGTCGCCGATCTTCATCGTCCTGGCCCTGCTGATCAAGCGCGAGAGCGAGGGACCGGTGTTCTTCGTCCAGACCCGCATCGGCCTTGGCAACCGCATGTTCCCGATGATGAAGTTCCGGTCGATGCGCGTCGAGAAATGCGATGAGGACGGCGCGCGATCCACGTCCCGCGACGATGATCGGATCACGCGCATCGGCGCCTTTATCCGCAAGACCAGCCTGGACGAGCTTCCGCAGCTGATCAACGTGCTGAAGGGCGACATGAGCATTGTCGGGCCGCGCCCGCACGCGCTCGGTTCCCGCGCGGCGGACAAGCTGTTCTGGGAAGTCGACGACCGCTACTGGCAGCGCCATGCGACCAAGCCCGGCCTGACCGGCCTGGCGCAGGTCCGCGGGTTCCGCGGCGCGACCGAGCATGAGCGCGACCTGACCGACCGGCTTTATGCCGACCTTGAATATCTGAACGACTGGTCGATCTGGCAGGATCTGATCATCATCGTAAAGACGTTCCGCGTGGTGGTTCACCGCAACGCGTTCTGACCGAGCAGGGCCGCGGCGTTTGCCGCGCGTCCGCTCTTGCATCCCGACGATGGCCGTTGCACGTCTCCGCCCACACAGGAGAACGGATCGCCATGCCCCCTACCCCGCTGCTCGCCCGATCATTGCTGTTCGCCCCCGGCGACAGCGAGCGCAAGCTGATCAAGGCGACAGAGAGCGCAGCCGACCTGATCCTGTGCGACCTTGAGGATTCGGTGGCGCCGGAGCGCAAGAGGGATGCGCGCACGATCACTGCCGCGCATCTGCGCGCCCATGGCGCGGATGGCCGGCAATGGGTGCGGATCAACCCGCTGGACACGCCCCATGCGCTGGCGGACCTGGCAGCCATTGTTCCGGCGCGGCCTGCGGGGATTGTGTTGCCCAAGGCGACGCGGGGCGATTGCGATCGGCTGGACCATTATCTTTCGGCGCTTGAGGCGGCGGCCGGGCTTCCCATTGGCGGCATCGCGGTAATGGCGATTGCCACCGAAACCCCGCAGGCCGTGTTCGGCCTTGGCGACTATCGTGGCACCCCGCGTCTTGCCGCGCTGACCTGGGGCGCAGAGGATATCGCGACGGCGCTTGGCGCGTCGGGCAATCGCAATGGCGATGGCAGCTATGCCTTTCCGTTTCAGCTGTATCGCGCCCTGTGCCTGACCGGAGCGGCGGCGGCGGGGGTTACGCCGATCGAGACGATCCATGGCGATTTCCGCGATGCCGCCGGGCTAGAAGCGGTGGCAAGCGAGGGACGGCGCGCCGGCTTTCGCGGCATGATGGCCATTCACCCCGATCAGGTTGCGATCATCAACCGATGCTTTTCGCCCGATGCGGCCGAAGTGGCACGGGCCGAACGCATTGTCGCCGCCTTTGCCGCCAGCCCCGGCGCAGGCACCATCGGCCTGGACGGCGCAATGCTGGATCGCCCGCACCTGAAACGGGCAGAGGCGGTGCTGACACTGGCACAGCGCGCGGGATAAGGGGTGAAATCGCCAGTGCTGATCAATGCAGCAGCGGCGACAAGTTGCCTAAAAGTTAAGCAGGCCGGGTGCCGACAAAACAGCAGGACAGGGCTTTGCTTCGCGCTTCGCACGCATGGCACAATTGTTGTAAGGTCACCGCCAGAGGAGCGGATCGGCGGATGTCATCCGGGGAAACAGGGAAACGCCAGTGAAAAAGATCGAAGCCATCATCAAGCCGTTCAAGCTGGATGAGGTGAAAGAAGCGCTGCACGAAGTCGGCGTTAGCGGGATCACCGTCACCGAAGCCAAGGGCTTTGGCCGGCAGAAGGGCCATACCGAACTCTATCGCGGCGCCGAATATGTCGTCGATTTCCTGCCCAAGGTGAAGCTGGAGGTCGTGGTCGAGGACGAACTGGCCGAGCGGGTGGTCGAGGCGATCGCTTCCGCCGCGCAAACCGGCCGGATCGGCGATGGCAAGATTTTCGTCATGCCGATCGAGGCTGCGCTGCGCATCCGCACCGGCGAACGGGACGACAACGCCATCTGATCAAATGTTACGGGCATTTGACGCTCCGCAACAATCTTGTGCATGAGTAATTGGCATCCACGCAATTTGCTTGCGCGATTCGCGCGGCAAGAATTCTGAAACGAAAGGGCACTTCCATGGCCAATGACGCCGCCAGCGTTCTGAAGACGATCAAGGACAAGGAAATCGAGTGGGTCGACCTGCGGTTCACCGATCCCAAGGGCAAGTGGCAGCACCTGACCATGGTTGCCGGCGTGATGGGCGAGGATGAGCTGAACGAAGGCCTGATGTTCGACGGATCGTCGATCGAAGGGTGGAAGGCGATCAACGAATCCGACATGATCCTGAAGCCCGACCTGGGCGCGGTTTATGTCGATCCATTTTCGGCCACGCCGATGCTGATCATCTTTTGCGACATCGTCGAGCCGTCGACGGGCGAGCTGTACAGCCGCGACCCGCGCTCCACGGCCAAGCGGTCGGAGGCGTATCTGCAGTCGCTGGGCATCGGCGACACCGTCTATGTCGGCCCGGAAGCCGAATTCTTCATGTTCGACGATGTCCGCTTCGAAACCAGCTACAACACCAGCTATTTCTCGATCGACGACATCGAACTGCCGACCAATTCCGGCAAGGAATATGAAGGCGGCAACCTGGCCCACCGTCCGCGCGCCAAGGGCGGCTATTTCCCCGTCGCGCCGGTGGACAGTGCCGTCGATATCCGCGCCGAAATGGTGTCAACGATGATCGAAATGGGCCTGCCCTGCGACAAGCATCACCACGAGGTCGCCTCTGCCCAGCACGAACTGGGCCTGACCTTTGGCACGCTGGTCGAAACGGCCGACCGGATGCAGATCTACAAGTATGTCGTGCATCAGGTCGCAGCCGCCTATGGTAAGACGGCGACGTTCATGCCCAAGCCGATCAAGGAAGATAACGGTTCGGGGATGCACACCCACATCTCCATCTGGAACAAGGGCAAGCCCCTGTTCGCTGGCGAAGGCTATGCCGGCCTGTCGGAAATGTGCCTGTATTTCATCGGCGGCGTCATCAAGCACGCCAAGGCGCTGAACGCGTTCACCAACCCCAGCACCAACAGCTACAAGCGTCTGGTGCCGGGGTATGAGGCGCCCGTGCTGCTGGCCTATTCGGCACGCAACCGTTCGGCGTCGTGCCGGATCCCCTATGGTTCGGGTGCCAAGGCGAAGCGCGTCGAGTTCCGGTTCCCGGACGCGCTGGCCAACCCGTATCTGTGCTATGCCGCGCTGCTGATGGCTGGCCTGGACGGCATTCAGAACAAGATCCATCCGGGCGATCCGATGGACAAGAATCTGTACGACCTGCCGCCGGCGGAATTGGCCGAAGTGCCGACTGTCTGCGGCTCCCTGCGTGAGGCGCTGGACAGCCTGGAAGCCGATATGGACTTTCTGCTGAAGGGCGACGTGTTCACCAAGGACCAGATCGAAGCCTATATCGAGATCAAGCGCGCCGATGTGGCCCGTTGGGAAATGACGCCCAGCCCGGTCGAATATGACATGTATTACAGCGCGTAATCATTCATTCATGGGACCGCGTTAGATCGCGTGTTCATGGACAGCGGGACGCCCGGGATGCATCGTCATCCCGGGCGTTTCGCGTTCAAGGGTTCGTCGAACCGTCAGCCGGGCCGTCCTTGCGCCGCAGGACGATCGGACGCAGCCAGACGCCGAGGCTGAGGACGAACGGCCAGAGCAGCGTATTGATCAGATCGCTGATCGTGTCATCCCACAGCCACGACCCGTGGTTCACCCGGTCGATGCATTCGTTGAGCAGTTCCAGCGCAAGGACGATCAGAAACGGGACAAAGGTTTCCAGCGGCTTTCGGGTAATCATGCGCGCCAGCACCAGGATCAACATACCGCCATGCAGGTGCAGCAGCGTGTTTTCGAGGCCGGTATCGTTGTGAATCGCCTCCTTCATCACGGCATACCATTGCAGCGAGATATTCGTTTCTTCGACCATGCCATCCAACTGTCTGTACCAACAGGCGCGATTGCTGCTGCAACTGCGAACAAGGGCAGCGGCTTTCCCGTGTGCTAGCTTGCCCTGCGATGAACGGCCATGCGAAAATCCGGTTGCGCCGTTCAGGGGGGCTGTTTCAACGCTGAAACTGCCGATAGCCTGTGCGGCATGACCCTGCGCCCAATCCTGTTCGTCGCCGCCATGGCCGCCCTGCTGCCCCTGACGCCATCGACCGCGCAGGAACCCGCCCTTGCCGCCGCGGTGAAGGCGGACGCCGCGCAAGGTGAGGCGCTGCTGAAAACACTGGTCGAACAGAATAGCGGCAGCCGCAATCTGGCGGGGGTGACGCGGGTGGGCGAACTGGTGCGGGCCGAACTCACCGAACTGGGGTTCGATGCGCGCTGGGTCGACATGCGCGAAACCGGCCGGGCCGGACACGTGGTCGCCACCCATCGCGGCAATGGCAAGGGCAAGCGCGTCCTGATGATCGGCCATCTGGATACCGTGTTCGAACCCGATAACGGCTTTACCGGATGGAAGGTCGAGGGACGCCGCGCGATCGGCCCCGGCGTGGTCGATGACAAGGGCGGCATGGTCGTGATCCTGCAGGCACTGCGCGCGATGAAGGCGGCAGGGACGCTGGCCAGGGCGGACATCATGGTGGTGATGACCGGCGACGAGGAAGCGACCGGCCGTCCGCTGGACGTGGCGCGGCGCGATCTGATCGCGGCGGGCGACTGGGCCGACGTGGCGCTGGAATATGAGGCGGTGGCAACCGAGGACGGGCGCGAATTCGGCACCACGGCGCGGCGCAGCTCGACCAGCTGGACGCTGAGCGTCCGGGGCAAAACCGGACATTCCAGCGGCATTTTCAACGCGGCGCTGGGATATGGTGCGAATTACGAGCTGGCGCGCATCCTAGATACGTTCCGGCGCGAGCTGGCCGAACAATATCTGACCTATAATGTCGGGATCATGGGCGGCGGTGCGCCCGCAGCACTGGCCGAAAGCGGCGACAGCGTGACGGCGTCGGGCAAGACCAACATCATCGCCGAAACCGCCTTTGCCCGGGGCGACCTGCGCGCGCTAACGCGGGAGCAGAATGATCGGACGATCGCGCGGATGAAGGCGATCGTCGCCGTCAGCCTGCCGGGAACGCAGGCCGAAATCCAGTTTGCCGAAAGCTATCCGCCGATGGCGCCGACGGCGGGCAACCGGGCGCTGCTGGCCGAGCTGAACCGGGTGAACCGCGATCTGGGGCTGCCGGAAATGGCGGAGTTCGATCCGGCCAAGCGGGGCGCGGCGGATTCCAGCTTTGTCGCCGACCGTGCCGATACGCTGGGTGGCATGGGCCCTGCCGGCGGCAATGCCCATGCGGCGGGGGAATGGGTCGATCTGGACAGCATCCCGCGTCAGGCGCTGCGTTCCGCCATGCTGATCACCCGGTTGTCGCAAACGCCGCGCGGGAACTGACCCGGCCATCCGTTCGTCTGGCTGTTGGCGGGGGTACCGACCGGAGATGACGCCATGCCCATTACTGCCCTTGCCCTGAACTGCACCCTGAAAGCGGATGAAGGCGCGCCGTCCAGCACCGATGCAATGATCGCGGTGCTGGCTGACGCCCTTGCCAAGCATGACGTTACCATCACCGAAACCATCCGCATCGCCGCACACGACGTCAAACCCGGCGTCACCTCGGACGAGGGCGACGGCGATGCCTGGCTCGCGATCCGTGAGAAGATCCTGGGCGCCGATATTCTCATCCTGGGCGGCCCGATCTGGATGGGCCAGATCGGTAGCGTGGCCAAGCGGGTGCTGGAACGGATGGACGCGTTCATCTCGGAAACCGACGATGCCGGCCGGATGCCCAGCTATGGCAAGGTCGCCGTGGCCGCGATCGTCGGAAACGAGGACGGCGCGCATTTTTCGTCGGCCCAGATTTTCCAGTCGTTGAACGATGTCGGATTTACCATCCCGGCGGTCGCCGCCTGCTATTGGGTGGGCGAGGCAATGGGATCGACCGATTTCAAGGACTTGGAGGCCACGCCTGAAAAGGTGCTTGAGACTGCCGCCATGGTGGCCGGAAATGCGGCGCACCTGGCGACGCTGCTGAAACAGTCCCCCTATCCGGGATAGTCAGCTGTTGAGCCAGACTGGCTTTTCGTTACGGTTGGGCAATGCTGGAGGGGCTGGTATTCGGGTGGCGCACGGCGGTGCTGCTGGTGGCGGCGGTGCAGTTGCTGGCCATTGCGGTCGCACTGGCCCGGTCCATGGTCAATCGTGCGGCCAACCGGACGCTTGCCGTGCTGCTGCTTGTGATGGCGTCGATGATCACGCCGTGGATCATCGGGTTTGCAGGCTTTTACGATCGCTGGCCGTGGCTGACCTTTGCGCCATTCCAGATCAGCCTGGCGGTCGCGCCGCTGTTCTGGTTGTACGCCGTCGCGCTGGTCACCGGTGCATGGCCGCGGCGAGGGGCGCTGCACCTGATCCCGGCGGCGGTGCAGCTGATCTACCTTTGCGGCTGTTTCCTGCTGCCGCTTGAGGCGAAATGGGCATGGTCCGATCGGTCCGATCTTGCCTATGGCGTGCTGACCGGATCGGCGCTGATTGCCGGTTTTGCCTGGTATGGCCGGATAAGCCGCGACCTGATCAGCACCTATACCGCCGCCTTGGTCGATCATGTCGGCGACGATCATCGCTATGCGCCCCGCTGGCTTCGCAATGCGATGATCGGGGCGGCCATCCTGTTCCCGATATGGGCGGGGTACAGCATCGCCGGCCTGTTCATGCCGATCAGCTATCATGCCTATATGGGCCTGTATCTGACGATCGCGGGCGTTGCCCTGTTCCTGGCGATCGAGGGGTGGCGCCATGCCGTCCTTCCCTTTCCAAGGCTGGCGGATCTGGCGACGCCTGCGCCGGCGGTGTCGCCCGGCCGGGACTGGCAGGTGCAGGGCGAGACATGGGCAGAGGCCATCCGCGTGGGCGGGTGGGCAGCCGAACCGGGACTGACGCTGGCCCAGACCGCGCGCCTGCTGGGTACCAATAGCAGCCATTTGTCGCGTGCACTGAACGACGGGCTGGGGGTCAATTTTTCGACGTTCATCAACCGCTTGCGGGCAGAGGCGGTTGCGGCGGCAATGGTGCACCAGCCGGGGCACACCCTGCTCGATCTGGCCCTGGCCGCAGGGTTCAGTTCGAAAGCCAACTTCAACCGCGCCTTTTCCGAACGCTTTGGTGCGGCGCCAAGTGCCTGGCGGGCACGTCTCACATCGTGAATATCGGCGTCCATCGATGATTTGAGGCGATGGACCGGGCAATTCCGGCCATCCGGTCGGCCATCAACGCAAACGGGAGTGGCACGGATGAACCGGCGGGACTGGCTTAAGGGAATGATTGCGGCGGGGGTGATCGGCCCAGTCGCGGGGCGTGCAACCATGGCGGTGGCGGCGTCCACCATGGACGACATGGCGGTGCTGCGCGGCGCGCTTGCCCTGCATCCTGGCCTGTACCGCTATTCCAGCTCACGCCAGATGGCAGGCCGGATCGACCGGCTGGCGGAACAATGGGCGGGGCTGGCGACGCTGGAGCAACGCTATCTGGCGCTGTCGCGGCTGCTCAGCACCATCCGCTGCAGTCACACGCACTGCAACCCGTTCAATCAGACGCGCGTCGTCGCCCAGCAGCTGTTTGACCGTCCGACCCGGTTGCCGCTGCGCTTCACCTGGATCGACGGGCAGATGGTCGTCGTGGCCGCCGGGCGCGGGGCAGAGGCGCTGGTGCAGGGAACCACCGTCACCCGCATCAATGGCATCCCCACGCGGCGGATGCTGCGCGACCTGCTGCCCTATGCCCGGGCCGATGGCGGGAATGATGGCAAGCGGACGTCGCTGATGGCCGTGCGCGGGAATGAGCGGTTCGAAACATTCGACCTGTTTCAGGGGCTTTTGTTTCCGCCTGTCGACGGCGGGTTTGCGATCGACGCCGTGTTGCCGAACGGTCGGGGGCTGGCAATCACCGTGCCCGCCATCACCCTGGCCGAACGCCGGGCGGACCAGAGGGGGATCGAGGACAGCGCAGCCAACGACAAGCCCCTCTGGGACTGGACCGTGACGGACGGCATCGCCGTGCTGACCATGCCTAGCTGGGTCACCTATCGCGGCAAATGGGACTGGAAGGCGTGGCTGGACGACCGGTTTGCCAGCCTGGGCGACGCCCGGGGCATCGTCATCGACCTGCGCCACAATGAAGGCGGCACGGACTGCGGCGACCATTTCCTGTCGCGGCTGGCGGGTGCGGAATTGGAATTGCCGGGATATCAGACGCGGCTGCGGTATCGCACGACGCCGCCGGCACTCGACCCCTATCTCGACACATGGGACGACAGCTTTCGACGGTTGGGCGTCGATGCGGTGGCCATCGACAATGGCTATTTCTGGCGGTCCGACCGGGAGGCGGTGGATCGCATCCCCGCGATCGGCCCGCGTGTCCGCTGCCCCGTCGCAGCGCTGGTCGGCCCGGCATGCAGTTCGGCAACCTATGGCTTTGCCCGGCGGGCGAAGCAGTCGGGCCTGGTTCGATTGTTCGGGCAGGAAACGGGCGGCAACCTGCGCGGGATCAATGGCGGGTCCTATTTCTTCGTGCGGCTGCCGCAAAGCGGGCTGGAATTCGACCTGCCGATCAACGGCTATTTCCCCCTGACGCCGCAGCCCGACAGCGGGGTGATGCCCGACGAGCGGGTGGCCCCGTCGGTCGCGGACATTGCCGGTTCGCGCGATCCCGAAATGGCCGCGGCCCGCACGTGGATCCTTGGTCGGGGATAAGAGCGGCCTACGGAATCAGTAGGGTGGAACCGATCGTATGCCCGCCCTCGATCAGCCGATGGGCCTCCGCCGCCTGATCGAGGGGGAGGCGCTGACCGATCTCGACCTTCAGCACGCCCTGCTCGATCATGGCGAACAGCCGAGCCATGCCGTCCGCCCGCTCGTGCGGCAGGGTGTAATAGTCGAACAGTTTCGGCCGGGTGACGAACAGCGAGCCATGCTGGTTCAGCGCGGCCAGCTTGACGCCCTCTACCGGGCCGGACGCGTTGCCATAGCTGATAATCAGACCGCGCGGCGCCATGGATGCCAGCGATGCTTCCCAGGTCGAGGCGCCAACCCCGTCAAAGGCCACGGCGACGCCCGCCCCGCCGGTCAGCGCGCGGACCCGTTTGGCCACATCCTCCTTTTTGTAGAAGATCACATGATCGCACCCGGCGGCGCGCGCGCGATCCGCCTTTTCCTCGCTGCCGACCGTGCCGATCACGACCATGCCCAGATGGTTGAGCCATTGGACGAGCAGGTGCCCCACCCCGCCCGCAGCGGCATGAACCAGCACCGTATCGCCGGGCAGCAGCGTCGCACAGCGTTCGACCAGGAACTCGGCCGTCGCCCCCTTTAGCAGCACGGCGGCCGCCACGTCGTCGGTGATCGCGGGCGGAAGGTCGAACAGGGCGTCGGCCGCCACATTGCGCGCATCGCAATAGGCACCGAGCGCAGGACCGAATGTCGCCACCCGCGCGCCGGGCGCGAACCGGGTCACCCCCTCTCCCACCGCCTCGACGACGCCGGCAGCTTCAAGGCCAAGGCCGCCGGGAAGCGGCACGGGATACAGGCCCGAACGATAATAGGTATCGATGAAGTTGAGGCCGATTGCGGTGTTACGCATCCGCACCTCGCCCGGTCCCGGCAGGGGCAGGTCGCGGTCGACGATCCGGATGACGTCCGGCCCGCCATGCGCCTCTATCATCGCCATTCGCGTCATCTGTCCGTCCCTTTCGCTGGTACCGCCGCCTTGCACCCGGCCGGCTGCATCGCCATCAACGTGGAAAGGTCGGTAGGACGCAGGGCCGGCAGGAGCAATCGGAATGAGACAGCATCTGAAGCACTATATCGACGGGCAATGGGTCGACAGCCTGGGCGGCACGCCGCACCCGGTGATCAATCCCGCGACCGAGCAGCCCTGCGCCGAAATCATGCTGGGCACCGCCGCGGATGCCGACCGCGCCGTCGCCGCCGCTGTTCGCGCCTTTCCAGCCTTTGCGCAGACCAGCGTTGCGGACCGGGTGGACCTGCTGCGCGCGGTGCTCGACGCCTACAAGGCGCGGGCGCGGGAAATGGCGGCAGCGATCAGCGAGGAAATGGGCTGTCCCATTTCGATGGCGGCGACGGCTCAGGTCGGGTCCGGGGTCGGCCACCTGAATGCAGTCATCAAGGTGCTGGCCGATTTCGAGTGGGAGGAGCGGATCGGCAACCACCTGGTCCGGCGCGAGCCGATCGGCGTGGTGGCGATGATCACGCCGTGGAACTGGCCGCTCAATCAGATCGTGTCAAAGGTCGCTCCGGCGCTGGCCGCAGGATGCACCATGGTGCTGAAACCGTCGGAAGAGGCGCCGAGCTGTGCCGCGATCTTTGCCGAAGTGCTGGACAAGGCGGGCGTACCGGCCGGCGTGTTCAACATGGTCAATGGCGATGGTCCGGGGGTCGGCGCGGCACTGTCCGGCCATCCGGGCGTGGACATGGTCAGCTTCACCGGCTCCACCCGCGCTGGCGTGCTGGTCGCCCGGGCGGCGGCGGATACGGTGAAGCGGGTGCATCAGGAACTGGGCGGCAAATCGCCCAACCTGATCCTACCAAGCGCCGACCTGAAACGAGCGGTGACGACGGGCGTGCTGACCGTGATGAACAATTCCGGCCAGAGCTGCATTGCGCCCGCGCGGATGCTGGTGCCGGCCGACAGGCAGGACGAGGCCGCCGAAATCGCGCATCAGGTGATGGACAGCGTGACCGTGGGCGATCCCGATGCAGAGGGGCGCCATATCGGCCCGGTCGTCAATCGGACGCAGTGGGAAAAGATCCAGCGGCTGATCCAGACGGGCATCGATGAGGGCGCGACGCTGGTGACCGGCGGGACCGGCCGGCCGGAGGGGCGTAACCAGGGCTATTATGTTCGCCCGACCCTGTTCCGCGATGTCGACAATGGCATGACCATCGCGCGGGAGGAGATTTTCGGGCCGGTCGTCACGCTGATGCCTTATACCGACGAGGAACAGGCGATCGCGATTGCGAACGACACCGTTTACGGCCTGTCCAGCGTGGTGTGCGGCGAGCCGGAACACGCCCGGCGCGTCGCCACCCGCATCCGGGCCGGTATGGTCTATATCAACGGCGGCCAGCCCGACCCAATGCTGCCCTTTGGCGGGTACAAGCAGTCGGGCAACGGCCGCGAACATGGCCGGTTCGGGCTGGAGGAGTTTCTGGAGACAAAGGCGGTGATGGGCGTCTTTGCCTGACGCGGCCTACTGCTTGGCGCCGGTCCAGCGCACCGTGTCGCCGGGCGCGATGCCCAGTTCGGCCGCCCGGCCACCGCGCAGTTCAAGCACGGCGCCCACCGGCTCGCCCGAACGGATCGGCACTTCCGAAAACGGCTCGGTGTTTTCCGCGATGGTGGCAATCGAGCCATCCTGGCGGATGAACAGGATATCCAGCGGCGATGGCGTGTTGCGCATCCAGAAGCTCGCCTCACGCGGGCCGCCGCCTTCCGCCGGATAGGGGAAAAACAGCATTCCGCCATTTTCCGGAATGTCGGTGCGGAACATCAGGCCGCGATCCTGTTCCTGACGGGTGCGCGCCTGTTCAACCTTGAACGCGTGCGTCTTGCCATCCGCCGTGGTGATGGTGACGGCTACGCTGGCCTGTTCCGTGCCGCCCGTCGTGCCCTGTGCCACGCCATTTTCGGCGCAGGCCACCAGTGCCGGAGCGGCGATGAAAGAGGCAGCGATCATCGCCGCCAGTTTGAAACCCGAAAATCCTGTACGCATTACTGACCGTCCATTTTCTCCACGGCGACCGCCAGCGGCCCCTTGGCACCGTCGACAATGCGCGCACGAAGCGGCTGTTCCGGCTCGACCTCGTCGATCCCCGCGCTGCGCAGGGTTTCCATATGCACGAAGATATCGGCGCTGTCTTGTGGCCGCACCAGAAAACCATACCCTTTCAGCCGATTGAACCACTTTACCGCAACCGGTTCGAACGGTCCGGCATCGGCGATCAACCGGGTGCGTTCCAGCCGGTCGGTGGCACGGGGGCGCGGCATTTCCAGCGCGGTGCTAAGGTCGATGCTGAGGATCTCGCGCGCCTGAAGCCCACGATTGCGCGGAACGGCGACGCATTCGACCCGCGCACCTTCCGGCAGGCTGCGGCGGCCGTGCGGCTGCAGCACGGTGAAATGGACCAGGATGTCGCCCATGCCATCATCGGCAACGACAAAGCCGAAGCCGCGCGTGACATCGAACCATTTGACGACGCCCGTGGCGACAATACCGGGCTCGGCGGCAGGCACTGCACGGCCCGGCTCCGGCAAAATGTCCGGGGTCATGTCCCCGATCAACTGATGATGTTCGGCTCGCATCGAAAATACCCCCGAGCGACGAGCTTAACACAGCATTTATGTGAAGGTGAATATTTGTTTCGCTTACGCATTATCCACAGGTTCGAGAGCGTCGTCGCCGGGCTTCATGCGCACGATCCTTGCCGAAAGTGCGGGTGCGTGCCCTGCGCGGACCATCGCCGCGACTTGGCGCCGCTGCTGGTCGGGATCGGCCAACGCTCTGGAAAACGGCCCGAAACGGCGTCGTTCGGCATAACGCAGCGCACGCTGTTCCGCCGAACTGTCCGTTGAATCAATGGTTTCCTGGCGCAGGGGTTCGTCGATGCCAGCCTGACGCAGCGCCATGTCGATCCGTCGGCCGCCCATCCCGCGACGGGACAGTGCGCGCGACCGCGCATCGGCATAAGCCCGATCGTCGACATAGCCGAGCATGACCATGCGGTCCGCAATGGATCCTGCATCCGGCCGGGGGCCCTCCACAGTACCGCGTTCGAACAGCTTGCGCTCGAGATAGGCGAGCAACCGGCCGCGCGATGTGGCGAATCGCTCGACATAACGCAGCGCCAGACGCTCCAGCGCAGCGTGGTCGAGCGGAGGGCGATTCGGGTTGGATCGATCCATGCGCCATGTTTGTGCCACACTGGCATCCGATTTTGAACGCGACTGCGGGCCAGAGCGTCCGGCCAACCTGATGGTTAAAGGCTGAACCCGGCCGCATATTGGGGCGCGAGTGATTGAGATGATTGAAGAAACCGCAACACGAACTGCTGCAAACACCAATGAGCCGGCGCTGGTGCCGACGCCGTTGGAGGACGCTTTGCCGCGCCGTTTTGCCGATTTCGATAACCTGGGCGAGGCGCTGGATTATGCGGCGCAGGGTGTGCGCGGCCTGAATTTCCACGACGCGCGGGGTCAGCTTGCCCTGCCCTATCCGTTCAGTGCGCTGCGCACCGATGCCCTGGCACAGGCAAAGCGCCTGATCGCAGCCGGGATCAAGCCGGCGGACCGGATCGCGCTGATCGCGGAAACCGGACCTGAATTTGCCAGCCTTTTCTTTGGCGCGGTCTATGCCGGCGCATGGCCGGTGCCGCTGCCGTTGCCGACCAGCTTTGGCGGGGCGCAAAGCTATATCGACCAGCTGACGGTTCAGCTCAAAAGCTGTGATCCTGTCCTGCTCATCTATCCGGAATCGCTGGATGCGATGTGCCAGGATGCGGCACGGCAGTGCAATGTGGATGCAGTGGCATGGGAAGCGTTCGGTGATCGCCCCGCGCCCGAAGCGGAACTGCCCAAGGCGACCCCGGACGATATCGCTTATCTGCAATATTCCAGCGGATCGACCCGGTTTCCGCATGGCGTTGTCATCACGCACCGCGCGCTGCTGAACAATCTGGCGGCCCATTCGCACGGGATGCGGGTGGAACCGCGTGATCGGTGCATTTCCTGGCTGCCCTGGTATCATGACATGGGCCTGGTCGGATGCTTCCTGTCGCCGGTCGCCAATCAGGTGTCGACCGACTATCTGAAAACCGAGGATTTCGCTCGGCGGCCGCTCGCCTGGCTCGATCTGATCAGCCGCAATCCGGGCACCTCGATCAGCTATTCTCCCACATTCGGCTATGACATCTGCGCCCGCCGCGTATCGAGCCAGACGCGCCCGGGCGAGCGGTTCGACCTGTCGCGCTGGCGCCTGGCGGGCAACGGTGCGGACATGATCCGACCCGACGTGATGCAGAGCTTTGTCGATGCGTTTGCGGTCGCCGGGTTCAAGGCATCCGCCTTCCTGCCCAGCTATGGCCTGGCCGAGGCGACACTGGCCGTGTCGATCATGCCGCCCGCAGAGGGGATCGTGGTCGAACTGGTCGAGGAAACGCAGCTTTCCGGCGGCAGCCATGCCCAGGCCAACCGGCCACAGCGATATCGCGCAATCGTGAACTGCGGCAAGCCGGTCAAGGACATGACCGTCGAGATCCGCGACGAATATGGCCAGCCCCTGCCCGAAAAGGCGATCGGCAAGGTGTGGTGCACCGGCCCGTCGATCATGCAGGGCTATTTCCGGGATGCTGAGGCGACCGCGGCGTGCATGACCGACGGATGGCTGGATACCGGCGACATGGGCTATATCTCGAACGGCTATATCTACATCGTCGGCCGCGCCAAGGACATGATCATCGTCAATGGCAAAAACCATTGGCCGCAGGATATCGAATGGGCGGTCGAGCAGCTGCCCGGGTTCAAGCAGGGCGATATCGCCGCCTTTGCCATCACGACACCGGGCGGCGAGGAAACTCCCGCCGTGCTGGTGCAATGCCGCACGTCGGACGAGAAGGAGCGGGTTCGCCTGCGCGATGAAATCCGCGAACGGGTGAAGTCGGTGACTGGCATGAACTGCGTGATCGAACTGATCCCGCCGCGCACGCTGCCCCGCACCAGCTCCGGCAAGCTCAGCCGGGCCAAGGCGCGCAACCTGTATCTGGCGGGCGAGATCAAGCCCTATGACATTGCAGCATAAAATTGCTTTGTTACGCTGAATTCATGATGATCGCCGTGCGCGGCCTAACCTCTCGCTAACCAGCCGGGGGTTATGGTCGGCGAGTGAGCGATGCTGTCCAATCCCAGTTTCCGCACCCGCGGATCGATTTTCGAGCCCTGCTGGGTCTGTATGACCCGGCGGACGATACCGATTGGGGGCCGATCCGCGCGGCCCAGCTGAATGCCGGGCGACAGTTGGCCATGCTGATGCTGGGCGCCAGCGTCCTGACCGCGACACTGGTGGTCATGCTGTTCCGCGCTGAACAGCCCTTGTGGCAACTGGCCTGCTGGTGGGCATTCGTCGCGGCCATCTCCTCCGCTGTTGCGTTTCGCCGCCTTTCGGCGGGCGGACCGGCGCTTGCCACTGCAGAGGTGCGGCAGGTGCGCGACACGATGCTGGACGGCGTTGCGCTGGCCGCTGTCTGGTCGGTACCGCCGCTGGCGTTTTCGCCGGGTGCCACGACGGACACGCTCTTTGGCCTTTGGATGATCCTGGCGGTGCTGATGGCGGCGGCTGCCTTTGCCATGGCCGCGCTGCCGCTGGCGACGTTGGTGTTTCTGGCCATCACGGGCATTGCTGCGGCGGTCATGCTGGCCATCCAGGCGCATTTCGCGCTGGCAGCGGCGACGATGGTGTTCATGGCGCTGTTGATGCTCGCCTGCTTCGCCCGTGGCGAATCGCTGGTGGTGCTGCGCGCAAACGAGATTGCGCTGGGCGAGCGGGATCAGACGGTCAGCCTGTTGCTGCGCGAGTTCGAGGACGACGGGTCGGACTGGCTGTGGGAAATCGACGCCCAGCGCCGCCTGACCCGGGCCAGTCCTCGATTTGCGCGGTCGATCGGGGTGGAGCCGGCGGACATTACGGGCCGGTCGCTGCTGGAGGTGCTGGCCGGGCCGTCATGGGAAGCGGGGAATTTCCACCCCGGCCTTCGCGAGCTGTCCGAACGGCTGAAGCAGCGCGAGCCGTTTGCCGACATCCTGCTGCCGGTCCATGTCGCGGACCAGCAGCGCTGGTGGGAAATCACCGCCAGCCCGCGCTATGACGACCGCGGCACGTTCCTTGGCTATCGCGGCGTCGGATCGGACGTGACCGAGGCGCGGGCATCGGCGGAAAAGATCAGCCGGTTGGCGCGATACGACCTGTTGACCGGCCTGCCCAACCGGCTGTCGATCAACGAATCGCTGGCACGGGCGCTGGAGCGGGCAGACCAGTGGCGCTCGCGGTGCGCGCTGATGATGATCGACCTCGACCGGTTCAAGGCGGTGAACGATACGCTGGGCCATCAGGTCGGCGACCGCCTGCTTGGCAAGGTGGCGCAGCGTCTGGCGCAGCTGGCCGGCGAAAATGCGGTGATCGGGCGGCTGGGCGGCGACGAATTTGCGCTGATCATCCCCGACGCCACTGATTCAAAGGCGGTCGAACAGCTGGCCAATCGCATCATCGACACGTTGTCGCGCCCCTATGAGGTCGATCAGAACACCTTGTTCATCGGCGCAAGCATCGGCCTTGCCACTGGCCCACGGGACGGGCGGAGCGCGGAAACGCTGATCCGGTCGGCCGATCTGGCGCTGTACCGGTCAAAGGATGCCGGCGGCGGCAATGTCCATATCTATGAGCCGCAGTTGCACGTCGAGGCCGAAGAAAAGCGCAAGCTGGAAATCGCGCTGCGCAGCGCGCTCGACCTGGACGAATTTTCACTGAACTATCAGCCTGTCGTCGATGCGACCGACGGACGGCTGACGGGATTCGAGGCGCTGCTGCGCTGGTACAATCCGGAACATGGCCAAGTGTCGCCCGCGCGCTTCATCCCGCTTGCCGAAGAAGCGCGGCTGATCCCCGCAATCGGCGCGTGGGTGCTGAAACACGCATGTGCAGAGGCGGCGCGCTGGCCCGCCAATATCCGGATCGCGGTCAACGTGAGCGCCGAACAGCTTTATTCCCCCAATTTCGTGGGGCTGGTGTCCCATACGCTGCAGGAGACGGGCCTGCCGGCCGAACGGCTGGAGCTGGAAGTCACCGAAAGCGTGTTCATGCGCGAAGGGACCAGCGCGATCCGGGTACTTGAACGGGTGCTCGATCTTGGCGTGCGCCTCAGCCTCGATGATTTCGGCACGGGCTATTCCTCGCTCGGCTACCTCAGCCGCACGCGCTTTTCCTCGATCAAGATCGACCGCAGTTTCGTGCAGGGGGCATCGCGCGGGGAAAAGGAAGCGATTGCGATCATCCGCGCCGTCGTCGCCCTTGCCCAGTCGCTGAACATGGCAACCACGGCCGAAGGCGTCGAGACCGAGCAGGAGCACGAACTGGTCCGGATGCTGGGCTGTACCAAGGTACAGGGCTATTATTTCGGACGCCCCCTGCCCGTCGACGAGGCGCGCGCGATCGCGCTCAACAGCGGTTCTTCCAGCGCCGCCGCATAATCGCTTGCCGAATGCGCAATGGATTTGTAGGAGGTGCGCCGCGCGTACGAGTGTAGCTCAGTTGGTAGAGCATCGGTCTCCAAAACCGAGGGCCGCAGGTTCGAGTCCTGCCACTCGTGCCAGCTTGCGCTTCCCTTTACGGCGCGCTAAGCGAGCACCAATCCGATAGCGTTGGATCATTCGCACCGGCTCCTCTTGCAAAGGACCGGGCGGAGGGCCCATGTCCGGCGGCGGATCAACTGATTGAGGATTTGAGACCGTGGCAAAGACCAGCCCCGTCGAGTTCGTGAACCAGGTGAAGGCCGAGGCCAGCAAGATCGTTTGGCCGACGCGGCGCGAAACGATCATGACCGGCGTGATGGTGCTGATCATGGCCAGCATCCTTGGCATCTTTTTCTTTGCCGTGGACACCATGTTCAAGCTGATCGTCGACACGCTGTTGTCGCTGGCGAAGTAAGAAAAGAAAGACGCATCCCATGAGCCGCTGGTACATCATTCACGCCTATTCCGGGTTCGAGAACAAGGTGCGCGAGGCGATCCTGTCCGAGGCGACTCGCCTGGGTCTGGAGCCGATGGTCGAAGCGATCGAGGTGCCGGTGGAAACCGTGACCGAGGTGCGTCGCGGCAAGCGGGTACAGTCCGAACGCAAGTTCATGCCCGGCTATGTGCTGGCCAAGCTGAACCTGAACGACGATGTCTATCACCTCGTCAAGAACACGCCCAAGGTGACGGGTTTCCTCGGCTCGATGGGCAAGCCCCAGGCGATCAGCGAAACCGAAGCCAAGCGGATGCTGAACAGTAAGGAAGAAGCCGCCGCCGCACCGAAGCAGAAGGTGAAGGTCGATTACGAGATCGGCGACGCGGTCAAGGTGCTGGAAGGTCCGTTCGCATCGTTCAACGGCGTGGTCGAGGAACTGGATTTCGACAAGTCGAAGGTCAAGGTTTCCGTCAGCATCTTTGGCCGCGCCACCCCGGTCGAGCTGGATTTCGACCAGGTCGAACGCAGCAAGTAAGCAAAGCCGTCGCCTGACGCTGATGAACCAAATGGCCGCGAGCGCAAGCGCGTTCGCGGCCGTGCTTTTTTTCAGGCTGATGGTTCGGCTGCTGGCATGAGAGCTGGTGCAGCCGGTGGGATGGCGGAGGATTTCCGGCCAAACCGCCCCAGGATCGCCAGATAGACGATGCCGACGCCAAGGCCGATGAAAGCGCATGTCGTCATCTGCCAGCCCGTTGCGCCCTGCATCCCGGGGCTTGCCATCTTGCTGCGATCATCTCGCGGATGGAACCGGAAGTTCAGGCGGAGGTTGAATGATCGAGCGGGTGACAAGGTGAACGACCATGTCCAGTACCGATTTCCTCTCGTCCTTGAGTTTGACGACCATGATTGTGGTGGTTGCTATTGCGGCAATCGCCCTAGCGCTGTTCTTGCGACGCCGGAGCAATCGCCATCCGCTCAGGGATCGGGAGGAGCGAAACGTCGCGGCCGATCTGGACGCAGGGCGAGATCCACCGGATCATTTGCCGCGAGCGTAATCGGCGGCGGCGATTTCAGGCAGCACTGCCCAGGCTGTTGCCATAGCCGATGACGATGGTGGCAAAGACGAGCAGGCCGACGCCGGTCCAGACGGTTGCCCTGATGCGGGCTGACGCGCCCTTCCATTCGCGCAGGGCAAAGCCCCAGATCGTGCCGAAAATGATGATCGACGCCATGTGCAGCGTCCAAGACGAGTAGCCAAATTCGCCCATCTGGCTTTCGCCCATGGTGTAGAAGAAGAACTGGAAATACCAGGCAGTCCCGGCGATCGCACACAGGGCGAAATTGGCCAGCAGGGGCACGGGAGCAGCCGGCGATGCCCCGGTTTCGGATGCAGTCCCAGCTGAACGACCCAGCCATTGTCCCGCGCTGCCGTTGCGCAGGATCAGGACGGTGCACCAGATGCCGTTGGTGACCAATCCGCCGAACATGACCAGGCACAGCACCGGCAGGCCGGTCCATAACGGCCCCGTGCCGCGCGCAGCACTGATCGCCTTGATCGGCTCGCCCGCCGCCAGCCCAAAGGCGAAACAGGCGGACATGATCCCGGAAAAGACCGCGACAAGGATGCCCTTTCGAAAATCGAACTCGGCGACTGTTGCGGCCTTTTCTTCGGCTGACTGCGCCTGATCCTTGGCGGCACCTGCGCGCGCGACGACGATGATCCCGGCCAGGGTGATGGCAAGGCCGAGCAGGTTGATCCGGCCGCTGAGCGTACCGAGCAGCTTTGGCGCAAACTCGCCAGTGAACAGCGGGGGAATGATCGTGCCGAACACGGTGCACAGCCCCAGGACGACAGCCATCCCCAGCGAAAGGCCCAGATACCGCATGGTCAGGCCATAGGTCAGACCGCCGAACCCCCAGAGCAGCCCGAAAAACACCGGCCAGAGCAGCACCGGTGCGGGTGCCTCGCCCAGTACGCCCAGCAGGTCGTTGGTCTGAACCGACGCGAACAGCCATGGCGCGATGGCCCAGGAAAACAGACCGCCGGTCAGCCAGTAAATCTCCCACGACCAGCGCCGGACACTGCGATAGGGCACATAGAAACTGGCCGAAGCAAGTCCGCCCAGCCAGTGAAACAGTACGCCGAGCAGCGGATTGCCCATGCCGTTACAGCTCCAATCCCATGCGATAGATGCGATTGGCGTTGCCGGCAAAGATCGCACGGCGCTCCGTGTCGGACAGATGGCTCAGCGCCGCGTCCATGCGGGCCAGCGTCGCATCGAAATCGCCAAACAGGCGGTCGGTCGGGAAATCGCTGGCCAGCATCACCCGGTCGGTGCCGAACAGTTCGACCAGTTCGACGATCCGTTCCCGCATCGCCCCTTCGTCCGGGGTGCGCCAGACAAAGCCAAGGCCGGACAGCTTGACCGATACATGATCCAGCTGGGCGAGCAGCGCCATGGCCGTGCGCCATTCCTGCGCCCCGTCCACGCCCATGCCGGCATGGTTGATGATGACGGGAACGCCGGTATTGGCGGCAAACAGGTCGGCCACACCAGCAAACTGGCCCGGATACGCCTGAAAATCAAAGGACAGGCCATGATCGGCCAACTGGGCAAAGCCGGCCCGCCACACCCGGTCCTGCGTCAGGTCGGCGGGGGTATAGGTCCGGTTCGGATCGGGATGCCAGTTGACGATGTGCCGAATGCCGCGGATGCGGGGCCGGCTGGCGTGCACGGCCAGCATGGCGTCCAGGCTGGGATGATTGAGCGCGGCATGGGCGACCAGCACGGTGGGCAGGCCGGCTTCATCGCCCATTTCGTGCAGCCAGTCGGTTTCGTTGACCGACTGCACGGGATTGGCCCCGGCTTCGACATGGACGGCGCCGACGATGTTCCACTTCGCCCCCTCTGCCCGATAATCGGCGGGCAGATAGGTGCTGGCGATCGCCGCTACGCTGCCATTGGGACCGGCATCGTCGAACGGCGGCTTCAACCAGGGATAATCGATCCGATCGAGATCCCACAGATGCATATGGGCATCGATGAAGGGCAACCGCTCCATGCCGGTCTCCGTCCTGTTCAATAGGTGGTTCGGCCGCCCGAGGTGTCGAACACCGATGCCGTGGTGAAGCTGCATTCCTCGCTGGCCATGAAACAGACCATCGCGGCGCTTTCATGCACTTCGCCCAGCCGGCCCATCGGAATTTTCGAGCGCATGTAATCCACCTGGCTCTGAGGCAGCTGCGCCAGGATCGGGCTTTCGAACGTGGCCGGGGTCAGCGCGTTGACGATCACGCCCTTGCCGGCCAGTTCCTTGCCCAGCGACTTTGTAAAGCCGATCACACCCGCCTTGGACGCGGAATAGGCGGACGCGTTGGGATTGCCCTCCTTGCCCGCAACAGACGCGATGTTCACGATCCGGCCATAACCATTGGACAGCATATGCGGGACGACAGCACGGTTGCAGTAGAACAGGCCGTTCAGGTTGATCGCGATGGTCCGTTCCCACCCCTCCAGCGGAAATTCGGTGACGGGCACGGTCGGGCCAGTGATCCCCGCCGAACAGACAAGGATATCGACCCGGCCAAGCGCGGCTGCGCTTTCGGCGGCAGCGGCTTCGACGGCGACCGCGTCGGAGACGTCCACCCTGACGCCGTGAACCCCGCCCAGCTGATTGCGCGCCTCATCCAGCGCGCCGTTCATGTCCCACAGCGACACCGTGCCGCCTTCGGCAAGGATGCGCTCCGCGACTGATCGGCCCAGGCCCGATGCGCCCCCGGTGATGATTGCCGCCCGGCCGGCAAAGCGTCCCGGATAGCTGGTCATCCGAGCACCTCATCACCCAGATGGCGCCATTCGACCACCTGCTGCTGCTGTTCACCAAGCCCGGCGATGCCAAGCCGCATCGTGTCCCCCGCCTTCAGATAGATCGCCTGCGGCTTCTTGCCCTCACCCACGCCCGGCGGCGTGCCGGTGATCAGGACATCGCCGGGGTACAGCGTCACATATTCGCTGACATAGCTGATGATCTGCGCCACGTTGAAGATCATCGTGCGCGTATTGCCGGTCTGCATCCGCTCGCCATTGACGTCGAGGAACATGTCCAGCGCCTGCGGGTCGCCGACCTCGTCCGGCGTGACAAGCCACGGACCCAGCGGGCAGAAGGTGTCGTGCCCCTTGCCCTTCGACCACTGGCTGCCGCGCTGCTTCTGATTGAAGCGTTCGGACACGTCATTGGCGATGGCGTAACCGGCGACATGATCCAGCGCGGCGGATTCGTCGACGTAACGGCAGGTTTTGCCGATGATGACCGCCAGTTCGACTTCCCAATCGCTATGGGTCGACCCCTTGGGCAGCATTACCTCGTCATTCGGACCGGTCAGCGCCGACAGCGCCTTCATGAACATGACCGGCTCGGTCGGGATCGGCAGGTTCGATTCGATGGCGTGATCCTCGTAATTCAGGCCGATCGCCACGATCTTGCCGATGCCGGCCACCGGCACGCCCAGCCGCGGCTCACCCTCGACCAGCGGCAGGCTGTCCACATCGACCGACAGGCCGTCGATCGCATCGACGGTGACATCGGACAGGTGCCCGGCCAGATCGCGAATCCGGCCCTGACCATCGATCACACCGGGCTTTTCGGCCCCGCGCGGGCCAAAACGACAAAACTTCATCTCGGACTGTTCCTTAATGCTGATAGGGGCGGTGAAGGGCGATATCGCGATTGAGCTCGACACCGAACCCTGGCTTGTCGAGCGCACTGATCGGCAGGCGACCGTTCTGCGGCACCGGTTCACCAAGCAGTTGCGGCGAGAACATCGGCACCACCTCGGTCGGGCCGGGGTGCATCATCAGAAACTCGGCAAAGGGCGAATTGTGGCGCGTCGCCACGAAATGATAGCTGTAGACGGACGAGCCGTGCGGCACGACCAGCTTGCCGCGCGCATCGGCCAGCGCGCTGATCTTGATGAGTTCGGTCAGACCGCCGCACCAGCCCACATCGGGCTGAATGATGTCGCAGCAGTCCATTTCCATCAGCATCCGAAAGCCCCACCGCGTCGCTTCATGTTCGCCGGTGGTCACCAACATGCCGCGCGGCACGTTGCGCTTCAGTTCGGCATAGCCCCAATAATCGTCGGGGCTGATCGCCTCCTCGATCCATTTCAGGCCATGCTCGTGCGCAGCAATGGCCAGCCGCGTGGCATAGTCCACGTCCAGCGCCATCCAGCAATCCCACATCAGCCAGAAATCGGGGCCGCAGCGCGACCGCATTTCGGCCAGTTCGGCGATGTTCTTGTGCAATCCCTCAATGCCCTCGGCCGGGCCGTGGTGCAGCGGCATCTTGCCGCCGATGAAACCCAGTTCCTTGGCGATGTCGGGCCGGGCGCCGGTGGCATAGAATTGCAGTTCGTCCCGGACGGCGCCGCCCAGCATCTGATGCACCGGCTCGCCGCGCAGCCGCCCGAGCAGATCCCACAAGGCCAGATCGACGCCGGACAGGGCGTTTACCACCAGTCCCTTGCGGCCATAATATTGGGTAGAAAAATACATCTGGTCCCAGATCTTCTCGATCTCGGCGGGATTGCGCCCTTCAAGGAAGCGGGCGAGATGCTTTTCCACGATGTAGCAGGCCGGTTCCCCGCCCGTGGTCACCGCAAAACCGATCGTGCCGTCATCCGCCTCGATCTCGACCACCAGCGTGCCCAGCACATTGATGCCGAAACTCTGCCGCGACTGGCGATATTCGGGATATCGGCTCATCGGCGTGGCAATGTGGTCGTCGATCCAGTGGCCCTCGCCCTGGTCATGGTAATCGGCCCCGCCGCCGCGCACCGTATAGGCGCGGACGTGCCGGATAAGCGGAAATTTCATAAGCCCTTTTGCTCCATGCTGGCTTGCCCCTCCCCCTTGCTTGTCCGTTCCGTGCAGCACACGATCCCCAAAATGCTGCGCGTGACCGGATGACAAGCACGCCCTTGACATTTTCACATTATGAGACAGAGTATTATTAAATGAGAACGACGTCGTCAAATCCTGAATCAGCCGACGGGGCGACTGGCGCGCGTTCCTCCGTCGCGGGCAGCCAGACCCTGATGCGCGGGCTGGACGTGATCGAGGCGGTGACATCAAGCCCGCTGACCCTTGTCGAACTGGCTCAGACGCTTGGGCTGACCCGGTCGACCACGCACCGGCTGGCCAGCGCCCTGATCGAACGGCGGTATCTCAGCTTTGCCCCCCGTATCGGGTATCGGATCGGACCCAAGCTGCTGGAACTGGGCTTTATCGCCCAGCAACAGACCGACATTGTTCAGGTGGCGCGCGACCATCTGGAACGACTGGCCGGCCTGACCGAGGATACGGTGCATATCGGCGTGATCGACGCCGATCGGGCGCTGTATCTCGACAAGATTCCGGGCCGCCGCCGGGTGGAAATCTCCAGCCGGGTGGGCGATCGTCAGGCGCTGACTTCGACCGGACTTGGCAAGGCGCTGCTCCTGGACAGCACGCCCGCAACCTGGGAACGGCTGTTCCGCGAAGATCAGGCAGCGGGCGCGCCGCGCGCCGAATGGTCCGTCTGGCAGGAACGGATGATCGGCTATGTCCGGGCAGGCCGCGCCTATGACCTTCAGGAAAACGAGGATCTGATCCGGTGTGTCGCCGCGCCCATCCGGGGCGCAGGTGGCGCGATCGTCGCGGCGATCAGCGTGTCGAGCGCGGCGCAATACATGTCCGATGACCGCATGGAATCGCTGACCGACGATGTGCGCCGGACAGCAGCCGCAATCAGCGCGGACCTGGGCTGGTCGGGCAAGGACCCCGAGGCGGTCTGAACCAGAATATTCGGCAAATGGAGAGCTGCATGGGATTGCTTGAGAACAAGGTCGTGCTTGTCACGGGCGCATCGACCGGCATCGGCCGGGCGGCGGCCATTGGCGCTGCCCGTCACGGCGCGGACGTCGTGCTCAACTATGCATCCAGTGACGCCAAGGCCGCATCGGCAGTGGCGGAGATCGAGGCGCTGGGCCGCCGCGCGCTTGCCGTTAAGGGTGATGTTGCCGAAGCGGCGACGGCAGCCGACTTTGTCGCCCGCGCGGTGGATGCGTTCGGGCGGGTCGATGTCCTGGTTTCCAATGCCGGCATCTGCCCGTTCCACAGCTTTCTGGACATGCCGGCCGACGTGATGGAGCGCACGATGCGGGTGAACCTGCACGGCGCCTATTACATGTGTCAGGCAGCGGCAAAGCAGATGGTGGCACAGGGCGACGGCGGTGCCATCGTCGCGGTATCCTCCATCTCCGCACTGGTCGGCGGGGAATATCAGACCCACTATACTCCGACCAAGGCCGGCATCCATTCGTTGATGCAATCCACCGCGATTGCGCTGGGCAAGCATGGCATCCGCTGCAATTCCGTGCTGCCGGGCACCATCCTCACTGAAATCAACAAGGACGACCTGGCCGATCAGGCCAAGCGCGACCGCATGACCGCGCGCATCCCGCTGGGCCGGCTGGGCGAGGCGGACGACCTGGCCGGGCCGATCATCTTTCTGGCGTCCGACATGGCTGCCTATGTCACCGGGGCTGCCCTGCTGGTGGACGGCGGGGCGTTCGTGAACCTGCAATGATCCGCAAGGCCGCATCCGCAATCGACTATCGGGAACTGGCGCGTCGGCGCCTGCCGCCTTTTCTGTTCGAATATATCGACGGTGGCTCCTATGCCGAGGTGACGCTGCGTCGCAATGTCGAGGAGCTGAGCGGCATTGCGCTGCGCCAGCGCGTGCTGACCGGCACGGATGGCATCGACCTGTCGGCCAGCCTGTTCGGTGAGGCGATGTCGATGCCGATTGCGCTGGCACCCGTTGGTCTGGCCGGCATGAACGCGCGGCGCGGCGAGACTCAGGCGGCGCGGGCGGCGGCGGAGGCCGGCGTGCCGTTCTGCCTGTCCACCGTTTCCTGCTGCCCGCTGGACGAGGTGGCAAAGGCAAGCCCGCGCCCGTTGTGGTTCCAGCTGTACATGATCCGCGACCGCGGCTTCATGCGCGCGCTGCTGCAACAGGCGCGCGATGCGGGTTGCACCACGCTGATCTTTACCGTCGACATGCCGGTGCCCGGTTCGCGCTATCGCGACTATCATTCGGGTCTGGCGGGCGCGTCCGGCCTTGCCGGCGATCTGCGCCGCATCTGGCAGGCGGTAAAGCACCCCCACTGGGCATGGGACGTCGGTGTCAATGGCCGCCCGCATCAGCTGGGCAATGTCGCGCCCGTGCTGGCCGGGAATACCGGGCTGGAGGATTTCTTTGCGTGGATGCGCAACAATTTCGACGCCAGCGTGACGTGGAAGGATCTGGATTTCATCCGCACGGAATGGACCGGGCCATTGATCATCAAGGGCATCCTGGACGCCGAGGACGCGCGCGCAGCCGCTGATCTGGGCGCGGACGGCATCGTCGTATCCAACCATGGCGGGCGTCAGCTGGACGGGGTGCCGGCCACTGCCCGCGCCCTGCCCCCCATCGCGGCGGCGGTGGGCGATCGCCTGACCGTGCTGGCCGATGGCGGCGTGCGGTCGGGGCTGGACGTGGTGCGGATGCTCGCGCTGGGGGCAAAGGGCGTGCTGCTGGGCCGGGCCTGGGCCTATGCGCTGGGCGCAAAGGGAGAGGCGGGCGTTACCCACCTCCTCAACCTGATCGATGCGGAAATGCGGGTTGCGATGACGCTGACCGGATGCCCCACCATTGACGCGATCGGGCCGCACATCCTGGTCAAGGACTGAGCGGCCCGCCGTTCAGGCAGGCGACCCGGACAGCACCCCGATGGCGTTGGCCAGTTCGTCCTGCCGGAACGGCTTGGTAAGGCGCGGCAAATCGGCATCGATGCCATCGGCGTCGGCATAGCCCGACACGACCAGGATGCGCAGATCGCCAAACCGCTCGCGGCACGTGCGGGCAAGGGCGTTGCCGGTCATGCCCGGCATGAGGTGATCGGTGATCATCAGGTCGGGCCGATACCCGCCATCAAGCAGCGCAAGCGCCTCGTCCCCGGACCCGGCAACCGTGACATCGAACCCGATGTCCGACAGCATCTGTGCCGTGGTGCCGCGCACCAGATCCTCGTCATCGACCAGCAGGACCTGACCAGAGGACCGACGCGTCGACGGATCGCCTGCTACCGGCTTGGCAACGGGCAGGTCGCCGCAAGCGGGCAGCCAGATGCAGATGCTGGTCCCCCGTCCCGGCGCGCTGTCGATGGTCAGCGTGCCGCCAAGCTGAGAGGCAAGGCCATGCACCATGGACAGGCCAAGCCCGGTTCCCCTGCCCAGCGCCTTTGTCGTGAAAAACGGTTCGATGGCGCGTGACAGCGTCTCGCCATCCATGCCGGTCCCGGTATCTTCGACCATCAGCCGAAGATACGCACCGGGCGCCAAACCCGACCCGTCGCCGGGATCGACCACGGCGCTGGACACGCCGATGGTCAGCGTGCCCCCATCCGGCATCGCGTCCCGGGCATTCACGGCCAGGTTGAGCAGCGCCATTTCCAGCTGGTTGGGATCGGCGGTGGCCGGTCGCAGCATGGTCGGCGTATCGAGGATCAGGTTGACCCGCGGTCCCACCGTGCTGGTGATGAGGCCGGCCATGTCCGTCACCAGTTGCGACAGGTCGACGGCCACCGGCTGCAACGGCTGGCGACGGGCAAAGGACAACAGGCGATGGACCAGCGTGCGTGCGCGTTCCGCCGACTGCAGCGCCCCGTCGATCAGGCGCCGGTCCCGGTCATCCCCCACCCCCTTGCGATGCAGCCGATCAAGCGCGCCCAGCATTGGGGTCAGCAGATTGTTGAAATCATGGGCGACCCCGCCGGTCAGCTGCCCCATCGCCTCCATCTTCTGCGCCTGTTGCAGCGCCTCTTCGGTCTGGACCTGTCGCGTGACATCGCGGCTCGATCCGATGATCCGGACGACGTGACCGGCAGCGTCGAACAGCGGCACCAGCGTCGTATCCAGATAGCGCCGGTCCCCGGTTTCGGGGTATATTTCGCGATACTGGTAAAGCTGCCGGGTCTCGACAACATGACGATAGGCGCTGGTCACGCGCTCGGCCAGATCGGGGGACAGGATTTCGCTGATCGTCCTTCCCTCAAGCTCATCCAGCGCAAAACCGACGATTGCCTGATGCGCGGGATTGAGCTGTTCGACAAAGAAATCGCCATCGGAGCGCACGCCGATCACGAACAGCCGATCCGGCGTGTTTTCGAAATAGGCGCGGTACAGCGCATCCGCCTGCCGTCGCCGGTCCTCGGCAAGCCGCAGTTCGGCTGTACGCGCCTCGATACGCAGTTCCAGGCTGGCGTTCAGCGCGCGCAATTCGCTTTCCGCCGCCTGGCGTTCGATGAACAGCCGGATGCGCTCGGCAATATCCTCGATCAGCGCGATCTCGTCCGCCCGCCAGCGGCGATGGCTGCGGTCGTTCAGATAGACGATGCTGCGCAACCGGGCGTGCCGGACGAACGGAACGATCAGGAATGCGGCATGATCCGCCGCCCCGCCATCGGGCCTGCCGGCAACGGTAATGGATTGGAGGAGCGGCAGGTTCTCGCTGGCAATCATTCCGCCTGTCGACAGCGTGTCCAAGGTCGACGGCACAAAGCGCGCGGCATCGCTGCCCGCCAGCGGAGGGACGCTCCCGTCGCTCCAGCCCACGACGAAATCGAAACTGCCGCCACTGGCATCCCATTCCGCAAATCCCGAACGGACAGCCCCGAAATGCTCGCCAAGCGCACGGGCGATGGCGGACAATGCCTCGCCGCTGTCCTGCCCGCGCAGCGTATCGGCAATGGTCAGCAGCAGCGTCGTGCGCGCCTGTTCCTGCGCGGCGCGTTCGATGAACCGCTGTACCCGGGCAGCCGCAAGCGCCAGGATCAGGATCATCGCCGTGACGACGGAAATCGAAAGGCCGAGCGCCGTCTGATCGAACAGCGCCACGCCGCGCTTGGCCGAATCGGCATCCGGCACAAACCCCACGCCCGCCATTGCGGCATAGTGCATCCCGGCAATGGCCACGCCCATTACCATCGCTGCGCCTAGTTGCCGACCGCGACCAAAATCGCGTGACGCCAGCCAGACCGCAGCCGTCGCCGCGGCCAGCGCGATCAGAATGGACAGCGCAACCCAGCCGAAATCGTACACCGGGGCCAGGCCCGTCATGTGCATCCCGGCCATTCCGACATAATGCATGGCCGCAACACCGCCGCCGATAAACACCCCCGCAAGGCCGATGCGCAGGGTTTGGGGTCGATTCCAGTCCATCCCGCCAAGGCCCAAGCCGGTCACACCGATGGCCAGCGCCAGCGATACCAGCGTCAGGGCAAGCTCATGGCGCATGACCATGCCGGGCATATGATAGGCCAGCATGGCAACGAAGTGCATCGACCAGATGCCGCCGCCCAGCGCCAGCGCTGCAGCGCAAAGCCACAGATAGGTGGCGCGGCCGCTGGTCGCGCGCATCCGTGCGACGATGCTGAGTGCAGTGAACGATGCAAGGACGGCGATGCCGATCGATACCAGCACCAATGCCGGATCGTGTGTTCCCGTCATTACCATTTGACCGACATCGGCCGAACTGCCCAATGAACTACCCTTTGACCCGATGCGCCGGTTCCTGAACTTTCCTGTCTCTCCGGCCAGAACTGAACGGAAAAGGCAATCCTCTTTCGGTAATCATCATGCGTGCAACGATCCTGCAATCTGGAGGCCGCGACCCAAGTGCGATTGCCCATATCGGGACAGATCGGGTAGCTGGGCGGATCGGCAGCGGCGCTGCGCATCGGTGATCGGGGATGGCAGCTGCGCAGGCGTGCGACTGAAAGGGAGTAACAATGCGCACGCCTGCCGCCCCGGGCGGGCTTTAGCCTCTGCGACCCGAAAACCGTGTCGATGCCGGTATCGCCCCATCGGTAGCTTATTGATAGATCGCAACAATACGTAACTTACATCGATGAAAGCAAAAGGGATCGGCGGAGGCATCGGCACAGTCATGCCCCCCGATCGCGCGTGACACGGCGGCCGCCGCCAAGGCATCGGCCGATCCGATTTCCGCTTTACCGGTGCGCCCCCGCCCCTAAACACCGGCCATGGCCCCGCCCCCGCCCACCCGCCATCCGGCCCGATCGATCCTGTTCGGTTCAGGCGATTTCGGCTTCAACCTCTATTGGCAGGCGCTCAGCCTGTTCCTTCTGTTTTTCTACACCGACCGGCTGGGGCTTTCGCCAGAGGTTGCCGGATCGGTGATGGCTGCGGGCGCAGTGATGGACGGGGCGGCCGATCTGGCCATCGGCATTGCGGTCGATCGCTGGCGCATCCGATATCGACGCGTCGTGGCGATAATGGCCCTGCCGCTTGGCCTGTCGTTCATCCTGATCTTTGCCGAGGGGCTGGGCGGCGGGATCGGCACCATTCTGGCCGCTCACCTCCTGTTCCGGCTGCTCTATGCCGTCGTCAACCTGCCCTATGCCGCCTGGTCGGTGCGGGTCAGCCATGCCAGCGCCGACCGGACGCTGATGTCGGGTGCCCGGATGGCATTCGGCGCGGCGAGCGCGGTGACGGTTGCGCTGGCGATGCCGGGCCTGGGCAATGGCTATACCGGAACGGCCATCCTATTTGCCGGTGCGGCCACCGCCATCCTGCTGATCGTCGCCCTGTTCGTACCGGAACAGCAGATAGAGACGCAGTCGGCCGGCCCCCGATCCGTCCGGCGGGATCTGATGACGCTGATCGGCAATCGAGCCTTCATCACCCTGACCCTGGCCGCACTGGCTGCAACGGTGGCGGGCGCGATCATCGGCCATTCGGTCCTGTATTTCTTTACCCACAGTCTGGCCGCACCAGAGGCGGGGCAACAGGCACTGGCGATGATGGGCGTTGTCGGCGCGGTGACCGTGCCGCCCTGGACGGCACTGGCATTGCGGATGGGCGCGCGTGCCACCTGGCTGGGCGCAGCGGCGCTGGGCATCGTAGCGGCCGCGCTGTTCGCGCTGGTCCCCGGCGTCGGCGTCACCGCAGCCCTGCTGTTCCTGGGCGCCATGCAGACGGCGCTCAGCGGCTTTCACCTGTCCGCCTGGGCCATGCTGCCCGACGCGGTGGATCACGGTGCCGACGCGACCGGCCACCGGGTCGAAGCGACGGCGTTCAGCGTGTTCATGCTGGCGCAAAAACTGGGCCTGGGCCTGGCCGCGCTGTTGCTGGGCGCGGTCTATGCCGCATGGGGGTATCGCGGCGGGACACCGGGACCGGCGGCACGCGATGCCATTCAGTGGCTGATGATCGCCGGCCCTGCCATCGCCGTCGCGCTGGGCGCGGGGGCGATGCTGGGCAATCCGCTGCGCGGGCGTCAGGCCAGCGTGAATTCACCGGACACGCCCTCTGCCTGAGCCGAAGGGGCGATCCACAGCCGGAAACGGCCGGGCTCCACCGTGGGTTTCAAGTCGAGGCCGACAAAGGTCAGGTCGTCCCGCCGCAGCGTGAATTCGACGCGGCGACGCTCGCCGGGCTTGAGGGCCACGCGCTGAAACGCCTTCAGTTCGCGGACCGGGCGGGTGATGCTGGCGGCAATGTCGTGAACATACAGCTGCACCACCTCCACCGCGTCACGGGTGCCCGTATTGGCGATGGTCGCCGCGACCTTGATCGTGCCGCCAGCGGTCAGCGTGCTGCCCGCCCCTTCCATGGCGGAATATTCGATGCGGCCATAGGTCAGGCCATGGCCGAACGGATAGAGCGCGGCATTGGGTGCCTCCCGGTAATGCGCCTTGTAATCCTGACGCGGGCCAGGCGGATTGGGCCGGCCGGTATTCTTGTGCGCGTAATGATAGGGCTGCTGACCGGTGGCATGGGGAAAGCTGACCGGCAGGCGGGCCGACGGCCCCTCCACCCCGAACAGGATGTCGGCCGTCGCCGGACCGGACATCGACCCCAGAAACCAGGTGGCAAGGATCGCCGGGGCGTCCTTGACCGCGCCCGCCAGCGCCAGCCCGCGGCCATGACGAAGCAGGACGACGACAGGCTTGCCCGTTGCGGCCACAGCCTCGGCCAGCGCCATTTGCGGCGCCGGGATGCCGATATCGGTGCGGGACTGCGCCTCACCGGACATGCGCTGGCTTTCCCCGATCGCCAGCACAACGATATCGGCCGCGTTGGCGGCGGCGACCGCCGCCTCGATCCCGCCGGCCAGCGGCTCTTCGATCCCCGATCCGTCGACGGCGGTGACCAGCGCCGGATCGCTCACCAGCGCGCGAACGCCGGTCAGCAGGTCGACCGCCTCTGCATCCGAGCCATAGACGTTCCACGGCCCGATCAGCTCGCGCTGACCCTGAACAAACGGGCCGATCAGCGCGATGCGCTTGCCCGATCGCGGCAGCGGCAACAGGTCGCCGTCATTCTTCAGCAGGACGATCGAACGGCGCGCTGCTTCCCGCGCGACGGCCAGATGCGCCTTGGTGCGCACCCGCGTCTTTTCCCGACGCGGGTCGATGCGGCGGAACGGATCGTCGAACAGGCCCAACTGCTGCTTCAGCGCCAGCACCCGGCCGACCGCTTCATCCAGCCGCGCCATCGGCACTTCGCCCGATGCGACCAGGTCGGGCAGATGCTTGATGTAGAAACCGGACTGCATCGACATATCGACGCCCGCCAAAAAGGCGAGCTTTGCCGCCTCGCGCTCATCGGCGGCAAAGCCGTGGTCGATCAGTTCGAAATCGCCGGTGTAATCGGATACGACCAGGCCGCCGAACGCCCATTCCTTGCGCAGCACGTCGGACAGCAGCCAGGGATTGGCAGTGGCCGGCACGCCGGACAGTTCGTTGAATGCCGCCATCACGGTCGCTGCCCCGGCATCGAACGCGGCCTGGAACGGCGGAAAATACACCTCGCGCAGCGTCCGTTCGGACACGTCGACGCTGTTGTAATCCAGCCCGCCCTCTGCCGCGCCATAGGCGGCGAAATGCTTGGCACAGGCGGCCATGGCATCATCGGCGGAAAGGCCGCGACGCCCCTGAAACCCCCGCACCCGCGCATCCGCCATCAGCTTGCCGAGCAGAATGTCCTCGCCGGCCCCTTCGACGCCGCGGCCCCAACGCTGATCGCGCGCAATGTCGACCATCGGCGCGAAATTCCAGTCGATGCCCGCCGCCGTCGCCTCGACCGCCGCGATCCGGGCAGTCCGTTCGGCAAGGTCGGGATCAAAACTCCCCGCCTCGGCCAGCGGCATGGGGAACACGGTGCGAAAGCCGTGAATGACATCGGCGGCAAAGATCAGCGGCACCTTCAACCGGGAATCCCGTACCGCCGCCTGCTGCATCTGGCGCGCCATTTCCGCGCCATTGCCGTTGAACACCCCGCCGATGCGGCCGCGCCGCACCTCGTCCAGCTGCTGCTGGTAATTGGCCCCGCCCTTGGTCGGGTTCAGCGCGTTCGCGGCGCTGCCCGCCCAGGCGGCAGCCATCAGCGTCACCTGCCCCGCCTTTTCCTCCACCGTCATGCTGGCGATCAGCGCACGGAGCCGGGGCGACAGGGAATCGGCGGCCCCATTCTGCATCAGTGCGCGGGCAGGCGAGGCAACCCATGCCGCGACCGCGCCAGCGCCGATCATCATCGCGCGGCGGCTGATTCGGGGGGTGCGATGCATAAACTCTCCTGAAAAACGAACGGCTTGGCACAAGGCAGGCAGTCATCCTGCCTGACTATTGCAGACGCTTGTAGTTTCTTGTAACCGGTTACATCAAGAGGCGGTCGACAAGACCGCCCGCGCAAGCGGCCCTGAAGGGCCGATGAGGATGAACGGACGGGCATGACCCAGGCGACGATCAGGGATGTGGCGCGCGAGGCGGGTGTTTCCGTCGCGTCGGTGTCGCGCGTCCTCAATCGCCTGCCCAATGTGCGCCCCGAGCTTAAGGACAAGGTGGAGGCTGCGGCCCGGCGCCTTGGCTATGTTCCCCATGCCGGCGCACGCGGGCTCAGCCTGTCCCGCACGGGCACGGTCGGCGTCGTCCTGCCCGACCTGCATGGCGAGTTCTTTTCCGAAATGCTGCGCGGCATGGACCGTGAGGCTTCGGCGCGGGGCATGCACCTGTTGCTGTCCAACATGCATGCTGATCCGCTGCACGGGATCGACGCAATGCGCAGCATGCGCGGGCGGGTCGACGGACTGGTCGTCATGGCGCCTCACGTCGATCCCGACCTGCTGTTCGCGCATCTGCCCGCCAATGTTCCGGCTGTGCTGCTCAACTGCCCCGATAACCGGCAGGGCCGGATGGAATTGCGGATCGACAATGCGGCCGGCGCGCGCACCATGGTCGAACACCTGATCGAAACGGGCCGCCGCGCGATCGTTCACATTGCCGGACCCCGCGGGAATATCGAGGCGGAACACCGGGCACAGGGCTATCGCCAGGCGATGGCCGCGGCCGGATTGCCCGCCATCATCCTGCCCGGGAATTTCGACGAGGATTCGGGCCGGGCTGCGGTCGCAACGATGGCCGCGCGCCAGATCGCGGCCGATGCGGTCTTTGCCGCCAACGACATGATGGCCATCGGCGCGATGGTGGCGCTGCGCGATGCGGGCATGGATGTGCCGCGCAAGATCGCGGTTGCGGGGTTCGACAATATCCCGCTTGCCCGGCTGATCAGTCCGGGCCTGACGACGATGGCAGTGGACATTGCCGACATGGGCGCCCGGGCCATCAACCGCCTGTCGACAATATTGTCCGGAGAAACCGTTCCGCTGACGGAACTTCGTAGCCCCAGCCTCATTATCAGGGCCAGTACCCAGTCCTAATCACAGTAAAAACAGCCCCGGCAAACGGGGGTTCAGCAGGGAAGAAAACCAATGCGTCAATCATCAGCTATCCGTCTGTTGCTGGCCAGCGCGACCGCGCTGACCGGTTCCGTCACGCTGGTCGCGCCCGTTGCGGCGCAGACCACTACTGCATCGATCCGCGGCATCGTCACCGATGCCAGCGGCGCACCGGTATCCGGTGCTACCGTCCGCATCGTCAGCACGGGCACCAATCGCGCGCAGACCGCGACGACGAACGCCAGCGGCGGCTACATCCTGAACGGCGTGCGGCCCGACACCTATCGCATCACTGTAACCGGTCCCAACGGCGAGACGTTCGAGCGCGTGATCGGTGTGGGCGTGGGTCAGGCCGCGACGGTCGATGCCCAAATCGGGGCAGCAGCCGCCCCCGCCGATGATGCCGCCGCAGCGGCCGAACCGACCACAGGCGACGACATCGTCGTCACCGGCACACGCCTTCGCGAAACGCGCACCAGCGAAATCGCAACCAACATCAGCCAGGACCAGATCCGCGTCCTGCCGCAGACGGACCGCAACTTCCTGAGCTTTGCAGCGCTGGCCCCCGGCGTGCGTTATAACGACAGCGAAACCGACAAGAGCTTTTCGTCCGGCGCATCGCCGGCGGCTCAGGTCAACGTGTTCATCGACGGCCTCAGCCTGAAGAACAAGGTGCGCGAAGGCGGCGTCGCTGGTCAGCAGAACAGCCGGGGCAATCCCTTCGGCCAGCTGGCCGTGCAGGAATTCCGCGTCATCACGCAGAACTACAAGGCGGAATATGAACAGGCCGGCGCGGCGATCATCACCGCCGTCACCAAATCCGGTACCAACGAATTTCATGGCGAGATCTTTGGCCAGTACACCGATCGGTCGCTGTCGGAGACGAGCTTCCTCGACCGGCGTCGGGGCAACGCCGAGCCCGCATTCGAGCGCAAGCAATATGGTGCCTCGCTGGGCGGCCCGATCGTCAAGGACCGATTGTTCTTCTTCGTCGCCTATGAAGGCAATGATCAGGACCGCGCCTTCAACGTCCGCTCGACCGGCGCGCCCGATGCCATCACGGAATTCGAAAACTTCTCCGGTCGCCAGATCGAAGAGTTCGAGGGCGCGTTCGTCAGCCCGTTCCGCAGCGATTTCTATTTTGGCAAGCTGACCCTGACCCCGGACGATAACCAGATCTTCGACCTGTCGTTCAGCCGTCGCCAGGAAAGCGACATTCAGGGTTTCGGCGGCAACACCGCGTTCGAATATGCCGAAAACAAGCGCAACCTCGTCGATACCTATCAGTTCAAATGGACCTATAACGGCGACGATTTCGTCAACGAATTCAACGCCAGCTATCTGAACTATGAATTCAACCCGACCTCGCTGAACCCCGATCTGGCCTCGTTCGACTATCAGGGCGTGCTGCTGTTCGGCGGCAAGGATTCGACCCGGCGTGAGCTTCAGCAGGGTTACAATATCCGCAACGACTTCACCTATACCGGCCTTGCCGGTCACGCGATCAAGTTCGGCGCGCGTGTCGAGGTGACGGACATCAGCTTCGATAACCAGGCGTATATCCAGCCGCGCTACTTCTTCCGCCGCGAACCCAACAACAACTTGAACTTCGCCTTCCCGGCCGAAGCGTTGCTGGGTCTGGGCTCCGGCCTGATCGACGCGTCGAACACACAGGTCGGCCTGTATCTGCAGGATGACTGGGATCTGACCGATCGCCTGCAGCTGAACCTGGGCGTCCGCTGGGATTACGAAACCAACGGCTTCAACAACGAATATCGAACGCCTGCCGGGGCGGCAGCCGCACTGCGCGCCGTGCCTGCGAACTTCTATTTCGATCCCGAAAACTACATCACCGACGGCAATGACCGAAAGCCGTTCGCCGGGGCGATCCAGCCACGCGTCGGCTTTTCCTGGGATATCAAGGGCGACCGCAGCACGGTAATCTTCGGCGGTGCAGGCCGCTATTATGACCGCAACAATTTCAACAACACGGTCGATGAACTGTCGCGGACGATCAATCCCATCGGCCGGTTCCGGTTTTCGGCAGACGGCGCGAACCGCGATGGCCAGCCGACCATCCGGTGGAACCCGTCCTATCTGACGCGCGATGGGCTTCAGGCGCTGATCAACGCCAATCCGCAGGTCGGCCTGCCGGAATTGTTCGCGGTAAAGAACGATTCCCGCCCGCCCGTAAACGACCAGTTCTCGTTTGGCGTGCGTCAGCGGATCGGCGTGTTCGAGGCATCGGTCACGGGCTCGTACCAGCGCGGCCGCAACGGATACACCAACCTGTTTGCCACGCGGAACAACGCCGGACTTGGCGGCTGCTGCGACGGCACCGTGCTGTCCGCGGTTCGCGCCGCCGGCTATTCCAACGTGCTGATCGGCTTTGACGGGCTCGATACCCGGTACAAGGCGCTCTATTTCACGCTCGACAAGAACTATACCGAAGTTTCGGGCTGGGGCCTCAACATCGCCTATACGCTGGGCAAGGCCGAAAAGAATGGCGGCGATCTGTTCAGCCTCGATCAGATCACGCCGGATGCCTATGGCTGGCGCGCATCGCCAGGCGACGAACGGCACCGGGTCGTCATTTCGGGCATTGTCGATCTGCCGCTGGGCTTCCAGTTCTCGACTCTGACCACGCTGGGTTCGGGTCAGGCGTATCAGGTGACGGACGGCACCAATGGCGCTTCGGTCGGGTTCAACGACTTTACCGCGCGGTACCCTGAAAAGAACTGCATCGCCGGGGTCTTCGCCTTCTGCGAAGTCAACGTCACGCTGGCCAAGAACTTCGCGATCTTTGGCAGGGAGGACAATTTCAACATCGCGGTCGATGTGCTGAACGTGTTCAACAACAACAATTTCAGCGGCTTTGACGGCTTCTTCAACAACACGATCAACCCGACCACCGGTCAGGTCACCGATCCGCTGCTGCCCGCCAATGCGGACAATGCAGCGAACCTGCTGACCCTGCCGCGCAGGGTCCAGTTCAGGCTTGGCTATCGCTTCTGATAGTCTTGCCGGTCGCGGCGGGGCCTCCTCCCCCCACCCCTGGCCCCGCCGCGGCCAACCCATATGGAGTAGCGACTTGTTCGACAGACGGAAGTTTGTGGGATCGGCGGGGCTCGGCCTTGCCGGTCTGATGGCGGGATGCACCCCGCGCTCGGCCCCGCCCGCCCCGGCAGGTCCGATTGCGGTGGATGGCTGGACCGTCCTCAATGACCGGCCCGCGCTGGACGTGGAGGTCAGCCCGCTGATCGACGATATTCAGCGCCGCGCCTTTCGCTATTTCTGGGAAGTGACGGATGAAAAGACCGGCATGGCGCCGGATCGCTGGCCCACCCCGTCCTTTGTCTCGATTGCGGCCATCGGCTTTGCGCTGACCGCCTATCCGATCGGGGCAAGCCATGGCTGGGTCACGCGCGAGGCGGCGGCTCAGCGCACGCTGACCACGCTGGAGTTCCTGGCCAAGGCGCCGATGGGCGACACGCCGACCGGTGTTTCGGGCTATCGCGGATTTTTCTACCATTTTCTGGGTTCGACGCGCGGCTACCGCTTTTCGCTGTCGGAACTGTCCACCATCGACACCGCCCTGCTGATGGCTGGCGTGCTGTTCGTGCAAAGCTGGTTCGACGATGCAGCCAGCCCGGTGGAAGCGCGCATCCGCGAACTGGCCGAACAGCTGTATCAGGCCGTCGAATGGCCGTGGATCACGCCGCGTGCTCCATTGGTGTCGATGGGCTGGCACCCGGAAAGCGGCTTCATCCGATCAGACTGGGACATTTATAACGAAGGGATGATCCTTTACATCCTGGGTCTCGGTTCGCCCACGCATCCGCTGGCCGATGGCACCTGGGATGCCTGGGCCGCCCGGTTCGAACCCAGCTGGTCGAGCCGATGGGGCGAACCGCATCTGCATTTCGCTCCGATGTTCGGGCATCAATACAGCCATGTCTGGTTGGATTTCCGGGGCATCCGGGATTCCTTCATGTCCGCCAAGGGCATCGATTATTTCGAAAACAGCCGCCGCGCGACCTATGCGCAGCGTAACTATGCCGTCGAAAATCCGGGCGGATGGGCGGGATATGGTGCCGACTGCTGGGGCCTTACCGCGTGCGACGGGCCGGGCGATTTCCGGATGAACACGGGCGGCAGCGACCGGCAGTTCTTCAGCTATTCGGCGCGCGGACCCGGTGAGCGGGACGATGGCACCCTTGCCCCCACCGCGCTGCTCGGCTCGATGCCGTTTGCGCCGGAAATCATCGAGCCGACGGTTCAGGCCATGTATTTCCGCTATGGAGAACAGCTGTACGACAAATACGGTTTTCTGGACGCTTTCAACCTCACCATCACGCGGCGCCCGCCGGAACCGTTCAAGCATGGCGAACTGCGCCCCGGCCTTGGCTGGGTGGACAAGGATTATCTGGGCATCGACCAGGGTCCGATCGTGGCGATGATCGAAAATCATCGCAGCGGGCTTGTCTGGGAAACCATGAAGAAGAACCCGCACATCCGCCGCGGCCTGCAGCGGGCGGGCTTTACCGGGGGCTGGCTGAGCGCCTAACCGTTCATGCCTGCTGGTTCGTCGGGGATGGTCGGGGCGGTTTCCAGCCACGGCATCAGGCTGATGCTGAACTCCGCCCCGCCCTCTGCCCCATTGGCGGCGCTGACCCTGGCCTGCATCGCCTCGGCAAAGCCCTTGGCGATCGCCAGCCCCAGGCCGCTGCCGCCGTGCCGGTCGTTGCCATCGCCGTGGCGGAAGGTTTCGAACACCCGGTCCTGAGCACCATCGGGCAGGCCAGGACCGTTGTCGGCAATGGACAGGACGACGCCATCGGGCATCCGCCGTCCGCTGACGATGATCCGGTCCCCGCCGCCATGGGTCGCTGCATTGGCCAGCAGGTTGATCAGGATGTGATGCAACAGGCGCGGGTCGGCGCGCACCAGCGGCAGGTTGGGCGGCACGCGAAGGTCGATGGTACAGGATGCGAGCACCGCGCGCAGGTCATGCACGGCCGCCACGACGGCATCGGTCAGATCGGTCGGTTCGATCGACAGGTTCAGCGCGCCGCTGTCGATCCGCACCATGTCGACCAGATTGTCGAGAAACCGTTTCAGCCGGCCGACCTCTGCCTGCGCCATGCGGACCGTCTTGTCATCCGCCTGTCCCTCTGCCGCCAGCGCGTCGATCGCCGCGGCCACGCCGGTCAGCGGTGTGCGCAGGTCATGACCGATGGACGATAGCAGCGCCGCGCGCAGCCGGTCGCGTTCGCGCAGCACCGACACCTCGCGCACCTGATCCTCCAGCGTCAGCCGCTCATGCGCCAGTGCGGCCTGACCCAGCAGCGTGGAGAACAGGAGCGCGCGGTCCGCCGACACCGGATTGCCCCCGCCATCATTGGCAAGTCCGATCAGGGCAAGCGTGCCCAGCGCCGTGCGCAGCGGATGGAATTGCCACTCGGCGGCGACCAGGGTGCCTGTGCCGACCCCGGCCGGTTCGCCCCGGCTCCATGCCCAATCGGCGGCGGCGCGATCGACCGGTCCCAGATCAGGCTGATCCGGCGGGCACGCGGCAACGCGCACCAGTTCGCCCTCCCGCTCGTTCAACAGGATGACCGAACAGTTGAGGGTTCGCGCCATTTCCTCGCACACGATCCGGCTGGTGCCATCCCAGTCGGACACGCGGGCAAGCGACTGGCCGAAAGCGGCGACTGCGGCGTTTTCCTGGGCGCTGCGGGCACCCAGATTGGCCCGGTCGCGCAGCCGCGCCGACAGATTGCCGGTGAACACTGCAATCCCGATCAGGACGAACACGGTCAGCAAGCTGCGCGGATCGGCGATGGTAAAGGTGTAGAGCGGCGGCAGGAAAAAGAAGTTATAGGCCAGCCCCGCCGCGATCCCCGCAATCAGTCCGGGGCGCAGACCGGCCCAGATCGACCCGATGATGACCGGCGGGAGATACAAAAGGTCGACGCCCGCCATGCCGATCAGCGGCTCGGCCAGCTTGGCGATCAGCGTCGTGACGGCCAGCAGCAGCGCCAGCACCACATAATCGCGCACCCCGCCCCAACCGCGCAGCAGGGCCGCCGCCTGACGCGGGGCGGACAGCTTGGCCTCCGCCGGGATGACATGCACCGCCAGCCCCTCGCCCGCCCGCAGCATCGCATCGACGACAGATCCATGGCGCAGTTCGAACCACCAGCTGCGCACCGATTTGCCGATCACCAGCTGCGTCGCGCGCATCCCCGCGACATGGGTGCGCAACCCCTCGATCACCGACACCGCCGGCACCGTGGCAATGGTCGCACCCAGCGTGGCGGCAAGGCGCAGGCTCTCGCCCACGCGCTGCCGCTGATCGGCGGAAAAGCCCGCGGCGCGCGGCGTTTCGATGAATACCGCCTGCCACGGCGCCTTCAGCGCGTCGGCCAGTCGCTTGGCAACGCGCACCAGCTGATCCGATCCGGGCAGTTCGCTGACCGCAACCAGCACCCGCTCGCCGCCCGCAAAGGTCCCCGTCGCCGTCGTGGTGGCCAGATCCTCCAGCAGCGACTGATCGACGCTCATCGCAGCGCGGCGAAGCGCCATTTCGCGCAGCGCGGACAGATTGGGACGGGAAAAGAACCGGTCGAGTGCCCGGCTCGCCTCGGCCGGGATATAGACCTTGCCCGCCTTCAACCGCTCGATCAGCTCGTCGGGCGGAATGTCCACCACCTCCACCTCGGCACCGTCGAACACCGTGTCGGGCACCGTTTCGCGCACGCGGACGCGGGTAAAACCCGCCACCACGTCGTTCAGGCTTTCGACGTGCTGGATATTCAGCGTCGTATAGACGTCGATACCGACATCCAGCAGCTCCATGACGTCCTGCCACCGCTTGGGATGGCGGCTGCCCTCTGCATTGCTGTGCGCAAACTCGTCGACCAGCGCCAGATCGGGCCGCCGCGCGATCACCGCGTCCAGGTCCATTTCCTCCAGCCGGTGGCCGCGATAATCAACCACGCGCCGGGGCACGACTTCCAGCGGCTCGACCAGCGCCTGGGTTTCGGTGCGCCCATGGGTTTCGACGACGCCGATCACGACGTCCCTGCCATCGCGCAGCTGCGCGGCACCGTCGGTCAGCATCTCATAGGTTTTGCCGACGCCGGGTGCTGCGCCCAGAAAGATCTTCAGCCGCCCGCGCTGTTCCCGGTTCGCCGCACGCAACAGCGCCTCGGGCGAGGGGCGCTGATCCCGGTCGCTGTCGCTCACCACGGCATCCTGACGTCGTTCATCGGCACAGTCCTGCCATAACCCGCGCCGCGGCAACACGATCCTTATGGAATCTTTATGCTGCAGC
This sequence comes from Sphingomonas eleionomae, assembly GCF_049889035.1. Taxonomy (NCBI): domain Bacteria; kingdom Pseudomonadati; phylum Pseudomonadota; class Alphaproteobacteria; order Sphingomonadales; family Sphingomonadaceae; genus Sphingomonas; species Sphingomonas eleionomae. The sequence goes on along the minus strand of NZ_JBLTWP010000003.1, from coordinate 572,692 downwards.
CCGCTTTTCGCCCTCGAACGCTAATGCCCGGCAGCCCTAATTGCCCGGCCGGCATCGTCCAGACGCGGACGATAACAGCTGGAGAATGGCCCATGGCCGATGTGACCTGGCTCGCGATTCTGGGCGGGCTGTTCCTTTTGACGCTGGCGCTGGTGCGCCTGGCCGAACGGGGGTGATGCGATGACACTGCCCCTGATCCTGGCCGGCCTGACCGCGCTCGGCCTGCTCGCCTATCTGGTCGCGGCCCTGCTGCGTCCCGAAAAATTCTGACGAAAGGGCCCTTGTCCATGACCGTAGGAGGTTGGGCGCTGATCGCGCTCTTTGTCGTCATTGTCGGCTTGCTGGCCAAACCGATGGGACAATGGCTGTTCGCGCTGTACGAGGGGCGGCGGACGCCGCTGCACGTCGTGCTGGGGCCGGTCGAAACCGGTTTTTACCGTCTGGCCGGCATCGATCCGGCGCAGGATATGGGGTGGCGCCGCTATGCGCTCAGCCTGGTGCTGTTCAACCTTGTCCTGCTGCTGTTCCTCTATGCCATCCTGCGGCTTCAGGACGTGCTGCCGCTAAACCCGCGCGGGCTGGCCGCGATCGGGCCGGACGGCGCGATGAACGCCGCGATCAGCTTTACCACCAACACCAACTGGCAATGGTATTCGGGCGAGGTCGCCCTGTCGAACCTGTCGCAGATGCTGGGCCTGACGCTGCACAACTTCCTCAGCGCGGCCACCGGCATTGCCATCGCCTTTGCCCTGTTCCGCGGCTTTGCGAGGCGCGAGGCGGCGGGGATCGGCAATTTCTGGGCCGATGTGACCCGCGTGACGCTGTATCTGCTGCTGCCGATCAGCATCGTCTATGCCCTGTTCCTGGTGTTCAGCGGCGTGCCGCAGACCCTGTCCGCAATGGTCGATGCAACGACGCTGGAGGGCGCAAAGCAGTCCATCGCGCTCGGCCCCGTGGCCAGTCAGGAAGCGATCAAGATGCTGGGCACCAATGGTGGCGGCTTCTTCAACGCCAATTCCGCGCATCCGTTCGAAAATCCGACCGCGCTGACCAACCTGGTGCAGATTGTCTCGATCTTCATGATCGGCGTCGGCCTTGCCTGGTGCTTTGGCAAGGCGGTGGGCGACACGCGTCAGGGCTGGGCCATCCTGTCCGCCATGGCCGTACTGTTCGTCGCCGGCACTGCCGTCACCTATTGGGCCGAAGCCGCCGGCAATCCGGTGCTGCATCAGCTGGGCGTGCCCGGCGGCAATATGGAGGGCAAGGAAACCCGGTTCGGCATTGCCGCCTCGGCGCTGTTCGCCGTCGTTACCACGGCCGCATCCTGCGGTGCCGTCAACGCGATGCACGACAGCTTTACCCCGCTGGGCGGCATGATCCCGCTGTTCAACATGCAGCTGGGCGAAATTGTCGTCGGCGGCGTCGGAGCGGGCATCTATGGCTTTCTGCTGTTCGCCATCCTGGCCGTGTTCGTCGCCGGCCTGATGGTCGGGCGGACGCCGGAATATGTCGGCAAGAAGATCGAGGCGCGCGAGGTAAAGCTGGCCGTGCTGGCCATCGCCGTCCTGCCGCTGTGCATCCTTGGCTTTACCGCCCTGTCCGCCGTGACCGAGGCGGGCCTGGCCGGACCGTTGAACAAGGGGCCGCACGGATTTTCCGAAATCCTCTATGCCTTTACCTCGGCAACCGGGAACAACGGTTCGGCCTTTGCCGGCCTGACCGCAGGTACGCCCTGGTATAACGGCCTCCTGGGCGTTGCCATGTGGCTTGGCCGGTTTTTCGTGATCATCCCCGTTCTGGCGATTGCGGGTAGCCTGGCGGCCAAGCGGCACAGCCCGGCAACCACCGGATCGTTCCCGACCACCGGGGCGCTGTGGGTCGGCCTGCTGGTCGGCATCATCCTGATCCTGGGCGGCCTGACCTTCCTTCCCAGCCTCGCGCTCGGACCCATCGCGGATCATCTCGCGATGCTGTCCGGCACCCTTTCCTGACAGGAGTGGCATCCATGGCCGCTGCATCATCCATGTTTTCTGCAAAGCTTGTGGTTCCGGCCATCGGCGATGCGTTCCGCAAGCTTTCTCCCCGCGAACTGATCCGCAACCCGGTTCTGTTCACGACCGCCATCGTCGCGCTGCTGCTGACCATCCTCGCCCTTGTCGGCGGCGAGGGGCTCAGTACCGGTTTTCAGGTGCAGCTGATCGTCTGGCTGTGGCTGACGGTGCTGTTCGGCACCTTTGCCGAGGCGCTGGCCGAAGGGCGCGGCCGCGCACAGGCGGCATCGCTGCGCGCGACCAAGGCGGAACTGACCGCCAAACGCACCATCGGCGTTGCCGACGCCTATGAAATCGTCGGCGCGACGCTGCTGCAACTGGGCGATGTCGTCCTTGTCGAAACCGGCGACCTGATCCCCGCTGATGGCGAGGTGATCGAGGGCGTCGCATCGGTCAACGAAAGCGCCATCACCGGCGAGAGCGCGCCCGTGATCCGCGAGGCAGGCGGCGATCGCAGCGCCGTGACCGCGGGTACCCGCGTCATTTCCGACCGGATCAAGGTGCGCGTGACGCAGGAGCCGGGCCAGGGCTTTCTCGACCGCATGATCGCACTGGTCGAAGGGGCGGAGCGGCAGAAGACTCCGAACGAGATTGCGCTGACCATCCTGCTGGTCGGCCTCACCATCATCTTCCTGATCGCCGTGGCGACCATTCCGGGCTTTGCCAGCTATGCAGGCGGCTCGATCCCGGTTGCGATGCTGGCCGCATTGCTGATCACCCTGATCCCCACCACGATCGCAGCGCTTTTGTCCGCGATCGGCATTGCGGGGATGGACCGGCTGGTCCGGTTCAACGTGCTGGCCAAATCGGGCCGCGCGGTCGAGGCGGCGGGCGATATCGACGTGCTGTTGCTGGACAAGACGGGGACGATCACCATCGGTGACCGCGCCGCCAGCCAGTTCCGCCCCCTGAACGGCGTGACCGTGGATACCCTGGCCCGTGCCGCACTGTTCGCCAGCCTGGCCGACGAAACGCCGGAGGGCCGGTCGATCGTCACGCTCGCCCGCGAAAAGCATGGCATCACCGTGCAGGAACTGCCCGCGGGCAGCGAGGTTATCCCCTTCACCGCACAGACCCGAATCTCCGGCGTCAAGACGCTGGACGGTACGATCCGCAAGGGCGCGGTCGATTCCGTGCTGACCGCCATCGGTCAGCCGACCGACAAACACGGCAGCGCCGCCACCGAACTGCGCCGGATCACGGACGAGATCGCCCGCGCCGGCATGACGCCGCTGGCCGTGGCGCAGGACGGCGTCCTTCTGGGCGCAGTCGCGCTGAAGGACGTGATCAAGGCCGGCATCCGCGAACGCTTTGCCGAATTGCGCCGCATGGGCATCCGCACCGTGATGATCACCGGCGACAATCCGCTGACCGCCGCCGCGATCGCCGCAGAGGCCGGGGTGGACGATTTCCTGGCCGAGGCCACGCCGGAGGACAAGCTGGCCCTGATCCGGCGGGAACAGCAGGGCGGCCGTCTGGTGGCGATGTGCGGCGATGGCACCAACGACGCCCCTGCCCTGGCGCAGGCCGATGTCGGCGTTGCCATGAACACCGGCACGCAGGCCGCGCGTGAAGCGGGGAACATGGTCGATCTGGACAGCGATCCAACCAAGCTGATCGAGATCGTCGGCCTGGGCAAACAGCTGCTGATGACGCGCGGCGCGCTGACCACCTTTTCCGTGGCCAATGACGTGGCGAAGTATTTCGCGATCATCCCGGCGATCTTCGTCGCGCTCTATCCCGGCCTTGGCGTCCTCAACGTGATGGCGCTGGCCAGCCCGGAAAGCGCCATCCTGTCCGCGATCATCTTCAACGCGGTCATCATCCCGCTGCTCGTGCCGCTGGCGCTGAAGGGCGTGACCTATCGCCCAATGGCGGCCGGTCCGCTGCTGGCCCGCAACCTGGCCGTCTATGGCCTGGGCGGTCTGGTGGCCCCGTTCATCGGCATCAAGCTCATCGACCTTGCCGTCTCCTCCACCGGCCTTGCCTGAGGGAACCCCGTCATGTTGAACGACCTGAAATCCGCGCTGCGGCCCGCCCTTGTCCTGACCCTGTTGTTCGCCGCGCTGACCGGCCTTGCCTATCCGCTGGCGATCACCGGCGTTGCTCAGCTGATTTTTCCCGATCAGGCGAATGGCAGCCTGATCCGGCAGGACGGCCGGGTGGTGGGATCCAGCCTGATCGGACAGCGATTTTCCGCCGACCGCTACTTTCATGGCCGCCCGTCCGCCGCCGGTGCGGATGGCTATGACGCCATGGCGTCCAGCGGCTCCAATCTCGGCCCGACCTCCGCCGCTCTGGCGGAACGCGTTCGCGCCACACGCCCTGCCGCAGGTCAGACTGGCTCCGCCGACCTGTTGACAGCCTCTGCCTCGGGGCTTGACCCCCATATCAGCCCCGAGGCGGCCTTTTCGCAGGTGGACCGCGTGGCAAAGGCACGCGGCACCAGCGTGGCCCGGTTGCGTGCCCTGGTGAACGCCAGGATCGAACACCCCCTGTTGGGCTTTATCGGCGAGCCGCGGGTCAATGTGCTGATGCTGAACCGTGCGCTCGACGCGGGCAATGCCCGGCCCTAAACCGGGCGGCATGACCCATGCCGCAAAGGTGCTGATCGTCGAGGACGATGCCCATATCCGCCGATTGCTCCGCGCCGCGCTGACGCGGGCGGGGCATGACGCGATCGAGGCGGCATCGGCGCGCGAGGGATTGTCGCTGGTCGAAATCGAGCGGCCCGATGCGGTGCTGCTCGACCTTGGCTTGCCCGACCGGGACGGGCTGGAGCTGATCCAGCTGATCCGGGGCCGGTCCACCGCGCCGCTGCTGGTCGTTTCCGCGCGCGAGGAAACCGCCGAAAAGGTCGCCGCACTCGATCTGGGCGCGGACGATTATCTGACCAAACCGTTTGATACCGAGGAACTGCTCGCGCGGCTGCGCACCGCGCTTCGCCATCGGGCCGCGGGCAGCCAGCCGGTGGTGACTGCCGGCCATGTCACCATCGACCTGGAGCGCCGCCGGGTGACGCGGCAGGGGGCAGAGGTGCATCTGTCGCCCAAGGAATATGGCACGCTGGCCGAACTGGCCCGGTACCCCGACCGGGTGATCAGCCACCGCGAATTGCTGACCAATGTCTGGGGTTCGGCCCATGCCGGCGATGTCGAATATCTGCGCATCGTCGTGCGCGCGTTGCGCCAGAAGCTCGAGGCGGATCCCGCCCGCCCCGCGCTGATCGTCAACGAACCGGGCGTCGGATACCGGCTGACGGCACAGGATGCGTTGCCGGATTAAGGGTTTCTGATCGCCCCGCTTTTCCCTATCCCGTGATGGTCAATTGCGGATGGAGGGGATGATGGAGGCACAGAAGGATCGCCGCGCGGTCTTGCACGGCATCGGCATGGGCGCAATCGCCACCGCCCTGCCCGCCCGCCTCGGCGCCGCCGGTCCGGTGCGCAAGCTGGGCTATGCCATTGTCGGTCTGGGCAGCTATGCAACCGCGCAGATCATGCCCCGCATGAAGCTGTGTCAGCATAGCCGCATCGCGGCGCTGGTCAGCGGAACCCCGGCTAAGCTGGACAAATATGGCGCGGACTATGACGTGCCGAAAACCCACCGCTACAGCTATGCCGATTTCGACCGCATCCGCGACAACCCGGATATCGACATCGTCTATGTCGTCCTGCCCGTTTTTCTTCATGCCGAATATTCGATCCGCGCGCTAAACGCAGGAAAGCACGTGCTTTGCGAAAAGCCGATGGCGATGAACCCGGCGGAATGTCAGGCGATGATCGACGCGGCAAAGGCGGCGGACCGGCACCTGATGATCGGATATCGCTGCCATTTCGAACCCTATAACCGCCGGGCGATCGACTGGGTGCGGCAGGGGCATGACGGCCCGCTGAGCACGCTTCAGGTCGAAACCGGCTTTTCCATCGGCCCCAACCAGTGGCGACTGGAAAAGGCAAAGGCCGGGGGCGGGTCGATGATGGACATCGGCATCTATTCCCTGAACGCTGCGCGCTATCTGACCGGGGAGGAACCGGTGGCCCTGTCCGCGTTCGAAACCACGGACCGGACCGACCCCCGTTTTGCGGAGGTGGAGGACCGGGTATCGTTCATGCTGCAATTCCCCTCGGGCGTCGTTGCCAACTGCCTGTCGTCCTAAAGCTCTGGTCATGGCCGCTATCGCGCGGTGGGCACCCGGGGGTGGCTGGAACTGGAACCGGCAACCTTCTACGGCGGCCATGCCATGCGGGTCAGCCGCGACGGACGGGTCAGCCCGGTCGATCTGCGCAGCACCGGCGATGAACAGTTCGTGGCGATGCTCGACCATCTCGCTCTGTGTGCCAGCACCGGCAGGACGCCGATCGTGCCGGGCGAAGAGGGGCTGCGCGACATCCGCTTGATCGAAGCGATCTATCGGTCGATGAAGGAACGGTCCGTCATCCAGCTTGCCTGAAGGATCGAATGTCCCCCGTCGCCACCCATGACGCCATCATCATCGGGGGCGGGCATAACGGCCTTGTCTGCGCCTTCTATCTGGCGCGCGCGGGGCTGAAACCGCTAGTGCTGGAGGCGCGCGAGATCGTGGGCGGGGCCGCGGTAACCGAAACCTTTGCGCCCGGTTTCCGCAATTCCACCGCCAGCTATACCGTCAGCCTGCTTCAGCCGCGCGTGATCCGCGACATGGCGCTCCACGCCCATGGCCTGACCATTGTTGAACGGCCAGTGGGCAATTTCCTGCCCCTGCCCGATGGCCGCCATCTGCTGGCCGGCGGACAGGCGGACATGACCGCCCAGTTCGCGAAATTCTCGGCCCGTGATGCTGACCGCCTGCCCGCCTATTCCGCGATGCTGGAACGGATTGCCGATGTGCTGCGCGATCTGGCGCTGAAACAGCCGCCCAATGTCGGCGGCGGCGCGGGTGCGATATTGGCCGCGCTTGGCCAGTCGCGTCAGGTCGCCCGCCTGCCCATCGCGGTGCAGCGCGAATTGCTGCGCATCTTCACCTTGTCGGCCAGCGAATTTCTGGACCCATGGTTCGAAAGCGATCCGGTGCGCGCGCTGTTCGGATTCGATGCCGTGGTTGGCAATTATACCGGGCCGGACACGCCCGGTTCCGCCTATGTCCTGCTCCACCATGTGTTTGGAGAGGTGAACGGCAAGCGCGGCCTGTGGGGGCACGCGATTGGCGGAATGGGCGCGATCACGCAGGCGATGGCACGGGCGGCGGTCGCTGCCGGAGCGACGATCCGCACCGATGCGGCGGTCGAGCGCGTGTTGATCGACGATCGCGGCCGGGCGACCGGCGTTCGCCTGATCGGCGGCGAGGAACTGCGCGCACCCCGCATCATCGCGAATGTCGGGCCGAAACTGCTGTACGAACGCCTGTTCGATCCCGCCGATCTGCCGGCCGATGCACTGGCCCGGTCGCACGCCTATCGCGCCGGGTCGGGCACGTTTCGCATGAACGTCGCCCTGTCCGCCCTGCCCCGCTTTGCCGCGCTGCCCGATCCGGGGCCGCATCTGGGCGCGGGGATCATCATGGCGCCCTCGCTTGGTTATATGCAGCGGGCGTTCGACGATGCCCGCGCCCATGGCTGGTCGCGCGAACCGATCGTGGAAATGCTGATCCCGTCGATGCTGGACGACAGCCTGGCCCCGCCAGGCGCGCACGTCGCCAGCCTGTTCTGTCAGCAATTCGCGCCGGTCCTGCCCGATGGCAAAAGCTGGGACGATTGCCGGGACGCGGCCGCCGATGCGGTGCTGGACACCGTGGAGCGGTTCGCACCGGGCTTTCGCAAGCTGATCGTCGCCACCCAGATCCATTCGCCGCTGGACCTGGAACGCACGTTCGGCCTGATCGGCGGCGACATTTTCCACGGCCGAATGAGCCTGGATCAGCTCTGGGCCGCGCGGCCTTTTCTGGGCGAGGCGGAATATCGCGGCGCGATCCCCGGCCTGTATCTGTGCGGATCGGGCACCCATCCCGGCGGCGGCGTGACCGGCGCGCCGGGCCATAATGCGGCGATGCGCGTGCTCAAGGATCGGGGCTGGCTCGCCCGCCTGCCCTTCGCTAAACGCCCCGCACCATGACCACGCTTCGCCTCTACAATTCGCTGACCCGCATGGTCGAGGATTTTGCCCCGCTGGATGCGGACAAGGGCGTGCGCGTCTATAGCTGCGGGCCGACCGTCTATTCCGATCCGCATCTGGGCAACCTGCGCGCCTATGTGTTCACCGACACCCTGGCGCGCGTCCTGCGGTGGAAGGGCTATCCGCTGACCCATGTCATCAACATCACCGATGTCGGCCATCTGACCAGCGATGCCGATGCGGGCGATGACAAGATGGAGGCGGCGGCAAAAAAGCGCGGGCAATCCGCCTGGGACATCGCGGCGCATTACACCGCGGTGTTCAAGGGGAACCTCAGCGATCTCAACATCGGCGATCCATCCGTCTGGTCGGTCGCGACGGATCATATCGGCGAGATGATCGATTTCGCCGCACGGATCGCACCGGCCCATTGCTACGAAATCGACAGCGGCCTGTATTTCGACAGCTCCACCGTGCCGGACTATGGACGGTTGGCCGGGGGACAGGACGATGCCGGGGAAAGCCGCATCGACCCCGTATCGGGCAAACGGCATCCGCAGGATTTCGCCATCTGGCGCAAGACGCCGCCCGGCGAGACGCGCCAGATGGAATGGGACAGCCCCTGGGGCCGCGGCGCCCCGGGCTGGCACCTCGAATGTTCGGTGATGAGCGGCAAATATCTTGGCTTTCCGTTCGATATCCACACCGGCGGCATCGACCACCGCGAAATCCACCATCCGAACGAGATCGCGCAGAACCAGGCATTCTGCGGCTGCACCGCGCCAGAGGGGGTTGCCGCCGGGTTCACCGGCGCGCGCTTCTGGATGCACAACAACTTCCTCGTCGACCGCACGGGCAAGCTGTCCAAGTCCAAGGGGTCGGTCGCGACTCTGGAGGCGCTGAAGGCGGCGGGGGTTCACCCGCTATCCTATCGCCTGATGTGCCTCAGCGCCCATTATCGCAGCGAGCTAGAGTTCGGCGCGGAACAGGTGCTGGCGGCGCAGACCCGGCTGAAGCGGCTGGTGATGACCGTGCGAAAGCTGGAGAATACCGGCGACGGCACGGTGGCCGGCGCCTATCTCGACCGGCTGGACGAGGCGCTGAGCGACGACCTCAACACGCCCCGTGCGCTGCCGGTGCTGGACGAAATACTGGCCGACAAGCGGCTGTCCGCGCCCGACCGGCTGGCGACGCTGGCCGCGTTCGATGCGGTGCTCGGCCTTGGGCTTGCGACCCTCAGCCGGAAGGCGCTGCGCGTCCGGCCTGCCAGCGCCACGTTGACCGAAGTGGAGATCGAGGCGCGGCTGACCGACCGCAAGGAAGCCCGCGCGGCGAAGGACTTCGCCCGCTCCGATGCGATCCGCGACGAACTGACCGCCGCCGGGATCGAGGTGATGGACGGCGATCCGCTCGGCTGGGACTGGCGACCGACGCTCTGACTGGCCTGGCCAGGCCGCTTTACTTGACTAACACACCTGAACCGGCAACAATGCTGGTCGATCAACGGGAGGCGGCGGCGATGCGCGGCAAGATACTGGCGTTCGATTATGACCGGGGCGAAGGGTTCATCAGCGGCGACGATGGCGTGCGCTATCGGTTCGTCCCGTCCCAGTGGCGGATGCAGGCGCATCCGGTGAACGGCCAGACGGTGGATTTCGAAATCGCCGACGGCATGGCGCATTCGATCTTTGCCATCGCGTCGGACAATCTGCTGGCGGGCGAGAAGAACAAATATATCGCCGCGATCCTCGCCTTTTTCCTCGGCATTTTCGGCGCCCACAAATTCTATCTCGGCCGGATCGGCACCGGCGTCATCATGCTGTTGTGCGGCACCATCGGCTGGCTGCTGGTCGTGCCTGGCATTGCCGTCTCGCTGATCGCGTTCATCGAATTCATCATCTATCTGGCGATTTCAGAGGACGACTGGCAGCGTAAATATGTTCGGGGGGACAAGGCCTGGTTCTGATTCGGCAGGCCGTTCGTCCCGGCCGCGAGCGCCAGCGGTCCCGGACTATACCCTGGCGCTGAACGGCGTGAAGTTCGTATCCTGATCGAACAGGTCGACCCCCTCGGCCTGTTTCAGCTTGCCGACCACCAGATAGGTCACCGGGGTCAGCGCCGCTTCCCACGCCACTTTCAGCGCCCAGTTGGTGACCATCACCGTCAGCACCTGTTCGTTGGACCAGATGCCAAGGAACGCGATCGGATAGAAGATCAGGCTGTCGACGCCCTGTCCCACCACGGTCGATCCGATGGTCCGCGTCCACAGATACTTGCCACCGGTGGCAAGCTTCATCTTGGCGAGGACAAAGGAATTGACGAACTCGCCCGCCCAGAACGCGGTGATGGACGCGATAACGATGCGCCACACCTGTCCGAACACGGCCTCATAGGCCGCCTGCCCCTCCCACCCGTCAGCGGGCGGCAGGCTGACGACAACCCAGCTCATCACCGCCATGAACACCAGCGCCGCAAACCCGGCCCAGATGCAGCGGCGCGCACGGGCATAGCCATACACCTCGGTCAGCACGTCGCCCAGCACATAGCTCACCGGAAAAAACAGGATGCCGGCCCCGAACACGAACCCGCCCAGCTGCGCCAGCTTTGCCGCGCCGATGACGTTGGACAGCACCAGGACGACGCAGAACGCGGCCATCACGAAATCGAAATAGCGGAACTGCCCGCTCGATACCGCGCCCGCCGCGACGTGACGCGGAACTGATTCTGACCCCATGCTCATGCCCCCGTTATGCGAACGGTTTCCTGCCCGCGCAATCCGCGCTATCGCGCCCAGCACGCGCCCGTAGCTCAGTTGGATAGAGCACGAGCCTTCTAAGCTTGGGGCCGCAGGTTCGAATCCTGCCGGGCGCGCCACTCCCCCGGCATGACGACCGATCCGCCGCAAGGCGGGACCAGCGCGGGCCAGTCGGTGGCCAGTGCGCCCCGGTCGCGGCCGATCAGGGCCGCGATGGGTCCGCCATGGGTGACGACGATCCCCCGCCCGCCGGGCAGTCGCTGCCGGGCAAGGGCCACCCGGTCGGCCAGTTCGAACGTCGTTTCCCCGCCGCCTGGGCGAAAACTGTCGGGCGTGTCGATCATGCCGTCCATGGCATTGCCGGTCGCGCGATAGATGGCGGTCCATCGCTGCCCCTCCCAGCTGCCGAAATCGCGTTCGCGCCAGCCCCGATCCTCCCCGGTCGGACAGCCACAGGCTCGCGCGATCCGCTCGGCAAGGATCCGCGTCCGGGCCAGCCCGCTATGCACCACCCAAACGGGATTTCGTTCAGCAAGCACCGCCGCCAGCGCAATGGTATCCGCCCTGCCCTGTCGGCTCAGCGGAACGTCGCTGGCGCCATAGCATCGCCCGCGCCATGCCAGCGCCACGGCGGTGTGTCGGACCAGAAGGACCTCCGCGCTCAACCCGCCGTCGCCGCCAGCAACAGGATCAGCTGCCCGGCATAGGCGGCAAAGCCCAGGCAATCGCCCGTACTGCCGCCGATCCGGCGCAGCAGCAGCGCGCGGAACCAGGTGAGGAACAGCCCAGCCGTCGCAACGGCCGCCAGAAATTGCCCTGGCATCCACAGGACCAGCGCGGCAAGCCCGGGGATCGCCGTGACCAGCGCGGTCAGCAGAATGGGCACGCCCACCCCGGACGCCACATCCTTGGCAAGGCCGGTGCCGCCCGGCGCCGGGGCGATCATCGCCATCAGCATGACGACCACCAGCCGCCCGAACCCAGCCGCCGCAACGATGACCGCTGCCGCAAGCGCGGGCGTCATGCCCTGCAGCGCGGCGAGCATCAGGACGGCGCGCACACCGATCGCCAGGATCAGGCCGACCGCGCCATAGCTGCCGATGCGGCTGTCCTTCATGATCCGGCGGATGTCCTCGTCCGTCGTGCCGCCGCCAAAGGCATCGCAGAAATCGGCCACCGCGTCCTCGTGAAACGCGCCGGTCACCCGCGCCTCGACGATCAGCGCCAGTGCGACGGCCACCGGTGCGGGCCACAGGCTGTCGGCGGCGATGGCGATGGCCGCCGTCATCACGCCGATCAGCGCGCCGACCAGTGGAAACCAGCCGACCGCCCGGACCAGCCCGACCGCCACCTGATCCCCGGTCAGCCGGTCGGTGCCGGGCACCGGGATACGGGTCAGGAACTGGACCGCCAGCACGGGCGGCGCCCACCAGGGGCAGGCCATGCCCATGTCAGACACCCAGATCGGAAAGCAGCGCCACGTCGCGCAGCAATGCAGCGGCACTGTCGATCAGCGGAAGGGCGACCAGCGCGCCCGTGCCCTCGCCCAGCCGCATCTGCCAGTCGAGCAGCGGTTCAATGCCAAGCCGGGCAAGCGCCGCAGCATGGCCCGGCTCTGCCGACCGGTGCGCCGCGATCATGGCGTCGCGCGTGCCGGGGGCGAGCGTCTCGGCAATCAGCGCGCCGGCCGTTGCGACATATCCGTCCAGCAACAGGGTCGAACCCTGTACTGCCCCTTGCGCAAAGAAACCGGCCATGGCGGCAATTTCGAACCCGGCGATGCTCGCAATCGCAGCGCGGGGATCGTTGGGGAACTGAGCCGATGCACGGGCAACCGCGTCGGCGACCACGCGGGCCTTGGTCGCCAGCATGGCGTCATCGGCGCCCGCCCCCCGCCCGACCGCCTGTTCCGGCGGCGCGTCGGCCAGCAGCGCGGTCAGGCAGGCAGCAGGCGTCGTGTTGCCGATGCCCATTTCGCCTGCGATCAGCACGGCATGGCCATCGGCATGGGCGCGCCGCGCCTCTGCTGCCCCCACCGCCCATGCCGCATCGAACTGATCCACTGTCATGGCCGGGCCGGTGCCAAGGTCGGCCGTGCCCGGCGCGATACTGGCGTGATGATAGAAATCGGGATGCGGCGACGCTGGCGGCATTGCCACGCCGACATCGACCAGCCGCAGGTCGCATCGCTGCGCCGCGGCCAGCGCCGAACTGGTGGCACGGCCCGCGCGGATCGTTTCGACCATCAGGCCGGTGACCGCCTGTGGCCATGCCGTCACCCCCTGTGCCACCACGCCATGATCGCCCGCGAACAGGACGATGCGGCGCGGATGCGTCAACGGGTCCAGCCGCTGCTGAACCACGGCAAGGCGCACGGCCAGGTCCTCCAGCCGCCCCAGGCTGCGCTGCGGTTTGGCAAGGGCGTCCAGATGTTCCCGGACGGCGGCGGCATCGATCATGGCATGGACCTCGCAATGGCAAGAAGCTGTTCGGTATTCAGATGCACGGCAAGCTGTTCGGCCAGCGCGTCCAGCGCGCGTTCCACCCGGTCGGACTGAAGCACACCGTCCGATGCCGTGCCGATCCGCGCCAGCCACGCCGCCCGCTGCGCCGGATGATCGAACAGGCGGTGGATGTAACAGCCCGCGATGCGCCCGTCGGCGGAAATGCAGCCATCCGTCTGACCATCGGCCAGCCGCAGCAGCGGCTGGACCGGGCCGGCAGGCTCCGTCCGCCCGACATGGATTTCATACCCGGAAAAGGGGGCGTCATCGCCGATGCTGGTGCCCGTCACGTCTGTCACGCGCTTGTCTGCGGTCAGGTGCGTGACCACGGGCAGATAGCCCAACCCGGCGACAGTTTCCGGCGGCCCCTCTACCCCGTCCGGATCGGCGATCATCTGGCCCAGCATTTGAAAGCCGCCGCAAATGCCCATCAGCATCCCGCCGCGCCGGACATGCGCCGCAATGTCGACATCCCATCCCTGCGCGCGCAGAAAGCCAAGGTCGGCAATCGTCGCCTTGGTGCCGGGCAGGATGATCATGGCCGCCTCGGCCGGCATCGGCTTGCCCGGCGGCACCATGGTCAGCCGCACGCCAGGCTCGTTCGCCAGCGGGTCGAAATCATCGAAATTGGCAATGCGCGACAACATCGGCACCGCGATCGTGACCCCGCCGGACGCCGCATCGGCGTGATCCAGCGCCACTGCGTCCTCGGCGGGCAGGTCGCGCACCGCCGCCAGCCACGGCACGACGCCCAGCCCGGGCCAGCCCGTCCGCCGCGAAACCTCGGCATATCCGGCATCGAACAGGCGCACGTCGCCGCGAAACTTGTTGATCAGGAACCCCCGGATCATCGCCGCATCGTCCGGGTCCAGCACCGCCCTCGTCCCGACCAGCGACGCGATCACCCCGCCCCGGTCGATATCGCCGACCAGCACCACCGGCACACCCGCCGCACGCGCGAACCCCATATTGGCGACATCGCCCGCGCGCAGATTGGTTTCGGCCGGGCTGCCCGCCCCTTCGACGATCACCAGGTCGGCCTGTGCCGTCAGCCGCCGCCACGATTCCAGGATGGCGTCCATCCAGTGGTCGCGGCGGCGGGCATAATCAGCAGCGCCCAGTTCTCCGGCGACGCGGCCATGGATCACGACCTGCGCGCCGGTATCCGATTGCGGCTTGATCAGCAGCGGGTTCATGTCCGTCGTCGGCGGCGTGCGACAGGCCAGCGCCTGCAGCGCCTGTGCCCGGCCGATCTCGCCATCCGGCCCGCCCAGCGGATTGCTGGCGACGGCGGCATTGTTCGACATGTTCTGCGGCTTGAACGGCCGGACGGTCAGGCCGCGATTGGCGAACAGGCGGCACAGACCGGCGACCAGCACCGACTTGCCGACATCCGACCCGGTCCCCTGCAGCATCACCGCGCCCATGCGACCACCCCGACCAGCAACCACAACAGCAGGCACGCCCGGCGATAGATCCGCAGCGCCCGGCCCAAATCGGCCGCATCGGGCAGCGGTCCGTCCCCCAGCCAGGCCCGATCCGCCATCTCGCCATCATAGCGCACCGGCCCGCCCAGACGGCGGTGCAGCACACCCGCCATCGCTGCCTCCGGCCAGCCGCCATTGGGGGATGCATGGCGGCGCGCATCGCGCAGCATCACCGCAACCCCGCCACCGCCCGCCAGCGTGACCAGCAGACCGGACAGGCGTGCCGGGACCCAGTTGACCCCATCGTCCAGCCGCGCCGCCGCCCAGCCGAACCAGCGATAGCGATCATCCCGGTGCCCGATCATCGAATCTGCCGTATTGATCGCCTTGCAAACCAGCAGGCCCGGCAATCCCGCGATCAGGAACCAGAAGGCAGGCGCCACCACCCCGTCGCACAAGCTTTCGGCCAGGCTTTCCGTCGCCGCCAGTGCAACGCCCCGTTCGTCCAGCGCGTCGGTATCCCGCCCGACGATCCGGCCGACCGCCCTCCGCGCACCGGACAGATCACCCGCCAGCAATGGCCGCGCCACCGCCCGGACGTGATCGTCCAGGCTGCGCTGGGCCAGCCCGGTGGTGGCGATCAGGATCACGACCGCAACGCCCCAGCCGCGTCCCGCCAGCACCTCGACCGCCCAGCCAGCGCCTGCCGCCACCGCGATCAGCAGCAGCATCGCCGCCACCCCCGCCGCCCGGCGACGCGCCGGACCACCCCGGTTCCACCCGCGATCCAGCACGCCGATCCCTGCCCCCATCCAGGTGACAGGATGGCCGATGGCGGCGAACAGCGCGGCGGGATAGCCGACCGCAGCCTCTCCGATCAGGGCGATCAGCAGCTGTTCCGGCCGCGCAATCATTGCAAGATCGCCCGGCCCGTCGCCACGATCACCGGCTGCCCGCCGGCTGTCACGGCGCGCTCGACGCTGACGCCATAGGTGTCGCGGATGCGATCCGCCGACAGCACGGCATCGGCATCCCCCTGTGCCACGACCGCGCCGTCCGCCATCAGCACGACCCGGTCGGCAATGCGCAGCGCGTGGTTGAGATCGTGCAGCACGACGATGACCCCCGCACCCGCCCCCGCCACGGCGCGCAGGCATTCCAGCGCGTCATGCTGATGCGCGGGGTCCAGATTCGCGAGCGGCTCATCGGCCAGCAGCCATTCCGGTTCCCCCGCCAGCACGCGGGCGAGCAGCACCCGCGCCCGTTCGCCGCCGGACAGGGCGGACACGGGGCGATCCGCAAACTGCGTCACATCGGTTGCGGCCATCGCCTTCGCCACGGCAGCCCGGTCAGCCGCCGTCTCGCCCCAGCGCGCGCGGTGCGGATATCGGCCAAGCGCGACCAGCGTCGCCACATCCACATCCCAGTGCACATCCGCCACCTGCGGTAACAGGCCGATGCGCCGGCCCAGTTCGCGCCGCGACAGGGCAGCGCGCGGCTGGCCGTTCACCAGCACCTGTCCGGCATCGGCCTGCCGCAGCCCGGCCAGACAGGCGAGCAGCGTCGATTTGCCCGCCCCGTTCGGGCCAAGCAGCGCCGTCACCTCGCCCGGCCGGAATGTCGCGCTGACCCCGCGCAGGATCGCGCGGCCGCCCAGCGACAGGCTCAATTGTTCCGCCGCAAGCATGCTCATGCCAGCCTCCGCCGCATCCGGACCAACAGGATCAGGAAAAACGGGCCGCCCAGCATCGACATGGCAATGCCCAGGCGAAGCTCGCTGACCGTCGGCATCGCCCGCACCAGGCTGTCGGCCACGATCAGCAGCAATGCGCCCGCCAGCGCCGCGGGCAACAGCACGGCCGATGGCCGGTTGCCGACGAACGGCCGCACGATATGCGGCACGATCAGGCCGACAAAGCCGATCACCCCCGCCGTTGCCACGGACGCCCCGACGCACAGCGCAACGCCGATAACGACCAGCAGCTGCAGGCGCAGCGGCTCCACCCCCATCGACCGCGCCGCGCTTTCGCCCAGCGTCAGCGCATCCAGCGTCCGCGCGGTCAGGGCAAGCAGCGCCATGCCCAGCCCGATCAGCGGCAGGGCAAGCCAGACATCGTTCCAGCTGCGATCGGTCAGCGCACCCATCAACCAGGTGACGATCTGCGACGTGGCGAACGGCGTCGGGGCCAGGCTGATCGCCAGCGCGGTCAGCGATCCGGCGATGCTGGATACGATCACACCGGCCAGCGTGAATACCGTGACGCTGCCCGACCGCCCGACGATCAGCGCAAGCAGCGCCATGGTCAGTGCAGCGCCGGTCAGCGCAAATCCGGGCAACAGCCAGGCCGAGGCGGCATAGCCGAAATACAGCGAAATGACGGCCCCCAGCGCCGCGCCCGCCGACACGCCGAACAGTCCGGGATCGGCCAGCGGATTGCGCAGATATCCCTGCATCACCGCCCCGGAAGTGCCCAGCCCCGCCCCGACCAGTCCGGCCAGCATCGTGCGCGGCAGGCGCAGTTCGGCGATGATCGGCCAGCGCGGATCGCCCGCGGCCCAGGCGTCGATGGGGATCCAGACCTTGCCCGCGATCAGCGATACCAGCATCGCCAGCAGGATCGCGGCGACCAGCGTCAGATTGAGCCGAACCGCACGCATCACAGCGACTGCCGCACGCGGGCCAGCTGACCCACCGCATCGATGATCGTCGGCCCGCCGCAATGCAGCAGCCGTTCGGGATAATCGCGAATGGCAATGCGCCGGTTCAGGCCGGCCAGCACCGGATGACCCAGCATCCGGTCCTGCCGCTGCATGGTGCCGACGGAAAACAGCACCCTCGGCGGGCGGGCCACCATCGGTTCCAGGGGCAGGACATCCCATTGTTTCAGGCCATAATCGGCGCTCATGTTGCGGTATCCCGTGCGGTTCAACAGGTCATCGGCCAGCGTGCCCGTACCCGGCACCAATCCCCCGCCCTGCCAGATCAGGGCGGGCACCGGCGCGGCACGGGCCGGCGCGGCACGGGCGACGACATCCTCGATCCGGCGGGCCAACGCAGCACCCGCGGCGGGACGGCGAACGGCATCGGCAATCTGGCGAACCTGTTCCACGCTTTCCGCAACCGTTTTAGGAACGCCGATCTGCACGATCGGAATGCCCATCCGATCCAGCGCGATCAGCGTCGATGGCGCAACATGGCCGCCCGCAATGACCAGATCGGGGGCTAGCGCCACCACCTCCTCTGCCGTTCCCGACGTTGCCCGGAATCGGTTGGCCCAGGCCAGCGGAACGGACGTGGCGCGCGGATCCTGCGAATAATGGCTGATCCCGGCAATCTGGCGCGGGTCGGCAACGTGCATCAGGACGGCATCGACGCACGGATTGATGGACACGATCCGGGGCAACGCACCTGCCGCCACAGTGCGAGCGGCCGGACGCGGCGCGCGGTCGCCTCCGCACGCGGCCAGCGTCATCAGCACGATCGTCAGGACCGCGGACCGGATCAATATTCGACGCCCTTTTGCGCCTTGAACCCCGCCTTGTACGGATGCTTCACCTCGCCGAATTCGGTGACCAGATCGGCAATCTCGATCAGCGCGTCCTTGGCGCCGCGTCCCGTGATGCAGACATGCTTGGTCAGCGGGCGGTCCTTCAGGAACGCGACAATCTCGTCGATCGGCAGCGTATCCTGACGCAGCACGATGTTGAGTTCATCCAGGATCACGAAATCATAATCGGGGTCGAAGATCAGTTCCTTTGACCGTTCCCATGCGGCGCGCGCAGCGGCGATATCCCGCGCGCGGTCCTGCGTGTCCCAGGTAAAGCCCTCCCCCATCACCTCAAAGGTGAGCAGGTCGGGATTGGCCTGAAAGAACGTCTTCTCGCCCGTCTCCCAACTGCCCTTCACATATTGCACAATGCCGACCTTCATGCCCCAGCCCAGGCTGCGGATGGCCATGCCAAAGGCCGAGGAGGATTTGCCCTTGCCATTGCCGGTGTGGACGATCAGCAGGCCGCGCTCCAGCGTGTGGCGCGCCTGGATGCGTTCGCGGGCCGCCTGAACGCGCTTCATCCGGGCGTTGTGACGGGCATAATCCTCGGGTTGTTCGGTCATGCTGTCCTCCATTGCGTCAGGGCGCGTTGCAGCCGGGTCCAGTCCGCTTCCTTGCCCGGCATTCCGATGCGGAGCCAGTGGGGCTGATCGGCAAATGGCCGGGTCAGGATGCCCGCCCGGATCAGGTGGTCGAACAGGGCGTCCCGATTCCCGCTCTCGATCAATGTGAAGTACGGCGTCCGCCCCCGGATGGTCAGGCCATGTCCGGCGATCAGGTCGGCCATCCGCTGCGACCCGTTGATCAGCCGCGCGCGCTGCGCCGCCTGCCATGGTGCATCGGCATAGGCGGCAAGGCCCGCCGCCAGGGCCGGCACGGCAACAGGCCAGTCGCCCAGCAGCGCGCGCACCCGCGCCAGCATTTTCGGCGCGGCAATGACACAGCCCAGCCGCAATCCGGCCAGCCCGAAAAACTTGCCAAAGGACCGCAGGACGATCAGCCCCGGCACGTCATGCCCGCACAGGCTGTCGTCCGGCGCGGCATCGGCAAAGGCTTCATCGACGATCAATGCTCGGCCCCGCACGGCCAGCCGTTCTGCCAGCGCCAGCACTGCGGCACGGTCCGCAATCCATCCATCCGGATTGTTTGGCCGGGCAAGGATGACATGGCCGTCCCGCTCGGACAGGACGTTCAGGTCATCGGCACCGAAGGATGCGGCCTGCCCGGCGGGCCACATCGCCCGATGACCGGAATAGCCGGGGGCAAGATACGCCGCCGGGCCGTCCAGCAACGTGCCGATCAGCCGCAGGGCGATATCCGTCCCCGGAACCGCTGCAACCCGGTCCGCCGCCGTCCCGAACGCATCGGCAGCCACCGTCTCCAGCCGCGACAGGTCGGCGGGATCGGGCAATGCCGTCATGCAGCCCGCGTCGATCCGAACCGGATAGGGCCATGGCGCGATGCCGGTGGAAAGGTCCGTCCATTCCGGCACCTCCGGCAACAGGGCGCGCGCCCGGTCCAGCCGCCCGCCATGGACGGCAAATGGCTGAACCGGGACGCGCGCGATGGTCATGCTCAATAGCTCAACCGGACACCGACATAGCCCGCCCGGCCGGGCGTCCCATAGCGGAAGATGGTTTCATACCGCTCGTCGAACAGGTTTTCGACGCGGCCGTAAACCTGGATCCGCTCGGTAAGCGGCATGGCCGCACGCAGATCGGCCAGAACATAGCCCTCGACCACCCGGCTGTTGCTGGCGTTGTCAAAGGTTGATCCGACATGCGTCACCGTCGCGCCCGTTTCCAGGCCGAACGGCCAGCGATAATCGACTAGCGCGGTCACGCTGTGCTGCGGCCGGCGCACCAGCTGCCTGCCGAAATTGGCGTCGCCCGGCGACCGGTTGGTGGCGTCGGTATAGGTATAGTTCGCCTGAAACCGCAGGGCCTCGACCGGCTGCATGGTCACGCCGATCTCCACCCCCTCGGCGCGCGCGCGGGCGACATTGTCGTACGTGCCGGACGGGCGGTTGGCGCAGATGCCCGTCAGCGGCGCTGTGCAGGAGATAAAGGCGATCAGGTCGGTTGAATCGCGCTTGAAATAGGTCGCGCTCGCCTGCAACGCGTCCTCGACCAGCGACTGCGTGACGCCTGCATCCCAGCCCTTCGACCGTTCGGGACGGAGCAGCTGATTGCCGAAATCGCTCTGCAACTGATACAGCGACGGCGCCTTGAACCCTTCGGCATAGCTGGCGCGGATCGTGGTGCCGGTCTCCGCAACGACCAGCACACCGCTGCCGCCGAATGTCGTGGCGCCGCCGAACCGGTTGTGATCGTCATGCCGGACACCGCCTGTCAGGGTCAGTCGGCCAACCGGGCTGGCGACGATCTGGCCATAGACGCTGTCGATCCGCGCCCGACCGACCGTTGCTGGCGCACCGAAGCTGCTGCTGGAAAAGCGGGATGTTTCGCGCTCCGCACCGGCCGTTGCCTGCAACCCGGCGGCGATATCCAGCACGCCCTGATATTCGAACCGCTCGTTGCGGCCATGGGCGGCAAAGGTTTCGGTTTCCGGTTCATCCAGGCTGATGTTGCGCCGGCGGGTGTCGGTATAGGCATAGCCCAGCCGGTTGCGAAAGCGCCCCTTGAACAGCGCGGCGTTCAATCCGGTATAGCCGACGAACTCGCGGGTGCGGGCT
Source organism: Sphingomonas eleionomae (assembly GCF_049889035.1). Taxonomy (NCBI): domain Bacteria; kingdom Pseudomonadati; phylum Pseudomonadota; class Alphaproteobacteria; order Sphingomonadales; family Sphingomonadaceae; genus Sphingomonas; species Sphingomonas eleionomae. The sequence continues at coordinate 551,619 of NZ_JBLTWP010000003.1, read as the reverse complement.
TCTTCGTTCACATCCCCGAACGCAAAGGCAGGGGGCGCAAACCCGTCGATATTGACGCGGCCATCGGAATACCATCCGCGCGCATCGACCGACACCCCCTCGGCTAGGGCAAGGTTCAGGTTCGCATTGGCGCCCAGATTCTCGTAGCCGTCGCGCTCGGTACCGCCGCGTGCCTCGCTGAACGCCGAAATGCCATCGGTGCGGAACCACCCGCCCCCGGCACTGGCCGACAGCGGCCCCAGCTTGCCCGCAATGTTGCCGACGACCTGTCCTGTATCACGCCAGCCATATTCCCCGCGCGCATTCACGGTCAGCGCCTCCGTCGGCGCGCGTGTAATCATGTTCACGACACCCCCGATCGCCTGACTCCCCCAAAGAACGGACGACGGGCCGCGTAGTACCTCGATCCGCTCGATATTGCCGACCAGCAGGTTGCCGAAGTTGAAGCCGCCACCCGGCGACGACGGATCGTTGAGCTTGACCCCGTCGATCAGCGCCACGGTCTGATCGCTGTCGGCGCCGCGGATGAACACGCCGGTCGACGCACCGATGCCGCCGTTGCGAACGATGCTGACCCCCGGCACGGTGCGCAGCACGTCGGCGACGGTCTGGGTCTGGCGGCGCGTGAGTTCGGCATCGTCGATCACCGTCACGGACTGGCCAACGCGGTCGATCGGCTGGGCGCCGCGGTTGGCGGTGACGACGATGACGGGCGGTGCGCCATCCTCCGTCACTTGCTCCTGCGCATGAGCAGTGCCGGCAACGGTCAGGACGAACAGCGAAATGGTGGATTTCAGGAATGCAACGCGCATGGTTTCCCCTTTTTGAACAACAAAGGGGCCGCACGCGCGCAAAGCACGACAGACGGGTCGCCGGACGTTGATCCGCGCGTGCCACCCCAACCGGATGTCGTCACGCGAGGAAGAACCTCGATCACGCTGAACACCCCGTCCGCGCAAAGGACCGACTGCGGCTGGCAGGTCTCCTGGCTCCCGGGTCGCTGCGGCCGCTCCGCCTTCCCAGCCGGTTGCCCGGCCAGTGGCATGTGGAGCGACCGCTCACCGGTCACAGTTGCGGGGACAGCCGCGGCTTACGGGCTGGTCGCCCGCTTCCGCGTTCCCTATTAATCCCGTCTCCGGGAACCAATCGCGGCAACCGGTTAGGATAATGCGGGCTGTCCCGCAAGGCGAAAGGCGGGGGACAGGTGCTGACATTCATTCTGGGCGGCGCGCGGTCGGGCAAGAGCCGGCGGGCACAAGCCATGGCGGAGGCGACTAGCGGGCGACTGATCTTCATCGCCACGGCACAGGCGTTCGACGCGGAAATGACCGATCGCATCGAACGGCATCGGCTTGACCGGGATTCGCGCTGGATGACGGTGGAGGCACCTGTCGACCTGGCCGATGCCATCCGCGTGCACGGGTCAAGCGGCAACGTGCTGCTGGTCGATTGCCTGACGCTGTGGCTAAGCAACCTACTGATCGCCGAAGCGGATATCGACATGGCGGCCGATGACCTGATCGATGCGTTGGCAGCAGCGCCCTGCCCTGTTTTCGTGGTCAGCAACGAAGTCGGCCTGGGCATTGTCCCCGACAATGCGTTGGCCCGGCAGTTCCGCGACCATGCCGGCCGCCTGCACCAGCGGATTGCCGCGCAAGCCGATCATGTCGAATGGATGGTCGCCGGCCTGTCGCTTCGCATGAAATGACCGCCCAGCGTGATGACACCGGCAATCACGGCCATGCTGAGGCTGGTGTAGCCTGTTTGTTAGGTGATCGCAGCAGCAGGGAAGTGGCGGAGAGGGTGGGATTCGAACCCACGGTACCCGTGAAGGCACAACGGTTTTCGAGACCGTCCCAATCGACCACTCTGGCACCTCTCCGCAGAGGCGAACGGGCACCCAAGTGCCCCTGGCCGGTCGAATGAAGGCGCGCCTCTAACGCAAGGATGGGCCGCGCACAAGCGCCTCTGTCATCCCGGGCGCAACACGTCCCTTGTTGCAACCGCACAAACCCCTAAATTGAACCTATGACCAGTGATTCACGACCCGCGGGCAACCCGTCGACGGACAAAATGCCGCCGATGCCCGCCATATCGGCCGCCCGATTTGCGATCGGTGATGTCGTGCGGCATCGCCTGTTCGATTTTCGCGGCGTCATTTTCGATGTCGATCCGGTGTTCGCAAACAGCGAGGAATGGTATCAGGCCATCCCTGAGGACATCCGGCCGCGCAAGGACCAGCCCTTTTACCATCTGCTCGCCGAAAATGCCGAGAAGAGCTACGTCGCCTATGTCAGCCAGCAGAATCTGGTCGTCGACGAAAGCGAAGAGCCGGTCGATCACCCGGACATAAAGGGCCTGTTCGACGATTATCGGGATGGGCGATACTGGTTGAAATCGGTGCATCGGCACTGAGTTTCCGGGGCACCTTCCCGCCCGACCGCGACAGATTGGCAACACCCGGAACCCGTTGATCGCTGCACTGCAGCAGCGGGTTGCGCAGTGCGTCATTGTTACGTAACCATGACGGCACGGTTGATTCTGTGCCGCCGGGTGTTGCGGCAATCGGCCAGAAACCAGACCAAAGCGTGAGAGGATGGCGGGGCACGGGGACTGCGGCGGATGATCATTCCGCTGCAACGATGGGGATCGGGCCGGATGCGATACTGGACCAGCCATGACAGCAGCAGGGGTGCGCCGCCGCGCACCAATGGCGCACCCGCCCGATGATCGGTGCCGCTTCGCCCGTTCTGACGATCAGGACCGCGCGACGCGATGACATTCCCACACTCAACGATCTGATCGCCCGCTCTGCCCGTGTGCTGAGCCACGGCTATTACAACGCCGCCGAAACCGAAACCGCGATCCGCAAGGTGTTCGGCGTCGACAGCCGGCTGATCGACGACGGCACCTATTACTGCATCACCAATGCCGATGGGCAGCCCGTTGCCTGTGGCGGATGGAGCCGCCGGGCCACCCTGTTCGGCGGGGACCAGGCCGGCGGCCGCACGGATCGCCTGTTGTCGCCTGCCACCGAGGCAGCGCGGATCCGCGCCTTTTTCGTGGCGCCCGAATGTGCCCGGCAGGGCGTCGGCCGGATGCTGTTGAACCATTGCATCGCAGCAGCGTCAGCGGAGGGCTTTACCGCTCTTGCGCTGATGGCGACGCTGCCCGGCGTGCCTTTTTACGCCCGACACGGATTTGTGGCGGGCGAGGAACAGCTTTTCGACCATGACGGTGTGACGCTGCGCTTTGTGCCGATGCGCCGCCCGATCGGCGAATGAACCGATAACCAAAAGAAACCAGCAGCAGGAACCAGCGATGAAACGACAGACAGAATAGCAAAAGAGAGGATCGGAAAGGCTCCTGTTTTCTACGACTTAGCAGAACACAAAGGGGAGCTTTGATGATTGCACGATCCATTTCCATGCGCGCGCTCGCGATCGCGAGCCTGTGGGCATTGCCCACAACTGCATGGGCCGAACCCTTCGCCGCCGATCCGGTGGCGGACGAGCCGACCGACACGGCCGAACCGGTCGTTCAGGAAACGCCCGAAGACGAATCGATCATCGTGACCGGCACCCGGCGGACCGACCGCACCGTTACGCAATCCGCCGTCCCCATCGACGTGTTTTCTGCCCAGACGCTGGAAACCCAGGCGTCCGGCGACATGAACAACCTGCTGCGCAACCTGGTCCCGTCGTTCAACGTCGCGCGGTTCGCCATCGCTGACGGATCGACCTTTGTCCGACCGCCTACCCTTCGCGGCCTTCCGCCAGATCAGATCTTGGTGCTGGTCAACGGCAAGCGTCGGCATCGCGCCGCGCTGGTGCAGATCGGCGGCGGCAGCCTTGCCGCAGGCGCACAGGGCCCCGACCTCGCCCAGATTCCGACCATCGCAATCGAACGGATCGAAGTGCTGCGCGACGGCGCGGCCGCGCAATATGGATCGGACGCGATCGCGGGGGTCATCAACTATGGCCTGAAGCGCGATGCCGGTCTGGAAGTGAACACCCGCGTCGGCCAGACCTTTCGCGGCGATGGCGAAAGCTATCAGGTGGCGTTGAAATACGGCCTGCCGCTGCCCGAGGGCAATTACACGACCGTCGCGTTCGAATATCTGAAGTCGGAACAGACGAGCCGCGGCGTCCAGCGGCCCGGCGCCCTGTTGCTGGCGCAGAGCAACCCGGCCGTATATGGCGGCATCCGTAATCCCGTTCAGATCTGGGGCGACCCGAAGGTCGAGGCGTATCGCGGCTTCCTGAACGCCGGCTTTTCCGTCACCGACGATGTCGAGGTCTATTTCTTCGGCAATATGGGTCAGTCGAATCAGGAAGGCGATTTCAACTATCGTCAGCCTGTGCCGATCACCGGCCCCAACCAGTTCGGGACCACGACCACCTATGGCGCGGCGGGCGGCATCTTCAACACGCTCTATACCCGGGTCATCTCTGGCCTGACGGATGCGCGGGGTCGGCCCGTCTATGACGGCACGGGCCCGACGTTCAATTTCAACAGCATCTATCCGCTCGGCTTTACGCCGCGCTTTTTCGGCACGGTAAAGGACCTGTCGACGGTTGGTGGCCTGCGCGGCAACGTTGGCGGGCTGAACTTCGATCTCTCGGCCAGCTATGGCGAGAACTCGATCGATTATTTCATGACGAACACGCTCAATCCGTCGCTTGGCCCGGATTCGCCGTTCGATTTCTATATGGGTCGGCTGACCCAGCGCGAAACGAACTTCAACGCCGATTTCACCTATCCCGTCGATCTGGGGTTGGCATCGGACCTGACGATCGCATTCGGCGGCGAGCATCGGAACGAGGCGTATCAGATCTCGCTGGGCGATCCCGCTTCCTATGCGATCGGGCCTTATGGCCTGCAAAGCTTCCGCGACGCGAACGGCGTCATCCGGACCAATGCTGCCCAGCAGCTGGGGTCGAACGGCTTTCCCGGCTATGGCCCGGATTCCACGATCAACCAGGGGCGGAACAGCTACGCCATTTACGGCGAACTGGAAGTCGATCTGATCGAGGGGCTGTCGCTGTCTGGCGCGGTCCGGCACGAAAACTTTGACGGGTTCGGCACCACGACCAACTGGAAGGCGACGGCGCGCTATGAGTTCAGCCCTGCCCTTGCCATCCGCGGCGCGGCCAGCACGGGCTTCCGGGCGCCGACACCGGGCCAGTTGTTCACCACGAACGTCGCCACGGCATTTTCGGGCGCCAATCCGATCGAATCGGCCATCTATCCTGTGGCCACCGCAGCGGCCCAGGCGGCCGGCGCCACGCCGCTGACCCCGGAAACGTCGAAAAACTATTCGGCAGGTGTGGTGTTCACGCCGACATCGGCGCTGTCGGTGACCATCGATTACTATAATATCGAGGTGGATGACCGCATCGGCCTTACCGGCAACATCGAAATCAATACCGAGGCCCGGCGCCAGGCGCTGCGCGACGCGAATGTCGCCAACGCGGAATCGCTCGGCCGACTGCGCTACTTCACCAACGCCTTCGCCACCCGGACACAGGGTGTCGACGTGGTCGCCAATTATGTGCTGAACACCGACATCGGCCGGTTCAACACGACCGTGGCGGGCAATTACAACAAGACCGAGGTGACCCGGGCCGACACCATCAATGCTGGCCCCATCTTCGGCCAGCTGACGCTGATCGATCGGGTCCGCGAAGGGAATATCGAAAACGGGCTTCCGAAATTCCGCGGCAACATCACCGAAACCTACACCAACGGGCCGACGACCATCGTCCTGCGGGCGAATTATTTCGACAAATATACCAGCTTTGCGCTGCCGGCCGATGGCGGCGATCTGGTGATCGGATCGGAGTGGACGTTCGACGTCGAAACCGGCATCCAGATCACGCCTTGGGCGCGGGTCGCAGTGGGTGCGGAAAACCTGCTCAACAACTATCCGGACCGCAATTTCCGGGCGACCGGGCTGAACGGTCCGACAGCCAACAATGTCCCGGTCCAGAACTGGTATCCGTTCACCGGCGGGACGATTGCGGGCACCGTCTATCCCGACGATTCGCCGATCGGGATCAATGGCGGCTTTTATTACGCGCGCCTCAATCTCAGCTTCTGATCAGGGCTGAACGGACGAAGGGCGGCGGGAGCAATCCCGCCGCTTTTTCGTGGACGATGGACGATGTCGTCCGAATAGCGGGAAATCGTGCCTGATCGGTTGACTTTCCGCCCCCCATCGCATAGCTGGCCCGCTCACCCGCGGAGCCCCTGGCGTCGCGGCACAGATTATATTGGGAAATCGCCGGAAAATGTTCGCAGTCGTACGCACGGGCGGCAAGCAGTATCGCGTTGCCGCAGGAGACAAGATCGTCGTCGAAAAGATCGAGGGCGAGGCCGGTTCGTCGGTCACGCTGGGCGACGTTCTGCTCGCCGGTGAAGGCAGCGAGCTGAAGCCGGTGGACGGCCTGACCGTCACCGCCGAGGTGATTGCCCAGGCGAAGGGCGAGAAGGTCATCGTCTTCAAGAAGCGCCGCCGCCACAATTATCGTCGCAAGAATGGCCATCGCCAGCAGCACACGATCCTGAAGATCGTTGCGATCGGCGAAGCGAAGAAGAAGGCCGCCAAGGCCAAGAAGGCAGAGGCCGCTCCCGCCGAGGCAGAAGCCCCGGCCGCGGAAGCCTGAGCCCCACACGAGACACGAGGAGTATAGGTCATGGCACATAAGAAGGCAGGCGGCTCGTCGCGCAACGGTCGTGATTCGGCAGGCCGGCGTCTTGGCGTGAAGAAGTTCGGTGGCCAGGAAGTGGTCGCCGGCAACATCATCGTGCGCCAGCGTGGCACCAAATTCTATCCGGGCACCAATGTGGGCATGGGCAAGGACCATACCCTGTTCGCGCTCGTCGATGGCCGCGTATCGTTCCGCGAAGGCAAGCTTGGTCGCAAGTTCGCGTCGGTGGACATGATTGCAGAGGCCGCCGAATAACATCGGACAACCAGCCGGGTTGTCCACCAGGACGACCCGGAGTTTCCCCGGCAACGGAGAAACCAGCAAACAAGGGAGACGGGTCGCCCCGGCTCCCTTTTTTATTGCTCCCTCCCCTTCGGCTGCTGACCCCAAAACGTCATTTCCGACGTTCATGGGGCGGGCAACAGAACAGAGGAGAGTGCCCCATGTTCGTGCGTACACAACGGCTGATGCTGCGTCCCGGCTGGACCGACGATGCGGCCGAACTCGCCCACGCCATGGGTCATTGGGACGTGGTACGCCACCTGTCGCGCGCGCCATGGCCCTACGGCATTGCGGATGCACAGGCGTTTCTTGGCCAGATGCAGGCCGGGCGGGATGCCGCGTCCTTTCTGATCTGTTCGCGCGACGGCGATGCTGCACCGATCATCGGGGGCATCGGCTACGGCCCCTTCGAGGATCGACCGACCGAGTTCGGATATTGGCTGACCCCGCAGGCCTGGGGTCGGGGCTATGCGACCGAGGCGGGCCATGCCGTCATCGCGCTGGCCCGCACCATGGGCGTACGCCGTCTGACCGCCAGCCATTTCATCGACAATCTCGCATCGGGCCGGGTGCTGGCCCGGTTGGGCTTTACGCCGACCGGTCGTTCCCCCGGCTGGTCCGCCGCGCGACAGGGCCATGCCGAATGCATCGACATGGCGCTGTCCCTGACGGCGGAACAGCAGACCGACGATGACCGACCGCTGGCACAGATGGCGGCGTGATGCGCGGCCCGAACCGGTGCATTGGCGCTTTGCCTTCCGCGCCGGTTTGGGCCACATATCGCGGGTAATGACCGTAGAAATCGCCACGTTGAACCCGGCCGCCGCCGCCCGTCGCCGCCTTAGCCCCGAAGAATCGCGCGAAGCGGCGATCGAGGCTGCCCGTGCGCTGCTGATGGAAATGGGGCCACAGGCCGTGACGCTGAAGGCGGTGGCCGCGCGGATCGGGCGCACCCATGCCAATCTGCTCCACCATTTCGGCAGTGCGGCCGGGCTGCAGCGGGCGCTGATCGAGCATCTGGCGGAAACGATCACCACCAAAATCGGCGCAGCGGTCGTCCGTTCGCGCGAGGGGGATCAGAATCCGCGCGAGGTCGTCGATCTGACCTTCGATGCCTTTGATTCCGAAGGTGCGGGCGCGCTGGCCAGCTGGATGATCCTGTCCGGGAACGAGGATGCGCTGGATCCGATCCTTGAGGCGATCCACCGGCTGGTCGACGAACTGGCGACGGACAGCCATTTCAGCGAAAGCCATTCGCTGCACGAGGAAACACTCAGCCTGGTGCTGATGGCGCTGGGCGATGCGCTGCTGGGGGCGCCGATGGCCCGCGCGCTTGGCCTGCCCCGCGAGAAGGCGCGGGAACTGGCGGCGCGGATGCTGCTGGCTGCGCATGAGGGCAAGACGGCGGTGTGAGCCGCACCCTATCGCCCCGCGTCGCAATCGGTTAAGGGCGCGGCCATGCATTTCCTCGATCAGGCAAAGATTTTCGTCCGTTCCGGCACGGGTGGCCCCGGCGCCGTCAGTTTCCGGCGCGAAAAGTTCATCGAATATGGAGGCCCAGACGGCGGCGATGGCGGCAAGGGCGGCGATATCATTTTCGAGGCTGTCCACGGCCTCAATACGCTGATCGACTTTCGCTATACTCAGCATTTCCGGGCACCGCGCGGAAAGGGCGGATCCGGCGCGAACAAGACGGGCGCGGGCGGCGAAGACCTGATCATCAAGGTGCCGGTGGGCACGCAGGTGCTGGCCGACGACGAGGAACGGACGCTCCTGCTCGACCTGACCGAGGAGGGCCAGCAGGTCGTGTTCCTGCGCGGCGGCGATGGCGGGCGCGGCAATGCCAGTTACAAGACGAGCACCAACCGTGCACCGCGTCAGCACGGCACCGGCTGGCCGGGGGATGAGGCGTGGCTGTGGCTGCGGCTCAAGCTGCTGGCCGATGCCGGCCTGGTCGGGCTGCCCAATGCCGGCAAATCGACGTTCATCAACGCGGTGACCAATGCGCAGGCAAAGGTTGGCGCCTATGCGTTCACCACCACCCGGCCTCAGCTGGGCGTGGTGCGGCACAAGGGCGAGGAGTTTGTCGTCGCGGACATCCCCGGACTGATCGAGGGTGCGGCCGATGGTGCCGGCATTGGCGACCGGTTTCTGGGCCATATCGAACGGTGCCGGGTCCTGTTGCATCTGATCGATGCCAATGATGCCGATGTCGCCACAAGCTATCGCATCGTGCGTGACGAGCTGACCGCATATGGTGCGGGGCTGGAGGACAAGCCGGTTGTCGTCGCGCTGAACAAGATCGACACGCTGGACGAAGAGCTGGTCGCGGCCCTTTCCGCCGAACTGGAAGAGGCGAGCGGCGGCCCGGTCATCCCGCTTTCGGGGGTCAGCGGCACCGGCGTCGACTGGGTGCTGGACAAACTCCTCGAAGCGATCGGTGAGGGCAAGCGGGACGACAGCGGCGAGGACGATGGCGAGGACGCAATCGAATGGTCGCCGGTCTGAACGCTGATCCGACAACCCCGTAAAGCGATTGTTCAGGGGCAGAAGCCGATCAAACCGCCTTCGTAACGACGGGGAGGTCGGATCATGCGAACCCTGAGCATAGCGACGTTGATGGCGGGACTGGTGTTGTCGCCCATTGCGATGACGCAGGCGGCGGGACAGGAGCGCGCTGCAGAGCGGACAGAGCGCAATCGCCCGGCCGAGTGGGCCTATGGCCAGGACGACAAGCAGAAACTGGATTTCTGGAGGGCCGAAGGGACGGCTCGCCCTGCCCCGCTGATCCTGTTCGTTCATGGCGGCGGGTGGAAGCGCGGCGATAAGCGCAATGCCACCGGATCGGCGAAGGTCGACCATTTCCTGAGCCAGGGTTATGCCGTGGCATCGATCAATTACCGGCTGGTCCCTGAACACCGGGTCGAGGACCAGGCGGCCGACGTCGCTGCGGCCTTTGCCTGGATCAGGCGCAACGCGGCCCAGCTGAACATCGATCCTGCCCGCATCATCCTGATGGGGCATAGCGCGGGTGCGCATCTGGTCGCGCTGGTCGGCACCGACCCCGCCTATGCCCGCGCGGCCGGGTTCAGCCTGAGCGACATTCGCGGCGTAGTGCCCCTGGATGGTGCGGCCTATGACGTTGCGCTGCAGATGGACGGGCGCAACCGGATGATGCAATCGACCTATGAACAGGCGTTCGGCACGGATCCTGCGCGGCAGCGGGCGCTGTCCCCCACCCTCCACGCGGCCGCGCCCAACGCACCGGCGTTCCTGATCCTGCACGTCCAGCGAAGCGACGGGACCGAACAGTCGCGCAAGCTGGCCGAGGCACTGAAAAGCAGCGGCACTGCGGTGGAACTGCACGGGATCGAGGGGCGCGGCCTGATCGGGCATATGCAGATCAACCGCAAATTGGGCGAGGCGGATTATCCCGCGACACCGATCGTCGATCGCTGGCTGAAAACGCGGATTTGACGAAGGCGCCTTGGCTCTTCCCAATGGGGCCGCCTGCCCTGTATGCGCTGGGCCATGCAGCTGTTTCCGCCCGCATCGTGCCCGCGCCTGATCGTCAAGATCGGGTCGGCGCTGCTTGTCGACGATGGCGGCGTGCGGCGGAAATGGCTGGCGGGAATAGCAGCGGACATTGCGGCGCGGGCCGGCGCGGGCCAGCAAGTGGCCGTGGTTTCGTCCGGGGCGATTGCGCTGGGCGCGCGGCGGCTGAGCCTGGCCAAGGGCGGGCGTGCCAGCCTGGAGGATGCGCAGGCTGCGGCGGCGACCGGGCAGATCGCGCTGAGCCAGGTGTGGGCCGAAGTGCTGGGCGCAGAGGGGCTGACGGCGGCGCAGATGCTGGTCACGCTGGACGACCTTGAGGACCGGCGGCGGTACCTGAACGCATCGGCAACGCTGGACCGGCTGCTGGGCCTGAACGTCGTGCCGGTCATCAACGAGAATGACAGCGTGGCGACGGCAGAAATCCGGTTCGGCGACAATGACCGGCTGGCCGCGCGGGTGGCGCAGGCTGCGGGCGCGCAGGGCGTGATCCTGTTGTCCGACATTGACGGCCTGTACGACCGCAACCCCGCCCTGCCCGGCGCAGTGCATATCCCGCTGGTCGAGCGGATTGACGGCGGGATCGAGGGGATGGCCGACCGGGGATCCGCCAGCGGCATGGGATCGGGCGGCATGGTGTCCAAGATCGAGGCGGCAAAGATCGCGTGCGGGGCCGGAGTTGCGCTGGCCATCGCATCGGGCCGGATCGACCAGCCGCTGTCGGCAGAGGCGCGGCATACGCTGTTCGTGCCAGAAAAGCGGGCGCGGGCACGCAAGGCATGGCTGGCCGGGCGGTTGACGGCCAAGGGCAGCATCGTCGTGGATGCGGGCGCAGCGCGGGCGCTGGGCGAGGGCAAGAGCCTGTTGGCAGCCGGTGCGGTGTCGGTCCGCGGCGCGTTTTTCCGCGGCGATCCGGTGACGATTGAGGGGCCGGCGGGGCCGATTGCCCGCGGCCTTTCCGAATATGATGCCCATGACGCCGCCCGGCTGCTGGGCAAAAGGAGCGAGGAGCAGGCCGCCATCCTTGGCTATGCACCGCGTTCCGCACTGGTCCACCGCGATCATCTGGTGATGCTGTGATTGTCGCGATCACCGGTGGCACCGGGTTCGTCGGCACGCGGTTGATCGAACTGGCGACGGATCGGGGCCATGCCGTCCGGGCGCTGACCCGCCGGGACCGGGCGGAGCGGCCCGGCGTCACCTGGGTCCCTGGCGCGCTGGACCGGGCGGATAGCCTGGCCGCGCTGGTTCAGGGGGCGAATGCGGTAATCCATGTCGCGGGCGTCGTCAACGCAGCCGACCGGGCCGGGTTCGTCGCGGGCAATGTCGACGGCACCCGGGCCATGCTGGAAGCCGCGCAATCGGCGGGGGTTCGCCGGTTCGTCCATGTCAGTTCGCTGTCCGCGCGCGAGCCGAACCTGTCCATCTATGGCTGGTCCAAGGCAGAGGGCGACAAGCTGGTTATGGCGAGCGGCCTTGACTGGACCATCGTGCGACCCCCCGCAATCTATGGCCCGGGCGACCATGAGATGCTGGAGATGTTCCGGCTGGCCAAGCGGGGTTTGGTGCCCCTGCCCCCGCCGGGCCGGTTTTCCACCATCCATGTCGACGACCTGGCCCGGCTGTTGCTGGCGCTGGCGCTGGAGCCGGTGGGCGTCCGGGCAGTGTACGAGGCGGATGACGAGACGCCGCGGGGCTGGAGCCATGCCGATTTCGCCCGCGCGCTGGGCCGGGCGACGGGCGGCCGGGCCATTCCCCTGTCCATGCCCCGCCCCGTCATGGCACTGGCCGCGCAGATCGCCCGGATGGTTCAGGGCGACCGGGCCAAGCTGACCCCCGACCGGGTCGGTTACATGTGCCATCCCGACTGGACCGTCGCGGAAACCGCCCGCCCCCCGGCAAGCCTGTGGCGGCCCCGGATTGCGACCGAACCGGGGCTGGCGGAAACGGCGGCCTGGTATCGCGACGCCGGCCTGCTGTAGCCCGACCTGCCGGTCAGCGGCATGCGAGTTTTGACAGTTTTGACACATATGAAGGGTGTACGGACGGGGTGACAACCGGCGCCCATGCCGTTGATCCGTATCATCCGCACCTGTTGCCCGAGCCGCCATCCGATTGGGAAAGCAGGCGAAATCCTACTTTTCAAGCGGTTCGATTGCGGTCGGGCGGTAGATGAGTTCGACCCGGCGGTTCTGAAATTCCCGGATGTTGGGGCCGGTTTCGATCCGCAGGCGCGATGTGCCGAGCGCCTCCACGCGAATGTCGTCGGGGGCGGTCCCGTGGCGCATCAGCCAGCGATCGACGGCACGCGCGCGGGCCATGTCCGTGCCCGGCTGTTCGCTGGTGTCGCTGTGGCCGGAAACGAGTATCCGGGTGCCACCGCACTGCCCGCGAAGCTTCAGCGCATCGGCCAGCACCTGCTGTGATTCAGGCGACAGGGCATCGGACTGCCATTCGAAAAAGACGATGAACGGTCCCCGCGTACAGGGATCGGCGGCGGCCGGCGCCGCGCTGCCCGCAAGCAGAACACACAGGACAGGGAGGAGTGCACGCATGAACGGAAGCGTCGCGCAAGCTGGCCTTAAAGGCAATCGGGCCGACCCCGATTTCGCCGCAATCGCTTGGCAGTGGGGATGCAGCAGATTAAGGGACGCCGCATGACCGACCGCAGCCAGATTTTCGAGACCGTTTCCGGCCTGATCGAACCGTTCAACAAAAAGGGCGTTGCCCTGGGCGAAGGAACGACCTTTGCCGGCGATCTGGAATGGGACAGCCTGACCGTGATGGATTTCGTCGCGTCGATCGAGGACGAGTTCGACATCATCATCACGATGAACATGCAGGCGGAAATCGAGACGGTCGGCCAGTTGGTCGACGCCGTCGCGAAGCTGAAGAACGCTTAACCCCCCGCCCCGCCCGTTTCACGCCACGCCGCGAAACGGGATCGGGCAACATACCGGCCGGTTGCCGTCCACGATCGACGGGACCGGTTCGGGACGAGGATGACGTGATGACCGAAGCCGCAGCAACCGCGCACGCCCCCGCCGAGGCCCTGACCACGCCGGAGCCCCGCGACCTGATGAGCAAGTTCGATGGCCTGATCGCGGAGCGTCAGGCGCTGCTGGACAGCGGCGTCACCGATCCGTTCGCCATCGTGATGGAGCGCGTCACCAGCCCGACCGAGGCGGTGATCAAGGGCAAGCCGACCATCCTGCTCGGCACGTACAACTATATGGGCATGACGTTCGATGCGGACGTGATCGCCGCCGGCCATGCCGCGCTGGATCAGTTCGGATCGGGCACCAATGGCAGCCGGATGCTGAACGGCACGTTCCGCGACCATATGGAGGTGGAACAGGCGCTGCGCGAATTTTACGGCGTGTCGGGCGCCATCGTGTTTTCGACCGGATACATGGCCAATCTGGGCATGATTTCCACCCTGGCGGGCAAGGGCGATTACATCATCCTGGACGCCGACAGCCATGCCAGCATCTATGACGGGTGCAAGCAGGGCGTGGCCGAGATCGTCCGGTTCCGCCACAATGACGTTGCCGACCTGGACAAGCGGCTGGGCCGCCTGCCCGCCGATGCCGGCAAGCTGGTGGTGCTGGAAGGCGTTTATTCGATGCTGGGCGATATCGGCCCGCTGAAGGAAATGGTCGCCGTCGCCAAGAAGCATGGCGCCATGGTCCTGTCGGACGAGGCGCATTCCATGGGATTTTTCGGTCCCAATGGCCGCGGCGTGTATGAGGCGCAGGGGTGCGAGGCGGATGTCGATTTCGTCGTCGGCACCTTTTCGAAGTCGGTCGGAACCGTCGGCGGTTTCTGCGTGTCGAACCATCCGAAGTTCGAGGCGATCCGGCTGGCCTGTCGCCCCTATATCTTTACCGCATCGCTGCCGCCCAGCGTCGTGGCGACCGCGACCACATCGATCCGCAAGCTGATGACCGCGCACGACAAGCGCGAGCGGCTGTGGTCCAATGCCCGGATGCTGCACGGCGGGCTGAAGGCACTGGGCTTCAAGCTGGGCACCGAAAGCCCGGAAAGCGCGATCATCGCCGTCATCCTGACCGACCAGACCCAGGCGGTGGCGATGTGGCAGGCGCTGCTGGAAAACGGCCTGTATGTGAACATGGCCCGGCCGCCCGCGACGCCGGCGGGCACGTTCCTGCTGCGCTGTTCGCTGTGCGCGGAACATACGCCGGAACAGCTGACCCGCGTGCTGGGGATGTTCGAGGCGGCGGGCAAGGCGGTGGGCGTCCTCGACTGACCCGTTCCGTCCGGCCAGACACCGCGATTGCCGGAATGGCCCGGCAAGGGGTGACGGCCCGCCCCGCCATCGCTATATCGGCGGACAATTCATGAACGCCCGCGTTCAAGCGGGTCGGTCCGAAAGGCAACTCCGCGCGTGATGCAGTCAATCGATCGCTACATGGCGCGACTGATCGCGGTGCCGCTGTTTTCGACGCTGATCATTGCCGCGATGCTGCTGGTGCTCGACCGGATGCTGCGTCTGTTCGATTTCGTCGCGGCAGAGGGCGGGCCAGTCAGCGTGGTGTGGCGGATGCTGGCCAATCTGTTGCCAGAATATATGGGCCTGGGCATCCCCATCGGGATGCTGCTGGGTACCCTGCTTGCCTTTCGCAAGCTGGCCACGTCATCCGAACTGGACGTGATGCGCGCCGTCGGCATGGGCTATGGCCGGTTGCTGCGCGTGCCGTATTTCTTTGCAATCGGGCTGGCGCTGCTCAACCTGTTGATCGTCGGATGGGTGCAGCCCTGGTCGCGGTACAATTACGAGGAGCTGCGTTTCGACCTGCGGTCCGGCGCGCTGGGCGCGTCGATCAAGGTGGGCGAGTTCACGACCTTTCCCGGCAACATCACCGTCCGGATCGAGGAAAGCGCCGACAAGGGCACGCGCCTGTCGGGCATTTTCGCGCAGATGCGGCAGGACAATGACCGGTGGATGGCGGTGGCGGCAGAGCGCGGCCAGTTTCTGGCGACGGAGGACAAGGAGACGATCCTGTTCCGCCTGACCAACGGCACGCTGCTGCATTACGAACCGGGGTTCACCGAACCGCGCGTCCTGACCTTTTCCCAGCATGACCTGCCCATCCCGCTGCCCAAGTCCGAGAATTTTCGCGGGCGCGGCGGGCGCAATCTTGAACGGACGCTGCCGGAGCTGATCCGGGTCGGGCTGGATCCGAAGGCGGACCCGGACGATCGCAACGCCAGCTGGGCCAATCTGCATTTCCGGCTGGTCGAGGTGGTGACGATGTTCCTGTTGCCGCTGCTGGCGCTGGCGCTGGGCGTGCCGCCCAAGCGGTCGACATCGGCGCTGGGCGTGTTCGTGTCGATCGTGATGATCGTGACGCAGCACAAGATCAACGAATATGGCGAGGATTTCGGCGCGCTGGGCCGGGTCGATCCCGTGCTGGCGCTGTGGGGGCCGTTCGTCGTCTTTGCCCTGCTGGTCGGGTGGATGTATTACACCATCGCCTATGTCCCCGGCGGTCAGCCGATCGGCGCGCTGGAACGGGTGTTCGGCAAGGCGGGCAAGGCGCTGGGCCGGTTGATCCCGGGCCGCAGAAAGGCAGAGGCATGAGCGCGAAGGCCCCTTCCTTTTTCCCGTCGCGCACGCTGTCGCTGTACATGGCAAAGCTGTTCGTGACGCGCACGGCGGCGGTGCTGATCGCGCTGGTGCTGGTGCTGCAATCGCTGGACCTGTTGTCGGAAAGCGCCAAGGTGCTGGCCGCGCCCGGCAATGGCGATGCGGCGATCTGGAAATATGTCAGCCTGCGCGTGCCGGAGCTGATTGCCCGGTTCCTGCCCTTTTCCGTGCTGCTGGGCACCATCGTCGCGCTGTCGACGCTGAACCAGAACAGCGAGGTGGTGGCGATGAAGGCATCGGGCCTGTCCGCGCATCAGGTGCTGGCGCCGCTGGTCCTGGCCGCGCTTGGGGTGTCGGCCGTGTCCTTTGTCTTTAACGAGCGGATCGTGTCGCGCGCCACCGCGACGCTGGATGCGTGGCAGGCGGTGGATTACGCCTCCATCCCCGTGAATCGCGGGGACCGGACCAATGTCTGGGCGCGGGACGGCAACAACCTGATCCGCGTGACGCGGGTGAACGGCCGGGGCGAGGCCACGGTGCTGGAGGGCGTGACCGTTTACGAGCGCGACGGCGGGCGGCTGATCTCCGTGCTGACGGCCGAAACCGGCAGGCGCGAGGATGGTCAGTGGCGGCTGGACGGCGCGAAACGATTTCTGGTCGGTCCGGGGCAGCTGGAGCCGGTGGGCGCGGTGCGGCTTGGCCCGGAAGTGCGGCCGGACCAGTTCTCGCTTGGATCGGTTAACGCCGATGGCCTGTCGTTCATCGAACTGTCGGCGGCGATCGACGATCTGAAGGCCGCGGGCCGTCCGACCAAGGCGCTGGAAGGCAGCCTGTGGCACAAGCTGTCCGCGCCGCTTTCCGCCGTGCTGATGCCGCTGCTGGGCGCGGTATCCGCATTCGGGCTGGCGCGGTCGGGCAAGCTGTTCGTGCGCGCGGTGATCGGCATGGCGCTGGGTTTTGCGTATTTCGTGGCGGACAATTTCGCGCTCGCCATGGGGAATATCGGGGCATATCCGCCGTTCCTGGCCGCATGGGCACCGTTCCTGCTGTTCCTGCTGATCGGTGAGGCCGTGCTGGTCCGCACCGAGGAATAGGACGGGATGCCGCGCCCGCGATACCGGCGCCAACAAGGGTGCTTGTCGAACGTGCAGCGATCGTGGACACCGGGCAGCATACAGCCGCAACCGGCTGTCCATGACAGACAAGAAGTGCAGAGGATCGAAAGTGCAGCGTTTTGACTGGGCCGACCCCTTTCTGATCGACGATCAGCTTGACGATGACGAGCGGATGATCCGCGACACCGCGCGCGCCTATGCCGCCGACAAGCTGGCCCCGCGCGTCATCGACGCCTTTGCCGAGGAACGCACCGACCCGGCCATTTTCCGGGAAATGGGCGAAATGGGCCTGCTGGGCCCCACCATATCGGCGGAATATGGCGGCGTGGGCGCATCCTATGTCGCCTATGGGCTGATCGCGCGCGAGGTGGAGCGCATCGATTCGGGATACCGTTCGATGATGAGCGTGCAGTCGTCGCTGGTCATGTATCCCATCCACGCCTTTGGTTCGGAGGAACAGAAGCAGCGATACCTGCCCAAGCTGGCGAGCGGGGAATGGATCGGCTGTTTCGGCCTGACCGAACCCGATGCCGGGTCCGATCCGGCGGGCATGAAGACCCGCGCGACCAAGGTCGAGGGCGGATACCGCCTGAACGGCAGCAAGACGTGGATTTCCAATTCGCCCATCGCCGATGTGTTCGTGGTGTGGGCAAAATCCGACGCGCATGGCGGCGCGATCCGCGGCTTTGTTCTGGAAAAGGGCATGGCCGGCCTGTCCGCGCCGAAGATCGAGGGCAAGCTGAGCCTGCGCGCATCGATCACCGGCATGATCGTGATGGACGAGGTGGAGGTGCCCGAAACGGCGTTGCTGCCCGCTGTCGAGGGGCTGAAAGGCCCGTTTTCGTGCCTTAATCGCGCGCGGTACGGCATCAGCTGGGGCGTGCTGGGCGCGGCGGAATTCTGTTACCACGCCGCCCGGCAATATGGCCTGGACCGGCATCAGTTCGGCCGGCCGCTGGCCGCGACGCAGTTGTTCCAGAAAAAGCTGGCCGATATGCAGACCGATATCGCCCTGGCGCTGCAGGCATCGCTGCGGGTCGGGCGACTGATCGATCAGGGCCGGTTCGCGCCCGAGATGATCAGCATCGTCAAGCGCAACAATGTCGGCAAGGCGCTGGAGATTGCGCGTCAGGCCCGCGACATGCACGGCGGCAACGGCATTTCCGGCGAATATCAGGTGATGCGCCATGCGGTGAACCTGGAAACGGTCAACACGTACGAAGGGACGCACGACGTCCACGCGCTGATCCTGGGCCGGGCGATCACGGGCATCGCCGCCTTTTGACGCGACCGCCGGGGCGAGGGGTGACGGCGGCAACCGGCCCCCGCCGCCCGGCCCGTGATGGCGTTTGCAGACCGGCAAAGTGCATTCATTCGATTACCGTTATGAACCCAAACGGTTGGATCGATCCTGCCATCTTCTCCTAACGGCGCCGGCATCGCCCAGTCCGGGCGAAACCAACAGGAGAACATCAACGCCATGAACACGGGAAACCGTCTCATCGCCCTATTGCTGCTGGCCGGATCGCCGCTGGCCGTTGCCAGCGCCGCTGCCGTGCGCGGCGATACCCCGGCCCCCGCCGGAGCCCCCGCCCCAGCCACCGCCGAGACCGCGCCGGCGCAGGCCGCCAATGCCAAGGAATGGTGGCCAAAGACGCTCGACCTGACCGCGCTGCGCCAGCATGAGGCGCAGTCCAGCCCCTATGGCCCCGATTTCGATTATGCGAAGGAGTTCGCCTCGCTCGATCTGGATGCGGTCAAGGCGGATATCCGCAAGGTGCTGACCACGTCCCAGCCATGGTGGCCGGCCGATTACGGGCATTACGGCCCGTTCTTCATCCGCATGGCGTGGCACAGCGCCGGCACCTATCGCACCAGCGACGGGCGCGGCGGATCGGCGGGCGGCGAGTTGCGGTTCGAGCCGCTGAACAGCTGGCCCGACAACGTCAATCTGGACAAGGCACGCCGCCTGGTGTGGCCGATCAAGCAGAAGTACGGGCGCAAGCTGTCCTGGGGCGATCTGATGGTGCTGACCGGCAACGTCGCCATGGAGGATATGGGGTTCAAGACGCTGGGCTTTGCCGGTGGCCGGGTCGACAGCTGGCAGCCGGACCTGGTGTTCTGGGGGCCGGAGGCGAAGCTGCTGGCGGATCAGCGGCGCGATGCCAAGGGCAACCTGAAAATGGGTCTGGCCGCGACGCAGATGGGCCTGATCTATGTCAATCCCGAAGGACCGGGCGGCGTGCCCGATCCGCTGGCCGCCGCCATGGACATTCGCCGCGCGTTCGGCGCGATGGCGATGGACGACGAGGAGACGGCGGCGCTGATCGCGGGCGGCCACACGTTCGGCAAGGCGCATGGCGCGCACAAGCCGGAAGAGTGCGTGTCGAACGATCCGGGCGCGTCGCCTGTTGAAAAGCAGGGCCTTGGCTGGACCAACAAGTGCGGCAAGGGCAATGCCGAGGACAGCGTTACCAGCGGGCTGGAGGGTGCATGGTCGGCCAATCCGATCCAGTTCACCACCCAGTATCTGGACAACCTGTATGGGTTTGAATGGGTGAAGACCAAGAGCCCGGCAGGCGCGATCCAGTGGATCCCGACCGAGCCGTCGGCCGCGTCGCTGGTGCCGGACGCGCATATCGCGGGCAAGACCCATGCGCCGATCATGTTCACCACGGACATCGCGATGCGCGAGGATCCGGGGTTCCGCAAGATCACCACGCGCTGGCGCGAAAACCCCGAGGAGTTCGCCGATGCGTTCGCCCGCGCATGGTTCAAGCTGACCCATCGCGACATGGGGCCGCAGTCGCGGTACATCGGCAAGGACGTGCCGACCCGCACGTTCGTGTGGCAGGACCCGCTGCCCAAGGCGACCTATGCCATGATCGCCGACGCCGATGTCGCGGCGCTGAAGGGCAAGATCGCCGCCACCGGGCTGAGCAACACCGAACTGGTCCGCACGGCATGGGCGGCTGCGTCCACGTTCCGTTCGACCGACATGCGCGGCGGGGCGAACGGGGCGCGAATCCGGCTGAACCCGCAGCGCGGCTGGGCGGTGAACAATCCGGCCGAACTGGACAAGGTGCTGGGCCGGCTTGAGGCGATCCGCGCCGAGTTCAACCGCAGCGCCACCGGCGGCAAGCAGGTATCGCTGGCCGATCTGATCGTGCTGGCCGGCAATGTCGGCGTGGAACGGGCGGCGGCGGCCGGCGGCAATGCCGTGACGGTGCCGTTCACGCCGGGCCGGGTCGACGCGACGCAGGATCAGACGGATGTCGAATCCTTTGCCCTGCTGGAGCCCAAGGCCGACGGTTTCCGCAACTATTACACCGACGCCGCCTATCAGGGACCGGCCGAGGCGTTGATCGACAAGGCGGATATGCTGGCCCTGACCGTGCCGGAAATGACGGTGCTGTTGGGCGGGATGCGCGCGATGGGCGCCAATGCGGGCGACAGCAAGGCGGGCGTGTTCACCAGCCGTCCGGGGACGCTGACCAACGATTACTTCGTCAACCTGTTGTCCATGGACAATGTGTGGACCAAGGCATCGGCCCCCGGCGTCTATGAGGGCAAGGACCGCGCGACCGGGACGTTCAAGTGGACGGCAACGCCCGTCGACCTGATTTTCGGTTCCAACGCCGAACTGCGGGCGGTGTCGGAAGTCTATGCCTCCAGCGACGGCGGCAAGCTGATGGCACAGGATTTCGCCAAGGCATGGGCCAAGGTGATGTCCGCCGACCGGTTCTGATCATAGGCCGGTGAATTTGGGGGGGCGGTCCATTGCGGGCCGCCCCCCCTTTTTCGTTGGGGTGCGCGATTACCCGGTCAATGACCGCCTGAAATCGCCCCGCCCCGCTTGGGCCGGGGTGCGATCCAGACGATGGCGGCGGCGATCAGGAACACGGCGCCCGCGATCAGATAGACATGTTCGGCACCCAGCGTCGCCGCCTGCGCATCGAGCAGCCGGTCGAGCACGCCCCGCGCCTGAGCCTCGCTCAATCCGCGCGCCTGCAACATCGCCATGGTGCCATCGACATCGTTCATAACCGGGGCCAGCTGCGCCCGCGCCTGTTGCCAGCCATCGTCCCACAGCGTGGTGGCAAAGGCGGTGCCGACCGCGCCCGACAGGGTCCGGATGAAGCTGAGCAGGCCTGCGGCGGACACCACCTTGTCCTGCGGCACGGAGCCCAGCGCCAGCGAGGTCAGCCCGACGAAGAAGAACGGCATCCCGATCCCCTGAAGAACGTGCGGGATCGCCAGTTGCCAGTAATCGCTGTCCGTCGTCCATTCGGTGCGCAGCACGGCCAGGCCAACCAGCCACAACAGACCGCCCGACACCATGAAGCGCACATCGAACCGCGTGATCGACCGCGCGGCGACGGGCGACATGATGACCGCGAACAGCCCGACCCAGGCCACGACATAGCCGGCATCGGTCGCGGTGTAGCCCAGGATCTGTTGTAGCCAGAGCGGGGTCAGCACCAGCTGCGCGAAAAAGGCGCCGAAGCCGAGCGAGATGGCCAGCACCCCAGCGATGAAGCCGCGATAGCGGAACACCCGGATATCGACCACGGGATTGCGTTCGGTCAGTTCCCAGATCAGGAACATCGCAAAGCCGATGACGGCGGTGATGGCCAGTGCGACGATCCAGCTGCTTTCGAACCAGTCATGTTCGCGCCCGGTATCCAGCATCAGCTGAAACGCGCCGACGAACAGGACCAGCAGGCTGAGCCCGATATAGTCGATCGGCTTTTTCTCGACCGTCGTTTCGAACGGCGTCACCATCCGCGACACGCCGAAAAAGCAGATCGCGACGACGGGCAGGTTGACGAAGAAAATCCAGGGCCAGGACCAGTTGTCGCTGATCAGCCCGCCCAGGATCGGACCGGCGATCGGTGCGGCCGTGGTCGTCATCGCCCAGATCGCCAGCGCGACGGGTTGTTTGTCGCGCGGGAAAATCCGCATCAAAAGCGTCTGGGACAGGGGAAGCAGCGGGCCGCCGGCAAATCCCTGAAGCACGCGGAACAGGACGAGCATCGGCAGGGACGTGGCCGCCCCGCAGAGGAGGGAGAAGATGCCGAAACCGACGAGCGAGATGAGGAACCAGCGCACGCTGCCAAAGCGCATGGCCAGCCATCCGGTCAGCGGCACGCTGATCGCGTCGGCCACGGCATAGCTGGTGATGACCCAGGTACCCTGGGTCGGCGACACGGCAAGGCCGCCGGCGATGGTCGGCACCGCGACGTTGGCGATCGAGGTATCGAGCACCACCACGAAATTGGCGAGCGCCAGGGCAAAGGCGGCAACGAACAGCCGTGGCCCCGTCAGGTTTTCGACCATGCCCTGCCCGCCGCCCCGCGGCGCTGCACCCGCTGCCGCGCTGGCCATGGCTCAGCGCCCGCGCGTGTCGATGGTCGCGTCCATCGACAGGCCGACGCGCAGCGGATGCCGGGTCAGTTCCGCCGGATCGAGTGCGATCCGCACCGGCAGGCGCTGCACCACCTTGGTCCAGTTGCCCGTGGCGTTCTGAGCCGGGATCAGCGCAAAGGCCGCCCCGGTGCCCCCCGAAAAGCCGACGACCCGGCCGTGAAAGACCACATCGTCGCCGTAGAAATCGGAGGTCAGTTCGACCGGCTGGCCGGGGCGGACGCGGGCCAGCTGATCTTCCTTGAAATTGGCATCGACATAGGCCGAGCGCAGCGGCACCAGCGTCATGATCGGGCTGCCCGCGGCGACGCGTGCGCCGACCTGAATCTGCTTGTTGGTGACGACGCCGTCGACCGGCGCGCGAATGACCGTGCGGGCAAGGTCCAGCCGGGCCTGATCCAGCCGGGCGCGGGCGGCGACGATTTCCGGCGCGGTTTCGCGGTCGGTGCCCTTTACCAGCGCCTCGGTCGCGCCAAGGTCGCCGCCCGCCGCCTTGCGCGCCGCCTGTGCGCTGGCCACACCGGCCCGCGCCAAATCAAGCGCCGCGCGGGTGGAGGCAAAGGCCGTCCGCGCCGCCGTCAGTTCATCGCCCGACACCGCACCGCTGGCAATCAGCGCCTCGCGCCGGGAAAGTTCGACCCGCGCCCGCTCGAACGCGGCGGCGGCATCGGCAACGCGGGCCTGCGCCTGCCGGATATCGGCATCGCGGGCACCGGCCTGACCGGCGGCGGCGCTGACCTGAGCCCGCGCCTGATTGTATCGCTGGATCGCCTGAGCCAGCGCGCTTTCCGCCTGCGCCACGGCAATCTGCGCATCGGCCGGGTCCAGCCGCACCAGCACATCACCCTTTTTCACCGACTGGGTATTGGCGACGCGCACGTCCATCACCGGCCCGGCAACCAGCGGCGTCACGACGGCCGTGTCCGCGCCGACATAGGCATTGTCCGTCGACACCCGGCCCGCCATGGCCAGCCAGTACCAGACGCCCCATGCCGCCGCCGCAACGACGATGGCGATCGCCAGATAGCCGAACCAGCGTTTGCGCCGCGTGCGCAGTTCATCGGGGGCCGCCACTTCCGCTTCGGCCACCAGCGGTTCCTTGGACAATTCGGTCATGGACGTGCTCCTGAAAGACGCGGGCCGGCATCGGAAAAGCCGCCGCCCAATGCCCGGACCAGCGCGACGTCGAGTTGCAGCCGACGCCCCTCCAGATCCGTGACGGCGCGGCGGGCGACGATCACCTGATTATCGGCCTGAAGGGCGGTCAGCTGGTTCGCCAGGCCGCCCTGAAACCGGATGCGCGCGATGCGGGCCGCATTTTCCGCCGCCGCCAGCGAGGCCCGCTGCTGATCCAGCCGCTGGGTCAGTGCGGTCAGACTGGCGGTTGCGTCCGCCACCTCCCGGATCGCCTGAAGCAGGGCGGCATCGTACCGGGCCACCGCCTCGTCATATTGCGCGCGGGCGCCGCGATACTGGCCCTGCAACCGGCCCCCCTCGAACAGCGGCAGGCTGATCGCAGCGCCGCCATTGACGATGGTCGAACCGGAATCGAACAGCTGGCCAAGGCCAAGCGATTGCAGCCCGATCAGCCCGGACAGGTTGATGTTGGGATAGAATGCGGCGCGCGCCACCTTGATCCGGCTGGCCGCCGCTTCGGTACGCAGCCGGGCCGCGACGATATCGGGCCGCCGGCCGATCAGGTCGACGGGCAGGCTGGCCGGCACGCCCTGCGCCATGGGCATAGCCGCCGGCTGGCCGATGGCCAGGCCGCGATCCGGCCCGGCCCCGGCCAGCGCGGCCAGCCGGTTGCGGGTCAGCGCAATCGCCTCATCCAGCGCGGCAACCTCTGCCTGCGCGGCGGGCACCAACGATTGGGCCTGAGCCAGTTCGCCCTGCGTATCCAGGCCATTGTCCACCCGCCGCCGGGTAAGGTCTGCCGTCGCCTGACGCACGCGCACGGCGTCCGCCGCGACGTTGCGCTGGGCATGAAGCAGGGAAAGATCGGCCCATGCGGCGGCGATGCTGGTGGTCAGCAACAGGCGCGCCTGATCGGCATCGACCTGTGCGGCCTGTTCCTCCGACGTCGCAGCGGCCAGCGCAGCGCGATTGCGGCCCCACAGGTCAAGGTCGAACGATAGCGTGCCCGCGATGCGACCCACATCCCGGATGCCATCGGGCACGAACTGCGCGGGGACGCCAAGGTTCTGGCTCTGCTGTTGTCCGCCCGCGCTTGCCTCTGCCCCCGCCTGGGGCAGCAGCGCGGCCCCGGCCTGTTGCGCCAGGCCGCGCGCGGCGTTCACGCGGGCAGCGGCCACCGCCAGATCGGGCGATTGGACCAGCGCCTCATCCATCAGCGCGTCGAGCGCCGGATCGTTCATCGCCCGCCACCAGCCATCGGCCGGCCATTGCCCCTGCGGCGCTGCAGCAAGGCTTTGTTCGGCGGTATAGCGGGTCGGCGGCGCAATCTCCGGCCGGTCGCCCAGCGCGGGCACCGAGGCACATCCGGCGATTGTTGCCAGCAGCGGCAGGGCGAAAAGGGATTTGCGAAGACGCACGAGGATCACCATACTGGTCAGTACGCCGCCGATCTGGGTGCAGTGCAATAGGTTGTCAATCGCAATGGTACCGACCAGTACAGTTTTTTCTTTCGAGGCAGAGGACGACGCCGAACTGACGTCGCGCGACATCAAGCGGGAAGCGTTTGTGGAGGCCGCGCGCGAAAGCTTTCTGACGCGCGGTTATGGCGCGACTTCCATGTCGTCGATTGCGGCGGCAGTGGGCGGATCGAAGACGACGCTGTGGTCGCATTTCCCGTCCAAGGAGGCGCTGTTCGCGGCGGTCGTGGACCAGATGGTCGCCCGATATGGCCGGGCGATGGACGTGCCGCTGGACCCGGCGGAGGATGTCGCCGAATCCCTGCGCCGCTATGCCGCAGCCCTGATGGAAACGGTTCATTCCGATCCGGTGATCGAGCTGCACCGGCTGGCGATCGGCAATGCCGGGCGGTTTCCCGAACTGGCGCGGACCTTTTACGAACGCGGGCAGGCGCGGGGCAAGGCGCGGCTGTCGGCATTTCTGGGCGGCGCGATGGCGATGGGGAAACTGCGCGCCGGCGACCCCAATGTCGCGGCCCGGCAGTTTGCCGGGATGCTGTTCCATGGATCGCCGCAGCAGCATATCCTGAGCCTGACCGGAGCGCCCTCCCCCGCGGACATCGAGGTGGAGATCGACCTGTGCGTCGACAGTTTCATGCGGGCTTGGCAACCGGACTGACACGCTGATCCGGCCCGGCCCGGCAAAGCCCGCACGACTTGGCGATTGCAAATCGTCGGCCGGTTGACGATGACGGCGGGGAACCATGGACGCTTTCTTCATCCTGCTGTTCGGCGTGATCGCCGCGCTGCTTTGGCAGCGGCTGACCCGGATCGAGCGCAAGATGGCGTCGCTGTCCGCCGAACTGGCCAGATTGCGACGCGCGTCGTCGGGCCAGCAACCGGCCGACCCGTGGCCGGCAACGCCATTGCCGGTCGCCGACGAACCATCCCCGGGGCCGCAGACAATCGTGGCAGAGGTTGCGGCCGAACAACCGCCCGAGCCGGCGATGGAGCCGGTGTCCGTTTTCCACGCGGAACCGGCACCGCAACCGGAACCCGCGCCTGAACCAGCCGGCCCCGCCCGGCCAGCCCGCGGTTTTTCGTTCGATTTCGAGGAAATTTTCGGCCGGCGGCTGCCCATCTGGGGCGGCGGGTTTGCGCTGGCCATTGCCGGGATTTTCCTGGTCCGCTTTTCGATCGAGGCCGGATTGCTGACCCCGGGCGTCCGGGTCGCCATGAGCTTTCTGTTCGGGCTGGGGCTGCTTGCCGGGGCGGAGGCTGCCTATCGCCTGGCCGAACGGGTGGCCGATCCGCGCGTGCGCCAGGCGCTGGCCGGGGCGGGTCTGGCGACGCTTTATGGTGCATTTTATCTGGCCGGAACCGCCTATGGCCTGATGGGGGCCGGCCCGGCCTTTGCCGGTCTGGCTGCCGTCACCGCAGCGGCCATCGCCCTGTCGTTCCGGTTCGGATTGCCCAGTGCGGTCATCGGACTGATCGGCGGATTTGCCGCCCCGTTGCTGGTCACCAGCGATGGCGCGAATGTGCCGCTGCTGTCCTTTTACCTGATCCTGGTCACGGGCGGGCTGGCGTGGAGCGGGCAGGCACAGCGGCATCGCTGGCTAAGTTATGCGGCACTGGCGGCCGGGCTGGGCTGGGGCGCGCTGATGATGGTGGCGGGCGTATCGCGCACGTCGGATTTCGCCGCGCTGGGCGTCTATCTGATCGTGCTGGGCGCGGTCCTGCCCGCCTTTCTGCACGCCAGAGGGGGGCCGAGCGTGCCGCATCTGGTCGCTGGCGGGCTGGCCACGCTGCAGATGGCGGTGCTGGTCACCAATGCCGGTTTCGCCCCGCTGACCTGGGGCATGTATCTGCTGATCGGTGCCGCGCTGACGGCGCTGGGCTGGCGGTTCGACACCCTGCGGCTGGGCACGCTGGTCGCGGCGGGCCTTGGGCTGTGGCTGATCGCCATCTGGCCGCGGCCCGATCCCCAATTGCTGGCCGGGGTGGCGGCCGCGCAGATCGCGATCTTTGCCGCCGTGCCGCTTGCCCTTCACTGGCGGGGCAAGGCGCGTCTGCTCGATCTGGTGCAGCTTGCGGCCGTGCCGCTGATCATGGGGGCGATCCTGTACAGCCGATTTGGCCGATGGGCCGGGGATGCGAGCGAGCCGATGCTGGCCGCCGTGCTGGCCGGGCTGGCGGTGCTGCCCGTCGCGGGATTCGCACTGTCCTGGCAACGCGGCGAACAGGCGCGGACGCGCGAGGTGCTGGCCCCGCTGGCGTCCGGGGCGCTGCTTGCGTTCGCTGCATTGCTGCTGATCACCCCGGAATGGGCGGCCCCGATCATGGCGATGGCGGTCAGCGGCGTGCTGATCGCGGGTCAGTGGCGGCGCGATGCCCCGGCGATGCATGGCATGGCATGGGCCGGGGCGGTCGTGACTGCCCTTACCCTGATGGTGACACCCGCCTTTGCCGCCGAACTGGCCGGGTTGGGCAGCCAAGCCGTCCCCGTCGACATGGTACGCGCCGTCCTGCGTTGGGCAGCGGCGACCGTGCCGTTCGCGGCAATGGCGATGACCGCCCGCCCCCCATCGTCGCGCAGCGTGGCAGAGGTTGGTGCGGTTGCCCTGGGCTATGGCATGATCGCGCAGGTCCTGCCCGGCGTGCTGCTGGCATGGACGGCCGCAGCGGGTGCTGCCGCGCTGTTCCTGAGCCAGCGCAGCCGGACGGCCGCGTGGCTGACCGCGCTGGCGATTGCCGGCATATGGGCGCTGGAGCCGCTGGTCGGCTGGATACTGGCCGGGGCGATGGCCGGGATTGGCGATCCGTTCCTTGCCCCATCCGCAATCGGGCCAAAGGATCTGGCCCTGCATGTGGCGCCGTTGTGCGCGGCCCTGATCCTGCTGGCATGGAGGGGCGCGACCCTGCCCGCCGCCGTCCGCCGGGCGATCCTGGTGGCTGTCGGCATCGTGGCGGCGATCCTGCTGCACAGCGTGTACAAGCAATTGTTCGGCATCACGTCGCGCGCGGCGTTCATTCAATACGGGATGGGCGAGCGGACAGTGTGGCAGGCGATGCTGCTTCTGTCCGGGCTGGCGGCCGCGCGGTTTGCCCCGGTGGACATCCGGCGTCCGGCGGCGCTGGGCCTGATGACGGCGGGGCTGGCGCATTTCGGGTGGTTCACCCTGATCCTGCACAACCCGTTATGGTATGGGCAGGATGTCGGCCCGGTGCCGGTCGCCAACTGGCTGACCCCGGCCTATCTGGTCGCGATCGCCGGGTTGGTCGGCGTGCAGCGCCAATGGGGGCCGGTGACCACGGGCGCGAAGGTGGCGGTGGATACCGCGATCATGGCCCTGATTTCGCTGTTCGCGCTGTCGCTGCTGCGGCAGGGGTTTGCGGGGCCGGTGCTGACCGCGCGCGGCATCGATCCGACCGAAAGCCTGCTGATCTCGCTGCTTGGCATCGTGCTGGCGCTCGGTTTTCTGTGGTGGGGATCGCAGGGCAAGCTGCGCAGTTGGCGCATCGGGTCGCTGGTCCTGATGCTGGGCGCGGTGGTCAAGGTGTTCCTGATCGACGCCGCCGGGCTGGACGGCCTGTTGCGGATCGCCAGCTTCATGGCGCTGGGGTTCAGCCTGATCGGCATCGGCTGGGTCTATTCGCGCCAGCTGTCCCGCCGCACGGACAGCGCCGCCTAGACCCGGGCAGTCGGCAGGGGTGGATCGGGTTCAGCGCGGTCCGTGGAAATCGGCCTCGACGATGGCAAGCCGCCAGCCGGGGGCAATGGCATCCGCGCCGGTATCCCCCGCCTGTCGCGCGGTCGCCAACTCGACGATCTTGCCGAACGCATCCCGATCCGTGGTCGGCCCGGTCTGGGTGATGCGCACCACCTGTCCCGTGGTGGCCGGAAACGGGATCGCGGCATAACCAAGCTGCCGCTCCGTTTCGCCGCGCCACACCTCTCGCCCGTCAATGGTGATGACGATGGGATAGGCGCGCGACCGCCAGCCGACGAGCTTCAGTTCGATCTCGTTCAGTGTCACGGGGGCGGCAAAGCGATATTCGATCCACGCCGTATCGGGGCGGCCATCGCTGGCCCAGCGGGACAGTTCGTTGTCGTCGAACGTGGTGGCTGCATCGCCCGGGTTCGACCCGGCGGTGACGGCAACGGGCAGATGCGTGGACCGGGTGGGACGGACCGAATCCCCCGCTGGCGTCGGGCCGCGGGTCAGCAGACCGGGCTGAGCCGCCTCGGCAAACTCCCGTGACAGGCCGCCGGTCAGCGGCGCTGCCGCACGGGTCGGAATGGCGATCGTCGCCGGTTTCAGGCCGGGCGCACTGGCGGTCAGCCGCACGGTTCCAGCATTCCGCCCGGCGCGCAGCAGCACCCGGTTCACCCCCGCCTCGACCGGCAGGGTGCGCGACAGGATATAGTTATCCTCACCCCGCGCGGTGCCGGCGGTCGGCGTGGTGCCGGGCACGACCTCTCCCTGCACGGCGACGGTGGAACGCGGCTTGCCCGAACTGTCGCCCTGGGCAATGCCGCCGCGCCATTCGGCGGGGCCGGTCAGCGTAAAGGCAACCTTGTCATTCGCGGTCGGAACCCGGCGGCCCTTTGCATCGACCACCTCGACATCCACCATCGCCAGGTCCGCGCCGTCCATCACAAAGCCGCGCGGGCCGGTGCGCGGCGTCAGGCGCAGGGCAACGGGCGCACCCACGGTTTCGATGACATGGGCAGAGCGACCGCCATCGGCAACCGCGCGCAGTGTCCCCGGCTGCCACGCCACCGCCGGCCAGGTGAACAGGAACCCGCTGGACCGGGTACCCATGCCGAGCGAACGGCCGTTGCGAAACAGTTCGACCGAGGTGCCGTTGGAAACGACGGTGATCGGCCGCGTCGTGCCCGGCGCATAGTTCCAGTGGCCGATGATATGCGTTGCCGGCGCTTCGGGATCGACCCAGCCGTTCCACATCACCCGATGCGCGAAAAAGCCTTGTTTCGGCAGGCGCATCGCGTCCACCTCCCCCGACCGGCGATAATTGTTGTCGCCGCGATAATGGGTGTTGCTGTCCGACCAGATGATGTTGACCCCGCCCGAACTGACCCGTCGGCCGGTGCCGGGCCGGATGCGGAAATAATCCCACCAGCGGCGGACATCCTCGATCGCGTGGCTGTCCTGATTGCGGTTGTAATCGGGCGCATCCTTGTGAAACGGCGGGGTATCTTCGTCCTGATACAGCCGTGCGCCCTCGTCCCGGCTGTATTCCATCGCCCACATCGGGTGCCGTGCGCTCTTGTTGAGGTACAGCATTTCGCCGCCATATTCGGCGACGCGGCTGTCCAACATCTCGCGCGATCCGATCGCCCGACCGCCATGCGGGTCGTACTGGTCCCGAATGGCCTTCATTTCGGCCATGTGCGCCTCGCTGATGCTTTCGTTGCCGCTTTCGTAAAACAGGATGGACGGGTTGTTGCGGTTGTAGATGATCGCATCGCGCATCAGGGCGGTCCGCTGTTCCCAGCGGCGGCCGTCCACGTCCCGCTCGGCATCACCCGCCGGCATCGCCTGGGGCAGGCCGACCCGGTCGGCGCTTTCGATATCCTGTTTCGACGGCGTGATGTGCATCCACCGGACCATGTTCGCGCCGCTGTCGACCATCAGCGCGTTGGAAAAATCGCTGACCCATGGCGGAATGGAGACGCCGACCGCCGGCCATTCGTTGGAACTGCGCTGGGCATAGCCGTGGACCTGCATCACACGATCGTTCAGCCGGATCAGGCCGTCGCCGAACCGGGTCGAGCGAAAACCGGTCAGCGTATCGACGGCATCGATCGTCCGCCCCTGTTCGATCAGGGTGGTGGTGACGCGATAGAGATATCCGTAGCCCCAGCTCCAGAAGTTCAGGCGACCGATCCGCCCCTCGGCCGACAGGGTCCGCGTTTCGCCGGGAGCAAGGGTTGCGTCCGCTCCGTCAAATCGCCCGACGACACGTCCGCCGCGATCGCGGATTTCGACCCGATAGGTCAGGGTTCGTGGCTGTGCCGCCTCGTTCCGCACCTGCGTTTCGGCATGGATGGTCGCGCGGCGGCCCGGAATGTCGAACTGATCGGCCCAGACATATTGTCCGGTCGTGCCGAGCGCCGAATAGAGCGGCAGCGTCTGATAGACGATCGGCGTCAGGTGCAGCCGGACATTCTTTGTGATGCCGCCGTAATTCACGTTAAAATTGCGGTCGTTCCACTGAAAGCCGCTGCCGCTTTCCCGCTCCTTGTACCGCCAGTCATTGTCGACGCGGACCGCGATGAGATTTTCGCCCGGCTGCAACGCCGCGGTGATATCGGCCCCGAACGCCATCGCCCCGTGTTCCGACAGCACCACGGATCGCCCGTTCACCCAGACTTCGGCGGCCTGACGCACCCCTTCGAACTCAAGGAACGCCTTGCCCGCCTGCGCTCCGGCGGGCAGCGTGATCCGCTTGCGATACCAGATGATCCCGGTCGACTGGTCCTTGATATCACGGGCAAAGGCCTCACGCTCATTGAACGCATGGGGCAGCGTGGCCGGGGTCCATGCGCCATCGTCGAACGCGTTCAGATGCGCGCCCGCCGGATCGCCGGTGATGGTCCGCCATTCGCCGTTGAGGTTATAGGTCGCGCGCTGCGATGCGACCACGGTGGATGCATCATGGGCCAGCGCAGACGTTGCCGACAACAGCCCCACGGCACCGGCCGCAACCCATCCGCGCATCCCCTTACTCCCACATTATGGTTTATCCATCCACACTGTGCGATCAAAGGCGAGTTGGCAAGCATATGGCAGCGGAACAGGAGCTGTCAGCCGTTTGACGCAGCCACACGCCCCGGGGTTCAGGGTCAGTCCGCGCTCCATTCCGCCGGATTGGCCTCTTGCCCGATCATCGCCAGCCCGTTTGCGATGGAGGTGAGTTCATCGCCGGACGCGATCCGTTCCACGCCGAACCGCGCCTCGAACCGCGCGCGGATGGCGGGGATCAGCGACGTGCCGCCGGTCAGGAACACACGATCAATCTGTTCGGGCGTCACCGCAGCCTTGGTCAACGCGGACATCATCGCCGCGTCGATCCGGTCGAGGTCGCCCGCGATCCACTGATCGAACTGGCCGCGCGTCAACGGCACGTCGATGCGAACCCCGCCGCCGTCACAGGTGAAGCGCGTTTCGTCCGCCATCGACAGGTTGCGCTTGGCCCTGCCCACCGCCTCGTACAGCGGGAAGCCCTGTTCATGCTCGATCAGCGCGATCATCCGGCCGATGGGCGCAGGGTCCACGGCATCCCGCTGCAACCGGCGCAATTCGTCCAGCGTGCGGCGATTGCGCATCAGGGCAAGGCGGGACCAGTCGGAAAACTCGCCGAAATAGCCGCCGGGAATTTCCAGTACCTTGCCGAACGAGCGATAAAGGCCGCCCTTGCCCAGCAGGGGCAGGACCAGATTGTCGACGATCCGTTTGTCGAAATGATCGCCCGCAATTCCGATGCCCGCCGCCGCCAGCGGCTCGCACCGCTTTGCGCGGCCAGGCTCTGCGACGCGCACTACGGAAAAGTCGGTCGTCCCGCCGCCGAAATCCGCAACCAGCAGCGTGGTCGGCCTGTCCAGCCGGGATGCAAAGCCGAACGCCGCGCCCAGCGGTTCGTACACATAATGGATTTGCGTGCCCCACTGATCCAGCATCGCGTCATAGCGTTGCCGGGCGAGCGCCGGGTCCGGCCGCCATCCGGCATATTCCACCGGTCTGCCCACAACGATGCGCGGCGGCAGCCGGTCGAGCCGATCCCCGGCATGATCGCGCAGATGGTTGAGGAAGGTGCGGCCAAACTCCTCAAACCGGAAGGCGCGGCCGAAAATCTGCGCCCGTTCGAACAACGGGCTGGCAGCAACCGTCTTGAACGATTGCACGAAGCGGCTGTCGAGCGGGGATTGCAGATATTCGTGGATGGCCCACGGCCCCGCCTCGCTCGCCACGCCCTTCCACGCGCCCTCGTCCTCCCAGAAACACAGGGCGGAACGGAACACGGCACTGCCCGCCCCTTCCCCGTCAAAGGGGACGAGTTGCGGCGCACCCTGTCCATTGGCCAGGGCGACGACCGTGTTGGTCGTGCCGAAATCGAGGCCGAGCGAAGCCGGCACGTCGCCAGTCACGATCATGATCCTTTGCGTTGCAGGAGACAGGGAACGGGGTGCCTATGGCAGGTTGCCCCCGCCTGTCCAGCGATGCGCGGACGTGGGACCCGGCGATCAATAGTCCCGCTGAACGCGGACGTTGACGCTCTGACGCCCGATGGTGCTGATCGAACCGAGCAGCGACAGCCAGCGGGTCAGCCGGAATTCGGCCCTGGTCGCGCTGTATCCCTGGCCATCCGTAATGATTTCGACATAGGCGCGGCGGGTCAGGAACTTGCCGGCGGCAATCGAGGTTTCGGCGCCGGTCTGCGGATCGGCGGGCAGGATGCGCAGCCGGTCAAGGCCGATTGCCGAGCGCACCGCGTTGATCGGGTTCAAGCCCCCGCCGCCATCCCCCTGAAGCGCGGCGACGGCGGCGGCAAGCTGAAGCGCCTCGGGCGCGGACAGGTTGGTGATCGATGTGCCGAACAACAGGCGGGACAACAGCTCGTCCTGCGGCAACGCGGGGGTCGAGGCAAAGCTGATCTCTGGCCGCAGCGCATTGCCGCGCACCAGGATCGAGGCGTTGAGATTGTCGGCATCCGCCTGTGCCACGATGTCGAGCGAGGGATTGGCGGGCGTGCGTCCGTCAAAGCGGATGACCCCGCGCTCCAGTTCGAAACTGCGGCCGGCAAATTCGTAATCGCCGCGGTCCAGCGTCGCCTCACCCGTGATGGCGGGGTCGGTCGGCTCCCCCCGGATGACCAGGTCCGCACGCCAGATGCTGTCGAGGCCAAGGCCGGTGACGGCCAGGTTGCTGGTGCGGGCGCGGATATCCAGCCGCCACGGCTCAATCGGGGTCGTCTCCTCTTCCCGGCCGAAGGGCAGGTTGATTTCGCGCACATTGAGGCGCGGCAGCGGCGTTGCCGTCGCGGCGGCATTGCCCAGCTGATAACGGGCGCTGTTCAGCCGCACGTCGCCGCTGATCGTGCCGCCCGACCCGTCGGACCGGATGCGGATCGGCCCGGTAACCCGCGCACCCAGATTGTCGAGATTGATCAGTTCCGCATTCTGCGCCTCTGCATTCAGGTCAAAGGCAAAGCCGCGGGCGGAAAAGGTGAAGCTGCCCGTGCCGCTGACCCGGCCATCGCCGCGCGTCTTTGCCTGAAACCGGTCGAGCAGCAGCTGCGATCCGGTGAAGCGGCCGGTGGATTGAATGTCGGTCAGCGCCGTGCCGGTCAGCCCGCTTTCGATGCGCGCGCCATTGGCCCGGAGCGAGCCGCGAATGTCGGGATCGTTCAGCGTGCCGCCGATATCCGCACCGATGGCGACGGGGCCGGTCAGGTCGAACAGTTCAAGACCGGTCAGCCGCCAGAGCGTGTCGGCAGGGCCGCTGTAGCGCAGCTGGGCGAACAACGGGGCGGCGAACACCTGATCCATCAGCGGGCCGCGCCCCGACAGCGGCGACAGGCGCATCTGTGCGCGCCCGATCGTCTGCCCGCCGCTGGCGATGACGGCCCGGGCAGCGGCGCGGCCGCCGTCCAGCACGCCCGTCACCCCCATGTCCACCGCGCGGGACGACAGCACCAGCCCCGACCGGGTCAGGCCGCGCACCCGGGCATCGATCCGCCCGCTGGGCATCCCGTCGCCCCGATCGGTCAGGGCAAGCGTGCCCGATACCGTGCCGCCAAGGCCAAGGCCGGGATAGGCGATGTCCAGCAGCGACAGGGGCAGCGCCGATGCGGCGATATCGGCACGAACGGCCCCGTCCTGGCTGGACGCGCCGATCGTCGTGCTGCCCCCGGCAAAGGTCAGGCGGCTGCGCGACAATACCCAGCCATCGGGCGTGAACCGAAGCTCTGCGGGCTGATCCAGCTTGATGGGGCGGCGATCGACAGTGCCCTCCAAGCCGATGCGATAGACGCCATCGGCGATGTCGGTGACGGTGGCGATTTCAAACCCGCGCCCGCGTGCGCCGGCAAGCGTGGCACGCACCTGCCCCTCGCCATTCACGAGCTTTGCCGTTCCCTGAAGCCGGGCGATCCGCAGGCTGCCGTTCGACACGCCAAAGGCGCGCACGTCGCCCTCGATACTGGGCGCGCCCGGATTGAGCACGACGGCGAATGTCGCGCGGCCGCGGCGGATGGCATAGGCATCGGCCAGCCGTGCCTCGCGCGCCTCGATCGTCCCGTCGATCCGCTGAACCCCGCCGGGGACGGAGAAATTGGCGGTGCCGGTCAAGCCTCCGCCAGCCAGCGCCAGGGTGCCCTGAAACCCGCCAGTGACGATGGACAAGGTGCCAGATGCACGACCACCGCTGACGTCGATGCGGTCGAACCGCACCTGCGCGGTGCCGCCGGGGGGGAGCAGGATCGCGCCGTCGCTGGCAAAGCGGCCGGCAAGCGACTGGCCGGTCGCGGCGAAATCGAACCCCTGCGCCGTCGGGTCCAGCGTGGCATCAACCCCGGCCAGCCCGAGGCCAAGGCCGGGACGCGCCAGTTTCAGCTGAATCCGGGGCCGCAGGATCGGGCCATCGAGCACCAGCTGGACCGGGCCATAGTCGACATGGCGGCCCGCCGCCTCGATATGGAAACTGCCGTCATTGCGGCGATAGCCATTGCCGGTCAGGGTCAGGCCGGGCGAGGTCAGCCGGGCACTGCGGAAATAGATGACGCCGTCATTGCCGCGTTCGAGCAGCGTTTCGACGCGCGGCAGCCCCTTGGCCAGCGACAGCAGGAACGCGTTGTCGAAGCGCCGGACCTGCGCCACGCCGCGCCCGACCACGCGCACGCCCCGGTCGCCGGGATCGGGGACGACGGACAGTCGCGACTGAACATCGACGATGCCAAGACCGGGGATCAGCAGCCGGGTCAGCCCGCCGTTCAACATCACCTCGTACCGGCCGCTGGGAAAATCGACCAGCAGCCCGGCGCGCGCGTTCAGCTTGTCCGACCGGACGCGCAGGTCGCTGGCGGTCAGAGTACGTCCGGTAATCTGAAGCGCGCCATCGACCGACAGGTTGCGCAGGATGCCGCCCGCCACATCGCCCACCCCCGTCACGCGCGCGGCGGACAGGCGGATCGGCACCGTCACCGGCGTGCGGGACAGCCGCCCCGCCCCCGCCGCCAGCACCCGGTCGAACCCGGTATTGCCGAACGCCACCCGCTCCGCCGCCAGCCGGTAATCGAACCGGGCGGTATCGAAGGCGCCGTCCAGCACCAGGCGAAGTTCGACGGGCGTGCCCGTCATGGCGGGAAGCAGGGCCGCCGGCCGCGCCAGCCGGACGACGGTGCGCAGGTTGCGAAAGGCGCTGGTGCGAAGGTCGACGCCCCCCTCGCTTTCCACCGACAGGGCATCGGAACGCAGGTTCAGCCGCCCCTCGATCCGGCGCGCGCGGAAGGTGCCCGCCGCTACCATGGTCACGCGCGGGGCGAACAGCGCGCGGACCCGCGATCCGATCAGCGGCGCAGGATCCAGGGTACCGTTCAGGCGGAAATTGCCGCTTTGATTGGCGATGGACAGTTGCACCAGCGGGACGTTCGCCGCCCGCACGGCTGCGCCCCCCTGCCACCGCTGCCAGCTGCCATCGCCGCGCACCGCCGCGCTGACCGGCCGGTTCAGGCCCGTCAGCCGGGCGAGGATGCCGTCGCCGCTGCCCAGCGCGACGCCATCCAGATCGAACCGGTCGCGATCCGGCTCTGCATCCAGCCGCAGGCGCAACCGGTCGCTGCCCGCCACCAGCGCGGTCAGATCAACCAGCGCGCGGCCATCGCGGATATCGGCGCGGCCCGCCAGCATCCCTTCGCGCACCCGCCCGGCAACGCGCCGCCCGATCAGCAGGCGGTCCGCCTGCAACCGGGCGATGGCGATGTCGAACCCCGGCAGGATCGGCCCCTGCCGGCCGGTCGGCGTCGGTTCGGGCAGTTTCAGCAGCACCGATTCCGGGATGACGAGCGACCGGATATCCAGCCGGTTGGCGATCCCCGCCAGCGGCCGCCAGTCGAGGTCGGCGCGGGGCGCATAGAATACCAGTCCCTTTGGATCGCGGATCGCCAGCCCATAGATGCGGGCGCGGCCGAACAGCGACCCTTCGATCCGCTGCACCGAATAGGTGATGCCATTGGCCGGGCGCAGCATCCCGATCCGCCGGGCAACGACGCGGTGCCCGCCCGGCGTGTCGATCCAAAGGGCCAGTGCCGCGACCGCGACCAGCAGGACGGCGACCGCCGCCAGCACCCAGCGGCCCCAGCGCAAGCCCCGCCGCTGCCCCGTCGCCGCAGGTGCGGTGTCCGCCGCCTCGGTCAAAAGGCCTGCCCCAGCGAGACATAGACCGCGATGCGGCTGTCGCCCGGCTGCGGATTGAGCGGCGTTCCCACATCGATGCGGATCGGGCCGAAATTGGAATAATAGCGAAGGCCGACCCCGGCCCCGTACCGGAAATCGCTGATCCCCGGCGAGGTGTCGGTATAGATGTTGCCGCCGTCCAGAAAGGCGACGGCACCGAAATTGCCCCACACCTTGGCCCGCGCCTCCAGCGAGAATTCGGTCAGGCTGAGGCCGCCGATCGGATCGCCATTGGGATCGCGCGGCCCGATCGCCTGAAATCCGTATCCGCGCACCGATGCGCCGCCACCGGCATAATAACGGCGCGATGGCGCAATGCCGTCACGCGGCGCGCCAAGGATCGATCCGATGCGGACGCGCGCAGCGGCGACCAGATTGTCGTTCACCGGCTGATAATAGCTGGCGTCGAGTTGCAGCCGGGCATAGCCGAACACGCGGCCGGAAAGCGATACTTCGGGGCTCAGCCGTCCGCCCAGGCGAAAGCCGCGCGTCGGGTTGAGCAGGTCGTCCGATGCATCATAAGTCAGGCTGGCAGGCAGCGCGCCGACGAAATAGGTGCGCCGGCGAAATTCGCCGGTGCCGACGATGGTGTCGCGTTCGTCGGTGGCGACCAGTTCGGTGCCGATCGACCAGGTCCAGGGTTTCTGAAAAAAGATGTTCGATTGCCGTTCCAGCGTGCTGAACAGCTGAAACCCCGTCGCCTGAAACGCCTCTCGCCGCAGCGACGTGGCGGCGATGCCGACGGTCAGCACGCGGTCGCGCTGACCGAAATTGTTGAACCGCAGTGTCGTTGCCGCCACCTGTTCCAGTGTGCCGATGACGCCGCGCAGCGTCAGCGCCCCTTCCGGCTTCACGAAATTACGATGCGTCCAGTTGCCCTCGATCCGGGCGCCTTCGCCGGTTCCATATCCGATTTCGGCGCCGATGGTGCGGAACGGCGCCGGCTCCATGGCCAGCGACAGATCGACCGTGCCGGGCGCCTCCCCCTCCACCGGCGTCAGCTTGACCGAGGAGACAAGGCCCGTCTGAATGATCGCGCGTTCCAGATCATCGACATCGGCGGCATTGTAGAGCTGGCCGGGGCGGAACCGGGCGATATCCTGTGCATGGTCGCCATCGAACACGCGGTCATTGGTGGTGATGATCCGCCCGAAGCGCCGTTCGCCGCCTGGCTGAACATCCAGGGTCAGCGTCGCCGTGCGGGTGTCGTGATCGACGACCAGCGCCGGTTCCCCCACCTCGGCAAAGGGGAAACCCTGACTGCCGATCGTCGTGCGCAGCTTGTCCTCGGCCGCCACAACCTTGTCGGCATCCACCGGATCGCCGGGATTGAGGGTCAGCGCGCCGCGCAGTTCGTCGGCGCGCGGCCCGGCGGCGTCCAGGCCGGGCAAGGCGACCGTATCGATCGTGTATCGCGGCCCCGGCGTCACATCCAGCGTGACCAGGATGGTGTCCGCTTCGGCACCGATCCGCGGCCGGACGCGGGCGTCGTAATAACCGGCCGCGCGCATCAGTTCATCGAGCAGTTCCACATCCTGCCGCGCGCGCCGTTCGATCTGCGCTGCGTCCGACGGTTCGTCGTCATGCGCCTCCAGCGCCGAGCCTTCGCGAAAGCGTTGCAGGAACAGGGGGTCGGCAATGCCGTCCACCCCCTGCAACGCATAGCGATAGCGCCGTTCGGCCGCGCCCTCGACCACGATCGCCTCCGGGTCGGTGGCATCCGCCTGTTCGCCGGGCAGCGGTGTTGCCAGGTCCGGCCAGTCCACCCCGAAATCGGGCAGGTCGGCCATCGGCGAATCGGGGTCCAGTTCCGGTCCGGGGGCAGCGGGTGCCGGCGGCGGCGGCGGTGCGGGCGGCGCAATGTCCTGCGCATGCGCGGTCGTTCCGCCCATCGCCAGCAGCAATGCAGCGGCGATTCCACCCGCCGAAAAGCGATCCACGCACGCCATCAAGGCGATCCATGCCGCAAGCAGCAGGCCCTCACAATGACTTGGCGGCGATTTTCCGGTCAACTGTGGCGCATTTCCGCGCCCGCGCCGCCGCGATCAGTGGCCGCGATCAGTGGATGGTGCCCACCGCCACCGGATTGCCAAGCACCAGGATCAGCCGCTCGATCTGACGCCAGCGGCAGAAGTGCAGGTAATTGCCCACCGTCCGGCTGTGATCGGCCCGTTCCGCCGCCTCGAACCCCGCATCGTCGCCAAATTCGCGGATCAGGTCCTGAGCCATGGCAACTTCGCCGGGATCGGACAGGTAGAACAGGTCGTGCATGGGGCGCCTTGGCTATTTTTTCGTTGGCCATGCCCCTTAATGCAAAACCCTGCGCGGCAGGTGCAGAGACAGGGTAAGCGGCGCATTCACCATTTGCGGGGGCAACGCCGTCAGAACAGGCGGGTCATCCACACCACCCGGCCAACCGCGTCGACCGCATCGGGGGCCAGATCGACGGGCGGCCAGGCGGGATGTTCGCTGATCAACCGAACGCCGGCCGGGGCAAGCGCGATCCGTTTGACCACCAGCGCGCCGTCCACGCGCGCCACCATCAACCGGGGCTGATGCGTGATGCGGCGATCGGCGCGGTTGACCAGGATCTCGTCGCCGGGTGCCAGCAACGGTTCCATCGATTCGCCCTGCACGCGCAGAAAGGCGAGCGTTGCCGCATCCAGGCGAAGGGCGCGCAACAGGTCCGCAGGCACGCTGGTCATCGCCAGCATCGCCGCCTCGTCCGCCAGCGCGCCCCGCCCCGCCGCCGCCGCCAGATCGAGGCGCGGCACGGCGACCGCAGCGGGCACGGCCGGCCCGCCCAATGCCGATTCGGGCACACCCAGATAGCGGGCAAGCCGCCCCCGCTCCGCCTCTGGCAAACGGCGGGGCGAACCGCGGCGCAGATATTGCTGAAGATAGGCGTCGTTGCGCCCGATCAACCGCGACAGGGCGGTCAGGCTTTCGCCGCTGGCATCGATCAACCGGGCCAGCGCGGTGCGTTGCGCATCGTCATCCATTGTTCCGTCATAGGCCAAGGATTTTTCCTAGACAAGTTGGATTTGAAAGAACATTTCAGGAACATATTGGAGCGACTCACGGGGGTCAATGCGATGGAGATGTTGTGGAAAATCGAACGGTTCCTGCGCGATCAACAGATGCCGCCGACCCGGTTCGGGCGGCTGGTGGCGCGCGATCCCCGGCTGGTGCTGGACATGCGGAACGGCCGCGAACCCCGGCCCGAAATGGTCGGGCGGATCGAGGCGTTCATCGGCAACAACCGGCAGGATGGCGGCCGGAACGGAGCGGCGGCGTGATGCGCGGGCCGGATGCCGTAACCGCGCTGGGCCGGGCGATGACGGCCAGTGCCGAGCGGGCGGGCATCGCGATCACCATCGCATCCCGGTCCAGCCGCGCATGGGCGAGCGCGACATTCGAGGGATCGCGCGTCGGTTACCGGATCGAGGCGGGCGACGATGATCGCCTGTCCCGCTGGCTGGCGGCGCTGCCCGATGCAGAATGGCAGTTGCCGGGCCATCTGGTCGCCGATCTGGCGGTCATTGGCCGGACGGCGGCGGCAGGGCGGGCGGCGGTGGAGATCGAGGCGCTGACCCTGATCGAGCGTTGAGGATGCCGCCGGTCAGCGCGCCGCCATCTGGCGCAGCTGCATCAGCGTATCATCGAACACGCGAACGGGCGGCCCCGACCGGCGGGCCACGCCGCTTTCCAGCCGGGCCAACAGGCCCTGAATCGTCGCGTCGGTGGCGGGCGCGACGATCGCCTCTTCCGGCATTGGCCGGGGCTGGCGCGCGGCGGGCGGCGGGGTCAGTTCGAACGTCTCGATCCGCTCATGCGCGGCAAAGCGCGGCTTGGGCAACGGCAGCGGCAACGGCGCGGCCGGGATGGCATCGGGGTCGAACGCAGCCAGCGGCAGATCAAGGTTGATCGGCAGCGGCTGTTCGACCGGCTCGGCCACGACAGGCGCGATGGGCAGGCCGGATGCGGCAGGCGCGATGCGCACGCGTTCCTGCCACAGCGGGTCGCCAAGTTCGCGGGATGCGTGGACGGGCGGGCGCGGCGCGGCATCGGGATGCGCGTCCGAAGGGCGAATTTCCAGCTTTGCCGCGCGGCGCAGCCGGCGGGCGGGGCGGCGCGGCCAGTGGCGCACGGCCAGCGTGGCGACTACCCAGCCCGCGCCGCCGACGATCACCGCGCCAAAGAACGCAATGGCCGCACGCGCAGTCATGCCCAGCGGCGGCGCTGCGGCAGGCAGGATCGCAGGCAGGCCCGAATCGATGACGACCGATTCGAGTCGCCAGTCGGGCACCGCCATCACCAGCGTCAGCACGGTCACGACCAGCGCGGCGGCGACAAGTCCGGCAATGCCGGGCGCAGAAATCAAGCGTTTACGGGAGAGATACGCGACCATTTTCCATCCGTCCGATTGCGATCGACCAGCCTTTGGTAAACGGGACGATAGCCAGAAACATTTGACGACCAGTTACGTTCGGCATCGACGAACGCACGGGCGCGGGTGCGGCGGGCGTCCCAGCCGGACCGGTCGGCCAGCAATCCGGCGAGCGCGGCGGCCATGCCCGCGGGGTCGTCCGCCGGGAACAGCGTGCCGGTGTCCCCGTCGCGGATCAGTTCGCGGTGCCCGCCCACATCCGACGCGGCGACCAGCCGGCCCTGGGCCATGGCCTCAAGCGGCTTGAGCGGCGTCACCAGTTCGGTAACCCGCATCCGCTTGCGCGGATAACAGAGGATGTCCGTCAGGCTGTAATAACGTTCGACCTCGTCATGCGGCACGCGCCCGACAAAGCGGATCGCGTGCGCTGCGGACGAAGCGGCCGCCCGGGCGCGCAGGGCATCGGCGACGGGACCGCCGCCGACCAGCAACAGCCGCGCGCGCGGCCGCCGGGCGACCAGGTGCGGCATGGCGTCGATCAGGTGATCCAGCCCCTCATAGTCATAGAAACTGCCGATATAGCCGACGACCTCGTCCGCGCTTTCCAGGCCGAGCGCGGCGGCCAGCGCGTCGTCGCGCGGGGCCGGTTCGCCGAACAGGTCCAGATCAACGCCATTGGGCGACACCATGATCTTGTCCGGCGCAATGCCCCGCGCGATCAGGTCGCCCCGCAACCCTTCGCAAATCACGGCGACGGCATCGGCACGGCGCACCTCGCGCGTTTCCAGCCAGCGGGTCAGACGATAGCGCAGGCTGCCCTCGCGTCCCGTGCCGTTGCCCACAGCCGCATCCTCCCAGAAGGCGCGGATTTCGTACAATAGCGGCAGGCCGAGCCGGCGGGCCGCCATCCGGGCGGCAACGGCGTTCAGCACGGGCGAGTGCGCGTGAAGGATATCCGGCCGGAAATCCCGCGCCACCGATTCGATGTGACGGGCAAAGCCGGTGATTTCTCGCCATTCCCCGATCGGGCTGGGCGCGGGCGATACCGCTGGCGCGCGATAAAAGCGCAGGCCATCGACCAGCGCCAGCATCGGCGCGGCGGGGGCATCGGGCTGTCGCGGTCCGCTGATCCCCGCAACCGTCCAGCCGAGCCGTTCCTGCGCTTTCAGGATGGCGCGGGTGCGGAACGTATATCCGCTGTGAACGGGCAGACTGTGGTCGAGAACGTGCAGGATGCGCATGCCGTCCCCTTGCCACGACAGTGTTTAACGCCGCGTCAACCGGCGGCGGCTATTGCCGGGATGTTCGCCCGGCCGTTGGTGTCGGGCGACGCCGAGGGAAAGCAGGCCGGCCGCGCATGATCGACAATTTCTCGCTTGGCCTGACCCATGGCCTGATGCTGCTGGCGGCATGGCTGTTGCTGCGCCGGCCGGACCTGGACGATGAGCGCGCGGGCACCGGCGAGCGGACCCGGCGGTGGCTGGGCCGGCGCGGCGGCGGGGACCGGCCCGGTGCGTGACCTTGTCTTTGTCGTGTTCCTGGCCGCGCTGTTCGGCGCGGGCGCGCGGCGGCCGTTCCTGTTCATCCTGACCTATGTCTATATCGACATCGTATCGCCGCAGCGGCTGACCTATCTGCTGCTCAATTCGGTGCCCATTTCGATGATCGCGGTGGCAGCGGCGGTCGGCGGCTGGCTGATGTTCGATGACAAGCGCGATGTCCGGTTTGCGCCGCGCCAGTTCCTGATCCTGATGCTGCTGGCCTATTGCGGATACACGACGAAATATGCCGATTTCCCGGTCGAGGCGCTGGACAAGTGGGAATGGGCGTGGAAGTCGCTGGCCTTTGCCGCGTTCCTGCCGCTGACGCTGCGCACGCGCCTCCGGATCGAGGCGCTGTT
Organism: Sphingomonas eleionomae; assembly: GCF_049889035.1. NCBI lineage: Bacteria > Pseudomonadati > Pseudomonadota > Alphaproteobacteria > Sphingomonadales > Sphingomonadaceae > Sphingomonas > Sphingomonas eleionomae. The sequence goes on along the minus strand of NZ_JBLTWP010000003.1, from coordinate 507,554 downwards.
GCTGTTCATGATCCTGTCGGCCGCATCGATCATCATCGTGGGCGGGATCAAGACGCTGGGGTCCGGCGGCGGCTATGGCCAGCTTGACCTGATGGTCAGCAACAATAGCGGCCTTTATGAAGGATCGACGATCTCGGCCGTTGCCATCACCATCATCCCGCTGATCCTGTGGTTCAGCAAGCATGGCACGATTTTCCGCCCGGACTGGCGGGTAAAGCTGTTCTGCTATGCGCTGTGCTTTTCCTGTCTGCTGATCCCGGTCGGCACATCGGCGCGAACCGGCCTGTTGTGCATCGGGTTGCTCGCCGTGCTGATGCTGCGCGATGCGAAGCGGCGGCTGATGTATATCGGCCTGGCCGCGGTGCTTGGCCTGGCGGCGGTGCCGTTCCTGCCCAGCGCGTACACGCAGCGGATGGAGACCATCAAGGAATATAAGGGCGATCAATCCGCCAGTACGCGGCTGGCCGTGTGGAAATGGACGCTGGATTATGTCAGCGACAATCCGATGGGCGGCGGGTTCGAAGCGTACCGCCAGAACCGGCTGACGTTCGACACCGTGACGGTGGCCGAACAGGGCGCCAACGCCACGGTCGAGCGGCGCGCCGTTCAGGATGCGGGCCGCGCCTATCACAGTTCCTATTTCGAGATGCTGGGCGAACAGGGCTATTTCGGGCTGGCGCTGTGGCTGGTGATCCAGCTTGCCGGGCTGTTGCGGATGGAGGTGATCCGCCGCCGCTATGCCCGGGCGGGCGAGGATCAGACATGGATCAGCCCGCTGGCCACCGCGCTTCAGCATGGCCACATGATCTATCTGCTGGGCGCGGCCTTTGTCGGTATCGCCTATCAGCCGTTCGTCTACATGCTGATCGGCGCGCAGATCGGCCTGGACACCTATCTGGCGCGCAAGCGGGCGGAGCTTGGCTGGCGGCCGATGCGCCGGGGGCAGGCCACCGGAGCGGCCGTTCCCGCGGCACGCACTGCGGCCCCGACCGGCCTGGCATGAGCGATTTCAGAGACGGGTCGCGCCCGACCCGCAGCCATGCCAAACGTGTCGAGGAACGCAGCCCGCCCCTGTCGATACTCGGTCAGTCCGCGTCGGCCATCTGGTCGGCCAACGCCTGAATCAGCGCCTTGTTGAACGCGGGAATGTCATCCGGCTTGCGGCTGGTGATCAGGTTTTCGTCCACCACAACTTCGCGGTCCACGACATTGGCGCCTGCATTGGCCAGATCGGTGCGAACCGACGGCCAGCTGGTGACGGTGCGGCCATCGACCACATCCGCCTCGACCAGCAGCCAGGGGGCGTGGCAGATCGCGGCCACCGTCTTGCCATCGTCGCAAAACGCGCCGACGATTTCGATCGCACGGTCGTTGATGCGCAGCGCATCGGGATTGGCCAGGCCGCCGGGCAGCAGCAGCGCGTCGTAATCGCCTTCTTCGACCTCATCCAGGGTCAGGTCCGGGGTAATTTCCCGATCGCCCGGCTGGTCGTGGATGACACCGCGAATGGCATCGCGTTTCAGGGAAGCCAGGACCACCTGTGCGCCCGCATCGATCAGCGCCTGACGCGGATCGAACAGTTCCGACTGCTCAAACCCGTCCGTCGCCAGCATCAGTACCTTTACGCCGTCAAGTTTCGCCATGGTCCGTCTCCTTGTCATGCAACTGTCCCGCCAACCGATGGCGGCGGGTCATGTTCCCGGAACGATGCGACAAATTGCGCATTGATGCGGCGAACCGAGGATGCCGATGACAGAGACGTGCCTGCGCTATAGCGATGACAGCGAACCGGGCATCACGCGGGAACGGCGCGGCGACGGGCCGTAGCGGTATCGGATGCCGGACGGGCGGCTGATCCGCGACAAGGCGACGATTGCCCGGCTGAACGCCATCGCCCTGCCCCCCGCCTATCGCAACGCATGGTTCTGCGCCCAGGATGACGGCCATATCCTGGCGACGGGCATCGATGAGCGCGGTCGCAAGCAATATCGGTATCACCCCGATTTCCGCGCGGAGCGGGAAGCCGCAAAGTTCGGCGCGTGCGCCCGGTTCGGAGCGGCGCTGCCAAAGCTGCGCGCGCAGGTGGCCCGCGACCTCGCCAGGCGCACCCTGTGCCGCGAGCGTGCCATTGCGGCGGTCGTCCGCCTGCTCGACCTGGGCCGGGTGCGCGTGGGGAACGAGGATTATGCCAGAACCAACAAGAGTTTCGGCGCAACCACCCTTCGCCGCCGACACGCCCGGCTGACCGGCAACCGGCTAAGGCTGGCCTATACCGCCAAATCCGGGCGTCGGCGCGTGCTGACCATCACCGACGGGTCGCTGACCCGGTTCGTCCGGCGGTGTCAGGACCTGCCGGGCCAGCATCTGTTCGCATGGGTCGACGATGCGGGCGAGGCGCATCCCGTAACCTCGTCCCACGTCAACGAATATATCCGCGCAGCGATGGGCGATGGCTTTACCGCCAAGCATTTCCGCACCTGGGGCGCCAGCGTCATCGCCTATGAACTGCTGGTCGCCAGTGACGAGCCGCCGACGCTGAAAGCGATGCTGGAACCGGTCGTGGCGGCGCTGGGCAACACACCGGCGATTGCGCGCAAATCCTATGTCCACCCGTTGCTGATCGACCGGTGCAGGGGCGGTGCAGGACTGAACGGGCCGCAAATGACCCTGCCCCGCGCCACCCGCCACCTTTCCCGGGCCGAACGCGGCCTGATCGCGTTTCTTGACGCGTGCGACGGGGCATGTCAGCCGACCGCAAAGGCTGCGTGAACGGGAATTTGTGAATGAGCAACGCCATCGTCGAAACCGAATTGTCGGCCGATGCCGTGCAGCAGAATGCCCAGGCGCTGGTCGATGCCAGTGTGCTGTGGCTGACGACCTATTGGTTGCAGGCGTTGATCGGGCTGGGTGTCGCCGCCCTGATCTTCACCGTGCTGCACATTGCCCGTCGATGGGGGATGCGCCTGTGCGAACGGACGCCAGGGCCGATGGGATGGGGCACGATCCTGGGCCGCGCGATCGCGAAGACCGGGCATTTTTTCATTACCATGGTGTCGGCCGAACTGGTCGTCGAATATGCCCATGCGCCCCAGCCGGTGATTGCGACCGTCCGGTTCCTGTTCACCATCGCCGCCGTGTTCCAGGCCGCGATCTGGGCACGCGAGATCATTCTGGGCGTGGTCGAAAAACGGACGGAGGGCGATCATTCCAGCGAGACGCTGGGCACCGCCATCGGCATTATCCGGCTGCTCGTCACCGTCGCCCTGTTCGCCATCGCGCTGATCGTCGTCCTGGACAATCTTGGGGTCAACGTCACCGGTCTGGTCGCCGGTCTTGGCGTGGGTGGCATTGCCATCGGCCTTGCCGCGCAGGGGATCTTTGCCGACCTGTTCGCCGCCCTGTCGATCATCTTCGACAAGCCGTTCCGGCGCGGCGATGCCGTGACCTTTGACACGACAAGCGGCACGATCGAGGCAATCGGCCTGAAATCCACCCGCATCCGCGCGCTGACCGGCGAAGAACTGATCATCAGCAACAAGAACCTGCTGGAAAAGCAGATCGGCAACAACACGCAGCGGACCTATCGCCGCCAGAAATGGATGCTGGGGGTGATCTATCAGACGCCGGCCGACCGCTGCGCCCGGATCCCGGAAATCCTGCGGGAAACGATCGAGGAAGCCGGTGCCCTGTTCGTGCGGGCCGGCTTTGTCGGGTTCGGCGCGTCCAGCCTGGATTTCGAAGTCGAATTCGACACGCCGGGGCCGGATTATCAAAGCTTTTACGACAAACGGTCGTCGGTCGGCCTGGCCATCCTGTCCCGCTTTACCGCAGAAGGCATCGAGTTCGCCTATCCCACTCAGACGACGTTCACCGCCGATCCGGCCGGCCGGATGATCATGCCCTATGCCGAACCCTACCCCCGTCGGAGCATCCCGGACGAACCGGACGCAGGTTAGCGCTATCTTAATCGGCCTGCCGTGATACGATGCTGACAACCCACGACAATCATAGGCGGGGGACGGGGGATGGATGTATCGGGGGGCGAGCCGCGCCTTGCCGTCTCGGTCGGCGAAACGCAGATCAGGCTTGCCTGGATCAACGCGGCCGGCCGTCCGGAACAGGAGCAGAGCTGGGCAATGGCAGACCTGCCCACGCTGACGGACGCGTTGATGCGATATGAACGCGAAACCGGCCGCCCGCTGACCGGTGCCTCTGCCGCCATAGCCATCATCGGTGCGACCCATGGCGACACGATCGCCATCGCCAGAGGCCGATGGATGATTACCCGGTCCGGCCTGCAATCCATCTTCCGCTCCGATCCTCAGATCATCAACGATGTTGCGGTCCACGCCTGGGCAGCCATTGGCGGACATGGCGTCCGTTTCGAAGCCTTGTCGCGCAACAGCGGGGATCCGGTCATGACGCAACAGGGCCGCTGGTTGGTTACGCATATCGATTTCGGGGTCGGGCTGGCCGTCATCGATGTGGACCGCACGGGCACGGTGCGGATGCTGGAAACCGAAATGGGCCATTGCGGCTTTCCGCCGGAAAGCGATGAGGATGATGCGCTCGCCCGGTCGCTTCGCGCGCGGTCCCGCCGTTCGGCGACGTGGGAAAACGTGCTTGCCCTGTCGCACGACGATGCCGCCTGGAGCGTCCCTGGCCTGCCGGCAGGCCGGGCCGAGCGGCTGACGATCCTGGCCCGCGCGATGGGGCGGTTTGCCCGCGATGCCGTGCTGGCCCATGGGGCGTGGAGCGGCATCCTGCTGATGGGCCGGCGGGTCGGGGAAATGACCGGCGCAGGATTGGCCGAGTGTTTCAATGCCGGGTTCGACGCGACGCCGAAATTTCAGCGTCTGATCAACCTGACGCCGCGCTGGCGGCTATCGGGCCATGACCTGGCGATGGAGGGGCTTGCCTATTCCCTGATCCACCGCGTGCCGATCGGCGAGCATATGGGCGATGCCCGGCCGCCGGGATTGCCCGCAGCAACGCTGGACAACCCGCCAGCGGCGGCCCCTCCGGCAGCAGCGCCGCCAAGCCCCGCTGCCGGATATATGCCGATGCGCTGACGGGTCGATCAATCCTCCAGGCTGAGCAGGCTGGCGTTCCCGCCGGCGCTGGTCGTATCGACGCTGATCGCCCGCTCGACGCAGAACCGGTGCAGGTAATGCGGGCCGCCCGCCTTTGGCCCGGTGCCCGACAGCCCCTCGCCGCCGAACGGCTGGCTGCCGACGACCGCGCCGATCATGCTGCGGTTGATATAGAGGTTGCCCGCCCTCCCCTCAGCCTCAATGAGGTCGGCGGCGCGGGCGATGCGGCTGTGCAGGCCCATGGTCAGGCCATAGCCGCTGGCGTTCACCCGCGCGATGGTTTCGGCCAGCGCGCCCGCTTTCCACGTGGCGATGTGGAGTAGCGGTCCGAACCATTCGGCGGTCAGGTCCTCCGGCCGGTCCAGCCCGATGATCGTCGGCGGAACGAACAAGCCGTCGGCGGGCGCATCGACGGTATGAACCCAGCGCGCCCGCTGGCTTTCGCGATAGGTCATCAGCCGGTCATAGGCGGCACGGTCGATCACGGGGCCGATATCGTTCGACGGATCGGCCGGATCGCCCAGGCGAAGCTGGTCCATTGCGCCCTTCAGCATCCGGATCATGCCATCGGCGATCTCTTCCTGCACCAGCAACAGGCGAAGCGCGGAACAACGCTGCCCCGCCGAGCGAAAGGCGCTGGTCAGCACATCGGCCGCCACCTGTTCGGGCAGGGCGGTGGAATCGACGATCATCGCGTTGATCCCACCCGTTTCCGCGATCAGCGGCACGATTGGCCGCGTCTCGTCATCCAGCAGGCTGCGCGCGATCTTCTTTGCCGTGGCGGTCGATCCGGTAAAGGCGACGCCCGCGACGCGGGGATCGCCAACCAGCGCAGCGCCGACTTCCGGTCCGCCGGTCACCAGCACCAGCGCATCGGCAGGGATGCCCGCCTGATGCGCCAGTTCGACGGCGCGCGCGGCGATCAGCGGGGTTTGCGGCGCCGGCTTGGCAACCACGGTGTTGCCCGCGACCAGCGCGGCGGCATTCTGGCCGGTAAAGATCGCCAGCGGGAAATTCCACGGCGCGACCGTCGCCCAGACGCCGCGCCCGCCAAAGCGCAGCTCGTTCCGCTCCCCCGTCGGCCCCGGCAGGGTGACGGGCGACAGGCCGGTGCGCGCCTGATGCGCGTAATAGCGGCAGAAATCCGCCGCCTCGCGGATTTCGCCCAGTGCGTCGGGCAACGTCTTGAACGCCTCCTTCACGCACAGCGCCATCAGCTCGATCCGGTTCGCCTCGATGAGGTCGGCATAGCAATCCAGCGCGGCGGCCCGCGCCGCCAGCGGGGTTGCCGACCATGCGGAAAAGGCCGCGTGCGCGCGTGCGATGGCGCGGTCGGGCGTCTGTCCCCGATCCTTCCCGGCGGGCAAGGGCACCCCGGCGATCGCACCGGCAACGCCCGCCAGCACGGTGCGGTCATTCAGGTCCAGCCCCTCGCTGTTGCGCCATGCGCCCATCAGGTCGCGGGGCAACGGGATGCTGGGATGCCGTGTCCCGCCTAGCGCCGCCACCTTTTCCACCGGATCGGCCAGCAGATCGGCATCCGACGTGTCGGCATCGGCCAACTGATGCACGAAACTGGAGTTCGCGCCATTTTCCAGCAGGCGGCGGACCAGATAGGCGAGCAGATCGCGGTGCCCGCCGACCGGCGCATAGATGCGGCAGCGATAGCCGCGTTCCTGCACCAGCCCCTCGTACAACCCCTCACCCATGCCGTGCAGCCGCTGAAACTCGAAATCGCGGGAATCCCCCGCCCAATCCAGGATCGTCGCCACCGTCAGCGCATTATGGCTGGCAAAGGCCGGGCGGATGTTGCGCGCCGCCAGCATGTCGCGCGCGCAGGCAAGGTACGACACGTCGGTCGCCGCCTTGCGCGTGAACAGGGGGTAATCCGACAGGCCCTCGACCTGAGTCCGCTTGATCTCGCTGTCCCAATAGGCGCCCTTGACCAGCCGCACGTTCATCGGACGGCCCAGATCGTCGGCCCAGCCGATGACGGCACGCGCGCGCTTGGAATAGGCCTGCACTGCCATGCCGAAGCCGTCCCAGCCCGAAAGGTCGGGCCGCCGCGCGACATCGCCGATGATCGCCAGGCTCATTTCCAGCCGCTCGCTCTCCTCGGCATCCACGGTCAGCGCGATGTTCAGCCGCGCCGCCTCTGCCGCCAGTTCGGCGAGCATCGCGGTCAGTTCGGGCACGCAGCGTTCCCATTGCGCGACCTCGTATCGCGGATGGAGCGCGGACAGCTTGACCGACACCGAATGGCCCGCCGCCGGGTCCGCGCCCACGGCACGGATCGCCTGGCCATAGGCCGCGAAGTAGCGTTCCGCATCCTCCGCCGTCCGCGCTGCTTCGCCCAGCATGTCAAAGCTGGCCGTGAAGCCGTTGTTTTCCGGCCTTTTCATGCGGCGCATGGCTTCGTCGATGGTGCGGCCCATCACGAACACCTCGCCCATCATCTTCATGGCGGCGCCGACGGCCTGACGCACGAACGGTTCGCCCGCCCGCGACAACAGGCGGCGCAGCGGCCCGCCCTCCCCCTCGCCCACCAGCGCGCGGCCCATCACCAGGCCCCAGGTGGCGCTGTTCACCAGCGCGGAATTGGATTTGCCCGCATGGGCGCGCCAGTCCGCATCGCCCAGCTTGTCGGCGATCAGCAGGTCGGCCGTTTCCGGGTCGGGCACGCGCAGGAACGCCTCTGCCAGGCTGAGCAGCGCCACCCCCTCTGACGAGTTCAGGCGATATTCCTGCAGAAACTGGTTCACCCACCCCCGCGTCTGCGCCGCGCGCAGTTCGGCGATCAGGCCGGATGCTTCGGCAACGATGCGCCCGCGCGACTCAGGGGTGGTCCGCGCACGCTCGATCAGGGGTTTTAGAACATCGGGTTCGCTGGCGCGGTGCAGGGCGACCATGGATTCTAGGGACATTGACGCTAGGACTTTCTATGCTTTCGTTTGCTCGGTCAGCCGAGGCTTGCAACCATGCCCTGCCCCGACCTAGATCATGGTCAGGCGCTATGCGACGAAAGTGCGCCGAGGGGAATGCCGTGCAGACGCTGACCATCCAGGATTATGCAGCAACCGCCGGGTCGGTGCGCGTATCCGATTGGGTGACGGTGACCCAGACGATGATCGACCGTTTTGCCGAGGCGACGGGCGATCACCAGTTCATCCATGTTGATCCCGAACGCGCGGCGGCAACGCCGTTCGGCGGCACCATCGCGCACGGCTCTCTGACCCTGGCGCTGATGCCCATGTTGTCGGACAGCGCCGGAATGCCGCAGATCCGGGGCCTGCGCATGGGCGTGAATTATGGCGGGGAGCGTGTCCGTTTCCTGACCCCCGTCCGGTCGGGCAGCCGGGTGCGCGGCCATTTCAAGTTGCTGGCCGTCACTGAAAAGCGACCCGGCCAGTGGCAACAGACGACCGAATTCACCGTGGAGATCGAGGGACAGGAAAAACCCGCCCTGATCGCCGAATGGATCAGCCAGATTTTCATCGATACCCCATAACCGAGAGGAACCGGACCCATGCGTTCAGCCGTCATCGTATCCACCGCCCGCACGCCCATCGGCCGCGCCTATCGCGGCGCGTTCAACAACCTGCCCGCCCCGACGCTGGCTTCCCATTCGATCAAGGCCGCCGTCGAACGCGCCGGGATTGACGGGGCAGAGGTTCAGGACGTGATCTTCGGCGCGGCGCTGCAACAGGGCAGCCAGGCGGGGAACATCGCCCGCAACGCGCTGCTGCGTGCCGGCCTGCCGATTTCCGTTGCCGGAATGTCGGTTGACCGTCAGTGCGCATCGGGCCTGATGGCGATTGCCACGGCGGCCAAGCAGATCATCACCGACAATATGGACATCGCCATCGGTGGCGGGGTGGAAAGCATCAGCCTGGTCCAGACGCCGCAGATGCGGATCGCGCCGGACCCCGAATTGCTGGCGATGCACGGCGACATTTATATGCCGATGCTGCAGACCGCGGAGATTGTGTCCACCCGCTATGGCATCGGGCGGGATCGCCAGGACGCATACGGCCTTCGTTCGCAGCAGCGGACGGCAGCGGCGCAGGCCGCGGGCAAGTTCGACGACGAGATCATTCCGGTCACCGCGACGATGAACGTCGTCAACAAGGAGACCAAGGAGGTCTCCACCAAGGAAGTGACCCTGACCCGGGACGAGGGCAACCGCGCCGACACCACGGCAGAGGGTCTGGCCGCGCTTCAGCCCGTCATGGGCCCGAACGCCCATATTACGGCGGGCAATGCCAGCCAGCTGTCGGACGGGTCGTCGGCATCCGTGCTGATGGAGGAAAAGGTCGCCGAAAAGCGCGGCCTGACCCCGCTGGGCCGCTATGTCGGCATGGCGGTGGCGGGCACCAAGCCCGATGAAATGGGCATCGGCCCGGTCTATGCCATCCCCGCCCTGCTTGAGCGGTTCAACCTCAAGATAGACGATATCGGCCTGTGGGAACTGAACGAGGCGTTTGCGGTGCAGGTCCTGTATTGTCAGGACAAGCTGGGCATTCCGGACGAGCTGCTGAACGTCAATGGCGGCGCCATTTCCATCGGCCACCCCTATGGCATGAGCGGCGCGCGGATGACCGGCCATGCTCTGATCGAGGGCAAGCGGCGCGGCGCGAAATACGTCGTGGTGACCATGTGCGTCGGCGGCGGCATGGGCGCGGCCGGCCTGTTCGAGGTGCTGTGACCAGTTATAGGCAAAGGCTATGGCTATAACCACAGCCTTTGAGGATCGCGCGCCGGCTTTGGCTGTTATGTAAGGTGCCAGGCCCCCCGCCAAAGAGGGGGCCACACCGCAGGAGCCAAACGAGATGCAGATGATCCTGGCCGCAGCGTCGGCAATCGCCGCCCTGGCCGTTCCCATTGACGCCCATCAAGTGACAATCCAGCATCAGGGCCGCGACGTGACCGCCGCCTATGGTGCGACGGTCGAGATTGAAACCCGCCAGCGCGGGATCGCTCCGCCGATGCGGGCCAGCACGCAACAGTGCGACTGGCAGGCAGTGGTCAAGGTTGAACGGTCGGTCACCGGATCGACGCTGCCCGCGCGTCTGGTCGCCACCGACCGCAGCCAGAAGGGCACCATCGCCGGCGATTGCCGTGCGCTTGGACGCCAGATCGACAGCGCGATTGCCGGCCGTGCGCCCGCGATCCAGCAACGGCTGGCCGCGATTGCCAGCGAAGACCGCGCGACACTGCTTGCCGAAATCGATCGGCTGGCAGTAGTCGCGTCGAATGACTGATCCAAAGACGCTGATCCTGGCCGCCGCTTGTCTGGCGGCGGCCATCCCCGCAACGCCGGCCGTTGCACAGGACCGAACCGACGCCGCCCTGCTGATCGAGGCAACGACCGATCATCGGCGGCGTGGCCTGTCGTGGAGCGACGGGGATCCTGCACTCGACATCTATGGTTCGGTCACGGTCAGCGGCGTGGATATCGCCGCCCGTGCCGTTTCCACCCGCAACAGCGCCCGCCATGGCGGCGCGGATGCCGCCATCGACCTGATCGCGGGGATCAGCGAGGATGCCGGCCCGTTCACGCTGCGCGGCCGCGTGATCGGCCATTTCTTTCCCGGCAGCGACGACACGGCCTATGGCGAATTGAACGGAGAGGTGGGCGGTTCGCTCGGCCCGGTTCAGGTCGACCTGTCGGCCAGCTATGCGCCCGACCAGAGCAGCATTGGCGGGGACAATCTTTACCTGTCCGCCCGGGGCAGCGTTGGCGTGCCTGCAACGCCATGGACCCTGTCCGCGCATGTCGGCCGGTCGACCGGTTCGGTGGATGACCCGGTTCGCGCCAATCGCCTGCGCCCGGGCGGCAGCTATACCGACTGGGGCGTCAGCGCCGAATATGTGATCGGGCCGGCAACCGTCGGCGCCCGCTATACCGGCACGAATGTCCGGTTCGACACCCCCGCGCCGCCCATCGCGGATCGCGCCAATTCCGGGGACCGGATCGCCCTGTTCGCTTCATTCGGGTTCTGATCGCGGAACCCGTCCCCCATCCGCCCGTTCGACGCGCATACCCCCCGGAAAGGAGCGTCTGATGGACAAGATGGACAATGGCGATGTTGCGCAAGTGCGCGAGCGGATGTGGAAGAAGATGGCGGCCAGTCCGTTCGTGATGGTGCGGCTGGACGACAGTTTCGACCACGCCCTGCCGATGACCGCGATCCTGGACGAGGACGCGAATGGCAAGTTCTGGTTTTATACCAGCCGGGACAATCGGCTGGCATCCGGCGGATCGGCCATGGCCCAGTTCGCGTCAAAGGACCACAAGCTGTTCGCCTGTATTTCCGGACGGATCGTCCCGGAAACCGACCCGGCCGTCATCGACCGCTATTGGTCCCCGATGGTCGAGGCATGGTTCGACGGCGGGCGCAACGACCCCAGCCTGTTGATGCTCCGTTTCGAGCTGAACGATGCGGAAATCTGGGAAGGCGATGAAAGCCTGACCGGCAAGTTGAAGATGTTGACCGGCATGAAGATCAAGCCGGATGAGGCCGGCCGGCACGTCGAAACGACGCTGTAACCCGGCACCGCGGGCGCGCTTGACGATCGGTCAGGCGCGCCCGATGACGGCAGGATGCACGGTCCCAGCCTAACCCACCGAATCCGCGTGGAATCCCACGCCATCTGGCTGGCCGCGCGCGATCCGCGGACGCCGGTTGCCGCCCGGCTGATCGGCCTGTTCATCGCGGCCTATGCCCTGTCCCCCATCGACCTGGTGCCCGATTTCATCCCCGTGATCGGCCTGCTGGACGAGGCGGTGCTGATCCCGGCCGGGATGTGGGTGATGACGCGGATGATCCCACCCGCGCTGATGGCCGAACATCGCGCCGCCGCGGAACGGGCGGCCCGCCGCCCGGTCAGCTGGGGCGGGATTGCCATCGTGCTTGCGGTCTGGGGACTGCTGATCTGGCTTGCCTATGGCTGGATCGCCATCGCCTGGGATTGACCGGTCAGACACGCCCGACGGCGGGTCAGCCGCCGTGCTTTTTCATCCATTCGATCATCACCGGCGCGATGCGGGTCCGCCATTTGCTGCCGTTGAAGATGCCGTAATGGCCGACGCTCTCGGCCATGTGATATTTCTTCATGGCGGGGGCGAGCTTTTTCGCCAGCGTCAGCGCGGCCTTTGTCTGGCCCAGGCCGGAAATATCGTCCCGCTCCCCCTCGATCGCCAGGATCGCGGTGTCAGTGATTGCAGCGGGATCGACCGGGCGGCCGCGATGCGTCATCTCGCCCTTGGGCAGGGCGTGCCGCTGAAACACCACATCGATCGTCTGAAGATAGAATTCGGCGGTCATGTCGCAAACCGCGCGATATTCGTCGTAAAAGCGCATGGTCGCATCCGCGCTGTCGCCATCGCCCGCCACCAGGTGCTTGAACATTTCCCAGTGCGAAATCATGTGGTTGCCAAGGTTCATGGTCATGAACCCGGCAAGTTGCAGGAACCCGGGATACACCTGCCGCCCCGCGCCCGGATAGGTCATCGGCACGGTGGCGATCACATTCTGTTCGAACCAGGCGTGCGGCCGTTCCGTCGCCAGCGTGTTGACCGCCGTCGGCGCCTCACGCGTGTCGATGGGGCCGCCCATCATGGTCAGCGTCAGTGGGCGGTTCGGATGCCCGTCCGCGTTCATCAGCGCGGCGGCGGCGTAACAGGGCACCGATGGCTGACACACGGCCAGCACATGCGCCCGTGCATCGCCCTCTGCCCCGATATGGGCCAGGAACTCGATGACATAGTCGATATAGTCATCCAGATCGAAGCTGCCGTCGCTCAGCGGCACCTGACGCGCGTCGCGCCAATCGGTGATGTACACGTCCGCTTCGGGCAGCATCCGCTGCACCGTGCCGCGCAGCAGCGTGGCGAAATGGCCCGACATCGGGGCGACAATCAGCAGTTTCGGCCCGCCGGTCACGCCTTCGCGGACAAAGTGCTTGAGCTGCCCGAACGGCTTGCGCAGCACGATTTCCTCATGCACCGCGACCGTCCGCCCTTCGATTTCCGTCTGGTGCAGGCCGAATGCCGGCTTGCCGCGCGGGGCGGCGGCATGGGCGAATACCTCAAGCGCGCTGGCCAGCACCGGGCCGCCGCCGAAATAGGCGAAGGGGTTGGCGGGGTTGTTCAGCAATCCGGCGCTGAAATTGGCGAACGCGCTGGCCCCGGCCAGCATCGACCGCTGGAGTTCATAGGCGTTGTATAACATTCGATCCTGCCTTTGGCCCCTGATGTCCGCTTTTGCGGTTGAGGAGGGTTATACGCCCTGTCCGCTGCGGTGCAATGTGCCGAATACGCAGGCGCATCATTGCGGGACCTGAAGCCGCCGCTTTTCAATCCGCGTCGTGATCCCCATCTGCGGCGGTATGCAGCCATTTCCTGCCCATGCCGATGACCTTGATGCAACGCTGGACGAGGCATTTCGCCTATTGCGGCGCGGGGTGGTGGACCGGAAAAGCCCGTTCCGTACGCTGAACGTGGCGACGGTTGGCGCGGACGGCGTGCCATCGGTGCGCACCGTCGTCCTGCGCGGTTTTGATCCGGCGGCACGGCTGATCCGCTTTCATACCGACCGGCGCAGCGCCAAGGTGTCGGAAATCCAGCATCAGCCGCGCGTGGCGCTTCATGCCTATGACCGGGGAACGCAGGTGCAGTTGCGCCTGTCCGGCACCGCCGCCATCCACAGCGGCGATGCGGCGGCGGAGGCGGCATGGGCCCGCTCTGCCCCCGGTGCCCGCGCCTGTTACGCCATTCAGCCTGCCCCCGGCACGCCGGTATCCGCGCCCGTCCCCGCACCGGCGATCGAGGATGAGGAGCAGGCCCGCGCCCAGTTCGTGTTGGTCGAGGTGGTTTTCGACACGCTGGAATGGTTGTGGCTGTCATCCGCCGGGCACCGCCGTGCGCGGTTCGACTGGCGTGGCGACGTGCCGGCCGCAACCTGGCTGGTCCAGTAAGATTGACCAAAGTCCCGGTTCCAACCGGCGCGCGCATCGGCTAGGCCAGCGCCATGTCCGAAGCCGTTCCGACCGCCAGCCCGTCGTCTCCTCCGAAAAGAAAGCTGAGCAACCTCTCCATCGTCTGGCGTTACGTCGCGCGCTATCCGCTGCAACTGACGCTGGCGATCGTGGCGCTGATCGTGGCGGCATCGGCGACGCTGTACATCCCCTATACCTTCAAGCAGGTGGTCGATAACGGCTTTCGCGTCGGCGCGGACCCCGCCTCGATCGCGCCGTATTTCTATCGCCTGTTAATGGTGGTCGGCGTGCTGTCGATCGCGACGGCGATGCGATTCTTTTTCGTATCGTGGCTTGGCGAACGCACCGTGGCGGACCTGCGCATTGCGGTGCAGACCAATTTGCTGCGCCTTGCCCCCGGCTGGTTCGAGGAGAACCGCCCGTCGGAAATCGCGTCGCGGTTGACCGCCGATACGGCTGTGGTCGAACAGGTGGTGGGCACCACCGTGTCCGTCGCGCTGCGCAACCTGCTGGTTGGTATTGGCGGGATCATCTATCTGTTCGCCCTGGCACCGAAACTGGCAGCGATGCTGATCGTCGGCCTGCCGGTCATCATCCTGCCGATCGTCTGGCTGGGGTCCAAGCTGCGCCGGTTCAGCCGGACCAGCCAGGACCGGGTGGCCGATATCGGATCGACCGCGTCGGAAACGCTGGGCGCGATGAAGATCGTGCAGGCGTTCGGCCAGGAACGGCGCGAGGCGGATCGCTTTGCCGGAGCGGTCGAACGCGGCTTTGCCGCCGCCCGCCAGCGGTTCGGCACGCGTGCCATCATGACCGCACTCGTCATCGGCATCCTGTTCGGGGCGGTCACGCTGATCATGTGGGACGCGGTGACCGATGTCGCCAATGGCCGCCTGACCGGGGGCGCGATCACGGCGTTTGTCCTGACCGCCGGACTGGTGACCGGGGCATTCGGCGCGCTGACCGAGGTGTATGGCGACCTATTGCGTGCATCGGGCGCGGCTGCGCGGCTTGCCGAATTGCTGGCCGAAGAACCGAGCATCGCGCCGCCCGCCAATCCGGTTTCCCTGCCCCAGCCGCCCATTGGTTCGATCCGGTTCACCGGGGTCGGGTTCCATTACCCCACCCGCCCCGAAACCGCCGCGCTCAATGATTTCACGCTGGACGTAAAGCCGGGCGAGACGGTGGCCGTGGTCGGCCCGTCGGGCGCCGGCAAGTCGACGCTGTTTCAGCTCGCCCAGCGATTCTACGATCCCGAAGCGGGCGAGATTGCCGTGGACGGCGTGCCGATCCGGCTGGCCGATCCGGCGGAGGTGCGCACCCGCATTGCAGTGGTGCCCCAGGAAACGGTGATCTTTGCCGCATCGGCACGCGACAATCTGCGCTATGGCCGCTGGGACGCGGACGAGGATGACATCTGGGCAGCGGCCGCCGCAGCCAATGCCGCAGAGTTCCTGAAGGCACTGCCCATGGGCCTGGACACCTATCTGGGCGAGGGCGGCGCGCGCCTGTCCGGCGGTCAGCGGCAGCGCATTGCCATCGCCCGTGCGCTGCTGCGCGATTCGCCCATCCTACTTCTGGACGAGGCGACCAGTGCGCTGGACGCGGAAAGCGAGCGGCTGGTGCAGGATGCGCTCGACCGGCTGGTCCGGGGGCGCACGACATTGGTCATCGCGCACCGGCTGGCGACGGTCCGTTCGGCCGACCGGATCATCGTCATGGACGGCGGCCGGATCGTCGAAACGGGCACGCATGGCGAACTCATCGGTCAGAACGGCCTTTATGCCCGCCTGGCCAGCCTGCAGTTCAACGAAGCGGCCTGACCCCGCACAATATAATCAGACAAAAACCTTTACCCGGCCCCGCTCCGGTTCCATCCTGAAAAAAGGCAGGACGGAGGGGATATGCGCTTCATCATGACGGCACTGGGGATGGCGATCCTGGCCCTGCCGCCGGCAACAGCGATGCCACAGGTGTGGCAATCGGATCAGGGCGATGGCACCTATCGCAATCCCGTGCTCTATGCGGATTATCCTGACCCGGACATCATCCGGGTGGGCGCGGATTATTATTTCGTAATGACCACCTTCGCCAACGCGCCGGGCATGACCATCCTGCACTCGCGCGACCTCATCAACTGGACAATCGCCGGTCATGTCGTTCAGCGGCTGGACGGGCCTGAATATGATCTGCGCACTGGCAATGCCTATCGCCGTGGTCTGTTCGCCGCATCGATGCGCTACCATCGCGGCGAGTTTTTCATCGCGGTGACGCCGGTCGGCCACAATACCCGCCTGTATCGCGCGCGCGACGTGCGCGGTCCATGGACGATGACGCAGCTGAATCAGGCGGGGTTCGATCCCGCGCTGCATTTCGATGCCGATGGCACTGGCCATATCGTCAGCGCGACCGGCGCAGACGGAACGCTGACGCTGCATACGCTGGACGCCGGGTATCGCCGCATCCTGCGATCGGAAAGGATCGGCTATATCGAGGGGGCGGAGGGATCGAAGATCATCCGGCGCGGCGAATGGCTGTATCTGTTCAACGCGATCCCTCGGCGGCTGGGCCTTACCGTGTCGCGAGCGCGCAGCATCAAGGGGCCGTGGGAAACCCGCAACCAGATCGACGATACGACCGGCGGGCATCAGGGCGCGCTGGTCGACCTGCCCGATGGCAGCCATGTCGGGTTTGTCATGGTCGATGCCGGCGCGATAGGGCGGATGACGAACATCAGCCCGGTTCACTGGGTCGACGACTGGCCTGTCTGGGGCACGCCTGGTGCACCGGGCCGGGTACCCGAACGCGCGGCGAAGCCGATCGCCGGGCAGCATCTGGCGCAGCCACGCGCCGATGACGATTTCGCGGCCCCGCGCCTTGGCCTGCAATGGCAATGGAATCACAACCCGCAGGATGACCGATGGTCGCTGACCGAACGGCCCGGCTTTCTGCGGCTAAAGGCAACGAAGGCGCCCGAGTTGTGGCTGGCGCCCAACACGCTTGTTCAGAAAGCGCAGGGACCGCGCAGCCGGGCGATAGCGGCGATGGACCTTGCCGGGCTGAAACCCGGCGACCGGTGCGGCCTGACGCTGTTCGGCAAATATAGCGGCGGCATCCTGGCCGAGCGCAGCGCGGCGGGCGAGACGCTGCTGACGATGGAAGTGACCGAGGATCAGGGCAAGCAGCGCCGGGTTGATCGCCGTATCACCGCCCAGCCGGTCAAGGCGACGCGGCTGTGGATGCGTCTGGACATGGATTTCACCAGCAGCCGGGCGAGCGCCGCCTATAGCCAGGATGGCGAACGCTGGCAGGCATTGGGCGGCAGTTTCCCGATGCAGTTCGACTGGCGAACGGGCACCTTTCAGGGCGAACAGATCGCGCTGGCCTGCTACAATCCGGCCGCCGGCGACGGGCAAATCGATGTGGACTGGTTTCGCCTGATGCCCGGGCCCGCCGTGCCGTAGCGGACTGGCCAAGGCGGCGCATTGCGTCCAAACTCGGCTGCGTTCGGATCAAAGGAGAGGATCATGAGCCGCGAATTCGATATCATCGTCTATGGCGCGACCGGCTTTACCGGCCAGCTGGTGGCGGAATATCTGGTGCAGCATCAGGGCGACGGGCCGATCCGCTGGGCGATGGCTGGACGATCGCTGACCAAGCTGCAGGAAGTCCGCAGCGCCATCGGTGCGCCGGCCGACCTGCCGCTGATCGCCGCCAATGCCGATGATCCCGCCGCGCTGAAAGCGATGGTCGCGCGGGCCAGCGTCGTCATCACCACCGTGGGCCCGTATCAGTTGTATGGCGAACCGCTGCTGGCCGCCTGCGCCGAGGCTGGCACGGCCTATGTCGACCTGTGCGGCGAACCGGCGTGGATGCGGCAGATGATCGACAAATATGATGCCGCCGCGGCCAATTCGGGCGCGCGCATCGTCTTTTCCTGCGGGTTCGATTCCATCCCCTTCGACCTGGGCGTCCATACGTTGCAGGAGGCGGCACGCGCAAAGTTCGGCCGCCCGGCCCCGCGCGTCAAATGCCGGATCCGGGTGATGAAGGGCACCTTTTCCGGCGGCACCTTTGCCAGTGCCAAGGCGACCATGGCGGCGGCGGCGCGCGATCCCGGCACGTTCAAGCTGCTGCTCGATCCCTTTGCGCTGACCCCCGGATTTCGTGGGCCGGATCAGCCAAAGGGGATGCTGCCCGAATATGATCCGGCGGTCGGCGGCTGGGTCGCGCCGTTCATCATGGCGACGATCAATACCAAGAATGTGCACCGCACCAACGCGCTGCTCGATCACGCCTATGGCACCGATTTCGTCTATGACGAAATGGTCGTGGCGGGCCTGGGCGACATGGGCAAGGCGGCGGCAGAGGCGCTGGCCAAGCTCAATCCCATGGCGGGCGACAAGGGGCCGAAACCCGGCGAGGGACCGTCAAGGGAGGAGCGCGAGGCCGGCCATTACGACATCCTGTTCATCGGCGAGATGGCGGATGGCGCGCGGGTCGAGGCGGTCGTCACCGGCGACCGCGACCCCGGCTATGGATCGACATCCAAGATGATCGCCCAGAGCGCGCTGTGCCTGCTGCGCGACGTGCCGGTCGAGGGCAATGGCGGCGTACGGACTGCCGGCGGCCTGATGGCGGAACCGCTGCGCAAGCGGTTGATCGACCATGCCGGCCTGACCTTTACGGCGGGATAGGCGCGCGCCCTACCAGCGATAGAGGAACAGCACGCCGACCGCGACGAGCAGGGACAGGGCGATGGCGATCGGCACCTTGTTCAGTTCGCGCCGCTTCAGCTCGGCACCCAGCCGGTCCATGTCCAGCCAGTAATGGCCGGGCGCCGTCTGGCGGATAACACCCGCACGGACCAGCGTCTGAAACTCCTTCAGCTCGCGCGGCCCTGGCGGGCGATATTCGATGGCATCGTCCGGCGTGATCGCGTGCAGCGCCATGAAATGCGCGCGCACCCGATGGCGGGCCGTTGCGGCGGCATTGACGATGCCGGCGCGGATGGGATCGGAATTGCTCACCGCTTTCGCCCCTGATGCCGGATATTGCCGGGCCTTCCCCGCCGGTGGATAACCCGTTTCGGCCCGCGGCCATTGCCGCCGCGCGGCGGTGCCTCGCCCGCCGACCCCTTGCCGTCGGGCAGTTCGAAACGGAGCGCGCCCGACACGGGATTGGCCTCGACCAGGCGCAGCTTCAGCCGCTGACCCAGCGAAAACGCCTCCCCGCTATGTTCGCCGACCAGTTGGCGGGCGCCCTCGTCATAACGGAAATATTCGCGGCCCAGGTCGCGGGCGGGGACCAGCCCGTCGCCGCCGATCCCGTCGACCGTCGCAAAGAAACCGAACGGCTGAACCCCGGTGATCCGCGCATCCAGCACTTCGCCGACATGGGTCGACAGATAGGCCGCGACATAGCGGTCGATGGTATCGCGTTCCGCCTCCATCGCGCGGCGTTCAAGCGCGCTGATCCCCTCGCCCACCCGCTCCATCTCCGCCGGATCGGGCAGGCTGCCGCCCGGCCCCAGCCGATGCGCCTCCACCAGCGCGCGGTGGACGACCAGGTCGGCATAGCGCCGGATCGGCGAGGTGAAATGGGCATAGCTGCCCAGCGACAGTCCGAAATGGCCGTGGTTGGCGGGCGCATAATAGGCCTGGGTCTGGGTGCGCAGGATCTGCTCCATCACCTGCTGCCGGTAATCCACCTCGCCCAGCCGGTCGATGATGCGGTTGAACGTCGCGGGCCGGATCACCTGACCCAGCGCAAAGGGCAGGTCGAAGGTTTCCAGATAATCCTTGAGCGCGACCAGCTTTTCACGCGCCGGCGGTTCGTGCACGCGGTACATGCACGGCGCCTTTTTCACCTCCAGCGCCTTGGCGGCGGCGACATTGGCGGCGATCATGTAATCCTCGATCAGCTTGTGCGCGTCCAGCCGCTCACGCGGCGCAACCGACAGGATGCGGCCTTTCTCGTCCAGCACGATGCGCCGTTCCGGCAGGTCGAGGTCCAGCGGCTCGCGGGCGTCGCGGGCCTTGTTGAGCGCAGCCCAGCAGTCCCACAGCGGGCGGAGGATGGGAAGCAAATCCTCCCCGGAACGGGGAGGGGGACCATGCGAAGCATGGTGGAGGGGGGGTGCTTCATCGGGCGTCCTGTGCTGCGAGCCCCCTCCATCACCGCCTTCGGCGGCGGTCCCCTTCCCCGTTCCGGGGAGGATCTGGTCGATCGCCGCCTGTGCATCCTCATAGGCGATGTTGGCCGCCAGCCGGACGACCGCGCGGGTAAAGCGCCAGCCCTTGATCGTCCCGTCCTTGCCGATGGTCAGGTGACAGGCGAGCGCCGCGCGATCCACGCCTTCCTTCAGCGAACAGACATCGGCCGACAGGATTTCGGGCAGCATCGGGACGACACGGTCGGGGAAATAGACGGAATTGCCCCGCTTGCGCGCCTCCCGGTCCAGCAGCGATCCGGGGCGGACATAGAAACTGACATCGGCGATTGCGACGATGGCTTTCCATCCCCCTGCATTGCCGGAATCGTCATCGGGCGCGGCCCAGACGGCATCGTCATGGTCGCGCGCATCGGCGGGATCGATGGCGACGATGGGCAGGTGGCGCAGATCCTCCCGCCCGTCGCCCAGCGGCTGGCGAGCGGATTTCTCGGCTTCTTCCAGCAGGTCCTCGGCAAAGACGTGCGGGATTTCATGCTTGTGGATCGCCACCAGCGAAAAACTGCGCGGGGCAAAGGGGTCGCCCAGCCGCTCGACCACCTTTGCCGTGATGCGCGGCGGCCGCCCGGCCTTTTCGGCCAGCACCAGGTCGCCCGGCTCTGCCCCGCCAGCATCGGAGACGGGGAAATCGCGCCGCTCCTTTTTCTCAACGCCCTGCAGCCACAGCCGGTCGCCCTCGCGGTGCAGCACGCCAAGCATCAGCGCCTGGGACGGGGCGAGCTTCTTCATCGGATGGGCGATCCATCCCTTCCCCGCCTCTTCCGTCCGGGCAAGTACGCGGTCGCCGACGCCCAGCGCGGACGAGCGGCTGCGTTCGCGGATGCGCACGCGGGGCATGGGCACGGCCTCTGCCTCCCACCGTTCGGGTTCGGCCCAGATATTGCCGCCGTCATCAACATCGACGATGCGCAGCACCGTCACCTTGGGCAGGCCACCCATGGCGTGAAAGGCGCGGCCCGGCGCGCTGTCGATCAGCCCTTCGTCGCCCATGTCCTTGAGCAGCGCCTTCAGCGCGATCTTCTCATTGCCCTTCAGGCCAAAGGCGCGCGCGATTTCGCGTTTGCCCGCCGGGGTGTCGGACTTGGCGATGAAATCGAGGATCTGCTGCCGCGTCGGCAGGCCGGGGGGAAGTGCCATGGGCCGGACATAGGCTGTCCGGCCGCCGACGTCACCTGTCCCGGATCAATATGCGCGCGCGACCAGGATGCGCTCGACCGCAGGCTCGCCGGTAAAGATGCAGGCACCCGTGGCGGGGGCGGCATCATTCGGCACGTTGCGGAAGGTGAGCTTCAGCGCCTTCAGCCGCTCGACCACCTTGTCCAGCGCAGCGCCGGTCGGCCGCGACCAGCTGACCTCGACCCAGCCGGGATAGCGGTTGCCCTCGGCAAAATGCGCCTCGATGCCGGCAAAGTCGGTCACGTCGCGGCGGATATTCGCCTCCAGCCGCTCGCGCGCCTGTCCGTGCAGCGATCCCTGAATTTCGGCCAGCAAGGCCGATGCGCCGTCGATGAAATCCCCGCGCGGCTGGACGGTGCTGTCCAGCTTGCCATCCGGGCGATACAGCCGGTCGCGGCGGATGACCGACACATTGCCGCCCGCCTGATCGCGCGGGCCAACCTCGACAATCACCGGCGCGCCCTTCTTCACCCATCCCCAACGTTTGGTCGCCGCCTTTGCGGGCTTCAGGTCGAGCAGCGCGCGCACCGGCTCGCCCAGCGCGGTCTGCCCGGCCAGTGCGGCCTGAAGCTCGCGGCAATAGGCGATAACCGCCTCATCCTCCGGCCCGTCGCGCAGCATGGGCACGATCACCACCTGCCACGGCGCGATGGCGGGCGGCACGCGTAGGCCATCGTCGTCGCCATGCACCATGATGACGCCGCCGATCATGCGGGTGGACACACCCCAGCTGGTCGTCTGCGCCAGCTCAAGCTCGCCATTCGCGTTCTGGAACCGGATGTTCTGCGCCGATGAAAAGGTGGTGCCAAGAAAGTGGCTGGTGCCGGCCTGCAGCGCCTTGCCATCCTGCATCATCGCTTCGATGGAATAGGTCGATACGGCGCCGGGAAACCGTTCATTCTCCGGCTTCTCGCCCGCAACCACGGGCAGTGCCAGACAATCCTCGGCAAAGCTGCGATACACCTCCAGCATCTTCATCGTTTCCTCGCGCGCCTCGTCCACCGAAGCGTGCGCGGTATGCCCCTCCTGCCACAGGAATTCGGACGTGCGCAGGAACATCCGCGTGCGCATTTCCCAGCGCACGACATTGGCCCACTGGTTGATGAGGACGGGCAGATCGCGCCACGACTGAACCCAGCGGCTGAACGCGGCGCCGATCACCGTTTCCGACGTCGGCCGCACGACCAGCGGCTCCTCCAGCTTGGCGGCGGGATCGGGCACCAGCCGCCCGTCCTGCTGGATCAGCCGGTGGTGCGTGACGACGGCCATTTCCTTGGCAAATCCGTCGACATGCTCCGCCTCCTTTTCGAAATAGGAAAGCGGGATGAACAGCGGGAAATAACAGTTTTCATGCCCCGTCGCCTTGATGCGATCGTCCAGCAGCCGCTGCACCCGTTCCCAGATGCCATAGCCCCAGGGCCGGATGACCATGCAGCCGCGCACACCGCTTTCCTCGGCCAGATCGGCCTCGGCGATGACTTGCTGATACCAGGCGGCGAAATCGGCTTCGCGCGTGACGGACAGGGCGTGCTTGATCATGGGCCAAGCGGATAGCAGCGCAGGCGCATGGGGCAAGGGGGTGCGGGAGCGGCTGTGACCAGATCGCCCCAACGCCGCTCGTCCTGAGCCTGTCGAAGGACGAATCCCCGGTCGAGCGGGGAAGCATCCTTCGACAGGCTCAGGATGAGCGAGTTTGGGATAGGCGATCGCTGTGATCGCTCGACATGGCGGCAGGAACGGGTATGGCCGGGCCATGCCCGCCGAACGCATCCTGACCGGCATCGGCCTGCGGTTGCTGGCCATTTTCCTGCTGTCGGCAATGACCGCGCTGGTAAAGCTGGCGGTTCAGCGCGGGGCGACGCTGCCCGAAACCATGTTTTATCGCCAGCTTGCCTCGCTGCCGGTCGTGCTCGCCTTTGTCGCGGCGGGGCCGGGGCTGGCGTCGCTCCGCACGCAGCGGTTCGGCGCGCATCTGCGCCGGGCGGTGGTGGGAACGGTGGGCATGGTCTTTACCTTTGGTTCGGTCCTGCTGCTGCCGCTGGCCGAGGCGACGGTCCTGTCGTTCACCGTGCCGATCTTTGCCACGATCATGGGCGCCCTGTTCCTGAACGAGCGGGTGGGCGTGCACCGCTGGGGCGCGGTGATCGTAGGGTTTGTCGGCGTGCTGATCGTCGCCCAGCCATCGGGCGGGCATTTTCCGCTGGTCAGCACCGTCGTCGGGCTGCTTGCCGCCCTGTTCGTCGCGGTGGTCGCCATCCTGCTGCGCCAGATCGGCCAGACGGAACCGACCGGCACCACCGTCTTCTGGTTCGCCACCCTGTCGCTGGTGCCGTTATCCATCGCCTATGCCGTGGTGGCGCGCGCGCATGATCCGCTGACCTGGGCACTGCTGATCGGGACCGGGGTGGTCGGCGGGATGGGTCAGCTTGCGCTGACCGGCGCGGTCCGCTTTGCGCCCGTCAGCGCGGTGGTGCCGATGGACTATTCCGGCCTGATCTGGGCCACTTTGCTGGGCTGGACCCTGTTCGCCGCCCTGCCCACATCGACCACATGGTTGGGCGCGCCGATCATCATCGGGTCGGGCCTGTATATCGCGTGGCGGGAGCGGCGACGCAGCGCCCCGGTCACTGGCGGCGGAACACCAGCATAAGGTTGTTGGCGGGCATTTCGATCCGCTCCGTCAGCGCAAGCCCTTGCGCGGCCCCCGCCTCTGCCATCGCCGCCACGGACCTGAGCCCCCAGCGCGCGTCCCGTTCCTTTAGCGACCGGTCGAACGCCAGGTTCGACGCCGCCGTTTCGACCCCGTCCTGCACAAACGGGCCATAGAGGATCAGCATCGCCCCGGCCGCCAGCACCCGCCCCGCCCCCGCCATCAGTCCGGTCGACGCCGCCCATGGCGCGATATGGACCATGTTGGCGCAGAACAGCGCATCCGCCCGATCGACCGGCCATTCCGGGGCGGCGGCATCGATCATCACCGGTGGGCGGACATTGGCCATGCCGTCCGTCCAGGCCGCAATCGATGCTAGCGCCGCCGCGTCCGGATCGCTGGGTTGCCAGGTCAGCGCGGGGAACAGCGGCGCGAAATAGGCGATATGCTCGCCCGACCCGCTCGCCACCTCCAGCACCGTACCGCTGGCGGGCAGCAGCGCGCGCAGCTCGATCAGGATGGCGTCACGGTTGCGCAGCGTCGCCGGCGCGTGCTTGCGCACATCCGGACCCGCCTCGCCCGGCGTCCATGGGGCAGGTCCGGTCACAGGCGCACAGGCCGCTGACCGCGCGACAGGGCCAGGTACAGCAGCAATCCGGCGGGCCCCGCCAGAAAGCACAGGATCAACGGCACCACCTGAACCCATCGCCGCATCCCGATCCGGTCCGCATCGGATGCGATCCACAGCCCGGTCATCAGGTCGAACGCCAGATAATGGGTCCAGCCGATGACCACGCCGCCATCGGTAGCAAAGATCGCACGGATGCCCGCAATGGTGCTGAAATCAGGGGCCGGGCCGTCGGCCGTGCCGAACGCGCCGGACAGGGCAAGCGCGATCAACACGGCATAGAGCGCGCACAGCCCACCGACCACGCCCCAGCGCAGCGCCGGGATCAGCCAGCGCGGCCGGGGTGCGAACACCAGCGGCAACCAGGCCAGCAGAGCAATCAGGTTGACGATGCCGAACAGCGTCTCCCACGTCATCGGCATCGCCTTTCCTGATCGTCGCTCCGGTTACTCCGCCGCCTCGGCCAGCGGCGCGTCCTTCCACACGAGCACCGGCTTGCGCGCGGCCTGCGTTTCGTCCAGCCGCCGGCGCGGGGCGAAATGCGGCGCGGACTTCAGGCTGACATCACCCGCCTTGGCCCGCTCCGCCACACTGCGCAGCGCGCCGATGAACTGATCCAGCGCCGCCTTCGATTCCGTTTCGGTCGGCTCGACCAGCATCGCGCCATGGACGACCAGCGGGAAATAGACGGTCATGGGGTGATACCCCTCGTCGATCAGCCCCTTGGCCACGTCGAGCGTCGAGAAACCCTCGGCCAGGTTATCGTCGCTGAACAGCGCCTCGTGCATGCACGGCCCGCTGGCGGCGAACGGCGCGTCCAGCACGCCTTCAAGGCTGCGCAGGACATAATTGGCGTTGAGGACGGCGTCCTCCGCCACCTGCTTCAGCCCGTCGGCGCCGTGGCTCAGGATATAGCTGAGCGCGCGGGTGAACATCCCCATCTGGCCATGAAACGCGACCATGCGGCCAAAGCTGTCGGCATGATGCTCGCCCGCCGTTTCTTCCTCGACCAGGCGAAACCCGTCCGCGGTCTTTTCCACGAACGGCAGCGGGGCGAACGGCGCCAGCGCCTCGGACAGGACGACCGGGCCGGAACCGGGGCCGCCGCCGCCATGCGGGGTCGAGAAGGTCTTGTGCAGGTTGATGTGCATGGCATCGACGCCCAGGTCGCCGGGGCGGACCCGGCCGACAATGGCGTTGAAGTTCGCGCCGTCGCAATAGACATATCCGCCCGCCGCGTGCACCGCGTCCGAAATCGCGCGCAGATCGCGCTCGAACAGGCCGCAGGTGTTGGGGTTGGTGATCATCACGCCCGCCACGTCCGGGCCAAGCCGTGCCTTCAGCGCCGCAAAATCCACGCGGCCTTCGGGCGTTGCCGGAATATCCTCGACCGTAAAGCCCGCAAATGCGGCCGTTGCCGGGTTGGTGCCATGCGCGCTTTCCGGCACCAGGATCACCTTGCGGGGATCGCCGCGCTTTTCCAGCGCCGCCTTGATCGCCAGGATGCCGCACAGCTCGCCATGGGCGCCTGCCTTGGGGCTCATTGCGACGGCGTGCATCCCGGTCAGCGTGATCAGCCAGTGCGCCAGTTCGTCGATCAGGCCGAGCGCGCCCTGAACCGTGTCCACCGGCTGAAGCGGATGGATGTCGGCAAATCCGGGCAGCCGCGCCATCCGCTCGTTCAGGCGCGGATTGTGCTTCATCGTGCACGACCCCAGCGGGAACAGGCCAAGGTCAATGGCATAATTCTGGCGGCTGAGGCGGGTATAGTGCCGCACCGTTTCCGGCTCTGCCAGACCGGGCAGGCCAACCGGCGCACGGCGGGCAAGACCGCCCAGCCGGTCGGCGACCTCCGGTGCCGGGGCGATGTCGACGCCGGTCGTCTCGGTCGATCCGATTTCGAAGATCAGCGCCTCTTCCAGCATCAGCGCGCGGTTCCCGGTAAAGGTCCCCGCCGTTTCGCTGCCCGCGCCATTGCCCATTTCCGGGCGCCATCCGCTCTGATTGATCGCGTTCATGCCAGCACCTCCTGAAGGCCGCTTGCCAGCGCCTCGATATCCTCGTCCGTCACCGTTTCCGTCACCGCCACGACCAGCCCGTTCGCCAGCGCATCGTTGCCGGGATAGAGGCGACCCAGCGACACCCCGGCCAGCACGCCGCGATCGGCGAGCGTGCGGACGACGGGGCGCGCTTCCTTGCTCAGCTTGACGGTAAATTCGTTGAAGAACGCGTCGTTGACGATCTCCACCCCCGGCACGCTGGCCAGCCGGTCGGCCACCTGCACCGCGCGGGCATGGTTAAGGGCGGCCAGATCGCGCAGCCCCTTTTCCCCCAGCAGCGTCATGTGCACCGAAAACGCCAGCGCACACAGGCCGCTGTTGGTGCAGATGTTGCTGGTCGCCTTTTCACGGCGGATATGCTGTTCGCGCGTCGACAGCGTCAGCACGAAACCGCGCTTGCCCGACGCATCGACCGTTTCCCCGCACAGCCGGCCCGGCATCTGCCGCACCAGCTTGTCGGAACAGCCGAACAGCCCGACATAAGGTCCGCCGAACTGCAGACCGACGCCCAGCGACTGCCCCTCGCCCACCACAATGTCCGCGCCCATTTCGCCGGGGCTGCGGATCGCGCCCAGCGCCACCGGTTCGGTGACGACGACGATCAGCAGCGCCTTGTTGGCATGACAGGCATCGGCCAACGGGGTCAGATCCTCGATCCGGCCCAGAATGTCCGGATACTGAACCACGACACAGCTGGTGTCACCGTCGATCTGCGCGATCAGCTCCGCCTGATCGGTCTGCGGGGTCAGCGCAGGCAGGCGCGTGATCAGCTGATCGCCGGTATATTTCGCCATGGTGTTGGCAACCGAGACATAATGCGGGTGCAACCCGGCCGACAGGATCGCCTTGGCTCGCCGCGTCACCCGGCGCGCCATGCCGATCGCCTCCCAGCACGCGGTGGACCCGTCATACATTGACGCATTGGCCACATCCGTGCCGAACAGCCGCGCAACCTGCGTCTGGAATTCGAACAGCATCTGCAGCGTGCCCTGCGCGATTTCCGGCTGATAGGGCGTATAGGCGGTCAGGAACTCGCCGCGCTGGATGATGTGGTCGACCGTCGCCGGCACATGGTGGCGATAGGCACCGCAGCCAAGAAAGAACGGCACCTCGCCCGCAACCGTGTTTTTGGCGGCCAGCGCCTTCAGATGGCGTTCGACCGCCATTTCACTGGCATGATCGGGCAGGCCGCGGATCGGCCCGTCCAGCCGCGCCTGTTCGGGCACGTCGACGAACAGATCATCGATGGTGGCCGCACCGATCGTGGCCAGCATCGCCGTGCGGTCAGTCTGGGTCAGGGGGAGGTAGCGCATTCTTTTTCCTTCCGCCCTTCCCGTCGGGGAAGGGACGATGATGGGATCACAGCTTGCTGACGAATTCCTGGTACTTCACTTCGTCCATCAGCGCGTCGAGCTCCGACGGATCGGACAGAGTCATCTGCCAGAACCAGCCCTCGCCCTCCGGATCCTCGTTCACCAGCGCGGGATTGTCCTCCAGCGCCGGATTGCCCTCGATCACGGTGCCGCTGGCGGGCGAATAGACGTCGCTGGCGGCCTTGACGCTCTCGACCACCGCGGCATCGTCGCCCTTGCTCAGTTCCTTGCCCGCTTCCGGCACCTCGACGAACACGATGTCGCCCAGCTGGCTTTGCGCGTAATCAGTGATGCCGACCGTGGCGACTTCGCCGTCCAGTTCGATCCATTCATGGTCTTCGGTGAAGTAACGGCTCATTTCGCGGCTCCTGTGCGAACATAGCGGTGGGGAACAAAGGGCATGGGCGTGACGGTGGCATGGTGCACCTTGCCACGCTGGCTCAGCACAATCTGGGTGCCCGGCTCGGCGGACGCGGCCGGGACATAGGCCATGGCGATGGGCTTGCCGACGCTGGGGGCAAAACCGCCGCTGGTGACGCGGCCGACCTCGCTGCCCTCGGCATCCACAACGGCCGCGCCCTCGCGCACCGGCTGGCGTCCCTCGACGATCAGGCCGACCCGGCGCACGATGGGACCATCGGCCAGTTGATGCGCAATGCGATCAAACCCGGCATAGCCGCCCGTCTCGCGCCGCTTTTTCGACAGGGCAAAGCCCAGATCGGCCTCAACGGGCGTCGTGTCGGGATCAAGGTCGTGGCCGTACAGCGGCAACCCCGCCTCCAGCCGCAGCGAATCGCGCGCGCCAAGGCCGATCGGCTTGACCTCCGGCTGTTCGCACAATGCATCGGCCAGCGCGGCGGCATGGGCGGCGGGCACCGAAATCTCGAACCCGTCCTCGCCGGTATAGCCGGAACGCGACACACCGATATCGATGCCGTTCCAGCGATAGGGCGAGGCCTGCATGAAAGCGAGCTGTTCAACGCGCGGCCAGCCCGCCTCGACGGGTTCCAGCCCCAGCCGGGCCAGCGCGTCCACCGCCTTTGGTCCCTGCAGCGCCAGCAGCGCATGATCGTCCAGATGATTGAGCGTGATTTCGTCGGGCAGATGCTCGCGAAGATGCGCGATATCGTCCCATTTGGTCGCGCCATTGACGACCAGATACAGACCGTGCCCGGTATTCGTGACCATCAGGTCGTCCAGCACACCGCCATTGTCGGCCAGCAACAGCGTATAGCGCACCCGTCCCGCCTTCAGCGCGGAAATATCGCCCGGCACCAGCGCCTCCAGCGCCTGTGCCGCGCCCTCGCCGGTCAGCGTCAGCTGGCCCATGTGCGACACGTCGAACAGGCCCGCACTGTCGCGCACCCACAGATGTTCGGCCATGATCCCGTCGAACTGCACGGGCATCCAGTATCCGGCGAACGGCACCATCCGGCCGCCGCGCGCGCGATGCCAGGCATCCAGCGGCAGGGTGAGGGTTTCGGGCAGCGCGTCGTCGCCTGCTGCACTGTCGATGTCGATGACTTCGCTCACTCTGTCGGTTCCCGCGCGACGGACGAAGAACGGCAGGAACCGGCGCGTCGCTGTGGCGCCTGATCCAACCGCCCCCTCTGTCACGGGACCTGAGAGTTTTGATCCGCGCGGGCGACCCGGCGGACTTACCCCTTCGGTGGCCCCGGCACCGGGCCGGGACGCTTTCCAGAGTGTCGTGGCACGCGCGGTCCGCTTTGCCTGAGAGTTTCCGGGGCGGTTGCTCCTTCGGCGGTGGGATTGAACCCACACTCTCCCGCGCTGCCGATACCGGTTGCCCGGCGCCGACCCGTCAACCTGTGACGCGGTGCAACAGGCGAGTCAATCGAGGATCGCGACGATCCGATCGAATCTGTGGACAGCCGGGATGATCGCCGGGATCAGCGGGTGACGTTGTACGCCAGCTGCGCCTCGGTCAGCTGAAAACCGACCAGCGCCTCGAACGTCGCGGCGCGCACCGCATCGCGCACTTCGGGCTGGCTTAACGGATCGACGGCGGCGTCCTCGTCGCCCGCGCGGCGGCGGCGGGTCAGCTGCTGCCGGACCTCTTCGGGCAGCGTGGCGGCGGACAGGTTCACCACGGCCGTCCCCTGACCACGCGCCTGCGCCCGCGGCTCACCCGCCGGAAAGGTCAGCGTCGCCTCTGCCACGCGCTTGCTCACCACCTGGCTGCCGCCGCGCAGGACGGTGACGAAATAGGGCACGGTCACGGTGCGGGCCGCATCGGTGCGCGTCCGCCGGGCCAGAATGTCAAAGGTCAGCTCGCTGACAATCTCGCCATTCACGGTGCCGCACTGCGCGCGGACATTGGTGATGACCGCCGTCATGTCGATCGCGCTCGCATCCTGGCTGCCGGCCGGATCGAACAGGGTGATGTCGCCGGCACCGGCAACGACGCCCGTCGTCGGGCAGGCCGAACGCACCGCGCTGACGCCCACGCCCTGGCCCACCTCCAGTTCGCCCGTGCGGGAACAGCCCGCCAGAACGGCCGCCAGAACGAACAGGGCGGGAATGGCGGCTTTGGCTGGCTTCACGATGGGATACTTTCTGCAACGGGCGAACGACGGGCCGATCCGGGAACGTGCAAGGCCCCGGCCGGGCGGCGCGCACCATAGGAACCGCCTTTCGCCTTCGCAAGCAATCGCGTAAAGGCCGATGCCATGACCAGCACCGCAAAGCCAGCCATCGACCTGCTCATCGCCGCCCCGCGCGGCTTTTGCGCGGGCGTCGACCGCGCCATCCGCATCGTCGAGCTTGCGATCGAGAAATATGGCGCGCCCGTCTATGTCCGGCACGAAATCGTCCATAACCGGTTCGTCGTCGATACGCTGAAGGCGCAGGGCGCGGTGTTCGTCGATGAACTGGACGAGGTGCCGGACGGCGTGCCGGTGGTGTTCAGCGCGCATGGCGTGCCAAAGGTGGTGCCGGCCAAGGCGCAGGAACGCGGCCTTTCCTATCTGGATGCCACCTGCCCGCTGGTGTCCAAGGTGCATCGCCAGGCCGAGCGGCTGGTCGCGGCGGGCCGCCACATCCTGTTCGTCGGCCATGAAGGGCATCCGGAAGTGATCGGCACCTTTGGTCAGGTGCCGGACGGGTCCATCACCCTGATCGAAACGGTCGAGGATGCCGAGGCGCTGACCCCCGCCGATCCGGAAAACCTCGCCTTTCTGACGCAGACCACGCTGTCGGTCGATGATACCGCCGCGGTGCTCGAAGTGCTGACCCGCCGCTTTCCCGGCATCGTCGCGCCGAAGGCGGACGACATCTGCTATGCCACGTCCAATCGTCAGGCGGCGGTCAAGGCGATCGCCTCCTCGGTCGATCTGGTGCTGGTCATCGGCGCGCCCAATTCGTCGAATTCGCTGCGGCTGGTCGAGGTCGCCAAGCGCGAGGGGACCAATTCCCGGTTGATCCAGCGCGCGGCCGACCTTGATTTCGCGTGGCTGGAGGGGGTTCGCTCGCTGGGCATCACGGCTGGCGCATCGGCCCCGGAAGTGCTGGTCCGCGAAGTGGTGGAGGCCATTGCCGCCCGGTTCGACGTCACCGAGCGCGAGGTGGAGACGACGCGGGAGGACATCGCCTTCAAGCTGCCGCGCGGACTGGAAGAAGCGGCCTAGTTCAAGCCGGACGGGGACAGGGGTTGGCAGTTTATACTCACGTGTCCGCCGAGGCGCTGGCGGCATTTCTGACGCGATTCGACGCGGGCGAACTGGTGTCGGCAAAGGGGATTGCGGAGGGCGTCGAAAACTCGAACTTCCTGGTCGAAACAACGACTTCGCGGTACATCCTCACGCTGTATGAAAAGCGGGTGGCGGCGGGCGACCTGCCCTATTTCATGGCGTTGCTCGATCATCTGGCGGCAAAGGGCCTGCCCGTACCGCCAGCGATCAAGGACCGTCAGGGCCGGGAAATCCATGAGCTGGAAGGGCGGCCCGCCTGCCTGATCCGCTTCCTGCCCGGCGTGTCGGTCAGCCATCCGACCGAGGAACAGGCGCTGGCGGCGGGCGTGGCGATGGGCCGGATGCACGGCGCGCTCGCCGATTTCCGTGTCGACCGGCCCAATACCATGGGTGCCGATACCTGGCGCGCGCAATATGAGC
Source organism: Sphingomonas eleionomae (assembly GCF_049889035.1). Lineage (NCBI taxonomy): Bacteria > Pseudomonadati > Pseudomonadota > Alphaproteobacteria > Sphingomonadales > Sphingomonadaceae > Sphingomonas > Sphingomonas eleionomae. Next base: position 475,212 of record NZ_JBLTWP010000003.1, on the reverse strand, counting down.
GGTGCGGCCGCGATCTCGACCGGATCGAACCCGGCCTGTTCGACCGGGTCGGCGAGGCGCTGGATCAGGTATTGGACCGCTGGCCGACCGACCTGCCGACCAGCGCCATTCACGCCGACCTGTTCCCTGACAATGTGCTGATGCTGGGCGACCGCGTTACCGGCCTGATCGACTTCTATTTCGCCTGCACGGACATCCGCGCCTATGATCTGGCTGTCATGCACGGGGCGTGGTCGTTCGATGCCAGCGGCCGGGACTTTTCCGCGCCCATCGGCCGCGCGCTGATCGCGGGCTATGCCGACAGCTTCGGCCTGACCGACGCGGAACGTGCGGCCCTGCCCGTGCTGGCGGAGGGCGCGGCGCTGCGCTTCCTGCTCAGCCGCGCCTGGGATTGGCTGAACACGCCGGCCGACGCGATGGTGACGCGCAAGGATCCGCTCGCCTATCTGCGGCGCTACGACTTTTACCGCGGCATGGGCGCGGACCTGTTCGCATGACCGAACTCTCGCTGGTCGAAATCGCGACGGACGGCGCGTGCAAGGGCAATCCGGGTCCGGGCGGCTGGGGCGTCCTGCTGCGCATGGGCAAGAACGAGCGGGAACTGTCCGGCGGCGAGCCGATGACGACCAACAACCGCATGGAACTGATGGCGGCGATCCAGGGTCTTTCGGCATTGAAGCGGCCCTGCCGGGTCAAGCTGTCCACCGACAGCCGCTATGTCATGGACGGCCTGACCAAGTGGATCCATGGCTGGCGCAAGAACGGCTGGAAGACCGCCGACCGGAAACCGGTAAAGAATGCGGACCTGTGGCAGGCGCTGATCGAGGCCGCCGCCCCCCACCGCGTCGAATGGCAATGGGTGAAGGGCCATGCCGGCCACCCCGACAATGAACGCGCCGACAAGCTGGCCAGTGACGCGGCCGTCACCGCCGGCGCTCATCGTTCGTCACCCCGGCCTTGAGCCGGGGTCCAGCTGGTTCTTCGCGGCTCACACCAACGTATCGAACAAGTCGATCCACTCAGGATTGCCGCGCTCGATGAGGTCGAACTTCCATTCGCGTCGCCATCGCTTCAACCGCTTTTCATGGCTGATCAGCGGCCTGATATCGTCCCCGCGCTCGGCCCAGACGAGCCGCCAAAGGCCGTAACGCGCACAAAAATCCGATCCTTCCCCGGAACGATGTTGAGCGACACGCACGACGAGATCAGCGGTCACACCGACATAGATCGTTCCGCGATAGCGATTGGCCATCATATAGACCCAACCACCCTGCCGATGCTCTGCCATACAGTGGACCGACCATAAGCTGGACCCCGGCGCAAGGCCGGGGTGACGTAGGTGGTGGACCTCCACCCGGAAAATCGCCGTCACCCCGGCCTCGCGCCGGGGTCCAGCTCAACCCACCCTATCCCTTTTCACCCAGCAGGTCGTGGCGGCGCAGGGCGTGGCGCAGCTGGTCGTAGCTGAGGCCCAGCGCCTCTGCCGTATGACGCTGATTATACCGGTTTTCCGACAGGGCACGGGTCAACAGCGACCGCTCGTAATTGTTGACCCGCGTCTTGAAATCGGCCGCGCCGTCGAACGGGCTTTCCTCCAGCCGGGTCGATGGCACCGCCACCGGCTCTCCGGCGGGATTGCCCGGCGACGGGGTGGCATCGCGCGCCGCGGGTGCCTGACCGCGCGGGCGATAGGGGGAGGCAAAGGGGTCGAGTTCGATCACGTCCACCGGCCCCGGCTGGTCCCAGCGATAGACCGCGCGCTCCACGCAGTTGCGCAGTTCGCGGACATTGCCCGGCCAGCGATGGGTGGTCAGCAATTCGGTGGCGTGCAGGCCGAATCCCGGCCATTGATCGCGCCCCAGTTCCGCCGCCATGCGCCGCCCGAAATGATCGGCCAGCACCATGATGTCGCCCGGCCGCGCGCGCAGCGGGGGCAGCGTCACCACCTCGAAACTCAACCGGTCGAGCAGGTCGGCCCGGAACGTCCCCTGCTCCACCCGGTCGGGCAGATGTTCGTTGGTCGCCGCCACGATGCGCACATCGACCCGGACCGCGCGGGATGAACCGATCCGGTTGATCTCGCCATATTCGACCGCGCGCAGCAATCGCTCCTGAGCGCCCATCGACAGGGTGCCCAGTTCGTCCAGGAACAGCGTGCCGCCATCCGCTTCCTCGAACCGCCCGGCCCGCGCCTTGGTCGCGCCGGTAAAGGCCCCTGCCTCATGCCCGAACAGTTCGGCCTCGATCAGCGTCTCGGGCAGCGCGGCACAGTTCATGATGACCAGCGGCTGGTCCCAGCGGGGGCTGAGGCGGTGCAGGCGTTCGGCCACCAGCTCCTTGCCGGTGCCGCGTTCGCCGATGACCAGCACGGGGCGGTCCAGCGCGGCGGCGCGGCTGGCGCGTTCCAGCGCGTCCATGAACGGGCCGGACTGACCGATGACCTGGGTTGCGCGCTCCATTCCTTACAATTGGCGCAAATCACCAACTGTTGGCAAGCGGCATTTGCCACCCTGTTTATCTGACGTTCAGCTTTGGCGGAATTGCGCCATTCCCGAAATTGGCACGCCCCGTGCAATGCATCAGGCACCACCCGAAAGCGGTGGAGCAAAAACAGATCAAGGTTCAGGGATAACCCAATAATGAAGAGCATCAACGCCACAACCAACCAGCGCTTTGCCGCGATCCTGCTCGCCTCCTTCGGGACCAGCGCGCTGATGATCGGCACGGTGGCACCGGCCAAGGCAAGCCAGGCCGACCGCACCCCGCATGTGTGGGCACAGGTCGAAACCGCTCAGCCGAATGGCCAGCCGCAGCTGGACTGACGGGTCTTTTTCGCTGCCTTTCCCCAGGGGTGGCGAAGGAACGGCCGGGGCGGACAGCCCCAGACCCCGCCCCGGCCGGTTTTCGAAGTGATTTGACGAAGGAGCATTACCGATGGGTATCTTTTCCCGCACCCGCGATATCATCGCCGCGAACGTCACCGACCTGCTCGACAAGGCGGAGGATCCGGCCAAGATGATCCGCATGATCATCCTCGAAATGGAGGAGACGCTGGTCGAGGTGCGCGCAAGCGCCGCCCGCACCATCGCGGATCAGAAGGAAATCCGCCGCCATATCGCCAAGCTGGAAGGGCTTCAGGCAAGCTGGACCGAAAAGGCCGAGCTGGCGCTGAGCAAGGGCCGCGAGGATCTGGCCAAGGCCGCGCTGACCGAAAAGCAGAAGGCGGCGGACATGGCCGACCAGCTGTCGGCCGAGATCGTGGTGCTGGACGATGCCCTGAAGGCGTCGGAAGCGGACATCACCAAGCTGCAGAACAAGCTGCGCGAAGCCCGTGCCCGCCAGTCGTCGATCGTCACTCGCCTGGAAAGCGCCAACAACCGCGCCCGGATGCGTGAAGTCTATTCGGGCAGCCGCATCACCGAGGCATTCAGCCGCTTCGATGTGCTGGAACGCCGCGTGGACATGGCCGAAGGCCGCGCCGACGCACTGGGCATGGGTCAGCCCGCCAAGACGCTCGAAGAGGAAATCGCCGAGCTGAAGTCGTCCGAAAAGGTCGATGCCGAGCTGGCCGCGCTGAAGGCCCGCCTGAACAAGGAGGGCTGATCCGATGGAGGACATTCTGGTTCCCATCGGCGTCGTCGGGATGCTGTTCATCGGCCTTCCCTGGGTGATCATGCACTATGTCACCAAGTGGAAGCAGGCGGCCACCATCACCGGCGAGGACGAAAAGCTCCTCGACGAGCTTTACCACACCGCCCGGCGGCTGGACGAACGGCTCGAAACGATCGAGCGCATCATCGCCGCCGACAACCCCGACTTCCGCCCCGCTCAGTCGAGCCAGTCGGAAGACCCGTCCTTCGATTACAGCAGGAGGAACTGAAATGTCCGCCAGCCGCACCAAATTCTATACCGACAAGCATAATGGCAAGTGGATGGGCGTCTGTGCCGGGCTTGCCGACTATACCGGCATCGATGTCACGATCATCCGGGTGTCCACGGTCATCCTAACCCTGGCGACAAGCGGATGGGTGCTGATCGGTTACCTGGTCATGGGTTGGGTGGCCCCGAAAAAGCCGCTCGGCCTGTATGAAACCCGTGAGGATGAGAAGTTCTGGCAGGGCGTGCGCAGCAATCCGCGCCGTTCGACCAGCGAGGTCCGTTCAAAGCTGCGCGATATCGACCGCCGCCTGGCTGACATCGAAATCTTCTACACCAGCCGCAACCGTCGCCTGGCCGACGAAATCGACAGCCTGCGCTGATCGACGGCACGAACAGGGAGGAACAGGATCATGAGTTGGAGTGGACCGGGTTTCGTCATCGCCATCATCGCGATTTCGACCATCGGATGGATCATCAACAGCTGGATCAGGGCCAAACACGGCTATCCGGTGGAAAACGAATGGGGCGGCACCACTGCCCGGGGGTATGACGGGCTGGAGGAGGATTATCCGAACGCCGTCCGCAAGATCGCCCTGCTGACCAGCGAGAATGAAAAGCTGAACGGCAAGGTATCGCGGCTGGAGGAACGGATCGCGGTCCTTGAACGGATCGCCACCGACCCGGCCCAGCGGATCGCCCGCGAAATCGACAGCCTGCGCTGAACCGACACACAGGGAGAACCGACATGATCGCCGATCACCTTGCCCCCAACATCACCTGGATCATTGGCGCAGGCCTGATGATCGGCGCCCTTGGCCTGGTTGCCTGGATGTTCACCACCTGGCTTCGCGTCAAGAATGGATACCCGCTCGACGGCGCCTGGGGACAGGCCATCTATCCCCAGCGCAACGACGAGGCGATGGAGCGGATCAAGCTGCTCAGCCAGGAAAACGCCCAGCTTCGCGCCGAACTGGGATCGATCAAGGACCGGCTCGCCAATGTCGAGCGGATCGTCACCGACAGCGCCCACAGCCTCGACCGCGAGATCGAGATGCTGCGCGGCAAGACCAACTAAGGGAGCAATCGCTATGGACCCTGTCTGGATCCCCATTCTCGGCATCACCTTTGGCACCATGATCCCGATCGTCGCGCTGGTGGCCAAGCTGATCGTCCAGCCGATGCTGGAACACCGGCGGCTCCAGATGGAGCTTGAGGCAAAGCTGCTGGCGGAAAAGACCGCCCAGTATGCCGCCGGCACCGAACGGCTGGAACAGCGGGTCCGGGTGCTCGAACGCATCGTCACCGACCGCGGCATGGCGGTGGCCGACGAGATCGAGCGGCTGCGCGACGCACCGCTGAACTGACCTGTACCGACCCATTTCGCATCGAAGGAGAAACAGAACATGATGCTCGTTTTCGCAGGCGTCGTCGCCACCATAACCGCCGGCCTGTGCTGGATCGCGGAACGCCGCGACCGCCCGGTCCGCCGTGCAGAGCGCCTGGCCCGGCTGGCCGACAACCAGCTGCAACCCGCCGAATAACCGATAACCGACCGCAAAGGGAGCAAGCACCATGGGTCCGTTCGAAATGGTCGTTGCCATCGTGATCGTCGTCACGGTCGGCAGCATCGTAAAGGCCCGGATGAGCCAGCCGGCACCCGATCAGCCCCCCGCCGACAGTGCCGATGCCGCCCGGATGCGTGACGAAATCCGCACCCTGCGCGAACGGGTTCAGGTGCTTGAACGCGTCATCACCGACAATCATTCGTCCAGCAGCCTGGATCGCGAGATCGAGCGGCTGCGCGGCGAAGACCGTAACTGAGGGACCGTCCGATGTTCGACCCCAATTCCACCATGATCCTGGCCACCGCCGCCCTGACCGGGCTTGGCATGGTCACCGTCGCATCGCTGGCCGGCTGGAAGGGCTGGCTGGCCCTGAAGCAGCAGGAACTGTCGCTGGGCAGCCGCAGCTATACGCCCCAGGCGGACGATGCCGGCACCGGCAATGCCAGCGCCCGGATCGAGATCGCGGACCTCAAGGAACGCATCCGCAAACTGGAAGCGATTGCCGCCGGCGTCGATCTGTAAGGCCGTCGCGCCCACCCCGCTCATCCCGAGCCTTCCGAAGGATGCTGCCCCAACATCGCTGATCGGCATGCGCCCTTCGACAGGCTCAGGGCGAGCGAAAGGCGGTTTCCGAGCATCCCCCAAGTCCGCTCATGCTGAGCCTGTCGAAGCATCTGCCCCGCCGGTGCCGGCGGGGGTTCCCCCGCCCGGTCCCGCCGCTATATCCGTGGGCATGACCAGCCTTGCCGACCTGTACGCCGAATATGAATTTCTGGACCCCGATGATCGCTACCGGATGCTGATCGACCTGGGTCGTCAGCTTGAACCCATGCCCGACCCCTTGAAAACCGACGCAACGCTCGTGCGCGGCTGTTCGGCCAGCGTGTGGGTCTATGCCGTGCAACGGGACGATGGCACGCTGCATTTCCTGGCCGACAGCAACGCTGCGATTACCAAGGGGATTGTCGCGCTGGTGCTGGCAACCGTGCAGGATCAACCGGCCGCAGCCGTGGCGGCGGCCGATATCGAGGGGGCGCTGGCGCCGTTCGATCTTCGCGCCCAGCTCAGCTCGAACCGGACACAGGGTATTCCGAACATGATCGCCCTGATCCGCGAAACCGCAGGTCGGCTTGTTAACGACACGCACTGACTGCCCCCGGCCCTTGATCCGGGGCGATCGCTTGGTTACGCCTGAGCCAACGGGCGCATTGTCGGCGTCAGTGTTTGTCAGCGTACCTTAAGGCGATTATACCCGTTCATGTCGATTGGGCCGAAATGCACCCGGTGCCACACCCGCACCCCGTTCTTCAGCAGCTTTACCGGGATCGGCAAGCGCTTCATCTGCAAACGCTGCGGGGAACGGCTGACCGTTCCTTCGCCCTATCTGCTGTTCGGCCTTGTCCTGCTGCTCGGCGCGGCCAGCCTTGGGCTGGTGTTTAACGAGCGGTCTGAAATCGCCGCCCTGCTGTTCGGCACGCTGATCGTCGTTCCCGTGATCTTCTATTTCTTCACCCCGATCCGGGTGAACCGCTGAACCACCTGGGCACAGGGCTTCATTCCGAAACCCGCGGATGACACTGGCATCGCGCTTCGCTATGCGCGCGCTGTCATGACCGAATACACATCCGACCTCCTCCGCCTGCTGTCCTCGCGCGGCTATGTTCACCAGATGACCGACGCGGCCGCGCTCGACGCGCTGGCCGTGAAACAGGTGGTGCCGGGCTATATCGGGTTCGATCCGACCGCGCCGTCGCTTCATGTCGGCAGCCTGGTTCAGATCATGCTGCTGCGTCGCCTGCAACAGACGGGGCACAAGCCCATCGTGCTGATGGGCGGCGGCACCGGCAAGATCGGCGATCCCAGTTTCAAGGACGAGGCGCGCAAGCTGATGACCGGGGATGTCATCGCGGCGAACATCGCGTCGATCAAGAGGGTGTTCGAACGCTTCCTGACCTTCGGCGACGGTCCGACCGATGCGGTGATGCTCGACAATGCCGAATGGCTCGACGCGCTGGAATATATCCCCTTCCTGCGCGACATCGGCCAGCATTTCAGCGTCAACCGGATGCTCAGCTTTGATTCGGTCAAGCTGCGCCTGGACCGCGAACAGTCGCTCAGCTTCCTCGAATTCAACTACATGATCCTTCAGGCGTACGACTTTCTGGAACTGTCGCGCCGCATCGGCTGCCGCCTTCAGATGGGCGGATCGGATCAGTGGGGCAACATCATCAACGGGGTCGAGCTGTCGCGCCGCGTCGATGGGACCGAGGTTTACGGCGTCACCACGCCGCTGATCACCACGGCGGACGGCGGCAAGATGGGCAAGACCATGTCGGGCGCCGTATGGCTGAACGAGGATGCGCTGCCCGCCTATGATTACTGGCAGTTCTGGCGGAACACCGACGACCGCGATGTCGGCCGGTTCCTGCGCCTGTTCACCGATCTGCCGCTGGACGAGATCGCCCGGCTGGAGGCGCTTGAGGGCGCAGAAATCAACGAGGCGAAAAAGGTGCTGGCGAACGAGGCGACGGCCATGTGCCGGGGCCGCGATGCCGCGCAGGCAGCGGCCGAAACCGCCCGCCGCACGTTCGAGGAGGGGTCCGCCGGCGGCACCCTGCCCAGCCTGTCCGTCGCGGGCGGCAGCATCGCGATAGTCGATGCGCTGGTTGGCCTGGGATTTGCCGCGTCGAAGGGCGAGGCGCGGCGGCTGATCAAGGGCGGCGGGGCGCGGGTCGAGGGCGAAAAGATTGCGGACGAAGCGGCAATGGTGACCGTTGCCGGCGAGGTGCGGATTTCGGCCGGAAAGAAGCATCACGGCCTGTTGCGGCCGGCCTGAACGCGCTGCTTGTCCCATCGGTGAAAGGATCTGTTAGCCACGTTTATTGCCGATCCCTTCATCCGCCTGTTCCATGGTCGGGATCAGGGCAACCGCCTGTGGGGTCACGGACAAATGAGGGCAGCGAGCAATCTCGCCTATGTCGAAAACCGCGCCGTCGATCGGGACGAGGTGCATTTTCGCGCTCGTGCAACCGGGCCGGGCGGACGTCCGCTGACGCTGCTGATCGTCAACCTGTCCCCGCACGGTCTGATGGCGCGGCTGGATGCCAGCATTCAGCAGGGAGACCTGATCCGCGTTCAGCTTCCCGTTGTCGGCCAGGTGATCGTCGATGTGCGCTGGTCCCTTGGCGGCCGGATCGGCGGGCAGTTCGATCCCGTGCTCGACCGGGCGACCTATTATCAGCTGCTCGCCCATGTGATGCGCGGCTGATCCTGCATTATGGAATTAATCTCCACATAGCGAAATCGGCATTGCGCCGGACAATGCCTTGGCGCTAGCGTTGCACCCCTGATCGACGGCACAGGCCGTTCAGTGCAGGGGAGAGGCGGAGCGTGCAGGATCGGCGGGAAATGCGCTGCTTTCCATCGGCCCGCCTGCCGCGCCGCGTCGTGACATTCGGCCTTCCCCTCGCCACCCTTGCGGCAACGGCCCGTGCTGCCCCGCCGGATCCCACCGACTGGCTGATCGAGGCACAGGATCCTGCCGCGCGCGTCCGGTTTCGCGGCGACATCATTGACATCGAAACCCCGGCTGGCCTGACCCTCTGGCATCGCCAGCGCCTGTCCGGTGCGACCCGCATCCGCTTTGCCGCCCGGCCGGTCACAGATGGCGGCCCGAATGACCGGTTGAGCGATCTCAACGCCTTCTGGATGGCCAGCGATCCGGCCAGCCCGAATGGCGATCCGCGCGGCCGCCGGTCCGGGCAGTTCGAGGGGTATGACAGCCTGCGCACCTATTATGTCGGCATCGGCGGCAACGGGAACACGACCACGCGGATGCGCCGCTATACCGGCCGCCCCGGCGACCGGCCGCTGCTGCCCGAACATGACCGCGCCGACGCCCCGGCGTTGCTCCGGCCGGACCGCTGGACCGATGTGGAGCTGACCGCCGACGCCGGGCGCATCGGCGTCGACCGGGATGGTACGCCGCTGTTCCGCTGGACCGACCCGGTGCCCTATCGCGCCGGCTGGTTCGGATTTCGCACCACCTGGAGCCATTGGCAGCTTCGCGACGTGAGGATTGAAACGGCATGAACCGCAGGCATCTGCTGAAAGGCGCGGCCACCTTGCCCGTGCTGACCACTGGACTGGGCACGGTTGCGGCGGCTGCAACACCCGGCCGTACTTCGTCCGTCGGGCTGCGCTGGATCGACGGCGATCCGGCCACGGCACCGCATGGCGCGACAGTCGGCACGGCCTGGCCGCGCGGCGCGGTCCGCCGGGGCAGCGATTTTGCGGTTACTGCCGGGGGCAAGGGGGTTCCGGCGCAAAGCTGGATTACCGCCACCTGGCCCGATGGCTCGGTGAAATGGGCGGCGCACGCGATCCTGCCCGGCAATGCTGCCGGCCCGTTGTCCGTCGCCCCGGGTCGCCCGGTCCGGCCCGCCCGTCCCCTTACCCTGACCGAAGGGCCGGACCATCTGGCGATCGATACCGGCGCGGCGCAGTGGCGGATTGCGCGCAGCGGCGATGCGATGGTTCAGTCCGCCAGCATCGACGGACGCCCGGTCATCGGCCCCGTCCGGCTGGTGGGCAGCAACCGCACCGGCAGCCCGGATGGTGCCGCCGCGCCCCTGACCGGCATGATCGAGCGCGTGGCGGTGGAACAGCGCGGGCCGGTGCGAGCCGTGATCCGGGTGGAGGGGCGGCATCGCGGCCCGGACGGCCGGGCATGGCTGCCCTTTGTCGTGCGCCTTTACGCCTATGCCGGATCGGCGGCCCTGCGCATCGTGCACAGCTTCATCCATGACGGCGATCCGGCGCGCGATTTCATCGCCTCGCTGGGCATCGAAGCATCGGTGCCGATGCGCGACCCCCTGCACGACCGGCATCTGCGGATCGCAACCGATGGCGCCCCATGGGCAGAGGCGGTGCGCCCGCTGACCGGCCTGCGCCGCGATCCCGGCCGCGCCGCGCGTGAGGCACAGATTGCCGGCCGCGCCGCGCCGCCGCTGGCAGAGCTTTCAGCGGCGGTGCGCGATCGGCTCGACCGGATCCCCGCATGGGGCGATGTCGCGCTGGAACAACCCAATGCCAATGGCTTCACCATCGCCAAACGCACGGTCCCTGGCCATGCCTGGGTCCCGTCGGCACAGGGGCGGCGCGCGCCCGGCCTCGGCTATCTGGGCGGCGCTTCGGGCGGGGCGGCGATCGGCCAGCGATGGTTCTGGCAGCGGCACCCGTCGGCCCTACACATCGCCGATGCCGCAACCGATACGGGGCGGCTGACCGCATGGCTCTGGTCGCCGGCAGCCCCCGCGATGGACCTTCGCTCCTATCGCGGCGTGCTGGGCATGGAGGCGTTCGATGCCCAGAATGAAGGGCTGGACATCACGTACGAGGATTACGAACCCGGCTTCGACACGGCGAGCGGCGCTGCGCGGACCAGCGAGCTGACCCTGTGGGCGCTTGCCGCCACCCCCGATGCCGCCACCTTCGATGCAATGGCCGACACGGTCACCACGCCGCCGCAGTTGATGGCGGAACCGGCCAGCCTTCACGCCGCGGGCGTGTTCGGCGACTGGTCGCTGCCGGACCGCAGCACGCCGCGCCGCGCGATGATCGAGGATCATCTGGACCGGATGCTCGATTTCTATGCCGACGAGGTCGAGCACCGAAGCTGGTACGGATTCTGGGATCATGGCGACGTCATGCACAGCTATGACGACGACCGGCATCAATGGCGGTACGACATTGGCGGCTTTGCCTGGGCGAACAGCGAATTGTCGCCCGATCTGTGGCTCTGGTACGCCGCGATGCGCAGTGCCGATCCCCGCGCCTTCCGCCTGGCAGAGGCGATGACCCGCCATACCGGAGAGGTCGATGTCTATCATCTCGGCCGGTTTGCCGGGCTGGGCACCCGCCACGGCGTCCAGCATTTTTCCGACAGCTCGAAACAGCCGCGTGTCAGCACGGCCGCCTATCGCCGCATCTTCTATTATCTGACCGCGGACGAACGCACTGGCGACTTGATGCGCGCGCTGCTGGGATCGGAGGAGCGGCTTGCCGATGTGGTGATCGAGCGCAAGGTGCCGGGCAACAAGCGGGAAACGCCGCCGCCGGGCACGGTGAACATGTCCTTCGGCACCGTCTGGTGCTCGCTTGCCGCGGCATGGCTGACCGAATGGGAACGGACGGGGAACCGCAAATGGCGTGACCGGCTGATGGCGGGCATGGATTCCATCGGGCGGATGCCGGCGGGCTGGTTTGCGGGCGGCGGCTTCTACCACCTGGAAACCGGCCGGTTCCTGCCGCGGGAGGGGCAATCCATCTCCCACCTCAACGCCGTGTTCGGCGCGGTCGAGGTGAATGCAGAGATCATCGCCCTGATCGACGTGCCGCGATACCGGACGGCGTGGCTAGATTATTGCCGCAACTATAATTTGTCGGGGGAGGCATTCCGTGCGGCGACCGGCCGGGCGCGCTCCGGCTCCGCCAATCTGAAACAGGGTCATTCGCGCCTGACCGCCTATGCCGCACGGGCCGATCGCAACCCCGCGCTGGCCGACCGGGCGGCAGCACAGTTCCTGGGGGCAGAGGCGGGCCTGCCGCTGGCCAATGGCGACCCGCGCGTCACCCTGGCCGGTGGCGGGGCGGAATGGCCGGGCATGTCGACCAATGCCGCTTCGCAATTCGGGCTGACCGCCATCCAGCTGCTGGCACTGGTGCCCGATGCGCTCGACCGGGCCGATCTGCCTGCCCCCCGCCGCCCCCGGCCGCGGCAATGACGGTTCGAAAGGGGCGCTGACATGCGATACGCACGGCCGATCCTTGTCCTGACCGCCACCCTCGCGGCACTTACCGGAGCGCCAGCCATGGCCCAGACCCGATGGCAACTTGCCGGCACTGGCGATGGACAGCCGGTCGCCCCCGACCAGCCCTTTGCCGATGGCGCGGGCTATGAACCGGCCAGCACGCCCGCCAACCGGCTGTTCTCGGTCGCGGTGGCAGAGGGCAATCACCGCGTGACGATCACCGCCCGCGCGCCGGCTCGGAAGGCCGCGCGTTTGACGGTCAAGGCGGAGGATCGGCGGCTGATGGTCGACCGGGCAAGCATTGCGCCGGGCAAGGCGTGGACGACCAGCTTTGTCGTCAACACCCGCACGCCGGACGTTCCGCCCCCGCCCGCCAACGCACCGGGCGGCAGCCGCGTCCTGTTGCCCGACGGCGATCTGGCGGGCTTCAGCTGGGACGACAAACTGACGCTTGAATTCATCGGCGATGCCGTGGTGGAAAGCGTCGCCATCGAACGGGCCGACGTGCCGACGCTCTATCTGGCCGGCGATTCCACCGTCACCGATCAGCGGGGCGAACCGGGGGCAAGCTGGGGACAGATGTTCACCGCCATGCTCGACAACCGTGTCGCCGTGGCCAACCACGCCCGGTCGGGGTCGACCCTAAAATCCTTTGCCACTGACCTGCGCCTTGCCAAGCTGTTGTCGGTGCTGAAGCCGGGCGACACCCTGTTCATCCAGTTCGGCCATAATGATCAGAAACAGAATTGGCCGCAAACCTATGCCGATCCGGTCCATGTCTATCCGGCGATGCTGCGCGCCTACATCGCAGAGGCGCGGTCACGCGGCGCAACGCCGGTGATCGTCACGTCGCCCGAACGGCGCAGCTTTGACGCCGGACGCATCCGCCAGACCCTGGCCGATCATGTCGCGGCGGCAAAGCGGGTCGCGGCAGAGGAACAGGTGCCGCTGATCGACCTCAACACCGCCAGCCGCCGCATCTATGAGGCGCTGGGGCCGGAACGCGCGCCGCTCGCCTTCAGCGATGGCGGCCGCGATATCACGCATCACAACAATTACGGCGCCTGGCTGATGGCCCATGCGGTGGCCGACGACGTGCGCTGCACCGTCCCGGCACTGGCACCCCATGTCGTCGCCCCGCCCTTCGATGCGGACCGGCCGCTCCTTCCGGATGCATTCGGCGTGCCTGCCAGCGCCAGCATCGACCGGCGGCGGCCGGACGGCAATTGATCCCCGCCCCCCTGCCCTTTCCCGATCATGGCGCGCGCGTCGTCGATGTGCGCGGCCATGGCGCGGTGGGCGACGGACGAACGCTCGATACGGCGGCGATCAATGCGGCGGTCCGCGCGGCGGCGGGTGGCGGCGTGGTGCTGTTCCCGCCGGGCCGGTATCTCAGCTTTTCGATCCGGCTGCATGCTGGCGTCACGCTGGTGCTGGCGGCCGGTGCGACGCTGATCGGTGCGGACCCGGCGCGCCATGATGGTGCCTATGATCCGTTCGAGGATCGCGGGGATCAGCTGTATCAGGATTTCGGCCACAGTCATTGGCACAACAGCCTGATCTGGGGCGACGGGATCAGCGACGTCGCGATCCTCGGCCCCGGCACCATCCATGGCGAAGGGCTGACCCGCGACGGGCCGGGTGCCCGGTGGCAGCGTCAGGCGGGGGAACGGCCCTTGTCGATGGCGGGGATGAACGCGGCCGAAATCGCCGAGCTGGAGCCGGATCGCGCGGCAATGCGGGGCCTTGGGAACAAGGCGATTGCCCTGCGCTGTGTCCGCAACGCCCATATCGCCGGGCTGACCATCCGTGACGGTGGCCATTTCGCCATCCTGGCCACGGGGTGCCAGGATCTGGTGATCCGCGACTGCGCCATCGACACCGATCGCGACGGCATCGACCTGGATTGCGTGGCCCGCGCGCGGGTCGAGCGTTGCCGGGTCAACACACCCAATGACGACGCCATCGTCATCAAGACCAGCCTGGCGCTGGGCCATGTCGCGCCAAGCGAGGATATCGTGATCCGCGACTGCACGGTCAGCGGATGGGATCGCGGCACGATGCTGGACGGCAGCCATGGCCGCACGCAGCAGCTTGCGCCCGACCGTGACCGGGTGACCGGACGCATCAAGATCGGCACGGAAAGCAACGGCCCGTTCCGCCGCATCCGGATCGAACGATGCCGGTTCGAACGGTCGCGCGGCCTGGCCATCGAATGTGTCGATGGCGGCTCGGTCGCGGATGTGATGGCCAGCGACCTGGTGATGACAGAGGTAACGACGGCTCCGTTGTTCGTCCGGCTGGGCGACCGGCGGCGCGGCCCGGCGGGCACGGGGATCGGCAGCATCGGGGGCATCCGCATCGAACGGGTCACGGCCAGCGGCATCGACCCGCGCTTTGCCGCTCAGATCGTCGGCCTGCCTGACCATCCAGCCCGCGACGTGATCCTGTCCGACATCCGCCTGGATTTCGCTCCGTCGGCAGCACCGATCGCCAGCCCGGCGGAGCCGCCGGAACTGGCCGATGCCTATCCCGAACCCAGCATGTTCGGCATCACCCCCGCCTGGGGCCTGTGGTGCCGCCATGTCGTCGGCCTGACGCTGGACAGACTGACCCTGGACAATGCAAAGGATGACCCGCGTCCACCGATCCGCCTCGATGATTGCACGGGTCGCGATGCAGGGATGGATGGCGGTTCGGATCACAAAGCCATTTGACCCGCCAACGCCCCCATGATACCGCATCGTGGACTAAGGTTTCACATGATGGAGGGGAATGGCTGTGGCGCTCCACGCATTCCGGATGCAGTTAAAGCCGGGCAATCTCGACGCCTATCGCGCCGCGCATGATGCCATCTGGCCGGAAATGGTCGACCTGCTGCACGAAGCGGGCGTCAGCGATTATTCCATCTTTCACGATGCGGACAGCAATGCCCTGTTCGCGGTGCTGACCGTTACCGAACCGGATGGCCGCGCCGCGTTGCCCGATCATCCGGTGATGAAACGGTGGTGGGCCGCGATGGCCCCGTTGATGGAAACCCATGCCGACAACCGGCCGGTCGAATGGCCGCTGGACCGCGTGTTCCACCTGGCGTGATCGCGATGCGCCGGGGGGCCTTTCTCGTCGTCGCCGCGATGGCGTCGACCGCGCTGCCATCCGCGATGGCGGCTGCCCAGACGGCGGCCCCCACTGCCGATTTCAACGCACCTGTGCAGCAGTTCGGACGGGTTTCCTTCGACGCCCGGTCGCTGATGATCGACGGCAAGCGGACGGTGATCTGGTCGTCGGAAATGCACCATTTCCGCCTGCCCTCCCCCGATCTGTGGCGCGACGTGCTGCAAAAGATGAAGGCGAGCGGCTTCAACACCGTCGCCATCTATTTCGACTGGGGGTTTCACAGTCCGAAGCGCGGCGTCATTGATTTTTCGGGCATCCGCGACATCGACCGGCTGCTGAAAATGGCGGCGGACGAGGGGCTGTACGTCATCACCCGCGCCGGCCCCTATGTGAATGCCGAACTGACCCGTGGGGGCTATCCCGGCTATATGCTCAATCAGCGCGCGCGGGCGCGCACTGACGATCCGGAATATCTGGCGGCCGTCGATGAATGGCTGACCGCCGTGCACGCGATCATTGCCCGGCATCAGATCAACGGCGGCCCGAATGGCGAGCGGGGCGGCACGGTCATCCTGCATCAGATCGAAAATGAACTGGCGCTCACCACGCCTGCCCAGCGGCGCTACATGGACCATCTGTACGCCAGGGCGCGGGCCGACGGCATCACCGTCCCGATCTTTCACAATGATCAGGGACGCAACGGATACTGGGTGCCAAAGGGTGCTGGCGTCGACACGACAGTCGAGGGGCCGGTCGATCTTTACGCCTTTGACGGCTATCCCGGCGGCACCTGTACCGCAGAAGGGATCCCGACCCAGGCCGTGCCCGCCCCCGACTGGGGCTATTACGGCACGGGCGGCGCGCGCGGCGGTGCATCGGCCAGCCCGAAGACGCCCGGCTTTGCGGCCGAATTCGGCGGCGGCTGGTTCGATTACTGGGGATCGAACGGCGGCTATGCCTGCAACGCCATTCAGCGCGGCCGCCGATATCAGCGCGTGTTTTACGGCACCAACCTTGCCAACGGGATCGGCATCCAGAGCTTCTATATGGGCTATGGCGGCACCAGCTGGGGATGGCTGCCCGGCCCGGTCGTCTTTACCAGTTACGATTACGGCGCGGCGATCGACGAGGCACGCGGCCTGCGCGACAAGGCGCTGGAGCTGAAACAGCTTGGCGGCCTGATCGGCGCGGTCCCCGACCTTGCCGGCATGATCCCGGCCGCCCCTGTCGAAAAATCCAGCCAGGATGTGCGCGTCTATCACAACCGTTCGCCGGAAACCGATGCGCGGTTCCTGTTGGTGACGCAAAACCCGTCCAACGGCTCCGGCGACCGGCGCTTCACCGTCACCGCCGACCTGCCCGACGGGCGCTATACCCTGCCGCTCCGCCTTGACGGTTATGATGCCAAGTGGCTGGTCGCGGGCGTCGACCTTGCCAGGCAGCGGCTCGTCTATTCGACCAGCGAGGTTCAGCACGCACTGCGTCAGGGAACGCGCAGTCTGATGCTGCTCTATGGCCGGGCGGACGAGGATGGTCAGACGCTGCTGCGCTATGCCAGTGCCCCGCGCGTGACCGTGCTGGCGGGTCAGGTGCAGCACCGGTTCGATGCAGCGCGCGGCGACCTGATCCTCGATTACCGGCATGACGGCCTTGCCCGTGTGCGCATCGAAGGTGGCGGGCGACCGCCGCTCGACCTACTGATCGCCGACGAGCCGGAGGCGATGCGGTTCAGCGTGACCAGCGGCGTGCTGGTCCGCGGGCCGCTGATGGTGCGCAGCGCGCGCGTCGACGGATCGCGCGCCACGCTGACCGGGGATGCCGCCATTGCCGGGCCGATCGAGCTGTGGACGCCGCGACGCATCGGCGCCCTCCGCTGGAACGGCACGCCGCTGCGCGTCACCGGCGGGATCGGCGGGACCGCGCTGGCCAGCATTGCCGGACCGGCCGATATCGCCCTGCCGCAACTCGCCAACTGGCGCAGCGCCGCCGGTTCGCCAGAGGCCGAGCCGGGGTTCGACGACAGCGGCTGGCAGGAAATCGACGACCGCCCCTATACCAGCATCACCCTGCGCCCGGATGGTCAGCCGAACATGAGCATGGATGCCTATGGCTTTCATGACGGCGATGTCTGGTATCGCGGCCGCTTTGCGGGCGGCGCGCAAGCCCGTCGGCTGACGCTGCATTATGGCGGCGGCGGCGCGGGCATGGCTCAGGTGTTTCTGGACGGCAAGCTGATCGGGCACCACGACCTGCCCGGCGGGCTGCCCCGGCCGGAAACCATGGGCGTGTTCACCATCGACCTGCCGGATGCAGCGCGCGCCGATGGCGACCATGTCCTGTCCGTGATGGTCCGCAACAACGGGCATAATTGGGACCTTGATGCCGACGATTTCCACAAGGAAGCGCGCGGCATCGTCTTTGCCTCGATCGAAGGGGCCAATGGGCGCAACTTTGCCGTGCCGATCCGCTGGCGGATCAACGGACGGCGCGGGGGCGAGGACATTGCCGATCCCGCGCGCGGGGTGCCCAATAATGGCGGCCTGAATGGTGAGGGGCTGGGCTGGCACCTGCCCGGGTTCGACGATGCGGGCTGGACCGCCGCCACCCTGCCCGCGGCCGAGGCGCGCGCCGGGACAACCTGGTACCGCACCCGGTTCACGCTGAACGTGCCAAAGGGGCAGGATGCGACCATCGGGGTGCAGTTCGGCGACGGCAAGACGCCGCGATCCCCCGTCGCCTATCGCGCGATCCTGTTCGTCAATGGCTGGAACATGGGCCAGTTCGTTGCCCATATCGGCCCCCAGCGGACCTTTCCCGTGCCGGAAGGGATCCTCAACCATCGCGGCGACAATGTCATCGCGCTCGCCGTTACCAGCGACGGCGCGCCGAGCAATGCAATCGAGGACGTGCGGCTGGTGACGATGCACAATGTTGCGGGCGGCCTGCCGGTCCGCGCCGTACCCGCGCCCCGCGTTCCCGGGGAACTGAAATGACCCCTGCCGCGCTCTCCCGCCGGGATCTGGCGCGGGTCGGCGGGGGTGCATTGCTGGCCGCAGCAGCGCCGCGTCCCGCCGCAGCAAAATCCGCGAAATGGCCCTATCTGATGGGCGCTGACGTCTCATGGATTCCGGAGGACGAGGCGGTTGGCGCAACCTATTGGCAGGATGGCGTTCGGCGCGATCCGCTGGCGATCCTGCGCGATGCCGGGTTCAACGCGATCAAGCTGCGACAGTTCGTCGATCCGGCCAGGGGCTATTCCGCTGGCAAGCCCGGTGGACCATGGTGCGATGTCGCCCGCAACATCGACTTTGCCCGGCGGATACGCGCGGCGGATATGCACCTGTCCCTGACGCTGCATTATTCCGACACCTGGGCCGATCCGGAACATCAGGACAAGCCCGCCGCCTGGGCCGATCTGTCCTTTGGCAAGCTGGTCGATGCGGTGCACCGTCATACGGTCGACTCGCTGTCGGCGATGAAGCTGGCGGGCGTTGCCCCCGACATGATCGTCATCGGCAACGAAACCACCTTCGGCATGCTGTGGCCGGAGGGGCGGATTCCTGCAGCACTGCCCACGGGCAATCCGGTGACCGATTCCCGCCATCGCCAGTCCGGCCAGCCCGGCGCCCATGACCGGTATGCCGCGCTGTTGTCGGCGGGGCTGGCGGCGGCACGCGATACGGTGCCGGATGCCACGCTGGTGCTGCACAATCATCTTGGCCGGCACTGGGGCATCGTTCAGGACTGGATGGACAATCTGTTGCGCCGGGATGTGCGTTTCGACAGCATCGGCCTGTCCTGTTACCAGCAACAGGCGCAGGGCGACTGGGAACGCTGCTTTGCGCAGTTCATGGACCGGTATCCCGACCATGGCCTGATCGTGCTCGAATACTCGTCGCGCAAACGCTACCTCAACGATCTTGTCCGGGCGCTGCCGCGCGGACAGGGCAGCTTCATCTGGGAACCGACCCGGCATCAGGAGGCGATGTTCCTGAAGAACGGCGTTTCCGCTGGCGAAGGGCCGCGACCGGACTTGCTGGCTCAGGGGATCAATGCTGCGGAGGCACCGGGATCGACCCCCGACCCGGCGGCTGCATCAACGCCGCGCCCGCCCCGCGATCATGGCGGCCGCTATGACGCCGATCCGGCATTCCTCAATCTCTATCGCACGATGGCGACCGATTACGGCCTGACCGTCGGAACGGGCATGGCGCGGCCATGACGATTTCCCGGCGAACCCTGCTTGGCGCATCCATGGCGGCGGCCCTGCCCCTGCCATCGCGGGCGGCTGTCCCGTCGGGCGGCGTCGCGGCCCGCTTTCCGATCTGGAATGGCCCAGCCCCCGGCGGTCAGGGGCTGACGGTAAAGGACGAGTTCGTCCTGCGCTCTGCCAATGGCGGGCCGGACGATATCGCCTGGCCGCACGTTGCCACGCCGATGCTGAATGTCCTGCCCGCGGCAAAGCCCAATGGCGCGGCGGTGCTGATGATCGCCGGCGGCGGTTATGCCCGCGTCGCGCTGGGCCGGCAGGGATCGTCGATTTCCCGGATGTTCAACGAACGCGGGGTCACGGCGTTCGAACTGCTCTATCGCCTGCCGCACGATGGCTGGGCCGCCGGACCGGACGCGCCGCTTCAGGATGCTCAGCGCGCGATGCGGCTGATCCGGGCCGGTGCCGCGACCTGGGGCATCGATCCCGACCGGATCGCGGTCATTGGTTTCTCCGCGGGCGGGCATCTTGCCGCGCGGCTGGCCAGCCGGTTTGCACTGGAAACCTATCGCCCGATGGATGCGACCGACCGGCTGTCGGCGCGGCCGCGCGTCGCCGGGCTGTTCTTTCCGGTCATCACCATGGCGGGCGACGTCGCCCACGCCCCGTCGCGGCGCGAACTGATCGGCCGGACGCCCGATGCCGCCACGATCGAACGCTATTCGGCCGAACGCGACCTGCCGGCCGATATGCCGCCCACCTTTGTCGCGCACGCCGCCGACGATCCGGTGGTCAAGGCCGCCAACAGCCTGACCATGTTCGGCGCGCTTCAGGCGGCGAAGATTCCGTCGGAACTGATGATCTTTGAAACGGGCGGCCACAACCTGCCGCTGATCGAGGATGGCAGGCCCCATCCCTGGCCCGACCTGTTCGACCGCTTTGCAAAAAGGCACGGCTGGTGATCCCCGCCGCGCTTTCCCGCCCCCTGTCTGTAACACCAGAGATACGGATCGCTGCCATGGCAGGCGCCTGGCCGATCCAGCCACCCCAAGGAGACGTTCATTGGCTGCCCTGACTCACGATGTTCCTCGCCAACAAGTGACCGATGCAATCGGTCGCCTCATGCACAATCTGGTCAACATCAAGGATGAGACCGGCGAGTTCCTGCTGCATCTGGACGATGGCCGCATCATCGACACCAAAGGCTGGGCAGGGTGGGAATGGACCCATGGCATCGGGCTGTTCGGCATGTGGCGCTATTTCGAACAGACGGGCGATGCAGCCGCGCTAGCGATCATCAAGCAGTGGTTTGCCGACCGCTTTGCCGAAGGCACGCCGACCAAGAACATCAATACGGTCGCGCCGTTCATCACGCTTGCCTATTTGTACGAGCACGAACCGAACCCCAGCTATATCCCGTATCTGGATACCTGGTGCGAATGGCTGATGGCCGATGACGGCCTGCCCAAGACCGAGGATGGCGGGTTCCAGCACATCGTCTATAACGACGAAAATCCCGGCGAATTGTGGGACGACACGCTGATGATGAGCGTGTTGCCGCTGGCCAAGATCGGCCTGCTGCTGAACCGCCCGCATTATGTGGAGGAGGCCAAGCGCCAGTTCCTCATCCACATCAAATATCTGTTCGACAAGAAAACCGGCCTGTGGTTCCACGGCTGGGATTTCAACGGCCGGCACAATTTCGCAGAGGCGCTGTGGGCGCGCGGCAATTGCTGGGTCACGATTGCCATCCCGGAAATCATCGAAATCCTAGACCTGCCGGTGGGCGATGCGCTGCGCACCTTCCTGATCGACACGCTGGCGGCACAGGTAAAGACGCTGGCCGAAACCCAGGACGAAAGCGGCCTGTGGCACACGCTGATCGTCGATCCGACCAGCTATCTGGAGGCATCGGCCACCGCAGGCTTTGCCTATGGCATCCTGAAGGCCGTGCGAAAGGGCTATCTGCCCCGCCATTACGAGGCGGTCGGCATCAAGGCGGTGCGCGGCGTGCTGGCCAATATCGACGACAAGGGCGAGCTTCAGCAGGTCAGCTTCGGCACGGCGATGGGCGACACGCAGCAATTCTACAAGGATATTGCCCTCACCTCCATGCCCTATGGCCAGAGCCTGGCGATCTGCGCGCTCGGCGAATTCCTGCGCACCTATATCTGATGCGGGCGATCCTTGTCCTGCTCGCCCTGTTGCTGGCACCGCCGGCATGGGCCGGGCAGGATTGGGTCGCCTTTGACGAAGGCCCAGGCCTTGCACTGATCGACAACGGACGGGCGGCACCGGTCGTCACGGATGCGGCGGATCATTCGGTTGTCACCCTTGCCGCCGCCGAATTGCGGGCCGACCTTGACCGGGTCGGCGGGGGTAGCAGGGACGACCGCGCCGCCCCGATCCTTGCCGGCACCATCGGCAGGAGCGGCATGATCGACCGCATGATCGCCGCCGGCCGGGTCGATGCATCACCGGTGCGCGGACGGTGGGAGGGGTATGTTATCGCCCTGGTCGACCGGCCCATGCCCGGCGTGCCCCGCGCCCTGGTGGTAATGGGCGGCGACCCGCGCGGTACCGCCTATGGCCTGATGGCCCTGTCCCGCGCCATCGGCGTATCGCCCTGGCACTGGTGGGCGGATGTGACGCCGGGCCAGCGCGCCTATGTCCGCATCCGGCCGGGCACGCGCATCGCCGATGCACCCGATGTGCAGTACCGCGGCTTTTTCATCAATGACGAGGATTGGGGCCTCATCCCCTGGGCCGCGCTCACCCACGCGCCGGGCGAGCGCCCGATCGGCCCGCGCACCTATGAACGCATCTTCCAGTTGATGCTGCGCCTTCGCGCCAATCTGCTCTGGCCCGGGATGCACAAGGTGACCGCGCCGTTCAATGGCGATCCGGCCAATGCTGCACTCGCGGACCGCTATGCCATCGTCATGGGATCGAGCCATGCCGAACCCATGCTGCGCAACAATGTCGGCGAATGGCCGGGCGCGGCGGACGCATTCGACTATGTGAAGAACCGCGACGGGGTACGCGCCTATTGGTCCGAACGGGTGGCCGCCAACGCCCGGTACGAAAGCATCTGGACGCTGGGGATGCGCGGCATCCACGACAGCGGCATGGTCGGCCCGTCCAGCCCGGCCGAACAGCGCGCGACGCTGGAACGCATCTTCGCCGATCAGCGGGCGATGCTGGCGCGGGCGGGCGCAGGTTCCGCGCCGCAGGTGTTCACCCCCTATAAGGAGGTGCTCGACATCTATCGCAGCGGCCTTGCCGTGCCGGACGATGTGACGCTGATGTGGCCGGACGACAATTTCGGTTACATCCGCCAGTTTCCGAACGATGCGGAGCGGCAGCGGCCGGGCGGATCGAGCATCTATTATCACCTTTCCTACCTGGGCGCGCCGCTGTCCTATCTCTGGCTGTCGACCACCCCGCCCGCCCTGATCCGGGAAGAGATGGGCCGGGCATGGGATCTGGGCGCGCGCCGCATCTGGGTCGCCAATGCGGGGGATATCAAGCCGGCGGAACTGGCGCTCGGCTATTTCCTCGACCTTGCATGGGACGTGGCGGGTATGCGCGCGCGGGCGATCGACGACTATGTCGCGCACTGGGCGGCGGAGGCAATCGACCCGGCGCTGGCCCCCGAAATCGCCGCCGTAATGGCGGAGCATCACCGCCTGAACTTTCAGCGTCGGCCGGAACATCTTCAATGGTTCCTGCCGCACGGACGCGCACGGCCAAGCACGCTCTCGCCCGCCGATGTTGCGGAACGGATGGCTGCGTTCGAGGCGAATGTCGCGCGGCTGGATGCAATCGAAGCGCGCGTTCCCGCCCATCGCCGCGATGCCTTTTTCCAGCTGGTCCGCTATCCGGTAGAGGCGGCGATGCGGGCGAACGAGCGCGTCTTTTCCGCCGAACTGCACGACCGGCTGCGCGACCGGGATCTGGCCGCCGCCAATGGCTGGGCTGCCCGCGCCCAGGCGGCGGACGAGCGCATCCGGGCGCTGACGAGCCACTATAACGGGGCGATGGCCGGCGGCAAATGGCGCGGCATCATGGCGCCGGAACCGGCGGATGGCCAATGGCGGTCCTATCGCGCCCTGCCCGTCGCGGTACCGGCGGCCGTCGGCACCCCCGCCCTGCCCCGCCACTGGCCGACAGAGGGCAAGACTGCGACCGTCGTGGTCGAGGCAGAGGCGGCGCGCGGCAACTGGCGCATCATCGACGGGCTGGGCGCCAACGGCACCGTCATCGGTTCGCGGACTGGCAGTCCGGTCAGCGGCACCCTTGCCGCATCGCTTCCGCCCGGTCGCTGGCGCATGGCCGTCGAGCTGCTGCCCACCTATGCCGACCGCGACGGTCAGCCGCTGGAACTGACCATCGAGATGGGCGGGCGTTCGTTCCGGGTCGGCGCAAAACGCGAAACCGGCAACGACGACTGGAAACAGGCGGTTCTGGACAACCGGCTGACTCTGACCCTGCCCGAACCGGTCGATGGCGGCGACCGCCGGATCGTGCTGAGCGCTACCGGCGGCGGCGTGATCGTCGACCGTCTGGTCTTCAGCCCATTCTGATTGGCGAGTGGCTGACGGACGGCGTTTTTTCCGTCCCGCTTTTCGATTGAACGGTCCACATAATACGATATGGTTTCACATAGTGAAGCTATGAGCACATGGTTCGGCAATCCTTTTTGGGGAGGTGGCACAGGTCCGATGTCGGTCGCACAGCGCCCTGTCCGGCAACCGCGCGCACCATCGCCGCGCGTTTCCGCGCCCCTCCTTCCCCCGACTTCCTCGCAACCCCACCCTTTTAGACGGGAGCTTTTCCGATGAGCGTCATGTCATCGCTGCTGCTTGCCTCCAGCGCCCTCGCCGCGCCGCAATCGGCCCCCGCCGCCTGTCCCGCCCATGTCGCCCTGGCCCCGGTCGCGGTGCCCGCTGCCGATGGCAAGGGCGTGCACATCAGCTGGCGGATGGCCAAAGCGGGTCAGCGATATGACCTCTATCGCGATGGCAAGCGCATCGTGCGCGGCACCGCGACCAGCCATGTCGATGCCACCGGCACGCCCGCATCGCGCTACGCCGTTGCCCTGTCGGGTCAGCGGCCCTGCGCCGACGGGATCGGCGTCTGGGAACGGGGCTATTGGTCGCTGAAGCTCGACCGCCCGGCGGGGCGCACCACACCCAGGGGCGAAGCCTATACCTATAACGCCAATGACGCGAGCGCGGCCGATCTGGACGGCGACGGCGTGCCGGAAATCCTGCTGAAATGGGATCCCTCCATTTCGAAGGACAATGCCTTTGCCGGCTATTCCGGCGAAACGATCATCGATGCCTACCGGCTGGACGGCACGCGCCTGTGGCGCATCGACCTTGGCCGCAACATCCGGTCGGGCGCGCATTATACCCAGTTCATGGCGGCCGATTTCGATGGCGATGGTCGCGCCGAACTGATGATGAAGACCGCCGACGGCACCATCGACGGCACCGGTGCGGTGATCGGCGATGCCAATGCCGACTGGCGCGGCAAGGATGGCCAGGTGCCGCAGGGCGACCGGACCGGCGCGGTGACCCTGCCCGACGGAACCAAGGTCGCCCCGCTGGAAGGCCGCATCCTGAAGGGGCCGGAATATCTCAGCGTCTTTGACGGCCGCACCGGCAGGATGCTGGCGACCGCCCCCTATGCGCCGGGCCGCGATCCGGACACGACCGACCCCACGCCGGATGCGATGACGAAGCGGTGGGGCGATGGCTATGCCAACCGGTCCGACCGTTATCTCGCCGGTATCGCCACCCTGGATGGCAAGCTGCCCAGCGCCATCTTTGCCCGCGGCTATTATACCCGCACCACGCTGGCCGCATGGGACTGGCGCGGCGGCAAGCTGACGATGCGCTGGCTGTTCGACAGCGCGACCCCGGGGAACGAGAAATTCGGCGGACAGGGTAATCATCAGCTGGCGACCGCCGATATCGACGGCGATGGCCGCGACGAAATCGTCTATGGCTCGATGGCCATCGACGATGATGGCAGGGGCATCTGGAGCACGGGCCTGGGCCATGGCGATGCCATGCACGTCTCTGATCTCGACCCCGCCCGGCCCGGCCTGGAAAAATATGGCGTGCACGAGGATGTCCGGCGCAACGGCGGCATCGGCGCGGCAATGGTCGATGCGCACACCGGCGAAGTGCTGTGGACCAAGCCGGCTCAGCAGGACACCGGCCGCGGCCTCGCCGCCGATATCGACCCGCGTTATCCCGGCGCCGAAAACTGGGCATCGAACAGCCCGGAACTGTTCGACGTAAAGGGCAATGTCATCGCGCCGACCAAGCCGCGCTTCGCCAATTTCGCGATCTGGTGGGATGGCGACGCCCTGCGCGAACTGCTCAGCGGCACCACCATCACCAAATGGGACTGGACCAGGAACGCCGAGACGACCCTGCTCAAGGCAGAGGGCGCGGAATCGAACAACGGGACCAAGGCGACCCCGGCGCTCAGCGCGGACCTGCTCGGCGACTGGCGCGAGGAACTGATCCTGCGCGCGGCGGACAACAGCGAACTGCGCATTTACGCAACGCCGATCCCGACGCGCATCGTCCACGCACCGCTGATGCAGGACCGCCAGTATCGCAACGCGATCGCATGGCAGAACACCGCCTATAATCAGCCGCCGCATCCCTCATACCGAATCGAGGAAGGGAAATAAGTCCGGCCGGGACGCCCCAGTCAAAGGCGCTCCCGCACCCGGGCGGCGTCAGCGTCCCGCCTTTGCCACCTCGACCGCATAAACGTGCGTCGCACCCTCGAAATTGCCGCGGAACACGACCCATTTGCCGTCGGGGGTGAACGTCATGTTCGGCTCCAGCCGATAGTCATGCCTGCGCATGTCGACCAGCTTCTCCTCGATCAGCGTGCCCGGCGTGATCAGATCGGCGGCATTGGATGCGCTGATCCCGGCCACGTCGGGAATGTCCCGTGGCGTGAACAGGTACAGATATTTGCCGTCGGGGGCCTTGGCGACCATCTCCGCATCGCCGCCATCGCCCGAAAAGCGTTTGCCGTCCGGCGACTGATAATAATGGACCGACCACTGGTTGCGCTCGACCTTGTACCAGTGGCGCTTGCCGGTCGCGATCTCGTAGCTCGCCAGCCAGAACACCTCGCCCCGCGGTGTCTGCAGGTCGTACCAGATGGTCTTGCCGTCGGGGGAAAAGAACTCGTGGCCCGCGATTTCCATGTTCATGGTGCGGGTGTGAATGCGCTGCTTGCCGGTGCCGTCCGCGCGGATGGTCCAGATGCGGTCGACCTTGTGCCACGGCCCTTCATGGCAATACATGATCTGCATCGGGTCGGTCGGCGAAAACTGGATATGGTTCAGCCAGTCGGTCGACGCCGTCACCACCCGCCGCGCGCCGGTGCGGATGTCGATGGTGAAGATCTCCATCGGGATCTTCGCCTCCAGCCGCTCGTTCAGGCGCACCTCCTTGGCCTCGGCAAAGGTCAGCGGCTTGCCGTCCTTGCCGACCGCCGAATAGTCATATTCGCCCGGCCCCACGACGCGGCCCGGCGTCCGGCGGTTCTGCTGGCGCGTGCCATCGGGGCGCAGGTCCTGCGTGCCCAGCGCCACCTGCCCCAGCAGCAGCGTTTCGTCCGCGTTGATCGACCCGATCGTCCCGGCGGGAATATCGGCAACCTTGCGCACTGCGCCGGTATCGATGTCGGCGGCATAGATGGTCTGCGCGCCGCCCGCATCGTCGCGGCTGCGCGAACTGAAATAGGCGGAGCGCGTCTTGCGCCCGGTAAAGAGGAGGGCGATCCCCGGCCGCGTGACCAGCGGCTTCACCTCCCAGGTCTTCAGGTCAACGACCGCAATCCCGTCCGGCACGGTGACGACCATCTTGTCCCCTTGCGGGGTATAGCTGTTCTGATGAAAATAGAGGCTGATGCTGTCGGGCACCCGGCTGATCCGCACCACCCGGTGACCGGTCAGCGCATCGACCCAGCTTGCCGCCGGCTCCGCCATCGCCGCCGGGGTCAGTGCCGGGACGGTCATGCCGATGCCGCCCGCCAGCGTGGCCGCAATGGCTGCCCAAGCAAATTTCCTCATCCTCGCCTCCGCGCTTGACCGTTCCATATTGTGTGATACGCATTCAATATATGAACTGATCGGTATGGCAGCACAAGCCATGCCCTGTGGGGAGGATGGCATTGGCCAGCGGAGGAACAGTCGGGGCTGGGGTGCGTCAGCCGCGCTGGTACAATTACTGGGGCTGGGGCTCGGGCGACATGCTCGGCGCCGGGGCGCAGGCGGTGGTGACCGGCTGGCTCTTCTACTTCTTCGTCACCTTCTGCGATCTGTCGGCGACAGAGGCGGGGCTGATCCTCGGCCTGCCCCGGCTGCTTGAGGCGATCACCTGTCCGCTGATCGGCTATGTCTCCGACAATCTGCGCTACACCTGGATCGGGCGGCGCATCGGGCGGCGAAAGATCTTCCTGATCGCCACCGTGCCCCTGTTGCCCAGCTTCGCGCTGATCTTCGTCAGCGGGCAGACCTTCACCTATTATCTGCTCACCTTCATCTTCTTCGAATTCGTCTACACCATGTTCCTGATCCCGTGGGAAACGCTGGCCGCGGAAATGACCAGCGATTACGGGAAAAAGGCCAAGTTCGCGGGCGCGCGGATGCTGATCGCGCAAAGCTCGGCGATCCTCGCCTCCTATCTGCCCACGCTGATCATCAACAATCTGGGGGGCAAGGATTCGCCCTCCACCTTCCTGATCATGGCCGCGATCTTCGGCGCGATCTTCAGCTTCGTGGTCATCCTGGTGCTGATCTTCAGCTGGGAACGCCCCTATACCGATGCCGAACAGCAGATCGAGGCACAGCCGCTGGATCTGAAGCGGGCGCTGGCCATCCCCGCCATCATGTTCCGCGACCTGTTCTCGACGCTGCGCATCCGCGCCTTTCGTCAGCATCTGTCGATCTATCTCGGCGGCTATATCTCTCAGGATATCTTCAACACCGCCTTCCCCATCTTTGTCGTCACGGTGATGATGGGCGCGACGCTCATCATCTCGCAGATGCTGACCGCGATGTATGTGGCGCAGCTGATTTCCGTGCTGATCGCGATCAACATCGTGATCCGCACCGGGCCGGTCATCGCCTATCGAATCGCGATCAGCTTTTACGGCGCGGGCCTGTTGCTGCTGCTCGCCCTTTACCTCACCCGTCCGGCCGGGCTGGCACAGGGGATGGATGCGCTGGGCGGCAATTTCCTGACCGCGCTCGATCCGTCCTGGTCGATGTTCAGCCCGGCGCTGCTGTTCTGGCTGTTCGTGCCGATCCTGCTGACCGGTCTGGGGCGCGGCACGCTCAACTTCGTGCCCTGGTCGGTCTACAACTATCTGCCGGACGTGGACGAGGCAGTGACGGCACAGCGGCGTGAGGGCATTTTTGCCGGCGTCATGACCCTGGTGCGCAAGGTTGCCCAGTCCATCGCCGTCGTCATCACCGGCAAGATCATCGACATGGGCGGCTATATCTCCAGCCAGGGTCCCGGCGCCGCCGCCGTTCAGCAAAGCCCGCAGGCGATTGCCACCGTCACCTGGCTGCTGGTGCTCGGCCCGATCCTCGTCATGCTGGCCGGGATGCTCGCTTCCTGGCGTTTCCGCCTCAACGCGCGCACCCACGCCGTGCTGATGGCAGAGATCGAGCATCTGCGCGCGGGCGGCACCGAACCGACTTCGCCAGAGGCAAAGGCGGTGGTCGAAAACCTGACCGGCTGGCGTTATGATCAGCTGTGGGGTCGCAACGGGGTGGCCCGCTCGTGACCCTGCTGGCGGCGGCGCTTGCCCTGGCGGTACAGGCCGGTCAGCCCGCGACCGCCCCCGTTCCCTTGCTGCGCGATCCCGTGCATGACGGCGCGGCCGATGCCAGCACCGTGTGGGATCCGGCCACCCGGCAATGGCGGATGTTCTACACCAACCGCCGCGCCACCCTGCCGCTCGCTGATCCAAAGGATGTCCGCTGGGTTCACGGCACGCATATCGGCATGGCCCATTCGGCCGATGGCCTGAACTGGCGCTATGCCGGCATCGCTGCCATTCCCGAACATTGCACCGGCCCGACGCTATGGGCCCCGGAAATCCAGTGGATCGACGGGCAATGGCATCTGTGGCTGACCGTTGTGCCCGGCGTGTTCGGCAACTGGAACGCGCCGCGCCGCATCGTCCACCTGACCAGTCCCGACCTTGATCGCTGGACCTGTGCCGGGCCGGTCGATCTGGGCTCGGACCGGGTGATCGACGCCAGCGTCGTGACCCTGCCCGGCGGCGGATACCGGATGTGGTTCAACGACGAGCGGCGCGGCAAGGCAATCGTCGCCGCCGACAGCGACGATCTGATCCGCTGGCGGGTGGGCAAGGTGGTGGTCGACACCCCCGGCGAGGGACCTAAAGTGTTTCGCTGGCGCGGCCGATGGTGGATGGTCAGCGATGCGTGGAAGGGGCTGCTCGTCCTCTCCTCCCCCGATGCCGACAGCTGGACGCGTCAACCGGGCTATCTGCTGGCCGAACCCGGCACCCGCCCGACCGACCGGGCAAAGGGCCAGCATCCCGATATCGTCGTCGCGGGCGACCGCGCCTTCATCATCTGGTTTGTGCACCAATCCGGCGAACCGGAAACGGCCGGCGATCCGGCATGGCAGCGGCGCAGCGTGCTTCAGATCGGCGAACTGATCGAACGGGACGGCGTCCTGTCGGTCGATCGCAACGCACCCGTCGCCGGCGCAATGCAGCCCCCGGCATCCTGACAGGAGCCTGCCCCATGATCGCCCGCCTGATGCTCGCCTGCCTGACCCTGACCGCCGCCACACCCGCCGCGGCACAGGTCGGCCGCGTCTTCCCCTCCGAAACCCACACCATCGTCGACCGGACTACCGGCCGCACCATCACCGCGCTGACCAGCGGCGCCTATGCCGACCTCAAAATCTATCAGACGCATCCGCAATGGGCGGCGGACGGCACGCACATCATCTTCCGCTCGATGGACCGGGCGGGCGCGGGCAACCCGCAGATCTTTGCAGTCGATGAAATCAGCGGCGTGATCGTCCAGCTGACCGACGGGCCGGGCACCGGCACCGGCAGCCCCAATGTCGCCCGCCTGTCGAACAAGCTCTATTACATGCGCCGCCCGGTCGAGGGCGGCGGCGACCGCTATCGCCTGATCGAGGTCGACCTGACCCCGCTGCTCGCCGATGCAAAGGCGGGGACGCTGCGTCCCGGCGGCTATGAACGGGTCGTCTCCACCCTGCCGGACGGGCATATCGAAGTGGGCGGCTTCACCCTCGATGCGGATGAGCGGACGGCCTATACCGGATTCGATTCCCGCCCCGCCCCGCCCCGAAAGCCCGGAGAGCCTGTGCCGCAGGTGCCCGGCGGCCTCCGCGCCATCGATCTTGCCACCGGCGCGGTCCGCACCGTGATGACCACCCCGTTCCGCATGGGGCATGTTCAGGCGAACCCGTTCGTGCCCGGCGAAATCCTCTATTGCCACGAAACCGGCGGCGACGCGCCGCAGCGGATGTTCATCGTCAAGGCGGACGGCACCGGCAACCGCCCCGTCTACCCGGAACAGCCCTGGGAATGGGTGACGCACGAACAGTTCGCCGACGCCGATCATGTCATCTTCAACCTGATGGGTCACCGCCCGGCGTTGCGTCAGCATCAGACGGGCATTGTCATCGTCTCGCTGCGCGACGGCAGCGTGACCAATATCGGCCAAATCGACGGCGGCACCTCCGCCCGCACCGGCGTCCCCTATTTCAATCAGCCGGATCAGCGCCCCGATCCCGACAATGTCGGCGGCTACTGGCACAATGCCGTCACCTATGAAGGGCGACTGGCGGCGGGTGACGATTTCGACGGCAACCTGCACCTGATCGACCGCGCCACCGGCAAGCGGACCTTGCTGTCCACCGGCCACCGGATGCGGCCCGACCATATCCACCCCAGCTTCAGCCCGGATAACAGCCGCATCCTGATCAATTCGGGGATGCTGGCGGACGGCAAGCGGCTGGCACTGATGACCGTTCCCGTGGGCGATGCCGCCCGCTGACCCCTGCGCGATCAAGGGACCTTCCGATGGTGAACCGCTTTCTCTTCACGGCACTCGCCCTGTCGCTCGCCATGCCGGCCAGCGCGCAGAACTGGGTCCGCACCTGGGCCGCCGCCCCGCTCGCGGCTCAGCGTCCGGGGACGGAACGCGCCCTGCCCGACCTGACCGACCGCACAGTGCGGCAGGTCGTCCGGATCAGCAGCGGCGGCGACCGGCTGCGCATCCGCCTCAGCAATGAGGAGAGCGAGGACGCGATCCGCGTGGGCGCGGTCCGCATCGCCCTGGCCGAACCCGATGGCCGCATCGTGCCGGGCAGCAGCCGCACCGTGACCTTTGCCGGTCAGGGCGGCGTCGTGATGGCAGGGCACGCGCCCGCCATCAGCGATCCCGTGACCATGGCGGTCAAGCCGGGCCAGCGGCTGACGATCAGCATCCACCTGCCCGAGGGGGGCCAGCGCGCCACCGTGCACGGCCACGCCGCCGCCATCGCCTGGATCGCGCGCGGGGATCAGACCGATGCCGTCGAGATGCGCGACACGACCCGCTTTGGTCAGCGCATCATGATCACCGGCGTTGATGTCGAAACCCGCCGCCCGGCGCGCACCGTCGTCGCTTTTGGCGATTCGATCACCGATGGCGCGCGCGCGACAGTAGACGCCGATACCCGCTATCCGGATCAGCTTGCCGATCGGCTGCGCAAGGGCGGCATGACCGGTGTCGCCGTCGCCAATATGGGCATCGGCGGCAACCGCCTGCTTGCCGATGGCACGGGGATCAGCGCGCTTGGCCGGTTCGACCGCGATGTGCTCGCCGTGCCGGGCGTCAGCCATGTCATCGTGCTGGAAGGCGTCAACGATATCGGCAGCGCCACTCGCGATAAAAGACCGCTGCCGACGCCAGAGGCATTGATCGGCGCCTATCGTCAGATGATCGCCCGCGCCCGCCAGCATGGGGTCAAGGTGATCCTGGCGACCATCCTGCCCTATAAGGGCGCAGGCTATTGGAGCGAGGAAGGAGAGGCCGTGCGCGCCCGCGTCAACGACTGGATCCGCACCCAGCGGGAATCGGACGGCATCGCCGATTTCGACCGGGCGATCCGCGATCCCGCCGACCCGCTGCGCATGGCAAAGGCATTCGATGGCGGCGACGCGCTCCACCCCAATGATGCGGGCTTTGCCGCAATGGCAGGCGCAGTGGACCTTAACCTGCTGCGCTGACCATCGCTCAACAATCGATCTGGGAATAGCCAGTGGGCGACCGGCGCGGGACGCATGGATGCGTCGGATACCCCTCCAGGTCCAGTTCGGTCGCCTCCCGGATCACCTCGACCCGGTCGCCCGCGTCGCGCATCTCGTACAGCTTGCCCAGCGCATAGGTGAACGGGCGATGCAGCACCATCATCAGCCGACCGTCGAACGCGCGGAACAGCATCCCGTGCCCGCTGTCCCGCTTGACCAGCGGCCCCAGCTGTTCCCACGGCCCCTGGATCGTGCCCGATTTCGACCGCGCCAACGCCTGCACATAGCCGCGCTCGCCATAGCTGGACCACAGCATCAGCAGCGTTCCGGCCTTGGTGCGGAACAGCTCCGGCCCGTCCGTCACCCACACCGAGCTGCCGTCCGCCTGCCGCTGCCCGCGCGCCCAGCCTGCTTCATCGGCGCGGAACAGCGTCGTCGGCTCGCCCGCCCGGCGCAGATTCTCGTCCAGCGGCAGGGCAGCGATCGTACCCACCGTCGTCTGCCACCATTCATGGGCATAGACATACCAGGGCCTGCCATCCGGCTCGACGTGCAGCGTCCCGTCCAGCGTCATCAGATCGGCGGGCGCGATCGGCTCGCCCTTGTCGAGCAGGGTATAGGGACCGTCCAGCTTGTCGGCGACGGCCAGCACGGTGCCCCGGCGATAGGTGTCGCGCGCTCCGGCCTTGCCCAGTTTCGCCGTGTCGTCGTGAAACGTCGTGAACAGGTAATATTTGCCGCGCCACGCATGAACCTCGGGCGCCCAGCTGCCCTGCTTCGCCCAGGTGCCCGTCGCGGGCAGCGCGAACACGACCCGCGGCAACGTCCAGTGGCGCAGGTCGCGGCTGGTATAGACCATCGTGCCCAGCCGGGGATCGCCGGTCATCGCCTGTTCGTTGCGGGTGAACAGATAATAGGTCTTGCTTGCTTCGTCCGCGACGATGAACGGGTCGTGCAGGTGCATCTGCGGCAGCATCAACGGCGCATCGGCGGGCGCAGGCGGGATCGACGGGGGCAGTGTCGGAACCGTGGATTGCGCCTGTAACGGGCCGAGCGGTATCGCACCGGCACCGACCAGTGCCGCCGCAGCCACAGCCACAGAAGTTGTCCATGCCAGCGCCTTTTGCATCTTCCTGTCCTGGTCCACCTTGTTTCGACTTTCCATTATGTGATACGATATTCCACAATAAGGGCAATTCCGAATTGCGTGTGAATTGCCGTTTGCGGAGAAGTCGATGCTGTCAGTGCTGATCGCGGCCGCTGCCCTGGGGCAGACGGTGTTCATCGCCAGCGATTCAACCGCCTCCAACTATCCCGACCGTTCCTATCCGCAGACCGGCTGGGGCCAGATGCTGCCCTGTGCGCTGGACGGGGTGAAGGTCGAAAACCGCGCCATTGGCGGGCGGAGCACGCGGACCTTCATCAGCGAAGGGCGCTGGGAAAAACTGATCGCGGATATTCAGCCGGGCGATACCGTGCTGATCCAGTTCGGCCATAACGATGCCAGCCGCAACCGGCCTGAACGCTATGCCGCCGCCGCCACCGACTATCGCGTCAACCTGACCCGCTTCGTCGCGGACGTCCGGGCCAGGGGCGGCACGCCGGTTCTCCTCACCCCCGTCGCCCGCCGCTCGTTCAACCCGGACGGTACGGCAAAGGCGGACTATGCCGACTATGCCTCGGTCGCCAAAATCGTCGCTCAGGAAACCGGGACCGTGCTGCTCGACCTGGGCAAGCTGTCGCGCGACTGGCTGACCCGCACCGGCGCGGAAAAGGCCAAGCCGTTTTTCCTGCATTACACGCCACAGGACGGACAGCCCGCCTATCCCAAGGGCATTTCGGACGACACGCATTTCAGCGAACTGGGCGCCCGTCATGTCGCCGATCTGGTCGCGGGCGAACTGGTCCGCCTGAACCTGCCGGTGGGCAAGGCAGTGCGCGCCGACCGGTCCGGCCTGACCATCGACACGGCGGCGGGCAACCGCGACTGCACGCCCGCACGCTGACCCCCCGAACAAACTTAACCCGAAAAGGACCATCGGACATGAAGATCGCATTGATCATTGAGAACAGCCAGGCGGCGAAGAGCGGTGTGGTATATGAGGCGCTGAGCGAGGTTGCGGGCGGTTTCGGGCATGAGGTGTTTCACTATGGCATGTACGCGCCGGAGGATAAGGCGTCGCTGACCTATGTGATGAACGGGTTGCTGGCGGGCATCCTGCTGAACAGCGGTGCGGCGGATTTCGTGGTGACCGGATGCGGCACGGGCATGGGATCGATGCTGGCGGCCAATGCGATGCCGGGGGTGTTCTGCGGCCTGGTGATCGACCCGACCGATGCGTTCCTGTTCGGCCAGATCAATGACGGCAACGCGATCTCGATGCCCTATTCCAAGGGGTTCGGCTGGGCGGCCGAGCTGAACCTGCGCGATGTCTATGCCAAGCTGTTCGACGGCGAGCGCGGCCTTGGCTATCCGCGCGAGCGGGCCGAGATCATGCGCCGGAACCGCGGCATCCTGAAGGATCTGAAGGCGGTGACCTGCACTGACATGCTGACCGTGCTCAAGAACGTCGATCAGGACCTGCTGCGCGCCACCATCGCGGGCGAGCGGTTCCAGGAGTATTTCTTCGCCAACGCCACCGATGCCGCGATCAGCGATTACCTCAAGCAGGTGCTGGCCGCAGAGCCTGCCCTGTCGTGATCCGGTTGTCCTGATTCCCGCGTCCTGATCCCTACCCCCGGCGGGGCGCGGGCGCGCGTCCCGGCCGGGAACGGAGCCTTTGCCCCTGTCATGACCCATCCCTTCGACCTTACCGGCCGCGTCGCGGCGATCACGGGCGCCAATACCGGCATCGGCCAGGGCATTGCGCTGGCGCTGGCCGGTGCCGGTGCCGATGTCGCGCTGATCGGCCGCACGCCCGCGACCGAGACCGCCGAACAGGTGACCGCGCTTGGCCGCCATGCCGCGATCATCAGCGCCGACCTGTCCAGCATCGAGCCTGTGGGCAGGGTTGTGGACGAGACCGTGGAGAAGCTCGGCGGGCTTCACATCCTGGTCAACAATGCCGGGATCATCCGCCGCGCCGACAGCATCGATTTTACCGAGGCGGACTGGGATGCGGTGATCGACACCAACCTCAAATCCGTGTTCTTCCTGTGCCAGGCAGCCGCCCGGCACATGATCCCCAATGGCGGCGGCAGCATCATCAACATCGCCTCGATGCTGACGTTTCAGGGCGGCATCCGCGTGCCAAGCTACACCGCGTCCAAATCCGGCATTGGCGGCCTCACCAAGCTGCTCGCCTGCGAATGGGCATCGAAAGGCATCACGGTCAACGCCATCGCGCCCGGGTACATCGCCACCAACAACACCGCCGCGCTGCAGGCCGACGAAACCCGCAACCGCCAGATCCTGGAACGCATCCCCGCCGGGCGGTGGGGCGATCCCTCCGACCTCGGCGGCGCAGCCGTGTTCCTCGCCTCCCCCGCCGCACGCTACATCCAGGGCCATATCCTCGCCGTCGACGGCGGATGGCTGGCGAGGTAGTTGTCTCACGATTTGGAACGTGCCAATGAGCGGTAGAACCTCGTCCCATATTCCGGGACTGGCTGAGACGCGAAAGACGGGCGATGGAACAGGAACTGGTGGCGACTGCCGCAGCGGATACGACAAAGGGCAATGAGGCAAAGGGCGCGCAAACGCTGATGCGCGCGCTGGATATCCTGGATCAGGTGATCATGGGCCCGGTCAAGGCGGTCGACCTGTCCAAGAAACTGGCGCTCAGCAAGACGACCACGCACCGCCTGGTTCAGGCGCTGAAGTCCCGCGATTATCTCAGCCTCACCCGCGACGGCTATGCGCTGGGGCCAAAGCTGCTGCATCTCGGCACGCTGGTGTCGATGCAGATCGACTATGTCGCCGTCGCCCGCCCGTTCATGGAGCAGCTGTCCCAGCAAACCGGCTTCTGCGTCTTTGTCGGCAAGCGGGAGGACGACCATAGCCGCCATCTGGAACGCGTGACCGGGCGTCAGCGGCTGCGCGTCGCCACCTCTCCGGGGGACAAGCGCTTCATCTCGGAAACCGGCCTTGGCAAGGCGCTGCTGCTCGATGAGGACGCGGCCGTCCTTGAAAAGCTCTTCCGCCAGAGCCAGCCCAAGGCGGACAAGGCACAGATGAGCGCCTGGCTCGCCTCGATGGGAGAGCATCGCCGCCGGGGCATCGTCCTGCACGAAAGCGAGGCCGGGGACGGCGTCCGTTCCATCGCGGCACCGGTGCGGGACGCCAATGGCCAGATCGTGATCGCGCTCAGCATCGCCAGCGCGGCCCATTACCTGACCGACGACGTGATGCGCGACCTTGCCGAAAAGGTCCGCATCACTGCAGCGGAAATCAGCATGGCCCTGGGCTGGCGTCCCGTCGTGACGACCCCCGCCGACTGATCCGCCCGGCGGCCGCTGCGCAGGCCCTCTATTCCGCGCGGCAGAACCGCTGGCGGGTGCCCAGCATCAGACAGGGCCGGTCGCCATCGCCGCCCGCCAGTTGCAGCCATTCGCTGTCGATGCCCATCGTCACCTGCAACCGCCCGTCGCGCATCGTCGCGTCATAGGTCTGCTCCGCCCCGTCGCGCTTGACCGTCACGGCAAAGGCCGCGCCCGATAGCGGCGCGATGGTCAGCACCTGCCCATCGCCCACCCACCGCCCATAAAGCCGCGCGGGCGATGCGGGCATGGCATCCCGGATCGCCGGCGCCTGTGGGGGCAACAGCAGCGCAGTTGGGGCATCGACCGGCTCTGATCCCTCA
Organism: Sphingomonas eleionomae; assembly: GCF_049889035.1. Lineage (NCBI taxonomy): Bacteria > Pseudomonadati > Pseudomonadota > Alphaproteobacteria > Sphingomonadales > Sphingomonadaceae > Sphingomonas > Sphingomonas eleionomae. Next base: position 437,465 of record NZ_JBLTWP010000003.1, on the reverse strand, counting down.
ACAATGGGACGAACCGCTGGCGGTGCGACAGGCGCGGTCATCTCCCCCGGCGGCGGATCGTCGGTCAGCATCGGCATGGCCAGGACGATCGCCAGACCCAGCCCGGCAATCGCCCCCGCTGCCCCCAACCGGCGGACCGATCGGTGCTGCATCATGCCTTATCGCCCGCTCAGGTTCGCGCCGTCGCCCAGGAAGTAACTGGTATGCGGCGGCTGGTTATAGGCGACATTCTGCCACGCAACGCCCAGGCGATAGACCGGATCGTGCATCAGCGTCTTCAGCCGCACCGTCGTCGAATAGGGCGTGGCATAAATGCGCAGCGCCGTGCTGTCGCTGGTCGGCAGGATCAGCTCCTCCCGCCAATCGCCCAGGATATCGGCGGTCAGCGACGGATTGGCCTTGGTCCCGTTGATCGACGTGGTGCCGCTGGGGGTCAGCAGCCGGGTGGTCGTGGCCGTCGTCCAGTTCCATTTGTCGATCACCCCGCGATCATGGATTTCGCGCAGCAGATCGCCGTCCCACCAGATGGCGTGATTGATCGCCGATGGCCGTGCGCCGATCACCGTCCCGGTTGAACTGTACAGGTTGGTGTTGTTCGATGCCCATGCCTCTGCGCCGGGATAACGCGGGTCGATATCCATGGTGACCCCGCGCCCGGTATCCGACGTCGCCGACGTGCTCCAGATGACGGCGCCCGTCCGCGCATCCAGCATCGCCGACCCGATATTGCCGTTGGAATTGATGTCCTCGTGCGCGCCGAACTTTTCCAGGCCCGCCCGTGACGGGATCAGGTCGGATACGTGCATGGCATCGCCATGTTTCAGGTTGGAATTCCACAGCGGCTGGCCATTGTCGTTGATCGCCATCGCGCCGAACACGATCTCGTCCCGCCCGTCATTGTCGACATCGGCGATGGACAGGTTGTGGTTCCCTTGCCCGCGATACTGGCTGCCCGCGCTGTCGCTGTCGAAATACCAGCGCTGGGTCAGCTGGCCGTTGCGCCAATCGACTGCCCAGATCGCCGTGCGGGTATAATAGCCGCGCGAAAAGATCGCCGTCGGCCGCGTGCCGTCCAGATAGGCGACACCGGCCAGGAACCGGTCGACCCGGTTGCCATAGCCATCGCCCCACACCGTGTTCAGCTGTGCCGATGTCGGGTTCTGCGTCGTCGGATGGCGCGGCGGGTTATAGTTGATCGTCGCCATCGCCGCGCCTGTCTGACCATTGAACACGGTCAGGAACTCCGGCCCGGCCAGCACATAGCCGCTCGTGTTGCGATGATCGGCACTGGCATTGCCGATCACCACATTGTTCCCGGCGCGCGTGCCGTCGGCGGTCTTCATCATGACCTCCGCCCGGCCGTCGCCGTCAAAGTCATAGACCATGAACTGCGTGTAATGCGCGCCCGCCCGGATGTTCCGGCCCAGGTCGATGCGCCACAACCGCGTGCCGTTCAGGCGATAGGCATCGATCAGCACCGGGCCGGTATAGCCGGACTGGCTGTTGTCCTTGGCATTGGTCGGCTCCCACTTCAGCACGATCTCGTACTGACCATCGCCGTCCAGATCGCCGACGCTCGCGTCATTGGCGGTATAGGTATAGGCGGAACCGTTCACCGTGCCCCCCGCCGGCACCTGCAACGGCACGGACAGGAACCCGCCCGCCCACACGGACGCTGCCGGCGTCGGGCTGCCCAGCGTGCCGTTCAGCACGGTTCGGACGGTATAGGTCGAACTGGCCGTGCCGCCGGCATCCACGAAATTGGTCCGGTCGGTGATCGGTGTGGCATTGAGCAGGGTCGACCCGCGATAGACATTGAAGCCGATGGCGCTGTTGTCCGTGGACAACAGCCGCCAGTTGACCAGATTGCCGCCGCCCTGCGCGGGCACGACGACAAGGCCGCGGTTCAGCGTCTCGATCTGGCGTTGTGCGTGTGCGGCGGGGATGGCGGCGAATGCGGCCGGCAATGCCGAAGCCATGATGAACGCGCGCAGCATCGTTCGCCCCGACGGGCGTAAAGATTTCAGCATTCTACCTCTCCCAACACCGGATATCGCTCGAATCGATACCCTTAATGTGGGATGCTATTTCATAGTGTGGCCCTTGCAAGCGCTTTGTCCGTGCGAAAGAAGGTATCCGGACCGTAAGGCAACCGGATGGCCGGATTGCCGGGTTCTGGTGGGCGAAACCGTTTGCCGTAATGCCCGCCCCGCTGCCACGACCGCAGCTCAACCCAGCCAGTTCGCCTCGGCCAGCACGGATGCGGGCGGCATCGCAACCGGGCCTGCTGCCGCGCTGGCAATGGCGGCGTCCACCTGCGCGCGCGTGGACAGGCCGATGGCGATGGTGCTGATCCCCGGCATCGCCAGCTGGTGCCGGATCATTGCGCCCGCCGGATCGGCCGTAAAGGCGGGCCATGCCGCCGCGATGCGCTCTGCCCGCTGGCGGCATTCATCCCGATGCTGCGGATAAAGGCTGATGTCGCGGGCATCGCCGAAATCGCGCTTCCCCCGCATTGCTGGATGTTCGGGCAACAGTCCGCCCGCATAAAACGGCATCCGCGCGACCATCCACAGGCCGCGCTGGACCAGTGCGGGCAGCATCGCCGCCACCCGCTGATCGAACAGGTTCAGCATCGACTGGACACCCTCGATCCGCCCGGACGCGATGGCCGATGCCATTGCGTCGGGATCATGATCGAACGCCGCCACGCCGAACCCCGCGATCTTTCCCGCATCGACCAGTGCGGTCAGCGCCCCGGCCCATTCCCCCTCGTCCAGCCATTCCGCACACCATTCGGGGACATGCACCGCCGCCAGCCGCTCGACCCCGGTTGCGCGCAGCGCGGCATCGACCTGATCCACGATCCCGGCCGCTGGCCATAGCTGGTCGGCGGACAGGTGGTGCGATGGCAGCGCGATCGGCAATGCCGGGCGCAATCGACAGACCAGCTGCGCCCTGCCCCGCCTGCCCGCCCCGGCCAGCACGCCGCCAATCGCGGCGTTCAGCGCATCGTCGCCCAGCTCCATCTCGATGGCCGAAATCCCGCGATCGACCGCATGGGCCAGCACGGGCGACAGATCGCCGGCACCGCTGCGATGCCAGCGCGCTGTCCCGAACGCGATGGGCGATACGGCGACGCCCGTCCTGCCCAGCGGCCGCGCCTCCATCATGCGTCGCTGTCGCTGGCGGTGATGACGATCTGCACGCCCGGCTGATCCCGATTGCACCAGTCCGACCGATGCAGACAGCCCGGCCAGCCAATCGTTTCCACCCGGTGCAGGCTCGCCGCGCCAACCGGCACCGTCGCCACGGCCGCAGGATTGCGGATAAAGGGAAACGCCCCCGTCTGCATCATGCGCACCCGTTCCGGGCGATACGCCCACAGCCGCTCCAGCGATCCCCCGCGCTTCTCGACATGATCGTCCAGCCGGCACAGCAGCGGAAATTCGCGCCGCATGAACGCGGCATAGAGCGGCTGATCGACATTGGCGTGCGGCGTCACCTGCATCCCGCCCGGCCGCCCGATCGGCCAGACCAGCCGCACGGATCGCTGCCCCGGCATCCGGTCGACATGCCAGACCAGGTCGCCCGGCGCGAAATAGGTACGCAGGACGACCATCGGCCGCCCGCCCGCAATCTCACCGACGCGGTCGGCCAGCCGGTCGATCTCCCCGGACAGCGCCGCGACGGCATCGCCCAGCGCCGCTGCCGGAAACAATTGCCCGACCAGCCTCTCCAGCGCCTTCGCCGGGGCTTCGCTGTTCAGGCTCATCCGGAAACCGGGACCGCGGGCCAGCGCCTCGATCAGCGGGCGATAGGGCGCCTCAGCCAGCACCGGCCGGTCGATGATGCACGCCTCCGCCCCGCCGCCGAACAACAGGTCGCGGCACTGACCGGCGGACAGGGAACTGGCATCGTTCAGCACGGCATCGGGCATATCGCCGCCGATGTTCGGCTGTCCATCAGTTGCGCAGCGTCTGGCCCCGGGCCGCTGCCGCCTCTTCGTCCGACAGCTTGCGGAACGACCGCACCGGACACCGCCGTGCGCCCGTTCCGGGAAAGGGGACGGTCAGCGCAATCTCGTTGCCGTTGCACACCCGCGTCCGCCCGCGCGCATCCACGCCGATCTGCAACGTCCAGTCGACGTCCGGGCATCCGGGCGCCAGTTCCAGTTCCCAGCTTTCATATTGCGCGAAATTAACGATCACCCGGTCGGGCGACACGGGATTGAAACTGGTAATCTGGCTAATGAAGAAACACTGCTTGCCCGCATCCGCCCCCGTGCCCTTGCCCGCGCTCTGCGGCTCGGCCTGCGGCGCGCATCCGCCCAGCATGACCAGCCCGGCGACCAGGGGAAAGACGGCTGCACTGCGCATGACACTCTCCTTCATTGCCGCCCCGCTCATGGCCCCCTGCATACAGGAAAAACCCCGCTTCAGTCACCTGAAGCGGGGCAGTCGGGGGGGATTACTGGCCGTACCGCAGACGGAAGCCCGCCAGAATGCGGCGACCGCCATAAGCGAGTTGAAGGATACGCGGCGTACCATCTTCAAAGGGCAGATAGTCGCCCGTTGATGCCGTCTGCGCTTCCCGGGTCAGGTTGCGTCCTTCGACAAACACCTGGATGGCATTGTTGATGTTGTACGCAATCTTCGCGTCGATGAACGTCGTCGCATCGATGTACCGGGCAACGCCAGGATTGTATCCGGGCGCGACCAGGCGGACATTGCCCCATTGCTGGCCCGGATAATTGATATCTGGCTGATCCCCGGTGCCGCCGCCCGGCGTGACGAACGTGAACCGCTCGGTCCGCTTCTGATAGGCAACGCGGATATTCAGCTTGCCATCGTCGTACCACAGCGACGCGTTCGTAAACAGGCGCGACTGATCAGGCGGAGGCAGCACGTCGCCCGACAGCGGATCCTGCTGACCGGTGGTGGCCACTGAACTGAGCACCGAAACGTTCACATCAGCACCGGTATATTTCAGGAACCACGGCAGGAACGTGAACGCAGTTTTCGCCTGGAATTCCCAGATATCCCGCTTGTAACCCGGACCATCGGCAAAGGTCGGATAGGTGAACTGGAGCTCGGAAATCGGTCGGCCAGTCAACTGGTCGACAAGGTCTGAGCCGCTGAACGGGCTGCCGGTAACCGTGACACCGATCGGCGATCCGATCTGTACGTCAAGCTTGCCGTAAGTCGCGGACAACACCGTGTCGCGGTTGGGATACCATTCCAGCGAGTAGTTATAGTTCCACGCGGTAAACGGGCTGAGACCGGGATTGCCCACGCGTCCGGGACAGGCGAACAGATCTTCGCCGTCTCCGGGGCTGGACAATATGGTCCGTTCGTCGATCGTGCACTCGCCGCTTGCCAGCAGCCGGCTGACCGGCGGCCGAGCGACCGTCTTGCCGCCGTAAGCCCGCAGGACAAGGGACCGATCAAATGCCCACAGGTTCAGGTTGACCGACGGCAGCCAATCCGTCGTGTTGTTGGAAATCGTCGTATTCTCGCGAGCAATCGTGGTGACGATCCCTGCTGCGGCAGTGGGATTGTTGGGATCAAATGCCGCCGTCGTGCGAATGTTGCGCAGAACGAAGACGCCGGTACCCTCAACCTTTGTGAACACGCCACGCAGGCCGATATTGCCGTCGAATTCCAGCCCCCATGGCAGCTTCTGCTCGAAATCGAACATGGCATACACATTGCGGATTTCTTCCCGGGTACGCGTCAGCGGCTGGGCATATTCGTTGCCGTCGCTGCCCGTACAAACCTTGACGCAGTCAAAATTGATGAACTGTGCAGCGCCCAGCTGAGAGAACAGCTGATCGGTCAGGATGCCCGTCCATGCCGGCGGCAGATTGCCACGGTTGGGCAGGTCGCCAAAATACTCCGCACCCAGGTCTTCCAACGACGAGGTAAACAGCCGCGTCAGCTCCTCCGGGGTTACGGTATCCACACCCGACCGGCTGTTAAGCGGCTGAGTGAAGGGAACGAAACCGTAATTGCACGACAGGGTGGAGGTGGCAGTTGGCTGGCATGCCCGCAACTGGCCACGGACGTTGGCCGTCGGCACAACCACCGGCGCAACATATCCCGGAGTACCAAAGGTACCGACGGCATCGCTGACATTATAGCCGCCGGCTCCCCATCGGTCGGTAGAGTTTTTGCGATACTGCGCACCGACCTTCACCCGCGTGATGAACGGCAACAGCCCATCCGTCCGATACGTCACGTCCGCCTTTGCCAACCGCTCCTCGATCTCGGCCAGGAATGGCGAAAACTGGACCTGGAAATTCGGCGTCACCAGCGGCATTTGCCCGACGGTGTAGGCCGGCGAAGCCGGAGTGCCGAAGGCAGCGGCAACCGCATTCTGGCCTACACAGTTCGGTGCGGTCCCGCTTCCGATGCAGACGGGCGCACGCAGCTGGACAAAATTGGCGATATTGCTCTCGTCATAGGCATCCGGGAAATCGATATCCCACAGGCCATTGGGCTGAAGCGTGATGGTGGCATCGCCATAAGCGTAGGAACGGTTTGTCCGCTGGTCGGCGCGGGAGCCGGTTGAGCTCGACATGCCTGCGAATGCGTCAATGTCGACCCTTTCGGAACGCCATTCCAGACCGCCTTGGTAGAAATAGGTATCGGTTTTGTTGCGACCTTGGATCTGGTCGATATTCACCACATTGTTGGTCGTGGTCATCTGCGTCACGTTGTGCAACGCATCCACGACGACGCTGTTCGGCACAATGCCAACCACGTTACCCAGCGCCATGTAATTCTGGTTGCCCAGTAGCGGCTGCGGGTTTGCCGTGCTGTTCGGGTTCCGCCGGTTCTGCGTAACCGTATTGACCCCGTCATACAGGTAATAACCAGCGGGGCCATTGGGGTTTACGGTTCGCTGCGCGGGGGCCGTGCTGTTGGTTCCGTCATTGCTCAGCAGGAACGTGCCGGCCGGATTCAGGACAACGGTCTGGACCGGATTGCGGCTGCGGTTCTGATCTTCCACATCCCGCTGGCTGATCGTGGTCTTGGCATAGAACAGCAGGTTGTCCGTTGCACGAAAATCGATACGCGCATCGATCGCGACCCGTTCGTCATTCTGCTCGTTCATGAAATTGCGGATCAGCGACGGCGTGTAATCATTCCACTGATTGAGGCAGCTCTGCAATTCGAGCACACGCTGCCCCCGCTGGTTCGATGACCCGGTCGGCAGGTTGGGGAACGCAGCGAAACAGTCCGCCTTCGATTGTGCAGCAATTGACTTGGTCAGCAGCGAGCGGGGCGTTTCGGTGGAATTGGCAAACACCTGATCGGCGGCATCGCCGGTCAGGGTATCAAGATTGTAGACAAACGTCTTTTCGGGCGAATTGTCGAAGTCGATCCGGCGATGATAGCCGGCCGCACCGCTCGTGGTATTCTGATAACCGTGATTGATGTTCTGAATCTTGTTATAGTTCGCACTGACAAGAACACCAACGCGGCCGTCAAAGAACTTGCGCGTAAGGATGCTGTTGAAATTGGGCGTCCAATCGCCAGTCAGCGAGTTCTGCTGAAAGCCACCGGAAAACTGGTAAAACGGCTTTCTGAAATCCAGCGCATTGCGCGTCTTGATCTGGATACCGCCGCCCAGCGACCCCTCGGTCTGGTCAGCGGTCGAGCCCTTGACCACGTCGATGCTCTTGACCAGTTCCGCCGGCAGTTCGCGCAGATCGGCACTGCGGCCGGCGTCGGCATTGATGGCGGCACCTGACGCGCTGCTCACACCGACGCCATCCAGTTCCACGCGGGTCAGGTCGGGGCCGTTGCCGCGCACCGCGACGCTTTCGCCTTCGCCGAAATCGTTGCGGGCCAGCGCCACACCGGGAAGGCGGGAAACGGCTTCTGCCACGTTGCGGTCGGGGAAGGAGCCGATATCGTCGGCCACGATGGAATCGGTCGCGGTCCGCGCATTGCGCTTGCGCTCGTTCGCCGACTGCTGGCTGGCGCGCGAACCGACGACGAGGATTTCGCCCTGATCCGTGTCGGTCGTTTCCTGGGCGGTCATCACCATGCCGACAGCGGCGGCCAGTTCGGCATCGGTCAGCGCAGCATCGCTGGGTTCGGGATCGGCATGGGCATAGGCCGGGCCAGCAAGTGCCATCAGCATCGCCGCGGCGATCACGCCATGCGACGCGCTTGCAGAAAATCCTCGATTGTACAGCTTGGCCCGACTCATCAGACTCCTCCCCCTATCGCTCGTTTTCACCAGCAGGAGAGCCCGGTTCGCCGCATCCCCCTGCCGCGCCACTATTCTTCCCGTTATGTGGAACAGTGGTCTATGATGTAAAACTAGCAGAGTTTTTCGGGGACGCAAGAACGGAAATGCCCAATTATCGGACAAAATGAACAGAAGCTGACAGTGCCGAAATGATCCCGGCAATCAGCCGGATCGAAGCAGCGCCACCGCCGCATCCCGCTCGAACAGGTACAGCGCCAGCCGCGCTGCCTGCCCCCGCTCGCCGGACAGTCCGCCATCCCGGTCGATCAGCAAACGCGCGTCCTGATTGGCGGCGGGCAACAGTTCCGCCATCTGGTCCGGACTGGCCAGCCGGAACGCCATATCGCCCGACTGGCGCGTGCCAAGCAGCTCGCCGGCCCCTCTCAGGCGCAGATCCTCTTCCGCAATGCGGAACCCGTCATTCGTCTCGCGCATCAGCGCCAGCCGCGCCCGCGCCGTCTCGCTCAGCATCGAACCGCGCAGCAACAGACAGATCGACTTGCCCCCGCCCCGCCCCACGCGCCCGCGCAACTGATGCAGCTGCGCCAGCCCGAACCGGTCGGCATGCTCGATGATGATGAGGGTCGCATTGGGCACATCGACGCCCACCTCGATCACCGTCGTCGCCACCAGCACGCCCGCCTGTGCCGTCTGGAACCGCGCCATCTGCGCGTCCTTTTCCGGCGGCTTCATCCGGCCATGGACCAGCGCGACCGCGGCATCGCCCAGCCGCGCGCGCAGGGATTCCGCCCGCGCCTCCGCCGCCGCCAGATCGGATTTTTCGGATTCCTCGACCAGCGGACAGACCCAATAGGCTTGCCCCCCGCCGGCCAGATGCCGCGCCAGCCCCTCGACCACCTCGGCCAGCCGATCCTCGGACACCACGCGCGTTTCAATGGGTTCGCGCCCCGGCGGCATCTCGTCCAGCCGGCTCACATCCATCTCGCCATAATTGGCCAGGGTCAGCGTACGCGGGATCGGCGTCGCGGTCATCACCAGCAGGTGCGGCGGCCGCTGCGCCTTGGCCTGCAACATCATGCGCTGTGCCACCCCGAACCGGTGCTGTTCGTCCACCACCACCAGCCCCAGGTCGCGATAGCTGACCGCCTCCTGGAAAATCGCATGGGTCCCGATCAGGATCTGGATGGATCCGTCGGACAGGCCCATCAGCGTCGATTCGCGCGCCCGCCCCTTGTCGCGCCCGGTCAGCACCGCAACCGTGACGCCGGTGGGCGCCAGCAACCGGGACAACGTTTCATAATGCTGCCGCGCCAGGATTTCGGTCGGCGCCAGCAGCGCGCCTTGCGCCCCCGCCTCCGCCGCAATCAGCAACGCCATGGCCGCGACCAGCGTCTTGCCCGATCCCACATCGCCCTGCAGCAGGCGCAGCATCGGACGATCCTGCGCCATGTCGCCCTCGATCTCGCGGATCGTCCGCGCCTGCGCGCCCGTCGGCGCATAGGGCAGGTTCAGCCGCGCCCGCAGCGACCCGTCGCCCATCAGCGGCTTGCCCCGCTTCGACCGCGCCTCGCCCCGCACCAGCGCAAGCGCCAGCTGGTTGGCGAACACCTCGTCATAGGCCAGCCGCTCGCGCGCCTTCGCATCGGCCGGATCGGCATGGATGCGGGTCAGCGCATGGCGCCAGTCGGGCCAGCCGCGCGCGGCCTTCAACCCCGGCTCGACCCATTCGGGCAGCACGGGGGCGCGCGCCACCGCCTGTTCGGCAAAACCTGCCAGCCGTTTCGACGTCACCCCTTCGGACAGGGGATATACCGCCTCCCGCTCGGCCAGCCCGTCCGCCTCTTCCAACGGCAGGACATGGTCCGGGTGAATGATCTGCAATTCCTGGCCATAGGTTTCCAGCTTGCCCGAAACGCGCCGCGCCTCGCCGATCGGCAGCATCTTTTTCACCCACCCGCTCGATCCGCCGAAATAGACGAGGGAGACGATGTTGCCGCGCGCGTCCTGCGCATGGACCCGCGTCGGCCCGCGCCCGGCGGAAACCCGGTAATCCACCGGCACCAGCGTGATGGCGATCACCCGCCCGGCATCGGCCGCGTCCAGTTCCTCACGCGGCAACCGGTCGATCCATCCGGTGGGCAGGTGGAACGCCATATCGACCACCCGCGCCAGCCCCAGCCGCTCCAGCGGCTTGGCCAGCCCGGGCCCCACGCCTTTCAGCGCGGTGATTTCCGCGAACAATGGATTGAGCAGGTCGGGTCGCATGACTATCTGCCTCCCTAGCCCCAGCCGACGGCGCATTCCAGCGTCGCCGGTCAATCGCCTATGGAGAACATGACGCCCATGGACCGCGAGACCCGCCTGAAGCGACTGAAGTTCCGTGCCTGGCATCGCGGCACCAAAGAGGCCGACCTGATGATCGGCGGCTTTTTCGATGCCGCCCATGCAACCTGGAGCGAGGAGGAAATCGCCCTGTTCGAAGAACTGATGGAGGAACAGGATGTCGACATCATGGCCTGGGCGCTTGGCGTGGCGCCCGTTCCGCCCCGGTATGCGGGCGGGATGTTCGATGCGATCCGCCGGCTCGATTTCGTGAAGCTGCCCGACTGACCCATTCCCAGGTGCCGGCCCCGGCGCCGCCTGATCGAGAATTCATGCCCGACCTGTCGACGATCCTCCGCGCATCCCGGCCGCTGACGCTTGCCGGGGTGCCCGCCGGCTTCCTGCCCTCGCTGCTGGCCGACCTTGCGCGGGCGGCGAATGGCGGTGCGGTCTATATCGCGCCGGACGAAGCGATGATGCGCGCGGTCGCCGCCACTGCGCCGGTCTTTGCGCCGGAGCTTGAGGTCATCGCCTTCCCCGCCTGGGACTGCCTGCCCTATGACCGCGCCAGCCCCACGCTGCGCATCATGTCCGAACGGCTGGCCGCGCTGCACCAGCTGCAGCAGAAACCGCGCGGACCTCGCCTCATCGTCACCACCGCCAATGCCGCTGCCCAGCGCACGCTGACCCGCTTCCGCATCCGCCAGCTTGTCGCCCGCCTCGCCTCGGGTGAGCGGATCTCGACCGACCGGCTGGTCAAGCTGCTGGCCGCCAATGGCTATAACCGCGTCGATACCGTGCATGACGCGGGCGAGTTTGCGGTGCGCGGCGGCCTTGTCGATCTCTACCCCTCCGGCGCGGAACAGCCGCTGCGCCTCGATTTCTTCGGGGACGAGATCGAGACGGTCCGCACCTTCTCGACCGAGGATCAGCGGACGACCGGCCGCCTCGACGGCTTCACCCTGCTGCCGGCGTCAGAGGCGCTGCTGGACGAGGACAGCGTGAAACGCTTCCGCGCCGGCTATCGCGACCGGTTCGGCGCGACCGCCACCGGCGATCCCTTGTATCAGGCGATCAGCGACGGCCGCCGCCTGGCGGGCATGGAACACTGGCTCCCGCTGTTCGAGGAAAAGCTGGAAACGCTGTTCGACCATCTGCCCGCCGATGCCGTGGTCGTGCGCGATCCCGGCGTCCCCGCCGCCGCGGAACAGCGGATCGAAGCGGTGATCGACTATCACGCCAACCGCATCCGGGCACAGACCAAGGATCCGGGCAGCTACCGTCCGCTTGCGCCAACGATGCTCTACCTGCTGGCCGATGAATGGGCGGAACACACCGCTGCGGCACGGGCGCATCTGGCGACGCCCTTCCATGAACCGGAAAGTGATGCCGTCATTGATTTCGGCGTCGATGGCGCGCGCGACTTCGCCCCCGAACGCGCGGGCGGCCAGAATGTCTATGAGGCGGTGGTCGCCCATCTCGACGCCCTGCGCGCATCGGGTAAGCGGCCCATCCTCGCCAGCTATTCCGAAGGCGCGCGGGAACGGCTGAAGGGGCTGCTCGCCGATCACGGCCTGGTTCAGATCGCGATGGTCGACAGCTGGCAACAGGCGATGGGCGCGGCCAACAAGGCGGTGTCGCTGATCGTCCTGCCGCTCGACCATGGCTATACCACGCCGGACGTGGCGGTCCTGACCGAACAGGACATGCTGGGCGACCGCCTCGTCCGTCGCCGCAAGCGCAAGAAATCGACCGACGCCTTCCTCAACGAACTGGCGACGCTCACCCCCGGCGACCTCGTCGTCCATGTCGATCACGGGATCGGCCGATATGAGGGGCTGACCCAGATCCCGGTGCAGCGCGCGCCGCACGACTGCGTGGCATTGACCTATGCCGGCGGCGACAAGCTCTACGTCCCCGTAGAAAATCTCGAAGTCCTCTCCCGCTTCGGCGCCAGCGAAGAGGGCGCGGCGCTCGACCGGCTGGGCGGTGAGGCGTGGCAGCGGCGCAAGGCGCGGATGAAGGAGCGTATCCGCGAAATCGCGGGCGAACTCATCGCCACCGCTGCCAAGCGCGCGCTGCGCCCGGCGGAGGTGATGCAGCCCGACCCCGGCGGCTATCCCGCCTTTGTCGATCGCTTCCCCTATGAGGAAACCGACGATCAGGATCGCGCCATTGCCGAGGTGATCGACGATCTGGCCGCCGGCCGCCCGATGGACCGGCTGGTCGTCGGCGATGTGGGTTTCGGCAAGACGGAGGTTGCGCTCCGCGCCGCCTTCGTCGCGGCGATGGCCGGAATGCAGGTCGCGGTCATCTGTCCCACCACCCTGCTCGCCCGCCAGCATTACCAGAATTTCAAGGCGCGGTTCGAGGGGTTCCCCATCGAAATCGGCCGCCTGTCCCGCCTGGTTGGCACAGGCGAGGCCAAGGCGACGAAGGAGGGGCTGGCCGCGGGCCAGATCGACCTCGTTGTCGGCACCCACGCCCTGCTGGCCAAGGGGATCGAGTTCAAGCGCCTCGGCCTCGTCATCGTGGACGAGGAACAGCGGTTCGGCGTCACGCACAAGGAACGGCTAAAGGCGCTGAAGACCGACGTCCATGTCCTCACCCTCACCGCCACGCCCATCCCCCGCACGCTTCAGATGGCGATGTCGGGCCTGCGCGAGCTTTCGGTTATCCAGACGCCGCCGGTCGATCGCCTGGCGGTGCGCACCTATGTCATGCCGTGGGACCCGGTCGTGGTGCGCGAGGCGTTGCTGCGCGAACATTATCGCGGCGGACAGGCCTATTTCGTCACGCCCCGCATCGCCGACTTGCCCGAAATCGAGGAGTATCTGCGCACCGAAGTCCCCGAAATCCGCTACATCGTCGCGCACGGCCAGATGGCGCCAAGCGAGGTCGAGGAGCGGATGAGCGACTTCTACGACCGAAAGGCGGATCTGCTCGTCTCCACCACCATCGTCGAATCCGGGCTCGACATTCCGTCGGCCAACACGCTCATCATCAACCGCGCCGACAAGTTCGGCCTGGCTCAGCTCTATCAGCTGCGCGGCCGCGTCGGCCGGTCGAAAACCCGCGCCTATGCCTATTTCACCACCCCGCCCGAGCGGATGATGACCGAAACCGCCGAAAAGCGGCTGAAGGTGCTCTCCGATCTCGAAGGGCTGGGCGCGGGATTCCAGCTTGCCAGCCACGATCTCGACATTCGCGGCGCCGGCAATCTGCTGGGCGACGAACAGTCGGGCCATATCCGCGAGGTCGGCTACGAACTCTATCAGTCGATGCTGGAGGAAGCGATCCTCGACGCCCGCGCGGGCGGCTTGCGCGAGGATCGGCCAAAGGAATTCTCGCCGCAGATCACCGTCGATGCACCGATCATGATTCCGGACGAATTCGTGCCCGATCTCGACCTGCGCATGGGCCTCTATCGCCGTCTGAACGAGGTGGAGGACAAGGCCGGGATCGAGGGCTTTGCCGCCGAACTGATCGACCGCTTCGGCAAGCTGCCGCCCGCGACCGACAACCTGCTCAAGCTGATCGAGGCCAAGCTGAACGCCAAGCGCGCCAGCATCGCCAAACTGGATGTCGGGCCAAAGGGCGCGCTGGTCAGCTTCCACGACGACAAGTTCCCGAATGTCGAAGGGCTGCTCGCCTATGTCGCCAAGCTGGAGGGGACGGCCAAACTGCGCCCGGACATGAAACTCGTCATCACCCGCGCCTGGGCCACCCCGGAACAACGCCTCAACGGCGCCCTGCAACTCAGCCGGGGCCTGGCCAAGGCGGCGGGATAGGCACGCCGCATTCGCGCCCCAATCCGCGCACAGCATGTCTGCGTCGGAAACGAAAGGGGGCGGAGATGCGAACCGCGTGGCTGGTGACCCTTGGCGCATTGCTGTCTGCCTGCATCGCCTTGCCGGCAGTCGGACAGTCAGCACCGCCGCCACCGACCGATGCTGCGGCCCCTGCGCCCGACCCGGCCGATGCCCGCTGGGGAACCGTGCGGCAGGGGCGTCTGCCCAATGGTGTTCGCTACGTGATCGTGCCCCGGCGCAGCGAGGACAGCGGCATCGGGCTTTACATGAGGATCGAGGGCGGCTTCATCGCCGAACAACGCCCCGGTGAGCGCGGGCTGGCCCATCTGATCGAGCATCTGGTGTTCACCAGTCCGACCACCGGTTCGCCGGACGATCTCTATCATTTCCGGCACATTGGCGTTCCGATGAGCTATCCCGCGCCGACCGCGGGAACGACGACTTGGGACCATTCCGACTATTTCATGTCCACGCGGACGCGCGATCCGCAGGACATCGATACCCTGCTGGGCCTATTTCGCGAGGCAGTCAGCGACCTTACCCTGCGCGCCGATGCCGTGGATCTCGAACGGGCCGAAGTGGTGCGCGAAATGGCGGACAAACGGCCGGGCAACGACATTCACGCGGATTATATCGCAGCGGTCGCGCCCGGATCGCCCAACGACGTGATGGATGCCCAGAATTCCGATGACGTGCCCACCGCCAGCATCGATACGATCCGCGCGCTCTATCACCGGCTCTACCGCCCTGAACACACCATGATCGTGCTGGTGGGCGATGTGGATGCGGATCGGATAGAACAGCTTGTCGAGCGGCATTTCGCACGCTGGACCGGCATGGGCGCGGCCGCCCCGCTGCCCCCGCCACCGACGATACAGGCCGATCGCGTGCAACCGGTCAGCCATTCGGCCAGCGGCAAGCGCGCAATCGCCATGATGACCATGGCGACGCCGACGCCCCCCACGCCCCGCGATCCGATGGCTTATGCAAGGCAAAGGCTGATGGACGCCGTGGTGATTCAGGCGGTCAATACCCGCCTTGCCGCCGCCTTTCCGGGCGCATCGCCGGGCGCCGCCGGGATGCACATCGAACAGGGCGAACTGGGCCAGCGCCTCATCATGCTGTGGAACGGCGTGACGGACGGCAATTGGCGGCCCGTGATCGGCGCCATCAAGCAACTGACATGCAGTCTTTCACGGTCGGGCTTCACCGCCGCGGAATGGCAGGCCGCTCGCGCTGCGGTGCTGGAAACGCTGCGCCGGGATCGCGATGCCATGTTTGCGGTTACCAATATCGACATCGCGCGCCAGTTCGGTGCCGCCGCGACCATGGGTGCACCCGTGATCCCGCCCGATGCCCGACATGCCCTGGCCGAACAATGGCTGCCGATGATCGACCACCGCGCCGGTCATATATGGTGGCGCGATCAGTGGAATCCCCGCCGGGAACATATCCGGGTGGAAAGCGCTGCCCTGCCCGCTGGCGACGTCGATGCCAATGCCATGATCCGCGCCGCGCCGGATGCGTCCCCCGCCACGCCCGGATGCGCCGTGCGCGGCTGACCGACATGGCCCGCTGACGGGGATCGGATCGCCCGCCGGATCGTTCCGGCCCGATGCAGATCGCGCCTGTCCTTTCCGACATCATCGCCGAAATTGAAGCCAATGCCGCCGAGATCGAGGAAGGGGCGGACCGCAAGAACCCCGATACAGCCCCCGGCCCCATCGGCATCGCCGTTGCAACCGCCGATCACATCCATGCGGCGGGAGCCTTTGACCGGCCCTTTCCCATCCAGTCCATTTCAAAGGTGTTCGCGCTTGATCTTGCGCTGCTGAGCCGGGGCGATGCGGTGTTCCAGCGGGTCGGCCGCGAACCGTCGGGCGATCCGTTCAATTCGGTGATCGACCTTGAACGGACGGGCGGCATTCCGCGCAACCCGTTCATCAACGCGGGCGCGCTTGTCGTGTGCGACATGCTGGCGGCGGATGCGGGCGACGGGAACCCGGTGGAAATGCTGGTCCGCGATGCCGCTGGCGACCTGCCCGTCGATCTGAACCAGGACGTGCTGGCCAGCGACGGCGACCTCAACCGGGCGATGCTCAGTTTCATGAAGCATCACGACAATATCGAACAGCCGATCGATCGCGTCCTTGATCTTTATGCCCGGCAATGTGCGCTGACGCTGGACTGTCGCGGCCTTGCCGCTGCGGGTCGATTCCTGACGCATACCCGCCTGCCCGGCGATGACGACGATGTGCTGGCCCGCGCGCGGCAGAACCGGACCGTGCTGGCCCTGATGATGACCTGTGGCCATTATGACGGTTCGGGCGACTTCGCCGTCCGGGTCGGCCTGCCTGCCAAAAGCGGGGTCGGCGGCGGCATCCTGGCCATCGCGCCGGAAATCGCCTCCATCGCCGTCTGGTCGCCCAATCTGGATCAGCATGGCAACTCGATCCTCGGCGTGCGGGCGCTGGAAATGCTCGGCCACCGCACCGGCTGGTCGGTGTTCGGTCCGCCGCGCGACTGAACCGCGCTCGCCTGCCGCCCGCCGCAAAACCGCTCTGCCCTGTCCTACACGCCCGCACCTCGGCTAGGGTTCGGGGCGGCTGCGCTTTGCCTGTTCCGATCCGGCAGGATCGGGCCGGGCTGCCAGCCGACTGTCAACCGCACGCCTGAAAACCCGTACAAAGTGTCCAAACTGTCAACCGAACCGTCAACGCCGATACCCGCCCTTCATCCGCTCAAAGCATTCGCCCATTGCCCTTCACCGCCCTGCCGCCCTAGGGGCCAGCCACGATGTCACAGCCGCCGCATCCCTTCACCCTCCACAATTTCCGCGCCTATTGGCTGGCTCGCCTGTCGGGCACGCTGGCGCAGATGGCGATGGTCATCGTCATCGGCTGGCAGGTCTATGACATCGCCCGTCAGACGATGGGGGTAAAGGAAAGCGCCTTTTACCTCGGCCTGATCGGCGTCGCACAGTTCCTGCCGCTGCTGGTCCTGTCGCTGGTCGCCGGATGGGTGGCGGACCGGGTGGACCGGCGGCTGATCGCCCGCGCCGCCCTCCTCCTCGAGGCGGGATGCGCTGCTGCCCTTGCCTGGATGACCTGGTCGGGGATCATCGCGCTGCCCGCGCTGTTCACCATCGCCGCCCTGCTGGGTGTCGCCCGCGCCTTTGCCGGACCGTCGCTCAGTGCGCTTGCGCCCAATCTGGTGCCCGCCGCGGTACTGCCGACCGCCATCGCGATGAGTTCGGTGTCTTGGCAGACCGGCGCCGTCCTCGGCCCGGCGCTGGGCGGCTATCTCTATGCCGCCGATGCCTGGCTGCCCTATGCCGTCTCCGCTGCCCTGTTCGCCTTTTCGGTTGCGATGCTCAGCCTCGTTCGTCCGATCAACGCCCAGGGCAAGCCGTCGGGCGGCAACCCCTGGCAACAGATGGTCGAGGGGCTGACCTATGTCCGGCGCAACCGGCTGGTGTTCGGTGCGATCTCGCTCGATCTGTTCGCGGTGCTGTTCGGCGGAGTCACTGCGCTGCTGCCCGTCTATGCCCGCGATATCCTGATGGTGGGGTCAGAGGGGCTGGGCCATCTGCGCGGTGCGCCCTCGCTGGGTGCGGTGCTCGTCGCCATCGGCTTTTCGGTCCGGCCCCTGCGCAACAATGTCGGGCAGCGGATGCTTTGGGCGGTGGCCGTTTTCGGCGCGATGACCGCATTGTTCGGTCTGGCCGGGCCGATCTTCTACTGGGCGATGGGGCCGGCCGCGATCGGGCATGATTATGCCCCCGGCGTCGCGCTGTCGTTGGTCGCGCTGGTCGTGCTGGGCGCGGCTGATATGATTTCGGTCTATGTCCGCTCCTCGCTGATCCAGCTGTCGACACCCGATGCCATGCGAGGCCGGGTGGGCGCTGTCTCCACCCTGTTCATTTCCGGATCGAACGAACTGGGCGAGGCGCGGGCCGGATTCTTCGCCGCCGTCATCGGCCCGGTCGCCGCAACCGCCGTTGGCGGCGTGCTGGCGGTGGCGATCACAGGTTTATGGGCCTATATCTTTCCTGAATTGCGCCGGGCACGGAACTTCGAAACGGTCAAAACGCTGGAATTTCCGCCCGTCGAACCGCCAAAGGAGAAGGCCCAATGAAGGCTCAGTCGATCCTCGAAACCATCGGCAACACGCCCCATGTCCGCGTATCGCGCCTGTTCCCGGATGCAGAGGTGTGGATCAAGTCCGAACGCTCGAACCCCGGCGGCTCGATCAAGGACCGGATCGCACTGGCGATGATCGAGGCCGCAGAGGCTTCCGGCAGGCTGCAGCTCGGCGGGACGATCATCGAACCGACCAGCGGCAACACCGGCGTCGGCTTGGCGATGGTCGCGGCGGTCAAGGGGTACAAGCTGATCCTCGTCATGCCCGAAAGCATGAGCCTTGAGCGCCGCCGGCTGATGCTGGCTTATGGCGCGACGTTCGACCTCACGCCCCGGGAAAAGGGGATGAAGGGCGCGATCGCCCGTGCGGAGGAACTGGCCGCCGAAACCCCCGGCGCCTGGATCCCGCAACAGTTCGAAAACCCTGCGAACATCGATGTCCATGTCCGCACCACGTCTCAGGAAATTCTGGCCGACTTCGCGGATGCGCCGCTGGACGCGATCATCACCGGTGTCGGCACTGGCGGGCACATCACGGGCGTTGCCGAAACGCTGAAGCAGCACTGGCCGAACCTCAAGGTCTATGCCGTCGAACCTGCCGCCTCTCCGGTGATTTCGGGCGGCCAGCCCGCGCCCCATCCCATTCAGGGGATCGGCGCCGGCTTCATCCCCGGCAACCTGCATACCCAGTCGATCGACGGGGTGGTCGCGGTGGACGCGGCGGACGCCAAGGAAATGGCCCGCAAGGCCGCCCGGACCGAAGGGATGCTGGTGGGGATCAGCTCCGGCGCAACGCTGGCCGCGATCGCGCAAAAGCTGCCCGAACTGCCCGCCGGATCACGCATCCTCGGCTTCAATTACGACACCGGCGAACGCTATCTGTCGGTCCCTGATTTTTTGCCGGAATGAGCCGGGGCGACTCGCACCATTAACCAGCCTTTGCTATGACATAAGGCCATGAGGGGTCGGAGCCGCCGAATCAGGATCAGGACGAAACGATGGATCGGCATCGCTGCGATGCTGACTGTCCTGAGCATCGCCAGCATGACGCTGGGCGATGGCGATGGCTGGCCCCCGTCGGCGGTCGCTTCGGCTGCGTCGGACGGGCCGGAACCGGGCGTCAATCGGCAGCTGTCGGGCATGGTCTGGGCTTTGGGCGACGCCCCGATCGCCCCTGCCAGCTGCCGGGCCGCCATGCAGCGGGCGACCCAGCAGTGCGGCGACAACCGCTCCTGCCTGGCCCGCGCCGATCAGCGCCTTGCCCTGTGCGAGGCCAGCGGCCTCTGGCGCGAATAGCAGGGCTGCCCCG
Organism: Sphingomonas eleionomae; assembly: GCF_049889035.1. Taxonomy (NCBI): domain Bacteria; kingdom Pseudomonadati; phylum Pseudomonadota; class Alphaproteobacteria; order Sphingomonadales; family Sphingomonadaceae; genus Sphingomonas; species Sphingomonas eleionomae. Next base: position 417,654 of record NZ_JBLTWP010000003.1, on the reverse strand, counting down.
TACAGGGGCTTTGTCATGACCTCAGTTTCCAGCGTATCCAGCCGCCTGACCGGGGCCGCACTGGCATTGGGACTGTCGCTGATCGCGGCTCCGCTGGCCCTGGTGCTGCTGGTACCCGCCCCCGTGCCGGCTCCGGCGCGCGCCCGGCCAGCGACGGGCGCCGCCCGGATCGTGCCTCCAGCCCTGCTGCCATCGGTCGATCCGGTGGTCTTTCGGACGGTGGAGGCGGCGGAGGCGCTGCGCATCAACGCCGCGATTCCGTTTTCCACCGCACCCAACCCCCGCGCCGCACCCTTCCGCTTTTCCGGATCGCCAGCGGACCTTGAACGCGCACAGGCCTGTCTGGCCGCCGCCATGCTTTACGAAGCAGGGGATGACCGGGAGGCGGAACAGTCGGTGGGTCAGGTCGTGCTGAACCGGGTCCGCCACCCCGCCTTTCCCGACAGCATCTGCGGCGTCGTGTTTCAGGGATCCGAACGCACCACCGGGTGCCAGTTCACCTTTACCTGCGACGGTGCATTCGCCCGCCGGTTCGGCGATGACGCATGGCAGCGCGCACTCGGCCTTGCGGGGGCGGCGCTGGCCGGTGCGGTCTATGCGCCGGTCGGCCATGCCACGCATTATCACACCAACTGGGTCGTCCCCTACTGGTCGTCCAGTCTGGACAAGATCGTGGAGGTCAAAACCCATCTGTTTTTTCGCTGGACCGGCTGGTGGGGCACGCCGCCCGCATTCCGCAAGCGTCGCAGCGGCACGGAACCGATGATCCCTCAGCTGGCGGAACGCTTCCCGGTCCATGCCAGCGGCACGGATGCGGCGCTGACCGAAGTGGCCTCGGGCGCGGTCGCGGCGATCCCGGATGCGCTACTGCCGCGCCCGGTCGAGGCCGAGCCGAACAGCTTTGTCACCGCCATCGACCGCCGCCTGCCTGCCGAGGAGCTGCCGCAGTTGGCGGCACGGGCGTGTGACGACCGGCCCTATTGCAAGTTCCTCGGCTGGACGGATCCCGCAGCCGTTCCCTTACCGGGCAAGGCTGGATCGCTGGTCGATTCCCCGGCGCTGGCGACCATGTCGTTCAGCTATCTGCGTGATCGCAGCCGGGGGTTTGAAAAGGCGCTGTGGAACTGTGCCGAGTTTGTGCGGCCCAATGCTTCCGACTGTATGATGCGGCGACCGGCCCCGCGCCCCAAACCTGCCCTTCCGGCCAGCCCCGGACCGGACCCAGCCGCTACGCCGTCGCCAGCGCCGCGCTGATCCGGCTCACCAGCGCATGGGCATCCGCCGAAGTCAGGTCGTGGATCGCCGCTCCGCCCGTCCGGCCGGCCCCGGCAGTATCAAATCGGACGCTGGCCAGACCGAGCATCCGCTGGATCGGCCCGCGTACCACAGATGCTGTCTGAATTCCGCCAACGGGCAGAATGCAGTGACGTCGAACGATCGCACCCCGCGTGATCCGCACCACGCCATCATCAAAGCTGTAACGGTGAAAGCGCCGCTGCACCCATCCAATGACCAGCGGGACCGCGAGCACGAACAGCACGAGCCACCACCGTGGCTGTACGGCAATCAGCCCGGCCATGGTGATCAGCGGCAGGCTGGTCAGACTGATCGCGGCGCGCACGCCATGCGTCGGCGCAACGGACTGCAGGCCGGCATCATCCCATTGCGGCAGCTCGGCCACAGCCAGGATCGCGGCAATCTCTGCCGGACGGGCGAGCGGTGCCATGTCCTGAAGCCCGCTTGGGTCGTCGCTGCCGCCCAGCATCTGAAAACTCAGCGATTGCCAGCCGAGGCGACCGGTGATCGCGCCTTGGCGGATGACCGCCAGCTGGACCCGGCGATTGGCGATGACGACCTCTGTCCGGGTCGTCAGACCCCGGACCCGCCGGAAGCGGCCATCGGCAGCGGTCAGGCGGAAATCATAGTGCCGCAGCAGGGTGCGGATCACGCCGCTGAGCATCCCCACCACCAGTGCCAGCAGCACAAAGCCGATGATCAGGCCGACCGACGCCGCCTGGCGGACCTGTTGCTCGCCCTGCCGGATCACATCCTTGTAATTGACGTCCCCGAAATCGACGAAGTTGTCGAGAAACTGAAGCCCCGCAAAAATCGCAGCGATCCAGACCAGCGAGAAGCGAAACAGCCCCAGGGTAAGGACGCGGCGCAGCGACATGGCAAAGACGGGGGCGGAGTCCCGCAGATCGGCCGGGTCGGCATCACTATCCGCGATCGACCGATCCGCGACCGACGGACCGCGACGCAACAGGGCGCGCAGGCGGGCGGCCTCGTCCAGCGAAACGCTGTCCAGGACACCCTCATTCTTGTCGCCTCCGCCCGTTTCGATGCGGACCAGCGCCAGTCCGAGCAAGCGGGCGAGCGGTCGGCGCTCAATCGACACATCCTGAATACGCTCCAGCGGGATCGAGCGGCGGCTTTTGTTTAGCAGGCCATCGGCGATGACCAGTTCGCCATCGCCCAGCTGATATGTGAACGCACGCCATTTGGCCCAGGCGATCAGGCCGATGATCGTCAGCATCACCAGCGGGACGAGCAGGACGAAGCCGCTGCCGGCCTTTGACAGCGCGGCATAGAGTGCCGGGATACCGATCAGTGTTTGCGGCAGATCCTTCAGCGCCCGGATCAGGATCGTCGCCGGATGCGTCCGGCGGTGGGCATCCGTCACGCAGCGGACCCGATGCTCTGGCGGATGGCGTCGCGGATCCCCTCTGCCCGGTCGCGGGTGATGCCGGGCAGCGCGACTTCGCTGTCGTCCGTGCCGGCGGTGTGCAGAACCAGCGTGGCGACGCCGCAGGCCCGTTCAATCGGCCCCTGGGTGACGTCGATATGCTGGACGCGGGAGACGGGGACGATGGTGTGAGACCGGATCAGCCAGCCGCTGGCGACGTGCAGTTCCCCCCCGGTAAACGCATGGCCCCATAGCCGCCAGCGGCGGGGGGCGCCCAGCGTGACCGAATAGAGGCCATAGAGCAGGATCAGCCCCGGCAGGAGGCCGAAGGGCGGAAATCCGATGGCATCGCGCAGCCGGTCAAAGGCGAACCAGTCCAGTGCACAGGCCCCCAACAGGGCGGGGATCACCATCATCAGCGCATCGACGCGCATCACGGTGATCTGTCCGCGTTCAAGCGGGTCGAGCGGAACGATCGGCAGCGGGTTCATGCCCAGCAATCATGCACGGGCCGGGGCGACGGCTCAAGCAGGATCGAATGGCGGCCGCGTCCCTATACCGGCAGTCGATAGGGCGCGCGATAGGCGGGGGTGATCAGGGCGTTCGCCTGTGCATCGTCCTTGAACGAACCGGCGGCGGCGTCCCAATGCACCTTTCGCCCGGTGCGCCAGGCGACATTGCCCATCTGACAGACGATGGCGGTGTTGGCCGCGCTTTCGATGGGACAGGCGGGAGTGCGGCTGCGATCCTTTACGCAGGCGACGAAATCCGCGGTGTGGCGATCAAGGCCATTGTCGGAGGCGTTGGTGACGGGGACCGCGGGGGTCAGATCCTTTCCATCGCGGCGTTCGGGGGAGACCCACCATTTGCTGCGATCGACGACCAGCGTTCCGGTTTCCCCGACAAAGGCGACGCCATGGTCGTGCCCGTCATACGGCCCGCGGCTGATCCCGACGGCGTGTTCCCATTCCACCGAAAAGCCCCCGAAATCGAAGATCGCGGTCTGAGTATCCGGGGTTTCCATGGCCGAATCGGGATAGCCATAGGCACCGCCCAGCGCGCTGACCGATTGCGGGGCCTGTGCCTTCATCCCCAGAAGCGCGATGTCCATCAGGTGGACACCCCAGTCGGTCATCAGGCCACCCGCATAATCCCAGTACCAGCGCCAGCTGAAATGAAAGCGGTTGGGATTGAATGCCCGCTGCGGCGCGGGGCCGAGCCAGCGGTCGTAATTCACGCCAGCGGGTGCGGCCTGATCGGGTTGCGGGGCGACCCGTTTCATCCAGCCCATATAGGCCCAAGCCTTTACCTTTCGCACGCGGCCAATGCCGCCGGCATGGACATGGGCGATGGCATCGGCCCAGTGGCGGTTGCTGCGTTGCCACTGGCCCACCTGAACCACGCGGCCGTGGCGCTGTTTCGCGGCGACCATGGCGCGACATTCGGCGATGGAATTACCCAGCGGCTTTTCGCAATAGGCGTCCTTTCCCGCGGACATGGCGTCGATCAGTTGCAGGGCGTGCCAGTGATCGGGGGTGGCGATGATCACCGCATCGACATTCCGGTCATCCAGCATCCGGCGATAGTCATCATAGAGCGCAGGGGTGCGGCCCGCGGATTTCGCCAGTTCCGCCCCGCGCCCGGTCAGCACGCCGGCATCGACATCGCACAGCGCAACGGGCGTCACGTCCCCGCCCCGGACCATCGCATTGAGATTGGCCCAGCCCATCCCCTTGCACCCGATCAACCCGACCTGAAGCCGGTCATTGGCCGAGGTGCGACGGCGGCGATCCTGTGCCAGCGCCTGTCCGGCGGGGGTCAGCACCGCAGCGGCGCCAAGGCCGCCCGCAATCAGCGTCCGCCGGTCAATCGCCATCATCCTCTCCCTGATCCTGTCCTCTCCCCGGATGGTAGCGCCAACACGGGCGAGCGCAAGGACGATGGAGCGGACCGGGCGATGCGGCTTACCCGGCGTCGTCCCCCGGCAACCGGCCATCAGCGCCAGCATCGGCGGGGTTTGCGATCATCGGGGCGGGCCCAGCGCGGGCGATGGCGGTTTCGGTGGCGAGCGCGGCGAACCAGGCGTCGCGGTCCACGGCGCCGGTGCGGATTGCGGGGGCCAGGCGAGCGGCGTCGTTATCCTCGATCGCTTCGCGTTCCGCATCGGTCAGTTCGCGCTCATAATCGGGTTCGCCGGGCAAGCCGTCCTGATCCCCGAAGAAATCGGGCGGCGGGGGAAAGCGGGTGCGCCAATCCTCGCTTTCCTCGCACCACCACACCGGATCGCGGGGCGTCAGGGCGTCCAGCAGGTCATCGGGTTGACAGTTTGGACAGATTGACCCGGTTTCCGGCGCCGGCGGTTCGGGGGCAAGGGCGATCAGGCCCGCCGCCTCTGCCCGCCCCCATTGTTCCGCCGTCCAGCCGGCGCGGGCCGCGGGATCAAGATCGTCGACGGGCACGGGCGCGGCGGCATCCGTCCGGGTGCGCAGCCAGCGATCGGCGCGGGCGAGCGCGCGCACGCCGTCCAGCCCGTCCGGCGCATCGACCCCGGCGGCCCCGATGCGCGCGGCGACGAACAGGGCGGCACGACCGGGCGCGGCATGATGCTGAACCAGTTCGAGATATTGTTCGAAATCGGCGGCGGCCAGGCGGGCGGCGGCATCCTCCCCCGCCCCCGCCCCCGACGGGCGCTGGGCGGCGCGGGGCGACCCGGCGGCGAGCGCGGCATCGGCGCGGCGATCCAGCCGGACGAGCATCCGATAGGCCAGGGCATTGTCGTGCCGGTGGCGCGTGGTCATCGCGCCGTCACCATAAGTGATGGTTTCGCGCACGCCGTGAAAGGCGCGGTCCATCAACGTATCGGCCAGCACGTCGCGCGACCGGAGCACCGCCGCCCGCCACCCCAGCGCAAAGGCGGCGCCGCGCGCACTGTCCCGCAGGGCATAGGCGCTTTGCCGTGACATCCCGACCAGCGCCGTGGCGCGGGTGACACAGGCCCCCTGCGCAATCGCGACCAGGAATTGCCGCTGGCGATCGGCGGTCCAGCCATCGGCGTGGCGGCTGTCATCCAGCGTGGCGGGCGGATGAAAGGCCGGCGCGGCGTCGGCGGGGGGATCGTTCGGAGTTGGCGCGGGATCGGCGGGGTGGAGGGTGCGGTGATCCATGGCGTTCGGTCCTCATGCCGGATGCAGGGGATCGGACAGATATGCTGGATTGGGGGGTGTAGGACAGGGGGCTTCACGCGCCGGGACAAACAGCTTCTGACCCGACCACGATAAGGCTGCAATCCTCGACACGCAATTAAACCGAACAGAGCTAAAAAGTCTTGGCGATAAGCCTGCTCGTCATACGTTTCATATTGCGAGTGTCTTTCTCAAAAAAGCGCGAGGTAACCGTAAAGACTTGTAGCTCTACGTCAAATCAGGTTACCTCTACTAACGTGTGTCGGTGTTAGCGCAGCGCTTCTGGGGGTCAACGTGGTCGATTTTAGGTCTTTAAAAAAAACCAGTGGATCCACCAAAGAGATCGACCCACGCAAAGTTTTCCAGCATCTTATCAAGCCGGAGGGGGTAAACGAACTCTATGCGAGTCAGAGTGAATTGCTTGATGCTTGGAGCAAGGACCGCGCCCAGCGCGATTCCGTGCTTAAGCTACCGACCGGTGGCGGCAAATCACTAGTAGGACTACTGATGGCCCAAGCCACGTTAAATGAACTAAATTTGCCGGTCCTTTATGTCACTCCTACCAACCAATTGAACGAACAGGTTTGCGCCGAAGCAGACCGTTTCGGCATACCAGTCGCAGTGTATCGATCTGCCAAGGAAGGTCTGCCAGCGGACTTTGTTGACGGAAAGGCAATAGGCATTGCTAACTACGATGCAGTGTTCAACGGAATGAGCAAATTCGGAACTCAAGACCGTCAATCGGAAGTGCAACAGTTGGGACTTATCATTCTGGATGATGCTCATGCTGCTTTTGAGACGGTGTGGAAGTCTTTCACGTTCGAGATAAAATCGTCGGACCACCGCGAACTATACCAGAACCTTACCGCAAGATTCCGGGGTGCTTTTCGTCAGTTAAATAGAGGCCATACATTCGATGACGTGGTCTCCGGCAAAGAATATTTTGTCTTAGATGTGCCATATTGGGCATGGTTGCAGAAGGTCGACGAGTTCGCCGCTGCACTTCAAGAGTATGGCCCCGAGAAGATCGATCGGTGGGCGTGGGCTCATCTACGTGACGAGTTGCACGTATGTCAGGTATTGATTAGCAAAGAATCGATTTCAATACTCCCAATTGTTCCTTTGGTTGATCGAGCATCAGCATATCGCAATGCCAAGCGTCGCATTTATATGTCGGCGACCATTGCCGACGATAGCGAAGTTGTACGCACTTTTGGGGTTAGAGCTTCTCGCGTCGCGTCGCCGCTAACTGCGGCTTCTCTCGCCGGGGTTGGTGAGCGCATGATCCTAGCGCCAGCCTTGATCCAGCTCCCCGCCCACCAAATGCCCAGCCGACTGGTCAAGCAGCTAGTAAGTAGTGCAGTTCAGCATGACAAGAATGTAGCCATTCTTACTCCATCGTTCGCCAGCGGAAAGGAATGGAAAGACATCGCGTCGGTTCCGGACGATGGGACCCAAACAGTCCAACTCATCGATAACCTCCGCACCAAAAGGGGTATTTGTGCTGTACTGCCTAGACGATACGATGGAGTCGATTTACCTGGAGACGCTTGCCGTGTTTTAATCATGGATGGACTACCGTATGGGAGTTCAAGCTATGATGCATGGCGCATTACGGCCCTATCCTATGGGTCGCCCGGCTCGACGCTCGCACAGCGGATTGAACAAGCCATCGGAAGGGGGTCGCGCGGAACCAGTGATTATTGTGTTGTAGTTCTCACGGGTGCCGATCTTATTACTTGGATTGGGAAGATATCCAATCAGCGCCATTTGTCGGGTACTAGCAAGCGGCAGCTGGAAATTGGCCTGGAAGTAAGTCGTGCCGTCGAATCCGCCGATGACTTTATCGCAACCGCTTGGAAATGCCTAAATCGCGACCCTGACTGGCGAGCGTACCATGCAGATGAGCTTGGAAGTGCAGCAGTCGGGATCTCGACGGAGCTGGAGCGATTGCAAGCGTGGGAAGCGGAACGGGACGGCATTGAACAGCTTCGAATTAGGCAATTTGCCAAAGCAATAAGTCACTTCAATGAAGCGATCGATCACGCATCCGATGCCACCATTAAGGGATGGTTTCACCAGCTAAAGGCTCGTGCTTCATACATGGCAGGTAACGAACCGCAGGCTGAAGAATGGCAGACAAAGGCATACGGGCTAAATTTTGCTCTAACTGCTCCTGTAGGGCAGATTGCCGTTCACCAGATGTTATCAGCATCTCAGCAGGCACATGCTGTTGCATCCCGTATTGGCGATTTTCTACATCCCGGCGTTGCTCTATCTCGCTTTGAAAAAGACATTGAACTACTGACCCCATATAGCACTTCTGGACAGTTTGAAGGGGCCCTCGCCGAATTGTTTAGCTGGATAGGCTTTGCTGCGAGCCGGCCTGACAATGAGTACAAAGAGGGTCCTGACGTACTAGCTCGCGCGGACACAGGTCCCTATTTTGTCATAGAGGCAAAGTCCAGAAAGAAAGCAAAAAACAAACTGACCAAGTCATTACATGGTCAGGTACTAAGCCATGAGAACTGGTTGAGAACACATTATGGTGATGTCGACAGCAAAAGGATTATCGTATATCCAAACAATGACGCTGAATACAACGCGGAGACTCACGGAACTCTCGCGTTGACCTTTGCAATGGTTAATTCGATAATATCGTCAACCCGCTCCATGCTAAAGGCGGTGGGGGAGGCTGCAGATGCCCAACGACCAGATGTTGCCGCTCTACAATTAGCTCAACTCAAACTGACCCCGGCCGATATCATTCAAGGATTAGTGGGGTTTACAGACACTCATGCAACTGAGTAGTACGCCCCCCTACGCCGCCAGAAACATCTCCGGCGGCAGGGCCATCAGGCTTTCGGCGCCGCCCTCGATCTTGCGCCGCAGGGCGCCTGCATCCGGCATGATGCGTTCGGCGTAGAAGCGGGCGGTGACCAGCTTGGCTTCGAGGAAGGCCCGATCCACGTCGGCGCCCCCCTCCCCGGCCTCCAGCTGCTCGGCCGCTGCCTTTGCCATGCGCAGCCACATCATGCCGACCGCGACGATGCCCATGATGTGCATGTAATGATGCGCGCCGGCGCCGACCTGGTTCGGGTCCTTCATCCCGTTTGCCACGAACCACATGGTCGCTGCCTGTAGCTGGCCCAGCGCCCGCTCCAGATGGCCGGCGAAATCGGCGGTGGCGGGCACGCCCTTTGCCGCCGCGATCTCCTCCGTCACCACCTTGAAGAACGCCTGGACGGCGCGGCCGCCATTCTGCGCGAGCTTGCGCCCGACAAGGTCCATCGCCTGAACCCCGTTGGTCCCTTCATAGATCATGGCGATGCGGGCGTCGCGGACGTACTGTTCCATGCCCCATTCGGCGATGTAGCCATGGCCGCCATAGACCTGTTGCGCGTTGGTGGCGATGTCATAGCCCTTGTCGGTGCCATAGCCCTTGATGACCGGGGTCAGCAGGCTGATGATGTCGTCGGCCTGTTGCCGCTCCTCCTCCGTCGCGGCCTTGTGGCTGAGGTCGACCTGAAGCGCGCCCCACAGGCACAGGGCGCGAAGCCCCTCGGTCAGGGCCTTTGCCTCCATCAGCATGCGGCGGACATCGGGATGGACGAACAGGGTGTCGGCCTTTTCATTGGGGTCAGCAGCGCCGGTGAGCGCGCGGCCCTGACGCCGGTCGCGGGCATAGTTGGCAGCGTTCTGATAGGCGGTTTCGGCGACGCCCAGCCCCTGAAGCCCCACGCCCAGGCGGGCGGCGTTCATCATGATGAACATGGCGGCCAGGCCCTTCATCTCCTCGCCCACCAGCCAGCCGGTCGCGCCGTCATAGTTCATGACGCAGGTGGAATTGGCGTGGATGCCCATCTTGTGCTCGATCGAGCCGCAGCTGACGCCGTTGCGCGCGCCGAGCGAGCCGTCGTCGTTCACCAGGAATTTGGGGACGACGAACAGGCTGATCCCCTTTGAACTGTCCGGCGCGCCGGGCGTCTTGGCCAGGACGAGGTGGATGATGTTGCTGGTCAGGTCATGCTCGCCGGACGAGATGAAGATCTTGGTGCCGGTGATCGAATAGCTGCCGTCCGCATTGGGCGTGGCGCGGGTCTTGATGAGGCCGAGGTCGGTGCCGCAATGCGGCTCCGTCAGGTTCATGGTGCCGCCCCATTCGCCGGACACCATCCTGGGGACGTATTTCGCCTTTTGCTCCTCCGACCCCTTGGCCAGCAGGGCGGCGATCGCGCCGTGGGTCAGGCCGGGGTACATGGCAAAGGCCATGTTGGCGGAGATCATATATTCCTCGAACGCGGTGGCGACGACATGGGGCATACCCTGTCCTCCAAACTCCTCTGGCGCTGAGAGGGTGGACCAGCCGCTTTCGGTGAACTGGCGGTACGCTTCCCTGAAGCCGTCGGGGGTCGTGACGCTGCCGTCCGGGTGGCGGGTGCAGCCCTGCTGATCGCCGGACAGGTTGAGGGGGAACAGGACTTCGGCGACGAACTTGCCGCCTTCTTCGAGCACCGCGTCGACGACATCGCCGGTCGCGGCGGTGAAGCCGGGCAGGTTGGTGTAGCGGTCGAGCCCGATCACCGAATTGAGCACGAAACGCGTGTCGCGCACGGGCGGAACATAGCTGGGCATGGGAAATCCTACTCCTGGATCGGGTGCTGTTCTAGATAATCGACAAACTGATCGAGCTCGGCAATGGCGGCGTCAATGTCGCGTTTCTGCGCCTGAAGCAGCGCAATCCGGTCGCGGCAGCGGGCGATGGTCACCTTGCGCTGAACCTGCCGCCCCTCGCCCACGTCATAGAGGTCGATCATCTCGCGGATCTCGCCAAGGCTGAACCCGACGCGCTTGCCGCGCAGGATCCAGGCGAGGCGCGCGCGGTCGCGGTGCGAATAGATGCGGGTCAGGCCGCGCCGCTCGGGGGCGATCAGCCCCTCATCCTCGTAAAAGCGCAGCGCGCGGGCGGTGACATCGAATTCCGCACACAGATCCGCAATGCTGAACTGATCGCGGTCGGGGCGCGGGTCGATCGGGGCGAAGCTAGCTATCGCGGGAATCGTTGCCATACCCGCTTTTCTAACTCACCTTTACGTCAACGTCAATCAGCGCAGGGACGCACCCCGTCGGGCAGTCGGAACGCCTCAGCCTCTGCCGCGCGGTCGCTCAATCGTTCGGCCTGCATGGCGGAGAAGGACGCGCGTTCATCCTGACACAGCGCGAGGCAGGCATCGGGCAGTTCGGCGGGAAAGGCGATGCGGTCGCCATCGAACGCGGCATCGAAACGGCACGCCCCCTCCCCCAGCTGAACGGTCAGCCGATCGCCGGACAGGCTGGCCTCACCCCGCCCGGCACAGCGCAGCCCCTCGCCATAATCGACCAGCGCGCCGATGCGGAACCGGGCGGGGTCCGCTTGCTTACCCGCCTGCTCACCGCCGGGCAGCGCGGCGAGGCACAGCCGGTCGCTGTCGCGAGCATAAAGGCCGATGGGGCTGGCGCTGGCGGGATCGGGCACCAGCCCGCGCTCGATCGCCGCCTGTTCCAGCGGATGCGCCGGTTCGGCAGGCGGCGGGGCGGCGGGATCGGCGCCGCACCCCGCAAGCGTCAGCAGGAACAGGGCGGCCAGCGCGGCGCGCGTCACCCGATGCGTTCCAGCCCGTTCGGGGTGACGCGGCGATAGAAGCAGCTCGGCTGGCCCGTATGACAGGCAGGCCCGGCGGGATCGCAGATCAGCCACACCGCATCCTGATCGCAATCGATGCGAATGTCGCGGACGGTGAGGACATGGCCCGATGTCTCCCCCTTGACCCACAGGCTCTGGCGGCTGCGCGACCAGAAGGTGGCGCGGCGGGTGTCCAGCGTGGCGGCCAGCGCATCGGCGTTCATGTGCGCCAGCATCAGCACCTCGCCCGTATCGGCATGGGTGCAGACGGCGGTAATCAGGCCATTGGCGTCCCAGCGCGGGGTCAGTGCCGTGCCCTGTTCAAGCGCGGAAGCGGTCATCGATCGCGCGCCTCGAACCGTTCATGGTCGCGCGGCGCCATGCGGACGGAATAGATGGCGCGATCCTCCTCCATCCAGTGGTCCAGCACCTCGCCATGCTGAAACAGCCAGGCGGCGCCCGCACCATCGGCGGGATCGAGCGACAGGGTGTAGCGGCGATGGCTGGCGGTGAGCAGCGAAGCGACCCGCGCCATCAGCGCGTCCACCCCCTCCCCCGTCAATGCGGACAGCGGGACCACATCGTCGCGCCGCGCGGCCTCGCCCAGCCGTTCCTCCCGCTCGTCCCCGGCAAAGCTGTCGATCTTGTTCCACGCCTCGATCCGGGGGGTTTCCTCTGCCACGCCAAGGTCGCGCAGCACGCCCTCGACATCCGCGGCCTGGGCATCGCTGTCCGGGTGCGCGATGTCGCGGACATGGATGAGGAGATCGGCGGCGATCACCTCCTCCAGCGTCGCGCGGAATGCGGCGACAAGCTGAGTCGGCAGATCGCTGACAAAGCCGACCGTGTCGGACAGGATCGCCTTGTCGATGCCGGGCAGCGCGATCTGGCGCAGCGTCGGATCCAGCGTGGCGAACAGCAGGTTTTCGGCCATCACGTCCGCCCCGGTCAGCCGGTTGAACAGCGTGGATTTGCCCGCATTGGTATAGCCGACCAGCGCGATCACCGGCCAGGGCGCGCGTTGCCGCCGTTCGCGGTGAAGCGTGCGGGTGCGCGTTACGCCCTCCAGCTCCCGGCGCAGGCGTGCCATGCGGTCACGGATCAGGCGGCGGTCCGCCTCGATCTGGGTTTCGCCGGGACCGCCGAGAAAGCCGAAGCCGCCGCGCTGCCGCTCAAGGTGGGTCCAGCTGCGCACCAGCCGCCCGGCCTGATAATCAAGGTGCGCCAGTTCGACCTGAAGCCGCCCCTCTGCCGTGCGGGCGCGTTCGCCGAAGATTTCGAGGATCAGGCCGGTGCGGTCGATCACCTTGCACTTCAGCGCGGTTTCCAGATTGCGCTGCTGAACCGGGGTCAGCGCGGCGTCGAACACCGCCAGTTCCCCCTCAAGCAGCGCGACCCGTTCGGCAAGCTGTTCCACCTGACCCGTGCCGATCAGTGTGGCCGGGCGGGCACCGCGCACGCGAAAGCCGACGCGATCAACCACCTCGATCCCGATTGCCATGGCAAGGCCGGCCGTTTCCTCAAGCCGGGCGTCATTGTCGCGCGCCGACCCGCCCTGATCGGGCAGGACGACGATCGCGCGGGCGCCGCGGGCAAATTCCGCGACGTCCCGCTCAAATCCGGTGGTCAAGCCGCCATCCTCATGCGTCGTCCCCGCTGGCCTGTTCCTCCGCCAGGTTCAGCGGATTGGCCGGTTGGATGGTCGACACGGCGTGCTTGTAGACGAGCTGTGACAGGCCGTCGCGCTGCAGCAACATGCAGAACAGGTCGAACGCGGCGATATTGCCCTGAAGCATCACGCCGTTGACCAGGAACATGGTGACGTGTTCCTGTTGCTTGCGCACCGCGTTCAGAAAGATTTCCTGAAGCAGCTGGTTGCGCTGCTGCTGTTCGTTCACCTGAGCCACGATCGGGGCCATGTCGACCTGAGCCGACGGCATGATCGTGGAAATCGCGTGCTTGTAGATCAGCTGCGACTGACCGTCGCGGCGCAGCAGCACCGAGAAATTGTCGAACCAGGTGACGATGCCCTGCAGCTTCACGCCCTTGACCAGGAACATGGTGACAGGGGTTTTCGATTTGCGAAGGGCGTTCAGGAACAGATCCTGAAGCGAGCTTTGTTTTTCGGCCATGTTCATGCCCTCTGTTCTTGGCGGTGGTTCCCGCATTCCGCCGGTGCCCGGCGCGGTTGCGAACGCCCCCACGGCGTTCGGATCATCCGAATGTAGGGGGTGATGCGGGATGCGTCGAGGGGGTGGGTAAATTGGCGATGAGCCAGCACCGCCATACCGGCAATGCCATCGGTTCATCGCGTCGGTTCCGACCCCCATCAGGAACAAGGCAGCAGATGGAGCATTAGGGGCAAGTCAACCGCGAGGGAACAACCTCCATGCCAATCGCCATGAACCCGGTCACCGTCATGCATCGGGGCAGGACGCTGCGAGGTACGCATTATGGCAAGGCGGACGCCGAGCCGGTGGTGATTGCCCATGGGTTCAGCGACAGCAGGATCGGGCCGGGCAGGCTGATCGTCGATCTGGCGCGGACATTGGCGGGATCCGGTTTCGCCGTATGGGCATTTGACCGCGCCGGGCACGGCGAAAGCGACGGATCACTGGCCGATGTTTCGGTGCCGGACGAGATCGAGCAACTGGCGGCGATGCTGGCACTAGTTGGCGGTCACCCGCACCTGATCGGCCATTCGCTGGGCGGCATGGAACTGGCCACGCTGGCAGGCCGGATGCCCGATGCTGTAGCAACGCTGACGTTGATGGCCCCGGCGGCCGCCAGCGCGGACGATGTACGGCAGGGACGGGTATTGGGCCGTCCGGTCGATCCGCTGAAATCCGGTCAGTCGATCGATATCGACGGGCAGGCACTGGGCGCGGCGTTTGTCGAGGGGATGGCCGGATACGACCCTTATGCAGGGCTGGACGCCTTTGCCGGCCCAGTGTTTCTTCACCACGGCCTGGACGATGCCGTCGTGGCCCCTGCCTATTCGCAGCGCTATGCCGAGACGTTTCCCAACGCGCATCTCACTCATTATGCCGGGGCGGATCATAGCTGGGCAGCGCTTGGTCCACGCCGGACGCTGATCAACACCTGCGTCCGGCAACTTGCATCAGCGCGGCGCCCAGTCACCGGATGAACCCGGGCGGCGACGTTCCCTTGATGGTTGGCGCGCCGGATATTGCAGGCTCGATTTGGCGGCTGCCATGACCCTGTCATTGCGAAAGCCCTGTCCAGATCGGGGCCCTAATCCTCTCGCGTTTCGGCGATGCCGAGCAGTTTCAGTTTCCGGTGGAGGGCGGAGCGTTCCATGCCGATGAAGCTGGCGGTGCGGGAGATGTTGCCGGAGAAGCGGCGGATCTGGACGCGGAGATATTCGCGTTCGAACGTCTCGCGCGCCTCACGCAGCGGCGTGCCCATCATCATTGCGGCGCCCATGCCCATGTCGCCTTCGTCCGGGCCACGCAGCACCTCTGGCGGCAACAGGTCGATGTCGATGCGGGCGACGCGGCTGCCGGGGGCCAGGATGATGGTGCGTTCGACCACGTTGCGCAGCTGGCGGACATTGCCGGGCCAGTCATAGCTTTGCAGCGCGACCATCGCGTCGGGCGAAATCTGCGGCGTGGCGACGCGCCGTTCGCTGGCATAATGGGCGGTGTAATGTTCGACCAGCGGCGGAATATCCTCTCGCCGGTCGGACAGCGCCGGGATGGTCACCGGCACGACGTTGAGCCGGTAATAGAGATCCTCACGGAACCGGCCGGCCGCAATCTCCTCGGTCAGGTCGCGGGCGGTGGCGGACACGACGCGCACATCGACCTTGACCAGCCGCTGGCCGCCGACGCGCGTGAAGCTTTGATCCGTCAGGACGCGCAGGATGCGGGCCTGGGTTGCGACGGGCATGTCGGCGATCTCGTCCAGGAACAGCGTGCCGCCATGCGCCTGTTCCAGCAGGCCGGGGCGGACGAGCTGGCCGTTTTCCTCGACCCCGAACAGTTCTTCTTCCACCCGTTCCGGCGTCATCAGCGCGGCGGAAATGACGACGAAGGGCGCCTCTGCCCGCTGGCTCCAGCTGTGCAGCAGGCGGGCGGCGACTTCCTTGCCCACGCCGGGGCCGCCGGAAATGAGCACGCGGCTGCCGGTCGAGGCGACCCGCTTGAGCGTCGCGCGCACGCCGTTGATGGCGGCGGACGTGCCGGTCAGATCATCGTCGCGGCCGATCGAGGCGCGCAGGGACGCAACCTCGCGCCGCAGCCGTTCGGTTTCGGTGGCACGCTGGACGAGCAGGAGCAGGCGTTCCGCCTCGAACGGCTTTTCGATGAAGTCGGATGCGCCCCGGCGGATGGCGGCGACGGCGGTGTCGAGATTGCCATGGCCGGAAATGACGAGGACGGGGATGGACGGATCGCGCCGCTTGAGTTCGTCGAGCAGCTCAAGCCCGTCGAGGCGCGACCCCTGAAGCCAGACATCGAGCAGGACGAGCGAGGGGCGGCGGGCGGCGATCGCGTCCAGCGCGGCATCGCTGTCGGCCGCGCCGCGCGTTTCATACCCCTCATCCTCCAGCACGCCGGCGACCAGTTCGCGGATGTCCCGCTCATCGTCCACAACCAGAATATCAAGCTTCATCTTGTGTCCTAAGCGCCTGTTCGAGTGAGCCGCGGCGAGGGATCCTCGGTCGCGTTGCCCGGTTCTTCGCCCGCCAGCCCGGCCAGCAACTGAGGATCGAACCGAAGATTGACGATGGTGCCCCCGCCGGGATTGTCGGCAAAGGCCATGGTGCCGAAATGCTCCTCCACGATCTTTTTCACGATGGCGAGGCCAAGGCCGGTGCCGCGCGCGCGGGTGGTCATGTACGGTTCGATGATCCGGTCCCGCTCGACCGGCAGGCCGACGCCATTGTCGCTGACGGTGATTTCGACCGCATCGTCGGGATGGGCGATGGTCACCGCGATGCGGCCGGGGGGTGCATCGTCGGGCCGCGCCTCGATCGCTTCGACCGCGTTCTTGACGATGTTGGTCAGCGCCTGACCCAGCTGACGCCGGTCGCAGACGAGGGAGGCGGCAGGATCGGCCGCGTCGATGGAAAAGGCGATCTCGCCATGCGCGACCTCGTGCAGGAACACCGCCTGGCGCGCGATATCGACCAGCGCCTCGTCCCGGAACACGGGTTTCGGCATCCGGGCAAAGGAGGAAAACTCGTCCACCATTCGGCGCAGGTCGCCGACCTGCCGCACGATGGTTTCGGTCAGGCGGCCGAACACGCCGTCATCCTCCGCCAGTTGCCGGCCATAGCGGCGTTGCAGGCGTTCGGCAGCCAGCTGAATGGGGGTCAGCGGGTTCTTGATTTCATGCGCGATGCGCCGGGCGACGTCGGACCAGGCGGCGCGGCGCTGATCCAGCAGCTGCTGCGTGATATCGTCAAAGGTGAGGACGCGGCCATCCTCATCCCGGGTGATCTTGACCGCCAGCGTCCGCGCCTCGCCCGCCGCAACGATTTGAGCCACACCGTCGCGCGCGCCCTCTGCCACCAGCCGGTCGAGTTCCGGGGCGATGCCGGCCAGCGGCTGGCCGATGGCGGTCGCGGCATCGGTGCGCAGCAGATTCTGGGCCGAGGCATTGAGCAGGCGGACATGGCGGTGCTCGTCAATCGACACGATCCCCGCACTGACGCCGGACATCACCGCCTCGATCAGGGCGCGGCGCGATTCCAGTTCGGCATTGGCAGTGACCAGTGCGTTGGTCTGTTCCTGAAGCCGGCCCGTCATCTGGTTGAAGGCATTGGCCAGCGTGCCGATTTCGTCGTCGGAACGGACATCCGCGACGCGGGCATCCAGATCGCCGCCCGCGATCCGGCCCGCCGCATCGACCAGCGCCCCCACCGGCCGGACGAGCCGGTCCGCAACGGCAAGCGCCACGAACACGGCAAGCCCGACGATCAGCAACGACACGCCGATCAGCGCAAGGTTGAAATTGAGCTGAAGATCGCGCGACCGTTTTCGTAAGGCGCGGTAATCGGCGACCGCCGCCTCGGCCCGCTGTTTCCGGGCCATCAGCTCGCGCGCGCCGACCACGCGGCCAGAGGCAACGAAATAGGGCGTGCCGGGTACGGGCGCGAGCGAATCCACCCGTTCCCCGCTGACCCGAACGATGCTGGGCTTGCCCGCCTGAATCTCACGGACATCCTCTAGCCGGATGTTGCCGGCAAGGCCGCGCTCGTACGGATCGAGCAGGGCAAAGGTCAGGATTTCGCCCTGGGGCGACACGCTGAACACGATGGATTCGGCAAGGCTGCGCTGAAGAACGCTCTGGCCGAAGATGGTCACGAATTCGGGCGTGTCGAACCCGTAGCCGCTGGACAGGACGTTCGCGATATCCTTGGCCAGCGCAATGTTTTCCCGGTCCACCCAGCGGGTCATTTCGACATAGCTGTCGTTCGCGAGGCTGGCGGCGCGTTCGATCATGTCGCGGGCCCGATCGGAATACCAGAATTCGACGCCATACTGAAACAGGAGCGAGGCAAAGACCGTCACGAACAGCATCGGCACGCTGGCCAATACGGAAAACAGCGCGACGAGGCGGACATGCAGCCGACCCGAGCCACCGATCGGCGAACGGGCGGCACGGCTGCGCGCCACGCGGCGCCCGAGCAGCACCAGCAGCGCCATCCACGGGATCAGGTTGGCAACCAGCAGCAGCGCAACAACCGACGGGGAGAGCAGCGCCTCCGGCGTACCGCGGCGGACGACGGCATAGGTGACGCCAACCATGGCCAGCGCGGCGGCAAGCACGCCATATTCGATGAGCGGCGTCACGGCCCGCCCGAAACGCGTCTGTTGAGGTTCAGCGATCACGCCGGAATCCGCCATCGTGACATTGCTACAACAGGATCGTGGCAGAGAAAACACAGTATTTGCCGCGAGGGGCGGCGTCCCGCCCCAGCGGGATAGGGCGGGCGATCAGTCCCGGCCGGCCTTTCGGTCCTGAACCGGATCGAGGCCGATCTGATCCAGCCGCTTGCGCAGCGTGTTGCGGTTGATGCCGAGGACGCGGGCGGCGCGAACCTGATTCTGGCCGGTACGGGCCAGGATCGCCTGAAACAGCGGGCGTTCGACGGCGGCGATGAGCCGGTCATAGAGGCTGCCGTCCTGAAGCGCGGCCGGGTTTTCCATCGCCAGCCGGTCGAGCCAGCCAAGCACGGCCTGATCCACTCCGGCATCGGTGACCGGCGGCATCTGGGCCGGGGCATCGCCGAATGCGGCCTGAAGATCCGAAACGCCGATCACATCGTCCCGGCCAAGTGCGGCCAGGCGGCGCATCAGGTTTTCCAGTTCGCGCACATTGCCCGGCCAGTCATGCGCCTCCAGCAGCCGAAGCGCCTCTTCCCCCAGCCGCTTGTGCGGCAGGCCGGCATCGGCGGCGCGATCGAGGAAATGGCGGGCGAGTAGCGGCACATCCTGCCGCCGTTCGCGCAAGGGGGGCATGGCGATCGGCACGACGTTGAGCCGGTAGAACAGATCCTCGCGGAACTGACCGGCGGCGACCTGTTGCGCCAGGTCCTTGTTCGTTGCCGCGACGATGCGGACATCGGCGCGGATCAGGCGGGAGCCGCCGACCGTGGTAAATTCGCCCTGTTGCAGGACGCGCAGCAGCCGCGTCTGCGCCTCCATTGGCATGTCGCCGATTTCGTCCAGGAACAGCGTGCCGCCCGCCGCCTGTTCGAACCGGCCAGCCTGACGCGCCTGTGCCCCGGTAAAGGCGCCGCGTTCATGGCCGAACAGCTCCGCCTCAATCAGGTCGCGCGGGATGGCGGCGACGTTGATCGCGACAAAGGGCGAGCGACGGCGCGGGCCAAGATCGTGGATGGCGCGCGCCACCAGTTCCTTGCCCGTCCCGCTTTCGCCGGTGACCAGCACGGTCAGGTCGTTGGCGACGACGCGGGCGATCACGCGGTACACCTCCTGCATCGCCGCAGAGCGGCCGATCAGCGGCAGGGCGCGGTCGGCATCGTCGAGCGGATCGGCTGCCGCCCGTTCGCCCCGCGCCAGCGCACTGGCGATGGTCGCCGACAGCTGATCGAGGTCGAACGGCTTGGGCAGATAATCGAATGCCCCCGCCTCGTTCGCGCGGACGGCAGTGGACAGCGTGTTCTGTGCCGAAAAGACGATGATCGGCAGGTCCGGCACCTCTGCCCGCATCGCCGCCGCCATTTCGATCCCGTCGCCATCGGGCAGGACAACATCGGTCAGCAGCACATCGGGCCGACGCCGGGCAAAGGCGGCACGCATTTCGGCGAGCGAGGCCACCGCCTGCACCTCATGCCCCGCCCGTTTCAGCGATTGCGACACGACCATGCGGATCGCGGCGTCGTCATCGACGACCAGCACCGTACCGCTCATGCCGAAGCCCTGGGCAGCAGCAGGCGGAATACGGTCATCTCTGGCTCTCCCTCACGCGAATACTGGACGAAGCCGCCCATCTGGCCGATCAGTTTTTCGACGAGCGGCAGGCCCAGCCCCTTCCCCTCCCGCTTGCTGGACACGAACGGTTCGAACAGATGTTCGGCAATGTCGGCAGGCGCGCCGGGGCCGTTGTCCATCACCAGCAATTCGATGGGCAGCGGGACGCGCGGGCGGCCGCCACCCAGATTGACCGACATGCCATGGCGATAGGCGGTGGCCAGGATCAGCCGGGGATTGGCCGTCGTTTCAAGTGCTTCGGCCGCGTTCTTCATCAGGTTGATCAGCACCTGAACAAAGGCGTCGCCATCGATCAGCACGGGCGGCAGGGACGGATCGAAGCGTTCCTCGATCACCAGATGCCGGGCAAAACCGGCCTCTGCCACGTGGCGGGCATGGGCGAGCAGCGGATAGATGTTGGTGGGTTTCAAGACCGGCGGGCGAGTGTCGGTGAAATCCTGCATCCGGTCGATCAGCGCGGCGATCCGGTCAACCTCCGTCGTGATAAGGCGGGTGAGTTCGCCCTGGCTTTCCGTATCGCCGCCCGCGCTGCCCAGCAGCTGTGCCGCGCCGCGAATGCCGGACAGCGGATTCTTGATCTCGTGCGCCAGCATCGCAGCGGCACCGACGGCGGCGCGCGCCCCCGCGCTGCGATCCGCGGCCGGCCCGCGGCGGCGCGAGGCAGCGGCATGGGTGATGCTGACGATCCGCCAGCCGGGATGATCGGCGATCATCACTTCCTGAAAATCCGCGCGGATGCGGCCGCCGCGCCGCAGCGTCAGGTCGATATCGAACGCGGCGAACCCCCGCCCCTCACCCCGTTCCTGATACCCGTCCGGCAGGATGACGACCCCGTCCAGGCCATGGCCGCGCATCGACCGTTCGGACCGGTTGAGCATGTGTTCGGCCGCCGCGTTGGCATGGACGACATCGCCGCCCGGCCCGATCACCAGCGTTGCCACCGGATTGGCGGCGAACAGTTCGGCAAAGCCCGGGCCGGCCGGTGTCGGCACAGGCTCCGCCCGGACCAGCCGTTTCAGGCCGCCGCGCGGGAGCGCCATGGGGCGTAGAATTCGTCGATCATGCCCAGCACGACCTTGCCATCGGCTTCCTGATTGACGCGGTTGCGGAATTCCGCCGAGCCGTGCAGCCCGCGGGTGTACCAGCCGATATGCTTGCGCATCAGGTTGACGCCGGTGACGTTCCCGTAATGCTCGAGCATCATGTGGTAATGTTCGACGATCAGCGCGTGCTGTTCCTCCAGCGTGGGATCGGGCAGGCGGCGGCCATCGGCGAACCAGGCCATCATCTGATTGAGCAGCCAGGGTTTGCCATAGCTGCCCCGGCCGATCATGATGCCGTCGGCGCCGGATTGTTCCAGCGCGGTTTCCGCATCCTCGATCGTGCAGATATCGCCATTGACGATGACGGGCAGGTCGATCGCATCCTTTACCCGCCGGACAAAGGCCCAGTCGGCATGGCCCTTGTACATCTGATTCCGGGTGCGGCCGTGGACGGTGATCATCCTGGCACCCAGATCCTGCGCGATGCGGGCCAGTTCGGGAGCATTCAGGCTGGCATGATCCCAGCCCATGCGCATCTTGACCGTGACGGGCACCTTCACCGCCTTGACCACCGCCTCGATCAGGCTGGCGGCGAGCGGCAGATCGCGCATCAGTGCCGAACCGGCATCGCCGTTCGTCACCTTTCGCACCGGACAGCCCATGTTGATGTCGACGATCGCCGCCCCGCGATCCTCGCTGAGCTTTGCCGCCTCGCCCATTTCATAGGGGGTGCAGCCGACCAGCTGCATCGACACCGGCTCCTCGGACGGATCCCATGCGGCCTTTTGCAGCGATTGACGCGTTTCGCGGATCGCGGCCTGGCTGGCGATCATCTCGGTCACGTTGAGGCCGGAGCCATAGCGACGGACAAGCGTGCGGAACGGCAGGTCACTGACGCCGGTCATCGGCGCCAGCAGCACCGGCTGGTCGATCCGCACCGGGCCGACATGGATAGGAGCGAGTTTCTGCATGGAATGTGCCTAAATTTCGGGCAGCAGATACGCGAACCACCGGCGTCGCGCAAGGCTGGCGGCGGACGCGCGGCTGGGCTAACCGGGCGCGATGAAGCAGGGGCCGGTCATCGCCATCATCGTTGCCGCCGGATCGGGAAGCCGGTCCGGGTTGAGCCTGCCCAAGCAGTTCGCGCCGGTGGCCGGGCGGGCGATGATAGCGCACAGTCATGCGGCGCTGGCGGCGCATCCGGGGGTGGACCGCGTGGTCTGCGTGATCGGCGCGGAGCAGCAGGCGATGCTGGCCGAGGCGGTCGGGGCGGATGCCGCATGGACGACCGGCGGGGCGACGCGGCGGGAATCGGTTGCGGCGGGGCTGGAGTGGATCGCGGCCAATGGCGGGGCGGCGCGGGTGCTGGTGCATGATGCGGCGCGGCCGTTCCTCTCGGATGCGGTGATCGACCGGCTGTTGGCGGCGCTGGAGGAGGCGGAGGGGGCGATCCCCGCCCTGCCCGTTGCGGACACGCTGGCGCGCGGGCCGGAGCTGCTGGGCGAGGTCGTGCCGCGCGACGCATTGATGCGGGTGCAGACGCCGCAGGCGTTCCGGCTGGACGCGCTGGTCGAGGCGCATCGCTGCTGGCCGGCGGCGGCCGAGGCGACCGACGATGCCCAGATGGTGCGTGCGATCGGCGGCACGGTGCGGATCGTGCCGGGCGAACGCGCGCTGGAAAAATTCACTCATGCCGAGGATTTTGCGATGAGCCAGACCCCCGCCCTGCCCGCCTGGGTCAGCCGCAGCGCCACAGGATATGACGTCCACCGGCTGGCCGCTGGCGAGGAATTGTGGCTGGGCGGCGTGCTGATCCCGCATGACAAGGGGCTGGCGGGGCACAGCGATGCCGATGTCGCGCTGCACGCCATCACCGATGCGCTGCTGGGCACCATCGGCGCGGGCGATATCGGGATGCATTTCCCGCCCAGCGACCCGCAATGGCGCGGGGCCAATTCGGCGCAGTTCCTGGAGCACGCCGCATCGCTGGTCCGTGCGGCGGGCGGGATCATCGATTTCGTCGACCTGACCCTGATCTGCGAGGCGCCGAAGATCGGCCCGCATCGGGACAGCATGCGCGAACGGATCGCGGCGCTGTTGCAGCTTGCGCCCGGCGCGGTTAGCGTGAAGGCAACAACGACAGAGCGGCTGGGCTTTACCGGTCGCGGCGAGGGGATCGCCGCCATGGCCTGTGCCACCATTACCCTGCCCCGGACCCAAGGCTGACGCATGGACACCCTGTTGCCCCCCGAACTGGTCGAGCGCGCGCGCGCGGTGATCGTGGCGAACCGGACCGCCGGGCGGACCATCGCGCTGGCCGAAAGCTGCACCGGCGGGCTGGTGGCGGCGGCGCTGACCGAGATACCGGGATCTTCGGACGTGCTGATGGGCAGCCTGGTCACCTATTCCAACGACGCCAAGATGGACTTGCTGGGCGTCAGCCTGGACGTGCTGGAAACGTTCGGTGCGGTGTCGGTGGCGACGGCATGGAGCATGGCGCAGGGCGCGCTGAAGAAGACCGGCGCATCGGTCGCCGTGGCGATTACCGGCATTGCCGGGCCGGGCGGCGGGACGGCGAAGAAGCCCGTCGGCACGGTGGTGTTCGCCCGCGCGGACCGCAGCGCCGATCCCAATCAGGTGGTGGCCGATTCGCGCCTGTTCGACGGCGAAGGGCGCGGTGCCATCCGCCTTCAGGCGGCGTTGTGCGCGCTGGAGCTGTTGATGCCGCCCGGCGTTGATCCTGCGCCGTAAAGCGCGGCTGCCCGTTCCTCGAACGCGCCGATCATCTTGCGCAGCGCCCGGTCGAACACTTGGCCCGCCAGCATTTCGAACACGCGGTTCTTGAACTGAAAATCCACGGTGAAATCGACAAGGCAGCCGCCCTTTCCATCGGGGCGGAAGCGCCAGTCGTTATGCAGATATTTCAGCGGGCCATCGACATAATCGACATGGACGCTGTCGGGCCGCAGCTTTTTCACCCGCGAGGTAAAGGTTTCGCGCAGCCCCTTGAACCCCACGATCATGTCAGCGACCATTTCGGTATCGCTGTCCGACCGCACGCGGATCGCGCTGACCCAGGGCAGGAATTCCGCATATCGGCCGACATCCGCGACCAGCGTGAACATCTGATCGGGGGTATAGGGCAAGGCGCGGGTTTCGGTGTGCTTGGGCATCCGGTCAGCCGCGGGCCAGCCGAGCCTCCCGCGCGGCGCGCAGCCGGGCGAAATCGTCGCCGGCATGATAGCTGGAGCGGGTGAGCGGCGAGGAAGCGACGAGCAGGAACCTCTTGGCCCGCGCGATGGAGGCATAGGCGTCGAACGCCTGCGGCGTCACGAAATCCATCACCTTGGCATGGCGCGGCGTCGGCTGAAGATACTGGCCCATGGTCAGGAAATCGATGTCGGCAGACCGCATGTCGTCCATCACCTGATGCACCTCCATCCGTTCCTCGCCCAGCCCGAGCATGATGCCCGATTTGGTGAAGATCGACGGATCAAGGCGCTTGACCGTTTCGAGGAGGCGCAGCGAGGCATAATAGCGCGCGCCCGGCCGGATCGTGGGATAGAGCCGCGGGACGGTTTCCAGATTGTGGTTATAGACGTCCGGCCGCGCGGCCACGATCGCCTCGATCGCGGCCTCTGCCTTGTTGCGGAAATCGGGCGTCAGGATTTCGATAGTGGTATTCGGCGTGTTCCGGCGCAGCGCCTCGATCACCTTCACGAACTGGCTGGCGCCGCCATCGGGCAGGTCGTCGCGGTCGACCGAGGTGATGACGATATGTTCAAGCCCCATCTTGGCCGCCGCAACCGCGACATGTTCCGGCTCAAGCGGATCGACCTTGCGCGGCATCCCGGTCTTGACGTTGCAGAACGCGCAGGCACGGGTGCACACATCACCCAGGATCATCACCGTCGCGTGCTTTTTGGTCCAGCATTCGCCGATGTTCGGGCACGCCGCCTCCTCGCACACCGTGGCGAGGTTGAGGTCGCGCATCAGCTTTCGCGTTTCGGCATAACCGGGCGAGGTTGGCGCCTTGACCCGGATCCAGTCGGGTTTGCGCTGACGCGGCTCGACAGCAGGCGGAATCGGGCGGGCCACGGGCGTCGGATCGTTCATGCTGCGCGAAATAGCGATGGCCGCCCGCCAGCACAACAGGGGCATCGGTTGCATCCATTGCAGTCATAGATGCACGCTATGACATTCCGCCCTTTCATTCGATGAGCTATCGTCCGACGTGGGGGGCTGAAACATCGCAACGATGAAGGGAGCCCGGATGACCTATTTCAACGACCTGCTCGACGGATATCAACGGTTTCGCACGGCGGATTACCGCCGCCAGCATGAACGCTGGGCGCAGCTGAAGGAGGGCCAGGCGCCGAAGGTGATGGTGATCGGATGCGCCGATAGCCGCGTCGAGCCGTCGCAGATTTTCGACACCCTGCCCGGCGAAATCTTTGTCGTGCGCAACGTCGCCAACCTGGTCCCGCCGTACGAGACGACGCCGGGCCATCACGGCGTGTCGGCCGCGCTGGAATTCGCCGTCACCAAGCTGGGTGTCGAGGAAATCGTCGTGGTCGGCCATGGCAAGTGCGGCGGTGCGCACGCCGCGCTGACCGAGATGTTCCATGACGCCGAACGCGGCGATGGCGGGTTCGTCCATGACTGGGTCAGCCTGCTGGACGGCGCACGCGAAAGGGTGAAGGCGAAGTTCGGCGACAGCCCGAACCTGGGCCGCGAGATGGAGCTGGAGACGGTTCGCACGTCGCTGGCCAACCTGATGACCTTTCCCTTCGTCAAGTCGCGGGTCGAGGCCGGCACGCTGAAGCTGCACGGCGCCTATTTCGCGATCACCGACGGCGAATTGTGGACGATGGGCGAGGATGGCGAGTTCGTATCCCAGCTGAAGACTTCGCCCGCGCTGGCATAATGACAAGGGGGGGCGGCTTGCCCGTCCCCCTACCCTCGCACAAGCCGAGCAGGTTGCGAGACGATGCCCTGTCCGTCGTAAAAGGCAGCGTGCTTCGACAGGCTCAGCACGAGCGGGGCCGGGGTGTCACTGGCCAGCCTGTATAGCGGTCGTCCGATGACCCTCGAAACAGGTCACGGCGCGGCCGCAGATCCAGGTGACATCCCCGGCATAGCGGACGAAGACCCGCCCATCGCGGCCAATGACCGTCCCCTGCCGCGCGACATAATCGCCCGACACATAGCCCGCCTGTTTCAGCCACAAGGCGGCCGCGGCGTTGAAGCTGCCCGTGACCGGATCCTCGATCAGCATACCGGCCGCATCGGTGAACAGGGTGCGGATTTCCCAATCCGCCGGGCCACCGGGCGCGTGCCGCCCGATCAGACCGAATTCTGCCCGCGTGCCCAGCGCCCGCACCGGATCGACCGCCAGCACGGCATCGGCATCGCGCAGGATCAGGCCCAGCCAGCCGGGACCATTGTCAGCCCATGCCACTGCCTCCACCTGTTCGGCATCAAGGCGCAGGATCGCCAGCGCGCGGGCCAGCACGTCGCCATCGACCGGGCCGGACCGGATTAGCGGCGGCGCGGCAAAGCCGATGGTATCGCCGAACTGCGCCAGCTCAACCAGGCCGATGCCGCATTGCTGGACGATGCGCCCGGCCCCCTTTGGCACGCCGCCCATTGCTGTCCAGGCATGACAGGCCCCCAGCGTCGGATGCCCGGCAAAGGGCAATTCGCGGTCCAGCGTGAAGATGCGCACCCGGTAATCCGCCGCCGGATCATCGGGCGGCAGCAGGAACGCGGTTTCGGACAGGTTGAACCAGCGGGTAATGTCCTGAAGCGTCGCGGTGTCGGCATCGCGTTCCAGCCGCAGGACGGGCAGCGGGTTGCCGGTGAACGGCCCGTTGGCGAACACATCGACCATCACGAAATCGCGCACGATATCCTGCATCGTCATGCAGCCTTTCCAGTCAGCGCCGCACGGGCCATCGCATCGAACCCCGGATCGACGGGCGGCGGGTCCATCGGCACATTTGCCTCCAGCCGGTCCGCGATCGCGGTCAGCGCGGCGATGCGGCCTGCCTTGCGGTTGTTGCCATCGATCACCGTCCAGGGTGCCCAGCGGCTGTGCGTGCGGGCGAACATGTCGTGGATCGCGTCCAGATATTCGGGGCGGCGGGCGCGGTTGCGATAATCATCCGGGCCGGTTTTCCAGCGTTTCCACGGATCGTCCAGCCGCTCGGCAAATTCCTTGTCCTGTTTTGCCTGGGTGATGTGGACGAACAGCTTGACCAGCGTGGTGCCGCAATCGGTCTGCTGCGCCTCGAACTCGTTGATTTCGTCATAGCCGCGCTGCCATTCGGCCTCCGTCGCATAGCGTTCGACGCGTTCCACCAGCACGCGGCCGTACCAGGTGCGGTCGAAGACATGGATGTGACCGGGGCCCGGCACCCGCGTCCAGAAGCGATAGAGGAAATGCCGGCCCTGTTCCAACGGGGTGGGGGCGGCGATGGGGTGCACTTCGAACCAGCGCGGGTCGAGATTGGCGGTCATCGCCTTGATGATCCCGCCCTTGCCGGCGGCGTCCCACCCCTCGATCGCGACGATCGCCTTTCGCTTGTGCAGGATGTGCGCGACCTGAATGCGTTCCAGCCGGTCCTGCAGCGCCTTCAGCGCCGCCGCATATTCCCCGTCGAATTCGGCCCCGGTTTCGTAATCGGACAGTTGGAACATCAGCGCCTCCCGCGCCATCCCCTAGCATGAATGGCGCGGGCGCGCGAAGCGGTCAGCCGATCCGTACCGGCGCAAGTCGCGGGGAAAGCAGGTGGATCATCCCGACGGCCAGGAAATAGACGACGGTGCAGCAGGCAAAGATCACCGTGTAATTGCCGCCCGTGGCATCAAGGACAAGGCCGGTGGATTTGGCCATAATCATGCCGCCCACGCCGCCGGCAAAACCGCCAAGGCCGATCACCGATCCCACCGCCCGTTTCGGAAACATGTCCGGCGGGACGGCGAGCAGGTTCGACGAAAACGCCTGATGCCCCGCCAGCGCCAGGCCGATCAGGCCGACCGCCAGCCACATGTTTTCCAGTCCCGACACGAACAGCAGCGGCAGGACGCACAGGCCAGCCAGGATCATCGTCGTCTTTCGCGCGACATTGGGGGTGCGGCCCGACTGGATCAGGCGGGACGACAGCCAGCCGCCCGCGATGCTGCCCACATCGGACAGCAGATACATCACGATCATCGGCAGCAGCACGACCTTGAGATCGACGTTGTAGGTGCTGCTGAAATATTTCGGCAGCCAGAACAGCATCAGGAACCAGACCGGATCGGTCAGGAACTTTGCGCTGGCAAAGGCCCATGCCTCCCGCGTGCGGACGACCTGACCCCAGCCCAGCTTTTCGATGCATTCCGGCGGATCATGTTCGATCCAGGCGAGTTCCGCCTCGCTGACCTGTCCCGCCTTTTCGCGCGGATTGCTGTACCACCACAGCCACAGCATCATCAGCACCGCGCCGAAGATGCCGGTATAGAAAAACGTCTCGCGCCAGCCAAAGCCCAGGAAGGTCATGAACAGCCACAGCGTCGGCGCGGTCAGGATAACGCCGATCGTCGTCGCGGAATTGACCCAGCCAATGGCATAGGCGCGTTCCTTTTGCGGGAACCATTCGCTGCTGGCGCGGACGACCGAGGGGAAATGCCCCGCCTCCCCCACGCCCAGCACGACGCGGGCGGCCATGAACGCACCGACGGATGAGGCAAAGCCATGGGCGACATGGCCGATGGTCCACACACCGATGGCGATGGCATAGCCGATCTTTGGCCCGAACCGGTCGACCAGCCAGCCCATGAGCAGAAAGCCCAGGGCATAGGCCGCCTGAAACGCGGTGACGATGTTGCCATAGTCATTTTCGTTCCAGCCAAGCTCGTCGCCCAGCATCGGGGCCAGCAGGCCCAGCATGGTGCGGTCAATGTAATTGACCGTGGTGGCGCAGAACAGCAGCGCGATGATCGACCAGCGGACACGGCCGCTGCGGCGGACGGGCGGCGCGCCCGCTTCGATCGGGGCAACGCCGGCGGTCATGCCGCGACGATCGTGCAATCGACCGTCATGTCGGCAAAGGCTGCCGTCACATGCTGGCCCGGGCGGACGGGATGAACGCCGGTCACGGCCCCCGACGAAATCCATTGTCCCGGGTGGACAGCGATCCCGCGCCGGGCGAGCGTGCCGAACAGGAATGCAGCCGCGCCGATCGGCCCGTCCAGCATCGTGCGCGCGCTTGCGCTGCCCGCCACTTCGCCATCGATGCGCAGTTCGACCGGCCAGTCAAAAAAGCCGCCATCGCGCCAGTCGGGTACGGGTGCGCCAATCACCATGCCGTGGTTATTGCCAAAATCGGAGATGGTGACCAGCGGGCCGAGCGCATTGATGCCCGGAAAGGGCGAGCTGGCGATTTCGATGCCGATATGCACCGCATCCAGCAAGGCGGCGGCCTCTTCATGCGTGAAATCGGTCTTGCCCGGTTCGGGCGCGGCAGCGATGCGCAGCAGATATTCCGCCTCTGCTGCGGCAAACCCGTGTTCAAAGACGGGCATGGCGCACCCGTCCCCCTCGACCACCGTGCCGGCGAAGATCGGCCCTTCCAGCCGGTCGCGGCCCAGCACCTGGTCCATCGGCGGCGGAATCTTGCCCACTTTCCAGCCGGCGACCGGGGTATCGACCAGCGACAGGGCAAAATCCTGAATCGCGTGCGCGTCGGCCAGGCTGGCCGGCAGTGCGCCGGGATATTCGGCCAGCGCGCGGCGCTCACGGCGTGCAGCGACAAATGCGCGCGCAATGGCTTCACCCATGTGCATCAGACGCCCCCTCCTCATTTTCATCTGGCGTTACAAGAGGGGTATATGCAGACACCGGTGTCAATGACAAGTAGGGCGCATTGGCCTTTGCGACAGGCGGCGTTATGGTCGGCAGTGAAATGAAGAAAACCAGTCAATCGACGATCAACGATGTCGCCCGCGAAGCCGGGGTGTCGAAAAAGACAGTCAGCCGCGTCATCAACCAGTCCCCCCTGCTGAACGCCGAAACGCGCGAGCGGGTGGAGGCAGTGATCGCGCGGCTGGGCTATATCCCCAATCCCCAGGCACGGGCGCTGGCCCTGCGGCGCAATTTCCTGATCGGGCTGATCCACGACAACCCCAATCCGCACATGGTGCTGAACGTGCAGCAGGGGCTGCTGGAGGTGCTGCGCGATACGGAATTCGAACTGATCGTCCATCCGGTGGATCGCGGATCGCCGACGATGCTGGATGACATCCACCGGTTTCTGGAACGGCAGCGCCCCTATGGCGTCATGCTGTTGCCGCCGATTTCGGAGCATGATTCGCTGGCCGCGCTGTGTGCGGGGATCGGCACGCGCTATGTACGGATGGGGTCGGCAGCGTTCGACGATGCCCAGCACATGGTGGCATCGAACGACCGCGAAGCGGTGCGCGGGGCGGTCGATTACCTGATCGATGCGGGGCATCGCCGGATCGGGTTCGTCCATGGGCCGATCGGGTTCCGGTCGGCATCCGAACGGGCCGAGGGGTATCTGAGCGCGATGGAGGCCGCGGGCATCGGCGTCCAGCGGACCTATATGGCGCAGGGCGATTACACGTTCGAATCCGGGATGCGCGCGGCCGAGCGGCTGCTTGACCTGTCGCCCCGCCCGACCGCGGTATTCTGTTCCAACGACGCCATGGCGGCGGGCGTGCTGCACACCGCGCGGCAACGGGGGCTGGAGGTGCCGCGCGACCTGTCCATCGTCGGGTTCGACGATACGACCATCGCGTCCTATCTGTGGCCGCCGCTGACGACGGTGCGCTGGCCGATCGCGACCATGGCGCGGGCCGCGGCGCTGAAACTGATCAGCGATGGAGAGGCGCCGGCGGACAAGGGCGATTCGCTGTTCGTGTCGACGCTGATCCGGCGCGCATCGGTGGCCGCGCCGGCGGAATGATCGTGGCATATCGGCGGGATCCGGGCCGATCCGCCGCTCAGCATTGCCCATGATCTTGCGCTGAAACCTGACACCGGTTACCAGCTGGGCGGTAAGGCCGGAAGCTGATAGCAGCCAATGGACGGCGCGCCGCGGGCAACCCAATCGCGCGGATCACATAAGGGACCATCGGACATGAAGATCGCATTGATCATTGAGAACAGCCAGGCGGCGAAGAGCGGTGTGGTATATGAGGCGCTGAGCGAGGTTGCGGGCGGTTTCGGGCATGAGGTGTTTCACTATGGCATGTACGCGCCGGAGGATAAGGCGTCGCTGACCTATGTGATGAACGGGTTGCTGGCGGGCATCCTGCTGAACAGCGGTGCGGCGGATTTCGTGGTGACCGGATGCGGCACGGGCATGGGATCGATGCTGGCGGCCAATGCGATGCCGGGGGTGTTCTGCGGCCTGGTGATCGACCCGACCGATGCGTTCCTGTTCGGCCAGATCAATGACGGCAACGCGATCTCGATGCCCTATTCCAAGGGGTTCGGCTGGGCGGCCGAGCTGAACCTGCGCGATGTCTATGCCAAGCTGTTCGACGGCGAGCGCGGCCTTGGCTATCCGCGCGAGCGGGCCGAGATCATGCGCCGGAACCGCGGCATCCTGAAGGATCTGAAGGCGGTGACCTGCACTGACATGCTGACCGTGCTCAAGAACGTCGATCAGGACCTGCTGCGCGCCACCATCGCGGGCGAGCGGTTCCAGGAGTATTTCTTCGCCAACGCCACCGATGCCGCGATCAGCGATTACCTCAAGCAGGTGCTGGCCGCAGAGCCTGCCCTGTCGTGATCCGGTTGTCCTGATTCCCGCGTCCTGATCCCTACCCCCGGCGGGGCGCGGGCGCGCGTCCCGGCCGGGAACGGAGCCTTTGCCCCTGTCATGACCCATCCCTTCGACCTTACCGGCCGCGTCGCGGCGATCACGGGCGCCAATACCGGCATCGGCCAGGGCATTGCGCTGGCGCTGGCCGGTGCCGGTGCCGATGTCGCGCTGATCGGCCGCACGCCCGCGACCGAGACCGCCGAACAGGTGACCGCGCTTGGCCGCCATGCCGCGATCATCAGCGCCGACCTGTCCAGCATCGAGCCTGTGGGCAGGGTTGTGGACGAGACCGTGGAGAAGCTCGGCGGGCTTCACATCCTGGTCAACAATGCCGGGATCATCCGCCGCGCCGACAGCATCGATTTTACCGAGGCGGACTGGGATGCGGTGATCGACACCAACCTCAAATCCGTGTTCTTCCTGTGCCAGGCAGCCGCCCGGCACATGATCCCCAATGGCGGCGGCAGCATCATCAACATCGCCTCGATGCTGACGTTTCAGGGCGGCATCCGCGTGCCAAGCTACACCGCGTCCAAATCCGGCATTGGCGGCCTCACCAAGCTGCTCGCCTGCGAATGGGCATCGAAAGGCATCACGGTCAACGCCATCGCGCCCGGGTACATCGCCACCAACAACACCGCCGCGCTGCAGGCCGACGAAACCCGCAACCGCCAGATCCTGGAACGCATCCCCGCCGGGCGGTGGGGCGATCCCTCCGACCTCGGCGGCGGCGCCGTGTTCCTCGCCTCCCCCGCCGCACGCTACATCCAGGGCCATATCCTCGCCGTCGATGGCGGATGGCTGGCGAGGTGATGCAACGCCGATGATCGATCGCCGGACGCTGCTGATCGCCGGGGCCGCATCGACGATGGCTACCCCTGCATGGGCAGCGGACGACCCGGTCGCGGCTGGCCCCGGCGGCCGATGGCGCGGCATCCGCGACCGGGGCGTTCAGGCGTTTCTGGGCATCCGCTATGGCGAGGATATGAGCCGCCGGCGGTTCCAGCCGCCGGTTGCCGCCGCCGTCCGTGCAGATATCCAGCCGGCGACGGTCATCAGCCCAAGCTGTCCGCAACGCGGGCGCAGCGGCGGGCAGCGTGAGGATTGCCTGTTCCTCAACATCTGGACCCCCGAGGCGCGCAGCGGCGCAAGGCGTCCGGTCATGGTCTATTTCCACGGCGGTGCCTATTCGGGGGGCACCGTGGCCGATCCGCTGGTCGAAGGCGCGCGGCTGGCGGCGAGCGAGGATGTCGTCGTCGTCACGGTGAACCACCGGCTGAACGCGCTTGGCTATCTCTATCTGGCCCGCATCGACCCGCGCTTTCCCGACAGCGGCAATTGCGGGCAGCTCGACCTGGTCCTCGCCCTGCGCTGGGTGCGGGACAATATCGCGGGCTTTGGCGGCGATCCGGGGCGCGTCATGCTGTTCGGCCAGTCCGGCGGCGGGGCGAAGATCGCCACGCTGATGGCGATGCCGGCGGCAAGCGGCCTGTTCCACGCCGCCGCCACGATGAGCGGGCAGCAGGTGACGGCTTCCGGCCCGCTGAACGCCACGCGGCGGGCGCGCGCGGTGCTGGACAGGCTGAACGCCACGCCCGAGGCGCTGACGACGATGCCGGTCGAGCGGCTGATCGAGGGGTTGTCGGCGGAGGACCCGATCCTGGGCGGCGGGGTCTATATGGGGCCGGTGCTGGATATGCGGTCGATGACCCGCCACCCCTTCTGGCCCGACGCGCATCCGCTGGGGCGCGGGATTCCGATGATCCTGGGCAATACGCGGGACGAGACGCGGGCCTTTACCGATCCCGCCAGCGAGAAGGTGACGACGCTGAACTGGGACAATCTGGCCGAGCGGATCGCACCGGACCTGCGCATCGATGCGCATCCCGAATGGGTGGTAGCGCAGTATCGCGCGCGGTTTCCGAACATGAGCCCCGCCGACCTGTTCTATGCCGCGACCACTGCGGGCCGAAGCTGGCGCGGACAGGTGATCGAAGCGGAAGAGCGGGCACGGGCGGGCGTGCCGGCCTGGGTCTATCAGTTCGATTACCCATCCCCCGTTCAGCCGCTGCGCCGGGCGGCGCATACCGACGACATTCCGATGGTGTTCGGGACGCTGGACGCGCCGGGATCGACGAGCGGGACGGATGCGGCTGCGCGGGCGCTGTCGGGCACGATGATGCGCGCCTTTGCCAGCCTGGCACGGCGCGGCGATCCGGCCCATGCCGGGATGCCGCGCTGGCCCCGCCATATGCTGGACCGGCGGGCGACGATGATGTTTGACCGCACGTGCCGGATCGAGAACGATCCGCGCGGATGGGAACGCGAGCTGTTCGCGCGCTTTCCCTATATCCAGCCGGGCACCTGACCCGCGGCGCGGCGGATCAGGCGCGCGCGATCATTGCCGCATCGCCCGGTCGCGCGCGCTTTGCGTTTCCTGCACCGGCCCCTGCTGCCCCGGATAGCGGCCGGAGCGCGGCTCCATCGTATCGAGGTTCCATTCCGCATCGACAAAGGGCGCGCGGGTCGGCTTTTGCACGGGATAGCCGCCCACTTCCTTTTCATCGTCGATGATGTCGCCGCGCCCCTCGGCAATGAAGAACAGGACGCGGATATCGTCGGCATCCCGGTCCCACGGGCGGGCGCCGGCATTGGCAAGGATGTGGGTTTCAAGCTGGGCCGCGGGCATGACCGGCAGGCCGGTCGGCCAGACAAGGGGCTGCTTTGCCTCGATCAGGCGCGCCCTGGTGATGCCATAGCGGCCGAACATGGGCAGCGGATTGCCGAACTTGTCCACCGCCATATTGTCGCGGGCGTGATAGCGAAGGTCGCCGTCGCCGCCGAGCATCATGAAGGGCAGCCCGGCATCGGTCGACGGACCACCGCGCAGGACATTGCCGACAGCGGACAATTCGCCCGTCTGATAGGGATAGCCCGCCCATTCCAGCGCCATCAGATTGTAATGCACCGCGCGCTTGCCGGGATCGTAGATCAGGTTGTTGACCACCGCGGCATGAACCCCGCCCTTAAGCAGCGGCGAGCGTTCGACATTATGGGCATAGATGTTGCGCCAGATGAGGATGCCGGTGGCGTTGTCGTGGATCAGCGAGCCCTTGCTGTGCTCGCCCTTTGGATGGCTGGCATTGGCCAGCCCCTCGGCCAGCAGATTGTAGCTGAAAGTGATGTTGTGGCTGGTGTTGCGGCGCCATTCCTCGACCGTATCGCCGGTGAAGCGCGGGCCGGAGGCGGACAGATTCTCGTCCGCCGCCCAGGTCATGGTGCAATGATCGACCATGACGTTGCGCGCGGCGATGGTGGACATGGCATCCACTTCCCAGCCGGAACGCTTGGCTGCGCCGTCGGCACCGGGGCGGATGCGGATATGGCGGACGATCACGTCATGGGTGCGGATGTCGATCCCGCCCTTGATGAAGGTAATGCCGGGCGACGGCGCGGTCTGCCCGGCGATGGTCAGGAACGGTTCGCGGATGGTGAGCGTGGTGCGGCCCATGTCGATCACGCCGCCGACCTCGAACACCACGATGCGCGGCCCCTTTGCCTCCACCGCTTCCTTGAAGCTGCCCGGCCCGTCGGCGTTCAGCGTGGTGACCCGGATGATGCGCCCCCCGCGCCCGCCCGGCGTCTGCGCCGCCCACCCCTGAGCGCCGGGAAAGGCCGATTGCGCGGCCGGTCCCGCTTCCTGGCCCGGCGCAAGCGCGAAGGCACCGGCAAGCGGAGAAACAGCCAACAGGAATGCAATGCCGAAACCCTTCATCACCACCCATCCTCTCTATCGATCCTGCGGACCTTTGCGCATTGATATGACACCGGTTTCTGGTTCCGTAAATGGGCAAGCCATTTTGAGGGGGTGCCAGCGCGGAGATCGGGCATCGGGAAATGCCGGTGCGGGTAACGATGCCCCGTTAAGCATGAATCGGGCGATTTTGTCGGATCTCAAGCCCGGATTTCACCGGCGCGGCCGCCGGTCCGGTCCTGCTGGCGGTGCGAAAATCGAACGGTCCCAAAAAACACGGTTGCCTTATGACACCGGTAACAATAGCGTAGCGGAAAGAAAAAGTGGGGAGAGGATAATGAACAACAGGATTCTGCTGTGCATGGGCGGTTCCCTTATCGCCCTGTGCGCGATCGAACCGGCCAGCGCGATGCAGCAGGCAGTGACTGCCACCGCCAGCGCCGCAGCCCAGGATGCCGGAGTTGCTGCAGCCGATACGGATGCCGAGGCAACGCAGGGCGCCGCCCTGGATGGCCAGCCGGGCAGCGACATCGTCGTTACCGGCTATCGCGCGTCGCTGCGCAACGCGATTGACCTGAAGCGCACGTCCACCGTTCAGATCGACGCGATCACGGCCGAGGATATTGCCGATTTCCCGGACAACAACCTGGCCGAATCGCTGCAGCGCCTGCCCGGCGTGTCGGTCGACCGCGACAATGGCGAAGGCCGGTCGATCACGGTCCGCGGCCTGGGCGGCGATTTCAACCGGACCCGCCTGAACGGACTGGAGGCGCTGTCGACCGCCGGTGCGAACGATGCCGGCACCAGCCCCAACCGAAGCCGTTCCTTTGACTACAACACCTTTGCGTCCGAGCTGTTCAACTCGCTGAAGGTGCAGAAGACGCCGTCTGCGGAAACCGACGAAGGGTCGCTGGGCGCGACCATCGACCTGCAGACCGCGCGGCCGTTCGATTACAAGAAGGGCGCGTTCGGCCTGTCGTCCGAGGGCAGCTATCAGGCGAACAGCGGCAAGTGGCAGCCGCGCGTCGCCGGCCTGGTATCGCGGCGGTTCGGCGATATCGGCATCCTGTTTTCCGCCGCCTGGGCGAAATCGGAAAACGAGATCGACCAGTATCGCCGTCAGGCCGGGCAGTCCGACTATGTCTATCGCGGCAGCACCTGGGCCGGGAACGAGAACCCGCAGCGCGCGGGGTTTGCCGCGCCGGCCGGAACCGCGTTCGGCACGGCGATCACCAATCCGGAGATCGTCAACCTGTTGTCGGGATCCAATCCCGAAGCCTATGCCAAGCTGTATCCCGGTTCGCCGTTCAACACGCCGGGCCGGTTCGACAATTCCACTGTCCGCTTTCCCGCCCTGCCATCGATCGAGCAGCAGGACGTCACCTATGAGCGGCTGGGCCTGACCACCTCCTATCAGTGGCAGATCACGGGCCGGACGCGGCTGTCGATCGACGGCCTGTATTCCCGGTTCAAGAACAAGTCGACGATCAACCAGCTTTCGCCGGTGGGCCTCAACCGCAACAACACCAATGCCACGCTGAACACCGCCGGCAATACGTTGACGCCGCAGGCTGCGCGCGCGCTGTATCCCGGCCTGTGCGTGCCGAGTGCAGGCAACGCATTCACCCCGCCCCAGGATTGCGGCAATCAGCTGTACGGCACCACGCCGGCGTTCGGCACGGCCCTGAACGCGCAGGGCCAGCGGGTGACATCGGTGCTGGCGCCGAGCGCGGTCGTGCCGGGGGCGCTGGCCACGGCCAATCCGACCGCGTCCAACATCTTCAGCGTCAACCCGTTCAACCTTGATCCCTATGACTATTACAACAACCCCAATTCGGTCGGGTACATCCCGTCGACCAACCGGCTGGCGTTTCGCGGCGCGCTGATCGGGCGGCCTGCGGTCCGGTTGCAGGACGTGAATGTCGAAAACGGCATCGTCAATTACATGACGGCGACCAATGTCGATTTCCGGTCCGCCGCCGACCAGTCCGAATACACCACCACGTTCAAGCAGGCATCGGCCCAGCTGGATCATGAGTTCACCGACACGTTCCGCATGACGTTCGTCGGCGGCGCATCGGAATCGCGGCTGAACCAGCAGGGCCTGCTGGTCGAATTCAACCGGATGGATTCCCCCGGCCTCTACGTGTTCGACGAGCGCGATACCGACACCATGCCGTTCATGGATTTCGGCTTCGACGTGGCCAACCCCGCCAACTGGAACACGGTCAAGGGCTTTTCCGGCATCCGTCATTTCCAACGTTCGACCGTCAACACCTATCGCCAGGGCAAGATCGATTTCGACCTGGATCTGAATGACGAGCTGAAGCTGAGCTTTGGCGGCAATTACCGCGAATATGCGTTCCGCACCGTCCAGTTCGAACGCAATGTCGACATCCTGAACCCGACCCTGGCAGAAGCCGGGACCAACGCATCGACCGTCGGCCGCATGATCGAGTTTGGCCAAGGCCTGACCGTGCCGGAAGGGACGATCAGCAGCTTTTATGTGCCGAGCATTGATGCGTTCGATTCCCTGTTCGATTTCACCTGCAACTGCATCAACAAGTTCGGTGACTGGCGCATCACCAACCTGCGCAATGGCGGGCGCGAGAATTTTTCGGTGCGCGAAAAGCTGACCGGCATCTATTTCCAGATGGACTGGGATTCGTTGCTGTTCGGGCGGCCGTTCCGCGGCAATGCGGGCATGCGCATGGCCAAGACGGACGTGACGTCGGACGGCACCACGCCGGGCGGCCGCGCGATCCAGGGAACCAACAATTACACCGATTTCCTGCCTTCGCTGAACATCGTTTATGAGCCGCTGGACGATGTGCTGGTCCGGTTCGGCATTTCGAAGGTGATGGCACGTCCGCTGCTGGGCAATCTGTCGCCGTCGATCACCGCGATTTCGGTGCCGAACACCGGCGAGACGGTGGGCGCGACGCTGACCATCGGCAACCCGCAACTGAAGCCGTTCCGGTCGACGAACATGGATGCCAGCGTGGAATGGTATTTCTCGCGCGGCGGCCTGTTGTCCATCGCGGCGTTCAACAAGGACATCCTGAGCTTTCCGCAGACGATCAACTTTTCCGCGCCGCTCAGCCAGCTGGTCGGGGCGGAGAATGTCGATGCCATCCGCCAGGGGTTCACCAACGCCAACCAGCTTGCCTATATCGACGGCGACAATGTGTTCACCGCGCGCCAGTTCCGCGACGCGCCGGGCGGCTATATCCGCGGCATCGAGGTGAGCTTCCAGCAGGAGCTTGAGTTCCTGCCGTGGATTTTCAAGAATCTGGGCGTGCAGGTGAACTATACCTACATCCAGTCGGAACTGAATTACATCCTGGACCCCGGTTCGGCGACGGTGGCGCAGACCACGGGCGCCGCCCCGTTCCTGGGCGTGTCGCCGGAGGCACTGAACGCCACGCTGTCCTATGAAACCAGCCGGTTCCGGGCGCGCGTTTCGGTGGCGAACCGCAAGGGATATTCGACCAACTATCCGATCGCCGGCGGCACCTGTGCGCCGGGGTTGCAGAACAATCCGGCCAATCCGTCGGTTGCCGGCACGCCGTGCGATGCGCCGCTGATCAACGATTTCCAGTATAGCCGGTCGACGACCAATGTGGACGCATCCACCAGTTACCAGTTCACGGATTGGCTGTCGGTGACGGCCGAGGCGCTGAACATCACTAACCAGCCGAACGAGCGTTATGCCTATCAGGGGCAGGAGGCCATCACCCAATATGGCAGCCCCGGCCCGATCTATCGCGTGGGTGCCCGCCTGCGCTTCTGATCTCCCTCCTGCCCCGCATTTCCGGCACGAAATGCGGGGCCGCTTTTTGTCCGTGTCCGTGAGAGTATCCGATGAAGCTATCGCGTCGTGACAGTCTGCTGGCCGGATGGGCCGGAATGGCCGCAATGTCGGGCGCGCCGGGCGCGCAGGCACAGACCGCCGGGGGGCAGACCACCGCGCCGCCCCATCGCCGGGGCCATGACAATCAGCGGGTCGCCGATCTGGGCGACGGCACGTTCCTGAACCCCCTGATCGCGGGCGATCATCCCGATCCCACCATCCTGAAGGACGGGCGGGATTATTACATGACGTTTTCGACGTTCGATTCCTATCCGGGCCTGGTGATCTGGCATTCGCAGGACCTGATCAACTGGCGGCCGATCACTGCGGCGCTGACGCGCAATATCGGTGCGGTGTGGGCGCCCGAGCTGACCAAGCACAAGGGCCGATATTACCTGTACATCCCGACCAAGAACCCGACGACCAACTGGGTCATTCATGCCGACCGGATCGAGGGGCCGTGGAGCGACCCCATCGATCTTGGCCTGCGCAGCCATATCGATCCCGGCCATGCGGTGGGCGAGGATGGCAGCCGGTGGCTGTTCCTGTCGGGCGGCGACCGCATCCGGCTAGCCGAGGACGGGCTGTCCACAGTCGGCCCGGTCGAGCATGTCTATGACCCCTGGCGCTATCCCGACGACTGGGCGGTCGAGGGGTTCAGCCCGGAAGGGCCAAAGGTGATGCGCCGCGGCGATTATTTCTACCTGATCACGGCCGTGGGCGGCACCGCGGGTCCACCGACCGGCCACATGGTCATCGCCGCCCGGTCAAAATCCATCCACGGGCCATGGGAGCATCATCCCGGCAACCCGATCGTCCGCACCACATCGCTGGACGAACAATGGTGGTCGCGGGGGCACGCCACGCTGGTCGAGGGGCCGGACGGCAGCTGGTGGTCGGTCTATCACGGGTTTGAAAACGGGTTCTGGACGCTGGGGCGACAGACGCTGCTGGACCCCGTTGAATGGACCGCCGACGGCTGGTTCCGGATGACGGGCGGCGATCTGTCCCGGCCGATTGCCAAGCCCCGGGGGGGCAAGGCGCAGCCGCATGGCGCGCCGCTGTCGGACGATTTTTCGACGCTGGCGCTGGGCACCAAATGGAACTTCTTTCGCCCCGCACCGGACGAACGCAGCCGGGTCAAGGTGGCGAACAACACGCTGCATCTGGCCGCGCGGGGCAAGGCGCCGTCGGACAGTTCGCCCCTGCTGCTGATTGCAGGCGACACCGCCTATCAGTTCGAATGCACAATCGAGATCGAGCCGGACGGCGTTGCCGGACTGGTCCTGTTTTACGACGACAAGCTGTATTGCGGGCTGGGGTTCGACTGGCAGCGGTTCGTCACGCACCAATATGGCATCGAGCGGGGACGGCCCGCCCATGGCCATGGGCAGAAGGTGCGGATGCGGGTGACCAACAACCGCCATATCATCGCTTTTCACACCAGCACCGATGACGGGGCAACGTGGAAACGGTTCGACCGCGGCATGGAGGTGTCGGGGTATCACCACAATGTGCGCGGCGGTTTCCTGATGCTGCGCCCCGGCCTGTATTCGGCGGGCAGCGGCACCGCGCGGTTCACCGATTTCCGGTTCCGGGCATTGTAAGGGGAATGAAGATGGGACGTCATGGACCTGG
Organism: Sphingomonas eleionomae; assembly: GCF_049889035.1. NCBI lineage: Bacteria > Pseudomonadati > Pseudomonadota > Alphaproteobacteria > Sphingomonadales > Sphingomonadaceae > Sphingomonas > Sphingomonas eleionomae. The sequence goes on along the minus strand of NZ_JBLTWP010000003.1, from coordinate 376,512 downwards.
CCGGGCGCGGCTGTTGACGGCATTTCTGGCGCTGTCCGCCCTGACCACCGCGACGCCGGGCATTGCCAGAAAGATCGGGACGATCGAGCCGTCCCCGCCCCTGTCCGCCGAACGGATCGCCAGCCTGCCCCAGGCGGAGCGGGCGGCATGGACGGCCTATTTCACGCGGTCCGCCGAGCAGATGCGGGCGGACAAGGCGGCGCTGGCGGCGGAACTGCCCCCCGGTGCCACGCCGCCGCCATCCCCGCCGGGCGGCGGCGGCGAGTTGCCCGGCGGCGACACGGATTATTTCCGGTCGGCCGGGGCGCGGGCGATTGCCGATACCATCGTCAGTTTCCAGACGCCGGCCGGCGGATGGGGCAAGAACACCCCGCGCAACATCCCGCCGCGTCGGCCCGGCCAGCATTATATCCACGAGGAAACCCCGGGCAGCGGCGGAGCAAGGGACTGGGCGTTCGTCGGCACTATCGACAACAGTGCGACGACCAGCGAGATCGCGTATCTGGAACGCGTCATCGCCGCGACGGGCAAAGAGGGCGAGGCGCGGTATGGCGCGGCATTGCGGCGGGGGGTCGATTACCTGCTGGCCGCGCAATATCCGACGGGCGGATGGCCGCAGGTCTGGCCGCTGGCGGGCGGTTATCACAATGCCATCACCTATAATGACGATGCCATGGCGCGGGTCATCCGGCTGCTGATCGATGCCAGCGCGGGCAAGGGTGGTTATGCCACCCTGTCGGCGGATCAGCGTGCGCGGGCCGACCGGGCGGTGCAGGCGGGGATCGATTGCATCCTGCGCACCCAGATCGTCGTGAACGGCGCGCGGACCGGATGGGCGCAGCAGCATGACCCGATCACGCTGAAACCCGTGACGGCGCGCGCCTATGAACCGGCCGAGCTGACCAGTGCGGAAAGCGTCCGGCTGTTGTCGCTGCTGATGTCGCTGCCCAACCCGTCCCCGGCCGTCCGGCGGGCCATCGCCGACGGGATGGCGTGGGTGGACCGCAGCGTGATCCGCGACGTTGCCTGGACCAAGGAAGGCGGCAATCCCCGGATCGTTCAGCAAAAGGGCGCGGTCCTGTGGTCCCGGTTTTACCGGGCGAGCGACAACCTGCCCATCTTTGGCGACCGGGACCGCAGCCTGTACGACGATGTGATGGACATCAGCGCGGAGCGGCGCGGCGGCTATGCCTGGTTCAACAAGAACGGCCTGTCGGCACAGGCCGAATATGCGCGCTGGAAAAAGGCCAATGGCGGCTGACCGGTCAGCGGCCTGACGGGGCGGGGCCGGCCCGTTTGTCCAGGCGATCGACGAACAGCAGCGGGCGCATGTCCGGCACCGCATCGGCCAGCAGTTCGGCGACCATTTCCGCGAAGTAATCCGCGCCCTCCACGCCCAGATGCGTGCGATCAAAGGCCAGTTTTGGCAGCGCGGTGGGGGTGACGTTCACCTCTGTCGCGGCCGGGGGCGCGGATGGGGTCGCGGTCGGGGCCGGGGCGGCAGGCGGAACCGCGCCGGGCGGCAGCTGGGCGAACCGTTCTGCCGCCCGTTCGCCCATCGCCTGCACCGCAGCGGCGCTGGCGGCGTTGAGATCGATGAGCGGCACGTCCGCCTCCTGCGCTACCTTGCGGATGGCGGCGGCCCAGGGTTCCAGATCATTGTCCAGCCGGCCGTCCCGGAACGTCCGCCGGGTCAGCGGGGTCAGCAGCACGGGGATCGCCCCTGCCCTGCGCGCATCGTCGACATAGCGCCGGATATAGCCGGGAAATTCCTGCGCCAGTTCGGTCGAACGCGTTTTTCCCGGTTGATCGTTATGACCGAACTGGATCAGCACCCAGGTGCGTTGATAGCCCGGCACGCGCGCCTCGTTCAGCGCCAGTTCCCACGACCGTTCCTGCATATAGGTGCGCGAACTGCGGCCGCCCCGCGCCAGATTGACGCACGCCATGAACGAGGTGACGTGATAGGCGCAGAAGCTGGGCCCCCAGCCCCCGACCACCGCCGTGGTGGAATCGCCGACCAGGATGATTTTCGATGGCGCGATCTCCCGCGGAAATTCCCGCGGTACCGGTGCCGCTGCGGTCTGGGCGCGGGCAGCGACGGGCAGCGTCAGCAGCGCCGCAGCAAGCATGATGGACGTGCGGTTCATCGGACCTTCCTCTCCTGTGCCAGGGCCATCAGCCCCTCGTCTATCCAGCCGGTATCGCCGCCGAAAAACCGGTCCAGCCGCCACTGCGCGGCTTGTTCCCGGCTGAGCTGATGCGCGGTCGCCACGCGCGGCGGGGGCGGTGCACCCCGGCCCGTGGAGCGATATTCGGCATAATAGCTGGTTTTCAGCCGATCGGTCGTGCCCGGCGTCCATTCCCGCCAGCCGCCATGCGCAACGGGCGCATCCATCCGCGTGTCCAGAAAGATGACGCGCGCATAGTCGCGCCACGACCGGCCCAGCCAGATTGCCCCCGCATCCGCATCGGCAGTGATCGTGCAGCGATCGAAGACATAGGCGCTGGGGTCTTCTTCGGAAATCCGGCTGTGCGCGGTGATCATCACCGTCGATCCGGCATTGCCGTGCAAGGCGCAGCGGCTGAAATAGGCATTGGCGTTGCCGAAGATGAAATCGACATGACCGGAAATCCGGCTGTTCCCGAAATAGTGCCGCGACAATCGCCCGCCCGGCCCCTTGCCCGCGAACAGCGTATCCTGATGCCCGTCCAGCCGGACATGATCCAGCACTGCCCGGTCGCCAGTCAACGCCAGCGCAACCGCCTGGGTCGGATAGGCATCGGGGCTCAAGGCCCAGTCGTTGCGGACCGTCAGATTGCCCATGCGGAACCCGTCGCCCGAAACGGTCAGCGTCGCCGACCTGACCGTACCGCCCGCCTTTTGCGAGGAATCGTCCCAGGTGATGACCGTGTCATCCGGGCGATCGCCCAGCCCGACCAGCGTGACATTGGCGGCCGTGATGGCGAGCTTTTCCCGCCAGACACCGCGATCGATCCGGATGACCCCGCCCTGTGGCGGCAAGGCGGCGATGGCGGCGGCTACTGTCCGATGCGCCCCCGGCACCGACAGGCTGACCCGCAGGCGGGCGACGGGGTCGGGCGCGGCCAGGGCGACCGGCGCGATGCCGATCGCCAGCGTCGCGGCGATGCCAAGCATATGCCGACGACTGGTCACGTAAATGCCTTGCCGCCCTGTCATCCGTCCCCCGACATTATTCTGTTCGGCGGCATGATGCGGATCGGGTAACCGGTGTCAACAGCGAAGCGGGCACCCCGCCCGAACGGCGGAACCGGTGCCCTAGAACAGGCCTTGGATCAGCCCGTCGGCATCGACGCGAATGGATTCCGCCGCAGGCACGCGGGGCAGGCCGGGCATGGTGCGGATTTCGCCGCAGATCGCGACGACAAAGCCCGCCCCCGCCGCCAGCCGCACGTCGCGTACCGAAACGATATGCCCGGTCGGCGCGCCAAGCGCGTCGGGATCGGTGGAAAAGCTGTACTGCGTCTTGGCTATGCAGACAGGCAGGTGGCCATAGCCCGCATCCTGCCACCGGGCGAGCTGAGCACGCACCTCGGGCGAGGCGACGGCGCCCTCCGCCCGGTAAATGCGGGTAGCAACGGTGTTGATCTTGTCGAACAGCGGCAGATCATCGTCATAGAGCGGGGCGAATTGCGACGGCGCGTCGGCAAGCTCGACCACCCGCCGGGCCAGATCCTCTGCACCCGCCCCGCCGTCGGCCCAGTGGGTGCAGATGATTGCCTGTGACCCGTGCGCCGCGACGATCGATGCGATGGCGGCGAGTTCGTCATCGCCATCGGTATGGAACCGGTTGATCGCGACGACGGCTGGCACGCCGAACTGCCGGACATTTTCGATATGGCGCACCAGGTTGACCGCGCCGCGCCGGACCGCATCGACATCCGGCCGGGCCAGATCGCCCTTGGCAACGCCGCCATTCATCTTGAGCGCGCGGACGGTCGCGACGATGACCACGGCATCGGGGCGCAGGCCCGATTGACGGCATTTGATGTCAAAGAATTTTTCCGCGCCCAGATCTGCCCCGAACCCCGCTTCGGTCACGACATAATCGGCAAGGCCAAGGCCGGTCCGCGTGGCAATGACCGAATTGCAGCCATGGGCGATATTGGCGAACGGGCCGCCATGGACCAGCGCTGGATTGCCCTCCAGCGTCTGGACCAGATTGGGCTTGATCGCCTGTGCCAGCAGCACCGCCATGGCGCCATCGGCGTTGAGGTCACGCGCGGTGACGGGTCGCCGGTCGCGGGTATAACCGATGACGATCCGGCTGACCCGCGCCTCCAGATCGGCAAGGCCGTCGGCCAGGCACAGGATCGCCATGACTTCGGACGCGACCGTGATGTCGAACCCGGATTCGCGAGGATACCCGTTCACTGCGCCGCCAAGCGACTGAACGATGTCGCGCAGCGCCCGGTCGTTCATGTCGACGACGCGGCGCCAGACCACCCGGCGCGTGTCGATGCCCAGCGCATTGCCCCAATAGATGTGATTATCGATCATCGCGGCGAGCAGGTTGTGCGCGCTGGTGATCGCGTGGAAATCGCCGGTGAAATGCAGGTTGATGTCTTCCATCGGGATGACCTGCGCATAGCCGCCCCCGGCCGCCCCGCCCTTTGTCCCAAAACAGGGGCCGAGCGAGGGTTCGCGCAGGCACAGCATCGTCCGTTTGCCGATCCGGTTCAGCGCATCCGCCAGGCCGACCGACGTCGTCGTCTTGCCCTCTCCCGCCGGGGTCGGGTTGATCGCGGTGACCAGGATCAGCTTGCCCGGCGCATCCTCCGCAGGCAGGCGATGGACGTCCACCTTTGCCTTGTGATGCCCATAGGGTTCGACGGCGTCGGCGGGGATCCCGGCGCGCTCCGCGATTTCCAGAACCGGGCGGATGGCGGCGGCGCGCGAGATTTCGATGTCGGTCAGCATGGGTTTCTCTACCATGCCGAAGGGACAGGGCAATCACCGGATGCCGGCGTTGCCGGATGGTTCAGCCGCCGGGCAACGGCGCAGGATCGATGACCAGCAGCAACCGAAGCTCGCCGGTTCCCGCGATGGGCGGCGAGCGATGCAGCACGGCTGGCGGGTCGATCAGCACCCGGCCCTTGAAGATCGCGACATCACCGGGCCGAAGCCGATCGATCCGGTCGGGCGTTTCGGCGCGGTGCCATTCGGTCGCGCGGCCGCGATAGGTGGTCAGCAGGCGCAGCGTGACATAGTCGGCATGAAATTTTCGGCAGGCATCGGTTTCGACGACGTGCAGCCGGATCGCCAGCCGGGTGCAGTCCGCAACATCGGCCAGCACCTGCGCCAGCCGCGCCATGTCGTCGCCGATCATGCGCGCGGCCGAAGCGGGAAAGCCGCTGACCGCCAGGGCCACTGCAAAGGCCTCTCCGCTGATCGGCAGATCGACGATCAGATCGGTATCGTCGATCCCTTCAAGGTCGAGCGCGTCCACCGCATCGGCCAGACCGGGCGGCAAGGAACGCGGATGAATGGCCAGCGCGATATCGGGATGCCGGACCGCAGCCAGATCCTCGAGCGAGCGGGTTGCGGCCGCAACGGCGTCTGCGCGGTCGATGACGCTTGCCATCCCGGACAGGCGATGATCGTTCATGGTCATGCAGCACCCGGACATTTAGGTAATGGTATAACATTGCATGCCTTAGCAAGGGCGCGGGGGGATTGTCCAGCGGGCGGCGGAGGAACGCGGGTGCAGGAGGTCGACGCCGCTTCAGGCGCCCCACGCCCCGCCGATCAGGCCGATATACAGGCTGGGGACCATGCCGATCCAGGATGCAATCATAAGGATGATGACGAGCAGCAGGCTTTTCAGCGCCCCTTCCCACCACGCTGTGAACCAGAGCCCCTTGCCCAGGCGGAAGAACGCGACGAACAGGGCGGCCCACATCACCAGCAGCGCGTACACCTGCAGCCCCTCGATCTGCGGCGCGGGGCCGATGAACAGGATCGGCACGGTCCAGGCACACATGAGCACATTGGCCGACCGAAAGCTGCGCCGCCAGTCCAGCCCGCTCCACCATTTGAGCAGCGGCGCGGCGAGCAAGGCATTGAGAACGGCGATGACCGGCGTCACGACCAGCGACATCCAGCTTTCGGCATCGTCGATGAACGCCTCTCGGCTCTTTCCGGACTGGACCAGCCATGGATCGATCATGCTGGCGGGCTGAACCTCGATCACGCCCTTCATGCCGCCGACCAGAAAGAGGTAGAACATCAATATCCCGCACAGCCCCATGTAAAAGCCGAAGGGCCGCGCATAGCGCTGGCCGCCGGTGGGACCGTGGATCAGATAGTGTTCCAGCGCGACGCGTGGCCGGATCAGCAGGTCGCGGAACGTGCGGAACTCGATCTCTCCGAAACCGGTGGTTTCCTCGCACAGGTCAACAAAGGTCTGGCGGCGGCTGGAAAGCCGGTTCACCGAATTCTCGGCCATGTCACCCCCCATATGCGCCGGGACCGCCGTTCGCATCTTTCCGCCCGCGCTGCGCCAGACGGCGTACCGCATCTCAATGGCTTGGCGACGGTTCGTCAAGGCCGCCGTGAACGCTGGACGGGACGGGACGGATCAGCCCGGCCGGTTGCAGCGCGCGAAACGGAGCCATACCGGCCATCCGTTTGAAAAACCGAGAAAAATGCGCGGGGTCCGCAAAGCCGAGGGGATAGCCGATTTCAGCGACCGACAGGCTGGAATAGCGCGCCTACAGCACCACACGCTGATCCTGGGCCGGGCGATCACGGGCATCGCCGCCTTCTGACGGGACCGCCGTCCGCTTAAACTTCGACGATGGCCTTGATTACACCCGCATCGGGCAGGGACCATCGTGCCAGCAGGTCTGGCAGATCAAGCAGCGCCGCACGGTGGGTTGCCAGCGCCTTTAGCGGGATGCGGCCCGCCTTCATCGCGGCAATCACCTGCTGGAAATCCTCGATCGTTGCATTGCGGCTGGCCAGCAGGGTCGTCTCGCGCTTGTGAAACTCGGGATCGGGAAAAGTGATGTCCTGGGTGATGACCGAGATCAGCACATAGGTGCCGGCATGGGCCAGCCGCAGGAAACCCGCCTCCATGGCGGCGCGATTGCCGGTCGCGTCAAAGATGACATCGAACATCTCGCCGCCGGTAATCTCTGCCAGCCGGGCGTCGGCGTCTTCACCGAGCGAAACCGTATGCGGCACGCCAAGCTGGTCGCGGCAAAAGGCCAGCCGGTCGTCGCGCCCGTCAAGCGCGGTGACGCTGCCGCCTGCGTCCTGCGCAAAGATGGCGGCAGCAATGCCGATCGGCCCCGCACCGACGACCAGCACCCGGTCGCCCGCCTGAATGCGCGCGCGGCGAACCGCATGAGCGCCGATCGACAGAAATTCCACCATCGCGGCTGAATCCAGATCGAGCCCGTCCAGCGGCAGGACGAACTGCGACTTCACGCTGACATATTCGGCCAGCGCGCCATCGCAATGAACGCCCAGCACGCGGATGTTCACGCAGCAATTGGGCCGTCCCTTGCGACAGGCAACGCAATGCCCGCACGACTGATAGGGCATGACGCAGACCGGATCGCCGGGGCTGAACCCGCTATCGGCGTCGGCTTCCTCGACCACACCGGACATTTCATGGCCCATGACGCGCGGATAGGCGAGGAAGGGCTGCTTTCCGGCCAGAATGTGCATGTCCGTGCCGCAGATGCCAACCCGTCGAACGCGGATCAGCACTTCTCCTGGCGCGCGGGCGGGCCGATCGCGCCGTTCGTGAAGCAGCACGCCGGGTTCGGCGCAGACAACGACGTCCATCTGCATCTCAATGCCCTCCAACGCCGACGGAAACCCCCGCAGGATTGCGTGCCGCCCCTGCGCGGCCGAACAGGCCGACGACGATGAAGCAGACCAGCGGGACCAGCATGGCGAGCTGGATGTTCGCGGCGGTGGAAATGGCGCCCATCACCGGGGTCAGGATCGCGCCGCCGATGATCGCCATCACGATCAGCGACGACCCCGTCTGGGTATATTCCCCCAGATCCTTGACCGACATGGCAAAGATGGTCGGGAACATGATCGACATGAAGAAGCTGACCGCCGTCAGCGCGATCAGCCCGGCCGTGCCGCCGACAAAGATCGCGACGAGCAGCAGGGCGATGGAGGCCGCGGCATACAGCGCCATCAACCGGCCGGGATTGATCCGCGCCATCAGCGCGACGCCGGCAAAGCGGCCGATCAGGAACAGGATGATTGCCGCGATCACCCAGTCGGTTGCCGCCCGCTCGCCAAGGCCCGCCGTCACCTGGGCATAGCGGATCGTGTAGCTCCAGATCCCGACCTGCGCGCCGACATAGAAGAACTGCGCAGCGACGCCGGACATGAAAAAGGGTTTGCGGAACAGGCCGGCAATCGCCTGCGTCCAGCCGATTGCAGGGGTGTCGCTAGCGGCCTCCACCGGCTTTTCAGCCACGGCCGGGAAGCGGGTGAGCGCGACCAGCGCCGCCCAGACAAGGACAAAGATGCCGATGCCGATATAGGGCGCCTGCACCGCCTGAGTCTCCCGCGCGTAAAAGGCGGTGCGTTCCGCCGCAGACATTGCCGCCAGCGTGGCTTCGGAATGTTCGATGCCCGACAGGATCAGATATTTGCCGATCAACAGGCCGGTGATCGAACCGGCCGGATTGAACGCCTGAGCCAGATTGAGCCGCCGTTCGCTGTCCGCCGGATCGCCCAGCACGGTGATCAGTGGGTTGGCGGACGTTTCCAGAAAGGCAAGGCCCGCCGCGATGACGAAAAGGGCCAGCAGGAACAGCGAATAGGTCTGCACCTGTGCCGCAGGATAAAAAAGCAGCGCACCGATGCCATAGAGGCAGAGGCCGACGACCACCGCCGTCTTGTACCCCTGTTTCCGCATGAACAGGCCAGCGGGAATGGCGAGCACGAAATAGCCCATGTAAAAGGCCGATTGAACGAACCCGGTTTCCAGATCGGTCAGCGTGAACGCCTTTTTGAACTGCTGGATCAGCACGTCGTTCAGGTTGTTCGCCATGCCCCACAGAAAGAACAGGCTGGTGATCAGGATAACGGGAACCAGCGCCGCGGATGCGCCGCGCGATGCCTTGCCGGGTGCGGTCGTGCTCATGTCAGTGCCCTGTCGAGATGGGTGTAGCCGCCATCGGGGATGATCCATTGGCCCGTGGTGTGCGACGAGCGCGGCGACAGCAGGAACACCACGCTGTCGGCAATTTCGCGGTCGGTCGTCATCCGCTGACCCAACGGGATCCGGCGGACGATTTCGGCAAGCTGACCCTCCGGATCGTCCGTCCGGTCGAGCCACTTGCTGTAGAGCGGCGTCATCACCTCTGCCGGAAGGACGGCGTTGACGCGGATGCCATCGCCAAGCAGCGATGCCGCCCATTCCCGCGTCAGGCCAAGCTGTGCCGCCTTTGCCGCGACATAGCCGCTGGTGCCGCCCTGACCAGTCAGCGCGGTCTTGGACGAGATGTTGACGATCGCGCCCTTGCTCTGGCGCAGAGCATTCAGGCACAGATGCGCCATGCCGTAATAATGGCCGAGATTGAGGGTCAGCGATTTCTCGAACGCGGCAAGGCCCGCCTCCAGCGACACGCCGTCATTGACCCCGGCATTGTTGACCAGGCCGTCGATGCGGCCGAACCGGGCGATCACGTCCTGAACGCCCGCCCGGCACGCCTCATGATCGGTCAGTTCGGCGCGGACGACCATCACAGACGGCTGAAGCGCGCGCAGGCCGGATTCATACTCCGGGTCCAGCGGACTGCGGGCAAAGATGACCGGAATTGCCCCTTCCTCGGCAAGGACGGTCGATATCGCGCCGCCGATCCCGGCCCCGCCCCCGGTGACGATCACCACCTTGTCGCGCAGTTGCAAATCCATTGGTTCAATCGACCCCTTGTTTACCGTCTGGTTGATCGGTCAGCCGGAAAATGCTGTGCGCCGCCACCCATTTTTCGCCATCCGCCGCCCATGGCACCGGACGCTGGAAACCGTCCATCAGCCGTTCCCATGCCAGCACATCGGGATTGCCGGCATCCGCAGCGGAGCGGGCGGCCGGATCGAAATCCGGCCCGGCATCGATGATCATGACGAGCCGGTTGCCGGAAAGGAATATCTCCATCTGAAGAATCCCGGATCGCCGGATCGCCGCCGTCACCGCCGCTGGCGGACCGCCCGGCCGATGCCAGCCGACATAGGCGGCGATCAGATCGGGATCGTCGGCAAGGTCCAGGATGTTGACGAAACGCCGGGCGGTCACGGGTTGGTACCCTCCTGCCAGCGGAGGCCGTCGATCCGCAGGACATAGGCGTGCTGTACCCCCGCCGGGCGGGTCGCGGGCAGTGTGACCGTCAGGCCGGCATCATTCTGTTTGAAGGTCACCGGATCAGTAGAGCCGATCAGCGTCACCGCCCGCACCCGCCCGATATTCTGTGGCAGGCGATCCATCGACAGCGGCCCTTGGGGCCAGCCCAGCATGATGGCGTACAGCGTATCGCCCTTTCGCGCATAACGGACGGTGCCGTCATGGGCAAAGCGCCATGGCCGGGTGCTATAGATCGCCTCTCCATTGATCTTCAGCCATGCGCCAATCTCTCGCAGCACCCGTTCCTGCCCCTCGGGGATGGTCCCGTCGGATCTGGGGGAGATGTTGAGCAGCAGATTGCCGCCCTGCGATACATTGTCGATCAGCCGGTTCAGCACAGCGGCCGTCGACAGATGACCCATGCCCTCGACATAGCCCCATTTGTCGCCCAGCGCGTCATCCACTTGATATAGCGTCGACTGGATCGTGGTCGGCGCCTGCCACTGACGCTCGTAATCGCGCACGCTGCCGGCCAGGAACGCATCGCGCTTGGTCGTGAGCGACACTTCCGTGCCCCATTCGCGCGCGCGATTATAGTAATAGGCAGCCAGCCGCAGCTTGACCGGATCAAGCCCGCGCGCATTGATCCCGTTGTCGAACCACAGCAGGTCCGGCCGGAACCGGTCGATTTGCTCCTGAGTTCGCAGGAGCCATTCCTCAAGGAACGCCTGACTCTGCGGCGCGGCGCTGCCTTCCATCATCTCGTTGTTGGCATTGGCTGCGCCTTCGTGTCGTTCCACCTGGGGCGGGCCGTAGAAATCGGCATAGCGCGGGTCGAACAGGTCGGTCTTCAGACCCGCCGCGGGAAACATGAAGCCCCAATGTTCGATACGGTGGTTGGACACGCCGAACTTCAAGCCCCGTTTGCGCACCGCGACCATCAGGTCGCCGACGATGTCGCGCCTTGGCCCCATGTCCTTGGCGTCCCAGCGGGTCAGCTTGCTGTCATACATGGCAAAGCCGTCATGATGCTCTGCCACCGGCATCACATAGCGGGCACCGGATGCAACAAACAGGTCGGCCCAGGCATCGGGATCGAAACGCTCGGCCCGGAACATGGGAATGAAATCCTTGTACCCGAACCGGTCCTGCGGGCCGAACCGCTTGCGGTGCTGATCGATCACCGACTGGGTGCGATACATATGGCGCGGATACCACTCGCTCTGCGCCGCCGGAACGGAATAGACCCCCCAGTGGATGAAGATGCCGAACTTGGCGTCCACCAGCCATTCGGGCAGGCGGTAGTGCTCGCGGATCGATTCCCAGGTCGGCTTGACCGGGCCGGGCGCGTCCGGGGCCCGGCCGTCAGGAATGGCGATCGTCTTGCGCGGCGGCGTGACTGGCGCGGACTGCACAAAAGCAGGTGCAACGGAACCTGACGGGGTCTGCCGTGCTGCAATCGGCCCTGCGGCAGCCGCGATGGCCGCGATCCCTGCAACCGCACCGAAACGCCGCATACCCCTGTCCTCCCCGCAACGCCGATCTGTTCTGTACGCCGAGCATAGGAGGCCGAATATCATATGCGCAAGTCAATTCCACAGGTGACAGCTGGGCCGGGCAGTCGATCGGACTGGTACAATCACGGCATGACCGGTAATGAACGTCCATGGGATTGGGACAGGACGATGCCGGCGATGACGTTCCGGTCGAACGGTATCGCGCACCGGCGCTGGAAAAGGGGCTGGACATCATCGAGGCGCTGGCCGACCGGCCGGACGGCCTGACCGCGACCGAGCTGGCCGCCGCCATCGACCGGTCGCTGGGCGAGATTTTCCGCATTCTTCAGGTGCTGGAGCGGCGCGGCTATCTGTCCAAGAACCCCTGGACGGACCAATACCGGGCGACGTCCCGGCTGCTGGAAGTCGGGTTCCGGGCGACGCCGGCCCAGAACATCGTTTATGCGGCGGGGCCGGTCATGCTGACGCTGTCGCAGACGATCCGGCAAAGCTGTCACCTGGTGCTGGCGGCGCCCGGCAAGGCATTGGTCATCGCGCAACAGGATGGCCCGACGCCGACCAATTTTTCGGTCCGGCTGGGGTCGGTTCTGGATTATCTGCAAAGCGCATCGGGCCTGGTCCTGCTGGCGCTGAGCAGCGAGGAACGCCGTCAGCGGTTGCTGCAGGGACAGGTCATTCCCGATCATCTGCGCGAACGCATGGCCCATGTCGCGGCGCAGGGATATGAGCATCGCGCGAGCATCCGGACACAGGGGGTGCGCGACATCAGTTACCCGGTGCGCGATTTCAACAACGAGGTCATCTGTGCGCTGACGGTGCCCTATCTTCGCCTGATCGACGGGAGCCAGGCCGTGGACGAGGATGCGGCGCGGATCATTCTGGGCCAGGCTGCCAGCCAGCTGAGCATGTTGCTCGGCGCAAGCAGCTGACCGTCGCAGCAACGCTGCACCCGGGGCCGGGCAGCCCGGCCTTCAGATCGTCCAGCCCCCGTCGATGGCAAAGGCCTGCCCCGTGGTGAAGCGGGATTCGTCGGATGCCAGATAGACGGCCAGCGCGGCGATTTCCGCCGGATCGCCCAGCCGGCCCATCGGCTGACGCGCGACAAAGGCATCGATATTGGCATCGAACCCGCCGGGCAGGCTGCCGATCCGCTGCCGCAGCGACGGCGTCATCACCGTACCCGGACAAATGGCGTTGCAGCGGATGCCCCGTGCCACGAAATCGATGGCGACATGCTTGGTCAGGCCGATGACCGCCGCCTTGCTGGCGCCATAGGCGAAGCGGTTGGGCACGCCGGTGATGCTGGACGAAACCGAGGCGACATTGACGATTGACCCCTGCCCCCGATCCAGCATCCCGGGCAGCAGCGCGCGGATCAGGTGATAGGCGCCATCGACATTGATGCGGAACGAGCGTGACCAGTCATCGGGTTCGCAATCGAGGATGGTCCCCGCCGCGACATAGCCCGCGCAGTTGAACAGCACGTCATAGGGCGCTTCGTCCGCCAGCGCAGCAACCGCCGCCGGGTCGGTCACGTCCAGCGTGCGCGTTTCGATCCCCGGTGCATCGGCCCTGAGCTGCGCCAGCGCATCGGCGGCGACATCGGTGGCAACCACCTCAGCCCCTTCGCGAGCAAAGGCGAGGGCGGTTTCGCGGCCGATGCCGTTGCCAGCCGCCGTCAGCAGGCAACGCTTACCCGACAGGCGACCGGTCATGCCGCCCTCGCCGGCAGACAGGCCGGGCCGATCGGTTCGAACTGTTTGTAGGTCAAGATAAACTCCTGATGACCCATGGCTTCGGACTTGGTCTTTTCCCCCGCGGCGACGCGCTGGATGAGGTCGAATACCTCCTGCCCCACGGTGTCCAGCGTGCCGCGCCCTTCCAGGATGCGGCCGGCATCGACGTCCATGTCGTCGGGCAGGCGGCGATAGGTTTCGGGATTGGCGCACACCTTGATCACCGGCGCGATGGCCGATCCGACCACGGAACCCCGGCCGGTGGAAAACAGGGTCACGTGCGCGCCGCAGGAGATCAGTTCGACAATCTCTGCATTGTCCGAGATATTGGGAAAGCCGAACCGGACGTCGCCATCGGGCACGACATCGAGCAGATAGAGGCCGCCGGTCGGCGGGACGTCGCCCGGCTTGATCAGGCCGACAATGGGTGAAGCGCCGGATTTGGCATAGGCGCCCATCGATTTTTCCTCGATCGTTGTCAGCCCGCCATCGGCGTTGCCGGGCGCAAAGCTGCCATAGCCGAGGGTCGCATAATAGCGCGCGGCCTTGGCCACGCTTTCCTCGATCGCACGGCCGAGTTCGGGCGTCGCTGCGCGCTCCGCCATGGCGACTTCGCAGCCGATGAGTTCGCCCGTTTCCTCGAAGATGCAGGTCGCACCCGCCGCGACCAGATGGTCGAACGCGCGGCCCATCGCCGGGTTGGCAGTCAGGCCGCTGGTCGCATCGGACCCGCCGCAGATGGTCGCCACCACCAGTTCGTCCAGCGCCATCGGCACCGGCTGTTGCCGGTCCAGTTCGGCGCGCATTTCGGCGACCATGGCCCAGCCGCGTTCGATCGTCGCGCGCGTGCCGCCCGATTTCTGAATGACCAGCGTCTGGCAGGGCCGACCGCTGGCGCGCACCGCCGCCTCCAGCCGGTCGCGGTTGAAACTCTCGCAACCAAGCGAGATCAGCAGCACTGCCCCGACATTGGGATGCGTGCCGATGCGTTCCATCACCGTCGCGGCATAGGGGTTCGGGAAACACCCCGGAAAGCCGATCAGATGCACGTCCTGTTCGCGCATCGGCCACACGATTTCGCGCGCTACATGATGGGCACATTCCACCAGATAGGCGACGGCAACGACGTTGCGGATCCCCTTGCGCCCATCGGCGCGCAGCCAGCCTCTCACGCTTCTTGCTCCATTTCGCGGGTGTGCGAGCGGGTATAGTCGCTCTGCATATTGTGCAGGTGCACGGTTTCGCCGGCGGCGATATCGCGCGTGGCCGACCCGATCGGCGTTCCGTATTTCATCACCTTTGCCCCCGCCGGGATGGCGCGAACCGCAACCTTGAACCCGAAAGGCGCAGGTTCGATCAGCGCCGCACCGCCGGGCACAGGCTCCCCCGCCGCCAGATCGGCCAGCGCAACCGCGACATTATCGTCAGCGCTGAGCAGCAACAGCCGCTCCCGCATGTCCAGGCGATAGAAGCGCGCGGCATTGGCCCCGAAAATCTGGGGATAAGGGGCCAGCCGCCGCGCCTGATCCAGCCAGCTGCCATAATCCCCGGCCAGCAGCAGCACGGGATAATCGCTGCCCCAGATCAGCCGGTCCGGCCCGAACAGGTCGATCAGGGTGGCGATATAGGGCTCCAGCATTTCGGCGGGCCGTCCGCCCGCTTCGGTCAGCAGGCCGGACAGCTTGCAATGGACGTGCGGCATGGCGGCAAGCGGCGCGATGGCGCTGGCCCAGGCGGCATGGCCATCGCCTGCAATATCGGGCTTTCCGGCATGATCGATGACGATGCGCAGATCCGGCGAGCGTTCGGCCCGGCGGGCCAGCGGCGCGAACTGATCGACCCGTACCAGCGCGTCGAGCGCAAGGTCGCTGGCGATCATCGCGTCGATGCCCGCGTCGATTGCGGCCCCGGCGATCCAGTCGCGGTCCGCCATGTCCTGCAGCATCGGGCGCAGGCCAAGCAACGCATTGCCGCACCGTCCGGAAAGGGCGGCAACCCGATCGGCAGCATCCGGCGCGGCCAGATCGGTCCATCCGACGACACCGCGCACCCAGCTGTGCTGACGCGCCAGCTGGCACAGGAACTCCGTCTCCGCCTCGGTCTCTGCCGCCTGAACGGCGATGACCCCCGTGACGCCGGATCCCGACACCATCGCCGCAGCATCCGGCGGCAGAAAGTCGCGAAACAGCGCGGGCAGTTCAGCCGTCGGCCATGGATAATCGCCACGGTCCAGCCGCCAGAAATGCATATGCGCGTCAATCATCGGCCGGTTTCACCAAAAGGCTGCTATCATTGGTGAAGCCGGATATCCCATGTGAAATTGCGGCACAAGCGGTTGCCAGATCGGGTGACCCGCTCAACGGGCGTCGGCGCGCGCTTCGAACCGAAAGGTGACGGCCACCGCATCCGGGATCGTGGCAGGATCGGACCACTGCCCCTGCCCCACGCCATGCGCCAGCCGCAGCACGCTGGCGCTGCCGGACGTTTTTGCCCGGTCGCCGTCAATCATCAAACTGAAGCGAAGTGGCACCGGACGGGACACACCGTTCAGGGTCAGCGTGCCGTCCGCGACATAGCCATCGCCGGACCGGCGGATGCGGGTGGCGCGCCACGTCGCGGTCGGGCGAGCGGCAACCGCGAAGAAATCATCGCCGGTCAGGGTGCCGTCGCGCTGATCGTCGCCAGTCGAAACGGATGCCAGGTCGATGGTGACGCTGATCGACGATCCGGCCAGATCATCGGGGCTGAACCGGATATCCGCGGTCCATCGGGAAAAGCGGCCCTTGATCGCTTCTCCGGAATATTCGGTGGCAAAGCCGATGGTACCGCCCGGCTGAACCTGCCAGCGCCGCACCGGCTGTTCACTGTCGGGCGCGTCAGCGTCAGGAGTCGGGGTCGGCCTTGCGGCGGTTTCCGGCGCGGGTGCGGGGACTGGTGCGGGGGCTGGTTTCGTGGCCTGGATTGGCGTTGCCGCAGTGGGCGCGGCGGCGCTTTCCACCGGGGTGGCTGCCGGTCCCCAACGCCCGGCCGCAAAGGCAAGGCCACCGGCAAGCAGCATCGCGACCAGCGCCGGGGTCAGCACTGCGTGCCGCGCAAGCGCCGCCGGCAGCATCCGCGCCACGATGTCATCCCGCCTCAGATGGTGATGAAGCGCCCCGGCGACGTGCAGCGCAACCAGGCCCGCGAGCAGCCAGGCAAGCATCCCGTGCAGCCATTCGGCCGGTTCATGCCATGCCGGACCCAATGGCAAATGCGGCAGGGGGATGATGCCGAACAGCAGCGTAGGGAGCTTCATCTTCGCGGTGGAAACCAGCGCCCAGCCGGTGAGCGGACCGGCAAGCATCACGCCATACAGTCCCGCATGGACCAGCGTGGCCAGGGCGTGGGCGGGCTTGCTTTCGGTGGCCGGACCCGGCCGGGGCAGCGTGACCCGGGCAATGATCCGGGCAAGCGTCAGCACAAGAATCAGGATCCCGATGGACTTGTGCAACTGATAGGCGGCGAACCGCGACGCGGGCGGAAGGCCGTCCAGCGCCCAGCCAAAGCCGAGCTGCCCCAACATCAGGATCGCGAGCGCCCAGTGCAGCAGAATGGCGATCCCGGCATAGCGGACCGTGGCGGATGCACCGGACATTGCAGTTCCCCGTCATCGACGCCGCAATATGTCGAGGCCGACCCCGAAACGGTTATCCGCATCACAATCGATCGCCAAGTCACGTGCCGCGCGACCGCCGAAGCATTTCGCGCTGCACGCTGAAAGGGCTTGATTGACCCCATCCACTATGTGAGCCTTGGTTTCATAAGATGGTCCATTCCGGAACAGCCGGGTGTGGTGAAAGGCAAGGGAAGGGAGTGGGATGAGCCAAGGGTTCAGTCATGCGGCGGTGATCTTCGCCATCCTGGCATCGTCCAGTGCCGCAGTGGCCGGGGAACGCAAGGTGACGCCGCTGACCGAGGACTGGCGGTTCATCGAGAGCGATCCGGAAGGCGCCGAGCGGGCAGATACACCCACCACGGAATGGCGCACCGTTTCCGTACCCGATGACTGGGCAATCGCCGGCCCGGTCACGCCCGACGCCCGGGCAGGCGGCGAAAACGGGTTCTTCCCCACGGGCGTCGGCTGGTATCGCCGCAATCTCGATATCCGGCCCGCACCGGGCCGCCGCTATTTCGTCGAGTTCGATGGCATCATGGAACGCAGCGGCGTCTGGGTGAACGGGCATCATGTCGGTTACCGCCCGATGGGCTATGTCTCGCTGCGCTATGACATCACCCGGCATCTGCGGACCGATGGGCCGAATGTCATCGCGGTGCGGGCCGATACGTCGGCGGCGCCATCCTCGCGCTGGTACAATGGATCCGGCATTTATCGCCATGTCCGGTTGATCGAAACCGGCGACCTGCACGTGCCGCAGGGCGGGGCATTTGTACGCACGACGGCGATCAGCGCGGATGCCGCGACCCTGTCGGCATCGGTCGAAATCCACAATGCGGGCGAGGCAGCGCGCGGGGCGATGGTGGAACTGATCATCACCGACCCCGACGGGCGGCAGGCCGGGCGCGCCCGCACGCCGATGACGCAGGTTAGCGCCGACCGGACCCAATTGGTGACCAGCGAAATCCGCATCGCATCGCCGCGCCGGTGGGACATCGACAATCCCGCGCTGTACCGCGCGTCGATCCGCGTCCTGGATGACCGCGGCCAGACGATGGACACCGAAACCGTGTCCTTTGGCGTGCGCACGGCGGAGTTCCGCGCGGATACCGGCTTCTGGCTTAACGGTCGCAAGATTAAGCTGAAGGGCGTGGCGCTGCATCATGACGGCGGGGCCGTGGGCGCGGCCGTGCCCGCCGCCATCTGGCGGCAGCGGCTGACCGCGCTGAAGGCGCTGGGGGTCAACGCCATCCGCACCGCGCATAACGTACCGAGCCCCGAATTGCTCGACCTGACCGATGAGCTTGGCCTTCTGGTGATGGACGAATTGTTCGATCAGTGGAACGTCGCCAAGACGCCGAACGATTATCACCTGTTCTTCAGCGACTGGCACAAGCGCGACACGGCGGACATGATCCGGCGCGACCGCAATCATCCCAGCATCATCCTGTGGAGCGCGGGCAACGAGATTCACGACACCGCCTATCCGGTTCAGGCGAAGGCGGCGCTGCGATCGGTGCTGGATGTTGCCCATGCCAACGATCCCGACCGCCCGGTGACGATGGGCCTGTTCCGGCCGAATGTGACCGGCGATTACGATAACGGCTTTGCCGACATGCTTGATGTCGTGGGCCAGAATTACCGCGAGAACGAACTGGCGGCGGCGCACCGGCAAAATCCGGCGCGCAGGATCGTCGGCACGGAAAACGGCCATAACCGGGTGAACTGGGTGCCGGTGCGCGACAACCCGGCCTATGCTGGCATGTTCCTGTGGACCGGGGTCGATTATCTGGGCGAATCCAACCGCGTCGGCTGGCCCTATATCAGCCGGCATAACGGCCTGCTCGACCGGACGGGCGCACCGCATGTCCGCGCGTTCGAACGGGCGAGCTGGTGGTCCGAAAAGCCCGTGATCCATGTCGTGCGCAACGCCATTCCGAACGCCGCCGGGCCGGCGACCGACGGCGCAGGCGGGCCGAACCAGCCGGTGCTGCCAACGATGATCGCCGTGGCGACACCGCCGACGCCGGTCGCCCTGTTCGATGACTGGACCCCGGCCGATGCGAGCCCGCACCCGGAAATGATCGAGGTGTACAGCAACTGCCGCCAGGTTGAGGCGTTCCTGAACGGCCGGTCGCTGGGCAGCCTGTCGATCAATGCCGATGCCTCGCCGCGCCGCTGGGCAGTCACCTATGCACCGGGCGAGGTGCGGGCCGTGTGCCTGGACCCGGAGGCCAAGGGGATATCCGACCGGCTGCGTACCGCAGGTGCCCCGGCCGCGATCCGTCTGACCGCGGATTCGCCGACGGTCGGATCGGATTTTGACAGCATGACCTATGTCCGCGCCGAAATCGTCGATGCAAAGGGCGTGGTGGTGCCCGGTGCCAACCAGCTGATGCGCTTTTCCATCGAAGGAGCAGGTAAGCTGATCGCTACGGACAACGGATCGGTGACCGAGCATCGCCCCTTTGCCGCACCGGAGCGCCAGCCGCGCAACGGCTATGCGACGGCGCTGGTGCGCGGGGCAGGCAATGGCCGGTTCACCGTCCGCGTCCGTGCCGACGGGCTGAAGCCAGGGGTCGTGACGCTGCAGGCGAAGGGGCCGTAAGGCCGGATTCCGATGTTCGGCCGGATCACCGGCCGTCGGAGCCGGTCATTCCCACTCGATCGTGCCGGGCGGCTTGCTGGTATAGTCATAGGTGACGCGGTTGATGCCGCGCACTTCGTTGATGATGCGGGTGGCGACGCGGGGCAGGAAATCGCCGGGGAAGCTGAACGCTTCGGCGGTCATGCCGTCCGTGCTGGTAACCGCCCGCAGCGCGAGCACATTGTCATAGGTGCGGCCATCCCCCATCACGCCGACAGAGCGGACCGGCAGCAACACGGCAAATGCCTGCCAGATGGTGTCG
Organism: Sphingomonas eleionomae; assembly: GCF_049889035.1. Classification (NCBI taxonomy): domain Bacteria; kingdom Pseudomonadati; phylum Pseudomonadota; class Alphaproteobacteria; order Sphingomonadales; family Sphingomonadaceae; genus Sphingomonas; species Sphingomonas eleionomae. Next base: position 356,331 of record NZ_JBLTWP010000003.1, on the reverse strand, counting down.
TACAGGCCCGCATTGCGGATTTCGTCAAGATAGATCGCATCCGCCTTGCGCAGGATATCGCAGCGTTCCTTGGTCACCTCACCGGGGATGCGGATGGCCAGGCCCGGTCCGGGGAACGGATGGCGGCCGACAAAGATGTCCGGCAGGCGAAGCTCGCGGCCCAGCGCGCGGACCTCGTCCTTGAACAGTTCGCGTAAGGGCTCGACCAGCTGCATGTTCATACGTTCGGGCAGGCCGCCGACATTGTGGTGGCTTTTGATCGTGACGCTCGGCCCGCCGGTGAAGCTGACGCTTTCGATGACGTCGGGGTACAGCGTGCCCTGAGCCAGAAAGTCCGCACCGCCGATCTTGCGCGCCTCGTCCTCGAACACGTCGATGAACGTCTTGCCGATGAACTTGCGCTTGGCCTCCGGGTCAGTGACCCCGGCAAGGCCCGACAGGAACAGCGTTTCTGCGTTCACATGGACCAGCGGGATATTGTACGCGCCGCGGAACAGCGAGACGACCTGATCCGCCTCACCCGCCCGCATCAGGCCATGATCGACGAACACGCACGTCAGCTGTTCGCCGATCGCCTCATGGATCAGCACCGCCGCGACGGCCGAATCGACCCCGCCGGACAGGCCGCAGATCACCCGGCCGTTGCCCACTTGCGCGCGGATTTCGGCAATCTTGGTCGCGCGAAACTCCGCCATCGACCAGTCGCCCGAACAGCCGCAGACATGGCGAACGAAATTGGCGAGCAGCTTTGCACCATCCGGGGTGTGCACCACCTCCGGGTGGAACTGCATCGCGTAATAGCGCCGATCGTCATTGGCGATCACGGCGTAAGGCGCGCCGGGCGAGGTGGCGACCACGCGGAAACCATCGGCCAGCGCCGTCACCTTGTCGCCATGGCTCATCCACACCTGATGCGTTTCGCCGGGGGCCCAAAGGCCGTCGAACAGCGCGCAATCGTCGTGGATTTCGATGAACGCCCGACCAAACTCGCCGCTGTCGCCCAGCACCACCTGGCCGCCCAGCTGGTGCATCATCGTCTGCTGGCCATAGCAGATGCCGAGCACCGGCACGCCGCTGGCAAAGATCGCATCGGGCGCGCGCGGGCTGCCCGTGTCCAGCACCGAAGCCGGTGAGCCGGAGAGAATGACGCCGGCCGGCTTCATCCGCTCAAAAGCCTCTGCGGCGCTGCTGAACGGAGCGATTTCGGAATAGACCCCGGCTTCCCGCACGCGGCGTGCGATCAGCTGGGTTACCTGGCTGCCGAAATCGACGATTAGGATGGTCTGGCTGGGCTGGCTCATGGCGGGGCGATAATCACCCCGTTCCAACCTGTCCAGCCAGTGAACCTATATCAAATCCCGTCGATCCGCACATTGGGCTGACCATCGCCCGGCATCATGCAACGGAAGCGATAGCTGCGCGTCGATCCGCCCTGATAGCCGTCGCGCAGGCCCAGCGTCCCGGCAACGTACCAGCCGCCGCGATCGTCGGGGTCGACCGCGTCGATCGACTGGACCTGTGCCACGCGGGCAAAGCCCCTGCCCTCTGCCTCTGCCGCAGTGGCGCAGGCATCGGTTGCGGCATCGGCCGCGCCGCTGGCGATCCCGCCGGATGCCGGTCGGCCATAGGGTCCGTGCGGAACATCGGCATAGCCGTCGTCAGTGTAGCCGACATCGTCAAAGTCCGCCTGCGGCCGGGGCGGCGGCGGGGGAGCGTCGCGATAGACGTCGCGCTCGCGATTGTTGCGCGAAGCGGCCGATGCGATGGCGATGACGCCGCCCGCCAGCAGCGCGCCCAGCAGGACGTCGCCACCATCGATCCGGTCGCCACGGTGGCGGTCATGGCCCCAGCCGCCCCGCCCGCGCCAGTCGCGCGCCTCGGCCGGGGCGGCCATGCTGGCCACCGCCAGCGCCGCCGCCATCCCGCCGCCAAACCGCATCATGCCGTTCGCCATCGCCATCGTCCTTGTCCCGCCCCGCCATGAACGACCGGGCTTGTTGCGATGGCGGAATGGACGATGCGTGCTGTCGCAGGGCTGAACGGCGGCGTTATGGCGCCTTCACTTCCAGCCCCGTCCATTTCGCGGCAAAGGCCCAGAGGTCGGCATATTCCTCGATCACCTTGTCCGTCGGCTTGCCCGAACCGTGGCCGGCGCGGGTTTCGATGCGGATGAGGTGCGGTTTTGCGCCGATCTCCGCCGCCTGCAACGCTGCGGCATATTTGAAGCTGTGACCCGGCACCACGCGGTCGTCGGTATCGGCGGTGGTCACCAGGATCGCGGGATAGTCCTTGCCCGCGACAATGTTGTGATAGGGCGAATAGGCGCGCAGCACCTTCCAGTCCGCTTCCTTCGACGGATAGCCATAGTCATCGACCCAGTAGCGCCCAGCGGTGAACCGGTCGAAGCGCAGCATGTCCATCACGCCCACCGCAGGCAGCGCGGCGGCGAACAGGTCCGGCCGCTGATTGGTGACGGCACCGACCAGCAGGCCGCCATTCGATCCGCCCTGAATGACCAGACCATCCTTGCCGGTGATCCCCTCCGCCTTCAGATATTCGCCCGCTGCGATGAAATCGTCGAAGACGTTCTGCTTGTTGGCGAGCCGTCCGCCATCGTGCCACGCCTTGCCATATTCGCCGCCGCCGCGGATGTTGGCGACCGCCAGCACCCCGCCCTGTTCCAGCCACGCGATGCGGGCCGAGGAGAAGCTGGGCAGTACCGGCACGTTGAACCCGCCATAGGCATAGAGCAACGTCGGCGCGGGGCCGGCCACATCCTTTTTCCGGACGACGAACATGGGCACCTTGGTCCCGTCCTTCGACGCATAGAAACGCTGTTCGACCGAATATTGCCCGGGATCGAACTCGACCTTTGGCTGGGCCCAGGGGGTCGCCTTGCCCGTCGTCACGTCATAGCGGAAGACGGTGGTCGGATAGTTGAAGCTGGTAAAGGCGAAGAACGTCTCCCCATCCTTTGGATCACCGCCAAAGCCGGAGGCGGTGCCAATGCCCGGCAGCGCGACGGTGCCATCCGGCTTTCCATCCAGCAGATACCGCCGAACCTCTGTCTTGGCATCCACCAGATAGCTGAGCATCAGCCGCTGGCCGACGATGCTGGCACCGCCCAGCGTCGCTTCCTGCTGACCCACCACTTCGCGCGGCTTCAGATCGGCAGAGGCGATGTCGATCGCCATGATCCGGCTGCGCGGGGCACCGAAATCGGTGGAGAAATAGAAGGTGGTGCCGACATTGCCGATGGCGGACCAATCGTTCTTCAGCTCGGCGACGATCGGCCTGGCCGTCCAGTCGCTGGCCTGAAGATCGACGATGTGCACCATGTTCTTGTTGTCGGTACCCTCGGTCGTGCTGATCACCAGATAGCGGCCATCATCGGTGATGCCGGAATAATGGCTGAGCTTTGGCGCATCGGGGGTCGAATAGACCAGCCGGTCGGCGCTTTGCGGCGTGCCGAGCTTGTGGAAATAGACCTTGTGGTTTTCGTTCAGCGCCTGGAACTGGGCGTCCGCGGGCGGTTCGGGATAGCGGGAATAGAAAAAGCCGCTGCCATCCTTGGCCCAGGAGGCGCCCATGGTGAACTTGGCCCATTTCACCTCGTCGTCCAGCGCCTTGCCGGTGGCGACATCCAGCACCTTGACCGTGCGCCAGTCGCTGCCGCCATCCTGGATGGAATAGGCGAGCAGCCTGCCATCCTCTGACGGCAGCCATTCGGCCAGCGCGGTTGCGCCATCGGACGACCAGCCATTGGGGTCGATCAGCACCCGGCCCTGCCCGTCCAGGCTGTCGCGGACATAGAGCACCGACTGGTTCTGCAGCCCGGAATTGCGGGAATAGAAATAGCGGCCGCCCTTTTTCTCCGGCAGGCCAAAGCGCTCATAGTCGAACAACGCCTTGAGCCGGCCAGCGAAGATGTCGCGGCCGGGCAGCGTGGCGAGATAGGCGTCCGTCACCTTGTTCTGGGCCGCGACCCAGGCGGCGACGTCCTTGTCCGTGCGAACGTCGTTTTCCAGCCAGCGATAGGGATCGGCGACCTTTTGTCCGAACGCCTCATCGACAACATCCGTGGTGCGGGTTTCGGGATAGGCGATCGGGGCGGTCATGGTCGGGGCAGGTTCCTTGGACGGGTCAGCGGCGGCCGCAAGCGGGGCAGCGAACAGCAGCGGCAGGGCGAGGATCGACGAACGGCGCATGGGAAACTCCGGTTTCGGGATAGCGACACCCTATTGGCATCGAAACGAGCGTCAAGCGGAGCGCGGGAGCGGCTGACAGTTTTGACAGATTGGACGGGTTTTGCGGCGGGTGACAGGTAGCCGTCCGACGGGGCCAGCGGCGCGGATGGCGATGGCAGGACGGGAAACAGGCGTCGGGCAGCATCCGGCCAGCGGAGCAGATCAATTCCAACATTGAAACGAAAAAGGGCGGCTGCATTGCTGCAACCGCCCCTTTTTATCGCGGATCAGACGCCGATCAGGCGGCTTCGTCCAGACCCTCGTCGGTCATCACCGGGCCGGAATCCTGACCCTTGGCCGACACGTCGCGGTCGACGAATTCGATGATCGCGATCGGGCTGGCGTCCGAGGCGCGGATGCCCGCCTTGATGATGCGGGTATAGCCGCCGGCGCGGTCCGCATAGCGCGGGGCCAGCACGTCGAACAGCTTGACCAGCTGCGCATCGTCGAGCAGGCGCGCATGGGCCAGACGACGGTTGGACAGGCCACCGCGCTTGGCCAGCGTCACCAGACGCTCGACATAGGGGCGCAGTTCCTTGGCCTTGGCGACCGTGGTGGTGATCTGCTCATGCTTGATGAGCGCGGCCGCCATGTTGCGGAACAGGGCGGCGCGATGGGCCGAAGTACGCTGCAGCTTACGGCCGCCGACACGATGACGCATGGGTAATTCCTTTTCGTTCGTCAGGGGGCCGTCTTACGGGACCCCAAGCCTGGTGAGGACGGTTGGCTCACCCAGATTGCCGTCACCCCGGGACTGACCCGAGGTCTAGATGCCTTGACCCGCCTGGAAAAGCGGGACCCCGGGTCAAGCCCGGGGTGACAAGGCTGGGTTAAGCGTCAGCTTAACCCAGAATCTCCTGTTCCAGCTTCTTGGCCATTTCCTCGATATTCTCGGGCGGCCAGCCGGGGATTTCCATGCCGAGACGCAGGCCCATGCTGGACAGCACTTCCTTGATCTCGTTGAGCGACTTGCGGCCGAAATTCGGCGTACGCAGCATCTCCGCCTCGGTCTTCTGAACCAGATCGCCGATATAGATGATGTTGTCGTTCTTGAGGCAGTTGGCGCTGCGAACCGACAGTTCCAGCTCGTCCACCTTCTTGAGCAGATAGCGGTTGATCGTCGCGGTATCGCCAGCGGCTTCCGGAGCGGCAGCCGCCATGCCCGTTACCGGGGCTGCAGCGCGGGTCATCGCCGAATCGTCGAAGTGGACGAACAGCGCCAGCTGGTCCTGAAGGATCCGCGCGGCATAGGCGAGCGCATCTTCCGGCGTGACGGTGCCATCGGTTTCGATGGTCAGCGTCAGCTTGTCATAGTCCAGTTCCTGGCCAACGCGGGTGTTTTCCACCTTGTAGCTGACCTGACGGACCGGCGAATACAGCGCATCGACGGGGATCAGACCGATCGGCGCATCGGCCGGACGGTTCGACGCGGCGGGGACATAGCCCTTGCCCGTGTCGGCGGTCAGTTCCATGTTCAGCGTGGCGCCATCGTCGAGATTGCAGATGACCAGATCGGGGTTCATCACCTCGATATCGCCGGTCACCGCAATGTCGCCCGCCTTCACTTCGGCAGGACCGGTGGCGGACAGCTGGAGCCGCTTGGCCCCTTCGCCCTGCATCTTGAGCGCGATCTGCTTCACGTTCAGCACGATGTCGGTCACGTCTTCACGAACGCCGGCCAGCGACGAGAATTCGTGCAGCACGTTCTCGATCTTGATCGAGGTGACGGCCGCGCCCTGCAGCGACGACAGAAGGACGCGACGCAGCGCATTGCCCAGCGTCAGACCGAACCCGCGCTCAAGCGGCTCCGCGACGAAAGTGGACTTGCGCTTGGGATCGCCACCGGCCTTTTTTTCAAGGCCGTTGGGCTTTTTCAGTTCCTGCCAGTTCTTAGCGTTGACAGACACGGGCTTCCCCTAGGTTGGGCGGGATTGGGCGGCTCCCGCCAATAATCCGAAACGGACCGGTCGCGCGGGCCAATCCGCGCCGACCGATCCGACGGCAATCATGCAATCAGACGCGGCGGCGCTTGGACGGGCGAACGCCATTGTGCGGGATCGGGGTCACGTCGCGGATCGACGTGATCTGGAAACCGACCGCCTGCAGCGCGCGAAGCGCCGATTCGCGGCCCGAACCCGGACCCTTTACTTCCACTTCCAGCGTGCGCACGCCGTGTTCGGCCGCCTTTTTGCCAGCGTCTTCGGCCGCGACCTGCGCGGCATAGGGCGTCGACTTGCGCGAGCCCTTGAACCCCATCATGCCGGCGGACGACCAGCTGATCGCATTGCCCTGAGCATCGGTGATGGTGATCATGGTGTTGTTGAAGCTGGCGTTCACATGCGCGACGCCAGAGGTGATGTTCTTGCGCTCGCGACGGCGAATGCGCTGCGGTTCACGTGCCATGGTATGTCCTGACCCTAATCCGTTCGATCAAGGGGCGACGGTCGCGCCCCTGCGCGATTTACTTCTTCTTGCCGGCGATCGGCTTGGCCTTGCCCTTGCGGGTGCGCGCATTGGTGTGCGTGCGCTGGCCACGGACCGGCAGGCCCTTGCGATGACGCAGGCCGCGATAGCAGGCCAGGTCCATCAGGCGCTTGATGTTCATCGCGGTTTCACGGCGCAGATCGCCTTCAACCGTGTGATCGGCGTCGATGGTTTCGCGGATCTGCAGTACTTCCTGATCGGTCAGATCCTGGACGCGGCGCTCGGCAGCGATGCCCAGCTTGTCCGTGATCTGCTTGGCCTTTGCCGGGCCGATGCCGTGAATATACTGCAGCGCGATAACCACGCGCTTGTTGGTCGGGATGTTAACACCCGCAATACGTGCCATGAATCTGTTTCTCCCAGCTCCACAGGGCATCGCATGGCTAGACGGATGCCCTATCTCTCAGCATTGCTTTCCGGAACGCACGACATGGACGGACACGCAAACTACGCGCCGTCGGCACTGCCGCTGAACCGGAAGTGCGCTCAACTAGAGCGCGACCGCCCGGCTGTCAAGCGACGCATCGCCTGTCAAGCCACTTTGCAGGGGGCACGCCCCGGCGGCCGATCCTCCTGTCCCGCCACGGCATTCCCGGCGCCATGGCATCGGCCATGGGGCAGCAAATGAAGGCAGGACAGGACACTGCCGGACCCGCCCGGCGGTGCAGATCAGGCGGGATCAGGCGGACTTGCCGTCCAGAATTGCCTCGATCGCATCGGTGACCTCAGCGATCGGGGCCATGCCATCGACGCGCTGAACAATGCCGCGCGCGTCATAGATGGGCAGGATCGGTGCGGTCTTGGCGCGATATTCGGCCATGCGGGTGCGCACGGTTTCCTCATTGTCGTCGGCGCGGCGCTTGAATTCGGTGCCACCGCAGCTGTCGCACACGCCGTCCACAGCGGGCCGGTTGAACGTGTCGTGATAGCCCGCGCCGCAGGTCGCGCAGGTGAAGCGGCCGACGATGCGCTCGACCAGCGCATCCTCGTCCACCACCAGTTCGATCACATGGTCGAGCTTGCGGGCGCGGTCGGACAACAGGGTTTCGAGGGATTCGGCCTGGGCCGCAGTGCGGGGATAGCCATCGAAGATGACCCCCTGCCCCGCCGACAGCGCGTCCAACGCCTCTCCGATGATGCCAGACACGATCTCGTCGGAAACCAGCGCGCCGGATTCCATCACTGCCTTTGCCTTCAGCCCGGTCGGGGTGCCGGCCTTGACCGCGGCGCGCAGCATGTCGCCGGTCGACAGCTGAACCATGCCGCGTTCGGCGACCAGGCGTGCCGCCTGAGTGCCCTTGCCCGCCCCAGGAGGCCCCAGCAGGATGATGTTCACGCCTTGCAATCCCCTCTTGCCGCCCTCTGCGCCCGGCTGTCGCCGGTCAGCGCAGACGGCCCCCTTTCAGCTTCGCTTTCTTGATCAGGTCGCCATACTGGTGCGCCAGCAGGTGCGACTGGATCTGCGTTACCGTGTCCATGGTTACGTTGACCACGATCAGAAGGCTAGTCCCGCCCAGATAGAAGGGGATGCCAAGGCTGGCGATCAGATATTCCGGCACCAGGCAGAGCACGGTCAGATAGGCCGCACCGATCACCGTGATGCGCGTCAGCACGTAATCGAAATAGTTCTCGGTATTCTTGCCCGGACGGATGCCGGGAATGAACCCGCCATACCGCTTGAGGTTTTCCGCCGTCTCCTCCGGATTGAACACGATCGCGGTGTAGAAGAAGCAGAAGAAGATGATGCCCAGGCCGTAAAGCGCCATGTACACCGGGCTGCCATGCGTCAGATACTGGTTCAGCGTGACGATGGCGTTGCCCCACCAAGTATCGCTGGTCGCCGAGGCGCCGGCAAACTGGCTGATCGTCAGCGGCATCAGCAGCAGCGACGAGGCGAAGATCGGCGGAATGACGCCGGCGGTATTGATCTTGAGCGGCAGATGGCTGCGTTCCGCCTGCATCCCCCGCGCGGTCTGGCGCTTGGGGTACTGAATGAGGATGCGGCGCTGCGCCCGTTCCATGAAGCAGATGAACAGGACGAGCAGGACGACGGCAGCCACGGTCGACAGAATGACCAGCGGCGTCGTGGAGCCGGTCCGGCCCCCTTCGAACAGCTGCGCCAGCGTGACCGGCAGGTTGGCGACGATGCCCGCCATGATGATCAACGAAATGCCGTTGCCGATGCCGCGGCTGGTAATCTGTTCGCCCAGCCACATCAGGAACATCGTGCCGCCAACCAGGCTGATGACCGCGCCGACACGGAACAGCATGCCGGGATCGACAACCGCGCCGCCCGCCTCAAGCCCGGTGGCGATGAACCAGCCCTGCACGATCGTCAGGCCGACGGTGCCGTAGCGGGTATACTGATTGAGCTTCTTGCGCCCGCTTTCGCCCTCTTTCTTGAGCGCGGCGAGCTGCGGCGCCAGCGAGCTGGCCAGCTGAACGACGATCGAGGCGGTGATATAGGGCATGACGCCCAGCGCGATCAGGCTGGCCCGTTCAAGCGCACCGCCGGAAAAATTGTTGAAGAACTCAAGCACGCCGCCCGACGCGCGATCGGCCAGTCCCTGCAGCCCGACCGGGTCGATGCCGGGCAGCGGCACATAGCTGAGCAGCCGGAAGACGATCAGCGCGCCGATGGTGAACCAGAGGCGCTTCTTAAGGTCGGTCGCCTTCGAAAATTTTGACAGGCTCAGATTGGTGGCCAGTTGATCGGCTGCGGATGCCATATGAATGTTCGTCCCGGAAACACGTGCGGCGGATGTCCTGCCGCCCTCCCGCCGTCCATATAGGTGGTGATGCGGGGATGTCTAACGGGGATGCGACGGGCGCTGGCAGGCCCGGTCCCCCGAATGGAGCGCGGGGAACCCCGAAGGATCCCCCGCCGCCCGCAAATCAGCCCTTCTTCTTCTCGGCCTTGGCAGCCAGGCGCGCCTCGCGGGTCTTGCCCTTCTTGGCAGCAGCCTTTTCGTTGGCCGGGACGACTTCGATCACCTGAACCGAACCGCCCGCTTTTTCGACCGCCTCGATCGCCGACTTGGAGGCACCGGCGACGACGAAGCTGAGCTTCGCGGTCAGTTCGCCCTTGCCGAGCAGACGGACGCCGTCCTTGCCGCCACGGGCCAGGTTCGCGGCCTTCAGCGCGGCGTGGTCGAGCGATGCGCCCGCTTCCAGCTTGCCGGCATCAACCGCCTTCTGGATCGCGCCCAGGTTCACCTCGGCATAATCCTTGGCGAAGATGTTGTTGAAGCCACGCTTCGGCAACCGCATGTGGAGCGGCATCTGACCGCCCTCGAAGCCGTTGATGGAAACGCCCTCGCGGCTCTTCTGACCCTTCTGGCCACGTCCGGCGGTCTTGCCCTTGCCGGAACCGATGCCGCGGCCGACCCGCATCTTGCGGTGACGGGCGCCCTGGTTGTCGGTGAGTTCGTTCAGCTTCATGATCTGCACTCGCTTTCGCTTTTGTCGCGCGTTGGAAAAATGGAAGGGGGGCCATTAGCCCCCCGTCCGGTATTTGTCACCCCGGAAATCCGGGATCGGGCCGTGCGAAGGGCCTTAGCCCTCCAGCACCTTCACCATGTGCGGCAGCTTGGCGATCATGCCCCGGACTTCGGGGGTATCTTCAAGCTCGCTGACCCGGTGCATCTTGTTGAGGCCCAGGCCGATCAGCGTCGCGCGCTGATCCTTGGTGCGGCGGATCGGCGAACCGATCTGCTGAACTTTGATCTTCGCCATGATGATTACTCCGCGATCGCAGCGGCGTCGGCTTCCGCCTCGGCCTTGTCCGCGCCGCCACGGCCGAGCAGGTCAGCGACCTTCTTGCCGCGACGCTGCGCCACCGACTTGGGGCTGGTCTGTTCGACCAGCGCCTCAAAGGTCGCACGGATCATGTTGTAGGGGTTGGACGTGCCGATCGACTTGGTGACGACGTCGGCGACACCCAGCGATTCGAACACGGCGCGCATCGGACCGCCGGCGATGATGCCGGTACCGGCAGGCGCCGAACGGACATACACGCGGCCCGCGCCGAAGTGACCCGCACCGTCATGGTGCAGCGTCCGGCCTTCCTTCAGCGGAACGCGGACCATCTTCTTCTTTGCAGAAGCCGTCGCCTTCGAAATGGCTTCCGGCACTTCGCGCGCCTTGCCATGACCGAAGCCGACCCGGCCCTTGCCGTCGCCCACGACGACCAGCGCCGCAAAGCCGAAGCGCTTGCCGCCCTTCACCGTCTTGGACACGCGGTTGATGTGAACGAGCTTTTCGATCAGCTCTTCGCCACCGTCCTCCGCACCACGGCCACCGCGTTCGTCGCGACGACCCCGGCCGCCCTCGCGGCCACGACCGCCGCGGTCACCGCCGCCGCCGCCCCGGCCACCACGGCCGCGACGAGCGCCACCGGCGTTCTCGCCCTCGGCGGGCGCGCCCTGAATGATCTCGTCAGCCATGTTAGAACTCCAATCCGCCTTCGCGCGCAGCTTCCGCCAGCGCCTTTACCCGACCGTGGAACAGGAAGCCGCCACGATCGAACACCACCTGGGTGACGCCAGCAGCCTTCGCCGCTTCGGCCAGGCGCTTGCCGACTTCTGCCGCAGCAGAGGTGGTTGCGCCGGTCTGACCGCGCAGATCCTTGTCCAGCGACGAAGCGGCGGCCAGCGTGCGGCCGGCGGCGTCGTCAATCACCTGGGCATAGATGTGCTTGCCGGAACGATGCACCGACAGACGCGGACGGCCACCGGCACGTGCGCGCAGCGCAGTGCGGTTCCGGCGGCGCCGCTTTTCGAACAGAGAGAGACCCTTGGTCATTACTTCTTCTTCCCTTCCTTGCGGAAGATGAACTCGCCGTCATACTTGATGCCCTTGCCCTTATAGGGCTCCGGCTTGCGCCAACGACGGATCTCCGCGGCCACCTGGCCGACCTTCTGCTTGTCGATGCCCGAGATTTCGACCGTGGTCTGATCCGGGGTCTTGATTTCGATCCCTTCCGGGATGTCGAAATTCACATCGTGCGAATAGCCAAGCTGCAGCTTCAGCACCTTGCCCTGCGACGCGGCGCGATAACCGACGCCGGTGATCAGCAGCTTCTTGGTAAAGCCTTCCGTCACGCCGGTGACGAGGTTCTGAACCATCGTGCGCTGCATGCCCCAGAAGGCGCGGGCCTGCTTGGTCCCGTTCGCGGGCTGGACGACAATGCCGCCATCCTCGACCGAGTAGCTGATTTCGTCGCGCAGCGGCAGCGTCAGGGTGCCCTTCGGACCCTTGACCGACAGGATGCGCCCGTCGATGCTGGCGGTGACGTTGGCCGGTACGGAAACCGGCTTCTTGCCAATGCGGCTCATCAGAATACCTCCGCCAGCACTTCGCCGCCAACATTCTGTTCGCGCGCTTCGGCGTCGGACAGAACGCCCTTGGGCGTCGAGACGATGGTGATGCCAAGGCCGTTGCGCACGCGCGGCAGCTCCTGCGCACCGGAATAGATCCGGCGGCCGGGCTTGGACACGCGGGCGACATGCTTGATCGCCGGCTGGCCTTCGAAATACTTCAGCTCGATGCGGATGCCGGCCGCGGGGCCCATCTGCTCTTCGCTGTAGCCACGGATGTATCCTTCACGCTGCAGCACGTCGAGCACACGGACGCGGAGCTTCGACGCCGGCGTCAGGACACTGTCCTTGCGCGCGCGCTGGCCGTTGCGGATACGGGTGAGCATATCACCCAGGGGATCGGTCAATGCCATACCAGTGATCCTTACCAGCTCGACTTGGTGACGCCGGGAATCATGCCCTTATTGGCCAATTCACGCAGCATGACGCGGGCGAGACGGAACTTGCGATAATAGCCGCGCGGACGACCCGTCAGTTCGCAGCGGTTGCGGATGCGGGTCGGGTTCCCGTTGCGGGGGATCTCGGCCATCTTGAGCCGCGCGATCAGACGCTCGGTTTCATCGAGCGACTGATCATTGGCCGTCGCCTTCAGCTTCGCATACTTGCCGGCATACTTCTTCACCAGCTGCTTGCGACGCTCGTTCTTGTTGATCGAACTCAGTTTCGCCATGGACTTAAGCTCTCTTTCCTAACTCTTATGCAGCCTGCTTCTCTTCACCGGTCATGCCGATGAAAGGGAAGCCGAACAGACGAAGCAGCTCGCGCGCTTCCTCATCGGTCTTTGCGGTGGTGGTCACGATCACGTCCATGCCGCGGACCTTGTCGATCCGGTCATAGTTGATTTCGGGGAACACCAGCTGTTCCTTGATGCCGCAGGCATAGTTGCCACGGCCGTCAAACGACTTCGGGTTCAGGCCACGGAAGTCGCGCACGCGGGGCAGCGCGATCGTGACGAAGCGGTCGAGAAACTCGTACATCCGCTCGCGACGCAGCGTCACCTTGCAACCGATCGCCATGCCCTCACGCAGCTTGAACTGCGCGATCGACTTCTTGGCCATGGTCACAACGGGCTTCTGGCCGGCGATCAGTTCCATTTCCTGAGCGGCCTGTTCGACGCGCTTCTTGTCCTGGGTCGCCTCGCCAACGCCCATGTTCAGCACGATCTTTTCGATCCGCGGAACTTCAAGCGCGTTCTTGTAGCCGAACTTCTCGGTCATCGCCTTGACGATCTTGTCGTCATACAGCTTGCGCAGGCGGGGAGTGTACTTGTCAGCCATTGATCACGTCTCCGGTCTTGACCGCCACGCGGACCTTCTTGCCATCGCGCTCCTCGAAGCGGACGCGGGTCGGCTTGCCGTCGGCGGTCACATGCGCCACCTTCGAGACGTGCAGCGGGGCTTCGGTGCGCTCAAGGCCACCCTGCGGGTTTGCCTGGGTCGGCTTGCGGTGGCGCGTGGCGACATTGACGCCCGACACGACAACCTTGCCGTCCTTCGGCAACGACTTGACGACCTCACCGGTCTTGCCCTTGTCCTTGCCGGACAGGACGATGACCTGGTCACCCTTCTTGATGCGAGCGGCAGCCATTACAGCACCTCCGGCGCGAGCGAGATGATCTTCATGAACCCGCGCGAGCGCAGTTCGCGGACGACCGGGCCAAAGATACGGGTGCCGATCGGCTCCTCGTTCTTGTTGATCAGCACGGCGGCGTTGCCGTCGAAACGGATCACCGAGCCATCGGCGCGGCGCACGTCTTTGGCCGTGCGGACGATCACCGCGCGGTGAACGTCGCCCTTCTTAACCTTGCCACGGGGCTGTGCTTCCTTGATGCTGACCACGATGATGTCGCCCACGGACGCGAAGCGACGCTTCGATCCGCCCAGCACCTTGATGCACTGCACCCGCTTCGCGCCGCTGTTGTCAGCGACGTCGAGATTCGACTGCATCTGGATCATTGATCCGGTTCCTTCTCACTATAGGGCAGGATTCCGACCCTGCCCCGCCTTCGATATCAAGCGGCGGGCGTATCGGCACCGACGCGCCCAACGACCTTCCACGTCTTGAGCTTCGAGATCGGCGCAGTCTCTTCGATGCGCACGGTCTCGCCCTCGCGATACTCATTGCCCTCGTCATGGGCATGATACTTCTTCGAACGACGGATGATCTTGCCGTAGAGCGGGTGCTTCACCTTGCGCTCCACCAGCACGACCACGGTCTTGTCGCCCTTGTCGGAAACCACGTTCCCGGTCAGCACGCGCTTCGGCATGGTTCTTCCTCTTACTTCGCAGCCGAGCGCGAACGCTCGTTCTGAATGGTCTTGATGCGGGCAATGTCGCGGCGCACTTCGCGCACGCGGCTCGCCTTTTCAAGCTGCGCAGTGGCTGCCTGGAAGCGAAGGTTGAAGGCCTCCCGCTTCAGCTGGCCCAGCGTCTCGACCAGCTGGTCGTCGCTCTGCGTGCGGATATCTGCAGGCTTGGTCATTGTCCTCAACCCTCCAGGTGCGACGTGTCGCCGAGACGCGCCACGACCTTGACCTTGATCGGCAGCTTCATCGCCGCACGCTCGAACGCTTCTGCCGCCAGCGGGCCAGCAACGCCGTCCAGCTCGAACAGGATACGGCCCGGCTTGACGCGGGCGACCCAATATTCCGGCGAACCCTTGCCCGAGCCCATGCGGACTTCGGCGGGCTTGGACGACACCGGCACATCAGGGAAGATGCGGATCCAGAGACGGCCCTGACGCTTGATGTGACGCGTGATCGCGCGGCGCGCCGCTTCGATCTGGCGGGCGGTGATCCGCTCCGGCTCCATCGCCTTCAGGCCATAGGAACCGAAGTTCAGCGTGGTGCCACCCTTGGCATCGCCATGGATGCGGCCCTTGAACGCCTTGCGGAACTTGGTGCGCTTTGGTTGCAGCATTGTCCTCTAAGCCCCTTAGCGCCGGTCTTCGCGCGCCGGGCGGACGCCCGAGGTCTGCGATTCCAGCATCAGACGGTCCTGCGCCATAGGATCATGGCCCAGGATCTCGCCCTTGAAGATCCACACCTTCACGCCGCAGACACCATAAGCGGTGTGCGCCTGCGCTTCGGCATAATCGACGTTCGCGCGCAGCGTGTGCAGCGGCACCCGGCCCTCGCGATACCATTCGGTGCGGGCGATTTCAGCGCCGCCCAGACGGCCGCCGCAGTTGATGCGGATGCCCTCTGCGCCCAGACGCATCGCCGACTGAACGGCGCGCTTCATGGCGCGGCGGAACGCGATGCGGCGCTCCAGCTGATCGGCGATACCCTGCGCCACCAGCTTGGCGTCGATTTCCGGCTTGCGGATTTCGACGATGTTCAGGCTGACGTCGCTGGACGTGAAGCTGCCCAGCTTCTTGCGCAGCTTTTCGATGTCCGCGCCCTTCTTGCCGATGATCACGCCGGGGCGCGCAGCATAGATGGACACGCGGCACAGCTTGGCCGGACGCTCGATCACCACCTTGGAAATCGCGGCCTGGGGCAGCGTTTCCATGATGTACTTGCGGATCTTCAGATCCTCCAGCAGCAGCCGGCCATAGTCATGGCCTTCCGCGAACCAGCGGCTGTCCCAGGTGCGGTTGATCTGCAGGCGCAGACCGATGGGGTTCGATTTCTGACCCATTATGCTTCTTCCTGCTCGCGCACGACAATGCGAAGCCGCGAAAACGGCTTCAGGATGCGGGTGGACTTGCCGCGGCCGCGCGTGGCGAACCGCTTCATGGTGATCGACTTGCCAACCGACGCCTCGGCGACGACGAGCGCGTCGACGTCGAGATTGTGGTTGTTTTCCGCATTGGCGATCGCCGAAGCCAGCACCTTGCGCGCATCGACGGCCATCGCCTTCTTGCTGAACGCAAGGATGTTCATCGCATCGCCAACCTTGCGGCCACGGATCAGGCCAGCAACCAGGTTCAGCTTCTGCGCCGAACCGCGGATGGTGGTGCCGACGGCCAGCGCCTCATTGGCGGCGACCCGGCGGGGGGCTGCTTGCTTGCTCATCAGCGCTTACCCTTCTTGTCGGCGGCGTGACCCGGGAAATACCGGGTCGGCGCGAATTCACCCAGCTTCATGCCGACCATGTCCTCGTTGACCGAGACAGGCACGAACTTGCGGCCGTTATAAACGTTGAACGTCAGACCGACGAACTGCGGCAGGATCGTCGAGCGACGCGACCAGGTCTTGATCGGACCGGCGCGATTACCCTGTTCCTGGGCGGTTTCCGCCTTTTTCAGCAGATGAAGGTCGACGAACGGACCCTTCCAAACCGAACGAGCCATGTCGATTAGCCCTTCTTCTTCGCGTGGCGCGAACGGATGATCATCTTGTCCGTCGCCTTGTTGTGGCGGGTGCGCGCACCCTTGGTCGGCTTGCCCCACGGGGTGACCGGATGACGGCCGCCCGAGGTGCGGCCTTCACCACCGCCATGGGGGTGATCGACCGGGTTCTTGGCAACGCCGCGGGTCAGCGGGCGCTTGCCCAGCCAGCGGTTGCGGCCAGCCTTGGCAAGGTTGGTGTTGGCGTTGTCCGGATTGGACACCGCACCGACCGTCGCCATGCAGTTCGCGTGGATATAGCGCTGTTCGCCCGAATTCAGGCGGACAATCACCATGCCCTTGTCACGGCCGACGACCTGCACATAGGTGCCGGCCGAACGGGCGATCTGACCGCCCTTGCCCGGCTTCATCTCCACATTGTGGACGATGGTGCCGACCGGCATCTGGCCCAGCTCCATGGCATTGCCCGGCTTCACGTCGGTCTTCTTGCCGGCAACCACCTTGTCGCCAACGCCAAGACGCTGCGGCGCGATGATATAGGCCAGACGATCCTTGCCAGCTTCGTCCGCGCCATAATTGACCAGCGCGATGAAGGCGGTGCGGTTGGGATCATATTCGATCCGTTCCACGGTCCCTTCGACGTCCCACAGGCGGCGCTTGAAATCGATGATGCGATAGCGCTGCTTGTGACCGCCGGCGATCCCGCGCGACGTCACATGGCCCTTGTTGTTGCGACCGCCGGTCTTGCGCTTGCCCTCGGTCAGCGCCTTGATCGGCGCGCCCTTGTGCAGGCCCGAACGGTCGACCAGGATCAGCCCGCGGCGGGCCGGCGAGGTCGGATTGTAATGCTTGAGTGCCATGTGCCTCAGATCCCCGTCGTGACGTCGATGGAATCGCCGTCCTTCAGCGTCACGATCGCCTTCTTCACGTCCGAACGGCGATAGGGAGCACCCTTCCACCGCTTGGTCTTGCCCTTCTGCACCAGCGTGTTCACGCCCGTGACGGTCACGTTGAACAGCGCCTCGACCGCAGCCTTGATCTCCGGCTTGGACGCATCGCCCGCCACCTTGAAGACCACTGCGTTATGCTCGGACACGAGCGTCGACTTTTCCGTGATGTGGGGAGCCACGATCACATCGTAATGGCGGGTGTCGACCGCCGCCTTGGTCGGCTTCTTAGCCATGGAAGCGGGCCTCCAGCTTTTCGACAGCCGCGCGGGTCAGCACCAGCGTGTCATGCTTCAGGATGTCGTACACATTCGCGCCGACGGCGGGCAGGACGTTGACGCCCGGCAGGTTGCGGCTGGCCAGAGCGAAGCCGTATTCGACCTGCTCGCCATCGATGACCAGCGCGGTCTTGCCAAAGCCGAGCTTGGCAAACTTGCCCTTCAGCTCCTTGGTCTTTTCCGCACCGCCCAGCGTTTCGACGATGACCAGCGAACCCGCCTTGGCATGGCTCGACAGCGCCATCTTGAGGCCCAGCGCGCGGATCTTCTTGTTCAGCGACGGATCGAAGTCGCGAACACGGGCACCGTGCGCCTTACCACCGCCGACGAACACCGGAGCCCGGCGATCGCCGTGGCGGGCGACGCCGCCGCCCTTTTGCCGGCCCAGCTTCTTGCCGGAACGGGCCACATCGCTGCGCTCCCGCGTGCCGCGAGCGGTGCCGCGACGCTTTTCCAGCTGCCAGGTGACGACGCGGTGCAGGATATCGGCACGCGGTTCGACGCCGAACACTTCGTCCTTCAGCTCGATATCGCCTGCCGCAGCAGCGTCGAGGGTCTGAACCTTGACCTTCATGGTTTAGCCCTCCTGGCCTTCGGTCGCCTCGACCGCAGCAACGTCCGTGGCGGGCGTGTCAGCGGGGGCATCATTGTTGTTGCTGGCGCTCTTGATCGCGGCAGGGAACGGCGCATCGGCATGGCGCGGCAGCTTCACCGCATCCTTGACGACCAGCCACGCACCCTTGTGACCGGGCACGGAGCCCTTCACGAAGATCAGGCCACGCTCGACATCGGTCGAAACGATTTCCAGGTTCTGCTGCGTGCGATTGCGGTCGCCCATGTGACCGGCCATCTTCTTGTTCTTGAAGACGCGGCCCGGATCCTGACGGTTACCGGTCGAACCGTGCGAACGGTGGCTGACCGACACGCCGTGCGTGGCGCGCAGACCGCCGAAGCCCCAACGCTTCATGGCGCCGGCGAAACCCTTACCCTGGGTGCGGCCCGACACGTCGACATACTGACCGGCGACGAAGTGGTCGGCGGAGATTTCCGCGCCCACATCGACCAGACCGTCCTCGTCCACGCGGAATTCGCACAGCACCGCCTTCGGCTCCACTTCGGCCTTGCCGAAATGGCCGCGCTGCGGCTTGGCGACATTCTTGGCCTTGGCGCTGCCCGCGCCCAGCTGGATGGCGGTGTAGCCATCCCGATCGGCGGTGCGCTGTGCAACCACCTGAACCCCCTCCAGCGCCAGGACAGTAACGGGCACGTGACGGCCGTCATCCTGGAACAGGCGGGTCATCCCCAATTTCTTCGCGATCACGCCAGTGCGCATGACCCATGCTCCTATACAGAGGCCCGCAATGGCGAGATGCCATCACGGGCGTGACGTCCAACCCAAAATGCGATGCGAGCCCCCGTCCGGGCTGGGCTGCCCCGCACGAATGCGGGACAAGACGGGGGACGCAGTCCCGGGCCATTCTCTTGCGAGGCCGTCCCGGCGGTATCCCTAATTCGTGAGAGGGCGGACCCTCCGTGCCATCCTTGCCGCGGTACTGGACCGATCCGAGGATGAACCGCTCACCGACCAGCGGGAGCGCGAATCTCTTAATGGAAGCGGCGCATTACGCCAGCTTGATCTCCACGTCAACGCCAGCGGCCAGATCGAGCTTCATCAGCGCGTCGACCGTCTGCGGCGTCGGCTGAACGATGTCCAGCAGGCGCTTGTAGGTGCGCGTCTCGAACTGCTCGCGCGACTTCTTGTCGATGTGAGGGCCGCGGTTGACGGTGAACTTGTCGATGTGCGTGGGCAGCGGGATGGGACCACGGATCAGAGCGCCGGTGCGACGGGCAGTATCGGCGATGTCGCCAGCTGCCTGATCGAGCACGCGATGGTCGAACGCCTTCAGGCGAATACGGATATTCTGAGCTTCCATGTCCCTACCGATGCGAAAGAGCGGACCCCGTGATCGGGGTTCATGCTGTTGCGTTAAACTGGAGGCGGGCCATTACAGGGGCGAGCCGGGATTGGCAAGGGGGTGCGGCCAGGATTCTGCGGCCTTTATCGAAAGATGCCCTGTCCCGCACTATGTACCGGTCGATCCGGGCGGATGAGCCGCCGCTGACGGTTGTGCCTGGCCGCTGACGGGCGCCAATCCGGTGCCCGCCCGTCCCCCGCTGCGGCATAGAAAAAGCCCGGCCTCCCCCAAGGGAAGCCGGGCCAATTCCGTTCCGAAGCCCCCGAAAGGGCGTCAGATCACTTGTCGATCGACGCAACCACGCCGGCGCCGACGGTGCGGCCGCCTTCACGGATCGTGAAGCGCTGGCCGATGTCCATGGCGATCGGGGCGATCAGCTTGACGCCAAGCGCGACGTTGTCGCCGGGCATGACCATTTCCGTACCCTCGGGCAGAACCACCGTGCCGGTGACGTCCGTGGTGCGGAAGTAGAACTGCGGACGATAGTTGGCGAAGAACGGCGTGTGACGGCCACCTTCGTCCTTCGACAGCACGTACACTTCCGACTGGAATTCGGTGTGCGGCTTGATCGAACCCGGCTTGGCCAGAACCTGACCACGCTCGACTTCTTCACGGCCGACGCCGCGGATCAGCGCACCGATGTTGTCGCCGGCCTGGCCCTGATCGAGCAGCTTGCGGAACATTTCGACGCCGGTCACGACGGTCTTACGGACCGCTTCCTGGATGCCGATGATTTCGACTTCGTCGCCAACCTTCACGATGCCGGTTTCGACACGGCCGGTCACCACGGTGCCGCGACCCGAGATCGAGAACACGTCTTCGATCGGCATCATGAACGGCTTGTCCAGCGGACGCTCCGGCTGCGGGATCGATTCGTCGACGGCAGCCATCAGGGCCAGGATCGCGTCCTTGCCCAGCTTGTCGTCGGAACCCGACAGGGCGGCAGTGGCCGAACCGCGGATGATCGGAATGTTGTCGCCGTCGAACTCGCGCTTGGAGAGTTCTTCACGGATTTCCATTTCGACCAGCTCGAGGATTTCCTCGTCGTCGACCAGGTCAACCTTGTTCAGGAACACGACCATGGTGGGCACGCCGACCTGACGGGCGAGCAGGATGTGCTCCTTGGTCTGCGGCATCGGGCCGTCGGTGGCGGCAACCACCAGGATGGCGCCGTCCATCTGCGCCGCGCCAGTGATCATGTTCTTCACATAGTCGGCGTGGCCGGGGCAGTCGACGTGCGCATAGTGACGCGTGTTGGTTTCATACTCGACGTGCGCGGTCGAGATGGTGATGCCGCGCTCACGCTCTTCCGGCGCCTTGTCGATGTTGGCGAAATCGACGGCAGCGTTGCCGGCGACGTTTTCAGCCAGAACCTTGGTGATCGCGGCCGTCAGCGACGTCTTGCCATGGTCGACGTGACCGATGGTGCCGATGTTGAGGTGCGGTTTGTTCCGCTCAAACTTTGCCTTTGCCATTGTTTCCTACCTTCTGATCATATCCCGCGCCGCCAAGGGGAATCGCCGGAACGCGGCCCCATAGCGGCTGATTAACGTTTATGCCAGCACCAACCTGACGGTTAGGCGAGCTTCGCCTTCACTTCATCCGCCACATTCTGCGGCACTTCGTCGTAATGGCTGAACTGCATCGAATATTGCGCCCGGCCCTGGGTGAACGAACGCAGCTGGTTCACATAGCCGAACATGTTGGCCAGCGGCACCATCGCCTCGACCACCTGGGCATTGCCCCGGCTGTCGGTGCCCTGGATCTGGCCACGACGCGAGTTCATGTCACCGATGACGTCACCCAGATAATCCTCCGGCGTCACCACCTCGACCTTCATGATCGGTTCGAGGAGCTTGATGCCCGACTTCTGAGCCGCTTCACGCATCGCGCCGCGGGCGCAGATTTCGAACGCCAGCGCCGAGGAGTCGACGTCGTGATACTTGCCGTCGATCAGGTGGACGGCGAAATCGATGATCGGGAAGCCGATCAGCGAGCCCGTCTCGGCCGTTTCGCGGAAGCCCTTTTCCACAGACGGGATATATTCGCGCGGGATGTTGCCGCCCTTGATCTCGTCATGGAACACGAAGCCCGAGCCGCGCTCGCCGGGGACGAGCTTGACCTTCACTTCGCCGAACTGGCCCGAACCACCCGACTGCTTCTTATGGGTGTAGGTCAGCTCGACCGGCTTCGCCAGATATTCGCGATAGGCCACCTGCGGCGCACCGACATTCGCCTCGACCTTGAATTCGCGGCGCATGCGATCGACCAGGATTTCCAGGTGGAGTTCACCCATGCCCTTGATGATCGTCTGACCCGACTCATGGTCGGTCGACACGCGGAACGAGGGATCCTCGGCAGCCAGGCGGTTGAGCGCGATGCCCATCTTTTCCTGGTCGGCCTTGGTCTTCGGTTCCACCGACAGTTCGATCACGGGATCGGGGAACTCCATCCGCTCCAGAATGATCGGCGCGGTCGGCGCGCACAGCGTGTCGCCCGTCGTCGTTTCCTTCAGGCCCGCGATGGCGACGATGTCACCGGCATAGGCGACGTCGATGTCCTCACGATTGTTCGCATGCATCAGCAGCATGCGGCCGATCTTTTCCTTCTTGTCCTTCACCGTGTTCTGAACGGTGCCCTTCTCCAGCTTGCCGGAGTAGATGCGGGCAAAGGTCAGCGAACCGACGAACGGGTCGTTCATGATCTTGAACGCCAGCGCCGAGAACGGCTCGCTGTCATCGGCCTTGCGGCTATCCTTGGTCTCGCCGTCCATCTTGACGCCTTCGACCGGCGGAATGTCCAGCGGGCTGGGCAGATAGTCGACGACCGCGTCGAGCAGGGGCTGAACGCCCTTGTTCTTGAATGCCGAGCCGCAGACGATCGGCACGAACGCCATTTCGAGCGTGCCCTTGCGGATCAGCTTCTTGAGGTCGGCCACCGAAGGCTCGTTGCCTTCGAGATAGGCCTCCATCAGCTCGTCGTCCTGCTCGACGGCCATTTCGATCAGCTCGCTGCGATACTTCGCAGCCTTTTCGGCCATGTCGTCGGGGATCGCCTGATATTCGAACTTCGCACCCAGCGATTCTTCGAGCCAGATGATCGCGCGGTTCTCAACCAGATCGACCAGGCCCTTGAAGCCGCCTTCGATGCCGATCGGCAGATACAGGACCGCCGGACGCGCACCCAGTCGCTCGATGATCGAGTTCACGCAGTAATAGAAGTCGGCACCGGTCCGGTCGAGCTTGTTGACGAAGCACATGCGCGGCACGCCGTACTTGTCCGCCTGACGCCACACGGTTTCCGACTGCGGCTCAACGCCGGCAACGCCGTCGAAACAGGCGACCGCGCCGTCGAGCACGCGCAGCGAACGCTCGACTTCAATGGTGAAGTCGACGTGGCCGGGGGTGTCGATGATGTTGATCCGGTGCTCTTCGCCCTGACCGTCCTGCGCCTTCCAGAAACAGGTGGTGGCAGCAGACGTGATCGTGATCCCGCGCTCCTGCTCCTGCTCCATCCAGTCCATGGTGGCCGTGCCTTCGTGCACTTCGCCGATCTTGTACGACTTGCCGGTGTAATAAAGGATACGCTCGGTCGTCGTCGTCTTGCCGGCATCGATGTGCGCCATGATGCCGATGTTGCGATAGCGCTCGAGCGGATGGCTGCGGGCCATGGTCGTGG
Organism: Sphingomonas eleionomae; assembly: GCF_049889035.1. NCBI lineage: Bacteria > Pseudomonadati > Pseudomonadota > Alphaproteobacteria > Sphingomonadales > Sphingomonadaceae > Sphingomonas > Sphingomonas eleionomae. The sequence continues at coordinate 333,050 of NZ_JBLTWP010000003.1, read as the reverse complement.
TTCCTTAAGGATGTGGGGAGCCGGACCGCCCGGCTCCCCAATATATAGGACAGTTTGTTACCAGCGAAAGGCTTCGCTGCCCCGCTGTTACCAGCGGTAGTGGCTGAACGCGCGGTTGGCTTCCGCCATCCGGTGCGTGTCTTCCCGCTTCTTCACCGCGTTGCCGCGATTGTTGGCGGCGTCCATCAGCTCACCCGACAGGCGGGCGGCCATGGTGTTCTCACTGCGGTTGCGGGCCGAGGTGATCAGCCAGCGGATCGCCAGCGCCTGGGCACGCTCCGGACGCACTTCCACCGGCACCTGATAGGTCGCACCGCCGACGCGGCGGCTGCGGACTTCGATGCCCGGCTTGATGTTGTTCAGCGCATCGTGGAACACGCCCAGCGGATCGCGCTTTGCACGCGTCTCGACGGTTTCCAGCGCACCATAGACGATGCTTTCAGCGACGGACTTCTTGCCGTCCAGCATCACGCTGTTCATGAACTTGGACAGCACCACATCCCCGAACTTGGGATCCGGCAGAATTTCCCGCTTTTCGGGACGACGACGACGAGCCATCTTAGATTTCCTTCTAGAACTTCGGCCGATCCGGAACCCGTCCGGGGCCTACTCTGGCTGAATTACTTCGGACGCTTGGCGCCGTACTTCGAACGGGACTGCTTGCGGTCCTTCACGCCCTGCGTGTCGAGCACGCCGCGCAGCACGTGGTAGCGCACGCCCGGAAGGTCGCGCACACGGCCGCCGCGGATGAGCACCACCGAGTGCTCCTGCAGGTTGTGGCCTTCGCCCGGAATGTAGCTGATGACTTCGCGCTGGTTGGTCAGGCGAACCTTGGCCACCTTGCGCAGAGCCGAGTTCGGCTTTTTCGGGGTCGTGGTATAGACGCGAGTGCAGACACCGCGCTTCTGCGGGTTCTGGTCCATCGCAGGGACCTTTGACTTGGCCTTCTGCGGTTCGCGGCCCTTGCGGACCAGCTGGTTGATCGTCGGCATGAAGCCCTTCACCTTCCAATGGTTACTTTGTCGGAGCCATGATTTCCGGAAAATACGAAAGGACCCTAGGCGGCCTTGCCGGCCTCCGGGCCCTGGCGTCTCCAACAATGTTCAGCTCAAAAAAATCCCATGGGCCAGACGCATTGCCCCGCTTCATGGAACGGCGCGCCTATACGCACGCGACCGCCGCCGGTCAATGGGCCGCGCGGCGCGAATCGTTGCGTCGCATCGATGATGCCGGCTGACGACATCGGCTGCGGCGGAAGCTATATCCATGCCGAGTCGCCGAAGAAAGCACGGGGGGAGCCAGTCCATGTTCAACAGCAACCGCAACCGGGACGACCGCTCGCCCGCCCATCCCCCTGCCCCGTCCGCCGCGCCGGGGGCGCCCGCCAATCAGCAGGCGGGTCGCAAGGGCATGTTTTCGGTAATCGGCGTCGATATCGTCATTGTCGGCAATGTCAGCGCGTCCAACGACCTGCATATCGACGGCCGGGTGGATGGCGACATCACCTGCACCAGCCTGATCCAGGGGCCGGAAAGCCGCATCGGCGGGCTGATCACCGCCGACACCGCGCGGCTGGCGGGCACGGTGGACGGCACCGTGCGGGTCAAGAACCTGACCATCGACCGGACGGCGCGGATCAACGGCGATGTCGAATATGACCAGATCACCATCGAGACGGGCGGCCATATCGACGGGCGGCTGAAGCATATGACGGTGATCGCGGAACAGGTCGCCAAGGCCGGGCTGGTCGAGCCGCTGGCCCCGATCGCCCCCGTCACCATCGTCAGCGATACGGCGGAGTAAGGCGCGGCGGTTTCCGCGACGATGCTTCGACAGGCCCAGCATGAGCGGGGGAAGACATGGCAATATTCCTCCGTCCGCTCGTCCTGAGCCTGGCGAACGACGCCGGCCGACGCTGGCGCAGGGGCCGTGCTTCGCCAAGGCCGGCATGAGCGAGGGGCGGAATGCCGCTATGCCTGCGCCCGCTCGTCCTGAACCTGTCGAAGGACAATGCCCGGCGCTGATGCCGAAGACCCTGCCCTGACAGGCTCAGCATGAGCGAGCCGGGTGATGGCGGCCGATGGGGAAATTGGCGGAGCCGACCCCTGCCCTATTCCTTGACCAGCACCCCGCCCTTCACGACCGTGACCGGCCCGGCGAGCAGGCCGACATCCTTTGTCGGATCGCCGGGGACGGCGACGATATCGGCATAGCGGCCGACGGCGATCGCGCCGACATCCTTTTCCCGGCCCAGCGCCTCTGCGGCGTTGCGCGTTGCGGCCTGAATCGCCTCCATCGGCGTCATCCCGTACTGGACCATCACGCGGAACTGGCCGCCAGCGGTGCCGTGCGGCATGACGCCCGCGTCCGATCCGAACACCATCCGCACCCCGGCCTTGTGCGCCTTGCGGAAGTTATCCCGCTGAATCTGCGCAATCTCGCGGTCCTTGCGCAGGTTATCCTCCAGCACGCCGTTCTTCGCACCCTCGGCCTGGGTATAGTCGGTGTTGAAGATATCCATCGAGAACCAGACCGGCTGCTTGCGATCGGCGGCCAGCCTGATCCCCTCGTCATCGACAAGGCTGGCGTGTTCGATGGTGTCGATCCCTGCGCGGATCGCCGCCTTGATCCCCGCCGCGCCATGCGCATGGGCGGCAACGCGCAGGCCCCATTGGTGCGCCTCGTCCGCGATGGCGCGCAATTCGCCCTCGGACAATTGCTGCTGCCCCGGTTCGGTATTGCGGGAAAACACGCCGCCGGTCGCGCACACCTTGATGACTTCGGCCCCATATTTGCGCTGTTCGCGCACGATGCGGCGCAGTTCGTCCGGGCTGTCGCCCACCGCCACGCCCTTTGCCTTGAACGAAGGGGGCAGATAGGTGCTGTCGCAATGCCCGCCCGTTGCGCCAAGGGCATGTGCGGCCGGAACGATCCGCGGCCCGGCGATCAGCCCCTCCTCGATCGCCTGTTTATAGGCGACGTCGTCGTAATTTTCCGACCCCACGTTCCGCACGGTGGTGAAGCCCGCCATCAGCATGTCGCGGGCATTGGCCGTCCCCTGCACCGCCCAGAAATTGTCGGTGAACTGCAGGTTCGTGTAGCCGCCATATTTCGGGTTGCTGTCCAGATGGACGTGCATGTCGATCAGACCGGGCAGGATCGTCTTGCCGGAAAGGTCGATGTGCCGGACGTCGCTGCCCCAGCGCACGGTGCGGGCATCGGCGATGTTGGTGATGCGCCCGTCGGTGACGAACACGGCGGGATTGTCCACGATCTTGCCGGTCAGCACGTCGACCATGCGATCGGCGGTGACGACGACCGTTTCGGCAGACGCCGTGCCCGATGCCAGCGCAGCCGCAGCCAGTGCGCCCAACACAAAGGATTTCATGCCCCATTCCCCAAAGCGAACAACCGGCCACGAGCCTGTGGCCGGTGGCGGGGCAATGTCAATCGGCGATGCGGGCGACGATCAGAGTTCGGTGCGCAGCCCGTGCAGCCCGACTTCGCGGTCGACGACGCGGCGGGTCCAGCGTTCGACCAGCCGGCTGAACGCGCCGGTCGCGGTTCCGGCCGATGGGCCGATGCCGGTTTCCGCGCCCCAGCCATCGGCCAGCATCCGCAGCGAATCGGCATGGGTCAGCGCGTCGCCCTCAACCAGCATCGAGGCGAAGGGCAGCGGGATGCGCGGCGAGGCAAGGCTGGCCACCGGCCCGCCCTCGACCGGATCGACCATCAATGCCCCGGCCACGCGCTCGACATAATAACGCGGGGTCAGCCGGCCCCACCAGGCCGCGGCAAAGCAGCCGACGCCGCTGGCGACCAGCATCACCGGGCGGGCGGCGTGATTGACCGCCTCATCCAGCTGAGCAGCCCAACGATTACGTTCCGGCACGCTGCGCCCGCGGAACGGCAGAGTGCGGGCATCGGGGAAGCGCACCCCGATCAGTTCGGCCAGCGCAGGCGGCAGGCCGCGCCGGTCGGGCAACAAAATCATCGAAACAGCGTCGGAGCGATGCAGCGCAAGCGAGGTCATGGCAGTTCTCCCGCACGATTGTTGCGGACAGAATGCCTTAATCCTACCAAAAGACTAGATGGAAAATCTCCGGCGCGGCGATGTGTTGGTTTGCCGCGCCGGAATGACCCTGCGCCTGGTCAGCGATCACATATGCAGCGTGCGGCCATAGGCCGACAGGACGCTTTCGTGCATCATTTCGGACAGGGTCGGGTGCGGGAAGACGGTGTTCATCAGCTCGACCTCGGTCGTTTCCAGCGTCTTGCCGACGGTATAGCCCTGAATCAGCTCGGTCACTTCGGCGCCGACCATGTGCGCGCCCAGCAGTTCACCGGTCTTTGCGTCGAACACCGTCTTGATGAACCCTTCCGCCTCGCCCAGCGCAATCGCCTTGCCATTGCCGATGAAGGGGAAGTTGCCGACCTTGACCTCATACCCCGCTTCCCTGGCCTTCGCCTCGGTCAGGCCGACGGATGCGACCTGCGGGTGGCAATAGGTGCAGCCCGGAATGTTGCGCGGGTCCATGGCGTGCGGATGGCCGCCGGTGATCGCTTCGACCGCGATGACGCCCTCATGGCTCGCCTTGTGCGCCAGCCATGGCGGCGCGGTGATGTCGCCGATCGCCCAGATGCCGGGGACGTTGGTGGCGCAATCCGGCCCGGTTTTCAGGAAGCCGCGATCGTCCATGTCGACGCCCAGTTCCTTCAGGCCGATATTCTCGGTGTTGGGGACGATGCCGACCGCAACGATCACGTGGCTGAACTCCTCGGTCGTCTCCTTGCCCGCCTTGTCCTTCAGCTTGGCCTTCACGCCATTGGCGCCAACCTCAAGCCCGCCCACGCCAGCGCCGGTCATGATCGTCATGCCCTGCTTCACCAGCGACTTTTCGAGGAAGGCGGACACATCGGCGTCCTCAACGGGAACGATGCGGTCCATCATTTCGACCACGGTCACCTTGGCGCCCATGTCGTTGTAGAAGCTGGCAAATTCGATGCCGATCGCGCCCGATCCGATGACCAACAGCTTCGATGGCATTTCGGTCGGCACCATCGCGTGGCGATAGGTCCAGACGCGCTTGCCGTCCGACTTGGCAAAGGGCAGCTCCCGCGCACGCGCCCCGGTGGCCACAATGATGTTTTTCGCGGTCAGCTCGGTCGCCTTGCCGTCCTTGTCAGTGACGGTCAGCTTGCCCTTTCCGGTCAGCTTGCCCTCGCCCATATGGACGGTGATCTTGTTCTTCTTCATCAGGTGCGTGACGCCCTGATTGAGCTGCTTGGCAACGCCGCGCGACCGCTTGACCACCGCATCCAGATCGGCGCTGATCTTTTCCGCAACCAGGCCGTAATTCTTGGCGTGCTGCATGTAATGATAGATTTCGGCCGAGCGCAGCAGCGCCTTGGTCGGAATGCAGCCCCAGTTCAGGCAGATGCCGCCCAGATTTTCGCGCTCGACGATCGCGGTCTTCAGGCCAAGCTGGCTGGCGCGGATCGCCGCGACATAGCCGCCGGGGCCGGAGCCGAGGACGATCAGGTCATAGGTATCAGCCACGATTGTGCTCCATCGAAAGCCCCTCTCCCCTTACGGGAGAGGGGTTGGGGAGAGGGGGCGGTGCCGCGAGCGCGTCAGTCGATGCAGCCGCATCAGCCTGCGCCGCGAGGATGCGATCGGCGACCCCCTCAGAATTGGTCAGAATGTCGTTGTTCCAAAACCGTATAACGCGAAACCCCTGCCCGGTGAGCCAGGCATCGCGCATTTCATCGCCCGGATCGCCCGTATGCTGGCCACCATCGGCTTCGACGATCACGCGGGTTTCGAAGCAGACGAAATCCGCGATGTAACGCTCGATCGGCTGCTGTCGGCGCCATTTCCACCCGGCGAGTTTTTTGGCGCGGAGGATCGACCAGAGCTTGCGTTCGGCGTCCGTGGTATCGCGGCGGAGCCGGCGAGCGCGGACCAGAAGGCCCCCTCTCCCTCCCACGCCTTCGGCGCGGGCCCCTCCCTCCCCCGCCAGGGGGGAGGGGTTTATGGGCTGCTCGATCATTCGCCGATCACCCGGGGCTTTCGGTGTTCGTCGATGGCGACGAAGACGAAGCGGGCTTCCGTCACCTTGCACAATTGTTCGCCGTGGCGGTCGCGGCACCAGCTTTCGACCTGGATGGTCAGGCTGGTGCGGCCGACCTTGATCAGGTCGGCATAGACCGACACTTCGTCCCCCACCCCGACGGGGCGGTGAAACTGCATGGCGTCGACCGCGATGGTGACGGCGCGGCCCTTTGCCCGGCGTGCGGCGACAAGGCCGGCGGCCATGTCCATTACGCTCATCAGCCAGCCGCCGAAAATGTCGCCATAGGGATTGGCGTCGGCGGGCATCGTGGTGACGCGCAGCGCTGGTTCGCCCGGCGGCGGACGGGTGAGATCGCGATCAGCCATGGCTGCCCCGCCCTGCCCGGTCCCGGGCCAGTGCGCGCATCACCGGGCGGACGCCCATTGCGGCAGAGATCAGCATGGCAGCACCCGTCACCAGCCAGATATCGCCAGCGCCCTGCGGATAGGACCAGGCCGACAGCCAGCCGATGCCCAGCGCCGCCATCAGGCCAAGGGCGACAAAAGCCAGTTCAGTCCAGACCCGCATGGCTGCCGGTTCAGGCAATGAAGCCCAGCGGATTTTCGACCAGTTCCTTGAACAGCTTCATCAGCTCTGCCCCGTCAGCGCCGTCGATGGCGCGATGGTCGAAACTGCCCGTGGCGCTCATCACGGTGGCGACGCCAAGCGCATCGTCGACGATATAGGGCCGCTTTTCGCCGGCACCGATCGCCATGATCATGCCCTGGGGCGGATTGATCACCGCCTCGAACTGCTTGATGCCGAACATCCCCATGTTGGACAGGGACGCGGTGCCGCCCTGATACTGTTCCGGCTTCAGCTTGCCGTCCTTGGCAAGGGCGGCCAGTTCCTTCATCTCGGTCGAGATCTTGGCCATCGACTTGTTGGCTGCGTCGCGGACGATCGGGGTGATGAGGCCGGTCGGGGTCGACACGGCGACCGACACGTCGGCGCGGTGATAGCTGATCAGCTGATCCCCGGCGAAGGTGACGTTGCACTTCGGCGTCTGTTCCAGCGCGACGCCCAGCGCCTTGATCAACAGATCGTTGACCGACAGCTTTACGCCGCGCGATTCCAGCCCCTTGTTCAGCTCGCCCCGCAGCTTGAGCAGCTTGTCGAGGCGGATATCGACGGTGAGGTAGATGTGCGGAATCGTCTGCTTCGCCTCCGTCAGGCGGCGGGCGATCGTCTTGCGGATGTTCGACAGCTTGTCGGCGGTGTGCGGGATCGATTCGTCGAACCACACGGCCTTTGCCTCTGCCGGTGCGGCCGGAGCGGCAGGCGCGGCTGCGGCGGCAGCGGTCGGAGCGGCAGGTGCGGACGCGGCAGCGGGTTTTGCGCCGGGCTTGGCATCCTCGACATCCGCCTTGACGATGCGGCCGCCGGGGCCGCTGCCCTGAAGCGCGGCAAGGTCGAGCCCCTTGTCAGCGGCGATGCGGCGGGCCAGCGGGCTGGCCTTTACCCGATCACCGGATGCAGCCGGTGCGGGCGCAGCAGCAGGGGCCGGGGCGGCAGCGGGGGCCGCGGGGGCGGCAGGCGCGGGCGCAGCGGCGGGTGCGGGTGCGGCAGCTTCGGCCTTTGCGGCGGGCTTGGCATCGACGGCGCCGGCATCCTCGCCCTCTTCGGCGATAATGGCGATGACGGTGCCGACCTTTACGCCGTCGGTTCCCTCGGCAACCAGGATCTTGGCGATCACGCCTTCATCGACCGCTTCGAACTCCATCGTCGCCTTGTCGGTCTCGATCTCGGCCATGACATCGCCGGCCTTGACCGTGTCCCCTTCCTTGACCAGCCATTTGGCAAGCGTCCCTTCTTCCATGGTGGGCGACAGGGCGGGCATCTTGAGTTCGATCGACATGGAGTGTCCCGTTACTGGTCCGATGAATGGCCCTCCTTTGCCGCCAGCACCGGCAGGGTCAAGCCCGCCCCTTGCGAAGCAACGGTCGAGGCGTCACCTTTCATTCGTATTCGGGCGCCGTCGTCCGGCTGGGGGAGGATGATCGGTGCGGACCTATCTGGTGGTGGTGGATGAAAGCGCAGAGGCGGAGATCGCCCTGCGTTTCGCCGCGCGCCGTGCCGTCAAGACGGGCGGCCATGTCGAGATCCTGACGCTGATTCCCAAGCCGGATTTCGTCCAGTGGGGCGGCGTGATGGCGCAGATCGAGGCAGAGGCGCGGGAACGGGCAGAGGCGTTGGTCACCGCGGCGGCGGGAACGTTGCTGGCCGAATCGGGGCTGAGCCCGACGATCATCGTGCGCGAGGGCGACGGGGCCAAGGCGGTGCGGGAGACGATTGCCGGCAATCCCGAAATCGCCGCGCTGGTGCTGGGCGCGGCGGCAGAGGGTGCGCCCGGCCCGCTGGTCACGCTGTTCGCGGCCGAAGCGGGGACGCTGGGCGTGCCGGTGATGATCGTTCCCGGCAGCCTGAGCCACGAGGCGCTCGACCGGCTGAGCTGATCGACCGCCTGAGCGGATGGTGCCGGGGATACGGCCCTTTAGCCCCTTGAGCGATTCGTTTTTTCGCGCCACGTTCAGGCGATGCGCACCCTGATGATCGCTTCGCTGCTGCTGACCGCAGCCCATCCCGCCCTGGCGCAGGACGCGCCGTCGCCCGCCCGGTTGAAGGCGGATGTGGAAAAGCTGGTTTCGTTCGGCACGCGGCATACCCTGTCCGATCCGGATCATCCGACGCGGGGCATCGGCGCTGCCCGCCGCTGGTTCGCCAACGAACTGAACGCGATCAGCGAGAAGTGCGGCGGGTGCATCACCGTCAGCAACATCGCCCGCACCTTTACCGGCCCGCGCGTGCCGAACGGCGCCAATGTCGTCGACGTGCTGGGGTTCCAGGCGGGCGAGGAGAACAAGCGCGTCGTCATCATCATGGGTCATATCGACAGCCGCGTGTCGGACGTGATGGACGCGACCAGCGATGCGCCGGGGGCCAATGACGATGCGTCGGGCACCGCGCTGGTGCTGGAAACCGCGCGCATCCTGTCCAAGGAGAAGTTCAAGGCGACGATCATCTATGCCGCGCTGTCGGGCGAGGAACAGGGCCTGCTGGGCGGGCAGCTGCTGGCCGAAACGGCGCAGGCGGCGGGATGGGAAGTGTCGGCCGTGCTGAACAACGACATCGTCGGCAATACGGTGGGCCAGAATGGCGTGCGCGTAGCCGACCGGGTTCGCGTCTTTTCCGAGGGAATCCGCCAGATCGAGACGATCGACGAGCAAAAGGCCCGGCGCGGCAATGGCGGCGAGGATGACGGGCCGAGCCGGTCGCTGGCCAAGGGCATCGACCGGATGGCAGCGAAGATCCCCGGCGCGCTGGACGTGTTCGTCGTGCGCCGCCCGGACCGGTTCGGGCGCGGCGGCGACCATGAGGCGTTCCTGCGCCTTGGCTATCCCGCCATCCGCTTTTCCGTGGCGGCCGAAAATTACGACCAGCAGCATCAGGACCTGCGGACCGAGGGCGGCCGTGAATATGGCGACACCATCGACAAGATGGATTTCCCCTATCTGGCGAAGGTGACGGCGCTGAATGTCGCTGCCGCGCGCCAGTTCGCATCGGCGCCGGCCATTCCCAAGAATGTGGCGATCGAAGGGGCGCTGGCGACGGATACCACGGTCAGCTGGCAAGCCGTGCCAGGCGCGGCGAAATACCGCGTCCACTGGCGGCGCAACGACGCGCAGGACTGGACCGATCATCGCGACGTGACGGGGACGTCGACGGTGCTGAAGGATATCGTGGTCGACGATTATTTCGTCGGCGTGTCCGCGCTGAGCGCCGATGGTGCGGAAAGCGTGGTCAGCTTTGCCGGGCGGGCGCCGCGCCGACCCTGACCCGGCCGCGCCTTGGCGCCCCGGCAACGCGCATCACGGCAAACGGCGCAGCTTCCCCCGAAGCCGCGCCGTCCGCTCCCCCCGGAACCGGGAATTACTTGCCCTTGGTCCGATAGACCCGCTTGAACGTCTTGGGCGGCGCATCGGAGCGATAGGTGCGCTCTTCGACCATCACGGCCGGATGCGGGCGTTCGCTCTCTACCCCGACGACCATCTGGGTTTCGATCACCGGCGGATAATACCAGCCATCGGCGACATAGCCTTCCTGAACGATGCGGGTGCGCTTGGCCCCGATCGGCCCGAACACTTCGCCGCCATAGCGCCATTCGCCATCGGCGGGGCCGGCATGGTGCGGGCCGCCATGATGGGGTCCGGGGCCGCCATGGCCGGGCGTGTCATAGGGTGCGCCGGGGCCGCGATCGTCGCGGCGGCCATCCTCTGCCGCGTCGATGGCCGCACCGGCCAGCGCGCCAAGGCCTGCGCCGATCAGCGTGCCGCCCAGGCGATTGCCGCGCCCGGCGATCAGATTGCCGGCAACGCCGCCAACCACTGCACCGGCCACCGCGCCTTCGACATTGCTGTCCCGGCGGTCGCTGGCGGCATAGCGGTCGTAATAATCGCCGTCATAGGGCGCGCCGCCGTCTGCCACCGGGCCGTCATACCGGTTCCAGTCGACATCGCGCACGGCGTCGGAAACGCGGCCATGATCGTCGACCAGCACGGCATCGTCGTAATAGCGGACCCAGGTATGGCCGCGCGGCGGCGCGGAAAAGCGATAGCGCGGCCAGTCGCGGATCACGAATTGCGGGGCCACCCAATAGCTGGGCAGGACAAAGCCGCGCACGGGGGCGACATAGCCGCCCCAGCCGCCCGGGGCATGGACGCCGCCATGCCACCGGCCATTGACCATCCCGCCCCAGCGATGATGCCCCCCGCCCCGATGGCCCGCAACGGATTGCGCCTCTGCCGGCGCAGCGGCGGCCAGCATCGCCAGCACGGCGGCGGAAATCGGGATCAGGCGCATCGGCATTTCCTTACGGCTGGACACCGGGCGCAAAGGGCGCGCGGCATCATGGTTGACAGGGAATTTACCAGCTTGCCCCGCGCCGTGGAAACGATGCTTGTTGGTTAAGGACTGTCCCGTTCCGGGTCAGCCGATGCGGGCGGCCAGGATGCGGGCCAGCGCCTCGCACCCCGCCTGATCCTGTGCATCGAACCGGTCGGGCAAGGGGCTGTCCAGATCCAGCACGGCAAGGACGCGGTCGCCCGACACGATCGGCACGACCAGTTCGGACCGGCTGTCCGCATCGCAGGCGATATGCCCGGGAAAGGCATGGACGTCGGGAACCAGCTGCGTTTCCCGCGTTGCCGCCGCCGCGCCGCACACGCCGCGCCCGAACGGAATGCGGATGCAGGCGGCCTTGCCCTGAAACGGGCCGAGCACAAGCTCGTCCTTCACGTTGCGATAGAAACCGGCCCAGTTGAGATCGGGCAGCACCTGCCAGATCAGGGCGGCAGCATTGGCCATGTTGGCAATGCCGTCCGGTTCGTCGGCGGTCAGCGCATCCAGCGCATCGGCCAGCGCGGCATACATGGCGGGTTTGTCGGCGGAATCGATGTCAAAGCTGTACATGACCCGCCATGTAGCGATCGCCGGGCCGTTGCGGGAGGGGTTGCGTGACATCGCCCCCGTGGGTTAGCCGACCCGCGTTGCGCCATCCGCAGGGCGGCACGCCAGAGGAACCCGGACCTGATGACGCCCCTTTCCATCACGCTGCTGTCGTTCAGCATGTCCGCCGACGCCTTTGCCGCATCGGTGGGGCGCGGGGCGGCCAGCCGGCCCAGCCTGACGGCGGCGCTGCGCGGCGGGTTGGTGTTCGGCGTGGTGGAGGCGATTACGCCGCTGATCGGATGGACGCTCGGCCTGATCGCCGCCGGGTGGGTGGAGGCGGTGGATCACTGGATCGCGTTCGGCCTGTTGGCGCTGGTCGGCGGGCACATGATCCTTCAATCCTTTGGTGCCGAAGAGGGCGACGCCAGCGACACCGCGCCGCGATCCGCCCCGATTCGGGCCAGCGGCGCGATGGCGCTGATCGCGACGGCCATCGGCACCAGCATCGATGCAGCGGCGATCGGGGTCGGCCTGGCATTTATCGGCGTCAATATCTGGCTGATCGCGGCATCCATCGGGATGACCACTTTCGCGATGACGACCATCGGCCTGTATCTGGGCGGATCGGTGGGCACCCGGCTGGGCAAGCGGGTCGAACTGCTGGGCGGCGTGATGCTGATCGGCATCGGCCTGTTCATCCTGGCCGATCACACCGGCTGGATCGCCTGACCGGTCAGCCCTTTGCCGGTTCGATGGCCAGCGACCGGAACCGGACGTCAAAGCCCCCACCCTCCGGCGCGGCCGCCATCACGCCGACGTCAAGCACCGGCGCAGCGGTCAGATGCCCCTGCCGCACCTCGCGCCAGGTCTTACCATCCGCGCTCCAGCTATAGGTAAAGGCCGATCCCTTGCGCGCCAGCCGGAACCACAGGTCGTTCGGGCTGGCATCGATGGGGAAACCGGACCAGTCGGAAAAATCGCGGGTGAACACCGCGCTGACGGTGGCCGCGCCGTCCACCCGTTCCACCCCGCATTTCAGCCAGGTTTCCGCGTCCAGCCGCACCATTAGCCCCGCCTGATCATATTGCGCGGCATAATCGCCGACGACATTGACCGTCGCCACGAAATCGCCGGTCACCCGTCGGCTGCGGAAATGGCCGTTGTCGGTGATGTAGCCGAAATAGGTCTTTCGCCAGAAATCGGTCTTTGGCTCCGCCCGCATCATCAGCACGCCGGCGTCTTCGCGCCAGACGCGCGGCGGATTGAGCCAGCCGTCCGCATCCGCCCCCTGCGCAGCGGCCCGCGTCGGCATCAACGCCGCCCCGCTCATCGCCGCCAGCACCATCCGCCTGTCCATCGCATCCTCCCGGCTCCTGATCATCGCCGGACAGGAATATGCCGTGATCTGCGACGACGACAAGCGATGAGGAGGAAAAGGATGGTGGGTCCGCCGGGATTCGAACCCGGGACCTCTCGATTAAAAGTCGCTTGCTCTACCGACTGAGCTACGGACCCCAACCATCGGCGACGCACCTAAGCGCAGAGCGGCGGGGCGTCAACCGAGCCGGGCAAGAAGGTGGCGCATGGTCAGCCCGGTCAGCGGATCGCGCGCATCGGGGATCAGCGCCGCCAGCGGCCGCAGCACGAAATCGCGGGTGCGAAACTGCGGATGCGGCACGATCAGGCCGGGCGAGGCCCAGGGACCGGCCGACCACCATATGATGTCCAGATCGATGGGGCGCGCCGCCCAGCGTTGGCCGCGCCGCCGCCCGAACGCGGCCTCCACGCGCTTTAGCCGGGCGAGCAGCTCTGGCGGGCTTTCCTGTGTATCGATCAGGACGGCAGTGTTCGCAAAACGCCGGATCGACGGGCCGATGGGCGGCGTTTCGATGACCGGCGCAGTCGCATCGATGCTGCCCAGCGCACGGATGGCAGCGGCCACCATCGCCCGCGGGCCACCATGGCGGCCCGGGCGGTTTGAACCAATGGCCACGGCATAGCTTGTCTTTACCACCCGCTCCCCCTAGCCGACGAGGCCATGTTTCCAACCTCTCCGCTGCCCGAAACCGAACCGCCGCACAACTGCCCGCGCTGTCCGCGGCTGGTCGATTATCGCGAGGCGTGCCGCGCCGAATATCCCGGCTGGTGGAATGCCCCGGTGCAGGCGTTCGGCGATCCCGATGCATGGCTGGTCATTGTCGGCCTGGCACCGGGCAAGCATGGCGCGAACCGCACCGGGCGGCCGTTCACCGGCGATTATGCCGGGGACCTGCTGTTCGCCACGCTGGCCAAATTCGGCCTGAGCGAGGGGGAGTATGCCAGCCGCATCGACGACGGCCTGACCCTGAATGGCGCGATGATCGTCAATTCGGTCAAATGCCTGCCGCCGCAGAACAAGCCGACGCCAGAGGAAATCCGCGCCTGTCGTCCGTTCCTGGACGGTCAGGTCGCGGCATTGCCGAATGCGCGGGTGTTCATCGCGCTGGGCCAGATCGCGCATCAATCGGCGGTCAAGGTGCTGGGCGGCAAATTGCCCAAGGCCAAATTCGGGCATCTGGCCGAACACCGGATGCCGGATGGCCGGATGCTGATCGACAGCTATCATTGCAGCCGGTACAATACGAATACCGGGCGACTGACGGCGGAAATGTTCGAGGCGGTGTTCGCCCGCGCGCTCGCGATCCGGGACGCTCGAGCCAATCCACACTAAAGTGATGCGGTGCAACCTGCCTTGCGCCTCCGCTCATCCTGAGCCTGTCGAAGGATGCGCCGCTACAGGTCGGCTGTTGGACACGTCCTTCGACAGGCTCAGGACGAGCGGCCTCAGGATTCAGGATTAGCGCGCTCGGGGATCATGCCGTATCTCTGAGGCCCCGCTCCCGCCCCGGTCAGCAACCGCTCACTCCGCCGCCTGATGCAGGGCGATGCGGTTGCCCTCGCTATCCTCGATCTCCGCCACCCGGCCCAGTTCGGCCAGATCCTTGGGCGGATACAGGATGGCTGCACCCGCCGCCGTTGCACGAGCCAGTGTCGCGTCCAGATCATCGACACTGAAATACAGGATCGGCCCGGCCTTGGCCGGCACATAGACATCGCCCTTGACCAGCGCACCGCTGGCGCCCGGTGCGCCGTTCGCGGCGGGGAACAGGGCCATCGGATAGCCATCGATGGTCGCCCGTTCGAAATCGGTGCCGAGCACGCGGGTGTAGAAGGCGACGGCGCGGTCCATGTCGCTGACCGGTACCTCGAAATAGCTTACCGGGTTCATCGGCCGCACTCCCCCGAATTGGCACCCCGCCAGCGCAAGGAGCAGCGCGGGCAGGGCAGCCGCCCGCATCAGATATCCTGAACCAGCCGCCCGTACAGTTCCGGCCGGCGATCGCGGAAAAAGCCGAAGGCGGCGCGGTGGCGGCGGGCGAGATCAAGGTCGAGCGTCGCGGTAATCACGCCCTCTTCCTCACGGTCCAGTTCGGCCAGGATGTCGCCGCGTTCATCAGTAATGAAGCTGGTGCCATAAAAGGTCTGGCCATGCTCCGTCCCCACCCGGTTGGCGGCGACGACCGGCACGACGTTGGACACCGCATGGCCGACCATCGCGCGGCGCCACAGCCGGGCGGTATCCAGGCTGTCGTCATGCGGCTCCGATCCGATCGCGGTCGGATAGAACAGGATTTCCGCGCCCATCAGCATCATCGCGCGGGCGGTTTCGGGATACCATTGATCCCAGCAGACACCGACGCCCAGCGTCGTCTGTGGCCCCTTCCACACTTTGAACCCCGTATTGCCGGGGCGGAAATAGAATTTCTCCTCATATCCCGGACCGTCGGGGATGTGGCTCTTGCGATAAATCCCCTGCACCCGGCCATCGGGATCGATCATCGCCAGCGAGTTGTAATGGTGCGGCCCGTCGCGTTCGAAAAAGCTGGTCGGAATCCAGATTTTCAGATCAGCGGCCAGCGCCTGCATGGCCAGCACCGCCTTGTGCTCGTCCACCGGCTTTGCATTGGCGAACAGCCCCTCATCCTCGACGCGGCAGAAATATTCGCCCTCGAACAGTTCGGGCGGCAGGACGACCTGAGCGCCCCGCCCTGCGGCTTCGCGCACCAGGCGGGTGACATTGGCAATGTTGGTATCGATGTCCGGCCCGAAGCCAAGCTGAAGGGCGGCAACGCTAATCTGGGTCATGGGATGCTCCGGTGCCGGATCAACGGCTTGGGATTTGCTGGCTGATGCAGTGGAAACTGCCGCCGCCGGTCAGGATATGGTCGGCCCGCTGGCCGATCACGCGGCGGCCGGGGAACAGCGCACCGATCGCATCGACCGCGGCATCGTCATTGGGCTGTCCATAGAGCGGGACGACCACGGCGGCATTGCCGATATAGAAGTTCATGTAGCTGGCCGGGATGATCTGCTCATCCTCGTCCAGCACCCGGCCCGGCGACGGGATGCGGACCAGATCGACGCCGCCCGCGCGGGCCGCATCCGCCGCCATCTGGTACACACGCCAGTTGGGATCGTTTTCCGCCGCTTCGGGAATGGCCAGCCGGTTTTCGCCGACAAAGCGGGCCAGATTGTCGACATGGCCGTCGGTATGGTCGTTCAGCAGCCCCTCCCCCAGCCACAGGAAGCGCGTGAAGCCGAGATCGGCGGTCAGCCGCGCCTCGATATCCCACTGCGACAGGCCGGGGTTCCGGTTGGGATTGAGCAGGCACTGCTCGGTAGTGACAAGCAGGCCAGTGCCATCGCCGTCGATTGCACCCCCTTCCAGCACCCAGTCATGCCGGATCGCGTTGAAATGGCGCCGGGCCGCCAGCCGCTGACCGATCGTGTCGTCCCCCGGCAGGTCGTATTTGCCGCCCCAGCCATTGAAGCCGAACGCATGGGCATGATGATCCCCGCCGATGATCGGGCCGGTATCGCGCAGCCAGATGTCGCCGAACGGTTCGACGACCACCTGGGCAAACCGCCCCGCCATCGCCTGGGCCGCGCGGCCCGCCTCTTCATCGGCGGCGACCAGGATCACCATTTCCCCCGCGCCGTCGGCATGGACGGATTCGGCAAAGGTGGCGACCTCTTCCCGCGCGGGTTCAAGGTCCTCGACCCACAGTTCGGGGTGGCTCGGGAAACCGATCCAGACGGCGTCGTGATGCGCCCATTCTGCGGGCGGCGGAGGCGGAGGCGTTGTCATGCGCCGCCATATAGGGGCGAACGGCGACGCGGGGGAGAGGGAGTTTGAACTCGCGCGCTACTTCGCTCCGGCCCGGCTCTTGTCCCGCACTGCCCTGAACTCCGCGGTCGGATACCAGTTGGGCCAGGCGTCGCCATCGGCCAGCTGGCGGCCGAGCCGGTAATAGAGCGTCAGGTCGGCGACCGCCCCGTCCCAGTTCCACGACGGATCATATTCGTCCTGCGGCTTGTGATAGCGTTTTTCGACATAATCATTGGCGGCGGCAGCACCCGCCTGCACCCCGCCGTCGAACAGGTCCTCGCCGCTTTCACCATACAGCATCGGCACGCCCAGCTTGGCGAAGCTGAAATGGTCGGACCGGTAATAATAGCCCTTTTCCGGGCTGGGTTCGGGCCGGATCACGCGGCCTGCGCCCTCGACAATCGGTTTCACCAGATCCTCAAGCTGCGACTTGCCGACGCCGACCAGCACGAAATCGCGCGCCCGGCCGTTGATGTTCAGCCCGTCCATGTTGACCCCGCCCACCGTCTTTGCCAGCGGATAGACCGGGTTTTCGGCATAGTATTTCGATCCCAGCAAGCCGGATTCCTCGGCCGTGACGGCCAGGAACACCATGCTGCGCCGCGCCGGTCCCGCCTTGGCATGGGCGCTGGCCAGTTCGATCAGACCCGCCGTCCCGGTGGCGTTGTCCAGCGCGCCGTTGCAGATATCGTCACCGTCCACTGCATCGCAGCGGCCCAGATGGTCCCAATGGGCGGTATAAAGGACATAGTCGTCCGGCGCGGCCGTGCCTGGCAGGATGCCGATGACGTTGCGCGACGCCTGACGCTTGATCGTCTGATCGAACTGCGTGCTTGCCTTCAGCCCCAGCGGCACTGCCTTGAACCCCTTTTGCCGCGCAGCAGCGGCCAGCGCCCCGAAATCCTTGCCCGCGCTGGCGAACAGGCGCTTTGCCGCATCCAGCTGGACCCAGCCGATGACGCTGCTTTCGTCCAGATTTTCGTCGCCCGGATCCTGGATCAGCTGCGGCCCGGTCCAGCTGGACTGCACCACGCCCCAGCCATAGGCGGCCGGTTCGGTATCATGGACGATGATCGCCGCTGCCGCGCCCTGCCGCGCCGCTTCCTCATACTTATAGGTCCAGCGGCCGTAATAGGTCATCGCCCGGCCACCGAACGGCCCGTCCAGCGTCGTGCTTTCCCAATCGGGATCGTTGATCAGGATGACGACCGTCTTTCCCTTTACATCCACTCCGGCATAATCGTTCCAGCCGCGTTCGGGGGCGTTGATGCCATAGCCGACGAACACGACCTCGCTGTCCTTTACTGACACGGTCGGCACCACGCGATAGGTGCCGATGACGGCATCGGTGCGATAGGCAAAGGACAGTGGCGTGCGGCCGCCCGAAATCGTCAGCGGCTGGACATTGGCGGCCGTCAGTTCGACCAGCGGCACGTCCTGCGTCCATTCGCCCTTGTTGCCCGGTTGCAGGCCCGCGGCCTTCATCCGTTCGATCAGATAGGCGACCGTCTTTTCCTCACCCGCCGTGGTCGGGGCCCGCCCCTCGAACGCATCCGACGCCAGCGTCTGCGTCATCTCCTTCAGCGCATCGGCGGAAATGGCGGGCGCTTCCTGTGCGTGAAGCGGCGAGACGGTGATGGCAGCAAGACTGGCAGCGATCGCAAGACGCATGAAACTCTCCCGCAGAAATGGCGTGCCGCAATGCTGGCATCGGCGGCGGCCGGGGGCAATGGGCATGACGGAAAACACCGTTGCGAACGGGCAAGGGCGGCTGCATCGCGAGCCAACCGATTGAACCGGCGCGGTTTCCGCATCTCCGGATCGTTCATTCCGGGACGGATTGTGTCTTGTCTGTCAGGTCATGTTGATCCAGCATCCCATCCCTGGGGTTATTACGTAGATGGGGCGTTTGGAATGACGGGGACGTGGAACGCGGCGTGGATTGCGGCCGCCGGGGTTGTGGCATTGGCGGGCGCACCGGCCCATGGACAGGACAGCGCGGGCGATGCCGCCATGTTCGGTGCGCGCGAATCGATCGAACAGGCCAGCCTGTCGCCCGATGGTCAGCGGCTTGCCTATCTGTCGGCCGATACTGGCCAGGGATCGCGGCTGATGATCCACGATCTGACCAAACCGGACGTCATGCCGCAAACAGCGCTTGTCGCCGACGGCAATCCGCATCGCGTTTCGTCCTGCCGCTGGACCGGGCGGACGCGCCTGATGTGCTCGATCTACTATGCAACCAAGCTGGACGACGATGCTGTCTATGGCTCGCGCATGATCGCCGTGGATGCCGATGGCGGCAACCTGAAGGTGATGGATGTGAAACGCGGCGCGGGCGATCGCCTTGGCCCCGCGCTCTATGGCGGCAGCGTCATCGACTGGAATCCGGATCAGGAGGGCCAGGTGCTGATGACCCGGAACTATATTCCGGAAATTCGCACCGGTGGCACTCGGCTGGCCCAGACCAAGAGCGGCCTGGGCGTTGATCGGGTCAACACGATGACGATGGCAACCACCGTCGTGGTCCAGCCCGACGACGAGGCAAATGAATATATTTCCGACGGCTATGGAGCCGTGCGGATCAAGGGGATCCGCAAGGTCAGCGACGCCACGGGCTATGCTCAGGAGGAGCGGCGCTATTTCCATCGCGGTCCCGACGGCGGCAACTGGCAATTGCTCAGCACGATCACGGCGACCGAGCGGGGGTTCGATCCCTATTCCATCGATCGGGAACTCAATGTCGCCTATGGCCTGAAACCACTTGATGGTCGCATGGCCGCCTATACCAAGGCACTGGATGGCACCGGCGCTGAAACGCTGGTCTTTGCGCATCCGCAGGTCGATGTTGCCGGCTTCATCCGTGTCGGCCGGCGCGGGCGGGTGATCGGCGTGCGGTATGTGACCGATCAGGCGCAGGCGCATTATTTCGACAAGGACATCGCATCGATGACCCAAGCCTTGTCCAAGGCCATCCCAAGCCTGCCGTTGATTCGGGTGGTCGATACCAGCGAAGATGAAACGAAGCTGCTCGTCTGGGCCGGCAGCGACATCGATCCGGGCCGCTATTATCTATTTGACCGCACGGCAAAGAGCCTGAACGAACTCGCGCTGGTGCGACCGGCATTGGAAAACCGGCCGCTGGGCGCGATGAAGGCAGTCAGCTATGCCACGCGCGACGGCGTCACCGTTCCCGGCTATCTGACCCTTCCGCCAGGCAAGACCGATGCAAAAGGGTTGCCCGCCATCGTGATGCCGCACGGCGGGCCCGGATCGCGCGACGAGTGGGGATTTGACTGGATGGTCCAATTCTATGCCGCGCGGGGCTATGCCGTGCTGCAGCCCAATTTCCGCGGCTCGGCCGGATATGGCGATGCGTGGTTTCGAAAGAACGGGTTCCAGAATTGGCAGACGGCGATCAACGACATCGCCGATGGCGCGCGGTGGGTGGTGGGCCAGGGCGCCGATGCTTCTAGAATGGCGGTCGTCGGCTGGTCCTATGGCGGCTATGCGGCGCTGCAATCCGCGGCTGTCGAACCTGACCTGTTCAAGGCGGTGGTGGCCATCGCCCCTGTGACCGACCTGGAACGGTTGAAGGAGGATCGCCGCAACTGGTCCGACTATAATCTGGTGAGCAGCTTCGTCGGCACCGGCCCGCACATCGCGGCGGGATCGCCTGCCCGCCGTGCGGCGGAAATCAAGTCACCGGTGCTGATGTTTCACGGCGATTTCGACCGCAACGTCGATGTTGGCCATGCCCGCCTGATGCAGACGCGACTGGAATCGGCGGGCAAGACATCCGAACTGGTCATCTTCAAGGACCGCGACCATTATATCGAGGACAGCGCGATGCGGACCGAGATGCTGGTGAAAAGCGCCGCGTTGTTTGATCGGGCCTTTGCCAAATCCAAGTAGCGGACGGGGCACAACAGCCCCGCCGCCAATCCCTGTCAGACGCCTGGCCCTTGCGCAGGTCCTGCATGCGGAGGGCGGAAATGGGCCCGTCGCCAGGGGGCGTGATCGCGTTCCCACGGATCGACGGGCGCATCGTCCAGATACCCGAAAAAGCTGGCGATCAGGCGGCGTTCGGGATCGGCGATTGCCGTGCGCCCGTGCATGAAGCGGCTGTTGTCCAGCATCAGCAGGTCGCCCGCCTGCCAGGCGACGGCAACCGTCAGCCGCTTTGCCGTCGCGCGAATGATGTTCAGCCAGGCATCGGGAAACGGCGTCCCGTCGTCCAGCAGGGGAAACCGGTCGAGCATCAGATAATCCCGCGCGAACAGCAGGAAATTGCCGAACGCCAGCGCATCGGTGAACATCGGCCGATGCAGCACAGGGCGAATGAAAATCTGGACAATGCCGTGGGACGTCCGCCGAAAGCGATAGGGCACGTGAACCGGCGGCGATTCCAGCAGCGCATCCGCAGGATCCTCGCTGCCCAGCCAATAGCGCAGCACCGCCGGATTTGCCGGGCGGATATGGACCAGCCGCCGCCGGGCCAGCGCCTCCACCAGATCGGCCGGCAATGCGCGGACCAGCGCCACGCCATCGCAGATCGTGGTCATGCCGCCCTGCCCCGCCGGCACCAGGCAGTGAAAGAAACAGCAATCGGGTTTCCAGGGTTCACGCGACAATTCGGGATGCAGCGGAAACGGATCGCCGCCACCGTTCACCGTCTGAATATTCGGTTCAGCGCGCAGCAGCAGCCGGTCGGGGCTTTCGTTGAAGACGGAGGTAGAACAGAAGCGCGCGGCAAACCGATGAAACCCGTCAAGATCGGCCGGAAATCCGCGAAACAGCAAGGCGCCGTGATCGCGGTACAGGCCCGCCACCCATTCGCGGTCAAGCGCATCGAACGAAGCATCGTCACCGGCATGGATGACGGCCAGCGGATCATCGGATGATGGGCGTGTCAGAAATGCCATGCTATTGCTCGCTCACCCCGCCCGTATAGGCGCGATCCGCATGCGGAAGGAAGCATCCATGACCGCCGTCAGCCCGGTTCCCCTGGACCAGCTGCTTGCCAGCCCGGACCATCATGGTCATGCCATTGACGGTTCGGACATGCTGTTCGCGCGGATGTCCCGCACCCATTACGCGGAATCGATCTTTCTGGATCAGCGGATTGTCCGCGCCGTGCAGGATAATGTGCGTGTGCCACTGTCGATGCTGGGCCAGATGGCTTCGGCGCCCCCCCTGCCGGCCACGTGGATTTTTCACATGGCGCATTGCGGATCGACGCTGCTGGCGCGGGCGCTGGACCGGCCCGACGGTCCACTGGTGCTGCGCGAGCCGGTGCCGCTGCGTCAGATTGCGGCTGCCCTTGCCCAGCAACCGGCCGATCCACGACCGCTAGCCGCCCTGTATCGCATCGCCGCCGCGCTCGCCAGCCGACGCTATCGGCCCGACTGGCCCACGATCATCAAGGCGAATGTGCCCGTCAATTTCGCGATCGATCCATTGCTGGACAGTGCGGGCAGCCAGGCGGTGTTTCTCTATTTCCCGCTTGAACCCTATCTGGCGGCGGTCCTGCGCAGTGACGGGCACCGGCAATGGGTGGGCAGGATCTCCGAAGAGCTGAAACCGGCGATCGAAGCCAGCGCGGGGCCATTGGACGGCCTGGATCCGGTCGGCCGTGCGGCGATCCTGTGGCTGGCACAGACGCGCCGCTTCATCGCCGCCATGGATCGCTATCCGGCAAGCTGGTCGCTGGATGCGGGGTCGCTGACGGCCCAGCCTGGCGCGACGCTGGATGCGCTGGCCGATCGGCTTGGTCTTGACTGGATGGCCGGTCAGGGGCGGGCGATTGCCGAGGGGCCGCTGTTTTCGACCTATTCGAAAAAGGATGGCGTCCGTTTCGACGATGCCATGCGCCGGGCGCGCGAGGCGGCGGTGCTGGACCACCTGGGCGACGCCATCCCCCGCGCACGGGCGCTGATCGCCGAGCGGACGGCGGGCAATCCCCTGCCGGACGCGATGCCGCGGCCTGTCCACGGCACGGCGGCTCCGCTGATGGCGCAGAGCCGCTGATCCACAAAAAAGGGGGCGGTCCGCGTGGAACCGCCCCCCGTTTTTCCGTTCAGCCGGATGGTCCGGCCGATCCGATCAGCGCGAATAGAATTCGACGACCAGGTTCGGTTCCATCTTCACCGGATAGGGCACTTCGTCCAGCGTCGGGACGCGGGTAAAGGTGACCTTGGCATTGCCATCCGGGGCGACGTAATCGGGAATGTCGCGCTCGGCCAGGCCCTGCGCTTCCAGCACCAGGGCCATTTCCTTGGCCTTGCTGCCCAGCGTGATTTCCTCGCCCGGCTTCACGCGGCGCGACGCGATGTTGCACTTCACGCCGTTGACGCGGACGTGGCCATGGCTGACCAGCTGGCGCGCGGCGAAGATCGTCGGCGCGAACTTGGCGCGGTACACGATCATGTCCAGACGCTGTTCCAGCAGGCCGATCAGGTTCTGGCCGGTATCGCCCTTCAGCCGCGACGCTTCCTCATAGGTGCGCTTGAACTGCTTTTCGGTGATGTCGCCATAATAGCCCTTCAGCTTCTGCTTGGCGCGCAGCTGGATGCCGAAATCCGACATCTTGCCCTTGCGACGCTGGCCGTGCTGACCGGGGCCATATTCCCGCTTGTTCACCGGGCTCTTCGGACGACCCCAGATGTTTTCGCCCATCCGGCGGTCGAGCTTGTACTTGGCGCTCTGGCGCTTCGACATATCAAATCCTTTGCAACTTCGAACGACGTTGGCAGGTGCCCATGGGGCGCCCGCCGCAATCCCGGTCTTCGCCTGTTTCCGGACAAACCAGAGCAGGGCCACCGCTTCACCGGGGATACGGGGCCGATTGCGAAGGCGCGCGGTTAGCCGCCGGGTCGTCCGGAGTCAAGCTGGACAGGCGCGCCCGGCCCGCCTAACCGCGATTCCATGAGCGAGCCGCTGTCCCCCACCCGATGCACCACCATGGCAGAGGTCCGCGCCGGCGTGGACGCGCTTGACCGTCAGCTGGTCGCCCTGCTGGCCACCCGTTTCGGCTATATGGACGCGGCCGCCCGGATCAAGCCGGAGCGGACGATGGTGCGGGACGAGGCGCGCAAGGTCGCGGTCATCGCCAATGCGCGGGCCGAGGCGGAGCGGCTGGGCGCCCCCGCCGACCGGATCGCCGCGCTATGGGAAATGCTGGTGGAAAGCTCGATCGCGCACGAGCTGGAGCGATTTGACGCCAGCCGTTCCTAACGCTGGCGCGGGCGGGCAAGGGTGCTGAGCACGCCGCGCATCGTCCGCACCTCCATCGCATTCCACGCCGGTTTGGTCAGCAGGCCGCGCAAGGTCCGCCGGGTCACGTCCGTCCGCTCCGGCGGATGGAAATAGCCCGCCGGCATCAGCATCCCCTCAAGCTGTTCGATCAGCCCTTCCAGCTCGCCCTGCGGCGCGGGGGGATCAAGGTCGGTCGCCGTCGGCTGAGCCAGCGCCACGCCCTTTGACCATTCATAGGCGCACAGGATCACCGCCTGGGCCAGGTTCAGCGATCCGAAGTCCGGATTGATCGGCACGGTCAGGATGGTGCGGGCCAGCGCCACATCGTCGGTTTCCAGCCCGGACCGTTCCGGCCCGAACAGATAGGCCGAGCGCCCCGGCCCGGCATGGATCGCGCGCGCCGCCTGTTCCGGCGTCACCACCGGCTTGGTCACGCCGCGCTTGCGCACCGTGGTGGCATAGACATGGGTGCAATCGGCCACCGCATCGGCCACGCTGTCGAACACCCGCGCCTGTTCCAGCACGATATCAGCGCCCGATGCCGCCGGGCCGGCAGCCGGATTGGGCCAGCCATCGCGGGGCGTGACCAGCCGCATCTCGGTCAGCCCGAAATTAAGCATAGCCCGTGCCGCCTTGCCGATATTCTCGCCCAGTTGCGGGCGGACCAGCACGATGACGGGGGGTGGAACGGTATCGCTCACGCCTTGCCCACCTCGGTCACGGAACCGGCAAATTCCTCGAAATCGCGGGCCTCGCGGAAATCCTTATAGACGCTGGCAAATCGGATATAGGCAACGGAATCCAGCGTCTTCAGTCCTTCCATCACCAGTTCGCCGATGCGGGTCGAGGTTACTTCGCCCTCGCCCTGGGTTTCCAGCTGACGCTGGATCGAGCTGACCAACCGTTCAACCTGCGTGCCGTCGATCGGCCGCTTGCGGCAGGCGATCGAGATGGAGCGGACAAGCTTTTCCCGTTCGAACGGCTCGCGGCGCTCCTCGGACTTCAGCACGACCAGATCGCGCAGCTGGATCCGCTCGAACGTGGTGAAGCGGGCGCCGCATCCCTCGCACTGGCGGCGGCGGCGAATGGCCGTGCCGTCCTCGGTCGGGCGACTGTCCTTCACCTGGCTCGCCTCATGGGCGCAGAATGGGCAACGCATTATTGGATCCTGACGGGTGCGGTGCCGGCCCACTCCCCCTCCCGGCCACCCATATGATACTGCCGTTGGGTGGCCGGGAGGGGGAGTGGGCCGGCACCGAGCACGGGCGTTAGAGCTTCAAATCAACCATAAATCGGGAAACGGGCGCACAGTGCGCGGACGCGGGTTCGGACATCGGCCTCGACCGCCGGATCGCCGCCCTCGCCCTTGTTCTTCAGGCCGTCCAGCACATCGGCGACCATATGGCCGATTTCGCGGAATTCGGCGACGCCGAAGCCGCGCGTCGTCCCCGCTGGCGTGCCGACGCGGATGCCGCTGGTCTTGGCCGGCGGCAGCGGATCGTTGGGAATGCCGTTCTTGTTGCAGGTGATGCCCGCCCGCTCCAGCGCCTCGTCCGCATCCTTGCCGGTGACGCCCAGCGGACGCAGGTCAATGAGCGCCAGATGCGTGTCGGTGCCGCCCGCGATCACGTCGGCCCCCCGCTCCTTCAGCGTCGCGGCCAACACCTTGGCGTTTTCCACCACGGCACGGATATAGGTCTTGTAATCGGGCTGCAGCGCCTCGCCGAACGCCACCGCCTTGGCCGCGATGACGTGCATCAGCGGGCCGCCCTGCATGCCGGGGAACACCGCCGAATTGAACTTCTTGGCCAGCGTCTCGTCGTTGGTCAGGATCATGCCGCCGCGGGGCCCGCGCAGCGTCTTGTGCGTCGTCGTGGTGGCAACATGCGCATGGGGAAAGGGCGAGGGATGCTGACCCGCCGCCACGATGCCGCTGAAATGCGCCATGTCGACCATGAAGAACGCGCCCACCTTGTCCGCGATGGCGCGGAACCGGGCAAAGTCGATGACCCGGGGATAGGCGGAACCGCCCGCGATGATCAGCTTGGGCTGATGCTCGACGGCCAGCGCCTCGACCGCGTCGTAATCGATGAGGTGGGTGACCGGATCGACGCCATATTGAACGGCATTGAACCACTTGCCGCTCATCGCCGCCTTGGCACCATGGGTCAGGTGGCCGCCGGCATCCAGGCTCATGCCCAGGATCGTGTCGCCCGGCTTGACCAGCGCCAGCATCACCGCGCCGTTCGCCTGCGCCCCCGAATGCGGCTGCACATTGGCGAACCCGCAACCGAACAGTGCCTTTGCCCGCTCGATCGCCAGCGTTTCGACGGTGTCGGACGGGTGGCAGCCCTGATAGTAACGCTTGCCCGGATAGCCTTCGGCATATTTGTTGGTGAAGACCGACCCCTGCGCCTCCATTACCGCGCGGCTGACGATGTTTTCCGACGCGATCAGTTCGATCTGAGTCTGCTCGCGCTCCAGCTCGTCGGCGACACCGGCGAACACCTCGGCATCGGCATCGGCCAGCGACCGCGTGAAGAAACCGTCCGGCTGAACATCGGACAGGGACCGGGGGGACAGGGTCTGGGGCTGGGTGCTCATCGGCCGGGCCTCGAATCGGATGGGCGGCACGGGCATGAGCCGCCTTCATGCTTCGGCGCGCCATCTATCCGCTTGGCGCGCCGATTGCCACTGCCCATTATAGGGTACGCGCGATCAGCCGCACGAAAGGATTCCCATGGGCCGCATGACGCCGAACTTGCCCGCTCTGGACGGGATGCCCAGCGGGGCGAAATGGCTCGGCCTGGCCGGCCTGTTGCCGCAACTGGCCTGTGTGGCCGTGCTGGTTTCCGGCAATGTCGAATGGCGGTTTGCCGCGCTGGCCATCGCATGGCTCTATGCCGCGCTGATCCTCAGCTTTCTGGGCGGTACCTGGTGGGGGCTGGCTGCCCGGCAACAGGAACCATCAGCGGGGCTGTTCGCAATCGCGGTGGTCCCGTCCCTCGTTGCACTGGCGACCATCTGGCCGTGGCTGGTCGGCGATCCCTGGCCACAGCCGTCGCTGTTCCTGCTGGGACTGGTCATCTTGGCATCGCCGTTTGTCGATGCCTGGTTCTATCGCCAGCGACTGACGCCGGCATGGTGGATGGGCCTGCGCGTGCCGCTGTCCATCGGGCTTGGGCTGTCGACGATGATTGCCACCGGGTTCGGCACGCCCGTCGTCTGATCGTTACCCGCTTTCCGCCCACCCTCGCTCGCCCTGAGCCTATCGAAGGAGTTTTCCGACGGTCAATGCGCGCGGCCACATCGTTCGACAGGATCAGGATGAGCGCGGGGTGCCAGGTTTCATGTTTAAGATCCGACGGATGCGCCTTGCGGCTCAGCCCAGCACCCGGCCCAGCTTTTCGACGCGGCGGGCGTGGCGATCGCCGCCGAAATCCTGCGCCAGAAACGCCTCGATGCACGCCTTTGCCATGTCGAGGCCGGTCAGGCGGGCGCCCATGGCGATGACGTTGGCGTCATTATGTTCGCGGGCAAGGCGCGCCGACAGTGGCTCCGACACCAGCGCGCAGCGACAGGCCGGGTGGCGATTGACGGCGATGGAGATGCCGATGCCCGATCCGCACAGCGCGATGCCGCGATCCGCCCCGCCGCCGGCCAGGTGCTCGGCCAGAGCAAAGCCGTAATCCGGGTAATCCACGCTGTCCGTGCCGTGCGGCCCCAGATCCTCGACCGAATGGCCCTGCGTGCCGAGCCAGGCGACGAGCGCAGCCTTCAGATCGAGTGCGGCATGGTCGGATGCGATGGCAATGCGAAGGGTCATATGGGTCCTGCAGCGAAAGAATTGGGCCCGTCTAGGCCGTTCGAGCGTTCCGCGCTAGGCTGAACCCCATTGCTATGCCCGGAGATGACGATGCGCAATCTTGTTCCCGCCCTGCTGGTGCCGATCACCCTGACCCTGAGCGCGTGCGGAGGCGGCACGCAGACGCCCGGATCGACCAATGCCGCCGATGCCATGCCGAACGAGGTCATCGACCTGCCGGTCGAGGGGAATGACGCGATCGGCAATGAAAGCGCGGTCGCCAATGAATGGACCGGCCGCTGGATCGGTGTCGAGGGCACCTATGCCACCATCGTCCCGGACGAGGAGGTCGGCCCGGGTCATTACCGGATCAACATGAAATACGGACTGGATGACACCATGGCCGGCAATTATTCCGCCGTGGCCGAGGGCGAGACGCTGACCTTTACCCGCCCCGACGGGGATCAGGTGCTGAAGCGCGGCGACGGTGCGGCAACCGGCATGAAGTATCTGGCCGAAAAGAAGGACTGCATCGTCGTGAAGACGGGCGAAGGCTATTGCCGGGATTGATCCCGGCGGCTAGCCAACTGGGGATGAGGTGGCATGGACGGCCCGCAAGCGTCACATCGTTGACGCGGAACCGTCATATGCCGTGTCTAGGCGCGCGGAACTCCGCTATGGTGCGGCCGCCACCAGCCCCAGGGACTTATTGATGCGTTCGATTGCCAAGACGCCCAAGAACGAAGCGGTGCGCGGCGCCGTTCATCGCCACGATCACCTGTCCAAGGACGGGATCCTGGAACGCGCGTTCACCTTTGCCTTTCGCGGCCTTGTCTATGCGCAGATCTGGGAAGATCCGGTTGTCGACATGGAAGCGCTGGCCATCACGCGCGACAGCCATGTGATGACGATCGCGTCCGGCGGCTGCAACATGATGTCGTACCTGACCGCCGATCCGGCCCGGATCACGGTCGTCGACCTGAACCCCGCGCATATCGCGCTCAACAAGATGAAGCTGGTCGCGGCAAAGCATCTGCCCGATCAGGCGGCGTTCCACCGGTTTTTCGCCGATGCCGACTGGGCGGACAATCTGGACCTGTACCGCACCCATATCGCCCCCAATCTGGATGCGGACAGCCGCGCCTATTGGGAGGGGCGCGACATCCTGGGCCGCAAGCGGATCGGCGGATTTGCCAAGGGGTTTTACCGGCGCGGCCTGTTGGGCAATTTCATCGCGCTCGCCCATTTCCTGGCCAAGCTGTACGGCGTCGACCCGCGCGAGATCTTGGCCGCCAGGGATATGGCGGAACAGCAGCGCATTTTCGACACCCGGTTGAAGACCGTGTTCGACAAGCGGTTCATCCGCTGGCTGGTGGATCAGCCCGCCAGCCTGTTCGGCCTGGGCATCCCGCCCGCGCAGTATGAATCGCTCGCCAGCGACGACCCGCAGGGGATTCGCGCGGTGCTGATCGAACGGCTGCGCAAACTGGCCTGTGATTTCCCGCTGAAGGACAATTATTTCGCGTGGCAGGCGTTCAACCGCGGCTATGAAAAGACGCCGGATGCGTCGGTGCCCCCCTATCTTGAGGCCGCGAACTTCGACACGGTGCGCGCGCGTGCCGATCGGGTCGATGTGCGCCACATCAATATGGTGCATTTCCTGGAATCGCAGGGCGCGGGTTCGCTGGACCGGTATATCCTGCTCGATGCACAGGACTGGATGACCGACGAACAGCTGACCAAGCTGTGGAGCGAGATCACCCGCACCGCCAAGCCTGGCGCCCGCGTCCTGTTCCGCACCGCCGCCGCGCCCAGCCTGTTGCCCGGCCGCATTCCCGACGTGCTGCTCGACCAGTGGGACTATCGTGCCGAGGAGTCGCTGGATTACACCCGCCGCGACCGGTCGGCGATCTATGGCGGCGTTCACCTGTACGTCCTGAAGGCATGAACGATCACAGCCCGGCCGATCATGGCCGCCGCATGGATGCGATCTATGCCGCGCAGCGCCATATCTATGACCTGACACGCAAATATTACCTGCTGGGCCGCGACCGGATGCTGGACGCGCTGCGCCCCCCGCCCGGCGGCACGGTGCTGGAGGTCGGCTGCGGCACGGCGCGCAACCTGATCCTGGCCGCGCGGCGTTACCCCGATGCCCGCTGCCACGGGTTCGACATTTCGGCCGCGATGCTGGAAACCGCGCAGGCCAAGGTCGCCAAGGCAGGCCTGTCGGCCCGCATCGCGCTGGCCGAGGGGGATGCCACCCGGTTCGATCCGGCGGCGCTGTTCGCCCTGCCCGGCTTTGACCGCATCTTCATGAGCTATACCCTGTCGATGATCCCCGACTGGCAGGGCGCGATTGCGGAAGCGGCGCGCCGGTTGAACCCCGGCGGGGAATTGCACATCGTGGATTTCGGCCAGCAGGAACGCCTGCCCGCCCCTTTTCGCGCCGCGCTGTTCGCCTGGCTCGACAAGTTCCATGTGACACCGCGCGCCGACATGAAGGCGGCCGTCGAACGGATCGCGTCGGAACAGGGCATGACCGCCCGGTTTCAGCCCCTGTTCCGCGGCTATGCCTGGTCAGCGGTGATTGCCCGGCCGTGATCGTCCGCCGCCTTGGCACGGCGGATCTGGCCGCCATGCGGGCGATCAACGCGCTGTTTGCAAAGGCGTTCGGGGACGATGGCGGCGATGCCTATACCGATGCTCCGCCCAGCGACAGCTGGCTGGCCGAGCGCTTGGCCAGCCCCGATTTTATTGCGCTGGCTGCCATAGAGGACGGCCGGATCATCGGTGCCATAGCTGCCTATGTCCTGACCAAGTTCGAGGCGGAGCGGCGCGAGATTTATCTCTACGATCTTGCGGTAGCAGAGGATCGGCGGCGCCGGGGCGTGGCCACCGCGCTGATCAACGATCTGCGCAGCATTGCCCGGTCGATCGGTGCCTGGGTCGTTTATGTCCAGGCCGATCACCGTGACCCGCCGGCAGTGGCGCTATACGCCAAATTGGGCGAGCGCGAGGACGTTATGCACTTCGACATCGCGCCCTAGAGCAGCAGCCGTTCGACGCTTTCCGGGTCGGCGCCGATCGCGCCGCCATTGTTGCGCCGCTCCAGCTCCAACTTGGCGGTATAGCGCACATCCTCGTCCCGGTCGGTCAGATACCGGGCCAGCACCTCGTTTTCGAGCTCGCGCCAGTCGCGGCCGCGATCCGGACCATAGCGGACGCGCGGCAACAGGCCGGGCAGGTTCGACCATTCGACCAGCTGCGCCACGCTTGCCTCGTTCAGCATGTCGCGCAGGTGGAATGCGGTGACATAGGCGTCGGGAAAGGCGCGGTGCGCGGGCAGGCCGCGTTCATGCACCATGCCGTCCGGCTTTCGCCAGTATCGCAGCATCTGGTTGGAAAAGCCGGGGCTTTCCGGCCACAGCCGCATTGCGCATTTCCAAGTGCAGATCCAGTCGGCGGACCGGGTCAGCGCGGGCGTGCAGAACTGCTCCTCGAAACTCGCCCGGTGCGCAGCCAGCGCCAGCCGGCGGGGCCAGGGGTCGAGCACCTGCCGCGCAACATCGTGCCACCAGGGCGCATCCGCGACCTGTTCGTCCAGAATATGGTGCACTGCCTGGGTCACGGGCGGGATAGAGCGGCCGGGATTGACCAGCATCGAACCGCCGTCGCCCGACAGGTCCCAGCGGCCATCGGCGCCCAGCGCCACATCCTGCCAGCCGATTTCGATGACGGCATGGGTGGGCGGGGCGTTGCCGGTGGTTTCCAGGTCGATGACCCGGACAATCTGTGGCGTGGTACGCATCATCGACAAATGGGCCTTACCGCCCGCGATTGCCAGCAGAAAGCGTGCGCCAGGGTTCGACGACCGTGACCGCGACCCCGGTACCGGCCGGGGCCGCGGCACCGGATCAGTGCGCTGCCTGCGGCCCGCGCACGATCCCGCTGGCCGCCAGCTGTTCGTCGATCATCGCCATCAGCCGGTCCAGCCCGGCCTGATCCATCGATTCGGCACGGGCGACCAGCACGTCCTGCGTGTTGGACGCGCGCAGCAGCCACCAGCCATCGGGCGTGTTGACCCGCGCGCCATCGGTATCGTTGACGTTCGCGCCATCCGCCTTCAGCCGGGCGAGCACTTCGTCCACCACCGCGAACTTGCGCGATTCATCGACCTGAAACCGCATTTCGGGCGTGTTGACCATGGCCGGCATTTCGCTGCGCATCTGCGTCACCGACTTGCCGATCTTGCTTACCGCCTCGATCAGACGGACCGCAGCATATTGCGCATCGTCAAAGCCGTAGAAGCGATGGGCAAAGAAGATATGGCCCGACATTTCGCCGGCCAGCGGCGAACCGGTTTCCTTCATCTTGGTCTTAACCAGGCTGTGCCCGGTCTTCCACATCAGCGGCTGGCCGCCCAGTTCGGCGATCCGGTCATACAGGGCCTGGCTGGCCTTGACGTCCGCGATGATCGTCGCGCCGGGAACATCGGCCAGGACGGCTTCGGCCAGAATGGACAGAAGCTGATCGCCCCAGATCACGCGGCCCTGCCCGTCGATCGCGCCGATCCGGTCGCCATCGCCGTCAAAGGCCAGTCCGAAATCGAGCTGCTTTTCCGCGACCAGCGCCTTCAGATCGGCAAGGTTCTTTTCCTCGGTGGGATCGGGATGATGATTGGGGAACGTGCCGTCGATATCGGTGAACAGCGTGAAATGCTCGCCGGGCAGCTTGGCGACCAGCTTTTCGATCACGGTGCCCGCCGCCCCGTTTCCGGCGTCCCAGCCGATGCGGAACCCCTTGCCGTCGAAATCCTCGACCAGCCGGTCGACATAGGCATCCAGGATATCGGCGTCGGTCACCTCGCCCGTGCCGTCTTCCCAATCGCCCTCGGCCGCCATCCGGCCCAGCGTCTGGATGTCGGCACCGAAAAACGGCTTGTGCTGAAACACCATCTTGAAGCCATTGTAGTCGGCGGGATTATGGCTGCCGGTTATCTGGATGCCGCCATCCACCTCTAGCGTCGCTTCGGCGTAATAGAGCATCGGCGTGGGGCCCAGGCCGACGCGCACGACGTCGACGCCGCTGGCGGTCAGGCCATCGACCAGCGCGGCCTCCAGCATCGGCGAGGACAGGCGGCCATCGCGGCCCACCGCAACGCGCGTGCCGCCGGCGCGGCGGATCAGCGTGGCGAAACCGCGCCCGATCGCACGGGCATCCGCCTCGCCCAGCGTTTTTCCGACAATGCCGCGAATGTCATATTCGCGAAGGCTGGTCGGGTTGAATTGATGAGTCATTCGGATCTCCCCTGCCGATAGGCGGTGCGGCCGGACCTATTGCCGCAGTGCAACAAACGTTCAAGACCTGATTTGTTTCAGCAACATGTCGCGCGCCGCATTAACCCTTCGGGTCAACTCGGCCGACCCGCCCCGGTCGGGATGGACCGCAGCGATCAACCGGCGATGCGCGGCGCGAATCTCCGCCTCGTCCGCCGTCGCTGCCACGCCCAGCACCGCGCGCGCCTCTGCCACGTCGTCGTTGATCGCGGCGGGGGGGCGCGGCGGGCGCGATGGCGCCTTGCGGAACCGGTCCTGCCGCACGACCGGCAGCCGCCACAGCCACCATCCGGCATAGGCGACCGCCAGCGCGATCAGGAGTTTCCAGATCATGTCGGTTGCGCGATCAGGCGACGCGCGGCACGGCAGCGCTGTCCGGCCCGGGATCGGGCAGCGCCAGGCCCGCCATCAATTCGCGCAGTTCCTGACGCGCGGCGACATGGGCGATCCCCATTTCACCAAAGGCGCGCGAATCGAGCATGGTCAGCCCCTTTGGGAACAGCTCGCGATAGATGACGCGTTCCGACAGGCCGGCGATGACGCGAAAGCCGACCCGTTTGGACAATTGCTCGATCGCCTCGCCCACCCGCTTCATGTTGCGCGCCTCGATATGCTGGACGCGGTTGCGCAGGACGACCCAGTCGATCGTCGCGCCGTCCGCCCGGGCGCGCGTCTTGCGCGTTTCCCAGATCAGTTCGGAATAAAAGCTGGGCCGCGTCACCTTGAACGTGTCCGGGTCCACCTGACCGATCAGGTCGAAATCGACAAAGCTGTCGTTCATCGGCGTGACCAGCGTGTCCGCATTGGTCACCGCGATCCGCGCAAAGCGATCGTCGCGGCCCGGCGTGTCGATCACCAGGAAATCGGCATTGCTGCCCATCGCTTCGAGCAGGCCGGTAAAGCGGGCCATGGTTTCGCCGTCATGCGTGTCATAGGCAGGCATGGGCAGGTCCAGCCCGGTGCGGCGAATGGTTTCGCGCCGGTTGTCCAGATACCGGCCCAATGTGCGCTGGCGATGGTCCAGATCGATACAGCCCACCCGCGCCCCGCGTGCGGCCAGCGCAATCGCCACGTGCACGGCGGTGGTCGATTTGCCCGTCCCGCCCTTTTCATTGGCGAACACGATGACGTGCAAGCCCTTGGTCCCGATAGCCAAGCCCGAATATCCCTTGTTGCGGGGTCGTTAGCACCGGCCTAGATGACCGCCGCGCCCCTCCGGGCAACTCTATCGGAGCCCTGTTCGCCGTGCAAACCATCCGTGACCTTGACAGCCTGAAGGCCGCGATTGCGGATTTTGCCCGCGCGGGCGACCGCGTGGCGCTGGTGCCGACCATGGGCGCGCTTCACGCCGGGCATATGGCGCTGGTCCGGGCGGCGCGCGAACAGGCACAGGCGAACCGGGTCATCGTGTCGATCTTCGTCAATCCGATGCAGTTCGGCCCGAACGAGGATCTGGACGCCTATCCCCGGCGGGAGGCGACGGACCTGCGGATGCTGGCCGATGGCGGCGTGGACATCGCCTGGCTGCCCGACGTGCCGACCATGTATCCCGACGGCTTTGCCACGACGATCCGCGTCGGCGGGATTACCGAACGGCTGGACGGTGCCCACCGGCCCGGCCATTTCGACGGCGTTGCGACCGTGGTGACCAAGCTGTTCAATCAGGTGCAGCCGCACATCGCCCTGTTCGGGGAAAAGGATTTTCAGCAGCTGGCCGTGATCCGGCGGCTGGTCGCTGACCTGAACCTGCCGGTTCAGATCATGGGCATCCCGACGCAGCGCGATGATGACGGCCTGGCCCTGTCTTCGCGCAACCTGTACCTGACCCCGGAGGAACGGTCGGCGGCCCTTGCCCTGCCCCGCGCGCTTGGCGTGGCGCAGCGGCAGATCGAGGCGGGGGCCGACGTTGCGGCCACATTGGCGGCGGCGCGAGATCAGATGGAGCGCGCCGGTTTCGTCATCGATTATGTCACGCTGGTCGATGCGGCCAGCCTGGACGCGCCGGGCGATGGCGACCGCCGCCTGCTGGCCGCCGCGCGGATCGGATCGACGCGGCTGATCGACAATGTCGCGGTCGCCCCGCGCACCTGATCGACCGGTTATCGAACAGGGTTAACGCCGTTAACCATTTGTTGAAATTCTGCCGTCAGAACTGCCCCCGCTACCAAAGCAACAGCCTTTAAAGGGGGGCGACATGGGCAACAGCGTTAAGAGTGCGCGGTTCCTGATGGAAAGCCGGATGCATGATGCCATGCGCGGCGATACGGATGCGTGCTTCGAACTGGGCATGGTCTATTCCAGCGGATCGGGCGGTCTTTCGATCGACCTGATCGAGGCACATAAATGGTTCAACCTGGCCGCACGCCATGGCGACATCCGTGCGCAGCAGTGCCGGGCCGAAATCGCCGAGGACATGACCGCGCGCGAAATCGCCGAGGCCCAGCGCCAGGCCCGCGCCATCCTTCACCTGAACAGCGCCCGCGCCGCATAAGGCAACGGGCACCCGTTGGTGCCCGCGCCCTTTTGCCTGAATTGCGGATGCCCCGACCCCTGCCCTTGCCGCCGAAGACTGGCGAGCGGGCGAGCGGGGCGACCGTGCATCAGTGCACGGCCACCGCATCCTCCTCGATCGCATGGGTCGGTGCATGACGCGCCGCCAGCGCGTACCACAGCACGAACAGATAGCAGCCAAGCGGCACGATAAAGGCCAGCGAGCGCGCACCCTCCGGAAATGCCGGGATCAGCAGGTCGATCACTGCGCCGTACAGGATCGAGATAAACCCGCCGCCACAGATCGCCATGCACATCAGGCCCGACGTCGCCGACGCACGCGCCGTCGACCGTTCCAGCGTCAGCGTGAAGATCGTCGGGAACATGATCGAGTTGAACAGGCCCAGGAAAATCGCGGCGGCTGCGGGAATGACGCCCAGCGTCAGCGGCAGCTGCGTCCCACCGGGCAGCGCGATCGTCCCGCCGAGCGGCGTTGCCGGCACGGCATAGGTCCCGATCACGATCAGGCACAACAAGCTGGCCCCCGTCGCCACGATCGCCAGCATCCGGGTCGGCGAGATGAAGCGCAGCAGCACGCTGCCGCCGAACCGCCCGACCATCGCCAGCAGCATGAAGATCGGCGCGATATATCCGGCCACCAGCGCGGATACGTTCAGCACATGGGGCTGTTCCAGAAAGAAGATCATGCCCGAAATGACGCACACTTCAGCGCCGACATAGAGGAAGATCGCCAGCGCACCCAGATTGGCCCAGCGCGATCCGAGCGCGGAAAACGGCGATTCGACCTTTTGCGACAGGGCCGGCGCATTGGCCGCGATCGTGCGGCGGGACAGATAGACCAGCAGCGTGAACAGGACGAGCGCACCGGCGATCATCAGATAGACGTGCGTGACGAAGCTGAGCCCGTCGGCTTTCAGCGCCGGGGTCAGTACCACGTCCTTTTCGAACAATTCGCCCTTCAGCAGATATGCCGCACCGAAGGTGCCGCCGACATAGGCGCCCAGCGAGTTGAACGCCTGGCTGAGATTGAGGCGAAAGGCCGCCCCCTTGGGATCGCCCATCGACGCGATCAGCGGATTTGCCGCGACCTGCAGCAGCGTGATGCCCGACGCCGCAACGAACAGGCCGAGCAGAACGGTGGCAAAGCTTTGCGACATGCTGGTCGACCATGCGATCAGACAGCCGGCGATCACGCCGATCAGGCCAAGGATGATCGAATTGGCATAGCCGCGGCGGGACAGGAACCAGGCGGCGGGAATGGAAACGATGCCATAGGCGATGAAAAAGGCGAACTGGTTGAGCTGGCTCTCGAAATCCGTGAGCGTGTAGATCACCTTCATGCTCTTCACGAGCGGGTCGATCAGATTGGTGACGAACGCCCAGATAAAAAACAGCGCCGTGACGCAAACCAGCGCGAGCGCGACATTGCCGCGCCGCGAACCCTTCGCCTCATTCCCACCAACAGCCATGCAACCTCCCCTTCCCATCGCCGATCGACCCATCGACCGCGTGGTGCGTTGAACGGCGGTTTAGTAGGAGTATTGTGCGCGACAGGTCAATCACGATGCAGCCGGATCGGCAGACCCGCCACAAAAGCCAGCCGCAAAAGGCATTTGGTGCCCTCGAGAGGACTTGAACCTCCGACCTGCGGTTTAGGAAACCGTCGCTCTATCCGGCTGAGCTACGAGGGCACTTGCGCGGCTGGTAAGCCAGCGCGGCGTGCCGGTCAATTCAGCTGTTCGGGCGGCACGACCGGGACCAGAAGCGGCATCACGGGCACGCCGTCCTCCATCAGTTCGCGCGCCGTTTCGGGATCGGTGCGGCCGTGGATCGCGGCCTCCGTCTCGTCGCCGGCGTGCATCGCCCGCGCGCGCCGGGCAAAATCGTCGCCCACCCATTCGCTGCTGGCCAGTGCCTTGGCCTGTGCCTGGGCAAGGGCGGCCATCGCTTCGCGCACCGCGGGCGGCAGCGTGGGTGCCGCCGATGCCATCGGCATGGGCCGCTGACGCGGCACGGGAACAGTATCCTGCCGCTTATTACCCTTGGCCGCGACATTGGGGGCCATCACCGCCTTTTCGACCTGCGTCGCGCCGCAGAGCGGACATTCGACCAAACCGGCCGCCCGCTGTTCTTCCCATGCGGCCGAGGAGGCGAACCAGCCTTCAAAGACATGGCCGCTGCCGCAGCGCAGGTCGAACACGATCATCCCGCCCGCTCCACGGCCGGAATTGCGCGGCGATGGCGGATGGCGGGCACGCGCGCGCGGATGTCGGCGACGCGCGCCGGATCGATCTCGGCAAAGCCGATCCCCGGCGCCTCGCCCATGTCGAGCAGTACCTCGCCCCACGGGTCGATGACCAGCGAATGGCCATAGGTCGCCCGGCCGTCCTGATGCAGGCCAGTCTGCGCCGCCGCGACGACATGAACCCCCGCCTCGATCGCACGGGCGCGCAGCAGGACGTGCCAGTGCGCCTGCCCCGTCGGCCGGGTGAATGCCGCCGGCACCGACAGAATGTCCGCCCCCGCATCGGTCAGCGACCGGAACAGGTCGGGAAAGCGCATGTCGTAACAGATCGCCGGGCCCAGCGTGCCGACCGGCGTATCCACCACCACCGCGCCCTCGCCCGGGCGATAGGTCGCCGATTCCCGCCACCGTTCGCCGGTCGTCAGATCGACGTCGAACAGGTGCAGCTTGTCATACCGCGCGCGGATCGCGCCGCTGTCGTCGATGACGAAGGCCCGGTTGGCATAACGGCCATCGCCCGCCAGCACCGCCAGGCTGCCGATATGCACCCAGATGCCCTGTGCCGCCGCGGCCGAACGCACGGCGGACAGCACGGGGTCCAGATCCTCTTCGGTCACGTGCTGTGCCGCCCGCTCCCGGTTCGAATCCAGCAGGCCCGACATTTCCGGCGTGAACAGCATCGCCGCCCCGCCCGCCTTTGCCTGTGCCACGGCATCGACCATGACGGCGGCGTTGGCGGCGGGATCGATCCCGCTCGTCATCTGGAGCAGCGCGATTTTCATGCCGAAAGCAGCGCGTCCAGCCGCCCTTCCCGCTCCAGCGCGGCAAGATCGTCCGATCCGCCGATATGCGCATCGTCGATGAAGATCTGCGGCACCGTCGTTCGCCCATTGGCGCGGTCCAGCATCTCCGTCCGGCGGGGGCCGCCCATGGTGATGTCATATTCATCGAACGCAGCGCCCTTTTCCTCGAGCAGCCGCTTGGCCCGGATGCAATAGGGGCACCACGCCTTGGTATAGATTTCGACTTTTGCCATGGGGTTTAGCTGTGATCTGCGCCGCGCCTTGTCAATGCGTGTCGTCCGCAGGGTCGCCGGTCACGCGGGCAAAGGTCAGCACGGTAACGCGCGCCGCCCCCGCCAGGCGCAGCACGGCGGCACAGGCGCCGACGGTCGCGCCGCTGGTATGCACATCGTCGATCAGCACGACGTGGCGGCCCGCCACCCGCGCCTGTGCCCCGGTGCTAAGGGCAAAGGCGCCGCGCACTGCCCGTCGCCGGTCGTGCCCGCTGATCCCGCGCAGCACGGGCGTGCGCCGCACCCGGCGCAGCAGCATTGGATCGTTCGGCACGCCCCGGATGGCTGACAGGTCCGCTGCAATCAGCGCCGCCTGATTGAACCCGCGCGACCATAGCCGCCAGCGATGCAGGGGCACCGGCACCAGCAGGTCGGCGTCATCGGCCAGATGCCGGGCCATCATCCGCGCCATGGTTTCGGCCAGCGACATCCGCCCGCCATATTTCAGCTTCAGCGCCAGCCGCCGGGCAACCGGGCCATAGGCGACGGCGGCGCGCAGCCCGTCATGCGGCGGCGGATGGGCAAGGCACGGGGCGCAGCGCGCCTGATCGCCGCGCTCCACATCGAATGGCTGTGCGCACAGCGCACAGGCGGGCGGCCCCAGAAAGCGCAGTCCACCCCAGCAATCGGGGCACAGGCGATGGTCCGCGTCCACCACGTCGCCGCAACCGGGGCAGCGCGGCGGCAGCGCCAGCGCGACCGCGCTCGCGGCCAGCCGCCCGATCCATCCCGCCTGCCCGATCCCCAGCCCCATGCCCCCTTGTCGCGCGGGGCCGCACCCGGCACAAGCCGCCCGCATGAGCGTCCCCGAAATCTTTGACCGCAACGCCCGTCGCCTGCGCCGCAACCGGATTGCCGGAGCGCAGGAGGACGATTTCCTGCGCGCGGTGATGATCGACGGCCTGGCCGATCGGCTGGATGCGGTGACCCGCAGCTTTTCCGATGCACTCGAAATCGGATGTGGCCGCCCGCTGTTTCCCTTTCCCCCCGGCATGGCGGTGACGCGGATCGACCCCGCCGACCGGCTGGCGGCAGAGGCCGGCGGCATCGCGATGGAGGAGGACCGACTGTCGCTTGGCGAGGGACGGTTCGACCTGATCGTTTCGGCGGGCCTGATCGATCAGGTCAGCGACCTGCCCGGCGCGCTGGCGCTGATCCGCCGCGCGCTGCGCCCCGACGGCCTGTTCCTGGCCGCATTTGCGGGTGCAGGATCCCTCTCGACACTGAAGGCCGCATTGCTTCAGGCAGAGGCGGATCGCCCGGCTGCGCGCGTCCATCCGCAGATCGACGTACGGTCGGCAGGCGACCTGTTGATGCGCGCGGGCTTTGCCCTGCCGGTTGCGGATGTCGAGCCGCTGACTGTCCGCTATGGCTCGATTGCGGGGCTGTTCCGCGACTTGCGGGCGATGGCGGCGACCAATCTGATGGTCGGGCGCACGCCGCTGTCGCGCGCTGCGCTGGGCCGCGCTGCGTCCGCCTTTGCCGACATGGCCGATCCCGATGGCAGGACCGCCGAACGATTCGACATCGTGTATCTGACCGGATGGGCGCCCGATGAAAGCCAGCCCAAGCCGGCGCGGCGCGGGTCGGCCACGGCATCGCTGCTGGACGCGCTGAAGCCGCCGCGCAGCTGATCTTCAGCCGGTAACGGCCAGCGCGGCCAGCAGGAACGCGATCAGGATCGCCAGGAACTGGACGGTCGGCCATGGGACCACGCTGACCCGGTCGGGATCGTCGCGGTTCACCCGGCGATGTTCAGCAACGCCGCCGATCACCGCCACCATCGTCATTGCCGCAACGCCGCCCCAAATCGCTTGCATCGTTCCTGCCCAGCACCCATTCAAACGCCAATGAAACGCTATCTGGTGAAGGAGAGTCGAATGCGCCAGTCCCTGACCCTTGCCCTTGTCGCGGGCCTTGTCGGCATCGGCGGCACCGCCGCTGCACTGATGCCCGCAGATCACCATCAGGAAACGCCGTCGGACGCGCTGAAATCGGCGGTGGCCGCGCCCAGCCGCACCCCGGCCAACACGGCGCGCGACACCTATCGCCAC
This sequence comes from Sphingomonas eleionomae, assembly GCF_049889035.1. Classification (NCBI taxonomy): domain Bacteria; kingdom Pseudomonadati; phylum Pseudomonadota; class Alphaproteobacteria; order Sphingomonadales; family Sphingomonadaceae; genus Sphingomonas; species Sphingomonas eleionomae. The sequence goes on along the minus strand of NZ_JBLTWP010000003.1, from coordinate 291,991 downwards.
CCCGCCCAGACGCTGGCATTTTTCGGCGTGAAGCCGACCGATACCGTGGTCGAACTCTATCCGGGCGGCGGCTGGTACACCGAAATCCTGGCGCCCTATCTGGCGGCGAAGGGATCATTGCACGTCGCCGCCCCCAGCCCGCGCGGCCTCAATGGCGTCAACGCGCTGATCGCGGCGAAGCCCGATGTCTATGGCAAGGTGAAGACCGCGAATTTCCCGGTCAAGCCGGGTGAAACGGGCATCCCCGACGGGGTGGCCGATGTCGTGCTGACGTTCCGCAACATCCATAACTGGCGCTTTGGCGGCGCGGATGCGGCGCAGGCCAATTTCGATGCGGCCTTCAAGATGCTGAAGCCGGGCGGCGTTCTGGGCGTGGTCGAGCATCGCCTGCCGGAATCGCGCGACGCGGTGGCTGAGGAAAAATCCGGCTATATGAAGGAAAGCTCGGTCATCGCCTTTGCCGAAAAGGCGGGGTTCAAGCTGGCCGGCAAGTCGGAAGTGAATGCCAACCCCAAGGACACGGCCGACTGGCCCGACGGCGTATGGACGCTGCCGCCCACCTATGCGCTGAAGGACAAGGACCGCGAAAAATATGCGGCGATCGGCGAAAGCGACCGCATGACGCTGAAATTCGTGAAGCCGAAATAAGGCTGCGCGAAATGTCCGCCGCCCGATCGGTTCGGGCGGCGGGACATCCAGTTACGGCAATTACTTGCCCAGTTTTTCGACCTTGTCGTGCAGCTTGGCCAGCTCGGCGCGAAGGGCGGCGATCTCGTCATCCTTGGCATCGGTTTCGGCCGCAGCGGGTGCCGCCGGGGCGACGCCCATGCCGGGGGCGCCCGGCCCGCCCGGCGTCTTGAACGCGCTGGCGGCGGCTTCGAACATCGCCATGTTGCGCTTGGCGATTTCGGCGAAGGGCGTGTTGGCGAACGCGCCCTCGACCGCCGACTTGAACTGTTCCTGGTTGCGGCGGAAACTTTCCATCGACGCTTCCAGATAGCCGGGCACCATCGCCTGCATGGAATCGCCATACAGCGCGATCAGCTGGCGCAGAAAGCTGACCGGCAGCATCGTCTGGCCGCGCTGTTCCTCTTCCATGATGATCTGCGTCAGCACATTGTGCGTGATGTCGTCTTCGCTCTTGGCGTCGATCACCTTGAAATCGCGGCCCTCGCGCGTCATCGCTGCCAGGTGTTCCAGCGTGATGTAGCTCGACGTCTCGGTATTATAGAGACGACGATTCGCATATTTCTTGATGATGACGGGACCAGTGCCTGCAGAAGCTTTCTTCATGGGATCCTCGCGCGATGAATGACAGGGCTGTAGCATCATTCATTACCGCACCGCAACACGGCCCCAGGCCGCTGCCGCTGTTTCTGTCCATGCTGCACCAGAATGGTGCAGCATCGCCCGAACGCATTGCTAGTGCATTGGCAGGGCTCAGGGCCTATCAGGATGCGCCGCGCCATGAAGCCGGCAACACGGTGCCCGCTTATGCAGCGGCGGGCCGCGCCCGGATGCTGGATTTTGGCGGCGCAGCAGACGGGGCCCCGGTTGTCCTCGTCCCGTCCCTGATCAACCCGCACAGCATCCTGGACATGGGGCAGCGCAGTTCGCTTGCACGTTATCTGGCGGCGGCGGGGCATCGCACGTTCCTGATCGACTGGGGCCATCCGACGGCGGCGGACCGGGATCAGTCGCTGGGCGATCATGTCACCGGCCTGTTGCTGCCCATGCTGGCGCAGCTGGACCGGCCGCCGGTTCTGGTCGGCTATTGCCTCGGCGGGACGCTGGCGCTTGCCGCAGCGATGCTGCACCCCGTGGCCGGGGTCGCGCTGATTGCGGCACCATGGCGGTTCGACGGCTATGGCGAGCGGGCACGTGCGGATATCGCCAGCGGATGGCGCGATTCCCGCGCGGCCTGCGACGCACTGGGCCTGGTGCCGATGGAGGTGCTGCAGGCCGGTTTCTGGCGGATCGATCCCGAACGGACGATCGACAAATATGTGCGGTTCGGCACCCTGCCCCCCGACAGCGACGCCGCGCGCAAGTTCGTGTTGCTGGAAGACTGGGCCAATGCCGGTGCGCCGCTGACCCTGGCGGCGGGGCGCGAGCTGTTCGACGACCTGATTTCGGCGGACGCATCCGGGCGCGGGGCATGGTCGGTCGGCGGCCAGACGGTGATGCCCGGCGCCATTTCCTGTCCGATGGTCGAGTTCGTTTCGACGAACGACCGGATCGTCCCGGCCGCGAGCGCCATCGGGCTGGAGGATCAGCGGCGGCTGACCGCAGGCCATGTCGGCATGGTGGTGGGTAGCCGCGCCGCAGAACAGCTCTGGGTGCCGCTGAGTGACTGGTTAAGCGGGCTTGCCGACGCTAGATAGGCCCGCGTTCACATCCGCCGGACCCAACCGGCCATGCCTAGCAGGAGCGATCACCCATGACCGATATCGTCATCACCGCCGCCAAGCGCACCCCCGTCGGCAGCTTTCTGGGCGCATTCGCCGCCGTGCCCGCCCATGAGCTGGGCCGCACCGCGATCGAGGCCGCGCTGGCGCAGGCGGGCATCACCGGTGCTGATGTGTCCGAAGTGATCCTGGGCCAGGTGCTGACCGCGGCGCAGGGTCAGAATCCGGCGCGTCAGGGGTCGATGGCGGCCGGCATTCCAAAGGAAATTCCCGCATGGGGCGTCAACCAGGTCTGCGGATCGGGCCTGCGCGCTGTCGCGCTGGCAGCGCAGGCGGTGGCGACGGGCGATGCCCGCATCGTCGTGGCCGGGGGTCAGGAAAGCATGTCGCTGTCCGCCCATGCGGCCAATCTGCGCCTCGGCACCAAGATGGGCGATCTCGGCCTGGTCGACACGATGATCAAGGACGGCCTGACCGATGTGTTCAACGGATATCACATGGGCATCACCGCCGAAAATCTGGCCGAACAGTATCAGATTGGCCGGGACGAACAGGATGCCTTTGCCGTCGCGTCGCAGAACAAGGCAGAGGCAGCGCGCGCCTCTGGCCGATTTGCCGACGAGATCGCGCCCGTCACGGTCAAGGGCCGCAAGGGCGACACCATTGTCGATCAGGACGAATATATCCGCGCCGGTGCAACGATCGACGGCGTTTCGGGCCTGCGCCCCGCGTTCAAGAAGGACGGGACCGTCACCGCGGCCAACGCATCCGGCCTGAATGATGGGGCAGCCGCACTGGTCGTGATGAGCCGGGAAGAAGCCGAACGGCGCGGATCGCCCATCCTCGCCCGCATCGCCAGCTGGGCATCGGCGGGCGTCGACCCCTCGATCATGGGCATCGGCCCCGTGCCCGCAAGCCGCCGCGCGCTGGAAAAGGCCGGCTGGTCCATCGGCGATCTTGACTTGATCGAAGCAAACGAAGCCTTCGCCGCCCAGGCGCTGGCGGTGGGCCGCGAGCTTGGCTGGGATGCCGAAAAGGTGAACGTCAATGGCGGCGCGATCGCCATTGGCCACCCAATCGGCGCGTCCGGCGCGCGAGTGCTGACGACCCTCATCCACGAGATGCAGAAGCGGGATGCGAAAAAGGGTCTGGCGACGCTGTGCATCGGCGGCGGCATGGGAATCGCCCTGTGTGTGGAGCGGTGATCACACGTTTGTAGCGCATCCGTCACGATAAGGTCATTAATACTGACCTATCCCGGGCGAGTGAGCTCACGCAACATTCTTAAAGTGCTTATAGGCAAGGGCCGTGCGAATATTTCGCGCGGCCCTTGCTGCATTGCAGTAGTGTGACATGGCCGCCACAGGGTGTCGGCGAAACGTCTGCCAGGTTTTTGCCGAGCCTTGCCAGAACATGAACAATGCAATTTTCTGCCTCACAGCCCGCGCACCCCCGCGCGGCACTCATTCTGGGGCACATCAATGAGACTCTCTCGCTTTCTGACGGCGACCGCGCTTGCCAGCGCCGCCTTCACCATCCCACAGGTCGCCTGGGCTCAGGAGACGACCGACGACAGTGCCGCTGCTGCGACAGAAGAAGCCGCAGAGGATGATGCCGATCAGTTGATTGTCGTGACCGGATCCCGGATTCGGCGTCCCAATGTTGAATCGGCCGTTCCGATTGCGTCTATCAGTGGCGAGGAGCTATTCCAGCAGGGTCAGTCAAACCTCGGCGACACGCTTAATGATCTGCCGCAATTGCGCAGCACGTTCGCTCAGCAGAATCCAGGTGCCGGCGTCGGCATTACCGGGTTGAACCTGCTCGACCTTCGCGGTCTCGCTCCGGTCCGAACGCTGGTTCTGGTGAATGGTCGGCGTCATGTCGCCGCCGACATTCTCTCAAGCGCGTCGGTCCCCGACGTTAACACCATTCCTAACGATCTGGTGGAGCGGGTCGATGTTGTGACCGGCGGCAACTCGGCGGTTTACGGTTCAGATGCCCTTGCAGGCGTCGTCAATTTCGTGCTGCGCCGCTCATTTGAAGGTTTCCAAATTCGCGGTACGGCTGCCGTTTCCGAAGAGGGCTTTGGCGGCAATCAGTATGTCTCCGCACTCGCCGGTACGAACTTTGCTGATGGTCGCGGCAACATCACGGCTCATGTGGAGTATGCCCACCAACAGCGTGTTTACGCTTCGGATATTCCGATTTTCCGCCGAGCTGACGGTTTCGCGACTGTCGACACTGACAGCGCCGGCCTGCCTTCCGCGAGCGATGGCTTTCCCGACGCGGTTTTCTTCAACGACATTCGTTCATCGACCAATAACCGCTTTGGGATGGTCGTAATTCCGCAGGCGGCGGCAACGCCACGCTGCGGAAACGGCACTCTGGCAAATAACGGCCCTGCCAATACACTTGGAACCGCGTTCAGCTGCAATTTCATCTTTACGCCTGCAGGCAGATTGGTCGCACAGACGGGCACTCGCTTTGGCTCGGGCCCGGCAGGGACTTTTGTCGGCGGCAACGGCTAGACGGGCCGTGAAGGAACGCTTCTTTCCATTCTGCCTTACCAAGAGCGTTACAACGCCAATTTGCTGGGTCATTTCGAATTCAGCCCTGCATTCGATTTCTTCTTCGAAGCAAAATATGCCCGCTCCGATTCCATCGGCAATCAGCTTGGCCCGACGTTTCTGAACAACACGACCGCGTCTCTTGGCAACGACACGCGGATCAATATGCGTCTGGACAACCCATTCCTAAATCCGGCTGATCGTGCAACGCTCACCAACGAACTGCTGACCTCGGGTTGCGGCTTTGGGAATGGCCTTGGTGTTGCAGCAGCGACCTGCCAGCCGCTGACCGCCGCTCAGCGGACCGCGATTGTAAACGGAACCTACCGTTTCCAGTTCGCCCGCACGTTGAGTGATTCCCCGGATCGTGACGAGGTTTTCCGTCGTGAGACCTACCGAGCTGTTGCGGGGTTCCGGGGCACGTTCAACGAAGACTGGAGCTATGAAATCGCAGCAAACTACGGCCGCATGGAAGAAAGCGCCCGGATGCTTGGCTTCGTTGATCGTCAGCGCTTTTTGCTGTCCCTGGACGCCGGCCTTAATCCTGCAACCAATACTATCCAGTGCCGGTCGCAATTTGACGCGGCAGCCGCAGTAGGCTTGGCGGCGGGTCTGTCCGGTTCGGCGGCTACGCCGCAAAAGCTCGCAGCCGATATCGCAGCCTGTCAGCCGTACAATCCATTCGGCGCAGGCAACAACCAAGCGGCTGTTGATTATTTCAAGGCGGACATTCTGAACACGGCTCGTCTCGAACAGCTCAATTTTGTGGGCTATCTGTCGGGAGACCTTAGCCAACTCTTTGAACTTCCGGGCGGTCCGGTTCGGTTTGTGGTCGGCGCAGAATATCGTCGTGACAAGGCAAGCAATAATAGCGACGCGGATTCAGAAACCGGCCTCACCAACTCGGTATTCCTCGGCGACGTAAATGCTCCAGCGCAAGAAGTTAAGGAAGCATTCGGTGAGCTTCAGGTTCCGCTGTTGAAGGATATTTTCCTTTTCAAGGACCTGACGCTGAGCGGTGCGATCCGTGTATCCGATTATAACAATGCTGCTGGAACGATTCTGTCTTATAACGGCAGTGTCGAGTGGACGCCAGTCGATGGCCTGCGGCTCCGCGGCAATTACGGCCGCGCTGTACGCGCACCGAACGTCTCTGAAACTGGCTTCCCGGCCGTTCCGAATTTTGCCAACGGATTCATCGACCCTTGCAACGCGAACGCTATCGGCAACAACCCGAACCGTTCGAGTGCATGTCAGGCAGAACTCACTGACGCGCAGCGTGCAAATCTGCCTTTGGCGGGATATTCACTGGGTATCATTTCGGGCAGTAACGCCAACTTGACTGAAGAAACTGCGGATACTTACACGGTTGGTGCGGTCTTCACACCGCGCTTCCTGCCAGGGTTTAGTCTGTCGGCAGACTATTACGACATTACCGTAGACAATGTCATCGTTTCGCTTGCAGCCCAAACCATCGTTAATGCGTGCTATGACACGCCCGGGGGCAGCCCGCTTTGCAACGGCTTCCAGCGAAACCTTACCGGTGCCAATGGCCCGTTCGGGGAACTGCCGGGTCAGATTCTGGTCAACACGCTTGTGTCTGGACCTCAGAACTTCGCTCGCCGGGTTCGTCGGGGCATAGATTTCGAAGTAGCTTACCGTTCGGAAATTGCCTCGGATATCACCCTGAGCTCGCGGTTGCTGTACACACATGTTTTGCAAAGCAGCAACTTCCAAGATCCGACTCGTCCAAACTTTGAAAACCGGATCTTGTCCGAAGTTGGTGATCCGCAGGACGAGTTCCGCTGGGACGTCGATCTTTCGTTCAGCAACGTAACGTTTGGTTATCAGATGCGGTATATCGGTCCGCAACTTCTGACTACATATGAGAACGTCTTTACGCTGAACAATGAGCCTCCACTCAATCTTGATGCTTTTGATCAGCTTGAGTATCCCGGCGTTGTTTATCACGATGTTCGCTTTGATTTTGCAATCAATAAGGGAAGCGATAAGAACGACTACAATCTCTTCCTTGGCATCGATAATCTTACCAATTTGAATCCGCCGTTCGGTACCACCGCCACCGGTGCTGGAACTGCAATTTATAATATTCGTGGGCGCAACTTCTACGCAGGTTTCCGCGCGAAGTTCTGATCCGACGGGTCATTGGCCAAACAGATCGGGCCGCTTCCTTCGGGAAGCGGCCCTTTTTTTTGTGTTGGGGTGATGGCCCGGACGGGCTGCGGTCAGAACCCTTCGGGCAGGTCGATCGGGCCGACCGCCTCGCGGTAGCAGCGGATGGCGTAGCGGTCGGTCATGCCGCTGATGAAATCGGCGATGTGGCGGCTGCGCCCGGGATCGTCGGCGGGCATCGCGCTGCGCCATCCCTCCGGCAGCAGCATCGGGTCGCTGGCATAGGCATCGAACAGGCCGCGCACCACGACCAGCGCCGCATCCGCCGCCGCAAGCTGGCGCGGATGGTGATAGAGATTGGCGTACATGAACCGTTTCAGGTCGCGTTCCGCCACCTGCATTTCGGGCGAAAAGCCCGCAAGGCACTGACCGGCGGCGCGCACGTCGTCGACGCTTTCCACGCCCGATGCGGCAATGCGCCGCTGCGTTTCGGCAATGAAATCATTGACCATCAGGCCGATCTGACTGCGGGTCAGCTCGCTGACCAGCCGGTCGGCCGGGCTGTCGGGAAAGCGGGCACGCACCGCATCCCATAGCTGTGCCACCATCGGCACGGCGAGCAGCTGATCCAGCGTCAACAGGCCCGCCCGGATGCCGTCATCAATGTCGTGATTATCATAGGCGATGTCGTCCGCCACCGCCGCGACCTGTGCCTCCAGCGAGGGCCATTCATTCAGCATCAGCGGAAAATCGTCATCCGCCTGCCGCAGCGCCCATCCGGGATGGCGTACCGGCCCGTTATGCTTGGCCAGCCCCTCCAGCGTATCCCAGGACAGATTGAGCCCGCGCCAGCCCGGATAGGGGCTGTCCAGCAGCATCAGCGCGCGCAACGTGTGTCCGTTATGATCGAACCCGCCAGCATGGGCGAGCGCGTCCTTCAGCGCGCGTTCCCCGGCATGGCCAAAGGGCGGATGACCGATATCATGCGCCAGGCACAATGCCTCGGTCAGATCCTCGTTCAGCGACAGGGCGCGCGCGATCGTCCGCCCGATCTGGGCAACCTCAAGGCTGTGGGTCAGCCGGACGCGGAAATGATCGCCATCGGGCGCCATGAAGACCTGCGTCTTGTGGCGCAGGCGGCGAAAGCTGATTGAATGGATGATCCGGTCACGGTCCCGCTGAAACGCATCGCGCGGGCCGCGTTCGGCGTCGCCCGCTTCCCGGTGGAGCCGCCCGCGCGTCCGCAGCGGATCGGCGGCCCATCGCGCGCGGCGGATAACGCTGTCCGTGCCGGTCACTCCACCGCCAGTGTTTCGATCTCCTGTCCCGCCGGGCTGGTCCATTGAAAGCCGTCCAAGTCCTTTTTCTTGATCGCGGTCAGAAACGCGTTCGCCTGCGCATTGCTGGCAAACGGCCCGACCAGCAAGCGGTTCGTGCGACCGGCATCGGTATAGCCGCCCTTCTTGCCCCGGAATGCCTCGGGGGCGGTGCGGCTGAGCTGACGCCAGGTATAGGGCAGCTTTGACGGATTGGCCCCCACCCCCACCTGAACCCAGATGCGGGACGGGTGCAGTTTCTTGGGATCGGGCTTGGCCGGAACGGACTTTGGCTTGGGTTTGGCCTTTTCGGCGGCGGCTGTTTCGGTCGCCCTGGCCGCGGGCTTTGCAGCCAATGCCGTTGGTTTGGCCGCCGGTGTGTCCAAGACCATCGGCTTGGCAACGCGTTCGGGCAGTACCACAGGCTCCGGCGTCGGATCGGCATCGCCGGCCAGACGCGCGACAATCTCGGCCAGTTCGGCGCGCGCTGCTGCCCGCTCCGCTGCCAAGTCAACCGGCGGCTTGGCGGGCGCTGGCGCTGGTGCGGCAACCGGGCTGGCGGTGGCCATGACGGACGCGGGTTGGCGGACGGCCGGAACGGATGGCTGACCAGCATCGGCAGCCGGGCCGGGGGTCAGCGGCTTTGCCGTTGCCAGCGTTACCGGCGCGGACCGGGCCGCTGGCGTGACTGAACCGGGAGTAGCGGCAGGCGGAGGTACCGGCCGGGTAACGGCTGCGGCCTGCCGCGGTCCGGGCAGCGGCTGAACAATAGCCTGCGCCATATCGGCGGCGCGCGGGCGATCGGGCAGGTTGAGTGCGGCCAGGCGGACTACACCCGCTTGCGGGTTTGCGCTGCTCAGATCGGGGGCGAGCGCCAGATCGGCCCGGCGATCGGCATTGGCGGACAGGGTGCCGAAATGCACCGCATAGGCCCGATCCGCCACGGGCAGTCGCGCCAGCCGGTCGAAAAACGGGGCAAGCGACGGACCAAATCCCGGCAGGCTGCCCGCCGCAATCGTCTTGGCCTGCGCCGGATCGCCGTTCATCGCCAGAACACAGGCCCATGCCCGCCACGCCGACCGGTCGTTGCGCCGCAGCAGCGGGTCGATCAGCCGCGTCGCTTCGGCCAGATTGCCGCTGATGCCCAGCGACAGGGCCAGGCGGCGCACCGCCTCATCCGCATCGCCGCGGTTCAGGATCAGGCGATAATCGCGCTGCGCAAGGTCCGGCCGGCCCAGCAGGTCGAATGCAAGGCCCCGGTCCAGCGCCATCGGTTCGATCGCCATCCCCCGCTGCTCAGCCTCGCGGAACAGCCAGATCGCCTCACCCGGACGTTCCATCGACACCAGTGCGGCGGCACGGCCGGCCAAGGCGCGGGGGTTGCGCGGCGATATCTGATCCGCGCGCGCGAAAAAGCCCATGGCGGCGACAGGGTCGCTCAACCGGACGCTGGTTTCGCCAGCGATCAGCAGCGCCTCAAGATTGCGGGGATTGCCCGCCAGAATGCGGACCTGTTCCATCAACCGATCGGCCAGCGGGGTGGCGGCAGGCGCGACTGCGGGCTGTGCAGCGGTGCCGGTGCTGGTCGATTGCACCGCCTCTCCGGCCGACTGGGCCGATGCCGGGCCAGCCGCCGCAAGCGCAAGCGAACAGGCGGTGAATGGCAGGAAGGTCGAACGGAAATAGCGGATCATGATCGTCAGACTGTGGCAGGCCGTGGATGATCGGGCAATGAACTGACGATCGAACGAAAGGCTGGGGGGCCGGATGGGTAACCCGGCCCCCGATGCGTTGGTTACTGGTTGTTCTGACGATGCAGGAAGCGCGGGATGTCGAGGCCGCTGTCCTTCGGCTCCTCATCCTCGTTGCGGGTCAGCGAGCGGCCGGCATTGGCCATCCGTTCGAACAGCGTCCCGCCCGAACGCGGCGCTTCCGGTTCCGGGGTCTCTTCCGCACCCGGGGTCAGCCAGCGGCGGCGGCCGGACATCGGCAGCGGTTCCGGATTGGCGACCTGCGCTGCTTCGTCCAGCACCAGCTCGTCCCCGCCGGACGCGGTCGGATCATTGCCCAGACCGTCATCGGCAAACACGCGCGGCGCGGGCGGCTCCAGCGTGATCGGCGCTTCCTCGTGCCCGTCGTCGGCCAGCGTGGCCAGCGATTCCGCATCCGCAGCCGGTTCGGCCGGGGCTTCCTCGCTCAGGCTTTCGCCCAGGGTCGGGGTGCGGCGCGGCGCGGAAAAGCTGAAGCTGCGCGACACATCGGCGGCGGGCGCAGGCGCGGCGACGGCATTGCCGTCCTCGATCCCGGTGGCGACCACCGACACGCGGATCTTGCCTTCCAGCTCCGGGTTGAACGACGAACCCCAGATGATGTTCGCGTCTTCGTCGACCAGTTCGCGGATGTGGTGCGCGGCCTCGTCCACTTCGAGCAGGCGCATGTCGTCGCCGCCGCTGATCGACACGATCACGCCCTTGGCACCGTTCAGCGACACGCCGTCCAGCAGCGGGTTGGCAATCGCCATCCGCGCCGCCTCGATCGCGCGGCCATCGCCTGCTGCCTCGCCTGTGCCCATCATCGCCTTGCCGGCTTCCTGCATGACAGAGCGGACGTCGGCGAAGTCGAGGTTGATCAGGCCGGGCATGACCATCAGATCAGTGATGCCCCGGACGCCCTGCTGCAGCACCTCGTCAGCCAGTTCGAACGCCTGTTTGAAGGTGGTGTTGGCATCCGCGATCAGGAACAGGTTCTGGTTCGGGATCACGATCAGCGTGTCGACGACCTTCTGCAGCTCCTCGATCCCCGCCTCGGCGGAGCGAGCGCGCTTCTTGCCTTCAAAGGCGAAGGGCTTGGTCACGACGCCGACGGTCAGGATGCCCATGTCCCGCGCAGCCTTTGCCACGACGGGGGCAGCGCCCGTGCCGGTGCCACCGCCCATGCCGGCGGCGATGAAGCACATATGGCTGCCCTCAAGCGCCTTGCGAACCGTGTCGATCGTCTCTTCGGCCGCCGCACGGCCGATTTCGGGGCGCGAACCGGCACCCAGACCCTGAGTGATCTTTGCGCCCAGCTGGATGCGCTGCGCCGCGCTTGACTGCTTCAGCGCTTGAGCATCGGTGTTCGCGACCAGGAACTCCACGCCCTGCACATCGGCCAGGATCATGTTGGCGATGGCATTGCCACCAGCGCCACCCACCCCGATCACCGAAATGCGGGGGGTCAGTTCGTCGCCATCCGGCGGCAGGAATTCGATGCTCATTGTCCTCGTCTCCACGGACCCGACCTGTGCCGGCCCCCTTTGCTTGCCCCTAGGTTTGCACCAACTGGACCGCCGATCCTAGCCCCCGACAGTCTGTTCAGTAGCATTTCTTTAATAATTCGTCCGAAAAGCCCAGATCATTTTTCGGAACAGGTCGCCAAGGCCCGGCCGGACGACGATCTGGCCGCTCGCCTCGATCGCGCGCAGGTCGACGGGATCACTACCCGCGAACATGGCAAGGCCAGCCAGCGTGGCAAAGGCCGGCGTCGCATGGGCATCCGGCAATGCGGTCAGCCCGCGCGGACGGCCGACCCGCACCGGACAGCCCAGCGCCTGTTGCGCGTAATCGGCAATCCCCTTCAGCTCAGCCCCGCCGCCGGTCAGCACGACCTGACGCCCCATGCCGTCGCTGAATTCCAGCCGCGCCAGCTCGCGCTTGATCTCTGCGATCAGGCGGTCGAGCCGGGTGCGGATCACCGCGATCAGCTGTGCCCGGCTGATCCGGGTCACATCGGCGGGATCGTCATCGGCCAGCGGCGGCACCTCCAGCATCTCGTGATTGTCGCGGGGCGTGACATTGGCCGAACCCTTGACGCATTTCAGCCGCTCGGCATGAACGCGGGCCGTGCCAAAGGTGGAGGCGACATCGTCGGTGATGTCCCCGCCACCCATCGGGATGGTGGCAATGCCGGTCACGACGCCGCCCGAATAGACGGACACATTGGTCAGCCCCGCCCCGATTTCGACAAGCGCCACACCCAGTTCGCGCTCTTCCGGCGTCAGACAGGCAAGCCCGGTGGCAACGGGTGCGGCAACGATCGAGCGGACATTGAGGTGCGCCGATCCCACGCACAGATGCAGGTTGCGAACCGGCGATCCTTCGGTCGACACCAGATGGATTTCCACGCCCAGCCGGTCGGCATGAAGCCCGCGCGGATCGTTGACCCCGCTGAGCCCATCCACCGTATAGCGCATCGGATGCGCGTGCAGGATCATCCGCTGACCGGGATCAATGCCGTTGCGCGCCGTGCGCAGCAGGGATTCGATATCCCCCTGCTCCACCCGCCGCCCGTCGAGCAGCGCCTCGCGCCGAAAGATGTTGCTGTCCATGTCGCCGGCGGAAAAGCTGACCCACACATCCTCGATGCTGACGCCCGCGATCTGTTCGGCCTGTTCCACCGCCTGCCGCACGGCAGTTTCGGCGGCGCGCATGTCCGCGACATAGCCGCGCTTCACGCCCTTGCTTTCCCGCTGCCCGGTGCCCAGCACCAGCAGTTCGCCGCCATCCAGCGGCTGCGCGATCATCGCCGTCACCTTGGACGAACCGATGTCGAGCGCGGTGATCAACCCTTCCGGTGCCGTCTTTGCCATGATCGTCCCCAATGCCCCTTGTTACGCCCTAATCCGCCGCTTCGTCGACCAGCCGGGTCGACACGTCCCCTGATCCGCGCTGGATGACCAGCCGGGTCACGTCGCGCATGTCGAAATGCCGGTGCCCCCGGCCCAGCAGGCCGGTCGTGCCGTCCCATTCGGCAAACTTGACCAGCGCCGCCGCACTTTCCCGCGTCCCTTCCGGCAGCATCAGCCGTTCGCCCGACACGAAGGTCAGCGTCCAGCGGCGGTCACCGACCCAGTTGGCCGCACGCACCATCGGCTTCAGCGCGGGTGCCGCCGCGATCAGCCGCTGATAATCGTCGAAATGATCGTTCGCGCTTTCCCCGACCACCATCGGCAGGTCCGGCAATTCGTTGGGATCCAGCGGCTGCAACGGCGTGCCGGCGGCATCGATCAGCATCAACTGGCCATTGCTCTGCCAGATCGCGGCCGGCTTACGCTCGGTAATCCGCACGACCAGCGCATCGGGATAGCGGCGCGATACCTGCGCATCGGCGATCCACCCTTCCTGAAGCAGCAATTCGCGCAGATGGGCGAGGTCGACCATCGGCAGCGGCTTGGATTCCTGCGTAGCCAGCACGGCATAGACGGCGGCCTGATCGATCCGCCGCGCGCCGATCAGTTCAAAGGATTTCACGCGCAGGCCCATCGCGGCCATGCCATCGCCCATCGCGCTGGTCACCCCGGCGATCACGCCGGTGGCAGAGGCGAGCATCAGCATCCCGGCAAGCACCACGCCGGTGATGGTCCATGCCGCCACGCGCCGCACCGTATCCTGACCGCCGGGCAGGGCCGCGACGGCATGATCCAGGATGCCCGCACGCGGGGTTCGCGCCGTCTGCGGCTTGCGCTTCGGCTTGACCGGCGGGCGATTGGCAACGCGGCGGGTGGACTGGCGCGCCATTACCGGGACGCTGCCATGGGCGCATCGGCCATCGCCTCATCGACGATGCGCTGCACCAGTTCGGGATAGGAAATGCCCAGATGGCTGGCCTGTTCGGGCACCAGGCTGAGCGGCGTCATGCCCGGCTGGGTATTCACCTCCAGCAGGAAAAGCCCGGCGACCCCCCGGTTATCGTCCCAGCGGAAATCCGACCGCGATGCGCCCTTGCACCCCAGCAGGCGGTGGGCACGCAGCGCGATCGCCTTGCACGCATCGGCCACATCGTCGGGGATGTCGGCCGGAAACACATGTTCGGTCATGCCATCGGTATATTTGGCGTCGTAATCGTAAAATCCGCTTTTGGGCCGCAATTCGGTGACGCCCAGCGCATGGTCGCCCAGCACCGCCGTCGTCAGTTCCCGCCCGCGAATGAACGGTTCCGCCAGCAATTCGTCAAAGTCGTGCCAGGGGCCGGCGGCATCACGGCTGATCGGATTGCCGTAATTCCCCTCATCCGTGACGATGGCGACACCGACCGAGGATCCTTCGTTGACGGGTTTCAGCACATAGGGCCGCGGCAGGGGATCGCCCCTGAACAACTCCTCGGTCGCCACGATGCGGCCGCCCGGCATGGGGATGCCATGGGGAACCAGACTGTTCTTGGTCAGTACCTTGTCGATGGCGATGACGGAGGTCGCAAGGCCCGAATGGGTGTAGCGCACACCCATCAGGTCCATCATCCCCTGAACCGATCCGTCCTCGCCGGGCGTACCGTGCAGCGCGTTGAACACCAGGTCCGGCTTTGCCTCGGCCAGCCGCAGCGCGACGTCCCGGTCCATGTCGATCCGCGTGACCCGGTGGCCAAGCTGTTCCAGCGCATCGGCAACGCCGGCACCGGACATCAGCGATACCTCACGCTCGGCGGACCAGCCGCCCATCAGGACGGCGATATGGAGGGGGGTTACCGATACGCTCACTTGGCTGCTCCCGCACGCTCATTACCGCCATGGTCGGCGAATACGCCGACCCGCTGGATTTCCCAGTGCAGGTCGATGGCCGAATGCGCCTTGACCCGCGCGCGGACTTCCTCGCCCAGCGCCTCGATCTCGGCACTGGTCGCATCGCCGGTGTTGATCAGGAAATTGGTGTGTTTCTCGCTCACCTGCGCCCCGCCCAGCGTCAGGCCGCGACAGCCCGCCGCATCGACCAGCGCCCACGCCTTGCCGCCATCGGGGTTCTTGAAGGTGGAGCCGCCGGTCTTGCTGCGCAGCGGCTGGCTGGCCTCTCGCGCCGCGCCGATCCGGTCCATTTCCGCCTGGATCGCGGCGGGATCACCCGGATCGCCCCGGAACAGCGCGCCGACCACGACCGCGCCCTCCGGCAACGCGCTGTGGCGATAGGTGAACCCCAGCGCATCGAGCGGCAGCGTGACCCGCTGGCCCGAACGCAGCACCACGTCGGCCTCGACCAGCACGTCCTTGACCTCGCGGCCATAGGCGCCGCCGTTCATCCGCACGAACCCGCCGACCGTGCCGGGGATCGAGCGCAGGAACTCAAGCCCCGTAATCCCGGCATCGCGCGCAGTGGAGGATACCAGGATGCCCGATGCGCCCGCGCCGCAGCGAAGCAGGGTATCGTCCAGCCGCTCGACCCGCGCAAACGCCTTGCCCAGCCGCACGACCACGCCAGGGACGCCGCCGTCACGGACGATCAGGTTGGAGCCAAGGCCCAGCGCCATGACCGGCGTTGCAGGGTCCAGATCGCGCAGGAACGCCGACAGATCGTCGGCATCCGCCGGTTCGAACAGCCATTCGGCCAGCCCGCCCGCCTTGAACCACACCAGCGGCGCAAGCGGCGCATTGGCGGTCAGCTTGCCGCGCACGGCGGGCAGCGATGTCGGGGCAGCGGTGGGCAGGGTCATTTCCACCCCCACAGCCTGGCCCAGGCTTTCCACGCCTTGACGTTCGCCTCGGCCGCCTGTTGCCCGGCGGCCTGCATGTCCGCAATCACCCTGCCCTGATCGAGCAGCTTTTGCGCGGCATGAAGCTGTGCCCGTTGCGCGCGGATGATTTCGCGCTGCATTTCGATCGCGGTGGAGAACCAGTCGCTCATGCCATCGCCTCGCGTTGCCGTTCGATGGCGGGGGCAAGGCCGGCGGCCCATTTGGTGATGTCGCCCGCGCCGAGGCAGACGATCAGGTCGCCCGGCCCGACCTCTGACGCCAGCATCCCGGCCAGCGCGTCGGCGCTGTCCACGGTGCGGGCGGACCGGTGGCCCCGATTCAGGATCGCCTGGGCCAGCGCATCGGCGGACACACCCTCGACCGGCGCCTCACCGGCGGCATAGACCGGGGTGACGATCACGGCATCGGCATCGTTGAACGCAGTGGCAAATTCTTCCATCAGGCCGCCCAGCCGCGAATAGCGGTGCGGCTGGCAAACCGCGATCACCCGCCCCTCCACGCTTTCGCGCGCGGCGGACAGGACGGCGCGGATCTCGACCGGATGATGGCCGTAATCGTCGATCACCATCGCGGGCGAACGCCCGTCGCCAAGGGCGATTTCACCGACGCGGGTAAAACGCCGTTTAACCCCGCTGAACCGGGCAAAGCCCCGCTGGATCGTGGCATCGTCCACGCCCAGTTCCAGCGCGACGCCGATCGCCGCCAGCGCGTTCTGAACATTGTGGCGGCCCGCCATGGGCAGGTCCACGCCCTCGATCACGCGTTGCTCGCCGTCCCGCTGGCGAACAACGGCATCGAACCGGTTGCCGCCCGGATAGGGGGTGACGTTGGTGCCGCGCACATCCGCCTGTGCGGCAAAGCCATAGGTGACGATGCGCCGGTCGCGCACCTTGGGAATGATCGCCTGCACCTCCGGATGATCAAGGCAGAGCAGCGCCGCGCCGTAAAACGGGACGTTTTCGACGAACTCGACGAAACATTCCTTCACCCGGTCGAACGACCCGTAATGATCCAGATGTTCCGGATCGATGTTGGTGACGACCGCGATGGTGCCATCCAGCCGCAGGAAGCTGCCGTCGCTTTCGTCCGCCTCCACCACCATCCAGTCGGATGCACCCAGCCGGGCATTGCTGCCATAGCTGTTGATGATGCCGCCATTGATGACCGTGGGGTCGATACCGCCCGCATCCAGCAACGCGGCGATCATGCTGGTCGTCGTCGTCTTGCCATGCGTGCCGGCAACGGCGACCGTGGATTTCAGCCGCATCAGTTCGGCCAGCATTTCCGCCCGGCGAACCACCGGGATGCGGCGGGCATAGGCGGCATCAACCTCCGGATTGCCGCGCTTGATCGCGGTCGAGGTGACGACGACGGCGGCCTCGCCCAGATTGTCGGCATCATGGCCGATGAACACGCGGATGCCGCGGTCGCGCAGGCCCTGGATCACATAGCCCTCGGCCACGTCCGATCCCTGAACCGAATAGCCCATATTGGCCATCACCTCGGCAATGCCGGACATGCCGATGCCGCCGATGCCGACGAAATGGATCGTCCCGATATCGGTGCCGACGCCCTTCATGCGTAGGCTTCCCGGCTGGATGCGGCCTTGACCTTGCCGATCGGCGCGGGCGGTGCGTCGACGCTTTCGACCAGATCGGCAAGATCGCGGACCGCATCCGGGCGACCGACCGACCGGGCGCGGGCGGCGGCATTGGCCAGCGCGTCAGGCTCCAGCCCCAGTTTCTGCATCTGCTTGGCCAGTTCGGTGGCGGTAAAGGCGGACTGGCGAATGGTCCGTGCGCCGCCTGCCTCCGTAATCTCCCGCGCATTCGCGGTCTGATGATCGTCGGTGGCGGTGGGCAGCGGCACCAGGATCGCCGGACGGCCAGCAGCGGTCAGTTCCGCAATGGTCGATGCGCCAGCGCGGGCGATCACGATATGCGCCCATGCCAGCCGCTCCGGCATGTCGGGCAGATAGGTTGCGATTTCGGCCGGAATACCATGCGCGGCGTATTTCGCGCGCACGCCGTCCACATCCTCCGGCCGCGCCTGATGCGTGACCTGAAGCCGCTGGCGGAAATGCACGGGCAGCATGGCCAGGCCATCGGGCACCACCTGGCTCAGCACGCTGGCCCCCTGGCTGCCGCCGGTGACGAGCACACGAAAGATGCCGTCGGCATCCAGCGGCGGAAAGGGCCGGCTGCGCAGGTCGAGCACCGCCTCGCGCACCGGATTGCCGACCAGATGCACCTTGGGCGCATAGGCGGGCTTCAGCCGCTCGACGGTTGCATAGCTGGTGGCGATGCCGTCCACCCGCCCCGCGACAAAGCGGTTCACCCGGCCCAGCACGGCATTCTGTTCGTGCACGATGGTCGGGATGCGCTTGTGAAACGCGCCGAGCAGTGCGGGCAGCGCGGGATAACCGCCAAAGCCGACCACGGCGGTCGGCCGCATCTTGGTGTAGATCTCGATCGCGCGGGCGCGGCCCTGACGCATCTGGTTGACCGCGCGCAGCCAGCCCAGCGGACCGCCAGTCAGCCGCCCGGCAGGCAGCACATGGGTTTCAACCCCGTCGAACAACCCCGGAAAGCGTACGCCGCGCGCATCGGAAATCAGGGCAACGCTGTGCCCGCGCCGGATCAGTTCGGCAGCCAGCGCCGCCGCCGGCACCATGTGCCCGCCCGTTCCACCGGCCGCCAGCGCAAAATGGCGGGTTCTTTTCATCGTCCGTTCCACCTCGACCCGTATGGAGATTGGGCCAGATACGGATTCCGGCGCGTAAAGGCGAGCAAAAGCCCGGTGGTGATCGCCATCGCACCCATGGACGAGCCGCCATAGGAAATGAACGGCAGCGTCATGCCCTTTGCCGGGGCAAGACCGGTGTTGACCATCATGCTGATCAGCGCCTGCAACCCGATCTGCACCGTGATTCCCGCCCCGGCGAGCAGGCGGAAGGCGTCGGTTTCGTCGAACAGGCGAACCGCAGAGCGGATGATCAGCGCAACGAACAAGGCGGCGATGACGGCACAGGCGACCAGCCCGAATTCCTCACCCACCACGGCAAAGATGTAATCGGTATGCGCCTCCGGCAGGCGGAACTTGGCCTGACCCTGAGTGGGTCCGGTGCCCAGCAGCCCGCCGCCGGTCAGCGTTTCCATCGCGCGCTCGATCTGGAACCGGGTGGATTCGGTATCGTCGCTGGATGGAAACAGGAACGCATCGATCCGGCGCTGGGCCGTGCCGTAAAAGAAATAGGCCGCGACGATCCCGCCAAAGCCCGCCGCGATCAACGCGGCGATCGCCCGGAACGGGATGCCCGCCAGAATGACCATGACCAGCCAGATGCTGCACAACAGGAACGTCTGGCCGAAATCGGGCTGAAGCATCAGCAGCGCAGCGGTCAGCGCGGTGATCGCGCCGGTCACGCTGAACATCGGCAGATACGGGGCATCGGCGCGCAGCGACAGCATCCATGCGGTGGACACGATGAACACCGGCTTCAACAGTTCGGACGGCTGAAACGAAAAGAAGCCGAGCGGGATCCAGCGCGCCGCGCCATTGGTCCCTTCGCCCCCCACCACCGCGGCCAGCCCGACCAGCAGGATGCAGACCGGCAGCGCGGGCAGCGCGATGCGTGACACCAGCCGGGGCGGCGCCATCGACACGGCGATCATCACGGGCACGGAAATGGCCACCCACACCGCCTGCCGCCAAAAGAAATACATCGGCGGAAAGGTGAGGTTGGCGCCCGAATAGCGAAGGGCAGAGGCAGGCGACGCCGCAGCGACGGCGAACAGGCCGAACGCGATCAGGATCAGCGTGATTGCCACCAGTGACCGGTCGATTTCGTGAAACCATGCGGAATAGGCGCTGCGGCTGCGCGTGGTCAGCGCACGGCCGGTCGGCCCGCCACGCAGGATATCGGTCATTTCAGCGCCTCCACCGCCGCGCGAAAGGCGGCCCCCCTGGCTTCGAAATCGCGGAACTGGTCGAACGAGGCGCAGGCCGGCGACAACAGCACCGTGTCGCCCGGCGCCGCTTCGGCAGCGGCAGCGGCAACGGCGCGGTCCAGCGTGCCCATTTCCTCGACAGCCATATCCCCCCTCAACAGGTCAGCGAAACGCCCCCCTGCATCACCGATCGTATAGGCTTTGACGACATGGGGGAATCCCGCACGGCACGCCTCCAGATCATCGGTCTTGGCCAGCCCGCCGACGATCCAGCGGATGCGCGAAAACGCCTGAAGGGCGGGCGCGACCGAATCCGGATTGGTCGCCTTGCTGTCGTTGACGAACGTCACGCCATTGATCGTCGCCACCCGTTCCATCCGGTGCGGCAGGCCGGGAAACGTCTCCAGCCCCCGGTCGATCGCCGCACGCGGCACGCCCAGCGCCTCGCAAGCCGCAATGGCGGCCAGCGCATTGAGCGCATTGTGCGGCCCCTGAAGCGCGGGCCAGCGCGACTGATCCATGCAAAAGCCCGGCGCGATCTTGGTCAGCCGCTCGCACCGTTTCGACAGGCGGCGGGCAATGGCCGCGGAGGCTGCATCGAAAATGCCGACGATCGCGTGGTGATCGTTCGACTGCATCGCGAACAACCGCTCCTTTGCCGCTGCATAGGCGTCGAACCCGTCATACCGGTCCAGATGATCGGGCGTGATATTCAGCAGCACCGCAACGTCGCAATCGAGCGTCCGCGTGATGTCGATCTGATAGCTGGACAGTTCCAGCACATAGACACCGCCCGCAGGCAACGGATCCTGCTCCAGGATCGGCAGGCCGATATTGCCGCCCATCAGGCTGGGGATATCCGCCCCGGCGATGATGTGGTGGGTCAGCGCCGTCGTGGTGGATTTGCCATTGGTGCCGGTGATGCCGACAACCTTGTGCGGCGGCAGCGATGCCCGCGCCTCGGCAAACAGTTCGATATCCCCGATCACCGGCACGTCGAACCGGGCGGCGTGGGCGGCGATCGGATGTGTGTTCAGGGGTACGCCAGGCGACACGATCACGGCATCGTAACCAGTCAGGTCCAGCGTCAGGGGATCGGCCAGAACCGCACCGTTCGTGGCGGCGCGTCGCCCCTCGTCCGCATCCCATGCGGTGACGTCAGCGCCGCCAGCCAGCAGCGCGCGCACGGTCGCCGCCCCGGACCGCGCCAGTCCCAGCACCGCATAGCGTCTGCCGCGCCAGTTGGGGCTGACGATCACCTGAGCTTCAGCGTCGACAGGCCGGCCAGCGCCAGCACCAGCGCGATGATCCAGAACCGGATCACGACGGTCGGCTCGCTCCAGCCAAGCTGTTCGAAATGGTGATGGATGGGCGCCATGCGGAACACCCGCTTGCCGGTCCGCTTGTAAAAGAACACCTGGATGATGACGCTCAGCGCCTCGACCACGAACAGGCCGCCGATGATGCCAAGGACGATTTCGTGATGCGTCGCAACCGCTATGGTGCCGATGGCGCCGCCCAGCGCCAGGCTGCCCGTATCGCCCATGAACACCGCTGCGGGGGGTGCATTGAACCACAGGAACGCCAGTCCGGCGCCGACGATGGCCCCGCAGAAAATGGCCAGATCGCCCGCCCCCGCAACGTGCGGGATGCCCAGATAGGTGGCGAACTTCACATTGCCGACCAGATAGGCGATCAGCATGAACGCAACGCAGGCGATGATGACCGGCATCGTCGCCAGCCCGTCCAGCCCGTCGGTCAGGTTCACCGAATTGCCGAACGCCACGATCGTGAACGCGGCAAAGACGATGTAGAAATAGCCAAGATCGATGGCGATGTTGGAAAAGAACGGGACATAAAGCTGCGTGCCGTTCTGGCCGGTGATGATCCACGCCGCCAGCGCCGCGATGGCGAATTCGCCGGCCAGCCGCACACGGCCGGAAACGCCCGCCGTGCTCGCCTTTCGCACCTTGTCGTAATCGTCCAGGAACCCGATGAACGCAAAGCCCAGCGTGACGAACAGGCACGCCCAGACATAGGGGTTTTCAAGGTCCATCCAGATCAGGATCGACAGGCTCATCGCGGTCAGGATCATCAGTCCGCCCATGGTGGGCGTGCCGCGCTTGGCCAGGTGCGATTGCGGGCCGTCGGTGCGGATCGGCTGACCCTTGCCCTGCCGCACGCGCAGCCATCCGATGAAGCGCGGCCCGATGACCAGGCCGATGAACAGCGCCGTCGCCACCGCCGCACCGGTGCGGAACGACAGATAGCGCACCAGATTGAGCAGGCCGGGAAAGCCGAGCGCATCGGCCAGCAGGTACAGCATCAGTTTTTCCCCGCCAGCGCCGCCACCAGCGTCGCCAGCCTCACTCCGTTGGATCCCTTGACGAGCACCGCATCGCCCGGCGCCAGCCAGGGGCCGATCGCTGCCGTTGCGGCTGCGGCATCGGGCACATGGACCATTTCCACCCGCCCCTCAAGCGCCTTGGCCAGCGGCGCCATCCCCTCGCCCACCAACACGGCGAAGCGGACATCGGCCGCGACGACCGGATCGGCCAGCGCCGCGTGCAGCGCCGCCGACTGATCGCCCAGCTCGCGCATCTCGCCCAGAACCACCGCCCGGCGAGTCGCCGGTTCTGCCGCCAGCACGGCCAAGGTCGCGCGCATCGAGGCGGCGTTGGCGTTATAGCTCTCATCGATCAGCAGTGCATGGCCGCCGCCGACCGTAATCCCCACCCGCGCGCCCCGCCCCGGCAGGTCAGCCATGTCGGCCAGCGCCAGGCCCGCCAGCGCCAGATCGCCGCCCGCAGCTTCCACCGCCGCAAGCACGGCCAGAGAATTAGACACCCAATGCGCGCCGGGCAGGCCGATGCGATAGGTCAGTTGCCGGTCGCCGACCTTTGCCGTCACCTCGCTGCCGCCGGTCAGGGTCCGCACGACGTCCAGCGCCCGCACGTCCGCGCCCTCGCCAATCCCGAACGTCACGATCCGCCCGGCATGGGGGCGGGCATGGCCGATCAGCCGGTCGCGATGCACGCTGTCGAACGGCACGATCGCAGTGCCGCCGGGTTCAAGCCCCTGAAAAATCTCGCCCTTGGCATCGGCGATGCCGCTTTCGTCCTTGAAAAACTCGATATGGGCGGGCGCGATCGCGGTGATGACCGCCACGTGCGGGCGGACCATCCGCGTCAGGGCGGTGATTTCTCCGGCATGGTTCATGCCCATTTCGAACACGCCGAACCGACTGGCGGCGGATGCGCGCGACAGGCTGAGCGGAACGCCGGTATGGTTGTTGTAGCTTTTGACCGACCGATGGACCGCGCCCGGTGCCGTCCGGTCCAGCGCGGCGAACAGCGCCTCTTTCGTTCCCGTCTTGCCGACAGAGCCAGTGACGCCGATCACCGTGCCCTGCAACCGGGTGCGCGCCGCCACGCCAAGGGCGTTCAGTGCGGCAAACCCGTCGGCAACGCGGACATGGGGATGATCCGTCGGCTCGCTGACGATCAGGCCGGCCGCACCGCGAGCCATCGCCTGATCCAGATAGCGATGGCCATCGCTCGCCTCGCCCTTCATGGCGATGAACAGGTCGCCGGGCTGCACCTCGCGGCTGTCAAAGGTGACGCCGGTGACGGCAAAGTCGACCGAGGCAGTGCCCCCAGTGGCAGCGGCGATTTCGGCTGCGGTCCACAACGTCATGCGCCCGCGCACTCCCGCGCCACGGAAACATCATCGAACGGCAGCACGCGGTCGCCCACGATCTGCCCCTGTTCATGCCCCTTGCCAGCGATCAACACGATATCGGTCGGGCCGGCCTCTGCAATGGCGGCGGCAATCGCTGCGCGGCGGTCCCCAACCTCCAGCGCACCCGGCGCGCCGGCCAGCACCATGGCGCGGATCGCGGCGGGATCTTCGGACCGGGGATTGTCGTCGGTGACGATCACATGATCGGCCTCGGCCGCCGCAACCTCGCCCATTTCCTCGCGCTTGCCGGCATCGCGGTCGCCGCCTGCGCCGAACACCAGGATCAGGCGTCCCTCCGCATGGGGCTTCAGCGCGGCGGTGGCCGCCGCCAGCGCATCGGGGGTATGGGCATAATCGACATAGACGGGTGCCCCCGCCCGCGTGATCGCCGCCCGCTCCAGCCGCCCGCGCACCGGGGCCAGCCGCCCCAGATTGGCCAGCGTCGCCGCAACATCGCCGCCCGATGCAATCACCAGACCAGCTGCAACAAGGGCATTCGCGGCCTGATAGGCACCGATCAGCGGAAGCATGACCCGGTGCTGCGCCCCGTCCGCCTCGATCACCAGCCGCTGGCCAAGGAGCGATGGTTCGCGCGAGACAAGGCGAAGGGCATCGCCATGCTCACCCACGGTCAGGATGCGGTTGCCGCGGTGCCGGGCTAGGTCGATGACCCGTTCCGCATGGGGATCATCGGCCCACACGACCGCCGTCCCGTCCGCGTCCAGCACTTCGCTGAACAGCCGCAGCTTGGCGGTGAAATAGGCTGCCATGTCGCCATGATAATCCAGGTGATCGCGCGACAGGTTGGTGAATGCCGCCGCGCGGACCGGCAGCCCCTCTGTCCGATATTGCGCCAGACCATGGCTCGATGCCTCGAACGCGACATGGGTCACCCCCTCCCGCGCAAGGCCCGCGACGTTGGAAAGAAAGGTGACGACATCCGGCGTGGTCAGGCCGGTAACCACGCGCTCATCGGCCGTCGTGACGCCCAGCGTGCCGATGCTGGCGGCATGATGGCCGGCCATGCGCCACAGCTGGCGGGTCAGCTCGACCGTGCTCGTCTTGCCATTGGTGCCGGTGACGGCCACCGCAATTGGTGGAAACGGCGCAAAGAACCGCGCTGCCAGCCGGGCGAAATGTGCACGCGGCGTATCGTCGGCAATGTGAACGGCGCCCTCGACCCGCGCGCCGGGCCGGGCGACGACGGCGATCGCACCCGCTGCCACCGCCGCAGGAATGAAGTCCTCGCCATTGACGCGCAGCCCCTCGAACGCACCAAAGATCGTGCCGGGCGCGACCTTGCGGTGATCGATGGCAAAGCCGGTGACGGTCCGCTCGTCCGTGCCGCCGATCAGGGTCGACAGCCTCATTCCCCCGCCGCCTCCGCGCCAGGCGGCGACCAGAGCAGGGGTTGCAGTTCCGACAGGTCGATGTCGCGGGTGGGATCGGGCAGCACGCCCAGCATGGGGCCGGTGCGCTGGATGGTGCGGCTGACGGCGGGGGCCACCGTCCATGCCGCAGCGGTCTGACCGAACGTGTCGGCGCTGGCTTTGGGCGAATCAAGCATGGCAACCACCACATAGCGCGGTGCGTCCATGGGGAAAGCCGCTGCAAAGGTGGAGACGTTGACCGTCTTGGAATATCCGCCCGTCGCGCTGAGCCGTTCGGCAGTGCCGGTCTTGGCACCGACCCGGTAACCCGCCGCATCCCCGCGCTTTGCCGTGCCGCGCACCGCGATCAGGCGGAGCAGCTGGCGCATCCGCTGGCTGGTCGATTCGCTGAACACCCGCGTCCCTTCGGGCACCTGGCTGGGGGCCAGCTTCATCATCGTTGCGGGGCGCAGGATGCCGCCATTGACTAGCGCGGCATAGGCGATGGCCAGGTGCATCGGCGTCACCGCGACGCCGTGGCCATAGCCGCTGGTCATGATCCGCGCCCGGCTCCACCGAGCGTCCGAAAAGCGGGGATTGCTGCGCTCGATCTCGATATCCAGCGGCTGATGAAAGCCAAGGCTGCGGAACAGCGCCTTCATCCGGTCCTCGCCCATCTCGTCCGCCAGCCGGGCGGTGACAATGTTGGACGAATGGACCAGGGTTTCCGGCACGTTCAGGAACCGGCGCTGGGCATGGTCGTCCTTGATGCGGAACCGGCCGACGGCCAGCGGCTCGACCGCGTCATAGCGGCGCTGCATCGACGTCACCACGCCCGCCTCGATCGCGCCGGCAATGGTGATCGGCTTGAAGGTCGAACCGAGTTCGTAAACGCCCTTGGTAACGTTGTTGAACTGTCCCTCCAGCGACCGGACATGATTGGGGTTGAAGCTGGGCAATGACACCATCGCCATCACCTCGCCCGTGTCCACGTCCAGGATCACGCCCGCCGCGCCCAGCGCCTGATGCTTGACCATGGCGTGGCCAAGCTCGCTTTCCAGCGCGGACTGAACGCGAAGGTCGATGGACAGCGATGCCGGACGCCCCTGCATGGCGCCATCGGTCAGCCGCGCGTCCAGAAACCGCTCCATACCCATCGCACCGCGCCCCTGCGCGTTGGTAAAGCCAAGGACATGGGCCGCCGTGGCAGACTGGGTATACAGCCGCTCCGGCTCCCGCCCGATGCGGATGCCGGGATCGCCCAGCGCGTTGACGGCCACCGCCAGTTCGGGCCGGGCATGGCGCTTCAGATACTGGAACGGCTCGGTGCTGGTCAGGCGGGAATAATACCATGCCTCGGTCTGTTCGGGCATCAGTTCGGCCAGCCGCCGGGCAAGATCGCGCTTGTCGCCGATCACCTTGTCCGGCTGAACCCCGATCGAGGGCACCAGGATGGTCTGCGCCAGCGGCACGCCGTTGCGATCGACGATATCGCCCCGCGCACTGGGCACTCCATAGCGGCTGGCCGTCATCTCCGTATCCGGCATCAGCGCCAGCCAGGTCAGCCGGACGATCACAGCGGACACCGCCAGCACGAACAGCGCCAGGATCACGGCCATTCGGGCATGGGCAACCGGCACCAGGCCAAGGGGCGGCGGCGGCAGCGGGGTGGGACCGGCGGGCGCCGTGTCAATCGACAGATCGCGCCCAAGCAGCAGCGTGCTCACTGAAGGGTTGACCCCCCGGCATCCGATCCGCGCAGCAGATCGTTGAAGCTGGTTTCGCGCAGCAGCCGCTTTTCAACCGCCTGGGCACGAGGCGAACCGCGCTTGGCCGTGCGTTCGGCCGAAATGGTGACCGATTTCACCTTGACCGTGTCGGCGGGCGCGATCGGGCGGGGCTTGACCGGCGCAGTCGCGGCCACGGTCTGCACGGCTGCGGGCGGGGCGGCGGGGCGCGGCGCAGGCTTTTCCGTCGTCGATGCCTCCACCGGCTGAGGCATGGCCAGTTCCGGCACCGCCTCGGGCACGATGTAGCCGGCAAATTGCCGATCGGTCGGCGCGCCCGGCTGATCCAGCTGCGCCAGCGCGGTTTCGCCGACCAGAAACTGTCCGGCGGCCGGAACGCTGAGGCGCATCATCTCGCCATTCCATTTTTCCAGCTGAGCCGTGTTGGCGCGGGTCATGAACTCCGCCTCCAGCATCCGGATATCGTTCTGGGTCGCGGCAATCGCCTTGTCGAGCGCGACCAGCCGCTGCCGTTCGGCATCGACCCTGGATGAAACCATGTTGCAGCCAAGCGCGACGACGACCGCCCCGCCCAGCCAACCCAGCCCCCTGAAGCCCCTGACTGCCATCAGCCCGTCCTCCTGCCGGTCCATGGCGCGGCGGACGTCCGCCGGGCCGCACGCAACGTTGCCGAGCGCGCACGCGGATTGCGCGCCAGTTCTTCCTCATCCGCCCGCACGGCCCGCGCCGGCGTGGCAAAAGTTGCCGCCTGTTCGGCGACCATCGCCGGGCGATGGCGCGATCCGGCCGGCTCGCTGCCCGACCGTTCGCGCAGAAACCGCTTGACCATCCGGTCCTCGCCCGAATGAAAGGTGACGATGGCCAGCCGCCCCTGCGGCGCCAGCACCTGTTCGGCGGCGATCATGGCGTCGGCCAGTTCGTCCAGTTCGCGGTTCACATGAATGCGGATCGCCTGAAAGGTGCGGGTGGCCGGATCCTTCTTGTCATGCGGCCGGTGGCCCAGCGCCTTGCGAACCGTGTTGGCCAGCTTGCCCGTGGTATCGAACGGCCGGTCGGCAACGATCGCGCGGGCGACCCGGCGGGCGCGCGGTTCATCGCCATAGCGATGCAGGACGTCGGCAATCGCGCCCTCGTCCGCCATGTTGACGAAATCGGCGGCGCTTTCGCCCTCCTGCGCCATGCGCATGTCGAGCGGGCCGTCCTCCGCCTGAAACGAAAAGCCGCGATGCGCCTGATCCAGCTGCATCGACGACACGCCGATATCCATCACCACGCCGTCGACCGGCACCTTGCCGATCGCGGCCAGCGCCTCTGCCATCGCCGAAAAGGGCGCATGGATCAGGGTCAGCCGCCCTTCGCTTTCGGCCACCAGCGGCTGACCATCGCGGATCGCATCGGGATCGCGGTCGAACGCGATGACCTCTGCCCCGGCGGCCAGCATGGCGCGCGTGTAACCGCCCGCGCCGAACGTCGCATCGACGTGCCGTTCGCCGGGCAGGATGGCGAGCGCGTCGAGCACGGGGCCGAGCAGGACCGGGATATGCGGCTGGCCGGGGGCGCTCACAGCACCACCTTGTTGCGTTCCATGTGGAACCGGCACGCCTCGCGCAGGACGGGCGGCGCACCCTCGAACGCCATCAGCGTCGCAGGGTCCCAGATTTCGATGCCGGAAATGCGGCCATAAAAGAACGCATGACGGGTGATGCCGGCATGGGCCTTAAGGAAAGCGGGCAGGATGAAGCGGCCATTGGCATCGAAACTGGCATTTTCGGGCACGCCGGTGCCCAGGCGCAGGATCCAGTCGTTGATCGCGCCATCCTCTGCCCCATGGGCGCGGGCGCGCGATTCGACGTCCAGCATCATCTGGTCGAACCACGGTTCGTCATAGGCAAGCAGGCAGGGATCGCGCTCGTGTGAGGTGATGGTGAGGACGCGGCCTTCCTTGTGCTCGGCCATCGGACCCAGGTTGCGTTCGACGAGGATTCGGAGCGCCGACGGCAGGGCGACACGACTTTTGTCGTCCACCGCCTGCAGGCCAACGCCCTTATATCCGCTTCGCCCCGTCACGCTCCTGATCGCACCCTTTGCTGGGCAAAGCTCAGGCGCCACCGGAAGCCACGCTGTGAAAGCGTGCCGGAACGTGACTCTGGCGCGTGAAATCCCTGCCCTGTTAGCGATTAGAGCTATCGCAAACCCCGCCGGGATTCAACGCCATTTTCCGGGAATTTGCCCCACAGCGCTCTAAAACCGGCATGAGCGGGTTGGCGATCCAGTTCTGAACGTGGTTTATTCGATGTATGTTCTCATTGCCGGACGCACCATTCG
Organism: Sphingomonas eleionomae; assembly: GCF_049889035.1. Taxonomy (NCBI): domain Bacteria; kingdom Pseudomonadati; phylum Pseudomonadota; class Alphaproteobacteria; order Sphingomonadales; family Sphingomonadaceae; genus Sphingomonas; species Sphingomonas eleionomae. The sequence goes on along the minus strand of NZ_JBLTWP010000003.1, from coordinate 262,936 downwards.
GGGATCACAGGCCATCGGATGGGCCCATCTGCACCCGTCAGCAATGCAAAAGGGGGATTTCGGCACCCGGTGGGGCGATTTGGGGGCGGTGGTGGGGAAAAGTGGGGGACGCAGTCCCGCGGGATCAGGGTTGCGGAGTCGGCTGGTCCGCAGCGGGATCGGCCGGGACCGCATCTTCCTTTGGCCGCGCACTTGGCGCGACGCCCAGGGTCGCCAGCGGTTCGTCATTGTCGGTCGGGCCGGCGACATTGGCGACAGGCGTGGCCATGGTCATGTTCGCCACGACATCGGGATTGGGCTGGCCGATCACATCGGGCTGCACCTCGCGAGAGGCGGACCGATAGATGATGGCAGCAACCAGAATCAACAGGACGACGATCGTCAGCCCGGTCAGGCCGACTCGGACCCGCTGAAGAACCTGCCCCCGGTCGGTTGTCGATTGTTGCAGCACTGTTGCAAGGAAGTAACAGGGAAGCGGTTCCCTGTCCACCGCCCATCGCGCACGGCTCGTCAGCCGCGATCCGCCCATTCAGGCACCACCAGCCCCTTTGCCGCACGCCATTCGGCGTTGTACAGGCTGGACAGATAGCGAAAGCCGGTGTCGCACAGGATCGTCGCCACCCGCGATCCCAGCCCCAGTTCCCGCGCCAGCCGCACCGCGCCCGCCACGTTGATGCCGGACGACAGGCCCAGGCACAGCCCCTCCTCGTCCAGCAGGCGGCGGACCCATTCCATGCCCTCCGCATCCGACACGCGATACTGGGTGTCGATCGGCGCGCCTTCCAGATTGGCGGTGATCCGCCCCTGCCCGATCCCCTCGGCCACCGACGATCCCTCGGCCTTCAATTCACCGTGCGCATAGTAATGATAGAGGGCGGCGCCATGCGGATCGGTCAGCGCGATCCGCACCTTTTCGTCCCGCTCCTTCAGCCCCAGGCCGATGCCGGCCAGCGTGCCGCCCGTGCCAACGGCACAGGTGAACCCGTCGATCCGGCCGTCCATCTGTTCCCAGATTTCAGGGGCGGTGCCAACGATATGGGCGCGGCGATTGGCGATATTGTCGAACTGGTTGGCCCAGATCGCGTTCGGCGTCTCCTCCGCGATCCGGCGGCTGGTGTGCACGAAATGGCCCGGATTGGCATAGGGCGCGGCGGGCACCAGCACCAGTTCGGCCCCCAGCGCGCGCAGCGTGTCCATCTTTTCCCGGCTCTGCGTCTCCGGCATCACGATGATGGACTTGTACCCCTTGGCATTAGCGACCAGCGCCAGACCGATGCCGGTATTGCCGGCCGTCCCCTCGACAATGGTGCCGCCGGGCTGGATGGCGCCCCGCGCCTCCGCATCCTCGATGATGAACAGGGCGGCGCGATCCTTTACCGACGCGCCGGGATTGGCGAATTCGCACTTGCCATAGATTTCTGCGCCAGCGGCCTCGCTCGGCCCCTTCAGCTTCACAAGTGGGGTGTTGCCGATCAGGGCGAGCGTATCGGGGATGGTCGTCATGTCTCGTTAGCTATGCCGCCCGCCAGTCCACCGCAAGCAAGGGCTGCTGCGAGCGCATCAAGCGCGGCTTGCTACCCCTGCCCGCGCCAGATGCGGGCCCAGCCGTCCGGTCAGCCACAGGAAGAACATCCGGTAATCGCTGACCAGCGACCAGAACGGATAGGTGAACGTCGCGGGCCGATTGCGCTCCACCGCGAAATGCGCGGCCCAGGCAAAGCCGTATCCGGCCAGCGGGATCGCAAGAAACCACCAGGCTGAACCGGTCAGCCCCAGCACCAGCGCGACAAAGGTCAGCGCAGTACCTGCATAATGGATCGCCCGCGTTTCCGGCCGCCCATGTTCGCGCAGATAATGCGGCCAGAAATCGGCATAGCGGCGGATCGTGGCGGCCATGGCTTTGCGCTCCTCTCCGCGCCACTCTATCGGATACAGAGGGCGGCGCAACGGGAGCGGGATCATGCGGACCAGGGCCAGTATCTGCGCGCGCAAGGCCCGCTATCGCAGCGGCGGGGAGGCCGCAGCCGCAGCGGCCAGCCATGGCCTTGCCCTGTTCCCCTATCGCTGCGACCGTTGCGGCCAGTTCCACCTGACCAGCCGGTCAAAGGGTCGGCGCCTGCCCCGGCCCTGACGTTCGTCATTGCGAGCGCAGCGAAGCAATCCATGTCCGGTAGCTGGATTGCTTCGCTACGCTCGCAATGACGGAGATGGGTAACCCCTAACCCGCCACCTGCTCCAGCGCCTCGCTGAGGTCCAGCCAGCGGGTTTCCGCCGCTTCCAGCCGGGCGACGACATCGGCGTGGCGCTTCATCAACTCGCTCATCGGCAGCTTGGCCAGCGCCGGTTGCGCCTCGGCGGGGGCGAACATCGCGTGATCCAGCGCCTGTTTCTCGGCGGTCAGTTTTGCCACCTCCGCCTCTGCCGCGCGCGCCTGCTTTTTCAGCTCCGCCTCTTTCTCGCGCGCTTCTGCGGCGGCCTTGCGGTCGGCCTTCTTGTCCTTTTTCGACGCCTTTTCGGCGGCGTTCTGGCCCAGCACATGGGCGATGTAATCGTCCAGTGTCCCGTCAAACTCGCGCGCCGCGCCCTGATCGACCAGCACCAGCCGGTCGGCGGTCGTCTCCAGCATATGCCGGTCGTGGCTGACCAGCAGCACCGCGCCGGTATAGGCATTCAGCGCCTGAATCAGCGCCTCGCGCGCATCGACGTCCAGGTGGTTGGTCGGTTCGTCCAGGATCAGCAGATGCGGTGCATCCCGCGTGATCAGCGCCAGCGCCAGCCGCGCGCGCTCGCCGCCCGACAGCTTGCCGACCTTGGTCGTCGCCTTGTCGCCCGAAAAGCCGAACCGGCCGAGCTGCGCGCGCACCGCCGCCGGGGTCGCCCCCTTCATCTGGCGGGTCATGTGGTCCAGCGGGGTGTCGGTGACGTCCAGTTCCTCGACCTGATACTGGGTGAAATACCCGACCTTCATCTTGCCCGTCGCGTTCATCGCCCCTTCCATCGGGGTCAGCTGCGCGGCGAGCAGGCGAGCGAGCGTCGTCTTGCCATTGCCGTTGCGGCCAAGCAGCGCGATCCGGTCGTCCGGGTCCATCCGCAGGTTCAGCCGCCTGAGGATCGGCGTTTCGCCATAGCCGACAGCAGCCATGTCCAGCGTGATCAGCGGCGGGCGCAGCTCGTCGGGATCGGGGAAATCGAAGCTGAGCGACGGATCCTCGGCCAGCGACGCGATCGGCGTCAGCTTGGCCAGCGCCTTTTGCCGCGACTGGGCCTGTTTCGCGGTCGATGCGCGGGCGGAATTACGGGCGATGTAATCCTGCAGCTTGGCCCGCTGCGCCTCCTGGTTCGCCTTGGCCGCGGCCAACTGCGCCATGCGTTCGGCCCGCTGCTTTTCGAACGCGTCATAGCCGCCGGGGTACAGCGTCACCTTGCCCCCCTGCAGGTGCAGGATATGGTCGACGACATTGTTCAGGAAATCGCGCTCGTGGCTGACCACCACGATGGTCGCGCGATAAGCCTTCAGGAAATCCTCCAGCCACATGACCGCCTCAAGATCGAGGTGGTTGGACGGTTCGTCGAGCAGCAGCACATCGGGCTGGCTGAACAACAGACTGGCCAGCGCGACGCGCATCTTCCACCCGCCCGAAAAGCTGTCGAGCGGCCGCTGCTGCATCTCCTCATCGAAGCCCAGGCCAACCAGGATGCGGGCCGCCCGTGCCGGCGCGGCATAGGCGTCGATGGCGATCAGCCGCTCATGCACATCGCCCAGCCGGTCCATATCCGTCTGGGTTTCCGCTTCCGCCAGCAGCGCGGCGCGCTCGGTATCGGCGGCCAGCACGGTTTCGAACGGCGTTGCGGTGCCCGATGGCGCTTCCTGTGCGATATAGCCAAGGCGGCTGCCGCGCGGCATTTCCACGCTGCCGCCATCCGGTTCCAGCATCCCGGCAATGACGCGCACCATCGTCGATTTGCCCGCGCCATTGCGCCCGATCAGGCCGACGCGCGACCGGGGGGGCAGTGCGGCACTGGCACTGTCCAGGATGGTGCGGCCACCCAGCCGCACGGTGATGTTGTTGAGGTTCAGCATGATCGCCGCGCCCGATAGCAGGGCGCGGCCCTTACCGATAGCCGAGATGTTCGGGAGTTGGCTGCTCAGGGCAGCTCGCAATCCCTAAAGCCCGCTCGTCCTGAGCCTGTCGAAGGACGCATCCCAACGATGATGGCCGGTGTGAGCATCCTTCGACAGGCTCAGGATGAGCGAGGCGTGGGGCGTTGGTGTAGATTGGCTTCGGGCTAACCCCTGCGCTAGTAATTCCATTGCAGCTGGGCGCGGATCACGTCGCCCTCCGCCTGGCCGGTGCGCCGCTCGTCCGCCTCGCGCCGGCGCATATGGGCATAGGCCAGCGTCAGCTCGATGGGATCGGCGAACTGGAATTCCGCCCCGACTTCCCAATCGTCGGTTTCCAGCCGGGGCGCGTTCAGCGCGGCCTTCCACCCGCCGCGATAATGCTGCCAGCGGGCAAAGGGCGTGACCTCGCCCAGCGGGCTGTCCTTGATGCGGAACATGGTCTGCACATAACCGCCGGTCAGCGGCTTTTCGGCAATGGCGCCGATCACCGCGTCATATTCCGGCCCCTTGCCCCAGTTCCATTCCGCCTGGATGCCGAATGGCTGGGGATACAGGATTGCGTGCAGCCCCGCCCGCTCCTCGCGGAACGCCGTGGCGCTCACGCCGCCGCTGCGCAATTCCGGCTGGAAATCGTTGCGCAGCAGCGCCCCGCCCAGTTCGATCACCTGTCCGTCCAGCGCGCCGCCAAGTTCGATGGGCCATGTCGCCATGGCCACGGTCATCAGGCCGTTGTTGCTTTCCCGGCGATTGGTCCCCTGTCCGTTATAGACCGACAGGCTGAACGCGCCGTAATTGCCGAACAGCTTCTGCCCATCCTTTTCCAGTCGGTCCCAGATCCGCTGAAACAGGGGCGGCGTGTAGAACAGGGTGACGCCGATATCCCGCTCGCCCGGCACCGCGCTGTTGATCGCATCCGTCCGGTCGATGGGCACGCGGTTAGACGAGGATTGCAGGTTTTCCCATCCGAACGGCACCTTTGCCTGACCGAACCGCACCTGCCAGCTTTTGGCGTCGTCCAGGAACCAGTCGACATAGGCATCACGCAGCTGGACATAGGCCTCGCGCGGTTCGCCCGCCGTCTGGTTGCTGACCGCGACGGCGAAATCGGGCTGGAAGTAAAAGGACAGCCGGTCGCTCAGATCGCCCTGCATGACCAGGCGGATGCGCCGGAAACTGAAATTGCCGCGGTCGCTGATCCCGCCATCGGCTACGGATCGCAGCCGCGAAACGCCGGCCGGTGCCGTTGCATCGCCCGCCACGATCTCGCTCAGCCGCAACTGGGCATAACCGCGCAGGCGGATGCGTTCATACCAGTGCGGGGATCGCGGCTTGTCCCCGGTCACCGCAACTGAAACCGGTGCGGCGGGTGCCGCGGGCGCGACGGCCACCGGCGGTGCAGCAGCAATGGCCGGCTGGGGTGGCGGCAGCGGCAGAGGCGGTGGGGATGCGGGTTGGGCGGCCAGAGCGGCCTTCAATTCGGCGACCGTCGCCTTCAGCTCGTCAATCTGTCGCTGCAGTTCCTCGACCGTCTGGGCACGCGCCGCATCGACCGGCAGGAACAGCGCCATGGCCCCGATGGCAAGCGCTCCGCCCGCCCGCCGCAGCGGGGCGCATTGCAACATTTCTGTCACGGAAAACCCCTCCGCCGTCACAAATGGTTCACGAACCCGTCCGTCGCGCGATGGACCACCGCCCGGCGGGATGCAAGTCCGTCAGCGGCGCCGCAACCGAACGATTGCGGTGTCCAGCGCCTGCAGAAAGGCGGACCGATCCGCTTTGCCGAACGGCTTTGGCCCGCCGATCTGGTCGCCCCCCGCGCGCAGGTCGGCCATGATCGCACGGGTGGCGATCGCTGCCCCGATCGAGCTGGTCGTGAACGGCCGCCCGGTCGGGGCGATGACGGTAGCCCCGGTCTTAAGGCAACGGTCGGCAAGCAGGATGTCGGCGGTGACGACGATGCTGGCCGCATCGCCGGCCGCCGCGATCCAGTCGTCCGCCGCGTCGAACCCGTCACTGACCACCACCCGGGCGATCAGCGGGTGATCGGGCACGCGCAGATGACTGTTGCTGACGACAGTCACGGGCACCTCGTGCCGCCACGCCACTTTATAGATCTCGTCCTTCACCGGACAGGCGTCGGCGTCGACGAGGATCTTGACGGTCATTTGGGACGCGGACCCCGATGCGCGGGCTTGCCGCCCGGTCCCTTGCGGAACGGCTTGGGTCCGCCGCGCGGCGGGCCTGCCGGGCGGCTGGGCTGCGCCCGGTGCAGCGTCGGGCGACCGCGCGGCGGCCCGGCGCGATGATCGCCGCGCACATGCCCCTCCGGCCCGCCCTCGGCAGGCTCGATCCGCACCACATCCTCATCGCCTTCGGTCTGGCCGGTGCGGATGACCGCTGCCTGGAATTTGGCGGCGATGGCACGGGGCACCTGGAAATGCGTTTCGTGCTGGCCGATGCGGATTGCGCCGACCTCGTTCTTCGTGATGTGCCCGCGGCGGCAGATCAGCGGCAGGATCCATCGCGCATCGGCATTCTGGCGGCGGCCGATATCGACGCGGAACCACACCGTATCCTCGAACCCCGGGCGGTGGCGCTCGGCCTGCGCCTCTCGCCGCGCTTCCGGCGTGTTTTCGATCAGCTCCTCCGGCTGCGGCATGGCGGCGCGGTGGGCGCGCACCAGCGCGGCGGCGATGTCCTCTGCCGACCGTTCGGCCAGCAGGCGCGCGGCCAGCGCCCGATCCTCGTCATCCACCTCGACCGGGGCGAGCAGCGCGGCGATCAGCCGTTCGCGATCCTGTTCCCGGATCGCATCGGCGGTCGGCGCATCGATCCATTCGGCGGCGATGCGCGCGCCGCGCAGCATCGATTCGACCCGGCGGCGACGGGGATAGGGCACGATCAGCACCGCCGTCCCCTTTTTCCCCGCCCGGCCCGTGCGACCCGACCGATGCTGCAGCGTTTCGGCATCGCGGGGGATTTCGACATGGATGACCAGGCTCAGCGTCGGCAGGTCGATGCCGCGCGCCGCCACGTCCGTCGCCACGCACACCCGCGCCCGCCGGTCGCGCAGCGCCTGCAGCGCATGATTGCGTTCCGACTGGCTATGTTCGCCCGACAGCGCAACGACGCCAAAGCCGCGTTCCTGCAGCGTCGCGTGCAGATGGCGCACATTGTCGCGCGTGGCACAGAACAGGATCGCCGTTTCCGCTTCGTGATAGCGCAGCAGGTTGACGACCGCCGCCTCGATCTCCGCCGGCGCGACGGTCACCGCCTGATAGGCGATGTCGCCATGACCGCGATCCGCCCCGACCGTGGAAATGCGCAGGGCATCGCGCTGATACCGGCGGGCCAGCGCAACGATCGGCCCCGGCATGGTGGCCGAAAACAGCAGCGTCCGCCGCCCCTCTGGCGTGCCGTCCAGGATCTGCTCAAGATCGTCGCGAAAGCCCATGTCGAGCATCTCGTCCGCCTCGTCCAGCACCACGGCACGCAGGTCCGACAGGTCCAGCGCCCCGCGCTCCAGGTGATCGCGCAGCCGCCCCGGCGTGCCGACGACGATATGCGCGCCCCCGCGAAGCGCGCGCCGTTCCTTTGACTGGTCCATGCCGCCGACGCAGGTGACGACCCGCGCCCCCGCCTTGGCATAAAGCCACATCAGTTCACGGCTGACCTGAAGCGCCAGTTCGCGGGTCGGCGCGATGACCAGCGCCAGCGGGCGCTCGGCCGGCGGCGCGGCCCCGTCCGCATCCAGGATGTCGCCCGCCATGGCCAGGCCGAACGCGACGGTCTTGCCCGATCCGGTCTGGGCAGAAACGATAAGGTCGCGCCCGGCCGCATCGGCGGCGATGACGGCGGCCTGCACCGCAGTGGGTTCGGCATAGCCGCGCTCGGCCAGAGCGTCGGCAAGGATGGTCGGCAATTCGGAAAAGGACATGGATCTCGCAACAGGTCTGCCCGGCACGGACGTGCGGGGCGGGAGGAAAAGGGGTGGCTCGCCCGTCGCCGGAACAGGGCCTCTCGCTCACCCGTCCATGGCGGCGCAAGGCCGTTCGACCGGGTCCATAGCCGCTTTGTGCGGAAAATGCGCGTGCTGATTTTCCCGATCGCGCAATGCCTTGATTTTCGGTTCTCCGGCCCGGCGATGTTCTGCTATTGTTCCACGCGTCATGTCGAGTCGTCCCGACCTTCCCCCGCGCCCGCTGCGCTGGCTGTTCCTTGATCTCAACAGCTATTTCGCCAGCGTCGAGCAACAGGATAATCCCGCTTTTCGGGGCCGTCCGCTGATCGTCGCCCCGGTGGACAGCGACACGACGGTTGCCATCGCCGCGTCGGTTCAGGCCAAGAAATTCGGCATTTCGACGGGCACCCCGGTGTGGGAGGCAAAGCGCAAATGCCCCGACATCATCATCACCCCCGCCCGCCACGACCGGTATGTCGCGGTACACGAAGCGGTGGTGGCAGAGGTGTGGCGGCACATCCCGGTCACGCGGGTCTGCTCGATCGACGAAGTCGCCTGCCGCCTGCTCGACAATGAAAACAGCCGGGAACAGGCGATTGCACTGGCGCACCGGATCAAGGCCGGGATCCGCGGCAATGTCGGCGAATGCCTGACCAGTTCGGTGGGTATCGCGCCCAACCGGCTGCTGGCGAAACTGGCCAGCGATCTGCAAAAGCCGGACGGGCTGGTGGTGTTCGAGGGGCATGAACTGCCCGAACGGCTGTACGACCTGTCGCTGCGCGACATTGCCGGAATCGGGGCCAAGATGGAGCGGCGGCTGGCACGCGACGGCGTGCTCGACATCCGCCAGCTGTGCGCCCGGCGGCCGCGCGATGCGGGTACGGCCTGGGGCGGCACCAATGGCGACCGGCTATGGTATCTGCTGCACGGCGTCGACCTGCCCGAAAAGCCGACCCAGTCGCGCACCATCGGGCACAGCCATGTCCTGTCCCCGCAAAAGCGCGGGCCGGAACCGGTGCGGCTGACCGCCCGCCGCCTGGCGCTGAAAGCCGCAAGCCGGTTGCGGCGCAAGGGCCATGTCAGCCGCCTGCTCGTCCTTCACGCCCGGTTCGAGGACAAGGCGAAGTTTCAGACGAGCATCAAGCTGCCCGCCACACAGGACAGTTTCGTCGTGCTGTCCGCGCTCGATCAGCTGATCCCCCGGCTGCGCGCCGCGTCAGCGGAACGGCCGCGCGGGGTTCAGGTGCGGATGATCGGCGTCACGCTGATGGAGATCGAGCCGGTGGCCGGGGAACAGGGCAGCCTGTTCGGCGCGCTGGACCCCGATGATCCGCTGGCCCGCGAAACGCGCACGCTGAAACTGTCGCGGGCGATGGATCGGATCAACGAGAAATTCGGGCGCCACGCCGTATCGGTCGGGCCGATGGGCGGCGGCCGGATCGACCGGGTGGGTGCGAAAATTGCGTTTGGCCGCATCCCGGAGGCGCATGAATTTCACGATTGACCGCCATGGGCACGAAAACCATCGCTGCGGTGCATCAATGCCGGCGGCGCGGCGAGGCCAAAAGGGTTGACGCGCCGTGCTGCATCAGCGAACAACTGCGCGTCATGAAAAAGCTTCCCCTGCTCGCCGCAGCCGCCATGGCCGCTGCCACCCTCGCCGCATGCCAGTCCGAACCGGAAGTCGTCTCCAGCCGCGCGCCCGACCCCTATGCCGAGGCAAAGAAGAAGGCCGGTCCGATCGAGCTGCCGCCGTCGATCCGCGAAACGGTGACGTTCCGGTGCAAGGACAACAGCCTGGTCTATGTCGAATTCTTCAACGGCGACAAGCTGGCGAACATCAAGACCGACCCCAAGGGCACGCCGACCCAGCTGCGCTCCGCAGCGCCGGGTGAGGCGTTCACGGCCGACGGCTATTCGCTGGCCGGCGATGCCAAGAATGTCACCGTCACCCTGCCGGGCAAGGGCGAGCAGACCTGCAAGGCTTAAGCGCGTCAATCAACCCAATATCCGATCGGCCGCCGACCCCCAGTCGGCGGCCTTTTTCATGCCCCGGCCCGCCCGGCATCCGTTGCACCGCCATCCCGATGCTTGCACCCCGTCCCCTGCTGCGGCAGCTTGGGGATCGTGAGTGCGCTGACTGAACTGGACCCCGTTGTTGTGCTCCGCGCCTATGCGATGGGCGTGTTTCCCATGGCCGATCACCGCGATGCCGCCAGCGTCTATTGGGTGGAGCCCAAATGGCGCGGCATCCTGCCGCTGGACGGCATGATCCTGTCGCGATCGCTCAGGAAACGGATCGGGCAGGACCGGTTTCGCGTCACCGCCGACCGCGATTTCGCCGGCATCATCCAGCTGTGTGCGCAAAGCGCCCCCGACCGGCCGGACACCTGGATCAACAGCGCCATCGAACGCTGTTTCCTGCGCCTTCACGCGCTGGGCCATGCCCATTCGGTCGAGGTGTGGGACGCGGACGACCGGCTGGTCGGCGGGCTGTACGGCCTCGCGCTGGGCCGCGCGTTTTTCGGGGAAAGCATGGTCAGCCGGGCGACCGATGCGTCCAAAGTGGCGCTGGCCTGGCTGGTCGCACGGCTGCGCACCGGCGGCTTTACCCTGCTCGACTGTCAGTTTCAGACGGATCACCTTGCCACGCTAGGCGCGGTGGAAATCCCGCGCGTGCGCTATTCGTCCCTGCTGGGCGCGGCGCTGGGCGGACTGGATCCGGCTGCGGGAGCGGGCGGCGGAGCGGCCGACGGTTCGGCACCCCCGGCCGGGCCGTCGCCAGCTTCGCCTTCGGGGGATTTCGGCGCGCTCGACCGGCTGTCCCCGCCATCGGGCGTTGCGGGTGCATCGGCACCCGGCAAGGTCATTTTGCAGCTCTTGGGCCACACATCATAAATCGGGTGCTGGACGACGTTCAGCGCGGGTCGTTCCTTGAACAGCCATCCGGAAAAGGCGCGGCCCCATTGCCCCTCGCTGTTCTGTACGTCCAGCTGGACAAAGGCGCCGGTATATTGATCCGGCTCCCACGGCGCGGTCACCTCGCACGCCCGCAGGCGGACGATTACCGGCCCGGCGCGCACCGCTTGGCCTGGACGCAGCGTGATATCGCGCGTCTCGCCATTGCGCTTGTTCAGCAGGCCCAGCACGGCGACGCGCTGGTTCATCGGGGTCGCACCCGCCGTGTCGCGGCTCTGCGCGCTGGCCATGGTCACCACGTCCGTGCGCGCGGCGTCCAGCCCGTCCGTGCCCTTTTCGGCAACCGCCTTTGTTTCGGTTCGCTGCGTTGCGCCCGGCCAGAACCACCATGCCGCCGTTCCCGCACCGGCCAGCAGGATCAGACCGCCGGCCGTGGCGGCAAGCCAGCCTCGGCTCAAGCGTCCGGCGTCCATGCTTCATAATCGCCGGTGGCGCGGGCGCGGCGCCCCCCCGCCTCCAGCGCGCCGGGCGGGCGATAGGCCAGGCCCGTGCCGGTCAGGTTCGGCGTCGCCGGTTTTTCGAACACGCGCACCGGCGGCAGCGATTCGTCGGGCGTCCCTTCGATCTGATGGTGCAGCCAGCTGAACCAGTCGGGCGGCACGCGGCTGGAATCATTGGCCCCGGAATAGATCACCCAGCGGCGCGGATTACCGGCGGTATCGCGCCCGCCCTCGTAATAGACATTGCCGAGTGCATCCGAACCCACGCGCTTCTTGCCGCGCAGACCCATATGCGTGCCAAAGGTGGCGCCGTTCCACCACGTGAAGATCGAGCCGAGCAGTCCCATGCCCGCCGCTTAGCCCGGTCACGCGGCCGGGACAACCGGGGAAGCCGCCATCTGGACGAAAAGTCGGCTTCCCCGATCGGAGGGGGTTAGGCGCAGGCCGCCTTACCGTTCATACGCCTTGGGCAACGCGCCTTCCTGCGGCTGGGCATACCGCTTGAACAGGCGGGTCTGCCGGTTCTGCAGCGGCTGTTCGACCCCGTCGATATAGACCGCCTGCGCCGCAGAGCCGATTTCCAGCGGATCGCCGTCCCAGATCACGACGTCGCCGCGCTTGCCGGGGGCCAGCGATCCGATATCGGTCAGCCCCAGCACCGCCGCCGGGCCGGAACTGATCGCGGCAAACGCCTGTCCCCAGCTCAAGCCGGATGCGCCCGGCACCTTGGTCAGCGCGACCAGATTGCCGGCATATTGCTTGGCCAGATGCGCCTGACGCGCCTCGTTGTCGTTGATCATGCCAATGCCGATCTTCACCCCGGCGGCGGCCATGCGGCCGATATTCGACTGGGTCGAGGCAAGCTGATCAAAGCTTTCGGGCAGGTCGACCAGCGCCGATGCCATCACGGGAATCCCCGCCGCAGCGATCTCGCTGGCCAGCGTCCAGCCCTCGCTGGCGCCGACGAACACCAGGTCCAGCGTCGGAAATTCGCGCTTGATCGCGATCAGCGTGCGCATATCCGCGGCGCGCTCGACATGGACCAGCAGTTTCTGCCGGCCGTTCAGCACGGGGACCAGTGCCTCTGCATCGGCGCGGGTCAGCAACGCGTCCTTGCCCCGGTCCAGATAGGCCGCCGGGCTGGCGGCATAGGCCTTAACCTCGAACAGGGTGTTGCGCAGCATCGCCAGCGCCGCCGGGCGGCTGCCGCCCGCCGAACGCGCGCCCGCCTCGCCATATTCCATGAACTGGAACGCCTTGGCCCGCGTCACAGGATCGGTATCGACGCCCAGGTCGATGACCGCGCCCTGCCCGGCAAAGATCGATCCCGCCGTGTCGGGTGCGACCACGGCACGGGTGATCCCTTCTGCCCGGTTCAGCTGCATGGCGCTGACCCGCGGATTGACCGCCGGGGCAATGTCGATCGCTGCGTTGAACGGCGATCCGCTGGCGCTGGTGTCATTGGTGTCGCCGACGGCATCCACCTCGACAATGCCCATGCGGGTAAAGCCCGCGACCAGGCCGGGGGTCACCCATTTGCCGCCGGCATCGACGGTCTTGACACCGGCCGGCACGGCAACGCCGACCCCGGCGGCAACGACCTTGCCGTTCTGGATGACGACGGTGCCGCCGTCCTTTGGCGCAGAGCCGTCGCCGGTGACCAGCTTGGCATTGGTGATGGCCACCGTCTGAGCAGCGGCAGGAAGGGCGAACGCAAGCGCCGCCACGGAAAACATCAGGCGGGCGATCATTTCACATCTCCCTCGCCGGGCTGGCCCAGCTCGAAATCGGACACGGGGCGAAGCGCGGGGTTATTGGCGTCGAACATCAGCGCGCCGTCGATCCACACCCGTTCGGGGCGGGTATAGACGCTGAACGGATCGCCGTTCCACAGCACCACGTCCGCCATCTTTCCGGCGACCAGGCTGCCGGTCATCTTGTCGATGCCCATCGCCTTTGCCGGGTGCAGCGACAGCCATCGCCATGCCTGCCCCTTGGTGTAGTCCATGCCCGCCCGCTTGGCGTCGGCCAGCACCTTGGCGACTTCCTGATTCAGCCGCTGGATGCCGTTGGCATCGTCCGAATGGATCATCGCGCACGCGCCCGCACGGTCGACCAGCGCCAGGTTTTCCGGCACCATGTCATAGCTTTCCATCTTGAAGCCCCACCAGTCGGCCCAGACGGCGGCACAGGCATCGCGTTCCTTCAACAGGTCGCCGATCTTGTACGCCTCCACCGCGTGGTGGAACGTGCCCAGCTTGTAGCCGAACTCCTTGGCCATATCGAGGACGATGGCCATTTCGTCGGCGCGATAGCAGTGGTTGTGCACAATGATCTCGCCGTCCAGCACGCCGCGCAGCGTGTCCATGGCGATGTCGCGGGTCGGTGCCTCGCCGCCCTCCTTTTCATACTTGTCCCATTTGCGATCATATTCGCGCGCCTTGGCCCAGGTCTGCCGATCAACCGCGACATTGCCCATCCGGGTCGACGGCTGGCGTCCGCGCGATCCATAGACGCGCTTGGGGTTCTCACCGCACGCCATTTTCAGGCCGTATGGCGCGCCGGGAAACTTCATTCCCTGCACCGTGCGGGCATAGACATTCTTCAGCGTCACTGACCGCCCGCCCATCAGGTTGGCCGATCCGGGCAGGATCTGAAGCGCGGTCACGCCGCCATTGGCCAGCGCACGCGAAAAGCCGGGGTCCTGCGGCCAGACCGAATGTTCGGCCCACACATCCGCCGTCACCGGGCCGGTCGCTTCATTGCCGTCGGAATGCGCGTCAACGCCGGGGCTGGGATAATCGCCCAGATGGCTGTGCACGTCGATAATGCCAGGGGTGACCCATTTGCCGGCGGCGTCGATCGTGGTCGTGCCGGCGGGCACGTTCAGCGCGGCGGCATTCGGCCCGACCGCGACGATCTTGCCATCCGCAAACAGCACTGCGCCGCCGTCGATCTGCTGCCCCTCGCCGTCCAGCACGGTGGCATTGACGATCAGCGTCGGCACGCCCGGATAAGGCTTGTAGGTCGACGGGAAAGGATCGCGGTTATAGGTTTCGCCGCCCTTCTTGGCTGCGTCCGACTTTTTCTCCCGCTCGGCAGCGGTGGCGGACATCGCCGTCCCGGCCAGCGCGCACGCAGCGGCCATCGCTGCGCACCGCATCAGCGTCATTTTATTAAGCACCCCGATCTACTCCCTGTTCCCCAAGAGGCCGGTATGATCTCGGCCGTCGTCTTCAGGCCTTGCGAAGCTGGCGCGAAAAGCATTGCGTGTAAATCGTTCATTTGCTCCAATAACCCGGCAAGGTTGCTGCGACAGTCGCAGCGCCGGGGGACAGCCGCGTCGATGACCGTCACCAATGCGCCCGATGTGACGCAAGCGGCCCCGGCGCCCCCAGCTCCCTTTCCCGATCCGGCCCGGTTCGACGGTGCCTATGACCGCGTACGCGCCGATCCCAGCATCCAGTTCGACCTGCCGTTCAGGGAGGTGAAACCCGATCCCCCGCCCAAGTGGCTGCTCGACCTGATCGGCGCGATCGGGCGATTCATCGAATGGGCGGGACCCGTCTGGTCCTGGCTGTTCTGGATCGTGCTGGCGCTGCTGATCGTCCTGTTGATCGTGGTGGCCGTCCCCTCGCTGCGTCAGCGGCTGAAGGAACTGGTCTATCTGCGCCGGCGGCGGGCACAGGCGGCCGAACCGGTCCACTGGGCACCCACCACCGACGCGGCACGGCAGTTGCTGGCCGAAGCGGACGCGCTGGCCACGGCCGGGCGGTATGAAGAGGCGGTGCGCCTGCTGCTTCACCGCAGCATCGAGGATATTCAGCGATGGCGCGGCGAACTCGTCCGCCCGTCCCAGACCAGCCGCGATATCGCCGCGCTCGATGCGCTGCCGGGTGAGGCGCGGCCGGTATTCGGCCGGATCGTTGCCGTCGTCGAACGCAGCCTGTTTGCAGGGCGTGCGCTCGCCCGGTCCGACTGGGAAAGCGCGCGCGGCGATTATGCCCGCTTTGCGCTGAAGGGCTTGTGATGGCGGCAACTGGCACCGCCCCTGCCTTTTCCGTTCGCACCGTCGTGACGATGGTCGTCGTCGGCGCGCTGCTTGCCATGGCGACGCTGTTGCTGACCGGGTTCGGGGCCGATATCGACCGGGCGATCGGGCTTCAGGCGCGGGCCGACGCCCGCAACGGCATCGGCTTTCACGCATTGATGGAACTGACCGAGGCGACCGGCCCCTATGATCGGGTCGTCGTTGGCAAGGCGGACGACCTTTTTACCCCCGACATCGTGGTCGCCACGCCGCGGATCGATACCCGGGCAGAGGACGTCGCGGCGCTGATCGCCCGGCGGACCTATTATGACGACGATGCGGAGCAGAATGTCGAGGGGCCGACGCTGATCATCCTGCCCAAATGGACGGTGACGGGCATCCCCCTGCTGCGCGACCGGGTGACGCGCACTGGCCTGGTTGAAACCAAGCGGCTGACGGCGATGCTGCCCCCGCTGTTCGGCAAAATCGCCATCATGCAGCGGCCGCCCGAACCGATCCTGACGCGATGGAACGGCGCACGCAGCACGTTCCAGCCGCCGGAACGGGCCATTCAGACGATTACCGGCAGCAATCTGGAAACCGTGGTCGAGGCGCGCAGGGGCGGCGCGCTGATCGCCAAGGTGAAGGGCCGCGACATCTTCGTCGCCGCCGACCCCGACCTGTTCAACAATTTCGGATTGAGCCGCCGCGACAATGCCCGTGCTGCGCTGGAGATGCTGGCGCTGATGCACCCAGACGATCCCGGCGGCGTCGCGTTCGACGTGACGCTGCTCTATGCCGCTGGCGAACGCAACGTCCTGAAACTGATGTTCACGCCGCCCTTTCTGGCGGTGACGCTGGCGCTGATCGGCGGTGCGGTGCTGGCGGGTATGGCCACGACCAACCGCTTTGGCCCGCCCCGGCGGGAACAGCGGGCCTTTGCCGCTGGCAAGCTGGCGCTGATCGACACGGTCGCGATGCTGACCCGGCTGGCCGGGCGCACCGTGGCCAGCGGCGCTGCCTATGCCGATGCGATGCGCGACATCGTGCTGCGCCGCGCCCGGCCCGGCCGGATGCTGACCGATGCAGAGGTCGAGGCGCATCTCGACAGCCTGTCGCCCGATGGCGAGCGACCCTATTCCACCCTGCGCAGCGCAATCGCCGCGGCGCAGACCGAGCCTGAATTGCTGGATGCGGCACAGGCGCTTCATGAATGGCGAAGGAACGTGACTCGATGACCCTGGAGGAAGTGCGCCAGCTTGGCGCCGCGATCGATGAACAAGTGGCAAAGGCAGTGGTCGATCAATCGGCCATCGTCCGGTTCATGACCATCGCGCTGTTTTCCGCCGGCCATGTCCTGCTGGAAGGCCCCCCGGGCACGGCAAAGACGCTGCTGGCGCAAAGTTTCGCCCGCACGCTCGGCCTGGATTTCGGCCGCATCCAGTTCACGCCCGACCTGATGCCCGGCGACATCATCGGATCGAACCTGTTCAATTTCCAGACATCGACGTTCAACCTGACCCGCGGGCCGGTGTTCTGCGAATTGCTGCTGGCGGACGAAATCAACCGCACGCCGCCCAAGACCCAGGCCGCGCTGCTGGAGGCGATGCAGGAACGCGCCATCACCATTGATGGCAAGACAGAGCCGCTGTCTAACCGCTTTACGGTCATCGCGACGCAGAACCCGATCGAACAACAGGGCGTCTATCCCCTGCCCGAGGCACAGCTCGACCGGTTCCTGTTCAAGGTGTCGGTGGACTATCCGGGCATCGAGGCGGAACGCGCGATCGTCGCCCAATATGGCGTGCGCACCGGCACGCCGCGTGCCGAGGATATCGGGGTGGAAAAGGTGGCGGATCATACCGCCATCACCGCCGCGGTCGATGCGGTGTCCACCGTGACGCTGAAGGAAACGGTGATCGATTATATCGTCGACCTGATCCGCGCGACGCGCAGCCATCCCGATCTGTCCAGCGGCGCATCGCCGCGTGCGGCATCGGCCCTAGCCAGCGCGGCGCGCGCGGCGGCGGCGCTCGACGGGCGCGATTATGTGCTGCCCGACGATGTAAAGCGGCTGGCCCCTGCGCTGATGCGGCATCGCCTGATCCTGTCCCCCGCCGCCGAAATCGACGGCCGACGGGTGGACGACATCATCGCCGGGATCATCGACAGCGTCGAGGCGCCCCGGTGATCTATCCCACCCAGCGGGCGGTGATCCTGATGGTGGCAGCGGCGCCGGTGGCGCTGCTGATCGGGATCGTGCGGCCCGACGGGTGGATGATCGGCATGGCCTGGGTCGTGCTGTTGATAGCGCTGACGCTGATGGACGGGCTGGTCACGCGCCGCTTTGCGGGTCAGCAATTCGTGCTGGATGCTCCCGCAACGGCTCAGGTGGGCGAGGTGATCGACCTGTCGCCCCGCATTGCCGGGCCGCAGGGGAGCGACGATGCCGCCACCGCCTTTGCCGTAGAGGCAACAGGCCCGGCAGAGCCGGTGGACCATGCCGGCACCAGCATCCGACTGGCCCGGCGCGGCACCGCATCTGTCCGCCGCATCTGGGCGCGACGCGCCGGCCCACTGGGTCTTGCCTGGCGGCAGGCGGTGCGGGACGCCGATCGCGACATCCTGGTCCTGCCCGACCTGACGCCCGTGCGGGATCAGGGGATGCGTCAGGTTCAGCGCATCGGCCAGGCGGGCAATCGCCTGCGGCCAGAGGCGGGCGACGGTATGGAGTTCCAGACACTGACCGATTTTCAGCCGGGTATGGCGCGCCGTGCCATCGACTGGAAGGCGTCGGCCCGGCTGAACGCGCTGCTGGCCCGCGAATACCGGCCAGAACGGGAAAATGTCGTCGTCTTTGCCATCGATTCGGGCCGTGCGATGAGCGACCCGGTGGGTGATGTGCCCCGCATCGACCGGGCGGTGTCCGCCGCGCTGTTGGCCGGGTTCGTCGCGCTGAAGGCCGGCGACCGTGCCCGCCTGTTCGGCTTTGCCGCACGGCCCCGGGCGGACAGCGGGACACAGGCCGGAACGCGCGGCTTTTCCGAACTGCACCGCGCGGCCGCCGCCATCGATTACGGAACCGATGAAAGCAATTTCACCCTGTCGCTGGTCACGCTGGATCAGCGGCTGGAGCGGCGGTCGCTGATCATCCTGTTCACCGAATTTGCCGATCCGACCGGCGCGGAACTGATGCTGGCGGCGGTTCAGCGGCTCCGGCGGCGGCACCGGGTGCTGGTCCTGCTGTTCCGCGACCTCGAACTGGAAAGCGTGGTCGATCAACCGCCGAACCGGGCGGACGATGTGGTCCGATCCACCATCGCCCACACCCTGCTGCGCGAACGGCGTATCGTTGCCGAACGCCTGCGCCGGTCGGGCATCGACGTGATCGAGGCCGGACCGGACGACATGGCCCTGGCGCTGGTCGAACGCTATCTGAAGATCAGGGAACGGGCATGAACGACACCTCCGCCGCGCCGCCGCGCGCCCTGTCCATCTTTACCAGCCGGCATTTCCGTGCGGAGCGGGAGGCGGACTGGCACCGGCTGGAACGGCTGCTCGACCTCGTTGAGGGCAAGTCGGCGCGGCGGCTTGGCCCGGATGACCTGATCGAACTGCCGCGGCTGTATCGTGCCACCCTGTCCGCGCTGTCGGTGGCGCGCGAAACCTCGCTCGATGCCGCACTGATCGCGTATTTGGAGGGGTTGTCGACCCGCGCCTATTTCGTGCTGTACGGCACGCGCGAGCCATGGTCGCGTCAGATCGGCCGCTTCTTTGCCCATGGCTGGCCGTCGATGGTCCGCCGGTTGCTGCCCGAAATCCTGATCATCACCGCGCTGTTCATCGCCAGCGCGATCGCCAGCTATTTCCTTGTCGCAAACGACCCGGCATGGTTCGACGCGCTGGTCCCCCAGCAATTTGCCGATCAACGCAACATGACCGCCAGCGCGGCGACCATGCGGGCCAGCCTGTACGATGCACCCGATCAGGGCGGGCTGGAGGTATTCGCCGCGTTCCTGTTCAGCAACAATGCCCGCGTTTCGATCTTTGCCTTTGCCCTCGGCTTTGCCTTTGGCATCCCGACGCTGCTGCTGATCGCGTCGAACGCCACGACGCTGGGCGCATTTTATGCCGCCTATATCCCGCACGGCCTGGGCTGGGGCCTGACCGGATGGCTGATGATCCATGGATCGACGGAACTGTTCGGCATCGTTCTGGCCGGGGCCGCCGGCCTGCACATCGGGCGCGCCGTCGCCTTTCCGGGCGAGCTGACCCGCCTCGCCGCCGCATCCGCCGCCGGGCGCCGGGCGGCAACGGTGATGATGGGCGTCGTCATCATGATGGCGGTCGCGGCCCTGCTGGAAGGGTTTGGCCGACAGCTGATCCGGACCGACATGGCGCGATTTGCCATCGCCCTGTCCATGTTCACTTTTTGGGTCGGCTATTTCGTACTGGCCGGGCGGCGGGTCCGGCATGGCTGATCGTCGCCCGGCCCGCCCGCACCGCCGTGCCGCCACCGATGTGGCCCGCACCCGGCGGCTGGTGACGCCAGAGGGCGTGCCGCTCAACATCACGCTGGGCACGGCGGGTGCGCGGGCCGGGGCATTCTTCCTCGACCTGATCGTGATGCTGTTCGTGCTGATCGTCTTCACCGTCATCGCCCTGCTGACCGGGCTGAACGCGATGACGGGCGCGGGCGGCATCGTGCTGGCGATCTGGATGATCGGCGCGTTCGTCCTGCGCAATTTCTATTTCATCCTGTTCGAAAGCGGCCGGCGGGCGGCGACGCCCGGCAAGCGGCTGATGAAGCTGCGCGTCGTCAGCCGCGATGGCGGGCGGCTGACCAGCGGGGCGGTGATCGCCCGCAACATGATGCGCGAAATTGAGCTGTTCCTGGCGCTGGGCGCGATCCCCGCCGCCCATGTCGAGGGGTTTTCCAGCGGCTGGGCCGCGCTGTTCGGTTTTGGCTGGACGCTGATCTTCCTGTTCTTTCCATTGTTCAACCGCGACCGGATGCGGGCAGGCGATCTGATCGCGGGCACCTGGGTCGTCGAGGCGGAGCGGCGGAAAATCGGCGCGGAACTGCTCGACCGGCGGCCAGCGGGCACCGCCATCGCGCCGTTCACCCCGGCCGAGCTGGCGGTGTACGGCCAATATGAGCTGCAACGGCTGGAGGATCTGTTGCGACAAGGCGATGCCGACGCGCTGACCACCGTTGCCGCCACCATCCGGCGCAAGATCGGCCGGCCCGACGACCGCCAGGATCGCGCCTTTCTGGACGCCTATTACGCCGCGCTGCGTCAGGAACTGGAACGCAAGCTGCTGTTCGGCAAGCGCAAGGCGGACAAGTTCGACGCCGCAAACTGACGCCGGCGGCTTGCGGGATTGCATGACCGTGATATCTGATCCGCACGGGCCATGCGGTCGCCCGTTCAGGCATCAGCCCAAGCGCCGCTCCATCATGCCGCATTTTGCGGCGGGAGCGACCATGCCATGAACTCGTCCGGTTCAGTCAACCCCACCACGCTCGGCCTTGGCCAGTTGTTCCTCCGGTTCCTGCGCTTTGGCTGCCTCGCCTTTGGCGGACCGGTGGCCCAGATCGCGATGATCCGCCAGGCGCTGGTCGAGGAGGAACGCTGGATATCGCCCGCCCGATTCAACCGCCTGCTCGCGGTGATGCAGGTGCTGCCGGGGCCGGAGGCGCATGAGCTGTGCGTGCATCTGGGCATGGTTGCGCGCGGGCGGATCGGCGGCGTGCTTGCCGGACTGGGCTTCATGCTGCCGGGGCTTGTCCTGATGCTGGTCGCGGCATGGAGCTATCAGCGCTGGGTTGGCACCATCGACGGGCTGTCCGGGCTGTTCCTGGGCGTCCAGATCGTGGTGCTGGCGATCATCGCCCGTGCGGTGCAGCGGATTGGCGGGCATATCCTGGAAAACCGGCCGCTGTGGATCATCGCCGCGCTGTCGCTTGCCGCAACCATCGCGGGCGTTCCCTTCTGGATCCCGCTGGTAGCGGGCGGGGCGGCCTATGCCGCTGGCGAGCGGCGATGGGCCTGGCCGCTGGTCCTGATCGCGGCGGTGGCGGCGGCATGGATGGCGCATGGCATGGGCGGCGCAACGCCGACACAGGCTGCATCCGCGCCATCGACTGCGACGACGCTGGCCCTGTTCATCGCGGGGCTGAAGGGCGGGCTGCTCACCTTTGGCGGGGCCTATACCGCCATCCCCTATGTCCGCGCCGATACGGTCCAGCGCGGCTGGTTGAACGACGCGGCGTTTCTGGACGGGGTGGCGGTGGCCAACATCATGCCAGCGCCGCTCGTCATCTTTGCAACCTTTACCGGCTATGTCGCGGGCGGCATGGCGGGGGCGCTGGCAATCACGGCCGGCATGTTCCTGCCCGCCTTTGCCTTTTCCCTGGTGTTTTTCGAGCGGCTGGAATCACTGGTCGAAAATCGGGCGCTGCACCGCTGGCTGGCCGGGTTGGCTGCGGCCGTGGTCGGGGTGATCGCAGCGACGCTGATCGACCTTGGCCTCACGGTTGCCGGCCGGAACAGCCAGCCGGTGCCGGCGATCCTCCTGTTCGGCATCGCGCTGGCGATCGTGTGGCGGATCCGGGGGCGCTGGGTTGCGCCGCTGCTGATCGCCGGGGGCGCGGCTGCCGGTTCGCTGGTCGCCCTGTAAGGCTCAACCCGCCGCCTTCGCCTTTGCCGCCAGTTCGTCGTCCAGCGACGCTGCGCGGCGATGGGCGGGGCGATCCTTCAGCCGGTCCCAATAGGCGACGAAACTGTAATGCCGGGGCAGCGTGCCGAACTGCACGCCCCATCCGATCTGCGCGCCGACATACACATCGGCCAGCGTGAACCGGTCCCCCGCGATATAGGGGCGCGTGGCGACCGCATCGGCCAGCACTTCGGCCATCCGGTCGAAGCTGCCATAGCCGAACATACGTCCCTGCTCGGCATCGGGCTCGAACTTCGCATAGCGGTTGGTGATCGCTGCCTCGGCCGGTCCGGCGGCAAAGAACAGCCAGCGGAAATAATCCGCCCGCTCCGCCGCCATCGGCCCCAGCCCCCTGTCCGGAAAACTGTCGGCCAGATAGGCACAGATTGCCGCACATTCGGTGACGACCAGGCCGCGATGGACCAGCGCGGGCACCTTGCCCATCGGATTGATCGCCAGGTAGTCCGGCCCCTTCATCGTCGTCTCGTAATCGAGCACGACGACGTCATAGGGCTCCCCCACCTCTTCCATCGCCCAGCGGGCGATGCGCCCGCGCGAATGCGGGTTGGTGTACAGGATCAGATCGGCCACCATCCATTCCTCCTCCGAATCGGGAATTGGAACAAAGGATGAACCCCGCCGATCAGCGGGGCAAGCCGGTCAGTCCGTTTTTTCCTGAACGCGCTTATTTCTTGAAGGCGTTGTCCCATGCGCTGGCCGGGGTCTGCGCCTCCGGCTCGCCCAGCGCGGCCTGTTCGGCATCGCGCACCGCCTGTTCGCGCTCAGCACGCAGCTGGGTGATCAGCGCCTCGCGGTCCCCCTCCAGCCGGGTGTCGGTCGGCGCCTCGATGCCCGCGGCCTTGGCCGCCTTGGCCACCAGCGCGTCCAGTTCGCGCTGCGAACACAGACCCAGCGTCACAGGGTCCTTGGGCGTGATGTTGGCGATGTTCCAGTGGCTGCGGTCGCGGATCGCGGCGATCGTGGTGCGGGTCGTGCCGATCAGCTTGCCGATCGCGCCGTCGCTGATTTCCGGGTGGTTGCGGATGATCCAGGCGATGCCGTCCGGCTTGTCCTGCCGCTTGGACACCGGCGTGTACCGCGGCCCCTTGGTCCGGCGGACCTGTTCCGGCCCCTTCATCATCTGCAGCCGGTAATTGGGATCGGCCTGACCCTTTTCGATCTCGTCCTGCGTCAGCTCGTGCGCGCGCACCGGATCGCGGCCGGTCAGCTTGGTGGCGGCGGTATCGTCGGCGATCGCCTGCACCTCAAGGATGTGGAGGCCGCAGAAATCGGCAATCTGCTGAAAGCTGAGCGCAGTGTTGTCGACCAGCCAGGCGGCGGTCGCGTGCGGCATGAGCGGCTGGGCCATCTCTTCAAAAATCCTCTAGAAATAACAAGGGCCACCCCTTCCGGGATGGCCGCTGACCCCAATGACTTAATCCTTCTGCCCGGCAAGGGCAAGCATTTGAGGGTTGCACGGGATTGGTTTTTGATCGAAACTCATTTCCATGCGCTATTTCGAAGATGTCCAGATCGGCGAAACCCACCGCTTCGGCCATTATGCGGTCAAGCGGGACGAAGTGATCGCCTTTGCCCGCGCCTATGACCCGCAACCCTTTCACCTGGACGATGCGGCAGCGGCAGGGACGCATTTCGGCCGGGTCGCCGCCAGCGGCTGGCACAGCTGCGCGATGACCATGGCGATGATCGTCGAACAGTTCGAACAGGATCAACAGGCATCTTTGGGCGCGGCCGGCATTGACGAACTGCGCTGGCTGAAGCCCGTCTATCCCGGCGACACGCTGCGCTGCGAGACAGAGGTGCTGGACAAGCGGCCCTCAGCCAGCCGTCCCGAAATGGGCAGTGTGCGCACGCGGATGACCGTGTTCAATCAGGACGATGTGCCGGTGCTCAGCTTCATTTCCATCTCCCTGCTGCGAACCCGCCCGGTCTGATCGTCTGCCTGGCCCTCGCGGGCCAGCAGCGCCGCCTTGCGATCGAGGCCCCAGGCATAGCCGCCGGGCGAACCGTCGCCGCGCCGAGCGCGGTGGCATGGAATGACGACCGCAACCGGGTTCGCCCCGCATGCCGATCCCGAAGCACGGGTCGCCTGCGGATGCCCGGCGCGTGCGGCCAGCGCGGCATAGCTCAGGCTCTGTCCCGGCGGCACCGTCCGCAGCGCCTGCCACACCGCCTCTTGAAACGCTGTCCCGCGAATATCCAGCGGCAGGTCCGCGTCGCTGCCCGGCCGCTCCACCTCGGCCACCACCCGCGCCGCCAGCGCGGCCAGCGCCTCGCCCCCGGGCACGATGTCGGCGCGCGAAAACCGGGCGGACAGCGCCGTCGCATCCTCGTCAAACGCCACCCGGCACAGCCCGCGATCGGTCGCCGCGATCAGCAGCGGACCCAGCGACGTTGCCGCGATCGTCCAGCGGATCGCCACCCCCGCCCCGCCCGCCCGCCACGCCGACGGCGTCATGCCCAGCCGGTCGGGCGCATCGGCATAAAAGCGGCTGGCTGCACCATAGCCTGCTGCATAAAGCGCATCGGTCACACTCGCCTCCTCGGTCAGCGCCGTCCGCACCCGCTCGCCGCGCAGCGACCGGGCATAGGCGGCGGGCGAAATGCCTGTGATCCGTTTGAACAATCGCTGGAAATGCGCGGGCGAATAGCCTGCCTGCCCGGCCAGTTCGGCCAATGACGGGACCGGGTCGGCCGGGTCGGCGGCCTCGATCCGCTCGGCCGCCGCACGCACCGCCGCACGGTCGCGGGCCACGTCGTCGGGATGGCACCGGCGGCACGGGCGATACCCGGCCGCACGCGCGGCAGCGCCATCGGCATGAAAGCTGACCCGGTCTCGCAACGGGTGGCGCGCGGCGCAACTGGGGCGGCAATAGACGCCGGTACTGGCCACCGCGAACACGAAATCCCCGTCCCGCGCCCGGTCGCGCCGGACCACCGCCTGCCAGCACTCATCGGGGTCGGGATGCGTCGTCATGTCCCCATCCTACGCGTCGAAGGGGATCGGCGCATCCCGCGGTTTGCGATCGAAGCCAAGCGATTGGCTCTCCGACCTTGCCAACGCTTCCAGCTTTCGTCAGGTTAGCGGTAACAAGACCAGTCAGACACGGAGAGGGATGGATCGCGGATGCTGAGCCGCAGGATAAAGGGCCTGCGATGGTGGATCATCAGCATCGTGATGCTGGGCACCATCATTAACTATCTCGTCCGTCAGACGCTCGGCGTCGCGGTGGCGACCGAGCCGTTCCAGGCCGATGTTCCGATGACCAAAGAGGAATATAGCTGGGTAACCGGCGTGTTTCAGGCGTTCATCATGCTGCAGCCCGTGGTCGGCTATATTCTCGACAGCATCGGCCTTCGCCTCGGCATGGCAATCTTTGCCACGGCCTGGGGCGTGCTGACCATGGCGCATGGCTGGGTGGCGAACTGGCAGGGGCTGGCGGTGCTGCGCGGCGCGCTGGGCTTTGCAGAGGGCACGTCCCACACCCTGGGGTTGAAAGTCGTGTCGGAATGGTTTCCGGCGCGCGAACGCGGCTTTGCGGGCGGCATCTATAATCTGGGCGCATCGGCGGGGATCGCGCTGGCCGGACCGCTGGTCGCCATCGCTATCGTCTGGTGGGATTGGCGTGCGGCCTTTTACGTTGCGGGCGTGCTGGCGCTGATCTGGGTCGTCCTGTGGCTGCGCTGGTATCGCACGCCCGAAACCCATCCCAATGTCACCGATGCGGAACGCGCGCTGATTGATCAGGGACAGGAAGTCCATGTGCGGGCCAGCGGCGAAAAGCCGAAGGTGCTGGCGCTGCTCGGCCGCCGCAACTTCTGGGGCATCGCCCTGCCCCGCTTCCTGGCCGATCCGACCTGGGCGACACTGACCTTCTGGTTGCCGCTTTATCTCAGCGAGACGCGCGGGCTGAACCTTGGCGAACTGGCCATCGCGGTCATCCTGCCCTTTGTCGCGGCGGACATCGGATGCCTGGTCGGTCCGGCCATCGTCCTGTGGCTGGAACGGCGCGGCATCGCACTGATCGATGCGCGCCGATGGACCTTCACGCTGGGTGCTTTGCTGATGACCAGCATGATGTTCGTCGGCGGCGTGACCAGCGCCTATGCCGCCGTCGCCCTGCTCAGCATCGGGGCATTCGCGCATCAGGTGCTGTCGGTCACGTGCATCACGCTGGCCAGCGACCTGTTCCGCCGCGACGAACTGGGCACGGTGGCGGGCATGGCGGGCACCATGGCCAATCTGGGCGTCATGATCTTTACCCTGCTGATCGGCGCGCTGGTGACGCGGATCGGATATGAACCCTTCTTCATCGCGCTGGCGGTGTTCGACCTGATCGCCGCCGCCATCCTGTGGACGATGGTGGTCCGGCCGGGATCCGCTCAGCGCGAGAGCGGGATCGTGCCGATCCTGCTGGGCGGCGCGACGACCGTCTATCTGGGCGCGGTTGCCGGGATCGAGGCGGCGGGCGTGGCGGGCTATGTCGGCTTTGCATTCGGTGCCCTGCTGCTGGTGCTGGGCATCGCCATCGAGGCACGGGCACGAACCAGCCGAAAGGGCGTGGCATGATCCGCAATCCCATTCTGCCGGGCTTCAACCCCGACCCGTCGATCGTCCGGGTGGGCAAGGATTATTACATCGCCACCTCCACCTTCGAATGGTTTCCCGGCGTCCAAGTCCATCACAGCCGCGACCTGAAGCACTGGCGGCTGCTCACCCGCCCGCTGACCCGCGCGAGCCAGCTTGATCTACGCGGTGATCCCGACAGCTGCGGGGTATGGGCGCCGTGCCTGTCCCATGACGGCGAGCGGTTCTGGCTGATCTACACCGATGTCAAACGATATGGCCGCACCACGGTAGGCGGTGCATCGGGCGCCAGCTTGCGCGACTTTCACAATTATCTGGTGACGGCCGAGCATATCGAGGGGCCGTGGTCGGACCCAATTTACGTTAATTCCAGCGGGTTCGATCCGTCGCTGTTCCACGCGCCCGATGGCCGCAAATGGTTCCTCAACCAGCTATGGGACCATCGGCCCGGCCGCAACCGGTTTGCGGGCATCGTGGCACAGGAATATGCGCCCGGCGAACAGCGGCTGGTGGGCGAACGCCACCTGATCTTTCCCGGCACCGAGCTTGGCCTGACCGAGGCACCACACCTCTATTTCCGCGATGGCTGGTATTATCTGATCACCGCAGAAGGCGGGACCGGATGGGGCCATACCGTCACACTCGCCCGGTCGCGCGACCTGCTCGGCCCCTATGAGGTGGCCCCGAACACCCCTGTCCTGACCGCGCGCGACCGGCCCCATGCCCCGTTGCAGCGGGCGGGCCATGCCGATCTGGTCGAGACGCCGGATGGCACCCCTTGGCTGGTTTATCTGTGCGGGCGACCCATCCCCAATCGCGGCCGCTGCATGCTGGGCCGCGAAACCGCGATCCAGCCGATGCGCTGGACGGCGGATGGCTGGCTGGAAACGCTGGACGGCAGCGGCGATCCGGCGGTCGAGGTGCCAGAGGCGGGCCTGCCTGAACAGCCCTGGCCGGATCAGCCTGTCCGACAGGATTTCCGCGGGCCGGACCTGCCGGTGCATTTCCAGTGGCTACGCACACCGTATCCGGAGCGGATCTTCTCCCTAGCCGCCCCACCGGGAAATCTGCGCCTCTATGGGCGCGAATCGATCGGCAGCCTGTTCGAGCAATCCCTGGTCGCCCGCCGGCTGCAGGCGCATTGCGTCACCGTCACGACGCGGATGGACGCATCGCCCGCCCATTATCAGCAGGCGGCCGGGCTAGTCGCCTATTACAACGGCGCAAAGTTCCATTATCTGCAGCTGACGCATGACGATGCCATCGGCCTGCATCTGCGCGTCATGTCCGCACTGCCCGACGGCACCACCGCCGACGCCTTTTCCGAGCCGGTGCCTGTACCACCGGGGCCACTGGAACTGCGCATGACGATCGACTTCGAACGGCTGCGCTGTGCCTGGCGTCCGGCCGACGAAACGGTCTGGTATTGGCTGCCCGAACTGTTCGATGCCAGCATCCTGTCGGACGAGGCGACGGCGCCCGGTGCGCCCAACTTCACCGGATGTTTCGTCGGCATGGCGGCTCAGGACATGGCGGGCACGGCAATGCCGGCTGATTTCAGCTGGTTCGATTATGTCGAGCGAGACTATGCCACGGACGTGACCCTGTTGGCCTAGGGGGCCGTTCCGCACCTATGCCACGGACTGCGCGGTCACATCCCACCGTTCGGCCAGCGTCTGCAACAGCCGGAGCAGCGCCTGCCGATCCCGTGCATTCAGCATGCCGAACAGCGCCGCCTCGTTCGCATCCGCGATGTGCGCCAGCACCGGCACCAGCGCCGCGCCCTGCCCGGTCAGTGCCAGCGTCTGATAGCGCCGGTCGCCCCGACCGCCGCGTGCCCGAACCAGCAGCCCCTTGGCCGTCAGCCGGTCGACCAGCTTGGTGATCGCTCCGCGCGTCATGCCCATCCGTGTCGCCAGTTCGCTGGGCGGCACTGCGCCAGCGCCATGCAGCGCGCGCAGCAGGACCCATTCGGCCACGGTCACGCCCTCTGCCTCCAGCGCGCGGGCAAAGCGGTGCGACACATGACCGGACACCAGCCGCAGCCAATGGCCGTGATGATCGTGCAGCGCCGCCGGACCGTCCGCCATCCTTTCGCCTCCCGTGCATCTTCCTGCCGAAAACTGGCTGAATATAGTTTCCTAGTCAACCATAGGGCGGGAGTCGCTTGCACGTGACACGGGTGGATGCTAACGGCCGCGCGACTTCGGGCGGACGACATGGTTTTTCCGTCCTCTCATCTTACCAATCGGGGAACCAGGGCGCGTGGAGCATTCCGGCGGACTTCAGGCAGGGTTGAACGGGCGCTATGCAATCGCGCTGTTCAGTCTGGCCCGCGAAGGCAAGACGATCGAAACGGTCGAGGCTAGCCTTGCCACGATCAAGGCATTGCTGGCCGAATCGGCCGATTTCGCCGCCCTGACCACCAGCCCGCTGATCTCCCGTACGGCCAGCCTGGCGGCGGTCGAAGCGGTCGCGGCCAAGCTGGGGCTGGACCCGGTGACCATGAAATTCCTGGGCGTACTGGCGAACAACCGCCGCCTTGCCGCCCTGCCCGGCATCATCCGCGCGTTCGGCCAGCTTGCTGCGCATCATCGCGGCGAAGTGACGGCAGAGGTCACCTCCGCCCACCCGCTGACCGATACCCAGGTCACTGATCTGAAGCAGCAGCTTCGCATCCGCATGGGCCGCGAAGTCGCCGTCGATCTTTCCGTTGATCCCGCCCTGCTGGGCGGTCTGGTCGTCCGTATCGGCAGCCAGATGATCGATTCGTCGATCCGCACCCGTCTCAATTCTCTCGCCCACGCGATGAAAGGCTAAGGCACTCGTCATGGATATCCGCGCCGCAGAAATCTCGAAGGTCATCAAGGACCAGATCGCCAATTTCGGCACCGAAGCGCAGGTTTCGGAAACCGGTCAGGTGCTCAGCGTCGGTGACGGCATCGCCCGCATCCACGGCCTCGACAATGTCCAGGCCGGCGAAATGGTCGAATTCGCCAATGGTGTTCAGGGCATGGCGCTGAACCTTGAGGCGGACAATGTCGGCGTCGTGATCTTTGGTTCGGACAGCGAGATCAAGGAAGGCGACACGGTCAAGCGCACCAACACCATCGTCGACGTGCCGGTGGGCAAGGGCCTGCTGGGTCGCGTGGTCGACGGCCTTGGCAACCCCATCGACGGCAAGGGCCCGATCGAGGCGACCGAGCGCCGCCGCGTCGAGGTGAAGGCCCCCGGCATCATCCCGCGCAAGTCGGTGCACGAGCCGATGCAGACCGGCCTCAAGGCGCTGGACGCGCTGGTCCCCGTCGGCCGCGGTCAGCGCGAGCTGATCATCGGCGACCGTCAGACCGGCAAGACCGCCGTCGCCATCGACACCTTCATCAACCAGAAGGGCGTCAATGCCGGCACGGACGAGGGCAAGAAGCTTTACTGCATCTATGTCGCCATCGGTCAGAAGCGCTCGACCGTGGCGCAGATCGTCCGCCAGCTGGAGGAAAACGGCGCGATGGAATATTCCATCGTCGTCGCCGCCACCGCGTCGGAACCCGCCCCGCTTCAGTTCCTGGCGCCCTATACCGGCACCGCGATGGGCGAATATTTCCGCGACAACGGCATGCACGCCGTGATCGTGCATGACGATCTGTCGAAGCAGGCCGTTGCCTATCGTCAGATGTCGCTGCTGCTGCGTCGTCCGCCGGGCCGCGAAGCCTATCCCGGCGACGTGTTCTATCTCCACTCGCGCCTGCTGGAGCGCGCGGCCAAGATGAACGATGCCGAAGGCGCCGGCTCGCTGACCGCGCTGCCGATCATCGAAACCCAGGCTGGCGACGTGTCGGCGTACATCCCGACCAACGTGATTTCGATCACCGACGGTCAGATCTTCCTTGAAACCGACCTGTTCTTTGCCGGCATCCGCCCGGCCATCAACGTCGGCCTGTCGGTCAGCCGCGTCGGTTCGGCCGCGCAGACCAAGGCGATGAAGAAGGTCGCCGGATCGATCAAGCTGGAGCTGGCCCAGTATCGCGAAATGGCCGCGTTCGCCCAGTTCGGGTCGGACCTCGATGCCTCGACGCAGAAGCTGCTGAACCGCGGCGCTCGCCTGACCGAGCTGCTCAAGCAGCCGCAGTTCAACCCGATGCCGTTCGAGGAACAGGTCGTGTCGATCTTTGCCGGCACCAACGGCTTTATCGACAATGTCGCGGTGCAGGATGTGGTCCGCTACGAAGCGGCCCTGCTGTCCTGGATGCGCGCCAATCAGGCCGACCTGCTGACCGCGATCCGCGACAGCAAGGACCTGTCCGACGACAGCAAGGCAAAGCTGAAGGACGCGCTGACCGCATTCGGCAAGACGTTCGCGTAAGAAACGACTGGCGGCAACAAACCTGCCGTCACCCTGAACTTGTTTCAGGGTCCAATGTGCCCAAAGCGACATGGATCGTGGCGGGGTGGATGCTGAAACAAGTTCAGCATGACGGTTGAACGATGGTGACGAACTAGATGGCAACGCTCAAGTCGCTGAAACTCCGGATCGGGTCGGTCAAATCGACCCAGAAGATCACCAAGGCGATGAAGATGGTCGCCGCCGCGAAGCTGCGCCGTGCGCAGGAAGCGGCCGAGGCCGGTCGCCCTTATGCCCAGCGGCTGGAGGCGGTCGTCGCCAGCCTGGCGGCAAAGGTCGGCCAGCAGTCGGGCGGCCCGCTGCTCCTGTCCGGCACGGGCAAGGATCAAGTGCATCTGCTGGTCGTCGCAACCAGCGACAAGGGCCTGGCCGGCGCGTTCAACACCAACATCGCCCGCGCTGCCCGCCGCCGGGCGGAGGAACTGCGCGCTGCCGGCAAGACGGTTCAGTTCTACACCATCGGCCGCAAGGGCCGCGGCGTGCTGGCCCGCAGCTACAAGGATCTGATCGTCCATTCGATCGAGCCGGGTGACCTCGGCAAGCTGACCTTTGTCGAGGCAAAGGCGTATGCCGACGATCTGATCGCCCGGTTCGAACGCGGCGAATTCGACGTGGCGCACCTGTTCTATGCGACGTTCAAGACGGTGCTGACGCAGGAGCCGACCGAACAGCAGATCCTGCCGGTCAAGGTGCCGGCCGCCGCCGCCAACGACGCCAGCGGTGCCGTGGTGGAATATGAACCGGACGAGGAATCGATCCTGGCCGATCTGCTGCCCCGCAATGTCGCAATTCAGCTCTATCGCGCGATGCGCGAAAATGCGGCATCGGAGCAGGGCAGCAAGATGACCGCGATGGACAACGCCACGCGCAATGCCGGCGATCTCATCAAGCGGCTAAACATCGAATATAACCGCCAGCGTCAGGCGGCGATCACCACCGAACTGGTCGAAATCATCTCGGGTGCCGAGGCGCTGTAATGTTCCGCCCCGCCGCCCTTGCCCTTGTCAGCATCCTTGCCCTGTCGGCCTGCAAGCCGCAGCCGACGGTGCTTGAGAATGAGGCAGTGGTGGCCAATGAGGTTGCGGCGCTGACCGGCCCCGACCGGCTGTTCGCTGCGCCCGCAGCGGCCACGGGCGCGGCGCGGCAGTTCGGGTTCAAACCCGACGATTTCGCGGCCGTCGATGGCGGATTTGCCAGCACCGGTTCGGCGGTGCTTTCCGCACCCGAAGCGGCAAAGCCCAACCGCATCGATTTCGCCGCCAGCGGCCCGGCCGCCGACCGCATCGACCGTATCCGGTTCGATGTCATCCTGTCGGATGCTGCCAATGCCGATGCCGCCCGCCAGCGCGCAGCGACGCTGGTGCGCGATTATCTGGCCCAGTTCGATCTGGCCGATCCGGCGATGGTCGATGCCGTTGCGGCGGGCAAGGATGCCCGTGGCACCATCGGCGGCGCCGTCGCTTTCACTGTTGCGCCCAAGGGCGAAAGCATCACCGTCACCCTAACCCCGCCGACGCCGTCCGCGTCCGCCTGACCTTCGCAAGCTGAGGACTGAACCATGGCAACCGCGCCTGAAATGACCCGCCCCACCACCGGCAGCAACAATGTCGGCCGCATCGCCCAGGTGATCGGCGCCGTTGTCGACGTGACGTTCGACAATGCGCTGCCCGCGATCCTCAACGCGCTGGAAACCGACAATAACGGCCAGCGTCTGGTGCTCGAAGTGGCGCAGCATCTGGGTGAGAACACCGTCCGCACCATCGCGATGGACGCGACCGAGGGCCTGACCCGCGGTCAGACCGTCACCGACACCGGCGCTCAGATTTCCGTGCCGGTCGGCCCGGCAACGCTCGGCCGCATCCTGAACGTAGTCGGTGAGCCGATCGACGAGCGCGGCCCGGTGCAGACTGAGCTGAAGTCGCCGATCCACGCCAAGGCGCCGGAGTTCATCGAACAGTCGACCGAAGCAAGCATCCTGGTGACGGGCATCAAGGTCATCGACCTGCTCGCCCCCTATGCCAAGGGCGGCAAGATCGGCCTGTTCGGCGGCGCGGGCGTGGGCAAGACCGTGCTGATTCAGGAACTGATCAACAACATCGCCAAGGGCCATGGCGGCACGTCGGTGTTCGCCGGCGTCGGCGAGCGGACCCGTGAAGGCAACGACCTGTATCACGAATTCCTCGACGCGGGCGTCATCGCCAAGGACGCCGATGGCAACGCCATTTCCGAAGGATCGAAGGTCGCGCTGGTCTATGGCCAGATGAACGAGCCGCCGGGCGCCCGTGCGCGCGTCGCCCTGTCCGGTCTGACCATCGCCGAATATTTCCGCGATGTCGAAGGGCAGGACGTGCTGTTCTTCGTCGACAACATCTTCCGCTTTACCCAGGCCGGTTCGGAAGTTTCGGCGCTGCTCGGCCGCATCCCGTCGGCCGTGGGCTATCAGCCGACCCTGTCGACCGACATGGGCGCGCTGCAGGAACGCATCACCTCGACCAACAAGGGGTCGATCACCTCGGTCCAGGCGATCTATGTGCCCGCCGACGACTTGACCGACCCTGCGCCGGCCACCTCGTTCGCTCACCTTGACGCCACGACCGTGCTGTCGCGCGCCATCTCCGAACTCGGCATCTATCCGGCGGTCGATCCGCTCGATTCGACCAGCCGCGTGCTGGAGCCGCGCGTCGTCGGCCAGGAACATTACGAAACCGCCCGCGCGGTCCAGTCGATCCTGCAGAAGTACAAGTCGCTTCAGGACATCATCGCTATTCTGGGCATGGACGAGCTGTCGGAAGAGGACAAGCTGACCGTCAGCCGCGCCCGCAAGATCCAGCGGTTCCTGTCGCAGCCGTTCCACGTCGCCGAAGTGTTCACCGGCATCCCCGGCAAGTTCGTGCAGCTGGAAGACACGGTGAAGTCGTTCAAGGCCGTGGTGAACGGCGAATATGACCACCTGCCGGAAAGCGCCTTCTACATGGTCGGCGGCATCGACGAGGCGGTCGAAAAGGCCAAGAAGCTGGCCGCCGACGCGTAACTGCCAACAACCCTCTCCCTTCCGGGGGAGAGGGTTGAGAGAGAGGCTGCGCCCTGTGCCAGCCGCTCTCCGACACCCCCTCTCCCGCCCCTCTCCCCTGATGGGAGAGGGAGAAGGTAACCACCATGCTGCACTTCGAACTTGTCACGCCCGAAAAGCTGCTCCGCTCGGAACAGGTCCACATGGTCGTCGTCCCCGGCAGCGAAGGGGATTTCGGCGTGCTGGAAGGGCATGCGCCGATGATGTCGACGATCCGCGACGGCCAGCTTGCCATTTACCGCACCGAGCGCGGCGAGCCTGAAGTCCTGCCGATCCGCGGCGGCTTTGCCGAGGTGAACGAGCGCGGCCTGACCGTGCTGGCGGAACAGGCCGGCTGATCCCGACGCATTGGGCGTCACGCCGGTTAAGGGGGCCCCGCATCTGCCGGGGCTCTTTTTCGTTTGCCGCACGCCTGCCACGCTCTATCGTGCCGGGATGATGGTACGTGCCGCTGCGCTGATCGCGCTCGCCCTTGCCCCCGCCGCTGCGGCCGCCGGGGAACCGCTCAACGGATATGTCCTCGCATGGTCCGATGAATTCGACACCCCCGGCCTGCCGGATGCGACCCGCTGGACCTATGATACGCATCGCAACGCACAGGGCTGGTATAACGAGGAAGCGCAATATTACGCCGCCAGCCGCCCCGAAAATGCGCGGGTGGAGGACGGCAAGCTGATCATCGAGGCGCGCAAGGAGACGCTGGACAACGCCCGTTTCCCCGATTTCGGCGGCCAGAACTATACCTCTGCCCGGCTGCTCAGCGCGCCGACCGACTGGCTCTACGGCCATGTCGTGACGCGGGCCAAATTGCCCTGTGCGCGTGGCACCTGGCCTGCCATCTGGATGCTGCCCGTCGCCAGCGATGCGGGATGGCCGCGCGGGGGCGAAATCGACATCATGGAACATGTCGGCCACACCCGCGGCGTGATCCACGGGTCGGTGCATACCGAAGCGTTCAATCACATCCGCAACACGCACAAGACGGGCACGGTCAATTCCGCCGACATGTGCGATGCGTTTCACGATTACAGCGTCACCTGGACACCGGACACGGTCGAAATGGCGATGGACGGCCAGCCCTATTTCCGGTTCGACAATGACGGCAAGGGGGATCGGGCGACCTGGCCGTTCGACAAACCGTTCCGCCTGATCCTCAACATCGCCATCGGCGGCACCTGGGGCGGCAGCAAGGGGATCGACGACGCCGCATTCCCGCAACGGATGGAGGTGGAGTATGTCCGCTTCTATCGCCGCCCGGAATGACCGGGGCCTTGGTTAGTCAATTCTAAACGGTTGCCGCTTACCTCTGCCGGTTGAACGTTATCGACCGGGATAAGAGTGTAACCGTGAGCGCATTCGGGCGACGCAGTGGACCAGGCGGTGGCAGCAGCACCGGGGGACGTCCTGCATTCGGCGTCGCACGCCCAATGCAGGGGTCGCCCGCCGGTTCCCGCGACATGGACGGGGCCGGACAGTTTCCGTCGATTCCCGAACCCGTCGCACCCCCGCCCGCTTCCGATCCGTTCGAGCCCGCCCCCGGCAGCAGCATGGCGAACGCCGATGCCATGGCGCGTCTGGCCGAGCGCCAGTCCGCATCGGGCGATGCCGCCAACAGCCGCGTCGAGGGGTTCGAAAGCTCGATCCACCGCATCAAGGAACAGGTGCTGCCGCGCCTGCTTGAACGCGTCGATCCCGAAGCGGCCGCGACGCTGGGCAAGGATGAACTGGCCGAGGAATTCCGGCCGATCATCGGTGAAGTGCT
This sequence comes from Sphingomonas eleionomae, assembly GCF_049889035.1. NCBI lineage: Bacteria > Pseudomonadati > Pseudomonadota > Alphaproteobacteria > Sphingomonadales > Sphingomonadaceae > Sphingomonas > Sphingomonas eleionomae. Next base: position 226,840 of record NZ_JBLTWP010000003.1, on the reverse strand, counting down.
GGCCGAACTGAAACTGACGCTGAACCGGCGCGAACAGTTCGCGCTGGAAAAGGTGCTGGTCGACGAGCTGCTGGGCCTTGGTCCGCTGGAAGAACTGCTGTCCGATCCGGCGATCAGCGACATCATGGTCAATGGCCCCGAACAGACCTTTGTGGAACGCAAGGGCAAGCTGGAGCTGGCCAATATCCAGTTCCGCGACGAGGAACATCTGTTCCAGATCGCGCAGCGCATCTGTAACTCGGTCGGCCGCCGCGTCGATCAGACTACGCCGCTCGCCGACGCCCGCCTGAAGGACGGATCCCGCGTCAACGTGATCGTGCCGCCGCTCAGCCTCAAGGGCACGGCCATCTCGATCCGTAAGTTTTCGGCCAAGCCGATCACCCTGGACATGATGGCCAAGGGCGGGTCGATGTCGGACAAGATGGCGACCGCGCTCAAGGTGGCGGGTGCCTGCCGCTTCAACATCGTGATTTCCGGCGGTACCGGCTCCGGTAAAACGACGATGCTGAACGCGCTGTCCAAGATGATCGACCCGGGCGAGCGCGTGCTGACCATCGAGGACGCGGCCGAACTCCGACTGCAACAGCCGCACTGGCTGCCGCTCGAAACTCGCCCCCCGAACCTTGAGGGCGTTGGCGAAGTGACCATCCGCGATCTGGTCAAGAACGCGCTGCGTATGCGGCCGGACCGGATCATCCTCGGCGAAATTCGCGGCTCGGAGTGTTTCGACCTCCTGGCCGCAATGAACACCGGCCATGACGGCTCGATGGCGACGCTTCACTCCAACTCCCCGCGCGAATGTCTGGCGCGTATGGAAAACATGGTGATGATGTCGGACATCAAGGTGCCAAAGGAAGCGATCAGCCGCCAGATCGCCGACTCGGTCGACCTGATCGTTCAGGTCAAGCGTCTGCGCGACGGTTCGCGCCGCGTCACCAACATCACCGAAGTCATCGGGATGGAAGGGCCGGTGATCGTCACGCAGGAACTGTTCAAGTTCGAATATCTGGACGAAACCGCCGACGGCAAGATCATCGGCGAATATCGCTCCATGGGCCTGCGCCCCTATACGCTGGACAAGGCAAAGCAGTTCGGTTTCGACCAGGCGCTGCTGGAAGCATGCCTCTGATCCCCGGCCATGGGGTCGACCCCAGAACGGGACATTAACCAGCATCGGAAGCGGTGGCGGATCCCGGTCGCCTGACCTAGCATCCGGCCATGCGGCTGATCCTTGCCCTTGCCCTGCTGTTCCTCACCATAGCACCCGCCCGGGCGCAGGACAGCGGCTGGATTGATTTTCAGCGCACGCCCGGCAACCAGATCGCCTTTGAAATGACCGTCGCCGGCCATCCGGTCACTGCGCTGCTCGATACCGGGGCCAGCCACAGCGTGATCGATCAGCGGTTCGCCGCGCAAATCGGCCTGCCGCTTGGCGCGGCGGGTCGGGCAAACGCCATTGGCGGCACTGTGTCAATCCGCTGGAGCCGCCCGCAGCCCATCACCATCGGCACGCAGGTGCTGGCCCGTCAGCGGCTGGCCGTGCTGCCCCTGCCCGCCAGTGCCAGCGGCAATGGCGCGCCGGTCCACATGATCCTGGGCGCCGATATTCTGGGCCGCCATGCCCTTGACCTCGATTTTGCTGCCCGGCGGTTCCGACTGCTGCCCAGCGGGCGGCTGGCCTTTCCCGGCCTGATCGCGCCGCTGCGCGCGGGCTATGTCGCCGAACTTGCGCTGGCCGGGACCCGGCTTGGCGCGGTGCTGATGGATACCGGCGATGGCGCGGCGCTGACGCTCACTCAGGCGGCGTGGCAAGCGGGCGGCTTTCGCCATGACGGCCTGTCGACGACGATCGGATGGGGCGCGGGCGGGCGCGTGGCGACGGGACTGGCGATCATCGACCGCATCGACCTTGCCGGACAGGCCATCCGCCAGATCGAGGCGCGGATCGAGCCGGAGGGGGGCTATACCGCCAGTCGCGGCCTGACCGGACGGATCGGCGCGGGGCTGATGCAGCGATATCGCCTGCTGCTCGATCCCGGTGCCGGGCGCATGGTGCTGGCGCGGACCGAACCCGACACCAGCCCGCTGCGCTCGACCAGCGGCCTGTTGCTCGGCCGGACGGGCGAGCGACTGACCGTCCTTCACGTCATGCGCGGCAGCCCGGCGGAACGCAGCGGCTTTCGCGCGGACGACGCGATCTGTTCGATCGACGGCGCGGGGGCGCAGCGCGCCGACCTGTCCGTCCTTGCGGGAATGCCGGGCAGGTCGCTGTCGATCGGCCTGTGCGATGGCGGCGAACGGCAACTGGTGCTCAGCCGCTTTTACTGACTGTCAGATCAGCAGTTCCAATAGGCCGATCAGCGGCCGGTCCGCCGGTGGCATCTCCAGCGCATGAAGCTCGATCGGCCGCCTCCACGCCAGCGCAGTCGCATGGCGCGCCGTCGGCACGCCCGACCATTTGCGCAGCGCATAGACCAGCAGCAACAGGTGCCGGTCGCCGAGCGGCTCACTGGCGAACACCGCCGGGGCCAGGCAGCTATGATCCACAGTCACGCCCAGTTCCTCGTGCAATTCGCGGATCAGCGCCCGTTCCGGCGTTTCGCCCGCCTCAACCTTTCCGCCCGGAAACTCCCACAACCCCGCCATCGGCTTGCCCGGCGGGCGTTGCTGCACCAGCACGCGGCCATCGGCATCGATCATTGCTGCAGCCGTAACGATCAGCAAATTCGCGGTATTTTCGCTCGCGCCCATCAGCAATTCATTAACCCCGTCTTGGTAATTTTCATGTCGTCGGATGGGAGATTGCGGTGTTTGCGAACCTTGTCAAAGCGATCCGCCGCTTCGCCAGAAACCGGCGGGGCGGCACCGCAATCGAATATGGCCTGATTGTATCGCTGGTGGTGATCGCCATCATCGGCGCGCTGCAATCGCTGGCCAGCGAAACGACGTCGATGTGGAACGATGTTGCGAACAAGGTCGAACGCGCACGCTGATCCATCCTTCGAAAATCGTGTGGGCGCTTAAATATTTGTCAACCCTGCACCGCTTACATGGACGGGCTGATCCGGGGGCAAACCCGGGAAAGCCGGGTAATTGAAGACGTTTTCAACCCTTGGAGACCGGAAATGATGAAGATTCGCACGTTCCTGAAGAACAAGAAGGCCGCCACCGCCATTGAATACGGCCTGATCGCCGCTCTGATCGCGGTTGCCGCGATCGCCGCGATGCAGGGCCTGGGCAACGAGCTGAAGACCACGTTCAACAACGTGTCCAGCACGATGGCTGCTGCCAACTAATCGGTTCGACCGATCGGTTACGGACGGGGGCGGTGGAACGCAGGTTCCGCCGCCCCTTTCCTTTGTGCGGTGGCCCCGTTGCAGGGTCAGGGTGCAGGCGGCGCCTGACCTTCCAGCCACCAGTCCTGCCGGTATCCCGCCTGACTTTCCACCGGCTTGCCTGACGCATCACGCGCCGGGGTATAGCGGAACCGCTTGCGCGCGAGGGAACACGTCGCCTCGTCCAGTGCGGCGTTGCCGCTGGATCGCGCGATCAGGCATCCGGTAACGCGCCCGTCCGCCGCCACCGTCAACGTCACGATCACCCGACCGCCCGCACCCGCGCGATAGGCGCTGGGCGGATAATCCCGGTTGCTGATGCTGCCGCGCACGCGCCTTGCCCGCATCGCGCCGCCACCCGTGCCATCGCCCGCGCCGCCACTGCCAAGGCCGCTGCCGGACCCGCCCGCCCCGGTGCCCGGTCCCGGCCGCTCACTGGCCCCGGCCCGCGCCGCTGTGCCATCGGCCGCAACCGGCGGGGCGGCCAGCGGCGGCGGCTTGCGCGGCGGAACTGGCGGGGCAGTCACCGGCTTTGGCCGCGCCTTCAGGGCGGGTGGAGCGGCCGCGCCCGCTTCCCGTTCGCTTGCCGCTGGCCTTGGGGCCGGTTCGGGCGGCGGCGGGGGCGGCGGCACGCTGATGTCGAAAACATCCAGCGCCGAATCGATCCGCACGCCCGTCGTTACGCTCAGTCCGATCAGCAGCACCGCGATGATCCCGCCGACCGCCGCCGCCGATCCGGCCAGCGCGATCCACCGTTCCCGCCGGGACCGCATCGACGTCATCCCTGTGGCGGCGTCGCCTGCGCCAGCCGGGCGATGCGGTCGTCATGCTCCTTGCGCCCGAACGGAAAGGCGCGATAGCACAGCGCACCCGTCACCCCCAGGCTAAGGTAGATGGCGGCAAAGGCGATGGTCAGCCGGTCAATGACCGGTACCGGCACCGTGCCCGGCGCGGCCCCTGTCGGAAACGCGATCCACGACAGGATCGCGCCCACCAGCGCAATGCCGATGCCGCTGGTGCATTTCTGGATGAAGAACAGCCCGGCAAAGAACAGCCCTTCGGACCGGTGGCCGGTGCGTGCTTCGGAGTGTTCGACAACATCCGCCAGCATGGATGCCAGGAGGATGGTCGAGCTGACCCCGCACGCGCCGTTGATGAAATAGACAAGATACAGCGTCGGCATCATGGCCGCATCGCCCGGTTCGGGAAACATCCCGGCAAGCCGCAACCAATAAGGCGCACCGTTCAGCGCCGCCGCCCCGATCAGCATCAGCATCGCCGCCTTGGGCTTGCCCAGCGCCCGCCCCAGCCAGGGCGCGACCGCGAACGCGGCGACAGCGCCGGCCAGCAGGACCAGCCCCAGCCAGGTGAAATCGCTGCCCGCCATGCGCCACACATGGACATACAGGTAATTGGACAGGCCGAAACTGACGCCCTGCGCCACATAATAGAACAGGCCGCCCGCCATCAGGATCAGGAACGCCCGGTTGTTCAGGCTGTCCCCCATTTCGCGCAGATATCCGGCCAGCGACTGGCGCACGATCGGCGACCTCGGCAATCGGGCGATTTCCCGGTGCGTGCCCAGCGCCGAAATCAGGATCGCCCCGACGATCAGCGCGGCCCCGGCAACCGAAAATCCGACATAGCCCGCCCGGTCCAGCACCCCCTCTGGCCCGCTCAGGAACACGCCATAGGTCAGGATCAGCATCCCCAGTCCGCCGCCCCAGCCGAACACGTAGCGATAGGCCATGATGCGGGTGCGGTCGTCATAATCGGCGGTCAGTTCAGGGCTCAGCGCCTGGCTTGGCACCTCATAGGCCGATACGGCAGTGCGGACGAGCACGGCCATGACGAACAGCCAGCCGAGCAGCGCACCGGCGCCCCATTCCGGCGGATTCCAAAGGAGCAGCCAGCCCAGCCCGATCGGCAGCGCCGCGCCATACATCCATGGATGCCGCCGTCCCCAGCGGCTGCGCGTGCGATCGGACAAGAACCCGATCGCGGGATCGACAAAGGCATCGATGATGAGCGCGCCGCCGATTACCAGCCCCACCTGCGCCGCCGATAGGCCCAGCACCTGATTGTAGAACAGCAGCAGAAAGGTGGAGAAACAGAAATCCTTGACGCCATAGGCGATCGCACCCGCGCCATAGAGCGCGCTGATGCGGGTCGAAACGCGGCGGCGGGGCGGCAATGCGGCGGGGGCGTCCATGCCCTGTTGATCGCGGGCGCGGCAGGGCGGGTCAAGCCCACTGGCAGCGATGGCACGGCGTCGCCCCGCATCGCAATCCTTGCCTTAACCATAAGCTGTAACAGCGTGGGACAGGCGAAAATCGGGTAGGGAAAGCGCAACCTGCATCCGGTATCAGGGGGCCGTGATCCAGCGGCGTTGGCCTGTCCTGCAATCGCGCGGCGTGCTGGCCGCGATCCTGGTGTCGATGATCGGCGCCGGGTTTTCGGGCCATGCCGGCTATGTCTCGATGAAGCAGGCAACGCCGCCCGCCCCCCCCGAACGCCTGCCCAGCGGGTATGAGGCGGACGATCATTTCCCCGGCGCGGCGCTGCTGTTGTCGATCGAGGATGGCGATGCCATCGCCCCAGGCGTCACCGGGACCATCGCCCTGCCCGATCTGCCGATCCCTGCACAGGATCCGGGCGCGCTCGCCGCATTGGCCGGCGACGGCACGGTGCGGCCCGCCCCGCCCTTCATCCTGACGGGCAGCGAATCCGACCGGGCCCGCGCGCTGCAATGCCTGACCACCGCCATCTATTACGAGGCCGCGAACGAACCCGCCGACGGACAGGCCGCCGTGGCTCAGGTGATCCTGAACCGGGTACGCCATCCCGCCTTTCCGAACACGGTGTGCGGCGTGGTGTATCAGGGGTCGGAACGCGCCGGATGCCAGTTCAGCTTTGCCTGCGACGGGGCCATGGCGCGCCGCCCGGTCGCATCGGCATGGGACCGCGCCCGCCGCACGGCACAGCGGGCGCTTGACGGCCATGTCATGGCGGCGGTCGGCCACGCCACGCATTACCACACCTATGCCGTCAAACCCTATTGGGCGAGCAGTCTTGTGATGACTGGCGTGTTCGGCGCGCACTTCTTTCACCGGTGGAAGGGGTATTGGGGAACGCCCGGTGCTTTCCGCAGCAGCTATGCCGGCGGCGAACCGGTGCCGGGGCCGCATCGGCCGGTGGCACTGACCGTGATGGCGGACCTCAGTGTCGCCCCGCTGGCAACCCCGGCACCCGCCAATGCGCCGGCCGCCACGACCGCGGTGACACCGCCCGCCCTGCCGCCCGCTGCGGATCTTCAGGGGATTCAGCCGCGCTGGTCGCAATCGGGCAGTGCGATCGGCGCGCCCGCCCCTGCCGCAAGCCCGGCGACCGCGCCGCCCCCGGCGGATGATCAGATCCTGCCCCGCTGGCGCGACAGCGGAAAGCCGATCCGCTGAACCGCGTCCTCGCGGCGGACCAGCGCGGGGATCAGCTCGCCTTGGGCACCCGCTTGTACGGCACGAAATCGCCCAGGATCACGAAACCACGCTGAAACCCCGTCATCCGGTCGACCAGATTGACGACATCGTTGCGGCAAAGCTGACCAGTGGGCGTTTGCGTGACCAGGATCGTGTCGCGATCCAGCTGCTCCGACGATCCGCCCTTGGGCCGGTTGACGTACAGCGTCGACCCGGCAGAGCGATAGACGATGGCAGTGCCCCGGATCGAATCCGATCCGCGCAGCTGCGACATCGACACACAGCTGATCGGCTTGCCGGCCTCGCGCCCCTCGACGGCCTTGGCCAGCGCGGCCTCGCCCGTGGGCTTGTCCTCGGCGGGGAGCGTGGCGGCGGTCAGTGCCAGCGGCAGGGCGGCGATCAATGTCATTCGGCGGGACATGGGCGTAACTCCCTCGTCAAATCATGCCGAACTGTACCGCAAATCCGATGAACCGAACATGTCCATCGGCGATGAAAATCAGCGCCAGTGGCGCGCCATGCGCTGGCCCAGCCCGGTCAGCAGCTCATATTGCGACCGGCCCGATGCCGCGGCCGCGCTGACCAGGTCGTAATCGACGGTCAGCCAGTCGCCCTCGCCCACGTCCCCGGCATCGGTCACATCGACGATCAACAGGTCCATCGACACCCGGCCCAGCACCGCCAGCCGCCGACCGTCCGGCCCGATCGCCGCCCCGACGCCGGAAAAGCCGCGGCCATAGCCATCGGCATATCCGATGTTCAGCGTCGCCAGACGCATCGGCGCGGGCGCGATAAAGGTGGCGTTATACCCCACGCTTTCCCCTGCCCCGATCCCGCGGACCTGCAGCACCTCTGCCTCCAGCCGGGCGACGGGGCGGATGGCTGCTTCAGCCTCCGCGCAGGGGATGCCGCCATAGAGCGACAGGCCGGGCCGCGTCAGATCGAAGCCATATTCGGGGCCAAGAAAGATGCCCGCACTGTTCGCCAGGCTGTACCGGCGGGCCGCCACCGCACCGCGCAGCCCGGTCATCGCATCCAGCTGACGCTGGTTCAGCGGATGCACCTCGTCGGCACAGGCCAGATGGCTCATCAGCGTGTCCAGCGCCAGCCCCTCGGCCAGCGCGGCCGCATCGCCCGCCGCCACGCCCAGCCGGTTCATACCGGTATCGACCATCAGGTCGCATGGCCGTCCCCCGCCGCCCTGCCGCCAACGGGCGACCTGTTCGGCGCTGTTCAGCACGGGCCTCAGATGGGCAGGAGCCGCTGCAGCCACCGCCATGTCTGCCGACCGGACCCCGTGCAGCACCGCGACCGAGGGGGCCAGGTCGGCAATCGCCAGCGCCTCGGCCCAGGTGGCCACAAGGAAATCGCGGCATCCGGTGGTGGTCAGGCGGCGCACCACCTCGCGCGCGCCAAGGCCATAGCCGTCCGCCTTGACCGCCGCGCCGCAGGCCGCAGCCGGGTGCCGCGCCGCCAGGGTCCGCCAGTTGGCGGCCAGGGCATCGCTGTCCAGGATCAGGCGCAGCGGCGGCGGGGGCGGTTCGATGGTCATGCCCGCGCCGCGCTATCCCGCTTTGCCGCCGCGCTCAATCCTTCAGCGGCTCCGGCCGACCGCTTTTCAGGCCCCAGAGCGAGACCAGCAGTGCCATCGCCACGACGGCGACGGTGTACCACAACCCGGCATAGGGATTGCCCGACCGGGCAACCATGTACGCGCTGATAAAGGGCAGGAAACCCCCGAAATAGCCCGTGCCGATATGATAGGGGATCGACATGGACGAATAGCGGATGCGCGGCGGGAACATCTCGGACAGCAGTGCCGCGACCGGGCCGAATGTCGCCCCGGCCAGCATGGACAGCGCCAGAATCGCGATCAGGATAATGCCGATATTGCGCGGCGACGGCACCACCCGGTCCAGCCGGTATCCGGCATGTTCCAGCGCCGCGTCGATCGCGGCCGGCTCCAGCGAACCGACAGGAATGCCCCCCACCGCCATCGTCACGGCCGGTGCCCGCACCGTGGTATAGCTGACCCCCCGTTTCGACAGATGGTCGAGGATGCGGCCGCACGCATCCTTCTGTGTCGCTGCAAACGGGTCGAACCCGCAGGCCGGACCCGTCACCACCACCGGCGCCCGGTCGGCGGCATAGGCAAGGCCGGGATTGGCGGCATGGCCGATGGTCCAGAAAATCGGGAACAGCAGGATCAGCGTGGCGGCATAACCGGTGACGATCGGCGCCTTTCGCCCCACCCGATCGGACAGGCGGCCGAAAAACACGAACCAGAACAGGCCGCACAGTGCGCCCGCGCCGACGATCAGCTGCGCCGTCGTCTCATCCACCCGCATCGGCCCCTGAAGGAAGCTCAATACGCTGAACATCGCGGTGTACCAGATCACGGTCAGACCGGCGGCAATGCCGAACAGCGCAACGAACAGCCGCTTCCAGTTGCCGGGATAGGTAAAGCTTTCGATGAACGGGTTCTTCGCCGTCTGGCCGGCCGCCTTCATCGCCTTGAACACCGGGCTTTCCGACAGCTTCACCCGCATCCACAGCGAAATGGCCAGCAGCAGCAGCGAAAACAGGAACGGCGCGCGCCAGCCCCAGTCGTTCCAGACTTCGGCGCTCATCGACGATTTGAACCCCAGCACGACGATCAGGCTCAGGATGAAACCGCCCGCCACCGATGCCTGGATGAAGCTGGTGTGGTAGCCGCTTTTGCCCGGCGGCGAATGTTCGGCGACATAGATGGCGGCCCCGCCATATTCCCCGCCCAGCGCCAGCCCCTGTGCGATGCGCAGCAGGATGATGATGACGGGCGCCGCAACCCCGATCGCGGCATAGCTGGGGACCAGCCCGACGCCCGCCGTGGCAATGCCCATCAGCGTGATCGTCACCAGAAACGTGTATTTGCGGCCCAGCTTGTCGCCCAGAAATCCGAACAGCACCGCGCCCAGCGGCCGGAACCCGAATCCCACGGCAAATCCGGCCCAGGCGAGCAGCGTCTGCAGCACCTCGTTCCCGCCGGGAAAGAAGGTGCGCCCGATGATCCCGGACGCAGCCAGCGTGCCATAGATGAAGAAGTCATACCATTCGAACGCGGTGCCCAGCGAGGACGCGGTGATGACCGTGCGGATTTCCTTCGCGCTCGGCTCACGCGGTGTCGTGTCGTCACTGGTGACGGTATCGGCCATTGGCTCCCCCGAAATGCTTGCCCGTCTCACGCTGGCCGATCCGGCGGGTCGGGGCAAGATGCGTGATACGACGAGACCGGACAGTCTTGACGCATTCGGGCATGATTTTGCCGGATTCGCCGGGGAAGCGACCGGAAGGTGCCCGCGACGCGACACGTGCGCTACCGGGCCGCGTCGGCCCCGTCACAGGCGCGCAACCGGACCGCGGCGGATGCGCGACAATCATGCCGCGGGGTGGCCACGATCAGGCGGCAGGGCGGCGCCGGACGCGCCCCGCATCTCGGCAAAGGGATCCGCGAGCCGGGCCGCGTTGACCGCAAGCGCCCGGTCCCACAGCCGGTCGAACGGCGTGCCCGCCAGCCTGAGCCGCAGCCGGTGCGCGCTGGACCGCGACATCCCCGCCGCCCGCGCGGCGCGGGCAATGCTGCCGGTTTCGGCAAGGGCGGTCAGGAAGATGCGCTGTCTGGCCGGGGTCCAATGCGCGCGGACGCGCGGCGATGCGGGGGATGTGGGCTGATCCATGCGGACAGGATGAAGCATGACCGGCGGCGTGTAGGACAGGGGTTTTCTGCGGCGGCGGGGGCATGGCTACGGGCCAGCGGTTGACGCCCCCCCCGGCGGCTTTCGGCCCCATTGCGGCCATACCTTTTCATCGTCGCCCCGTGCTTGACACGGGGCTTGGCTAGTCTTGCGGCGCGCCGGGTGTGAACCTTTGCTCCCAAAGATCGTCCCATTCGGGATTGTCGGCCTCGATCAGCGCGAACCCGTGCCCTCACGGTGCTGGTGGATGCGGGCGAGTGCGTCTGCAGTCACACCGACATACATCCCGCCGCGATAGCGGTTCGCCATGATGTAAAGCCATCCACCCTTCTTCATCCGCCGACGATCGCGCCAACGCGAGCGGAAGAAAAGCCTAGCCCCGTGTCAAGCACGGGGCGACGGTGGGGGGTGGCCGTGTGGTGGGAGCGGGCCACCTGGTGAGGGCTCAATCCAAGTTAGGGCGCAGCCAGCGTTCCGCCGTGGCGAGGTCCACCCCGCGGCGGGCGGCGTAGTCCTCGACCTGATCCTTGCCGACGCGGGCGACGCCGAAATAGGCGGCGTCGGGGTGGCCGAAGTAAAAGCCGCTGACCGCCGCGGTCGGCAGCATGGCGAAACTTTCGGTCAGCGAAACGCCCGTCGCGTGGTGCGCGTCCAGCATCTTGAACAGGATCGGTTTCAGGCTGTGGTCCGGGCAGGCGGGATAGCCGGGTGCGGGCCGGATGCCGCGATATTGCTCGCGGATCAGCGCGGCATTGTCGAGCTGTTCGCCCTCGGCATAGCCCCACAGGGACTTGCGGACATATTGGTGCAGCCGCTCGGCAAACGCCTCTGCGAACCGGTCGGCCAATGCCTTCAGCAGGATGTCGGAATAATCGTCCACCGCCGCCTTGAACCGCGCCAGATGCGGTTCGATGCCGTGAATCGACACCGCAAAGCCGCCGATCCAGTCACCGTCGCGGTCGATGAAATCGGCAAGGCACATGTTTGCGCGCCCTTCGCGCTTGGCGATCTGTTGCCGCAGGAACGGCAGGCGGACATGGCTTTCATCGTCCATATGGACGACCACATCGTCCTCCTCCCGCGCACAGGGCCACAGGCCGACGACGCCGCGCGCGGTCAGCCAGCGTTCCGAAACGATCCGGTCCAGCATCCGTTGCGCATCGGCGAACAGCGACGACGCGCTTTCGCCGACCACCGTATCGGTCAGGATCGCGGGATAATTGCCGTGCAGTTCCCACGCGCGGAAAAACGGCGTCCAGTCGATATAGTCGCGCAGGTCCGCCAGATCCCAGTCGGGAAAGCGGTGCACGCCCGGCAGGATGGGCTTGCGCGGCTTGAGGCTCATGTCCGCCTCGAACGCATTGGCGCGGGCCGTGTCCAGCGACACCAGCTCGCTCTGCCCCTTGCCCGCGCGGGCGGCGCGCACCGCCTCATATTCCGCCGCAACCTTGGTCACGTAATCGTCGCGGATCGTGTCAGAAACCAGCGTGGTGGCAACGCCGACCGCGCGGCTGGCGTCGAGGACATGGACGACCGGGCCGGTATAGGCGGGCGCGATCTTCAGCGCGGTATGCACCTTCGACGTGGTGGCGCCGCCGATCAGCAACGGCATGGTCATGCCCGCGCGCTGCATCTCCTCCGCCACCGTCACCATCTCGTCCAGGCTGGGCGTGATCAGGCCGGACAGGCCGATCATGTCGGCATCATTCTCGTTCGCCGCCTCCAGGATCTTCGTCCAGGGGACCATGACGCCCAAGTCGACGACCTCGAACCCGTTGCATTGCAGCACGACGCCGACGATGTTCTTGCCGATATCGTGAACATCGCCCTTGACCGTCGCCATGATGACGCGGCCCTTGCCCTTGCTGTCCCCCTCGGCCTTTTCCGCCTCGATATAGGGGAGCAGATGGGCGACCGCCTTTTTCATCACGCGGGCGGATTTGACGACTTGCGGCAGGAACATCTTGCCGGAGCCGAACAGGTCGCCGACGACGTTCATCCCCTCCATCAACGGGCCTTCGATCACCTCGATCGGGCGGCCGCCGCGGGCAAAGATTTCCTGCCGCGCTTCCTCGGTATCATCGACGACATACATGTCGATGCCCTTGACCAGCGCATGCTCCAGCCGCTTGACCACCGGCCAGCCGCGCCATTCGGCGGCGGCCTTTTCCGTCGCCGCATCGGTGCCGCGATATTTCTCGGCCAGCGCGACCAGCCGCTCGCCAGCCTCCGGATCGGTGTTCATCACCACATCCTCGCACGCCTTGCGCAGCTCGGGATCGATGGTGTCGTACACGTCCAGCTGGCCGGCATTGACGATCGCCATGTCCATGCCCGCCGGGATGGCGTGGTACAGGAACACGCTGTGCATCGCCCGGCGCACCGGCTCGTTCCCGCGGAAACTGAACGACAGGTTGGACAGGCCGCCGGAGATGTGGACATGCGGGCAACGCCTGCGGATCTCGCGCGTCGCCTCGATGAAATCGACGGCATAGTTGTTATGCTCCTCGATCCCCGTCGCCACGGCGAACACATTGGGGTCGAAGATGATGTCCTCGGGCGGGAAACCGATGCCGGTCAGCAGCGTGTAGGCCCGCTCGCAGATTTCGACCTTGCGCGCCTTTGTGTCCGCCTGTCCCACCTCGTCGAACGCCATGACGACGACCGCCGCGCCATAGGCCATGCACTTGCGGGCATGGTCCAGGAACGGCCCCTCGCCTTCCTTCATGCTGATCGAATTGACGATCGGCTTGCCCGACACGCATTTCAGGCCCGCCTCGATCACCTCCCACTTCGACGAATCGATCATCACGGGCACGCGGGCAATGTCCGGTTCGGCGGTGATCAGCTTCAGGAACGTGGTCATCGCCTCGACCGCGTCGAGCAGCCCCTCGTCCATGTTGACGTCGATGATCTGCGCGCCGTTTTCCACCTGTTGCCGCGCGACCTCGACCGCCTTGGCATAATCCCCCGCCATGATCAGCTTCTTGAACGCAGCCGACCCGGTGACGTTGGTGCGTTCGCCGATGTTGATGAAGACGGTGGAGGCAGTGGCGGTGGTCATGGCTTCTTTCTTCTCTCCCTCTCCCCTTCAGGGGAGAGGGTCGGGGAGAGGGGGCGTCGGAGAGCGGCGTCCGTGCGGCACGGCCCCTCTCCCAACCCTCTTCCCTGGAGGGGAGAGGGTTTTGATGGGTCAGGCGGCGATGATGAACGGCTCCAGGCCGGACAGCTTCATGGTGACGGGCACCTGCGGCAACTGGCGCGGCGGGGCGTCGGCAACCGCGCGGGCGATGGCGGCGATATGGTCCGGCGTGGTGCCGCAGCAGCCGCCGACCGCATTGACCAGCCCCTCGCGCGTCCACTCCGCGATCAGCTCGGCCGTGCGCTCCGGCAACTCGTCATACTGGCCCAGTTCGTTGGGCAGGCCCGCATTGGGATAGGCCAGGATCAGCGTGTCGGCCGTCTTGGCCAGTTCCGACAGATAGGGGCGCAGCAGGTCCGCCCCGAACGCGCAGTTCGCACCGACGGTCAGCGGCTTCAGATGGCGCAGCGTGTACCAGAAGGCGTTGATCGTATGGCCCGAAAGGTTGCGGCCGGACATGTCCGTGATGGTGAAACTGACCATCACCGGCACCTCGCGCCCCGCCTCTGCCTCCGCTTCCTTCGCGGCCATGCCGGCGGCCTTGGCGTTCAGCGTGTCGAAACACGTCTCGATCAGGATGAAGTCCACCCCGCCGGCGATCAGCGCGGCGCACTGTTCCTTATATTGTTCCTTCAACGCATCGTAATCGACTTCGCGGTACGACGGGTCGTTGACGTCGGGCGATAGCGACAGCGTCTTGTTGGTCGGGCCGATGGAGCCGGCGACGAAGCGGCGCTTGCCGTCCTTTGCGCTCGCCTCCTCCGCCGCCTCGCGCGCCAGTTTCGCGGCGGCCAGGTTGATGTCCCACACCAGATGCTCGCAGCCATAATCGGCCATGGCGATCCGCGTGCCGCTGAAGGTGTTGGTTTCCACCATGTCGGCGCCGGCCGCGAAATAGGCGGCATGGATGCCCTTGATGATGTCCGGCCGGGTCAGGCAGAGCAGGTCGTTATTGCCCTTCTGATCCATCGGCAGGTCAAGGTCGCCGCGATAATCCGCCTCCTGCAACCCGAACTTTTGGATCGACGTGCCATAGCCGCCGTCAAAGATCAGGATACGCTGTGCGGCAATGTCGAGAAAGGCTTGGCGGGCTGTAGACACTTGGTTTCTCCATGCTCCTCTCCCCCCAGAGGGGAGGGGCAATTGATGATCAGGCCGCCGCCCGGCCCTGCTCGTCCTGCGCGCGCAGGCCAAGCAGGTGGCAGATGGCAAAGCTGAGTTCGGCGCGGTTCAGCGTGTAGAAGTGGAAATGCCGCACCCCGCCCGCATAGAGCCGGCGGCACATTTCCGCCGCGACGGTCGCCGCAACCAGCTGGCGCGCGGCAGGATGTTCGTCGAGGCCATCGAACAATCGGTCCATCCATTCCGGGATTGCCGCGCCGCACATTCCGGCGAACTTGCGCGTCTGGGCGACGTTGGACACCGGCAGGATGCCCGGCACGATTTCAGCGCCGATCCCCGCCGCCGCCGCTGCATCCCGGAACCGGAAAAACGTGTCGGGCGAGAAAAAGAACTGAGTGATCGCGCGGTTCGCCCCGGCGTCGATCTTGCGCTTCAGATTGTCGATATCCGCCGTCACATCGGCCGAATCCGGGTGACATTCGGGATAGGCGGCGACAGAAATGTCGAACGGGTGCAGTGCGCGCAGCCCCGCGACCAGATCGGCCGCATTCTGGTATCCGTCGGGATGAGCGACGAACTTTTCGCCCATCACCGGCATGTCGCCGCGCAGCGCGACGATATGGCGCACGCCCGCCGCCCAGTATTCGCGGGCAACGGCGTTCACCTCTTCCTTGCTGGCGCTGACGCAGGTCAGGTGCGCGGCGGCCGGGATGCTGGTGTCCCGTGCGATGCGCGCCACCGTTTCATGCGTGCGGTCGCGCGTCGATCCGCCAGCGCCATAGGTGACAGAGACAAAGCGCGGACCCAGCGGCGCCAGCGTCATCAGCGCGTCCCACGCCGCCTCGGCCATTTTTTCCGTCTTGGTAGGGAAAAATTCGAAACTGACCGCCGCATCGCCTGCCAGATCGGCGAACAGCGGCGCTTCCAGCGCCCGGCGTGCTTCTTCGAGCTGGGAAACCGAGATACTCATGCCGCAATCTTCTCCGTCACCGGGGCGGCGCGCTTGCGCCCGACCCATAATTTCACCGTCAGTTCGCCGCCCTTCAGCGTGTCCACCCGTTCGGGGGCCAGGCCAGCGGCCGCGAACCAGCCAAGCATCTGTTCGTCCGAAAAACCCAGCCGGGCGTGCGCCTCCTGCGTCCGCAATTCCTCACGCGAATGGGGCGCGAAATCCACGACCAGCAATCGCCCGCCCGCCGCCAGCACCCGCCCCGCCTCGGCCAGTACCTGTTCGGGGGCGTGCGCAAAATGCAGCACATGGTGCAGGATCGCGGCGTCCGCCCCGTTATCCTCGACCGGCAGGGTATAGAAATCCGCCTGGCGCAGTTCCGCCCGGTCCAGCCCCCGCTCGGTCAGCTTGGCCCGCGCCAGCCGCAGCATTTCCGACGACCGGTCGATGCCGATCGCGGACGCGGCCATCGGGCCGAACAATTCCAGCATCCGCCCGGTGCCCGTGCCGATATCGACCAGCCGGCCCAGCGTTTCGGTGCCCAGCGCGTTGACCATCGCCTGTTCGATCTCGCTTTCGGCGATATAGAGGTTGCGGATCGCGTCCCATTCCCCGGCATGCGCCTGAAACCACTGCGCCGCCGCTGCGGTCCGTTCGGCCAGCACCGCGGCCAGCCGCTGCCCGTCGGCATCGGCCAGCGCGTGATCCAGCGGCCCGGCCCATGCGTCCATCGCCGCCATGACGGGGGCCGTCGTCCCCTCTGCCCCCAGCGCGACAAAGACCCAGCTGCCTTCCTTGCGCCGCACGGCCAGCCCGGCATCGGTCAGGATCTTGACGTGCCGGGACACGCGCGGCTGGCTTTGTTCCAGCACCTGCGCCAGTTCGCCCACCGACAATTCCATGCGCCGGACCAGCGACAGGATGCGCAGCCGCGTCGGGTCCGCCAATGCCCGGAATATCTCGAGTGCCTGCGCCATGGATCGTCATATAAAGATTTCTTTATATGCGGTCAACGCGCGATCCGCATCCAATGCTTGCAACCTGCTGCACAAACGGGCGTTATCCATGGCGCGCGCGGAACGATCGACCGAAACATCGGCGGAATTTTCGCGGGATTATCAACGACAAAGGGAATAGCTCCGATGCGTAAATCGCTGTTCGTACCGATCATCGCCCTGTCCGCTTTCGGCATGGCCGCCTGCTCCGAACAGGCAAAGAACGAAACCGGCGAAGCGGCCGAAGCCATCGCCTCCGACGCGGAAGCCACCGCCGCAGAGGCCGCCAACGACGTTGACGCAGCGTTCGACACGGCCGAGCGCGCGCTGGACAATGTCGGCGATTCGATTGAGCGTGAGGCCGACAATATCGGTGACAACAAGGCCGAATAACCCGCCACAGGCGTGATCATTCGTAGCGGCCGGTGCAGCGATGCGCCGGCCGTTTTTTATGGGCGGAGAGCACACCCTGCTCTCACTTATCCTGAAGCTTCGAGAGATGGTGCTCCATGCTTGCCTGCAGGGATACATCCTTCGACAGGCTCAGGATGAGCGGGGGTTGGGCGTGGGTTGCGGCTTATGGAAACAGGGACAAGGGGCAAGGATGACCGGTGACAACCGCATTCGCCAATTCCCGTTCTCGCTCCTCCTGAGCCTGTCGAAGGATGCGGTTTTACCAGCCGATCCTCCCCTGCACGGGGAGGCGGCGCGGGCGAGCGCGATGGAGGGGTGTGACGTTATCGTCAGCGGGAGCCACCCCTCCGTCAGGCCTGCGGCCTGCCACCTTCCCTTGCAGGGGAGGATCATGACTTTCGCTCTGTTCGCGGCTAGGCTCAGCGTTATTGATCGGGAGAACTTATGCGCCTGTTGATCCTGTTGCCCATTGCATTGCTTGCCGCCTGCGGGCCGTCGCAGAGCGATCCCGGCCCAGGAGGGGTATCGGTGGGCGAGGCGCAGGCGCTGAACGAAGCCGCCGAGATGCTGGACGTGAATGCGGTCGATGCGGTGGACAACGTACAGTAACCATTCGTCACCCCGGCCCTGAGCCGGGGTGACGATCTTATTGGACGCGTCCCTATCCCGCCTGCTTCGCGCCGGTGTTGACGCCCATCGACTGCAGATATTTGCGCACATTGCGCGCCGCCTGGCGCAGGCGCTGTTCGTTTTCCACCATGGCGATACGGACATAACCCTCGCCATCCTCGCCATAGCCGACGCCCGGCGCGACCGCGACCTTGGCATGGGTCAGCAGCTGCTTGGAAAACTCCAGGCTACCCAGATGGGCGAGCGCGGGCGGCAGCGGTGCCCAGGCGAACATGGACGCCGGCGGGGCCGGAATGTCCCACCCCGCCCGGCCGAAACTTTCGACCAGCACGTCGCGCCGCTTGTGATACAGCTGGCGGTTCTTTTCCACGATATCCTGCGGGCCGTTCAGCGCGGCACAGGCCGCCGCCTGAATGGGCGTGAACGCGCCATAATCCAGATAGCTTTTGACCCGCGTCATCGCCGCGATCAGTTTCTGGTTGCCGACCGCAAAGCCCATGCGCCACCCGGCCATGGAATAGGTCTTGGACAGCGACGTGAACTCGACCGCCACGTCCTTGGCCCCCGGCACCTGAAGGATCGACACGGTCGGCTTGCCGTCGAAATACAGCTCGGAATAGGCAAGATCGGACAGCACCCAGACCTTGTTTTCCCGCGCCCAGGCGACCAGCCGCTCGTAAAAAGCGAGGTCAACCGTCTCGGCCGTGGGGTTGGACGGATAATTGACGACCAGGATCGACGGGCGCGGCACGGTGAACGCCATGGCGCGTTCCAGCGAGCGGAAATAATTCTCGTCCGGCGTGGTCGGCACGCTGCGGATCGTCGCGCCCGCAATGATGAAACCGAACGTGTGGATCGGATAGCTGGGATTGGGTGCCAGCACGACATCGCCCGGTTCGGTGATCGCGGTGGCCAGGCTGGCCAGCCCCTCCTTCGACCCCATGGTGACGACGACTTCCCGCTCCGGGTCCAGCTCGACGCCGAAGCGGCGGCCGTAATAATTGGCCTGTGCCCGGCGCAAGCCCGGAATACCGCGCGACTGGCTGTATCCATGGGCGCCCGGCTTGCGCGCCACTTCGCACAATTTGTCGATGACATGGTCCGGCGGGGGCAGGTCGGGATTGCCCATGCCAAGGTCGATAATGTCCTCTCCGCCCGCACGCGCCGCTGCCCGCATCGCGTTGACTTCGGCGATGACATAGGGCGGCAGCCGCTTCATGCGGTAGAATTCGTCGGACATGGACCTCGTTCTTTCCGTTGGAGGAGCGACGACCTTAGCCGGTTTCGCCGGTCACGGGAATCTTTTGCGTCACCGATTTGTCGCCCCGGCCGGTGACGGGCGCCGCGACGGGCTGACGGGGCGGCATGGCTGGGCTAAGACCTTGGCGTCACGCAATGGAGGGATGCCCAGATGACCGACCAGCACGCCGAGCCCCCCCGGCTGGAAGAGCTGCAGCACTGGACCTGGGTGCTTGGCCGAGCGCAGCAGATGATGCTGGAACATGGCTATGGCGCGATGCAGGCCGGGCCGATGGCCGCATGGAGCGATCCGACCGCCTTTGCCCGCGCCTCTGCCGATTTCTGGGCCGACACGATGAAGCTGCGGCAGCGTTTCCTGGATCCGGAGGCGGCGGCCGGCGAACCGGAACCGCGCGAACTCAGCAGCGATCGCCGGTTCAAGGCGCCGCAATGGCGCGACAATCCGGTGTTCGATTTCCTGCGCCAGAGCTATTTCCTGATCGCCGACCATATGCTGCGCGGGGTCGATTCGCTGGAGGGCGTCGACCCCCGGCACAAGGAACAGCTTCGTTTCGCGACCAAGGGGTTCATCGACGCGATCAGCCCGTCCAATTTCCCCGCGACCAATCCCGTCGTCGTGGAACGCATCATCGAGACACGCGGTGAAAACCTGCTGAAGGGGCTGTCCAACATGCTGAGCGACATGGCCCGCGGCCAGATGACGCAGGTGGACAGCAGCGGGTTCGAACTGGGCCGCAACATCGCCGCCACGCCGGGAAAGGTGGTCCATCGCACCGACCTGTATGAACTGATCCAGTATTCGCCGACCACGGATCAGGTGTTCGCGGTGCCGCTGATCATTTTTCCGCCGTGGATCAACCGCTTCTACATCCTCGACCTGACGCCCGAAAAAAGCTTCATCAAATGGGCGGTGGATCAGGGGCTGACCGTGTTCGTCGTTTCGTGGAAATCCGCCGATGCCACGATGAAGGACGTGGTTTGGGACGATTATGTCGAACGGGGTCAGATCGACGCGATCGACACCGTGCGCGACCTGCTGGGCGTCGATAGCGTCCACACCATCGGTTATTGCGTGGCCGGCACCACGCTTGCCGCGACGCTGGCGGTGCTGGCCGCGCGCGGACAGGCGGACAAGGTCAAGAGCGCAACCTTCTTCACCGCGCAGGTCGATTTTTCGGAAGCCGGCGACCTGTCGCTGTTCGTCACCGACGAGCAGCTGGAATTCATCCGATCCATCTCTGCCGAGGGGTTTCTGGACGGGCGCTACATGGCCGCCACGTTCAATCTGCTGCGCGGGCGCGAGCTGATATGGAACTATGTCACCAACAATTACCTGCTGGGCGACGATTATCCGCCGTTCGACCTGCTCCACTGGAATGCGGACGTCACCAACCTGCCCGCGCGCTGGCACCTCAGCTATCTGACCGATCTGTACCGCGACAACCGGCTGGTCGTGCCCGGCGCGCTCAGCATCGGCGGCACGCCCATCGACCTGACCCGCATCGAAACCCCCGCCTATATCCAGGCCGGCAAAGAGGATCATATCGCCCCGGCGGCCAGCGTGTGGAAACTCAACACGCATCTGAATGGGCCGGTGCGGTTCGTGCTGGCCGGATCGGGCCATATCGCGGGCGTGGTCAACCCGCCCTCGGCACGCAAATACCAGTATTGGACCTGTGACGCCCCGGCCGAATCGCTCGACGCCTTTGTCGCTTCTGCGCGCGAGACGGCGGGCAGCTGGTGGCCGGACTGGATCGAATGGATCGCCGCGCAGGATGCCGGAAAAGTGCCCGCGACCGGGCCAAGAAAGCCGGGCAAGGCGCTGAGCGATGCCCCGGGCGAGTATGTGAAATTACGCTGATGCAGTAGGATTATTCCGGCACCGCACTCATCGGCGCAAGCCATTGATAACGGTATCGAAAATCACTTATGTTGCACTGCACAAAAGCCGCTTGATCTTGGCGATCATCGTTGTTATATGCTGCGTCGCAGCAATAGCACGAGGAGCTGAATGATGGCGAGCAAGGGTCAAAAGCCCGGCACCGGCAAGCCGGTGGCCCGCGAGGCGGCAAAGGCCGCAGCGCCGGTCAAGCAAGCCGCTTCAGCGGCTGTCGAGGCGGTTGCGGCAACCACGGCGGCAACGACCGCCGTGACGGAAAAGGTGGTGAAGGCCGTTGCCGAAGCCGCCCCGAAAGCAGAACCGGCACCGGCGATTGTCGCCGCTGTCCAGCCGGTCGAACCCGCCAAGCCCGCAGCCAAGGTGGTCGAGGCGGTCAGCAAGGCGGTCGACACGATCGCCAAGGCCGCTGCCCCTGTGAAGCCCGCACTGAAGCGCACCGCCGCAAAGAAGGACACCGACATCATGACCACCACGTTCGAAACCGTCACCGAAAAGAGCCAGGCGATGTTTGCCGAGATGAACGAGCGCGCCAAGGCCGCCATGGAAAAGAATGCCAAGCTGGTCGAGGAAATGAACGACCTGGCCAAGGGCAATGTCGAAGCCGTGGTCGAAAGCGGCAAGATTGCCGTCAAGGGCATGGAAACGCTGGGTCAGGAAGCCGTCGAGCTGAGCCGCAAGCATTTCGAGCAGGCGACCGCCACCATGAAGAGCCTGGCCAGCGCCAAGTCGCCGACCGAGTTCGCCAAGATCCAGAGCGACTATTTCCGCTCGCTGTTCGACACGGTCGTCGCCGAAACGTCGAAGCAGACCGAAGCGATGCTGAAGCTGGCCGGTGACGCCGCCCAGCCGATCAGCAACCGCGTCGCGGTTGCCGCCGACAAGATGAAGATCGCCGCGTAAGCGGTTCCGATCCGATCCATGGACGGGCGGTCGCACCACCGGGTGCGGCCGCCCTTTCCATTGGTGCGCGCCGGATCGCGCCTTTTTCCTGTCCCGCCCCCTTGCCCCGGGGCTGCGACCTGCCATATTTTCGGCTGCATGACCCAGCCGCTGTTCCCCATCCCCGCCACCATGGCCGACGAACCGGATGACGACGGCAAGGGCACGTCGCTCGGCGTCGCCACCCGTACCCGCACCCGGACGCAAAAGCCCACGCCCTATCGCGTGCTGATGCTGAACGACGATTACACCCCGATGGAATTCGTCGTGCTGGTGCTTCAGCGGTTTTTCCGGATGACGCGGGACGAGGCGACCCAGGTGATGCTGCACGTCCATCAGCGCGGCGTCGGCGTGTGCGGGGTGTTCACGTACGAAGTGGCGGAAAGCAAGGTGAGCCAGGTGATCGATTTCGCCCGGCAGAATCAGCATCCGCTGCAATGCACGCTGGAAAAGGCGTAATCGACGCAACGGATCGGGTTGGCCCGGCCGCCGCGTGCGGCCACCCCCCTTGCGCCCTGCACCGCACCCGTTACTAACCCGGCGATGGACCGCATCCTTATCCGCGGCGGCAACCGCCTGTCCGGCCGCATCGCCATTTCCGGGGCCAAGAACTCCGCCCTCACCCTGCTGCCCTGCGCGCTGCTCACCGATGAGCCGCTGACGCTGCGCAATCTGCCGCGGCTGGCCGATGTCGACAGTTTCGGGCATCTGCTGAACCAGTTCGGCGTTTCGACCATGATCGAAGGCACGCGGCCCGATGAATTCGGCCGGGTGATGACGATGCGCGCCAGCCGCCTGACCTCCAGCACCGCGCCCTATGACATTGTGCGAAAGATGCGCGCATCGATCCTGGTGCTCGGCCCGCTGATCGGGCGGATGGGCGAGGCGACGGTGTCGCTGCCGGGCGGCTGCGCGATCGGCAACCGGCCGATCGACCTGCACCTCAAGGCGCTCGAGGCGATGGGCGCGGAAATCGAGCTGGCGGCCGGCTATGTCAAGGCGACGGCCCCCGGTGGCCGCCTGCCCGGCGGTCGCTTCACCTTCCCCGTCGTCTCGGTCGGCGCGACCGAAAACGCGCTGATGGCGGCGGCGACGGCCAAGGGTACCACGGTCCTGGAAAATGCAGCGCGCGAGCCGGAGATCGTGGACCTGTGCCGCCTGCTGATCGCGATGGGCGCGTCCATCGACGGCGTCGGCACCGAAACCCTGACGATCGAGGGGCGCGACCGGCTGCACGGCGCGACCTATCGCGTCATGCCCGACCGGATCGAGGCGGGCAGCTATGCCTGTGCCGCCGCGATCACCGGCGGCGCGCTGGAACTGGTCGGTGCCGAGGCATCGGACATGCGCGCCACGCTGGTCGCGCTTCAGGAAGCGGGCGTGACGATCACCGAAACCGCCGGCAGCATCCATGTCGCCGCCAACGGCCCGCTTCAGCCGGTGTCGCTGTCCACCGCGCCCTTCCCCGGCTTTGCCACCGACATGCAGGCGCAGTTCATGGCGATGCTGACCCAGGCGGACGGGGCCAGCGTGCTGACCGAAACCATCTTTGAAAACCGCTACATGCACGTGCCCGAACTGGCGCGGATGGGCGCGGACATTCAGGTGACGGGCCGGTCCGCCGTCGTGCGCGGCCGGTCGCCCCTGATCGGCGCGCCCGTGATGGCGACCGATCTTCGCGCGTCGATGAGCCTGATTCTCGCCGGTCTGGCGGCGACGGGCGAAACCCAGGTCAGCCGCATCTATCACCTCGACCGCGGCTATGAGCGGCTTGAGGAAAAGCTGCAGGCGGTCGGCGCGGATATCGAGCGCGTCGGCGACGGCTGAACGGATCGCCGCGGCCTTGCCCGGCGAACCGGCGGGTCAGGCAACCTCCTCGGGCAACGCCCAGACCAGGTCCTGCTTGGTCAGCGGGCGGCCGTCATGGGCCAGCACTGACACCTGTCGCACCGGCCGCCGGTCGCGCGCATCGACCAGTACCGGGCTGGCCGGGGTGCCGGTTTCCCACCGCTCGCCCCATTGGCGCAGCGCGACCATGGTTGGCAGCAGGGCAAACCCCTTTTCAGTCAGGCAATATTCCACCTTGCGCCGGTCATCCTCGCATGGCCGCCGTTCCAGGATGCCGTGCCCGACCAGCCGGGTCAGCCGGTTGGCCAGGATGTTGCGGGCTATGCCCAGCTCGGACTGAAACTCCTCGAAATGCTTCAATCCGTTGAACGCGGCGCGCAGGATCAGGAACGACCACCGTTCGCCCATCGCTTCCAGTGCAGCGGGCAGGCTGCAATTGGCCGCCAACTCCGCCAGGGGTTCCCGCAATTTTTCCGACATGGTCGTCGAACCTATCCCGATCGGGTGCAAATTGGAAACGCTTGTTTTGCGGCAATGCAGCAATAGTTTCCTGTTGCAACCTATGACGCATGTGCGTAAAAACATTGGTGTAAGTATCGTCCTGCAACCTATTTCGATTCGTGTCCAGGGGAGTTTCCGCGAATGATCCGTCTTGCCCTGCTTGCCGCCGCGCTTGTTTCCGCCGCCGCCCCCGCCATGGCGCAATCGCGCGCCGGCTATATGGCCGCCCCTGCGGCTGCAAAGGCGGGTGAAAGCTTCATCACGCGCGGCGTGATGTGGCGTTGCACCGATAATGGCTGCGTCGCGCCCAAGGGCAGCAGCCCGGCAAAGGTGGTGTGCGAGCTGGCCGTGCGCGAAGTCGGCACGCTGACCGCCTTTGCGGTCGATGGCCTGGCCTTCGATGCGGAACAGCTGGCCAAGTGCAATGCCAAGGCCAAGGGCTGATTTCGGCAGAACTGTGCCTTTTGCGCCATATTCGGCGTCACTAACCGCTTGCAAAGACCCGGCGCGCCGCCCCACATTGGCGGCGTGCTGAGGCAATATGAACTGGTTGAGCGGGTCAAAAGTTACGACCCGGACGCGGACGAGGCGCTGCTGAACCGCGCCTATGTCTTTTCCATGCACGCCCATGGCAGCCAGAAACGCGCCAGCGGCGACCCCTATTTCAGCCATCCGATCGAGGTTGCGGGCATCCTGACCGACCTGCAGCTGGATGACGAGACGATCGCCACCGCGATCCTGCACGACACGATCGAGGATACGGTCGCCACGCCGGACGAAATCCTGGCAAAGTTCGGCCCGTCGGTCGCCCGGCTGGTCGACGGCGTGACCAAGCTGTCCAAGATCGAGGCGCAGTCGGAAAACGAGCGCGCGGCCGAAAACCTGCGCAAATTCCTGCTCGCCATGTCGGACGACATTCGCGTGCTGCTGGTCAAGCTGGCCGACCGGCTGCACAACATGCGCACGCTCCACCACATCGCAAAGCCGGAAAAGCGCAAGCGCATCGCCCGCGAAACCATGGATATCTATGCCCCGCTCGCCGAGCGGATCGGCATGTACGAATTCATGAAGGAGATGCAGACGCTGGCCATGCGCGAGCTGGAGCCGGAGGGGTATGAATCCATTACCCGCCGGCTTGCCGCGCTGAAGGAAGGCGGCGGCGACCGGATTGCCAAGATCGCGTCGGGTCTGAAGCTGCTCTTGTCTCGCGGCGGGGTGGAGGCGGAACTGTCGGGCCGCGAGAAACACCCCTATTCCATCTGGAAAAAGATGTCGGAACGGCATGTCAGCCTTGAACAGCTGTCCGACATCATGGCGTTCCGCGCGATCGTGCCGACCGAGGAGGAATGTTACCGCGCGCTCGGCATCATCCATCGCCGCTGGCCGATGGTGCCGGGGCGGTTCAAGGATTACATCTCGACGCCCAAGCGCAACGGGTATCGGTCGCTGCACACCACGATCATGCACGCCGGCGACACGCGCGTCGAAATCCAGATCCGCACGGCCGAAATGCACGCACAGGCTGAACACGGCCTTGCCGCGCACTGGGCCTATAAACAGGATGCGGTGCGCCCCGACACGCAGGTCCGCTGGATCCGCGACCTCATCGAGATCCTGGACACTGCCGAAAGCCCGGAAGAGCTGATCGAGCATACCAAGATGGCGATGTATCAGGATCGCATCTTTGCCTTTTCGCCCAAGGGCGAGCTGATCCAGCTGCCAAAGGGCGCGACGCCGATCGACTTTGCCTATGCCGTGCACACCGATCTGGGCGATCAGGCGGTGGGTGCAAAGGTGAACGGCCGCGTCGTCCCGCTGCGCCACGAACTGGCCAATGGCGATCAGGTACAGATCCTGCGATCCAAGGCACAGCGCCCGCACGAGGCGTGGATGAACTTCGCCATCACGGGCAAGGCGCGCGCCGCGATCCGCCGCCATCTGCGCCAGAAGGAACGCGTGGAACGCGACAAGCTGGGCCGCAAATTGTTCGAGAACATCATCGAACGCCTGCCCGCCAAGGTGGGGCCGGAGGCGGTGGCAGAGGCGCTGAAGCGGCTGAAACTGGCCGACGATGCCGCGCTGATGCAGGCCATCGCGCGCCAGAGCCTGACCGACGCACAGGTGATGAACGCGCTGATGCCCGGTTCGGCCGACGCGGACGAAGCGGGGGAACTGCCGCCGCAACGCCATGCGATCATCATCAAGGGGCTGACCCCCGGCGTCGCATTCGATCTGGCCGATTGCTGCCGTCCGGTGCCGGGCGACCGCATCGTCGGCATTCGCCAGCCGGGGACCGGCATTGCCGTTCATGCCATCGAATGTCCCGAACTCGACCATTTCGACGATGCGCAATGGGTCGACCTGAACTGGGGCGACAAGGCAGAGGGCGGCGTTGCCCGCATTTCGGTGACGCTGAAGAACGAACCCGGTGCGCTGGGTGCCATCGCCACCATCATCGGGTCGCACCGCGCCAACATCCTTGGCCTGCGCATGGACAATCGCGACACCACCTTTCACACCAATGCCATTGATGTGGAGGTGCGCGACAACAGCCATCTGATGCGCCTGCTTGCCGCCCTGCGTGCCGCCGATGCGGTGAGTGCCGCCGAACGCGCCTGACAGTTCATTGACACTGATGTAAGCAGCGGGCATGATCCGGCGCGTGAACACCCCCGTCACCCAGCATGATCATGCCGTGTCGATCGCCCCCGGCGACATCGACTTCATGGGCCATGTGAACAACGCCGTCTATCTGACCTGGGTACAGGATGCCGTGATCGCCTATTGGCGCGCAGTCGCCCCGGCAGAGGCGGTGGCCGCGCATCTCTGGGTCGCGCTGAAGCACGAGATTACCTATCGCCGCCCCGCGTTCCTTGAGGATCAGGTGATCGCCACGGTGGTGGCCGAACGGGTTCAGGGCGCACGCGCGCTGTTCCGCACCCTGATCAAGCGCGGCGAGGACGTGCTGGCAGAGGTGGAAAGCAGCTGGTGCGCGCTCGACGTTCACAGCCGCCGGCCGATCCGTGTCGCGCGCGATATCGCCGCCCGCTTCCTTGCGGACCTGTCGCCTGGCGAAATCCGCGAATCGCAGGATCGCGGTTAACCGCCGGATAACCAATGTCCCCTAACCGGGGATGGTGTTCAGTCGTGTTTGTTTGATCCTCCCCGTATGGCTCGGTCAGTCGCTGGCGGCGTTTGCTGCCCTTGGCGGCCTGACCATGCTGCCCCCGGCGGAAGGGGCGATGCTCATCATCCCGATGGATTCCCGCGACGTGACCGGCCCGGCAATGGACGGCGGCGCTGCGCTGGTCGATCTGGGGCCGCTGCCCGGTTCGATCATCGTCCATGGCCGGCTGGACCGGATTGCCGGCAGCGTCGGCCATGCCCTGATCCTGCGCGCACCCCGCGCCGGTTGCGGAGTTCCCCAATGACGGATGCCCCCTCCCCCAGCCTTGACCGCCTGCGCCGCACCGGTGTCCGGCTGATCGTCCTTGGCGGCTGGGCCTGTGTGCTTGCCATCGGGCTGATCGGCCTTGCCACCGGCTCGCAGCATGTCGGGCTGGCCGTCCTGATCGCGGCTGCCGCGACCATCCTGCCGACCCGCAACTATCTGAACGGTCGTCACGATGCGGGCGCGCGCCTGACCATCGGGTCGCTTGCCGCTGTCTATCCCGCGCTCGGCGTGTTCCTGATGGCCGGGCATGAGTGGCAGATGGACGGCCATATGTACTTCTTCGTCGCGCTCGCCGCCTTGGTGGTGCTGTGCGACTGGCGTCCGATGCTGCTGGCCAGCGCCATGGTCGCGCTGCACCATCTGATCCTGGGCTGGGTCATGCCGGCCTGGGTGTTTCAGGGGACGGAAAATATCGGCCGCGTCATCATCCACGCCGTTGCCGTGGTGCTTCAGTTTGCCGTGCTTGCATCGCTTACCACGCGCCTTGCCCTGCTGCTTCAGCGTCAGGACGCAGCCCGTGCGGCAAGCGAGACCCATGCCCGCGAAGCGGATGAGCGTCGCCAGCAGGTGGAACAGGCCATGGCCAAGGCCGCAGAGGCCGAGGAACGCGCCCGGCACGAACGCGAACTGCGTCAGCGGATCGAAGCGGATGAACGTGCCCAGCGCCGCGCCGAAATCATCCGCTTTGCCGATGGCTTCAACGCCTCGGTCGCCGATCTGGTCGCCCGCGTGGGCAGCGCGGCCGCCGACCTCAACGATTCCGCCCGCGCGCTCAACGACATTGCCCGCCGCGCCACACGCGATACGGCCCAGGCCGCCGATGCCGCCGACCGGTCGTCGCTCGGCGCCGCGGGCCTTGCCGCGCGCATCCATGAACTCAGCGAATCGATCACCGCCATTGCCGCCACTGCCGAACAACAGGCGCGGCTCAGCGCCGATGCCCGCGACTGTTCACAGGCTGGCGCAGCGGCGGTCGGCGTGCTCGGCCACCGGACGGATACGATCAGCGGATTTGCCGAATCGATCCACGATATCGCCGCGCGCACCAACCTGCTCGCCCTCAATGCCACGATCGAGGCGGCGCGTGCAGGCGAGGTCGGGCGCGGCTTTGCCGTCGTCGCCAACGAGGTAAAGCAGCTTGCCGGACAGGCATCGGGCGCGACCACCGAAATCCGGACCCTTGCCGGCTCGATCCATAGCGAGGCGGACCGCGCCGATTCCGCCCTTGCCGATATCGCCGCCATGGTCAGCGAACTGGCCGACGCTGCCCAGTCGGTCCGCGCGGCCGTGCGGCAACAGCATGGCACCGCCGACGCCATCGAACTCAGCGCCCGCGATGTGGCGACAGGCGCGGAAATGATGGCCGATCAGGTCAAGGAAATCGCGCAGGTCGCGTTTCAGACCGAGTTTCTGTCCGACAGCGTCGCCGGCGCCGCCGGCAGCCTGTCGGAAACCGCCGCCACGCTGACAGAGATGACCGCCCGGTTCATGGCCGAACTGCGCGCCGCCTGATCGCGCGCGACCGGCCGCCGGATTGTCCCGCAATCTGTCGATGACTTGCGCGCATCTCCACGTTAAAGCGCGCGGTCATGCAACGTCCCCGGCTTTCCGTCGTCGTCCCCTGTTACAACGAAGAATCCTGTCTTGAGGTGCTGCACGCCCGCATTGCGGCGGCCGCGCGCGCCGCGGTGGGCGAGGATTTCGAAATCGTGCTGGTCAATGACGGCTCGCGCGACGCCAGCTGGGCGGTGATGCAGCGGCTGGCGGCGGCCGATCCGCACCTTGTCTGCATCAACCTGTCGCGCAATCACGGGCATCAGCTTGCGCTGACCGCCGGGCTGGACCTGTGCAGCGGCGAACAGATCCTGATCATCGACGCCGATCTGCAGGATCCGCCCGAACTGCTGGCCGATATGCGCGCGGTGATGGCGGAACAGGACGCCGATGTCGTCTATGCCGTCCGCCGCAAGCGGGAGGGCGAAAGCCTGTTCAAGAAACTGACCGCCGCTGCCTTTTACCGCGTGCTCGACCGGGTGACGGATACGCCGATCCCGCTGGATACCGGCGATTTCCGCCTGATGAGCCGCCGCGCGCTGGATGCGTTCCTGACCCTGCCGGAACAGGCGCGCTTCATCCGGGGCATGGTCGCCTGGATCGGCTTTCGACAGGTGCCGTTCCTGTACGACAGGGCGGAACGCCATGCGGGCGAAACCAAATATCCGCTGGCCAAGATGATCCGGTTCGCGCTCGATGCGATGACCGGTTTTTCCACCGCGCCCCTGCGGCTGGCCAGTCATATCGGCATGTGGCTGGTCGGTGCGGCCGGGCTGCTGATGCTGTACATTCTGGCCAGCTGGGCGCTGGGGGGCACGGTCGCTGGCTGGACGTCGCTGATGCTGCTGGTCCTGTTCCTGGGCGCGGCGCAAATGTTCGTCCTTGGCCTGATCGGGGAATATCTGGGCCGCCTGTATATCGAGGCGAAGCGCCGCCCGCTCTATCTGGTCGCCGATATCGCCGGAACGGCGCGCGGCCACGCCACGCTGGGCTATAACGCGGTCGAGGCGCGCGACCAGGACGACGTCCACCCGCCGCTGGTGTGAGGTTCGACCTCCGGTCCACCCCCGGCAGGGGACGGATCAGGGTCTGCGCGCGATTGTCAGGATCGACAGGCCCGGCGGCAACGGCATCCGCCCGACCAGATGCCGCTCCAGCGAAAAAATCGCCTGGAACGCGGCGTTCAGCGGCGCGGCCGGCGGCGAATCGTCGCTGTCGTCCTTGCCGGTCAGCTTGCCCGCCAGCCGCGCGGCGACCGCAGCGGGAAACAGCAGCGAATTGAACCAGCGCAGGCCATTATGGGTCAGCCCGGCGGCGCGGATCGCGGCGTCCAACGTCCCCTTGGTATAGCGGCGCTGGTGATGGTTCACCACGTCGTGCGCGCTCCACATCCACGGATGCGCCGGCACCGCGATCAGGATCGCCCCGCCCGGTTTCAGGCAATCGGCCATGGCCTTCAGCGCGCCGACATCGTCCGCGATATGTTCGACCACGTCCAGCACGGCGATCATGTCATAACTGCCGCGCGGCACGCCGGGCAGTTCGGGCAGCGGCGCATCGCCCACCGGCTTGCCCAGCCGCTCGCTGGCAATGGCGCGGGCGGCGGCGTCGATCTCGATCGCGTCCACCGCGCCGAACCGGGCCAGCATCGGCAGGTTGTGGCCGGTGCCGCACCCGATTTCCAGGATGCGCGCGCCCGGCTTCAGCCCCGCCTCACGCGTGATATAGTCGGCCAGAACCTCGCGCCGCGCGCGATACCACCAATGGGTGGTGTCATGTGCCGCCATGCGGTCGTAAACGATGCGATCCATGGCTGCCTGATTACTCCCCGAAAACCCATTGGCGATTGATCCAGAAGGTGAGCAGCGGCACCAGCGTCAGTCCGGGCACCAGCGGCGACCATTCCGGCAATCCCGCCTGCCCCACCATGCCCCAGGTGAGCAGCAGGTGGAGGAGCAGGCCGGCACCCTGCACCATCACGAACTTGACCGGCTGGCCGCCCCCCGATGTGCGCACGCCATGGTCCTTGAAACTCCACCGGCTGTGCAGGAAAAAACCCGCCGTCACGGCAAAGGCAAAGGCAAAGGGGACGGCAAGCACCGCCCGCGCGCCGGGAAACACGGTTTCGGTCAGGGGGACGTAGACGGCGACATAGATCAGCGACGATATGCCGCCCGCGATGCCGAACCGCACCAGCTGACCCATCACCGGATGCCGCCTCAATTCGTTGATCCGCTGGATCATCACCGCCCGTTCAACCATCCATGCGACGCCAAGCCGCTTCCTTCGCGCCCGTCCCCGGTATAGGGCGGGCGCGACGGTCGCCCTAATCAAGGGCCGGGATTAGGGAAAGCGGTTTTGCACGGCCAGGGTTCAACGGCACGATGGGCGGTCCGGCAGATCGACCGGCACTGGCTTCGCTGGGTGCTGATCGCATGGGCGGCGATGGCGGCGGTCTATCTGGTTCAGCGCTATCCGCAGATCCGCTGGTTCGTGCTGACCGACACCGACGACAATCTGCGCATGGCACAGGTGCGGGCATGGCTGTCCGGCCAGGGCTGGTTCGACCTCAGGCAATATCGGCTGAACCCGCCACAGGGGTTCGATATTCACTGGTCGCGGATCGTCGATTTGCCGATCGCGGCGCTGATCCTGATCCTGAAACCGTTTCTGGGCACGGTGATGGCCGAACGCTGGGCGGCGGGCATTGCCCCGCTGCTGCCGCTGGGCGTCACGCTGGCCGCGATCGCGCTGGCCGTCCGCCGGCTGATCTCTCCGCTCGCCTGGCCGCTGGCGGTGCTGTTCCTGTTCGGCTGTACCTCTGCGCTCCTCATGTTCATGCCGATGCGGATCGACCATCATGGCTGGCAACTGGCCTGCCTTGCCTGGACGCTGGCCGGTCTGGCCGATCCGCGGGGAGCGCGCGGCGGCGCGACGGTGGGATTGGCCAGCGCGGTCAGCCTGTCGATCGGCCTTGAAATGCTGCCCTATGCCGTCATGGCGGGGGCCATCCTGACGCTGGAATGGGTGTGGGACGCCGACCGGCGCGATCGCCTGATGGCCTATGGGATCACCCTGGCGGGCGGCGTTGCGGCGGGCTTTGCCGGATTTGCCAGCCACGACAACTGGGCCATGCGCTGCGACGCGCTGACCCCCGTCTGGCTGTCGGCCATGCTGGCGGCGGGCGGCCTGCTGGTCCTGATCGCCTGGATCGGGCCGCGCGGCCGCGCATCGCGGCTTGCCCTGGCGGCGATAGCCGGCCTGGTCGTCGGCGGCGGCTTTGCCCTGCTCTATCCCCAGTGTCTCGCCCGTCCCGAAGGGGTGTCCGACGAGCTGGTCAGCGTCTGGCTGGGCAATGTGCGCGAGGCAAAGCCGATCTTTCGCCATCCGCTCAAGACGGGCCTGGCCCTTGCCGCCGTCCCGCTGGTCGGCCTGATCGGCGCGTTGATCGCGGCATGGCGGGCGCGCGGCACGCCCCGCCTGACCGGCTGGATCGCGGCCAGTGCGTTTATCGCCTTTGCCGGTGCCATGATGGCGTGGCAGGTCCGCTCTGCCCCGGCGGCGCAGCTGATCGGCATGGTGGGCAGCGTGTCGCTCGCCTGGTGGCTGCTGCCCTGGTGCATCCGCCACCGGCTGATGCCGGTGCGCGTGCTGGGCACCGTTGGCGCTGGCCTTGTCCTGTCCGGGCTTGCCGTGGGTCTGATCATCGACAAGCTGCCGATCGGCGAACAGGGCAGCGCCCGGCGACAGGTGGTGAGCCGCGCCGGACGCCAGTGCAACACCATGACGGCGCTGCGCCCGCTCAACGCCCTGCCGCGCCAGACGGTCTTTACCCATGTCGATCTTGGCCCGCGCATGATCACGCTGACCCGGCACAGCGCGATTGCCGGCCCCTATCACCGCAACGAAGCGGCGATCCTGGACGTGCATCACGCCTTTACCGGCGATCCCGACGGGTTCCGGCGCATCGCCCGTGCCCATGGCGCGACGCTGCTGGTCGTCTGCCCCGACATGGCGGAAACCACCATCTATCGCGCCCGCGGACCGCGCGGCTTCTATGCCCGCCTGATGGGCGGCGAACGCTTCGACTGGCTGGAACCCGTCACCCTGCCCGGCGAAACCCCGTTAAGGGTGTGGCGGATCAAATCGCGGTAGTTGATGCTGTCGTCCAAGACCCGTTTGTGTCAAGCGGGCGGATCAGGCACCACGTTGTCGCGGGATGCCATACCCGCCAATCGTCATTGCGAGCACAGCGAAGCAAACCAGCGGCGGAACTGGATTGCTTCGCTGTGCTCGCAATGACGGATCGCTAGGCCGCTTCCAGCAGCCGTTCCGCCTGGGCCCGCGCCTCGTCGGTGATCTCCGCGCCGGACAGCATCCGGGCGATCTCCTCGCGCCGCTCGCCCTCGTTCAGCAGCACGACGCCCGTGCGCGTCACCCGCCCGTCATTCGCCTTGGCGATGCGGTAATGCTGGCTGCCCCGCGCCGCGACCTGCGGGCTGTGCGTCACCACCAGCAGCTGCGCGCCGGAGGATAGCCGCGCCAGCCGCTCGCCGATCGCGCTCGCCACCGCGCCGCCGACGCCCCGGTCAATCTCGTCAAAGATCAGCGTCGCCGCCCCGCCCCGCTCGGCCAGCGCCACCTTCATCGCCAGGATAAAGCGCGACAGTTCGCCGCCCGATGCAATCTTCATCAGCGGCGCAAACGGTGCCCCGGTGTTGGTCGACACCTCGAACTCCACCCGGTCCATGCCAGATGCCGCCCATTGCCCCTCGGCCAGCGGCTCCACCACGGTGCGGAACCGCGCGGCATCCAGCTTCAGCGGCGCAAGCTCGGCCGCCACCGCCGCGTCCAGCCGCTGCCCCGCCTCGACCCGCGCCGCGCTCAGCGCCGCCGCCGCCGCCCGATAGGCGGTGCGCGCCGCCGCCACTTCGCGTTCCAGCCGGGCAATCGCCGCCCCGCCGCCCTCGATCAGCGCCAGCTGCGCCGACAGCTGCTCGGTCAGGTCGGCCAGCTCGTCCGGCTGCACCCGGTGCTTGCGGGCAAGCGCGCGCAGCTCGAACAGCCGCGCCTCGTCCGCCTCCAGCCGGGCAGGATCGAACGCCAGCGCATCGGCCGCGACATCCACCTGATCCTGCGCATTGGCGGTTTCGATGATCGCGCGGTCCACCGCCGCCAGCGCCTCGGCCAGCGCCTCATGATCCTCGCCCACCCGTTCGAGGATGCGCGCCGCCTGCCGCAACCGGGTCAGCGCGCCGTCGCTGCCGTCCAGCAATTCGGCAATCGCCTGCAATTCGCCCGCCACCTTCTCGCCCCGCTGCATGGTCGCGCGCCGTTCGGCCAGCTCTGCCTCCTCGCCCGGTTCGGGGGCCAGCCGGGTCAGCTCGGCGACCGAATGGTCCAGCCATTCGCGGTCGCGGTCCGCCGTTTCCTGTTCGGCCAGCGCCTCGGCCAGCCGAGCCTCGGCCGCGCGCCATGCGGCGTGCAGGCCAGCGACCTCGCCAGGGTTCAGCCGTCCGAAACTGTCCAGCATCGCCCGGTGCCCGCGCGGGTTCAACAGACCGCGATCATCATGCTGGCCATGGATTTCCACCAGCATCCCGCCCAGTTCGCGCAGCAGCGCCGCCGATGCCGGCTGGTCGTTGACGAACGCCCGGCTGCCGCCATCGGCCTTGACGATCCGGCGGATGGTCAACGGCTCGCCCGGTTCGGCGTCCAGCCCGTTTTCCGCGATCAGCGCGTGGATCGCCGCATGGCCCGGCGGCACGTCGAAACTGGCCGTCACCACGGCCTGTGCCGCGCCCTGCCGCACCAGCCCGCTGTCGCCGCGCGCGCCCAGCGCCAGCCCCAGCGCGTCCAGCAAGATGGATTTGCCCGCGCCCGTTTCGCCGGTCAGCACGCCCAGGCCGCGATCGAACGCCAAATCCAGCGCCTCGATCAGCACGACGTCGCGGATGGACAATGCGGTCAGCATGGCATGGCCCTGCCCCGGCCCGGCCCCGCCCGGCGGATCAGCTGCCGCGCGCCGCCGTCACCGGCGCATCGGGCACATTGTCGCGCACCAGCGAATAGGCGCGCTCATACCATTCGGTGCCGGGATAATTGGCGCCCAGCACGGCGGCGGTCTTCACCGCTTCGGGCCGCAGCCCCAGCGCCAGATAGCATTCGGTCAGCCGCATCAGCGCCTCTGGCGCATGGCTGGTCGTCTGAAACTCGTCGACGACCTTGCGGAACCGGATGGTGCCCGACAGCCACTGGCCGCGCTGCTGATAATATCGGCCGACCTCCATCTCCTTGCCGGCCAGGTGGTCGCGCACCAGATCCTGCTTCAACCGCGCATCGGCGGCATAGCGGCTGGTGGGATAGCGGCGGATCAGCTCGCCCAGCGCGCTCAGCGCCTGATCGGTGATCTTCTGGTCGCGCTGCACGTCGGAAATCTGTTCGTAATAGCTCAGCGCGATCAGATAATAGGCATAGGGCGCATCGCGGTTGCCCGGATGGATCGCCAGAAACCGCTGAGCGCCCTGAATCGCCTTGGTATAATCCTGATCCAGATAATAGCTGAATGCCCCCATCAGCTGTGCTCGGCGCGCCCATACGGAATAGGGGTGCTGCCGCTCCACCTCGTCGAACAGCGCGGCGGCCAGCTTGTACTGGTTGCGGTCCAGCCGCTGCTTGGCGGTGGAATACAGCGTGCCCACGTCGCGCGCGATATAGGGCGTGTCGGCATTGCCGGTCGTCTTGCTGCACGCGCTGGTGAGGACAAGCGCGCCAAGCGCCACGGCGGAAAGGGGGCGGAACGGTAACAGGGCCATGGCGGGTGTGTAGCGAAGCGTCGCCGCCGCTACCAACGATTTTTGATGCCCGCTTGCCGCAACGCAGCGCATTGGGGCATCAGGCGTTGGTGAACCGGCATCGCCGCCGACAAAGTCAGAACAGGAACATCGTCCATGCCCGCCACTCGCCTGACCACGCATCGCGTCGAAAAGCCCTGGGGCCGCCACACGCTGTGGCCCGGCTTTGCCGATCCGGCGGCGGACGGCGATCCGGTCGGCGAAATCTGGTTTCAGACGCCCGACGGCGATCAGCCGGACCTGCTGATCAAATATCTGTTCACCAGCGAAAAATTGTCGGTTCAGGTGCACCCGAACGATGTTCAGGCACAGGCGCGCGGCCATGCGCGCGGCAAGGACGAGGCGTGGATCATCCTGGCCGCCGAACCCGATTCGACCATCGCGCTCGGCACGCTTGCCCCGATGACCAGCGATGAACTGCGCACCGCATCGCTCGACGGGTCGATCGAACATCTGCTCGACTGGAAACCGGTCAAGGCGGGCGACTATTTCTATTCGGAGGCGGGGACCGTCCACGCCATCGGCGCTGGCATCACGCTGGTCGAGGTGCAGCAGAATGTCGACCTGACCTATCGCCTTTATGATTATGGCCGGCCGCGCGAACTGCATCTGGACGATGGCGTCGCGGTGTCGGTGCCCCGCCCATTCGAACCGCTGCCCGCCCCCGGCCGCGTGGCCCCGGACCGCGAATTGCTGGCCGAGGGGCCGAAATTCGTGCTGGAACGCTGGCCGGGCGGCACCCGCGAGGTCACCCTGCCCGATGGCGTGACCGGCTGGTTCGTGCCGGTCACCGGCACCGGCACGGCGGGCGATGTCGCGTGGCAGGCGGGCGAATGTCTGACCTTCACCGGCGCCACCGCCCTGTCCGCCAGCGACGATGCTGTGCTCTACTTCGCCTATCCGGGCGACCGGCGCATCTGACGGATCAGAAAACGCCGCCGCCCAGCATCAGGCGCAGCGTCCCGATCGCCAGCACCACCAGGTTCAGGTTGCGGCCGCCATTGCGGTCGGACAGCGCACCGATGCCCGCGCCGATCACGGCCAGGGGCAGGAACAGCCAGTTCGCCCAGCCGAGCAGCGGAAAAAACGCGATGGCGACCAGCACCAGCGTCACGATCCCGATGAGGATGGATAGTAAATTCAGCATCGCTTGCGCCTCCCGTTCCGCGCCATGATCGCCCAACGCGCGGGCGGGGTCTAGTCCGCCAACGCGATCAGCACCTCGTTCCGGCGCAGCGGCCCGGGAACGAAGGGCGCGTTATAAAATGCGTGCTCCGCCGGGCCGGCGGGAGTCAGGCCGCGATCATAGACCCATCGGCGCAGCCGCGCCTCCTGATCGGCCAGCACCGCATCGTCCGCAACGCCGGAAAACCGCACGGCCGCCACACGCCGCGCGGGCAGCGTGGCGATGCTTACCCCGGCCTGCGGCGTCGGAGCTGCCTCGGCGGAATAGCGGGCAGGCAGCACGAACCGGGTGCGCCACGCGCCCTGATCGGTATCGCTCAGCACGGGCGCGGTCATCGCGATCTTTTCGCCCGGCCGCGCCTTGGCAAAGATGTAATCGGCCAGCATGCCGAACCCGCGCCGCAGCGACGGCTCGCGCATCCCGTACTGGCGCGTTTCGGCCACCACCAACGCGGGATAGGCGCGGATGCTGAACGCGCCATCGGTGGTGATCGTCTGATATTCCGGCTG
The DNA here is from genome assembly GCF_049889035.1 of Sphingomonas eleionomae. Lineage (NCBI taxonomy): Bacteria > Pseudomonadati > Pseudomonadota > Alphaproteobacteria > Sphingomonadales > Sphingomonadaceae > Sphingomonas > Sphingomonas eleionomae. Next base: position 189,038 of record NZ_JBLTWP010000003.1, on the reverse strand, counting down.
TTCGCCGCCGCTGGCCAGGCGCTGGGCAGCGACCGCCGCTGCGCCCACGGCCAGCGCGCCCGCGCCGATCCACAGCCAGCGGTTGGTCCCCTGCTTTTCCATCGCCCGCGTTGCCATGATGATCTCCTTGAATATTCGCTTCGTTCAAAACATTGGGGGTTGCCCGGTCGTCGGCAATGGCGCGGCGGCGGCATCTGCCGCGCTTTGCTGCCGCACCGTCCCGGCAATAGGACGGATCCTTAACCATTCCGGGCCAAGAACGCGGCAGACCCCATGGAGTTGCGCGATGCGTGCCGCCCTGTCGCTTGCCCTGCCCCTGCTGCTTGCCGCTGCGCTGGCCGCCTGCGGGGGTGCGTCGTCCGATGCCGCCCGCACCGAAGCCGCCGGCGCGCTGCTCGACACCGCCGCCACGCCCGACCCGGTGATTGCCGCCGCGCTTGAAGAACCGATCATGGTCGATCCCTCGCTCGCGTCGCAGGCGAATGGCGATGCGATCCGGCCCCCGGCCGAACCCTATGCCGCGCCGGTCGCGCCCGATTTCGTCGCCGCCCGTCCGGCTGGCCCGGCAGAACGGCTGGCCAGTGCGCCGGGCGCCGATGCCTGCCCCCGCTGCGCCGCGATGGCCGCCAGCGAGACGCTGACCATGCTGGCCGATGCAGCGGCGATGAAGCCGTGCGGCCCGCTGGCCCCGTCTGCCCGCTGGGCCGCCCGCCTGCCGGCCGATCTGCCGCTCCACCCCGCTGCTGCGGTGGCCGAGGCGGCGGGGATCGACGGCCCGTCCTGCCGGATGCGTGCCGTCAGCTATTCGGCGCCGGTCCCGGCGGCCACGATGATCGACTGGATATATGCCCGCGCGCAGCAGGCCGGCTTTGCCCCGCGCCACGAAAGCGACGGGACACAGCATCTGCTGATCGGCAAACAGCGCGACGGCACCGCCTTTACCGCGCGGATCACCGCGCGCGGGGCCGATGCCAGCGATATCGACCTGATCGTCGATCGCTGACCCCGACCCCGCCGCGGCCGCGCGTCAGGCAGCGGGCAGTTCGCGCACCGTGCTCGACACCTTCCAGTGATCGATCGCGCCCTCGCTGGCCCATGGATCGATCGCCGCCAACTCCGCCTCGCTGAAGGCGAGGTTGTTGACCGCATCCAGCGAGTTGTCGAGCTGCTCCACCGTCCGCGCCCCGATCAGCGCGCTGGTGACGCGGGGATCGCGCAGCACCCACGCAATCGCCATCTGCGCCAGCGTCTGGCCCCGCGCCGCCGCAATCTCATTGAGCTTGCGGATGCGGGTCAGATTATCCTCGTTCAGCATATCCTCGCCGATCGAACCCGAACGGCGGATGCGCGCATCGTCGGGAATGCCGTTCAGATATTTGTTGCTCAGCATCCCCTGCGCCAGCGGGGAAAAGGCGATGCAGCCGGTGCCAAGGTGCTCCAGCGTGTCCAGCAGCTCATCCTCGATCCAGCGGTTCAGCATGGAATAGCTCGGCTGATGGATCAGCAGCGGGACCTTGTGTTCCTTCAGGATCGCCGCCGCCTGCCGGGTCAGTTCGGGGGAATAGCTGGAAATGCCGACATACAGCGCCTTGCCCTGTTGGTGCAGGCTGGCCAGCGCGCCCATCGTCTCTTCCAGCGGGGTCGTGGGATCGACCCGGTGGGAATAAAAGATGTCGACATAGTCCAGGCCCATCCGCTTCAGGCTCTGGTCGCACGACGCGATCAGATATTTGCGGCTGCCCCCGATCCCGCCATAGGGGCCGGGCCACATGTCCCACCCCGCCTTGGACGAAATGATCAGCTCGTCGCGATGCGCGGCCAGGTCCTTGGCCAGCACGCGCCCGAAATTCTCCTCGGCCGAACCAAAGGGCGGGCCGTAATTATTGGCCAGGTCGAAATGCGTGACGCCCCGGTCGAACGCCCGGCGGATCATCGCCCGGCCGGTTTCGAACACGTCGGTGCCGCCGAAATTCTGCCACAGGCCCAGGCTGATCGCGGGCAGGTCCAGCCCGCTGACGCCGCACCGGCGATAGGGCATCCGGCCGTCATACCGGCCCGGCTCTGCGGTATAGGGGATTTCGAACGACATTGGGAACACTCCAGCGGGGGAAACTCGCCCGCTCCTCTAGCCCAGCGTCCCCCGCCGCGTCACCCCTTGGTCCGGTTGAACGGGTTCACGCCCGTTCCCCGACACCGGCCGGGGAACGGCGCGTTCCGGCGCGGATCAATCCGCCGAATGATCCTCGACCTCGGCGGCGGGGCCGTTCTTCAGGATCGATTCGATCGCATTCCTGGCCGATGCCTTGCTGGTATAGCCTTCGGTCCAGAAAATCGTTTCGGCGTTGTATTTGAACTTCGCAACGAACTCGCCGGCCTTGTTCTTCTCGATCACGAACTTGTGCGCCATGTCAGCCTCCTCTCGGGTGAGTCCCGATGATCGCAGCTTATCGTGACCGAAACGAAATCCAACCGGATGTTGCTATCGCCTGGGCGCCGGGTTCCGCCACGGGACAGGCGCGGCGCTCGGCTTCCAGCACGGCTCCAGCGTCTGCGCCAGCCGTACCGCCGCTTCGCCCGGCGATCCTTTGAATGCCGCCCCGGAATAGCGCACGGCGTGCAGAAAGGTCGGGATGTCCACCGTCACCTTGTCCGCGTGAAGCGCCAGTGGCGGAAAATCGTCGCTGGGCAACAGGGGAGTGGGCGATGCCCAGCGCGCTTCGGTCATCGCCTTCAGCGCATCCATTGCGCCGGGACAGGCGGTCAGGTCCGCCTCCACCCAGTCCAGCCCCGCCTTGTCCAGCCGGTCGGCGACCTCCGCCTCGGTCCTGGCATCCTCCAGCGCCGCGACCAGCGCCATGCCGCGCCAGCGGGGCCGCTCCGCGCCCTCGGCCGGAACTGGCGCGCGCACCATCCGCGCAATGCGCTGCCTGAAACAGGGCGGCAGGCGCGGTTCCGCCCGGCATCCGTTGCGGATCGTCATCGACCAGACCGGGAAATCATAATCATCGCCGCGATAGGTGACGCGCATCAGGTCCTGTGCGCTTTCGAACGTGAAATATCGCGCCGGATCGAACGCCATCCGGTTGATCGCCGCCTTGACGTCGAATGGCTCCGCCTGCTGCGCGGTGGCCGGCATCATGGCCGCAAGCCCAAGGGTCAGGGCAATCGCGATACGCATCACACACCTCCGATTCATCGGACAGGATGGGCAGGCTATCGCAAGCCCACGCCAGCGGCAACGGGATGCGGGATCGGGATCAGGTCAGGCCGAACCGCGCCGGATGATATCGCTCGGCCTCGATCCCCGCGATGGCGGGGTCGGGCGGCATGGACAACAGCTGCGACGATGCGATCATCGCGGCGGCGGGTGCGGTCTGAATGCCGAACCCGCCCTGCCCGGCGAACCAGTAGAAATCGGTGACGCGCGGGTCGAACCCGTACACCGGCAGCCGGTCGGGGGCAAAGCTGCGCAGGCCGGCCCATTTGCGCTCCACCGCCTCGATCCGCCAGTCGACCGCCTGCTCGAACCGGTCGATCGCAATGGCCACGTCCAGCTCCTCCGGCGCGGCATCGCGGGGATCATCCGGCACCTCGTCATGCGGCGACAACCAGATGCGCCCGCCCGCTTCCGGCTTGAAATAGAACTGGTCGCTCGCATCGCGGATCAGCGGCATGTCCATCGGCGCGGGCGGATCGACGCGCAACTGCACCATCGTCCGGCGATAGGGGCGGATGCCCACCGGGGTCACGCCCGCCATGCGCGCCACTTGGTCGGCCCAGGCACCGGCAGCGTTGACCAGCAGGTCCGCCTCGAACGCACCGCCCCGCGTGTCCAGCCGCCATCCGCTGTGCGCCCGCTCAAGCCCCGCCAGCGTCGCCACGCGCACCCCGTTTCGCCGGGCAACCCCCAGGCACTGGCCGTGCAGCGCGCCGACATCGATGTCCATGCAGGTCGGCTCGGTCACCGCCAGCGTCCATTCCGGCCGCAATCCCGGCACCACGCCGCGCGGATCAGTCCAGGTCAGCGGCACGCCCGTCCCGGCAAAGCTCGCCATGAACGCATCCAGCACGGGCCGGTCCTGTTCCCGCCCGATGAACAATTCGCCCCGGTCCTTCAGGAAACTGGTGCCGCCAAATGCCTCGGGCGGGGATGCCAGCCACGGGCCGGACGCGGTGGTCAGCGGCTGGATACCCGGCCCGCCATAGCTTTCGGACCAGAAGGCGGCGGATCGCCCCGTCGCATGATATCCCGGCTGATCCTCCGCCTCCAGCAACAGGACGCGGGCATGGGGCGCCAGGAACGCGGCCAGGCTGGCCCCGGCAATGCCTGCGCCGACAATGGCGATGTAGAACCGGTCGGAACTCATGCGGGCGCGCGCGCCTCCAGGAACAGGTCGATTTCGGCCAGCGCGCGGTTGCGCACGGCATCCGATTCGCGCAGCAGCTCATGCGCCGCCTCTGCCCCGAACCGGACGATGCGCGCATCGGGCATCCGCTCGCCAATGGCAATGGCCGTGCGCGGATCGACCAGCGCATCGGCATCCGCGACCAGCATCAGCGTCGGCACGGCCATGCCCGCCACCCGCGGATCATGGCGCATCGCGTTGGTCGACCGGAACGCTTCCGCCACCCAGTGCCAGCTTGGCGGGCCGGTCACCAGTTCGGGCTGCGCTGCCTGCCACCACAGCTCGTCGGCATATCGGTCGGGATCGTGGGTCAGCAATTCGGCGCGGGTATCGGTGGTAAAGGGCCGCTCATTGCCCTTCCACGCCCGGCGTTCGGGCGATCCGATCCGGCACATCGCCCGCGCGATCCGCTCGCCCAGCCACGGCCCGAACGGCCCTTTCAGGCCCAGCATCGGCGCGATCAGGATGGCGGCATCCGGCTGGGCCGCCCCCTCCAGCATCGCGCGCAGCAACAGGTGCCCGCCCATCGAATGGCCGATGACGATATGCGGACCCGGCACCGCGCCCTGCCATTCGGCATGAAAGGCGCGGAAATCGGCGATATACTGGGCAAAATCGTCGATATGCCCGCATTGCGGATCGCGGGTCAGCCGCCCCGATCCGCCCTGCCCCCGCCAATCGAACGCAGTGATCGTCCAGCCGCGGCTGTGCCAATGGCCGAACGCCTCCAGATATTTTTCGATGATGTCGCCCCGCCCGCCCTGAAACAGGATCGACCCGCGCGGCGTGCTGCCCGCCGGCTGGGGCCAGGCAAAGCAGCGCAGCGTCCATCCGTCGGGCGCTGACCACCGGGTGATCCGGGCGTCGTCGGGGATCGCGCGTCGGGCATATGCGGCATGGGCCATGGCCGCTGGTTACGTTTTGATAAGCCATCCCGTCTAGAGCTGAAGCGTTATGGGGGAATACGCACCGCTCGTTCTGGTGGGCATCTTGCTCTTGTTCCTGGTCTCCGCCGGGATCGAGGATCTGCAAAAGCGCGAGATCGCGAACTGGAAAAACGGCGGCGTCGCGCTGCTGGCCGTGCCGTGGTGGTTTGCGATCGGCCTTGATCCCTGGCCCGACATGGCGATCCAGCTGGCGCTGGGCTTCGGCACGCTCTTCCTGTTCTGGTTCGCCTTTCATCTGGGGATGATGGGCGGCGGCGATGTGAAGATGATCGCCGCGCTCGCCCTTTGGCTGCCGGTCGGCGCGCTCGTCTGGATGCTGGTGCTCATGTCGATCTTTGGCGGCGTGCTCACGCTGATCATGGTGATCGACCATTGGCGGCTGAAACGCGAGGGGCGGCCAGAGATTCCCTATGGGGTCGCGATCGCTGCGGCGACCCTGATGATCCTTAGTGAACCAAATTTTTACCATTTTGGGTGACTGATCGGACCGGGAAAAATCCCGGACCGGCATCGGAAAGGCTGCTTGCGTCATGGACGGACGGAAAATCATGCTTCTGGTGGGCGCGCTGATCGTCGCGGCGCTCACTGCATTTCTGGCGCGCAGCCTGATTCTCGGATCGGCCGCGCCCCAGGCGACGGCCAGCATCGGCCTTGTCGCCCCGCAACCGGCCCCGGTCACCGGGCCAAAGGTGCTGGTGGCGACCAAGGCGCTGCCGGTCGGCACGATCCTCGATGCCACCGCCATGAAGTTCCAACCCTGGCCGGCCGAACTGGTCGAGGGTGCCTATTTCGTCGAAGGTCCGAAAACCGACCTTGCCAAGCTGCAGGGCACGGTCGTGCGCTTCGCCATTCCGGCGGGTCAGCCGATCGCGCAGGGCGCGCTGGTCAAGCCGGGCGATCGCGGCTTCCTTGCCGCTGCGCTCGGCCCGGGCATGCGCGCCGTCACCGTGCCGGTGTCGGCACAAAGCGCGGTTGCCGGATTCGTCTTTCCGGGCGACCGGGTCGACCTGGTGCTGACCCAGTCGGTTCCCGGCGGCGGCGATGGCCCGCCGCTCAAGGTTTCGGAAACCGTGCTGCGCAACCTGCGCGTGCTGGCCACCGACCAGAGCACGGACAAGGAAACCGACGACAAGGGCAATACCGTCGTCAACACCTATTCCTCGGTCACGGTCGAGGCGACGCCCACGATCGCCGAAAAGATCGCGGTTGCCCAGACGCTGGGCACCCTGTCGCTGTCGCTGCGCTCGATCGCCGACAATGCGGGCGAGCTTGAGGAAGCGATCGCCAATGGCGACATCGATGTGCCGCAGTCCAACGATCCCAAGGCGGAAAAGGCCATGCTGGCCCGCGCCGCCAGCCGGCCGATCGAGGGCAAGGCAACCTTTTCCACCGGTGCCGATGTGTCGCGCTTTCAGCGCAGCTCGGTGCCTGGAAAGCCCGCGACCGAAGGGGGTTCCGCTGCTGCGGCCCCGCCTCCCCAGTCCAGCTTCCCCGGCGGCGCACCCGCCGTGGTGCGGGGGCCGGTGGTGCGTGTCGCTCGCGGCAACAACGTGACCGAAGTTCCGGTCGGGGGGACCAAGTAATGGGATACGTCGTCAACGCCGCGCGGGGGGCCGTCAGCATCGTCGCCCTTGCCGCCACGATCGTCGCGCCTGTCGCCGCGCCGCTCGCTGCCCAGTCGGTGGCCGCCACGCCGGACGTGGTTCAGGTGCCGACCGGTCAGGGCCGGATGGTCACGCTGGCTGCGCCCATGTCCGACCTGTTCGTCGCCAACGACGCGGTCGCCGATGTGCAGGTGCGCTCGCCGACACAGATCTATCTGTTCGGCAAGGCGCCGGGCCAGACCACGGTCTATGCCACCAACAAGGCGGGCCGCGTCGTCTATTCCGCCACGATCCGCGTGGGCAACAACATCACCAGCGTTGCCGAAATGCTGGCGGTCACCATGCCCGATGCGCAGATCACGGCCACCGCGATGAACGGCGTCATGCTGCTCACCGGCACGGTTCAGCATCCCAATGACATTGCGGAGGCGGAACGGCTGGTAAAGGCGTATGTCGGCGATCAGACCCAGGTGCTGACGCGCCTGCGCACGGCAACCCCGCTTCAGGTGAACCTGCAGGTCCGCTTTGCCGAAGTGCAGCGCAGTTTCCTCAAGAATGTCGGCGTGAACCTCGCCTCGGCCGATTCGACCGGCGGGTTCAAGTTCGGCGTGTCGCAGGGGAATAATTTCTACAGCCAATATACGCCGGGCGGCCCGCTGGCCGTCGCGACGGCGGGCGAAAACGCCACGCTGCTCAATCGTCCGGCAACCGGCTCTGCCCTGTTCGGCGCGGGCCGTCTGCTCGGCCTCGACCTGCTCGGCTCGCTCGACCTTGGCGAACGCAATGGTCAGGTGACGACGCTGGCCAATCCCAATCTGACCGCCATGTCGGGCGAAACCAGCTCGTTCCTGGCGGGCGGCGAAATCCCGATCCCGGTCAGCCAGGGGCTGGGCGCGGTCGCGGTGGAATACAAGCAATATGGCGTGTCGCTGGCCTATACCCCGACGGTCCTGTCGGACGGCCGGATCAGCCTGCGCGTCAAGCCGGAGGTGTCGCAGCTGACTAGCGCCGGCGCCGTCACCCTTCAGGGAACACAGATTCCCGCCCTCACCACCCGCCGGGCCGAAACCACGGTCGAACTGGGTTCGGGGCAGAGCCTGATGATCGGCGGCCTGATCCAGAATCAGCATGACAATGCGATCACCAAGACGCCGGGCCTGGGCGATGTGCCGATCCTTGGCTCGCTGTTCCGGTCCAACGCGTTTCAGCGCAACGAAACCGAACTGGTCATCATCGTCACGCCGTATCTGGTGAAACCGGTGAACAACATGGCGGACATTCATCTGCCGACCGACGGGATCAAGGCACCGACCGATCTGGGCCGCGTGCTGCTGGGTCAGCTGTCGACCGGCGATGGCGCCCCGCGCCCGGTGCCGACCATGGCACAGGGCGGCGGCGAACCGGCCATCGGTGCCCTGGCAACGCCTGCGCCCAACGCCGCGCTGCCCGCCGGCCCCGGCCTGCCCCCGGCCTTTCCGGTGCAGCGCAACGTCCAGCCCGCTCAGGGTCCGGCAAAGCCGGCCAAGGGTCGCCCGGTTTCCGCCGCTCCCGGCTTCACCGCCGCGAATTGATGCCAGAAGGGATCGTTACCATGTTCAAGCCTTCATCATTCCGGACACAGGCGGCGATTGCGGCACTGGTGCTGCTTGCGGGCTGCAACGATGCAACGCGCGGCCTGGAATCGGTCAATCAGCCGGTCGTGACCCGCGCGGATTACGCCTTTGACGTGGCCACCGGCCCGTCGGGACTGGCATCGGGCGAAATCGACCGGCTGGACGGCTGGATGCGCACGCTTCAGGTGGCCTATGGCGACCGCGTGGCGCTGGATGACCCCAGCGGCGATCCGGGCGTGCGCGCCCAGGTGTCGGCTCAGGCGCAACGCTATGGCCTGTTCGTCGAAACGGTCGCGCCGGTGACCACCGGTGCGGTCACGCCCGGCACGGCGCGGATCGTTGTCAGCCGGTTCAGCGCCAGCGTGCCGAACTGCCCCAATTTCCGCGATTTCGACGCAACCAACGGCGATGGCCACACCCATCCGAACCATGGCTGCGCGATCAACGGCAACCTTGCCTCCATGATCGCCAATCCGGCCGATCTGGTGCGCGGTCAGCCGGGCAGCGGCACGACCGATCCGGCAATCGCGGCCAAGGCCATCGAAACCTATCGCAAGGCGCCATCGACCGGCGCGGCCGGGCTCAAGAACGAATCCACGGGGGGCAAGTAATGAACGCGCCATGGAATCCCGCACGCGCGGGCAATCGCGATCCCTTCGTGGCCTTTGTGTGTGACGAAACCACCGCAGAGGCGCTGCGCCCCGTCGCCATCGAAATGGGCTGGCCGCCGGAAAAGGTGAACAAGGGCGGGCTGCGCAACGCGGTCCAGACGCTGTCGGTATCCGCCAGCCCCAACGTCCTGTTCGTCGACCTGTCGGAAAGCGGCGATCCGCTGAACGACATCAACGCGCTTGCCGAAGTATGCGAACCCGGCACCGTCGTCATCGCGGCGGGTCAGGTGAACGATGTGCGCCTGTACCGCGATCTGGTGGCCAGCGGCATTCAGGATTACCTGCTGAAACCGCTGAACCCCGATATGCTGCGCGATGCCTTTGCCTCGGCTCAGGCGATCCTGTCGGCCCCGAAAACGGCGGAACCGACCGAGGACCGCCCGCATTGCAGCATGGCGGTGATCGGTACGCGCGGCGGCACCGGCGCATCCACGATGGCCACGTCGCTGGCATGGCTGCTCAGCGAAAAGCTCGGCCGCACCACCGCGATGCTCGATCTCGACGTGCATTTCGGCACCGGTGCGCTGGCGCTGGATCTTGAGCCCGGCCGCGGCCTGACCGACGCCATCGAAAACCCCAGCCGCATCGACGGCCTGTTCATCGAACGCGCGATGGTCCGCGCCAGCGACCGGCTGGCCGTGCTGTCGGCCGAAGCGCCGATCAACACGCCGATGCTGACCGATGGCGGCGCCTTTTATCAGCTTCAGGAGGAAATGCGCTCGGCGTTCGAATGCACCGTCATCGATCTGCCGCGCAACATGCTGGTCCAGCATCCGCACCTGCTCACCGACGTCCAGATGGCGGTGGTGGTGACGGAATTCACGCTGGCGGCTGCCCGCGATGCCATCCGCATCCTGTCCTGGTTCAAATCCAATGCGCCGCAGACGCAGATGGTGATCGTCGCCAACCGTGTTCAGCCCGCCGCGCAGCTGGAAATCAGCCGCAAGGATTTCGAACAGTCGATCGAGCGCAAGGTCGATTTCGTCGTGCCGTTCGATCAGAAACTGGCCGCCAACGCCGCCAAGCTGGGCAAGTCGCTGGCAGAGGCGGGCAAGGGCGGCAAGACCGCGGCACCGCTGGTCGAACTGGCCACGCACATCACCCGCGTAACCGATGCCGGTGCCGAAGCAGAGCCGGCACAGGGCAAGGGCAAGGCACGGGCAAAGGATGCCAAGGGCGGCACCGGCACCTCGCTGCTGGGCAAGCTGGTCGCGCTGAAGGGCAAGAAAAAGACCGCCGCCTGAACGGCGGACTCCCCCTGACCCGGCACAGGCGCGCCGGGGCTGGGCAACGGACGGGAATGACGCATGGACGCAATGCCGATCATCGTGCTTGGGGCCGGACTGGTGCTCATGCTGCTGCTTGTCGCGCTTGCCTTCAGCGGGCCGTCGGCGGCACGGGCCAGTTCCCGCCGCGTGGCGGGGCTTCGCGCCCGCCATGCCGGCTTCGTGCCCGAAAAGGCGATGGAAGCGCAGATGCGCAAGATCGCCAATGTCGGCGCGACGCGCATGGACCTGGCCGTCAGCCGCTTCCTGCCGCGTCCGGCAGAGCTGAACAAGCGCCTGGCGATGACGGGCAAGAAATGGACCGTCGGCCAATATGGCATGGTGACGGCCGGCCTGCTGGTCGTCGTCACCGCGCTGGCCTGGCTTCAGGGGCTGCCGATCCTCTTGGCGCTGTTCCTCGGCCTGTTCGTGGGGGCAGGCCTGCCGCATTTCGCGGTCGGGTTCGTCATCAAGCGCCGCGTGACCAAGTTCAACGCCAAGTTTCCCGACGCCATCGAACTGCTCGTTCGCGGCCTGCGCTCCGGTCTGCCGATCACCGAAACGATCGGCGTCGTGGGTCAGGAGCTGGACGGCCCGGTGGGTGAGGAATTTCGCGCCGTCGCCGACAAGATGAAGATCGGCAAGACGATGGACCAGGCGCTTCAGGAAACGTCCGACCGCCTTGGCACGCCGGAATTCCAGTTCTTTGTCATCACCATCGCGATTCAGCGGGAAACCGGCGGCAACCTGGCCGAAACGCTGGCCAACCTTGCCACCGTGCTGCGCCAGCGGATGCAGATGAAGCTGAAGATCAAGGCGATGTCGTCGGAATCAAAGGCATCGGCCTATATCGTCGGCTCCCTGCCCTTCATCGTGTTCGGCCTCATCTACATGATTTCGGGCGATTACATGCAGCGGTTCTTTGTCGACGAACGGTTGATCATCGCCGGCCTTGGCGGCCTGTGCTGGATGTCCATCGGGGCCTTCATCATGGCCAAGATGGTCAGCTTCGAGATTTGAGGGCGCAGCGATGATGGATCCCAACACCTCGCCGACCATCCTGGGCGTCGACATCTATCTTGTCGCCACGTTCCTGTCGGGCATTGCCGCGGTGGCCGTTCTGGTCGCCATCTATGCCGCCACCACGGTGCGCGATCCGATGGCCAAGCGGGTCAAGGCGCTGACCGAACGGCGCGAACAGCTCAAGGCGGGCATCACCGCCTCCACGTCCAAGCGCCGCGCCAAGCTGGTGCAAAAGCACGAGACGGCGGACCGGATCAAGGCGCTGCTCTCCGGGCTGAAGGTGCTGCAGGACGATCAGGTCAAGGTCGCGCAGCGCCGCCTGCTTCAGGCCGGTATCCGGACCAAGGAATGGGCACCCGCCATCATCTTCGGCCGCCTGGTGCTGCCGATCGTGCTGGGCGGCGCGGCCGTCTATCTGGTCTATGGCACGCAGGCCTTTTCCGACTGGTCGCCGCTCAAGGCCTATGGCCTGGTCGCCATCACCTTTATCGGGTCTTACAAGGCGCCGGATATTTGGCTGAAGAACAAGATCACGAAACGGTCCGACGCGATCCGAAAGGGGCTGCCCGATGCGCTCGACCTGCTGGTCATCTGCGCCGAGGCCGGCCTGACCGTCGATGCCGCCTTTCACCGCGTGGCAAAGGAACTGGGCCGCGCCTATCCCGAACTGGGCGAGGAATTCAGCCTGACCGCGATCGAGCTGGGCTTCCTGACCGACCGGCGGCAGGCGTTCGAAAACCTGGCCATGCGGATCGATCTGGATGCGGTAAAGGGCGTGGTCACCACCATGATCCAGACCGAGAAATACGGCACCCCGCTCGCCTCCGCGCTGCGCGTGCTGTCGGCCGAATTCCGCAACGAACGCATGATGCGCGCCGAGGAAAAGGCCGCGCGCCTGCCCGCGATCATGACGATCCCGCTGATCCTGTTCATCCTACCGGTGCTGTTCGTCGTCATCCTTGGCCCGGCGGCCTGCTCGATCAACGACGCGCTGCTCAGCAATTAAGCAAAGCTCCTCCCCTGCAAGGGGAGGTGGCAGGCCGAAGGCCTGACGGAGGGGTATACGCCAACGGATAGGGCGACACCCCTCCGACGCGCTATGCGCGCCACCTCCCCTTGCAGGGGAGGATTATCAGAACGGCAGCAGTTCCGGCCCGCCCGGCCAGATCAGATCCTCGGTCCAGTCGATCGTCGCGACCAGCGCGGTCACGATCACCGCCACGAACGCCACCTGCAGCAACAGCACCGCCGCCCAGAAAAAGAACGGGTGCAGGCCATAGATGCGGTCATATCCGCCGCGCGTCACATTGGGCTGCGGCTCGCTCATCGCTTCAGCGCCGCCTGCGCCGCGGCCAGCCGCGCGATCGGCACGCGGTACGGGCTGGCCGACACATAATCCAGGCCCAGCGTCTCGCAGAACGCGATGCTCGCCGGATCGCCGCCATGCTCGCCGCAAATGCCCAGCTTCACGTCGGGCCGGGTCGCCCGCCCGCGCTCTGCAGCGAGTTCGATCAGCTGGCCGACCCCTTCGATGTCCAGCGACACGAACGGATCGCGCGCATAAATGCCCTTGTCGACATAGACGCCCAGGAAGCGGGCGGCATCGTCGCGGCTGACGCCCAGCGTCGTCTGGGTCAGGTCGTTGGTGCCAAAGCTGAAAAACTCGCCCACCTCGGCGATTTCCCCGGCCTTCAGCGCCGCGCGCGGCAGCTCGATCATCGTGCCGACCAGATACTCGACCCGCGCCCCCGCCTCGGCAAACACCGCCTCGGCCACCCGGTCGACCACCGCCTTCATCAGCTCAAGCTCGCGCCGCGTGGCGACCAGCGGGATCATCACTTCCGGGATCGGCGCAGCGCCCGACTTTTCGGCCACCGCCAGTGCCGCCTCGAAAATCGCGCGCGCCTGCATCTCATAGATTTCGGGATAGGTAACGCCCAGCCGGCACCCGCGATGGCCCAGCATCGGGTTCACCTCGTGCAGCTCCGCCGCGCGCCGCTTCAGCGCCTCGATCCCCACGCCCGCCGCCTCGGCCACATCGGCAAATTCGGATTCCTCGTGCGGCAGAAACTCGTGCAGCGGCGGATCGAGCAGCCGGATGGTGACGGGCAGGCCAGCCATCACCTCGAAAATCTCGATGAAATCCGCCCGCTGTTCGGGGAGCAGCTTGTCCAGCGCCGCCCGGCGGCCCTTCTCGTCCTCGGCCAGGATCATCTGGCGCACCGCGGTAATCCGCGCGCCGTCAAAGAACATGTGCTCGGTGCGGCACAGGCCCACGCCCTCCGCGCCGAAATCGCGCGCGGTGCGGCAATCCAGCGGCGTTTCGGCGTTCGCCCGCACCTTCAGCCGGCGAACCCGGTCCGCCCACACCATCAACGTGCCAAAATCGCCGGCCAGTTCGGGCTGGATCGTCGGCACCTCGCCCGCCATCACTTCGCCGGTCGCGCCGTCGATGGTGATGGTGTCGCCTTCCTTCACCTCGCGGCAATGTTCTCCGGCGCCCACCCGCATCATCCGCGCCTTGGGATCGATCTGCAGCGCGCCCGCGCCCGACACGCACGGCCGGCCCATGCCGCGCGCGACCACGGCGGCGTGGCTGGTCATCCCGCCCCGCGCGGTCAGGATGCCGCGCGCCGCGTGCATGCCGTGAATATCCTCCGGGCTGGTCTCGATGCGGACCAGGATGACGTTCTCGCCCAGCGCCGCATGGCGTTCCGCCGTGTCGGCATCGAACACCACCGTGCCGCTCGCCGCGCCGGGCGATGCGGGCAACCCCTTGGTCAGCACGTCGCGCGGTGCCGCCGGATCCAGCGTCGGGTGGAGCAGCTGGTCCAGCGCCGACGGGTCGACGCGCGCCACCGCCTCCGCCTCGGTGATCAGCCCTTCATTGGCCATGTCCACCGCGATCTTCAGCGCCGCCTTGGCCGTCCGCTTGCCCGACCGGGTCTGCAGCATCCACAGCTTGCCGCGCTCCACGGTGAACTCGATGTCCTGCATGTCGCGGTAATGCCGTTCCAGCAGGTCGAATACCGATGCCAGCTCGGCATAGGTTTCCGGCATCGCCTCTTCCATCGACAGCGGCTTGGCCCCCGCGCCCTCGCGCGCTGCCTTGGTCAGATATTGCGGCGTGCGGATGCCCGCGACCACATCCTCGCCCTGCGCGTTGATCAGGAATTCGCCATAATAGGCATTGTGCCCCGTCGACGGATCGCGCGTGAACGCAACGCCCGTGGCCGACGTATCGCCCATGTTGCCGAACACCATCGCCTGCACGTTGACGGCCGTGCCCCAGTCGCCGGGAATGTCGTTCAGGCGGCGATAGACCTTGGCCCGTTCCGACTGCCACGATCCGAACACCGCGCCGATCGCGCCCCATAACTGGTCGTGCACGTCCTGCGGGAACGGCTTGCCCCACATTTCCTCGACCAGCGCCTTGTATTCGGCGACCAGTTTCTTCCAGTCCGCTGCCGACAGGTCGGTGTCCAGGTAGAATCCGTTGTCCTCCTTGGCGATCTCCAATGCTTCCTCGAACCGGCCATGGTCCAGGCCCAGCACCACGTCGGAATACATCTGGATGAACCGGCGATAGCTGTCCCAGGCAAAGCGTTCGTCGCCGCTCGTCGCCGCCAGCCCCTCGACCGTCTCGTCATTCAGGCCCAGGTTCAGCACCGTGTCCATCATGCCCGGCATCGACACACGCGCGCCCGAACGGACGGATACCAGCAGCGGATCGGCCGGATTGCCGAACGTCTTGCCCGTCACCCCCTCGATATGCGCGATGCCGCCCTTGACCTCGGCCTTCACGCTGTCGGGAAACTGCTCGCCATTGTCGTAATAGACCGCGCACATCGGCGTGCCGATGGTAAAGCCCGGCGGAACAGGCAGGCCGATCGACGCCATTTCGGCCAGGTTCGCACCCTTGCCGCCCAGCAGGTTCTTGTCCCCCTTGCCGCCATCCGACACGCCGCCGCCAAAGCGATACACATATTGGGTCATCTGCTTGTTCCTGCCCCTTGTACTGGTCGGCACCGCGCGGTTGCGCCGCTGTGTTCCATCGTCGCTTTCACGCCCCTTCACCAGAGCTTGCATTCGTATGCAATGATTTTGTTGCGTCGCAGCGGGACACGACGACCAATGATATCGCTATCCCTCGATCCGGCTGAAGTCCGCGACGGCGTGGACCGCATCCCGCATCCGCGCCAGCAGTGCCAGCCGCGCCGCGCGGATCGCCGGATCGGGATCGTTGACGATCACGTCGGTGAAGAACGCATCGATCGGCGCGCGCAGGCTGGCCAGCGCCGCCATCGCGTCGCCAAACCGCTCCTCCGCCACCGCCGCCGACGCCAGCGGCTCGGCCGCATCCAGCGCCGCGACCAGCGCGCCTTCGGCGGGCACCAAAGCCCTGTCTCCTTCAGGGGAGAGGGTTGGGAGAGGGGCGGTTCCGGGCGACACGCCCGCCACACCCCCATCGTCGCCCCGGACTTGATCCGGGGCAAGGCTGCCTTGGCCACCATTGGATACGCTGGCCCCCGGCTCCTGGCCGGGGTGACGGGTTGGGGTGTTGCCGCCCCACCCCTCCCTCTTCAGGATGTTCGCCGCCCGCTTGTATCCGGCCAGCAGGTTCGCGCCATCCTCGGTCCCCATGAACGCCTGCAGCGCATGGACGCGGGCGAGCAGGCGGAGCGGCTGATCGTCACCAAGCTCAAAAACTGCATCGATCAGGTCGTGCTTCACGCCATGCGCGCGTTGCTGCACTTTCAAGCGATCAAAAATGAAACTGACAACCGCGGCATACAAATCAGTATTGATGAGGTTACCAAGACCGTCCTGCCATTCGCCTTGATATTCGGGACGCGTTTCGAACTGGCGTGCGTAGTGTCCGATCGCCCATGCGAAAAAGTACATGGTTTCCATCTTCAGACGGTTCGCCAACACTAACTCAATAATGCCAAGCGCTGCGCGTCGAAGCGCGAAAGGGTCCTTTGATCCCGTCGGCCGCTGATCAATCAGGAAAAAGCCCGCAATCGTATCCAGCTTGTCCGCCAGTGACACCGCCACCGTCACCGGATCGGTGGGCACCTCGTCCCCTTGCCCGACCGGCTTGTAATGATCGCGGATCGCCGCCGCGACGGCGGGATGTTCGTCCTGCGCGGCGGCATAATAGCCACCCATCAGGCCCTGCAATTCCGGAAACTCGCCGACCATCCCGGTCACCAGGTCCGCCTTGCACAGCCGCGCCGCCCGTTCGGCAAGGTCGGCGAGCTTCTCCCTCTCCCCTTCAGGGGAGAGGGCCGGGGAGAGGGGCTGAGTTGCAGGCGATGCGCTCTGCGAGGCATCCCCCTCTCCCAACCCTCTCCCCTGAAGGGGAGAGGGCTTTACAATCCCCTCCTTGCACAGCCAGCGGGCCAGCTTCGCCACGCGCTCGACCTTGTCGGCCACCGTGCCCAGCTTTTCGTGGAACACGATCTTGCTCAGCTTTTCGGCCTGCGCCTCCAGCGGCACCTTCAGGTCGGTGTCATAGAAGAAGCGCGCGTCGCTCAATCGCGCGGCCAGCACCTTCTGGTTGCCCTCGACGATCTTGGCCCCGCCGTCGCTCGCCGCGATGTTCGCGGTGCACACGAACGCATTGGCCAGCTTTCCATCCGCATTGGCACAAACGAAATACTTTTGATTAACCCGTGCGGTTAGCTGGATGACCTCTGGCGGCACCTCTAGGAACGCCGGATCGAACCGGCCGATCAGCGGAACCGGCCATTCGGTCAGGCCCGCATTTTCCGCGACCAGCCCCTCGTCCTCGATCAGGGTCAGGCCAGCCTCCGCCGCCAGTTCCGCGGCGCGGCCGCGGATCATCGCGCGGCGCTCGTCCTGATCCACGATGACATGGGCGGCGCGCAGCGTGTCCGCATAATCCTCAGCCGAACCGATGGTGATGGCGCCGCTCGAATGAAACCGGTGCCCCACCGTGTCCCGCCCCGACCGGATGCCCGCCACTTCGCAGTCGACCACGGCATCCCCGAACAGCGCGACGATGCCCTGCAACGGCCGAACCCAGCGCAGGCTCTCGGTCGAAATCGACGCCGCGCCCCAGCGCATCGACTTGGGCCAGGGGAACGCGCGCACGATCGCCGGGATCGCCTCGGCCAGCAGGTCCGCCGTCGGCCGCCCCGCCCGCTCGATCACCGCGAACAGCGTCGCCCGCCCCTTCACGTCCCGCGTTTCCAGCGCGTCGCGGGTCAGCCCCGCCTTGCGCAGAAACCCCTCGACCGCAGCATCAGGCGCATCGGCGGGCGGACCTTTCAGCTCCTCGCTCACCGCGGCCGTCGCCTCCGGCAAGTCCCGCGCGATCAGGGTCAGCCGGCGCGGCGTGGCATAGGTGACGATGCCCCCGGCCTTCAGCCCCGCCTTCTCCAGCTCGGCGACGAACAGCTTTTCCAGATCGGCCCGCGCGCGATCCTGCATCCGCGCCGGGATTTCCTCCGACCGCAGCTCCAGCAGAAAATCGGTCACAGCGTCCACTCCGGAAACTTCGCCTGCCAGTCTGGCGTCATGTGCTTGATGTGCGCCTCGCAGCTACCCTTGGCCAGATCGCGGACCCGGCCGATATAGGCCTGCCGTTCGGCCACGCTGATGACGCCGCGCGCCTGCAACAGGTTGAACAGGTGGCTCGCCTCGATCGCCTGTTCATACGCCGCGATGGGCACATTGTGGGTCAGGCAGTTTTCGCACTCGGCCACTGCCTTGCGAAATCCTTCGAACAGCGTTTCGGTATCCGCCACCTCGAAATTATATTTCGACATCTGGCGCTCGTTTTCCAGGAACACCTCGCCGTACGTCACGCCCGCATCGTTGAACGCCAGGTCGTACACGCTGTCGACATTCTGGATGTACATGGCCAGCCGTTCGAGGCCATAGGTCAGCTCGCCCGCCACCGGCTTGCAGTCGAACCCGCCCATCTGCTGGAAATAGGTGAACTGCGTCACCTCCATCCCGTCGCACCACACTTCCCAGCCCAGGCCCCATGCGCCCAGTGTCGGGCTTTCCCAGTCATCCTCGACGAACCGGATATCGTGCTTGAGCGGGTCGATGCCGATTTCGGCCAGCGAACCCAGATACAGTTCCTGCAGGTTTTCGGGGCTGGGCTTCAGGATCACCTGATACTGGTAATAGTGCTGCAACCGGTTGGGGTTTTCGCCATAGCGGCCATCGGTCGGGCGGCGGCACGGCTGGACGAACGCGGCGTTCCACGGCTCCGGCCCCAGCGCGCGCAGCGTCGTTGCGGTGTGAAACGTGCCTGCCCCCATGCGCATGTCATAGGGTTGCAGGATCAGGCATCCGTGACGGCTCCAGTAATCGTGGAGCGTCAGGATCATGCGCTGGAAACTGAGCGGCTGTGCCAAGGCTGGGGTCCATTCGCGAACGGCAGAAAATGTCCCGCGCCGCTTAGGGCCATGGGGCCTGCCCGGTCAATGACCGCCGCCGCGCCCGCGCCTTATGTCATCGCCTCGGCCGCCAGCGCCTCTGCCTCGATCAGCAATTCGTCGTCCACCGATCCCTGCGCCACGCTCTCCCGCCCGATCAGGACGATGACCGGCACGGCCAGCGGGCTGATCCGGTCCAGCTCGACGTGCAGCATCGTGCCCGCCGCCCGGTCGAGCAGGTCGGCCAGCCGCCCGACATCCGTCATCCGCGCCCGCGCATCCGCCCATGCCGCCTGCAGCAGCAGGTGCCCCGGCTCGTACCGGCGCAGCACGTCGTAGATCAGGTCGGTGGAAAACGTCACCTGCCGCCCGGTCTTGCGCTTGCCCGGCAATTGCCGCTCGACCAGCCCGCCGATCACCGCGACTTCGCGGAACGCGCGCTTCAGCAGCGAGGATCCCTGCACCCAGTCGACAAACTCCTCCTCCAGGATGTCGCGCGAAAACAGCGCCGCCGGGTCCGTGATCGGCTCCAGCCCATAGCACGCCAGCGCATAGTCGTTGGACACGAACCCCAGCGGCTTCAGCCCCTGTGCCTCCATCCGCCGGGTGATCAGCATCCCCAGCGACTGATGCGCGTTCCACCCTTCAAAGCTATAGGCGACCATGTAATGCCGCCCCTCGCGCGGAAAGGTTTCGACCAGCAATTCGCCCGGTTCCGGCAGGCGCGAGCGCCGCTGCTGCATCTCCAGCCATTCGCGCACATCGGCGGGAAAGCGCGCCCATTCCTCCGGCTCGTGCAGGAAATGGCGGACCCGGTTGGCGAGGTTCGTGGACAGCGGCATCCGCGCGCCGACATAGGTGGGGATGCGCGCCGGCCGGCTGGTCGCCCGCACGATCAGCTCGGCGGCGTCCATCCGCTCCACCTCCAGGCTGATGCCCGCAAAGAAGAACGTGTCGCCTGGGCTGAGCGACGCGGCGAAATACTCCTCCACCGTGCCCAGCTTGCGCCCGTTCTTGAACCGCACGTCCAGCACGGGGGCATCGACGATGATCCCGGCATTCAACCGGTGCTGCGCCACGAACTGCGGATGGCTGACCCGCCACAGGCCGTCCCTGTCCCCCAGGGACTTGTCAAGGATCAGCCGCTTGAACCGGTCGTAGGCGCGCAGGGAATAGCCGCCATCGGCGATGAACCCCAGCACCCGGTCGAACGTCGCTGCATCCAGCCCGGAGTATGGCAGCGCCGACTGCACCTCGCGCAGCATGGCCGCAGCATCGAACGGCGCGGCGCACGCGCACGCCATCAGGTGCTGGGCCAGCACGTCCAGCCCGCCGGGGCGAAAGATATCAGGGTCCAGCTCGCCGTCGCGCACCGCGTCCAGCGCCGCGCGCGCTTCCAGATATTCGAACCGGTTGCCCGGCACCAGCACCGCCTCGCTCGGCTCGTCCAGCCGGTGATTGGCCCGCCCGATCCGCTGGAGCAGGCGCGATGAACCCTTGGGCGCGCCCATCTGAATGACGCAATCGACATTGCCCCAATCCACGCCCAGGTCCAGGCTGGCCGTGGCGACCAGCGCGCGCAGTTCGCCGCGCGCCATCGCCTCCTCCACCCGGCGCCGCGCCTCGATCGACAGGCTGCCGTGATGCACCCCGATTGGCAGCTTCAGCTCGTTGACCTTCCACAACTCCTGAAAGATCAGCTCGGCCAGACCGCGAGTGTTGCAGAACACGATACTCGTCTCGTGCGTCTCGATCTCCGCCATCACCTGCGGCGCGGCATATCGCCCCGAATGGCCGGACCAGGGCACGCGCCCCTCGGGCAACAGGATGGCGATATCCGGCTCCGCCCCCTCGACCCCGGCGACCAGATCGACCGCATCGATATCGCCATCCGGGGCCAGCCAGGCGCGATACCCGTCCGGATCGGCGACCGTGGCGGACAGCGCCACCCGCCGCGCTGCGGGCGCGATCGCCTGCAATCGGCTCATCGCCAGCGACAACAGGTCACCCCGCTTGCCGGTGGCGAACGCATGAACCTCATCGACGATAATGGTCTTCAGGCCCGCCAGCAATTCGAAACTGTCGGGATAGCTGATCAGCAAACTCAGCGATTCCGGCGTGGTCAGCAATATCTGCGGCGGCCGCGCCCGCTGCCGCGCCTTGCGGTCGCTGGGCGTATCGCCGGTCCGCGTCTCCACCCGGATCGGCAGGGCCATGTCCTCGATCGGCGCCAGCAGATTGCGCCGCACATCCACCGCCAGCGCCTTTAGCGGGCTGATATACAGGGTATGCAGCCCCTCGGCGGGCGCACGGATCAGGTCGTCCAGCACCGGCAGAAACCCGGCCATGGTCTTGCCCGCCCCCGTCGGCGCGACCAGCAGCGCGTGCCGCCCCGCCCGCGCCGATGCCAGCATCCGCAACTGATGGTCCCGCACCCCCCATCCCCGCGATGCGAACCAGTCGGTCAGGATGGGGGAAAGGTCGCTCACCCGCCCCATATGGGGCACACCCCCCGCCTGCGCCTAGCCCCCCGCGCTCACCCGTGCGGGCTGTAAGAAGAAGCCCTCACCCTTCCGGCGCTGACGCGCCTCCCTCCCTCTCCCGCATGCGGGAGAGGGAAGGGGCCCGCCGCGAAGCGGCGGGAAGGGTGAGGGTGTTCTTCCTTCCACCCTTCCCCCGCCCAGCGTCCCGCACCCTCCCTCGTCCTGAGCCTGTCGAAGGACGTTGCCCAATTGCTGGCTGCGGGCACAATATTTCGACAGGCTCAGCATGAGCGAACCTGGCCCCAACCAGAAACCCCGCTCGTCCTGAGCCTGTCGAAGGACGCATCCCTTCCCCCACCCGTCCCCCCGCCCCATATCCCGCGCATGGCAAGGCTCGGCGACTGGATAGACCCGCGACCGGAGGGGATTTACGTCCCCGCCGCCGATGCGTGGATTGACCCCAGCCAGCCGAAATCCCGCGCGCTCGTCACGCACGGCCATGCCGATCATGCGCGCGGCGGGCATGGCGCGGTCTGGGCGACGCCCGAAACCCTCGCCATTATGGGTGTGCGCTATGGCGAACAATCGGGCCATCCCGTCGGCTATGGCGACACCGTGCGGCTGGGGGAGGTGGATATCCGCTTCGTCCCCGCCGGCCATGTCCTCGGCTCGGCCCAGATCGTGCTGGAGCATCGGGGCGAGCGCGTCGTCGTCACCGGCGACTATAAACGCCGTCCCGATCCCACCTGCGCGCCCTTCGAAGTCGTCCCCTGCGACGTGTTCGTGACAGAGGCGACGTTCGGCCTGCCCGTCTTCGTTCATCCCGACACCCCGTCAGAGGTCGCCAAGCTGATCGCCGCCGTCCGCGCCGATCCGACGCGCTGCGTGCTGGTCGGCGCCTATGCGCTGGGCAAGGCGCAGCGGGTGATCCGCGAACTGCGCGATGCGGGGTTCGACGATCCGCTGTATCTGCACGGCGCGCTGCAGCGATTGTGCGACCTGTATGTCGCGCACGGCGTCGACCTTGGTGAACTGCGCCCGGCCAGCGATGCGAGCAAGGCCGATCTTGCCGGCCGCATCGTGCTTGCTCCGCCCTCGGCGCTCAACGACCGCTGGTCCCGCCGCCTGCCCGATCCGCTGACCGCCATGGCATCGGGCTGGATGCGGGTGCGCCAGCGCGCGCGCCAGCGCAACGTGGAACTTCCGATCATCCTGTCCGATCATGCCGACTGGGACGAACTCACCACCACCATCCGCGATGTCGCCCCGCGAGAAGTCTGGGTCACGCACGGGCGGGAGGATGCCCTCGTCCACTGGTGCCAGACGCATCAGATCAAGGCCCGCGCCCTCGATCTCGTCGGCTTCGAGGATGAGGATGACTGACCTGCAGCCGGAAGTGACCTAGCGGACGCATACACCCCCTTGCCCCGCGCGCCACAATCGGCCAGCTTCGCGCCCATCCCGAAACCCCGATGCAAAAAGGGCTGCCTGATGTCGCGCAAGCTGTTGCCGCTCCTGATGATTTCCGCCGCTCCGCTGATGCTGGCCGCTGCGCCCGCCGAACCGGCCGCCCAGGCGACGGCCCAGGCAGAGGATGCGCGCCTGACCGCCTTCCTCGACGCCGCGTTCGACAAGGGCGTGGCGCTCAGCCCGGAAACGCAGACCGCGCTCGGCCTCAAGACCAATTACGACAAGCTCGACGATTACACCCCCGCCGATGGCGAAAAGCGGATGAAGCTGGCCGAAGAAACGCTGGCCGCGATGCGCGCCCAGTTCGACCCGGCAAAGCTGTCGCCGCAGGGCCGCCTGTCCTATCGCCTGTATGAAAAGTCGGTCGAAAATCAGCGGCGGCAATATCAGTTCCGCGACTATGGTTTTCCGGTCAGCACCAATGGCTCGCCCGCGGGCCAGATCCCGGTGTTCCTGATCAACAACCACCGCATCGACACCGCCGCTGACGCCCGCGCCTATATCGCCCGCATTGCGGAGACCGATCGCGTGATGCGCGAGGTTGCGGCCGAAATGCGGGATCAGGCGGCAAAGGGCATCGTGCCGCCGCAGATGGTGTTCGCCCCCGCCCGCGCCGATGCGCAAAAGGTGCTGGTCGGCGCGCCCTTCGCCAGCGGAGAGGACAGCACCGTGCTGGCCGATTTCCGCAAGAAGGTGACGGCACTGTCCATCCCTCAGGGGGAAAAGGACAAGCTGATCGCCGATGCGTCCGCCGCACTGACCGGCCCGTTCAAGCGCGGTTTCGACACGCTGTTCGCGGTGCTCGACGAAATCGAGCCCAAGGCGACCGGCAATAACGGCGCGTGGAGCCTGCCCAACGGCGCGGCCTATTATGACGCGCGCCTGTCCGCCTACACCACCACTGACCTGACGGCGGATCAGATCCACCAGATCGGCCTCGATCAGGTCGCCGCGATCCGCAAGGAGATGGAGGCGATCAAGACCCGCGTCGGCTTTACCGGCGATCTCAAGGCGTTTTTCGAATATATCCGCACCGATCCCAAGTTCCGCTATTCGAACGATCAGGCCGGCCGTGACCAGTATCTGGCCGACGCCCGCGCCGTCATCGCGCGGATGATGGCCAAGGCGCCGGAATATTTCCGCACCCTGCCCAAGGCGGCGCTGGAGGTGCGTGCGGTGGAAAAATGGCGCGAGGGGACGGCCTCGACCGCCTTTTACAACCGCCCTGCCCCGGACGGTTCGCGCCCCGGCATCTATTACGTCAACCTGGTCGACATGACCCAGACGCAGAAGATCCAGATGGAGGGGATTTCCGTCCATGAAGGCGCGCCGGGCCATCACTTCCAGATCGCCCGGCAGCAGGAGCTTGCCGGCCTGCCCCGTTTCCGCCTGTTCGGCGGCTATTCCGCCTATTCCGAAGGCTGGGGCCTCTACACCGAACGGCTGGGCAAGGAGATGGGCGGCTATACCGACCCCTATTCCGAATTCGGGATGCTCTCGCTTCAGATGTGGCGCGCCATCCGCCTGGTCACTGACACGGGCCTTCATTCCAAACGCTGGACCCGCGAACAGGCGGTTCAATATTTCCTCGACAACAGCTCCATCTCAAAGGGCGATGTCGAGCGCGAGGTGAACCGCTACATCAACAATCCGGGTCAGGCGACCAGCTACATGATCGGCCAGCTCAAGATCGCCGAGCTGCGCAAGAAAGCGGAAACCCAGCTCGGCCCCAAATTCGACATCCGGGACTTCCATGAAGTGATCCTGTCCGGCGGCGCCGTGCCGCTGGATGTGCTGGAAGAACAGGTGAACGCATGGATCGCATCGGCAAAGGCGTAACGATAGCGGGCGCCATCGGGGCGGCGCTGGCGCTGGCATCAGCCACCCCTGCCGCCGCGCAGGGGCAGCAGGCAGCGGCGCTCGACCGCTGCCTGTCGGCAAAAACGACGCGGGCGGATCGCACCGCCATGGTCCGCTGGACCTTCGCCGTCGCCTCGCTCAGCCCCGATCTTGCCGATCTGGCGCAGGTGACGCCCGCCCGGCGCGAGGCCGCGACCCAGGCGGCAGCGGTCGTGTTCAACCGGCTCGCCTTCACCGATTGCAAGGCGGAAATGACCGCCGCCGTCCGCACCGGCGGTCAGGCCGCGCTGCAACAGGGCTTTTCCCGCATCGCCCAGCTTGCGCTGCAGGAACGCCTGTCCGACCCCCAGGTCGCCGGCGGCCTGATGGCCCTCGTCGCCCGCCTCGACCTCGGCGCGCTCGCCGCGATGATGCTGGAGGCCGGCCAGAACCCCTTCGCAGGCATGGGGAACTAGGGCGGACACGGGGACGCGAGCGGCCCCCTTCAACTCACCACGCGCAGTTGCGGCATCCGTGCGCCGGGCACGCTGGTCGGCTCGCCATACAGGAACCCCTGCGCCTGTGGGCAGCCTTCCTCCATCACCATCCGGCGCTGCGCCTCGGTCTCCACGCCTTCCGCCACGACGGGCAGATTGAGGCTGCGGCCCAGGCCGACGATCGCCCGCACGATCGACCGCGCGGCATCGTCGTCGGTGACGCTGGACACGAAACTCCGGTCGATCTTGATCTTGTCGAACGGAAAGCTCTGCAGGTTGCTCAGCGACGAATAGCCGGTGCCGAAATCGTCCATCGCGATCCGCACGCCCATCGCCTTGATCTCGTGCAGCGTGGCCAGCGTCGTCGCCCGGTTGCGCAGCAGCGCGCTTTCCGTCACCTCCAGCTCCAGCCGCTTGGGGTCCAGCCCGGCCTGGAACACGGCATCGCGCACCACCCCGGCCAGGTTGGCCAGCTGAAACTGCACGGGCGACACATTGACCGCGATGGTCAGGTCCTGTTCCCAGGTCGCGGCCTGTCGGCACGCCTCGCGCAGCACCCATTCGCCGATCGGCACGATCGCGCCGATTTCCTCGGCCACGGGGATAAAGGTTTCGGGCGGCACCTCGCCGCGTTCGGGGTGGTCCCACCGGATCAGCGCCTCATACCCCATCACCAGCCCGCGCGTGGTCGATACCAGCGGCTGGAACGCCAGCCGGAACTGATGCTGCACCATCGCCTGGCGCAGGTCGTGCTCAAGCTGGCGGCGCTCGCGCACCATCTTGTCCATCTCGCCGTTGAAAAAGCACACGCGTCCGCGCCCGCCCTCCTTGGCGTGGTACAGCGCGACATCGGCATTGTTGCGCAGGCTTTCGGCCGCGTCGCCGTCGCCGGGGAACATCGCCACGCCGATGCTGACCCCCACCGCCATCGGATCGCGCGCCGGGTCCATGTCGGACGCAAACCGTTTCAGCACCCGGCGGGCCAGCACATGGGCATCCGCCTCGCGCTCGGTATCGGCCTGCAGCATCACGAATTCGTCGCCGCCGATCCGCGCGATCAGGTCGCCGTCGCGCGCACAATCGCGCAGGATCGCCGCCACCCGGCGCAGCACCTCGTCCCCTGCCGCATGGCCGAACACGTCGTTCACCGCCTTGAACCGGTCCAGGTCCAGCGCCAGCAGCGCAAAGCCGCCCTCGCCCCGCGCGATCCGTTCGTCCAGCACCCGCTCCAGATGCGCGCGGTTGGGCAGTCCGGTCAGCGAATCATGCGATGCCATATGCTCGATCTGACGCTGCGACCGCTTGCGCTCGGTCAGGTCGCGTACCGCGAACACCTGGCACGGCCGCCCGCGATATTCGATGCCGTGCACCGCGATTTCCAGCACCTCGTCGGGGTGCTGCGCGGTCAGCGCCCGCCCCTCGAAACTGGCCGCGCGTTCGGCGGTGATCGGATGGCCGTCCGCCGCCTCCAGCCAGTGGTCGGGCGCGGTGCCGATCATCGCCCGCGGGCTGTCGCCCATCATCTGGGCCAGCCTGCGGTTCACCTCGACGATCCGCCCGCGCGACACGATGGCCAGCCCCTCCAGGCTCGCCTCGGTCAGGCCATGCATGTCGGTCAGCAACCGGTCGACCAGCGCACCGGCCAGGACCATCAGGATCAGGCCCAGCGTCGCCGCCACGATGGCGGGGACCAGCCATGCGACATCCTGCGGCGCGACGATGTGTCCCCTTGCCGGGTCATGGGACATGACGGTCGCCGACATGGCGGTGAAATGCAGCGCGACGACGGCCAGGATCGCGCCCGCCGCCGGCACTGTGATCCGCCACCAGCCTCTCATCCGGGCAAAGGCGATGAAGGATGCGGAAAACGCCGCCGTCCCGACCAGGGCGGCCACCGCGATCGGCACGGGGTCATAGGCGATGCGGACCGGTGCAATGATCGCCGCCATGCCGGTAAAGTGCATCGCCGCGACGCCCAGTGTCGCCATCAGTCCGGCCATGAATGACCGCCCGCCGGTCGGCCGTCGGCCCAGTACGCTAAGCGCGGTCCAGAAGAATGCGACGGCAACCCCCACCGACAGCGCGGTGATGCCCACATTATAGCCCACGGGCACGATGCCGCGATAGGCTAGCATGGCGACGAAATGCGTCGCCCAGATGCCGACCCCCGCTGCCAGTGCGGCAACCGCGACCCATTGCCGCCGCCGCCGCTCGACGCATTCCGCCGAACGACGCAGCAACAGGAACAACGTGATGCTGCCGATGATCCAGATGCCCGCCGCAACGGCCACCAGCCGCTGGTCATGCTGTACGCCAATACACTCCAGAACGTTGAACATGGCCGTTCCTCATGATGGTGCGGTCATGATGCAAAAAGCCGGTTAAAGAACCGTTCGACAGCCTATTACGTGAATCGCAGATTGCGTATCGTTGTTCATCCGTCGATTTCCGATCGAACCTTCCCGTGCATTATCCTTTATTTTTAATTCATTATTGCGGCATTTGGTCTGGATCAGGTTGTTCGGGGATGGGGGAACAATCCCCTGTCATTTGCAACGACCGTCATAGCGGCTGGTTATCGCATCAGATGGGCATGGCATCGCGCTGGTTGCGGCGCTATGCTACCGTGCAATGTCGATTGCGCTCGCCATCTTTCTGTCCGCGCTTGCCATGACGGTCATTGTCGGGCTGCGCTATCTGGCCGCGTCCGGCGGATTTGCGCTGGCGACGCGGCTCAAATTTCCCGGTCTTTACGCCGGCCTCGACAAACAGATCGTCAAGGAAATCAAATGGTCGCTGGCCTCGGCCGCCATATACGGCGTGCCGGCGGGCATCGTCGCCTGGGGCTGGCAAAATCGCGGCTGGACGCGGATTTACACGGACGTGGCCGATTACCCGCTCTGGTATCTGCCGGTCAGCGTGCTTGCCTATCTGTTCGCGCACGACACCTGGTTCTACTGGACCCATCGCTGGATGCACCAGCCGAAATGGTTCCGCATCGCCCATGCCGTCCATCATCAAAGCCGCCCGCCAACTGCCTGGGCCGCAATGGCTTTTCATCCCGTTGAGGCGCTGACCGGGGCCATCGTGATTCCGGCACTGGTCTTCGCAATTCCGATCCATGTCGGCGCGCTGGCGCTTGTGCTGTCGATCATGACCGTTATGGGCGTCACCAATCACATGGGCTGGGAGGTTTTCCCCCGGTTCATCTGGGATGGGCCATTGGGGAAGTGGCTGATCACGGCTTCACATCACCAGCGGCATCATGAACGATATGGTTGCAATTACGGATTATACTTCAGGTTCTGGGACCGGCTCTGTGGCACGGATCACGGCCTGGGTGAGTTCAAACAGCGGACACCGCGTCGGGGGATGGCGGCGTCTGGGAATGATGGGGGCGCAATTGGGACGGGAATGGGCTGAAGCCGGATTTGGACACCGGCTGGCACGCCGCGCGGGGGCGGCGCTGATTTTGGTCAGCCTCTTGCCCGGCGCATCGCCCGTGGGCCGTCTGGACGTGGAAATCGGCAAGCTCCGCTCGGAAAAGGGGATGCTGCGCCTGTGCCTGACCGCCGATCCTGACAATTTTCCCGGCTGCCTTGATGACAAGAATGCGGTGACGCGCAGCGTCGCGGCCTCCGAACGCTCGGTGCGGTTCGACGGCCTGTCGGGCGGCCGCTATGCGCTGTCGGTCATCCACGATGAAAACGGCAATGCGAAACTGGATACCTTTGCCGGCATCCCGCGCGAAGGGTTCGGCTTTTCGCGCAATCCCGCCATCCGGTTCGGCCCGCCGCGCTTTTCCTCGGCTCAGTTCGAACTGGCGACGGGCACCCGCAACGAACAGGATATCCGCATCCGTTACATGTTCTGACGCGTCGCGCGGAACCATGGTGCAGTGCGGGGCGTTACGCGCCTGAAACCGTTGGAGTCTTTTCCCGTCATGAAGGTCGCCCTGTCCGGTGCGCTGTGCGCGCTGATCCTGTCCGCTGCCCCCGCTCTTGCTCAGGAAGGCGGCGCGGGCGGATCCGACCTCGATCCGAATCGCGACACCCTGTCGATCGGTACGGGCATCATCACCGTCCCCAGCTATGAAGGGTCGGACGAAAACATCGTCATCCCCGAATTCGTGCTGCGGGGTCAGGTGTCGCGATTCTCGTTCTTCTCGCGCGGACCGATGCTGTTCGTCGACGCCATCCGGGATCAGGGCAATCCGAACGGTATCGATATCGGCGCCGGGCCGACGCTCGGCCTGCGGCTTGACCGCACCACGCTGATCAAGGATCCGCAGGTCGAGGCGCTGGGCAAGCTCAAGACCGCGGTGGAACTCGGCGGATGGGTCGGCGTCACGAAAACGGGCGTCATCACGTCGGATTATGACATCCTTTCCGCCCGCGTCTCGGTCGCCACCGATGTCGCCGGCTCGCATGGCAGCTACATCGTTACCCCGACCATCGAATATGGCACGCCATTGTCGACCAAGAACTTTGTCGGCATCTCCGTCCTCGCCGATTATGTGGGCAAGGGCTATGGCGACTATTATTTCGACATCAGCCAGGCGGGTGCCGCCGCCAGCGGCCTGTCCCCCTACAGCCAGTCGGGTTCGGGCTGGAAACGCTGGGGCGTCAACGCGCTTGCCGTCCAGTCGCTGACCGGCGACCTGACTGGAGGGCTCAGCCTGGTCGGCGTGGTCGGCCGCTATCAGATGCTGGGCGATTTCAAACGCTCGCCCATCGTTGCAGAGGCGGGCAAGGCGGATCAGTGGATCGCCGGCCTCGGCCTCACCTATACCTTCTGATCCCGGCTTGCTAATCGGGCGGCATGGCCCGTCGCCCGACCAGCATCCGCACGCCCCTCCGCGCCTTCCAGTCGATGCGGGAGGAGGATTGCGCCGACGGGTTTCAGGCGGATTTGCGCTATCTTGAGGGCCGCGACCTCGACCTGTCGGTGCGATTGGGCGCCATGCTCGCCTTCAACGCGCTGATGATCACCATCGGCACCCATCCGGTCAGCGCCTCGCCCGGCGCACCGCTCAGCCTGGATGCGGCCAGCCAGCCGGTCGAAACCATCGTCTCGCTGATCGGCATCCTGCCGCTCGTCATCTCCAGCGTCTTTGTCCTGCGCGCGGTCCTGATCGGCGAGGAAGTGGACGGCGACGGGCTGGAGGGAGAGGCGCTGCGACAGCGGATGCTCGCCGCCTATGTCCGCTCGATCGACGGCCAGACGCTGCTCCTTGGCCGCGCCGTCCGCTGGACCGTGGCGGGCGGGGCGACCACGCTGCTCGTCTGGGCGTGGATCCTGGCCGACAAGATCCTGCGCTGACCCCTTACGCCGCCGCCATCGCTCTGCTACAAGCCATGCCATCCCCGGGGGAGCGCTGATGCGCGCTTGAGAGGATGGCGGGCACCCATGAAAGTATTACTTTCATGGGACCCAAAGCAGCCATCGACCCGCTGAACCTGATCCGGCTGACACCGGCGTAGGGAGCGGAGCGCTTGATCCCTCAGGCCATCCCTCCCCCGCCAGAGGAGAGACACGATGGCTGATATTCCCGCCCGCACCGAACTGCGCGTCACGACAGGCCCTATTCGCGGCAGCCGAAAGGTGCATGTCGGCCCCCTAAACGTCGCGATGCGCGAGATCGACCTTGAGCCGTCCTCCGGCGAGCCGCCGCTGCGCGTCTATGACACCTCCGGCCCCTATACCGATCCCGCCGCCACCATCGACATCATGGCCGGCCTGCCCGAACTGCGCCGCGACTGGATCCGCGCGCGCGGCGATGTGGAGGAGGTCGAACAGCGCGAGGTGCGGCCAGAGGACAACGGCCAGCTCGGCCCGGACCGTTCCGGCGGGGTGCAGCCCTTCCCCAATGTCCGCCGCCGCGTCCTGCGCGCGAAACCGGGCATGAACGTCAGCCAGATGCACTATGCCCGCCGCGGAATCGTCACGCCCGAAATGGAATATGTCGCCACCCGCGAAAATCTGGGCCGGGAACGCCTGCGCGAATATCTGCGCGACGGCGAAAGCTTCGGCGCCGCCATCCCCGACTATGTGACGCCGGAGTTTGTCCGGGACGAGGTCGCCCGCGGCCGCGCGATCATCCCCAACAACATCAACCACCCCGAAACCGAACCGATGGCGATCGGCCGCAATTTCCTGGTCAAGATCAACGCCAATATCGGCAACTCCGCCGTCGCGTCCGACGTGGCACAGGAAGTGGACAAGATGGTCTGGGCCACCCGCTGGGGCGCGGACACGATCATGGACCTGTCCACGGGCCGCAACATCCACGACACCCGCGAATGGATCCTGCGCAACTCGCCCGTGCCGATCGGCACTGTCCCCATCTATCAGGCGCTGGAAAAGGTCGGCGGCATTGCCGAGGAACTGACCTGGGAAATCTTCCGCGACACCCTGATCGAACAGGCGCAACAGGGCGTGGATTACTTCACCATCCATGCCGGCGTCCGCCTGGCCTATATCCCGATGGCGGCAAAGCGCGTGACCGGCATCGTGTCGCGCGGCGGCTCGATCATGGCGAAATGGTGCCTGGCGCATCACAAGGAAAGCTTCCTCTACGAGCATTTCGACGAGATCACGGAAATCATGAAGGCGTATGACATCGCCTATTCCCTCGGCGACGGCCTTCGCCCCGGAAGCATCGCGGATGCGAATGACGAGGCGCAGTTCAGCGAGCTCTACACGCTCGGCGAACTCACCCATCGCGCGTGGAAAAGCGATGTTCAGGTGATGATCGAAGGGCCGGGCCACGTCCCCATGCACAAGATCAAGGAGAATATGGACAAGCAGCTGGAGGTGTGCGGCGAAGCGCCCTTCTACACCCTTGGCCCGCTCACCACCGATATCGCGCCCGGTTACGATCACATCACCAGCGGCATCGGCGCGGCAATGATCGGATGGTACGGCACGGCGATGCTCTGCTACGTCACGCCCAAGGAGCATCTGGGCCTGCCCGACCGCGACGATGTGAAGGTCGGCGTCGTCACCTACAAGCTCGCCGCCCACGCCGCCGACCTCGCCAAGGGGCACCCCGCGGCGCAGATGCGCGACAACGCCCTGTCAAAAGCGCGGTTCGAATTCCGCTGGCGCGATCAGTTCAACCTGTCGCTCGATCCCGAAACGGCGGAACAGTATCACGATCAGACGCTGCCCGCCGAAGGCGCCAAGACCGCCCATTTCTGCTCCATGTGCGGGCCGAAATTCTGCTCCATGCAGATCAGTCAGGAAGTGCGCGACTTCGCATCGAAACAGAACCAGAGCGTCGAAGGCTTCATCGCCACCGGCCCCACCGGCGCGGAAACCGCCGCCGCCAGCAAGGCCGCAGCCCTTGCCGGCATGGCCGAAATGAGCCGCAAGTATGAGGAAATGGGCCGGGAACTCTACCTCGGCAGCGGCGGGCGCGAACACGATTGATCCATCGGCAACGGAACCGGCGCCAGCCATGACCACCGGCATCGCCACCGCCAGCCTGGCACTGGCCGATCTAGTCCGCGCGGCGGTGCCCCGTGCGGACGTCCGCATCGGCCCGCCCGCCGCCGCCACCGGCAATGACCTGTCGGTTGCCCTCTGGCTTTACCGGGTGGATCCGGACGCGAACGCCCGCAACGTGCGTCGGGTCGGTCCGGCCGATCCGACGCAGCCCGGCCTGTTCCTGACCGCGCACTATCTGTTGAGCGTGACCGGCCCGGATCAGGCAGATGCGCACCACGCGCTCGGTGCCCTGGCGCTGGCGATCAACGACCACCCCGTCCTCGCCACTGGCGAAGGGGATGCGTGCATCGCCGCCGCCCCGCCGCTTGCGATCGAGCCTTTGCCCATTGAAACGGTCACCGCGCTCTGGTCGACGCTCGGGCCGGTTCCGCTGCACCCCTGGCTCGCCTTGTCCGTCGGTGGCATCCGGCTCCATGCGCCGCAAGGCGCAGCGCCGCCGCTCCCCATCGTCCGCGATTGACTTGGCCGACGACCTGACGCCTCATCCCGCTGCAACCGCAGCACAAGGGGGGGCTCATGCCGCAGTTCACGGTCAATCCGAACCGCTTCGATCCGTACAAGGGCTTCAAGTTCCGCGTGAAATGGGACGGGCGCGTCGTCGCCGGCATCTCGAAAATCAGCGCGCTGCGCCGAATCACCGAAGTGGTCGAGCACCGCGAGGGCGGCGATCCGTCCCGCCCCCGCCGCTCGCCCGGCATCACCCGGTACGAACCCGTCACCATCGAACGCGGCGTCACCCATGATACGGAGTTCGAGGCATGGGCCAATCGCGTCCACCGGCTCGATACCGGCACGGGCGACGAAATGGCGCTGGCCGACTTCCGCAAGGATATCGTCATCGAACTGATGAACGAAGCGGGCCAGGTCGCCACCGCCTATCGCCTCTATCGCTGCTGGCCCTCGGAATACACCGCCATGCCCGACCTCGACGCCAACGGAAACGCCGTCGCCATCCAGACCCTGGTCCTCCAGAACGAAGGCTGGGAACGCGACCTCGATGTAGCCGAACCAACGGAGCCGAAGGGGTAGGACGGCGGGTGAACCACGGGTGGGGGACGGCCGCTTCTTTCGGTGACCGTCAAGTCGGCAAAAGCTTCATCGCCACCGGCCCCACTGGCACAGAAACCGCCGCCGCCAACAAAGCCGCAGCCGTGGCCGGCATGGCCGAAATGAGCCGCAAGTACGAGGAAATGGGGCGGGAGCTGTATCTGGGTGTTGGGGACAGGGAGCGGGATTGAGGCAAATGATGGTCGAACCCGGTCTCATTATAGATCAGGATTAACTCCATGACTGGCTAATGCTTCTCTGACAAGTTTGACGAAATCTATAGCGTCATTAAAATAGTTCCGATAGGCGCTGCGTACTTGGCTGGGGTTGTCAGCTCGAACGTAAACGGCGTTTAAGCTATCAGGGTCGCTTTCGAGTTGGGAAGCTTTCTCGATTGCGTCAGCTGGACTTGAAAACGTGAAAATTTCTAACCCTAAATCGCCTCTATCGTCCTTATAGACATTTAAGACGTTGTGACGCTTGAATTTGTCGAACCCACCTGAGACTTTTAGCGCGTGTAATCGCTGTAAAATCCCGAGACTTCTTTCAAGATTACTAAATTCTTTGCAAAGAGCATCCGTCTCCAAATCGACCATAGCATTAGCTATACCCTCGTGGAATCTAGCCAATATTTCGCTAGCTAGCGCAAAAAAACGGACGCGTTCACTGTCATTCAAGTCGAATTTTGTTTTTTGTCCGTCTACGATATCAGAAATCTCTAGCGCGGTTGCCCATGCATGCTGGACACGTGTCCTGTACTGAACTTCAACCAACAAACCTTGCCACGGCTCGGAATCCTTTCGACCGCGCCTGTGAGCGCGGGGGTGATGAGCATAGACGTCGTGGATTCCCCTGTATCCGCTCGACTTGGGGTGATGTATATAATCGTACTTCGACGGATCGTGTCGAAGCTTATGCGCAACGTGCTCCATCGACTTACTGGAATGTACGTAATCGCGGAATCGTCTAAGATCCTCGAGTGTGTCGAAGATTAAGCGACATCCGGCAAAGTCCTGCATGCTGGTGACGTCGGACATCAGTGGCCGACCATCTGGGTGTCGGCGCGTGATCTTGTCGATGACTGTATGTCGGCGCTTCAAGCGCTGAGCAAACTCTATGCTTGAATTGATCTTTTGAATTCGGCGTTTGAAGAATATTTGGAAGGTGTTGATGACGTAGCCGTGCGAAGCGCGCCATTGATCGACTAGCGCCTTATCATCCTCTGTACCTTTTCCATCGCCAATAGCCTTTCCAGCGCGATTGACCTCACGCTTTGATTTCGGTGGCGGCGGGTAAGTAGACATGTATGGCATAAAGACTCGGTAGCTAGTCTATGGCATTTTCTCAACGATGATACTGATACCCCGCCACCTGCAGTGTCTGATCCTTCCCGCTCCCTGCGGCCACGCGATACACCAGCCGATGTTCCTTATTGATTCGCTGTGAAGGAATTCCGGGGACAGTATACCTAATTGCTTGAGGGATTTGCAGCTTCGCTGCCTGCTTACGCCGAGCGCCCCACCTCAATCACTCTTCAGCCCCCGTCCCATATCCCGCGCACCGTGCAGGAAGCGCACAATCTCCACCGTCTCGCCGACAATGGCATACAGAACCAGATACCGGCCAACGACGATGCTGCGCGCGCCCTCGGCGATATCGGGGCGCATCGGCCCGCGTTCCGGAAAGTCGCTAAGGGCCAGCGCCGCGGTCACCAGCCGCCGGACGTGTCGCTCCGCCGCCGCGGGATCATCCCGCGCGATCCAGTCGTAAATCTCGTCCAGATCGCGATCCGCCTGCGGCCGGATCGTGACACGCATCATGCCTCGGATGACGGATTCAGCCGTGACCGGCCGCGCTCAACTACCTGATCCGCCCAATCGTCGGATACCGTTTGCGGCTCGCCGCTCGCCATCCCCTCATGCCAGGCCGCCGCCAATCGCGCTCGTTCACGCTCGCGGATCGCTTCTTCCGCCTCATCCCGCCGGATCAGGTCGCGCACATAATCGCTGGTGCTGCTGTATCGTCCCTCAGCGACGCGCCGTTCGGCCCAGCCTTTCAGCTTTTCGGGAAGCGAGATGTTCATCTGTGCCATGCAAATCGTATACGATTTTGCGCTAGAATTGCCAAGGCGGCGCGTTCATTTCCAAAGCCAGCGCGCCGGGCCACCGCCAACCCACTGCTTGCCATCCTTTGGCGCATCCCACGGGTTGACCTCCGCCCAACGGCGCTCCGGTAACAGAGCCTCTCCATCGTCACCGGCCAATGCCTGCTTGGCCGCCTGACGAAAGCGCCGTGCCGCCTTGGCCTTCCACGGTTCATCGCTCTTGGCGCAGGTGAAACCGATGATCGGCGTTTTCTTGCGGCTCCGGCTCATGGTCGGCATCTCGTTCAGCGTTGCCCATCGACGGCCCGG
Organism: Sphingomonas eleionomae; assembly: GCF_049889035.1. NCBI lineage: Bacteria > Pseudomonadati > Pseudomonadota > Alphaproteobacteria > Sphingomonadales > Sphingomonadaceae > Sphingomonas > Sphingomonas eleionomae. The sequence goes on along the minus strand of NZ_JBLTWP010000003.1, from coordinate 152,830 downwards.
CCAACCAAGGTATCAGAATCCGCCCTGACCTTCCGCTCGGGCAAGAGGGTTGGCGCACCAAAGCCCCGCCCCCTGTCCTACACACCCCGTCCCATGCCACACGCCCCGCATGACCCAGCATCGCACCGACACCCAGCCCGCCCCTCGGGCCGCGCCGATGATGGCTGTCCTTCGCCGCACCCACACTCTACGGCCCCTGTTCGTCGCTTCTGTGTCACCCGGACGGCGCATCAATGTCGCGGTATCGTCCGGATCGGTTCCCTCGGTGTCGCGGGTCCGTCGCCCACGTGTGGCTCGACTGGAGCATGGATGTCGCCTGCCTGTCGCGTCTGCGCCGCCTTGTGGGTGCTTTGCCGCCGCATCGCTGGCGCCTTCCCCCCGAACCCCTCCTGTTCTGTCAAAACTGTCAGGCACAGCTGCGCTCTTCCCTCGCTTCGCTGGCCGCGATAGGTCTATGGCCGTGACCCTGCCCTCCTTCCTCATCATCGACGATTTCCTCGCCAATCCGGACGATGCGCGCGCGGCTGCGCTGCGGCTTGGCTATGATCCGGCGGGAAAGGACGGGAATTATCCCGGCCTCTTGTCCGACCGGGCGCTTGCCATTCCGGGGCTGGACGACACGGTGGGGCGCACGATCGGCGCGCCCGTCCGGCCTGCGCCGGGGACCAGCCACGGGCATTGCCGCCTGACGCTGCGCGGGGATCGCGGGCTGTCGGGCGTCCATGTCGATCCGTGCTTCTATTCCGGCATCCTCTATCTCAGCCGGGATCAGGATTGCCGGGGCGGCACCGATTTCTTTCGCCACCGCCGCACGGGGCTGGACCGGGTGCCGCCGACACTGGACGGGGTGGTGCGCGCTGGCTTTGCCCATCCCGACGATCTGGTGGAACGCGTGGTCAATGCCGACACGCTGAAACCGGCAAAGTGGGAAAAGACGTTCACCGCGCCCATGCGCTACAACCGGCTGATCCTGTTCTCGCCCTGGATGTTCCACAACAGCGCGCCCGGCTTTGGCGACCGAGCGGATAATGGCCGGCTGGTGATGCTGATGTTCTTCGCCGCGGGATAGGAAGGACTTTGCTGAAGCGGCACCGGCCCACTCCCCCACCCGGCCACCCAACGGCAGTATCTTATGGGTGGCCGGGTGGGGGAGCGGGCCGGCGCCGCACCTGTTTCAGCCTGGCTGAAACAGCTCTCAACCGGCCCTTAATCCACCCAGTCCAGCCCGATGTCCCGGTACAGGCTGCGGTCCTCCTCCCACCGGGGGTTCACCTTGACATGCAGGTACAGGTGAACGCGAACGCCCATGATCCGCTCCAGCTCGGCCCGGGCGCGCGCGCCGATCTCCTTGATCCGCTGCCCGCCCTTGCCCAGCACGATGGCGCGCTGCGTGTCGCGGGCGACAAAGATCTGCTGGTGGATTTCGACCGATCCGTCCTCGCGCTCCGAATATTTCTCGGTCTCGATGGCGCTGGCATAGGGCAGTTCGGCGTGCAGTTGCAGGTACAGCTGCTCGCGCGTCACCTCGGCGGCCAGCATCCGGTCGGTGGCATCCGACACCTGGTCCTCGGGGAAATGCCACGGCCCCTCGGGCATCCGGGCGGCCAGCGCGGCCTTCATCTCGGCCACCCCGTCGCCGCTGGTGGCGGAAACAAAGAACGTCTCGTCGAACGCCAGCCGCTCGTTCAGCCGCTGGGCATGGGTCAGCAATCGCGGCTTGTCGGCAATGTCGACCTTGTTCAGGACCAGGATCTTTGGCTCCGGCCGCGCGGCGATGCCGTCCACGATCTCCATGACCCGTTCGGGCAGGCCGCCCTTGGCATCGACGACCAGCGCGATGGCGTCCGCCCCCTCGGCCCCGCCCCATGCCGCGGCGACCATCGCCCGGTCCAGCCGGCGTTCGGGGGCAAAGATGCCGGGCGTGTCGACCAGGATCAGCTGCGTCGATCCTTCGATGGCGATGCCCATCAACCGGGCGCGCGTCGTCTGCGCCTTGGGGCTGACAATGGCGACCTTCTGGCCGACCAGCGCGTTGACCAGCGTCGATTTGCCCGCATTGGGCGCACCCAGCACGGCCACCAGGCCGCATTTCTGTTCAGATTCCATCGATATCCATCATTCTTGTTCCAGCTCGGCCAACAGCGCAGCAGCAGCGGCCGTTTCCGCCTCCTGCTTGCTCGTCCCCTCGCCCGTCGCTTCGGCCAGTTTGCCGATGGTCACCCGGACGATGAACCGCGGCGCGTGCTGCGGCCCGCTGCGCTCGACCAGGCTGTATTCCGGCGGCCGCCGCTGATGCGCCGCCGCCCATTCCTGCAACGCCGACTTGGGATGGCGCGGCGCCTTGACCTGCGTTTCGATCCGGTCGGCCCATGCGGCCCGGACAAACGCCGCCGCCGCATCGAACCCGCGTGCCAGATACAGCGCCCCGATCAGCGCCTCCATCACGTCGCCCAGCACATTGTCGCTCTGCGCCGCGCCATCGTCGCGCGCCTGCTTGCCCAGCCTCAGATGCGGCACGACGCCCAGCCCGCGCGCCACATCGGCACAGACAGCGCCCGTGACCAGCGCATTGAACCGCCGCGACAATGCCCCCTCCGGCTCGGCGGGAAAGCGTTCATACAGCCACGTCGCCATCGCCAGCCCCAGCACCCGGTCGCCCAGAAACTCCAGCCGTTCGTAATTCGCCGCCGCCTGGCTGCCATGGGTCAGCGCCCGCTCGAAATCGGCCAGCCTGTCCGCAACGCCAAAGGTTTCGGCAATCCATTCCGCCGCGCTTGCCACGGTCTAGAACCCCTCGCCGATCCGCTCGAAGCGGGCGGCGCTGAACCAGGTCCATGGCTTGATCCACTCCGCCGACCCGTCGGTGGACCAGAAGGTGACGGCCGCCCGCCCCTCGAGGTTTTCCAGCGGCACGAACCCGATCCCGCTGGCAAACCGGCTGTCCATCGAATCATCGCGGTTGTCCCCCATCAGGAACACGTGACCCGCGGGCACGGTGTAAACGGGCGTATCGTCGGCGGCGGGGGCATAGCCCTGATCCAGCACGCGATAGCTGCGTCCGCCGGGCAGGGTTTCCTGAAACTGCGGATATCGGCAGAATTGCCGCCCTGTCGCATCGCTGTCTAGCATCGGCGCGGCACACGGACTGTTCGGGCTGACCGGCACGGTGAAATCGGCGATCCGGTCCTTTGGCACCGCCCGTCCGTTCAGGATCAGGGTGCCGCCCCGCATCTGGATGGTATCGCCGGGCAGGCCGATGACCCGCTTGATCCAGTCATCCTTGGCCAGCGGCGGTGCCTTGAACACCACCACATCGCCCCGCTCCGGCATGGTCGCCAGGACGCGCCCGGAAATCAGCGGCACGCCATAGGGCAGTGAATAGCGGGAATAGCCATAGTTCCATTTGGTGATGAACAGGTAATCGCCGACCAGCAGCCGCGGCAGCATCGATCCCGACGGAATGCTGAACGGCGAAAACAGGAAACTGCGCACGATCACGACCAGCACGATCAGCTTGATCAGGAACAACAGCGTATCGACCAGTTCGGAACGCTTGCCCGCCCGGACGGCGGCGGATCGGGATGCGTGCGGCATGGCCCTCCATCGCGGGCGGGCGGCGGTGCGTCAAGCCGCCTTTCCGGTGGAAAGCCGCGCAAGCCGACGCTAAGGCGCGCTCGGACAATGGAAGGGACCGACATGACCGATTCCGCTTGGGCCGCCGTCGACGCGCTTTCGCCGCGTCCGCTGGCCGATCTGTTCGCCGCCGATCCGGCGCGCGTCGACCATCTCAGCCTCGGGGTCGCCGGCCTCCATTTCGACTGGTCCAAAACGCATCTGGACGATGCCGCCCTGTCCGCCTTTGCCGCGCTTGCCGACGCCGCCGGCCTGGCGGCGGCGCGCGATGCGCTGTTCAGCGGCGCGGTCGTCAACGTGACGGAAGGGCGCGCCGTCGAACACACCGCCGAACGCGGCGAAGGCAATCCCGACAGCGTGGCACGCGCACGCGGGTTCCAATCCCGGATGCGCGCGCTGATCGACGCGATCGAGGCAGAGGCGCTCGGCCCCGTCCGCCACATCCTGCACATCGGCATTGGCGGTTCGGCCCTTGGCCCGGACCTGATCGTCGATGCGCTTGGCCGCGATGCCGGTCGCTATGACGTTGCCATCGTGTCCAATGTCGACGGCCTTGCGCTGGAAGAGGCGGTGAAGCGGTTCGATCCCGCCGCCACGCTGATCCTGGTCGCGTCAAAGACGTTCACCACCACCGAAACCCTGCTCAACGCCGAAAGCGCGCTTGGCTGGATGACGGAGGGCGGGGTCGCCGATCCCTATGGCCGGGTCATCGCGCTGACCGCCGCGCCGGACAAGGCGGTTGCCTGGGGCGTCGATGAAACCCGCATCCTGCCCTTTTCGGAAAGCGTGGGGGGCCGCTATTCGCTGTGGTCGTCGCTCGGCTTTCCTGCCGCGCTCGGCCTTGGCTGGACCGCGTTCGAGGAACTGCTGGAGGGCGCGGCCGAGATGGACCGCCATTTCCGCCTCAGCCCGGTGGAACGCAACGCCCCCGTCCTCGCCGCCATTGCCGACCTTTACTATACACAGGTCAAGGGCTGCGCGACCCGCGCGGTCTTTGCCTATGACGAACGGCTCCGCCTGCTGCCCAGCTATCTTCAGCAGCTTGAGATGGAATCGAATGGCAAGGGCGTGACGGCGGACGGCACGCCCGTCACCCGCGCCACTGCGCCCATCACTTGGGGCGGGGTCGGCACCGATGCCCAGCACGCGGTGTTCCAGTTGCTGCATCAGGGCACGCATATCGTGCCCGTCGAATTCATCGCGGTCATCGAACCGGGCGACACGCTGGCAGAGGCGCATCATCGCCAGCTGCTGCTCAACTGCTTTGCCCAAGGGGCCGCGCTGATGGCAGGCCGGGCCAATGCCGATGCCGCGCGTGCCTATCCCGGCGACCGGCCGTCCTCGACCATCCTGCTGGATACGCTCGACCCGCGCACGCTGGGCGCGCTCATCGCGTTTTACGAACACCGCACCTTCGTCAACGCCGTGCTGCTCGGCATCAACGCGTTCGACCAGTTCGGGGTGGAGCTGGGCAAGGAAATGGCCAAGGCCGCCGATGCGGGCGACCTTGATTTCGACGCCAGCACCAACGCCCTGATTGCCCGCGCGCTGGGCTGACGGGTAGCGGACGGGCACCGGGCACCCTAAGTGCCGGGCGTTATCCACCGGGGACAATCCATGGCATTCGACTACGACCTTTTCGTCATCGGCGCGGGCTCGGGCGGCGTACGGGCGGCCCGCGTTGCCGGCGCCTATGGCGCGCGCGTCGCGATTGCCGAGGAATATCGCGTCGGCGGCACCTGCGTCATCCGGGGCTGCGTGCCCAAAAAGCTGCTCGTTTACGGCGCGCATTTTGCCGAGGATTTGCGCGATGCCCGCGAATTTGGCTGGGACGTGCCAAAGGACGTGGCCTTTGACTGGCAACGGCTGACCGCGAACGTGTTCAAGGAGGTTGACCGGATCAACGGCGCCTACACGACCACGCTGGAAAGCAACAAGGTGACGGTGATCGGCGAACGCGCCACCGTGTCCGGCCCCAATGAAGTGACGCTCGCCTCGGGCCGCACGATTACGGCGGAACGCATCCTGATCGCGGTCGGCGCGCGCCCGCACGTGCCCGATTGCCCGGGCGCCGAACATGGCATCACCTCGAACGAGGCGTTTCATCTGCCCGCCGTGCCCCGCCGCATCCTGATCGCCGGTGCTGGCTATATCGCCAATGAATTTGCCGGCATCTTCAACGAATTCGGGGCGGAGGTCACGCTAATGAACCGCTCCGACATGATCCTGCGCGGCTATGACGAACAGATCCGCGACCGGCTCTTGCAGATCAGCATGATGAAGGGGATCCAGTTCCGCTTCAACGCCAGCTTCCGGGGGATCGAGAAACTGGCCGACGGCACCCTGCGCGTCAGCATGAGCGGCCATCCCGATATCGACGTCGATTGCGTCATGTTCGCCACGGGCCGCGTCCCCAATTCGGCCGGGCTGGGGCTGGAAGGCGTCGGCATCACCCTCGCCGAAAACGGGGCGATTCCGGTGGATGCGGACAATCGCACGGCCTGTCCCAGCATCTTTGCGGTGGGCGATGTGACGGACCGCGTTCAGCTGACCCCCGTCGCGATCCGCGAGGGTCAGGCATTTGCCGACAGCTTTTACGGCAACAAGCCCACCCGCGTGGATTATGACTGTATCCCCAGCGCGGTATTCAGCCATCCGCCCATTGCCGGGGTCGGCCTGACCGAAAGCCAGGCCAAGATGAAATATGGCACGGTCAAGGTCTATGCCAGCGACTTCCGCGCCATGAAGAATGTGCTGGCCGGCCGCAACGAACGCGCGCTGTACAAGATGATCTGCGAGGCGGAGAGCGGCCGCATCCTCGGCATCCACATCATCGGCCCGGATGCCCCCGAAATCCTTCAGGCCGCGGCCGTCGCAGTCAAGGCGGGGCTGACCAAGGCGGATTTCGACGCAACCGTCGCCATCCACCCGACGATGGCCGAGGAACTGGTGCTGATGCGCTGAACGGGCACCACGCCCCCACCTTCGCTCGTCCAGAGCCTGTCGAAGGACGCTGCCGCCCTTGCCAGGGGACAGCCGCTATCCCCCCGCCAGGATTGCGTCCGCCTCGGTCCGTTCGCCGCTATCCTCCGCACCGCCCGCGCGCGCGCTGACCGTCGCCGTCACGGCCACGTCCGCCGTCACATTGCCGATGGTCCGCACGATATCGGGCAGCATCTCGACCGCGACCAGCAGCGCCAGCGGCTCGACCGGAAGGCCCATGGCCACCGCGATCGGCGCGATCGAACTGATGAAACTGATCGTGCCGGGCAGGCTGACCGCCCCCATCGTGGTGATCGCCGCCGCCGCGATCCCCGCCGCCAGCTGCGCGGGGGTCAGCTCGACGCCGAACACATGGGCGACATAGATCGCGACCGCCAGGTTCATGCACGGCCCGGTATAGCGGAAAATCGCGACCGCCAGCGGCAGGATGACGCCCGACCGCGCCACGGGAATGCCCAGCCCTTCCGACGCGCGCAGCATCGCGGGCAGCGATGCCAGCGACGACTGGGTGGACAGCGCGACGACCTGCGCGGGCAGGATCGCGCGGGCAAAACTGCCCAGCTTCATCCGCCCGCCGAACATCGCCAGCGGATAGGCGAACAGGGAAAGGATCAGGCCGGTACCGCCCACTATCAGCACATAATGGATCAGCGCACCGACCGCCGCCGTGCCCGCCGTCGCGCCGACCCGGAACGCCAGCGCCGCAACGCCGATCGGGGCCAGCCACAGCACCCACCCGATCATGATCAGCATCGTGTCCGCCACCGCCTGGAAAAACCCGGTCAACGTCAGCCGCGGCGGCTCCGGCAACCGCGTGACGGCAAAGGCAAAGACGGTGGTAAACAGGATCAGCGGCAGGAACGCGTCATTCACCGCCGCGCCCAGCACATTGGTCGGCACGATGGCGACCAGAAACTCGGAAAAGGGCGGCACATCGCCCACCGGCTCCGCCCCGGCAAAGGTGGATTTCAGCGCCGCCGCCGCCGTCTCGCCCAGCGGGAACAGCTTCAACAGGCCCAGCGTCACGGCCGCGCCGACCGACGAACTTAGCCAGAGCAGGGTGACGCAGGTTACGATGGTCCGCGCCGCGATCCGGCCCGCCTTCGCCGCCTCCGCCGTCGCTGCAATGCCCGTGACCAACAGGGCGATGACCAGCGGCACGACCGTCATCTGCAATCCGTTCAGCCACGCCCGGCCCACCGGCTCGGCCACGCTGTTGACCGCCGCCGCACCGCCCGGTGCCTCTGCCGCCATGAACACGCCAAGCACCAGGCCCAGGATCAGCGCCGCCAATATTCGTGTCGCCTGTGACATACTCGCCCTTTACCGATGTGCGCGCTATGACGCACCGCAACGCATGGCGGCAAGGTGGAGCAGGCTCGCGCGATGGCAAGGAAATATTTCGGCACTGACGGAATCCGGGGGGCAACCAATGCAGGCGCGATGACCGCGCGGATGGCGATGCAGGTCGGCATGGCGGCCGGCGCGCATTTCCGCCGCGGCGATCACCGCCACCGGGTCGTGATTGGCAAGGATACGCGCCTGTCCGGCTATATGCTGGAAAGCGCGCTGGTCGCAGGCTTTACCAGCATGGGCACCGATGTCGTGATGGTCGGCCCGATGCCCACGCCCGCAGTGGCGATGCTGACCCGGTCGATGCGCGCCGACATGGGCGTGATGATCTCGGCCAGCCACAACCCCTATGCCGATAACGGGATCAAGCTGTTCGGGCCGGACGGCTATAAACTGTCCGATGCCGACGAACTGGCGATCGAGGCGCTGATCGACAGCGACATTCCGCTGATCGCGTCCAGCGAAATCGGCCGCGCCCGCCGGATCGAGGATGCGCGCGGCCGCTATATCCATTTTGCCAAGGCGACCTTTCCCGACACGCTGACGCTCGACGGGCTTAAGGTCGTGATCGATTGCGCCAATGGTGCCGCCTATCAGGTTGCGCCCACCACCCTGTGGGAACTGGGCGCGGAAATCATCGCCATCGGCGTCAATCCGAATGGCAAGAACATCAACGACCGCATCGGCTCCACCTATCCGCAGACGATGTGCGAAACCGTCGTCGCGTCCGGCGCGGATATCGGCATTGCGCTGGACGGCGATGCCGACCGGCTGATCGTGTGCGACGAACAGGGTCATGTTGTGGACGGGGATCAGCTGATGGCGACCATCGCCGATGGCTGGTCGCGCGACGGTCGGCTGGCGGGCGGCGGCCTTGTTGCCACGGTCATGTCGAACCTGGGGCTGGAAAGGCACCTCGACCGGTCCGGCCTGTCACTGGCCCGCACGCGGGTCGGCGACCGCTATGTGCTTGAGGAGATGCGCGGGTCCGGCTTCAATGTCGGCGGCGAACAATCCGGCCACATCATCCTGTCCGATTATGCCACCACCGGCGACGGCCTGGTTGCCGCGCTTCAGGTGCTGGCCGAACTCAAGCGCGCCGGCGCCCCGGCCAGCCAGGTGCTGCACCGCTTCGAACCCGTGCCGCAACTGCTCAAGAATGTGCGCTTTTCCGGCGGCAAGCCGCTGGAGGCGGCCAGCGTACGCGAGATCATCGCCGCGGCAGAGGCCGAATTGTCCGGCAAGGGCCGCCTGGTCATCCGCCCGTCCGGCACCGAACCCGTCATCCGCGTGATGGCAGAGGGCGACGACGCCGCCCAGGTCGAGGCGGTGGTCGACCGCATCTGCGACGCCGTGCGATCGGCCGCGGCGTAAGCCAACCGTCACCCGCTCGTCCAAAAAAAGCCCTCTCCCGCTTGCGGGAGAGGGTTGGGTGAGGGCCTTCTTCCCTATACCATTTGTCGATGCCCGCGATCGGCCCGACCAGTCCCCACGCCGCCCGCCTGCGCCGCGAAGCGACCGATGTGGAACAACGCCTCTGGCAATCCCTGCGCAACCGGCAGCTTGGCGGCTACAAGTTCCGGCGTCAGGCGACGGTCGGCCCGTTTATCGTCGACTTTCTCTGCGCCGAACATCGCGTGATCGTGGAACTGGACGGCGGCCAGCACAGCCCCGAACGCGACGCAGCCCGCTCCAAGGCACTGGAAGCAGCAGACTACGCGCTGCTCCGCTTCTGGAACCACGACGTGTTGGAGAACCCGGACGGCGTCCTTGCGACGATTCTCGCCAAGCTCGAGGGGTCAAAGAAAACACCCTCACCCAACCCTCTCCCGTAAACGGGAGAGGGCTTTTGCGGACAGTCCACGCCGCCAGCCATAGCCCTCTCCCGCTTGCGGGAGAGGGTTGGGTGAGGGCCTTCTTCGTTCTTCTCGTCGTTCCGGATTTGCCCTATTCTTGACCCCATGCTCGACATGCGCCCCGATTGCGAACGCTGCGGCACCGATCTGCCACCCGCCCGGCCGGGCGCGTTCATCTGTTCGTTCGAATGTACCTTCTGCACCGAATGTGCCGATGCACTGGACGAACGCTGCCCGAATTGCGGCGGCGAACTGATGGATCGCCCCACGCGCACCGGCGATGCGCTGAAACGCCATCCGGCCAGCACCACCCGCCACTTCAAGGCCTAAGCGCCGCCCGCCATTGCGTCCCGGCACCCTTTGTGTATTGTTCAGGTAACACACATTGGGCGGAGGGGACGGATGGTCGGCACGTTGTTCCACATGGGCGCGGCGCTCGCCGCACTGGTTCAGGATCAGCCGCCGCGCGCGGAACCCACCGCCCCGCCCGCCGCCTGCGCCCCGGCCCGCGCCGCCACCGCCGATGCCGTGTTCAGCGTGCCGTTCCGCGTCGTCGATGGCCGCATCTATGTCTCGGCCATGGTCAACGGCACCGGGCCGCACAGTTTCGCGGTCGATACCGGGGCCAGCGGCATGGGCCGCGCCGATGCCGCACTGGTCCGTGACCTCGGCCTGCCTGTCACCGGATCGGGCCAGTCGTCGGACGGGGTGACCACGGCGTCGGTCGACACCGTCCGCCTCGCCTCGGTCGAGCTGGGGGGCCTGGTCCGCCGCGACATCGAAGTCATCACCCGCGATTATGCCAGCCGGATGAGCGCGGACGCCGCCTTTGCCGGCATCCTCGGCCGAGGCTTTTTCGAGGACGGGTTACTGATCATCGATTATCCGGCCCGCCGCCTGACCTTCACCCGCTCCCTGTCCCTGGGTTCGGACGATCCGGGCGTTCTGCGATACGAACGCGCGTTCCGCGTCCCCGTCCGCATCGGCGACACGGTAGTGGAGGGCAATCTGGATACCGGCGCGAACGTCGCCTTCGTCCTGCCAAAGCCGCTGTTCGACCGCATCGACGGCGGCACCGTGACGGCGGCTGGCGAAGGGCGGCTGACCAACGGGTCGATCAGCACCAGCCGCGCCATGATGAAGGGGCCGTTCCGCATCGGCGCCGCCACCCTGTCGGATGTCGAGGTGCGCGTGTCGGACCGCTTCCCCGAATTGCTCGTCGGCGCCCACGCGCTTCAACGCTTCACCCTGCTGATCGATCAGCGCAGCAGCCGGGTGGCCCTGTGTCCGGCATGACCCGGCGGGCGATCGCCTCGCCCGGCGTTCAGGAACGGGGCGGGCACATCAGCGTCACGGTGCCCGCGGCAAAGTCGTAATCGATCGACGCGCAATGCCCGATCGTATCCATGCCGATATACAGCCGCTGATTGGGCACCTTGCGCTTGCTGTCGCCGACAACGACGATCTCGTTCGGGTCCTCTTCCGGTGCCGCACCCTCTGCAATCCCGCGCGCATTGCCGATGTCCGACACCCGCACGGCCAGATTGCGGACCTCAAGCTCGCCCAGCATCAGCGGGCGTTGCAGCTTCAGCGAACGGACCGGCCGCGATACGCCATACAGGATCGGTGCGGCACGCGCATCGCCGTCGAAAAACCCGCCATTGGCATCGGCGATCCACCGGCCGCCCGTTGCAGTGACAAGGCTTTCGGCCCGGTCGATGCTGAACGCGGCATAGACCGGGCGGCCGCCCACATCGATGCGGACGCTGGTCTGGCTGTCCCCCATCTTGCGGTCGAGGAGAAAGGTGATCGCCCGGTCGCCGGGCTGCGGGTCGCGCAGGATGAACCGGGTTCTGCCGAACGGAAACGTCTCCGGCCCGGCGATCCCGTCCGCGCCCGTCACCAATTGCCGCTGGCTGAACGCGGTGCGGACGCGGAACGCCCCCTCGCCCTCCCCGTAACGGACCCTGTCGGTGTTGAAACCGATGCGCTCTGGCCCGATGACATAGATATATCCGATCAGGCTGGGCTTCAGCGCAATGCGCTGGGCCGTATCGGCATTCACGGTGGGCACCGAAATCGCCTCTGGCACCATGCGAAACCGCACCGGCTGGCCATTGACCGTCATTTCCACCGTCTCGCCGCTGCGCACCTCGATTGCCCGCCGCTCCGCCTCCGGGGCAATCGCAGTAACCGGACAGCCGACGGACATCAGAACAGCGGCAGGGATGCAGGCACGCAGAATCATGCGGATCTCCGGTAACAGGAAGAGTAATCGGCCAAAGCCTATCGCGGGGTCATCCCAACGCAAGCCGTGACAACCGGCTTCCCGTCCGCTCACCCTTTCCTACCCCCGCCCCGATATGGCATGGCTTGACCATGTCCTTGCCTCTGCCCTGCCCGTCGCGTGCCGCCATTGCTGGCATCGCGCCGCTGTCGCCTGACCGTCGCGTCACTGGCGCGTCGTTCGAAAACCACCATCACTCTGTCAAAACTGTCACCCGATGAGCATCCCCCGCATCCTCATCATCGCCGGGTCCGACAGCGGCGGCGGCGCGGGCATTCAGGCGGATATCAAGACCGTCACCATGCTCGGCGGCCATGCGATGACCGCCATCACTGCGATCACGGCGCAGAACACCCTGGGTGTCGATGCCGTCCATGCCGTGCCCGCCGACATGGTGCTGGCACAGATTGACAGTGTGGTGCGCGACATTGGCGTCGATGCGGTCAAGATCGGCATGATCGGCTCGGCCCGCACCGCGCTGGCGGTGGCGCAGCGGCTGGCGGACCTGCGCGGCATTCCCATCGTCTTCGACCCCGTGATGGTCGCCACCAGCGGCGCGGCCCTGGCCGACGATGCAACCATCGGCGCCTTCGAACGGCTGATGCAGGTCGCCAGCGTCACCACGCCAAATCTTCCGGAGCTGAAGGCGCTGGGCGGTAACGCGGCGGCATTGGTCGCGGCACATGGCACCGCCGTTCTGGTCAAGGGCGGGCATGGCGACGGCGCGACCGTCACCGACCGGTTGTTTCAGCCCGCCGCATCCGGTCCGCCGGAAATCGCCTTTGCCGCGCCGCGCATCGACAGCATGGCAACCCATGGCACCGGCTGCACCCTGTCCAGCGCACTGGCGACCGAACTGGCGAAGGAATGGGACCTGCCCCGCGCGGTGGAGCGCGCCCGGCTGTTCGTCCGTCTGGCGATGCAGAATGCGCCCGGCCTGGGCGGCGGCCACGGGCCGATGGGCCATGCCAGTGTTCGGCTCGACCTTGGCGCCTCGCCCTATGCTCCGGTGATGAACCAGATCACGGTGCCGGTGGCCGATATTGCGACGGCAGAACATTTCTACCGGATGCTCGGCCTCAATCAGATCGTCTCGACCCCCGGCAAATATGCCCGGTTCGAAAGCGATGGCGGCACCACCCTGTCGCTGGAACGGCCCGAAAAAATGGGCGCGCGCGCGATGCTCTATTTCGAATGCGCCGATCTCGACATGACCCTGTCCTATCTGCGGGCACAGGGGGTTCAGGTGACGCAGGAGCCGGTGGACGAACGCTGGGGCTGGCGAGAGGCGCGGCTGAATGATCCCGCCGGCAACCCCGTCTGCCTGTATCAGGCGGGGGAAATGCGCCGCTTCCCGCCCTGGCGCCTTGCCGCCACGCCGGAATGAACGCCCCCCTTGTTGCCGGGGTGGACGAGGCGGGGCGCGGGCCGCTGGCCGGGCCGGTGGTCGCCGCCGCCGTCATCCTGTGTCCGGGCGGCATCGCCGGGCTGGATGACAGCAAGAAACTGACCGAGCGCCGGCGCGAGACGCTGTTCGACCGGATCCGCGATCAGTGCACGGTGGGCGTCGGCATTGCCGAGGTGGAGGAGATCGACCGGCTCAACATCCTGTGGGCGACGATGCTGGCGATGGAACGCGCCGTCGCCGCGCTTGGTGTCGATCCGGCAGAGGTGCTGGTCGATGGCAATCGCTGCCCCGGCTGGCGCTGGCGATCCCGCGCGATCATCGGAGGCGACGCCATCGAACCATGCATCTCCGCCGCCAGCATCATCGCAAAGGTGACGCGCGATCGGATGATGCGCGATGCCGACGCCGTCCATCCCGGCTATGGCTGGGCCAGGAACAAGGGCTATGGCAGCGCCGCGCATCTGGCCGCGCTCCGCACCCTTGGCCCCTCCCCGCTCCATCGCCGCAGCTTTGCGCCGGTTGCCCAGGCGATGTTGCTGTGAAAATCATTCCTGTTCGCCGATTGAGTCTTTTCGGTCACACCCCCAATCCCTTGGGGCTGTGGACAACCCGCGGACTCAATATCTGCCATCATGGCAGGAATCGCCCGGAACCGCATGGAATCCCCGCGCTTTTCGTTAACCATTGCGCGCTTGACGGGGACTCCCGACTTGGGGCCTTGTCCGGCCTCTGACGAATTCGGGGGCATCTCATGGCGGTTGTGGAACGGGTAAAGCGCGCGCAGCGCACGGTGGAAAAGGCGCCCGTCCGCCTGCCGCTCGACACCATCCTGATGGACGACTGCATCGCCGCGATGCAGGGCCTGCCCGATGCGTCGATCGACATGATCTTCGCCGATCCGCCCTATAACCTGCAACTCGGCGGTGATCTGCATCGCCCCGATGGCAGTCATGTCGATGCCGTGACGCAGGATTGGGACAAGTTTTCCAGCCTCGCCGCCTATGACCGCTTTACCAAGGCCTGGTTGACGGAGGCGCGGCGCATCCTGAAACCCAATGGCTCGATCTGGGTGATCGGCAGCTACCACAACATCTTCCGCGTCGGGTATCTGCTTCAGGATCAGGGCTTCTGGATCCTCAACGACATTGTCTGGCGCAAGGCGAACCCGATGCCCAATTTCAAGGGCACGCGCTTTACCAACGCCCATGAAACGCTGATCTGGGCGTCGATGGGCGAAAAGGCGAAATACACCTTCAACTACAAGACGATGAAGACGCTGAATGACGAGCTGCAGATGCGCTCCGACTGGGAATTCCCGATCTGCAGCGGTCAGGAACGGCTAAAGGACGATACGGGGCACAAGGTGCACCCGACGCAAAAGCCGGAGGCGCTGCTCTATCGCGTCATGCTGGCCACGACCCAGCCGGGCGATGTCGTCCTCGACCCGTTTTTCGGCACCGGCACCACCGGCGCCGTCGCCCGCCGCCTGGGCCGCAAGTTCATCGGCATCGAACGCGATGCAACCTATGTCGAGGCCGCACAGGCGCGCATCGATGCCGCCCTGCCGCTGGACGAAAGCGCGCTGAAATCGATGAAGTCGGCGGTCAAGCCGCCGCGCGTCGCCTTTGGCCTGCTGATCGAAAACGGAATGCTGACGCCCGGTCAGGTGCTGACCGACGCCAAACGGCGGTGGCAGGCAACCATTCTGGCCGACGGATCGCTGGCGTGCGGTGACCATATGGGATCGATTCACAAGGTCGGATCGCTTGTACAAAATGCCCCCGCCTGCAACGGCTGGACGTTCTGGCACGTCGATACACCGCAGGGCTTGCGTCCTATCGATATGATTAGACAGGATTATTTGCTGTCAACCCAGCCCTAGGGGCACTGTTGCAGCAAAGCCACGCTGCTGTGGCTCGCGCAGCTTTTGTGCTAAAATCCGTGAAACCAGCGGGTCGGAATGTCGTTGTGCGCTCGATCAGCCTGGCCGGCCAACGGCCGCCTGAATGCTGATTGCGCCAAAAGCATATCTGACAAGAGGACCCGTCCCATGCGTAAGCTCCTTCTCCTTGCCGCTCCGATCGCCCTGATCCCGGCCGCCCCCGCCGCCGCTCAGGTCTATATCGGTGTCCGCGGCGGTGCGACGCTCGACCAGAGCTCGACCAACCAGGGTGAGTTCACCACCACCGTTCCCGCGACGACCGATTTCGGCGCCATTCCCGCCGGCACCTCGCTGGGCTGGGAAACGGATTTCAACACCGGCTATGACGTGTCGGGCCAGCTGGGCTACCGCTTTGACGGCGGCCTGCGCATCGAATTCGAAGGCGGCTATTCCGACAGCAAGGTGGACAGCCACCGCAACCTGGCCGCCGGCGGCGCAGTGATCGACGGCGCCAACGTGGCCGTGCTGACCCGGGGCCCCGCTCTGGCCTCCAACCCGACCGTCGGTGCGATCCTCGCCACCGATCCGGGCAGCGTGAAGACGATCTACGGCTTCGGCAACCTCTATTACGACATCAACAGCACCGGCCGGTTCCAGCCCTATTTCGGCGTCGGTCTGGGAGCGATGCAGGTCGATGTCGATTATCGTCCGTCAGGCGTCGAGGTCGTCAACGACAAGCAGACCCGCTTTGCCTATCAGCTGATGGGCGGCGCGACCTACAAGCTGAACAACAACCTCGAGGTGTTCGCCCAGTACACTTGGCGCGCGACGCCGGACCGGGCGCAGACCGACGTGTCGCTGCTGCCCGCGACGCTGGGCGTGGAATCGCGCCAGTCGATCGTCGGCGGCGGTGTCCGCATCGCCTTTGGCGGCGGCAACTGATCGCTTGCGGGGCGGGCCTGATCGGGCCCGCCCCTTTTTCTTGGCGAAACGCTTTGCCTCTGCGCTAAGGCAGCGGGCATGACGCTCAACAGCCTGCCCGCCGATGCGCGGCTCTATCTTCGCCCCACGGCCTTTATCGACAGCCCCATCGGGCTGGATGGACAGGTTGCCCGGCTGGCCGGCGGGCTGTCCTGGTTTTCCGCCTATGATCTGATCGCGGTCCAGCAGGGCCGACGGATCGCGCAGATGCTGGTCCGTGTCGAGGAACTGCCCGGCCTGATCGCAGGCCTGCCCGATGGTCAGGCCGAACGGCTCCGCGCGCTTGCCGCCGCGATCTCCGCCCCCCGCCCGGTCATCCGCGCGGGCGAACGGATGCTCCGCCTTGATCAGCCGCTGGTCGCCGGAATCCTGAACGTCACGCCCGACAGCTTTTCCGATGGCGGCGCGCATGGCGATGACCCCTCCGCCCTGGCTCAGGTGGCCTATGACATGAGCGCGGCGGGCGCTGCGCTGATCGACATTGGCGGCGAATCTACCCGGCCGGGCGCTGCCACCGTGTGGGAAGGGGACGAGATCAAGCGCGTCGTCCCGGTGATCGAACGGCTGGCGGCATCCGGCGCCGCCCTGTCGATCGATACCCGCAAGGCAGCGGTGATGGAGGCCGCACTCGCCGCCGGGGCGCATATCGTCAACGACGTCGCCGCCCTTGCCTTTGACGAACGCGCGGTCGAAGTTGTGGCGGCGGCCGGCTGTCCCGTCATTCTGATGCACTCACCCGATCCAGCGAGCGGGCCGCATGGCGGCTCCGGCTATGCCGATCCGTTGATCGAGGTGTATGACTGGCTGGAGGCGCGGATCGCCGCCGTCACTGCGCGCGGTGTTCAGCGGTCGAACATCCTGATCGATCCGGGCATCGGGTTCGGCAAGGGGCTGACCGACAATCTGGCCCTGCTCAACGGGCTGACGCTGTTCCATGGCCTTGGCTGTCCCGTGATGCTGGGGGCCAGCCGCAAGCGGCTGATCGGCGCGCTGGATAACGAGGCGCCCGTGGACCGGCGGCTCGGCGGCTCCGTCGCGCTGGCGATCAGGGGTGCAGAGGCGGGTTGCCAGCTGCTCCGCGTCCATGATGTGCCGGAAACGGTTCAGGCGGTCCGCGTCTGGCGCGGATGCCGCGATCATGCGCTGGTCGGCCGCCCCGGCTGACGGTTCAGAACCAGCCTGCCGCCTCCAGCTCCGCGGCCTTGCCCCGCGCCACCGGCGCTTCCAGTCCGCCGGTCAGCGTCAGGCGCAGGTTGCGGCCCTCGCGCCGCACGCCGGTCACCGCCGCCCGCGCCACCCACCAGCTGCGATGCACCTGCGCCCCGTCCATGCCGTCCAGTTCGGCGACGGCATCGCGCATCCGCATCAGGATCAGGTCGCTGCCGCTGGCGGTATGCGCCCGCACATAATGGTCCTCCATCTCCAGCGCGATCAGCACGCGCCCCAGCCGCGGCGGCAACCGGTCCAGGAACGGTGCGGTCGGGCCGGATGGCGGCGCCGGGGACGCTGGCACAGGCGCTGCGACGGGCGACGCTTCGATGTCGACACCCGCCAGCGCCCGGCGCGCCCGCTGCTGCTGAGCGATCAGGAAAAAGATCATGGTAACGATGGTGCCGATCACCAGCACCTGGCCATACAGAGCCACCGCCTCTTCCAGCGACGGCATCCGCAACGTGCCGCCATGCCATCCGGTCAGCCAGACGACCGCCGACATCGGCACGGTGCCCACGACGCACGCGGCGACCCACATGGTCCATTCCGGCACCTGCAATCGCGGCGACAGCCATGCAGCGATGCTCCCCGCCGGGCGGTAAAAGGCGTAACCGGCAACGATGACACCGCACCAATAGACCAGCCGCCAGGCAAAGGACGCGCGAAAGCTGCCGAACGGTCCGATCAACGCCATGGCAACGCCAATCACAATCAGGATGGTCAGGTCGATCAGGATCTGGCGGGCCGATGGCATGACACGACCATGGCTGCCATTTCACGCTTCGTGAAGGGGAAAAACACCGCTTTTCCGCGCGATTGACGCACGCGCTGCACCATCCGCGGACCCGCGCTTGCCCGTGAAATGCCCGCTGGCAAACCGGCCCCGTCATCCAAGACGGAGCCAAGCCATGACGATCGCAACCGCCCTTTCCCGCTCGCCCGCCACGCCGCGCACCGCCCGTTCGGCGGCGATGGATTATCCGCCGCTGGTCCGCTGGGGCCTGATCGCCTCCGCCACGATCATCTCCGTCATGGCACTGGCGGCGGTCGGCCGGGCGATGCTTGGCCTGGCGCCGGAGCACTCGTCCTGGAAAAGCCTGGCCGTGATGATCCACGTCATCACCGTAGTGCCCGCTGCTCCCCTCGGCCTGTATATCCTGATCGCGCGTAAGGGCAGCCCGCTACACAAACAGCTGGGCCGCATCTGGGTGATGCTGATGATCGCCACCGCCATTTCCGCCATCTTCATCCGGCACGTCAATCATGGCGACTTCAGCTTCATCCACCTGTTCGTGCCGATGACGATCATCGGTGCCGTCCTCTCCGTCCATGCCGCGCGCACCGGCCGCATCGACAAGCACCGCTTTCACCTTGCTGGCCTGTATTTCGGCGGCCTGTTCCTGGCCGGGCTGTTCAGCTTTGCCGGGGACCGGATGATGGGGGCCTGGCTGTTCGGCTGATCGGCAACACGGCACAAAGCCCGTGTTGCGGGTGGCGGATCGGCCCCCATATCCGCACCATGGCAAGCAATCCCGTTGACGAGCGCGGCCGCGCAGTACCGCAAGGGCGCATCGCCCGCCTCTCCCGCTTCGGCGCGCTGGCTGGGGGCGTCGCGGGCGGGATGCTGGCAGAGGGCGCACGCCAGCTGGCGGCCGGTAAGCGGCCCAGCCGCACCGACCTGTTGCTCACCCCCGCCAACGCGATGCGCGTCACGAAACAGCTGGCCCAGCTGCGCGGCGCGGCGATGAAGCTGGGCCAGCTCGTGTCGATGGACGCGGGCGATGTGCTGCCTCAGGAACTGACCGACATCCTTGCCCGGCTGCGGGCCGATGCCCAGCATATGCCACCCGAACAGCTTCAGCGAGTGCTGGCGCAGCATTGGGGCCGGGACTGGCGCACCCGCTTTGCCCGGTTCGGCGCGCGGCCCATCGCGGCGGCCTCGATCGGTCAGGTGCACCGGGCCACCACCCGCGACGGGCGCGATCTTGCAATCAAGGTTCAGTATCCCGGCGTGCGCGAAAGCATCGACAGCGATGTCGACAATGTCGCCACCCTGCTGCGCCTGACCGGCCTGCTGCCCGACACGATCGACCTCGACATGCTGCTGGCCGAGGCCAAGCGACAGCTGCATGAAGAGGCGGATTACCTGCGCGAGGGCGAGCAGATGGAGCGGTTCCGCACGCTGCTCGACGGCGACGACCGTTATGTCGTGCCCGCGCTGGACACCGAATTCACCGCTGACCGCGTGCTCGCCATGACCTATGTCGATGGCGTGTCCATCGAACGGATGGAGGATGCGGATCAGGCGGTGCGCGACCGGCTGATGACCAACCTCATTGACCTGGTGCTGCGCGAACTGTTCGAATTCGGCTGGATGCAGACCGATCCCAATTTCGCCAATTACCGGGTTCAGCCGGAAACGGGCCGGCTGGTGCTGCTCGATTTCGGCGCGGCCCGGCCCGTGACGACGGCCACGGCGCTCGGCTATCACCGGATGCTGATGGCCGGACTGGATGGCGATGCCGACCGGGTGCGCGAGGCGTCACTGGCGGCGGGATTCATGTCACAGCCGCTGGTGGAACGGCATCCCGAAACGGTGCGCCAGATGATCGACGCGGTGATGGGCGAACTTGGCCGCGACGGGCCGTTCGACTTTGCCGACCGCGCCGTCGTCCACGCCCTGCGCGAACAGGGAATGGCCGTCGCCGCCGACCGCGCTGTCTGGCACCTGCCGCCCATCGAAACCCTGTTCGCTCAGCGCAAGATCAGCGGCACCGCCCTGCTCGCCGCGCGGCTCAGGGCGCGGGTTGATGTCAAATCCATGGTCGCCGCCTGGCGCGACCGCGTGCCGGGCTGAGGGCAGGCAGCGCCTCGCCCGCTCGCTCATCCTGAGCCTGTCGAAGGATGCTTCCCCGGCCAAGCTGCCGTAAAGATGCTTCGACAAGCTCAGCCTGAGCGGGATGGATGGAAACTGCACCCCGGCCATGCTTTCCCCTGTCAGCCGTCAGGGAAAGGATGCCGTCAAACCCCGCCATGCGCCTTGAACCAGGCGAGCCACCGCTCCATCCGGTCCTTCAGGAAACTTGGCCGGGTAATTCCGTGGAACTGGCCGGGATAAACGATCAGCTGCGTCTCGATCTTCAGGCTGCTCAGCGCCTGATACATCTGCTCGCTGTTCAGCGCGGGGACGTTCAGGTCCTTTTCGCCCACCATGAACAGGGTCGGCGTCTTGATCCGGTCGGCCTTGTAGAACGGATAGCTGTTCTTCATCCACACGTCGGTGTTGGCCCAGGGCGTGCCCAGCTCCGTCTCGTAATCGCGGATATAATGGTCGGTGCCATATCCGGCCAGCACGTTGGAAATGCTCGCCCCGCTCACCGCCGCCTTGAACCGGGTGTCGCTGGCGATGACGTAATTGGTCAGCATGCCGCCATAGGACCAGCCGCCGATATACAGGCGCTGTGGATCGGCAATGCCGCGCTTGACCGCATCATCCACCCCGGCCAGCGCGTCCGGCACGGCCGGGCCGCCCCAATCGGCATAGAGCGCCGCTGAAAACGCCTGGCCGCGGCCGGTGCTGCCGCGGGGATTGGTCGACACGATGGCGTATCCCGCGCCGGCCAGCACTTGCCAGCCAATGTCGAACCCGGCGTCGAACTGCGCCTGCGGGCCGCCGTGATTATAAAGGATCGTCGGCAGGCGGCGGCCCTTTGGCGCGTCCGACGGCGTGATCAGGAACCCGTGCACCTCGGTTCCGTCGGCTGAGGTAAAGCGCGTCGGCTCGACCCGGGCCAGCTTGACGGATTTCAGCCACGCCTCGTTATGACGCGACAGCTGGCGCGGCTTGCCGCCCTCGATCGCGAACACCTCGTCCGGCAGCGCGGGGTTGGAATGCAGCGCGACCAGCGCCCCGCCCGGTCCGGCATCCATCGCACCGAACGTCCCCGTCACCCGCGCCAAGTCGCGCACATCGCCGCTGGCCGCGGCCACCTCGGCAATGCGGACATTGCCGTCGTCCTCCACCTGAAAGCGGATGGACTGACCATCCGGGCTCCACACCGGCCGGGTGACGTTGCGGTCCAGCGCGGGCGTCAACACCCGCGCCGCCCCGCCCGCCGACGGCACCACCGCCAGCACTTGCACGCCATAACCGATCAGCTTCACCGGCCCGCCCTGGATATAGGCGATGCTGCGCCCGTCCGGGCTCCACGCCGGATAGCTGTCGCCGCCGACATCGGCGTCCGCGCCCTCATATGTCGTCAGCACCTTCGGCTCGGCGGGCTTGTCGCCCACGGTCACCACGAACAGGTTGCTGTCATGCGTCCGGTCTGGATCGGCCGCGCGGTTGGAGGCAAAGGCGATGCGCGTGCCATCGGGCGACCAGGCGGGCAAACTTTCGTCGAAATTGCCGGTGGTCAGCCGCCGCGCGGTCCGAGTGGCCAGATCATACAGCCACAGCCGCTGCCGCTGCTTGCCCAGATAGCCGACATAATCCTGCTTGAACTGAAACCGGTCGATCACGATCGGCTTTGGCTGGTCCTTGGCCTTGTCGTCCGCCTTGCCGTCCGTTTTGCCGTCCTTGGCATCGACCTCCGGCTCTGGGTCGGTGACGATCAGCGCCAGCCGCTTGCCATCCGGCGACCAGGCGAAATCATCGACCGACCCCTTGATGCCGGGCAGCTTCTCGCCCTCGCCGCCCGCGCGCGGCATCAGCCACAGGGCATCGCCATCCTTGTCCCCCTCTGCCGCGCGGCCGGACAGGAACGCGAGATAGCGGCCATCCGGGCTGAACCGCGGCTTCGATTCCCGCTCGCCCTTGCGCCCGGTCAGCTGCACCGATGCGCTGCCGTCCCACCGGGTCATCCACAGATGCTTGTCGGTCCGGTCCGCGTCCAGGTCGGTCGTCTGGACGCTATAGGCGACCCATTGTCCCGCCGGATCGACATCCGGGTCCTCCACCCGCGCCAGCCGGGCGATATCATCGGGCGTTACCGCGCGCTGGGCAGTGGCCGGCGCGCCAAGCGTCAGGCCGGCGCCCAGCAGCAGCATGAAAACGGGCTTCATTGTGGATCCTGCTCCCCATCGGCGGAACGCCGCATCGGGGGCTTTTGTCGCCGCGCATCGGCGCGGGTCAAGGGGGACGCGCGGTCAGGCCGCGCTTTGATCGATGCCAAGCTCGCCCAGCTTGCGGTACAGGGTCGATCGCCCGATCCCCAGCCGCCGCGCAACTTCGGTCATCCGCCCGCGATAATGGCCGATCGCCAGCCGGATCACGTCCGCCTCGATCTCCTCCAGCGCGCGCAGATTGCCGTCCGGGGTGAACAGCGTGACGCCGCCCGAATTGGCATGGACGCGGTGGCCGGGCTGGGCCGTCTGGCCACCCGCAGCCAGCTGCGCGATCTGCGGGAAATCGGCGCGGGTCAGCGCATCGCCCTCGCACAGCACGGATGCGCGGAACAGTGCGTTCTGAAACTGGCGGACATTGCCCGGCCAGTCATACGTCGCCAGCAGCGCCAGCGCCTCGTCCGTGATGCCCAGCGGGCGCAGCCCCGGCTGCTCCGCAATCCGCGCCAGCAGGTGGCGGGCCAGCGCCGGGATATCGCCCAATCGCTCGCGCAGCGGCGGGATCGTCACCTGAACCACGTTCAACCGGTAATACAGGTCCTCACGGAACCGCCCGGCCTCGATCTCTTCGGGCAGCGACTTGTTGGTCGCCGCAACCACGCGGACATCGACGACAAAACTGTGCCGCGCGCCCAGCGGCTGGATCTCGCCCGACTGGATCGCGCGCAGCAGCTTGACCTGCGCCTCGATCGGCATCTCGCCCACTTCGTCCAGGAACAGGGTTCCGCCATCGGCTTCCTGAAACCGGCCGATCTTGCGTTCGAACGCGCCGGTGAACGCGCCCTTTTCATGGCCGAACAGCTCGCTTTCGACGAGGTTGGCGGGGATCGCGCCGCAATTGACGCGCACCATCGGCTTGCGCGCACGGGGGCTGGCGGCATGGATCGCCTCCGCCACCACTTCCTTGCCAACGCCGCTTTCCCCCTCGATCAGCACGGGGACGCGCGACCGGGCCGATTTGGCGGCGATGGCCAACGCGGTACGGAATGCGGGCGCGGACCCGACGATTTCCTCGAACCCCAGCTGCGCCGACAGCTTTTCGGTCAGCGGGCGCAATTCGCCCGCCGTGCGCGCGCCCACGGCGGCATCCAGCGCCGCCAGCAACCGTTCGGACGCCAGCGGCTTGACCAGGAAATCGGTCGCGCCCGACCGCATGGCCCCCACGGCGGCTGCGACAGAGCTGTTGGCGGTCAGCACCATGATCGGCAGTTGCGGCCGGTTGGCGCGCAGTTCGGCGATCAGCGCGCCGGCATCCAGTTCCTGTGCCCAGCTGTCGATGATGATCGCATCCAGCATCATGCCGTCCGGCGTGCCCAGCGTCGCCAGCGCCGTTTCGGGATCGCCCGCAAACAGCGTGCGCCACCCGCGACGTGCGGCGATTGCGGCGATCAACCTGCGCTGCGCAGGCTCGTCGTCGATCAGCATCAGCAGGCGCTGGCCGTTGCGATTCATGGCCGGTTGGGTCCCCTCTTGTCCCGGTTCAGGACGATCACCCTAGGGGCAATGGGTAAAGCTGCTCTTAAGCCCACCTGCCCCAGCGGTTGGTTGACGCTGCCGGCGCGGGGCGGCAAGGCGAACCTTGAGCCGGACGGACTGCGCCGCTAGGATAGGCGCAGGACCAACCATCCGGACCGATTTAGGGGATGATCTATGGCTGGAAACAGCAGCAATACCGGGGCTCATCAGCAAACCTATGACGGGTTCATGCGCATGGTGAAAATCGGCACGGGCATCACCGTTGCCATCGCCGCGTTCGTCGTCTGGCTGATCGCCTGACGTGAAGATCGGCGTCCTGCGGGAAACCGCTCCGGGCGAGGCGCGCGTTGCTGCGACGCCTGAAACCGTCAAGAAATTCGTCGGCCTCGGCGCGACGGTGACGGTGGAACAGGGGGCCGGCAACGGCGCCGCCATTGCCGATTCGGCCTATGCCGATGCCGGGGCCACCCTGGCCCCGCGGGCGGGCGTGATCGCGGACGCCGACATTCTGCTGGGCATTCAGGGTCCGGCACCCGACAGCCTGTCGGGCATCAAATCGGGTGCCTGGCTTGCCGCCGGCCTCAACCCCTTTGGCGAGCGCGCCCGCGTCGACGCCTATGCCGCGCTGGGGATCGAGGCGCTGGCAATGGAATTCATGCCGCGCATCACGCGCGCACAGAGCATGGACATCCTGTCCTCGCAAGCGAACCTGTCGGGGTACAAGGCGGTGCTGGACGCGGCGTCCGAATATGGCCGCGCCTTTCCGATGATGATGACCGCGGCGGGCACCGTGTCGGCCGCGCGCGTATTCGTGATGGGCGTCGGCGTCGCGGGGCTTCAGGCGATTGCCACCGCGCGCCGCCTGGGCGCTCAGGTGTCGGCAACCGACGTGCGTTCCGCTACCAAGGAACAAATCCTGTCGCTGGGTGCCAAGCCGATCTTTGTCGAAGCCGTGAAGGGTATCGAAGGCGAAGGGTCGGGCGGCTATGCCACCGAAATGAGCGACGAATACAAGGCCGCGCAGGCCGAACTGGTATCATCGCACATCGCCAAGCAGGACATCGTCATCACCACGGCGCTGATCCCCGGCCGCCCCGCCCCGCGCCTGATCTCGGACGCCCAGATCGCGTCGATGCGGCCCGGCAGCGTCATCGTCGACCTGGCGGTGGAAAGCGGCGGCAATGTCGAAGGATCGGTGCCGGGCGAGGTCGTGACGATCCACGGCGTCAAGATCGTCGGCCACAAGAACGTCGCCAGCCGCCTGGCCGCCGACGCCAGCGCCCTGTTCAGCCGCAACCTGTTCAACTTCCTGTCCGCCTTCTGGGACAAGGAATCCGGCAAGCCCGTGCTGGACGAGGAAATAGGCACCGCCATCCGCCTGACCCAGGGCGGCAAGGTCGTGAACGACAGGCTGCTGGCCTCATGACTCCTCCCCTGCAAGGGGAGGTGGCGCGCGTAGCGCGACGGAGGGGTGTCCCCCTCCCGATGGCGCGATACCCCTCCGTCAGGCCTTCGGCCTGCCACCTCCCCTTGCAGGGGAGGATTTGAAGGTGCTGCAAGGATCAGCCGGAATCAATCAGCGGGCTACAGCGCTGCGAAGGGAGATGTCGCTGCCAGAGGTTTTGCTATGGCAGGCGCTTCGGCGACGTCCCGCTGGCCTTAAATTCCGCCGCCAGCATCCGTCCGGCCCCTATGTTGCGGACTTTTATTGCCATCAGGCGAAACTGATCGTTGAAATTGATGGCGAAGCTCATGAACGGGGCGATCGTCAGGCACGCGACGCCAGTCGGGACCGATGGTTTGCAGAACGCGGCCTGACAGTGATCCGTTATCCGGCCTGCGACGTGTTGAATGATCTGGACGCTGTTGTCATCGATCTCGCCAACATGGCCCAGAGCCGTTCCGGGGAGGATTAAGGAAAGCCCATGGACTTCATCTCGATCCTGTCGATCTTCGTCATGGCCTGTTTCGTGGGCTATTATGTCGTCTGGTCGGTCACGCCTGCGCTGCACACGCCGCTGATGGCGGTGACGAACGCGATCTCCTCGGTCATCATCGTCGGCGCGCTGATCGCGGCGGCGGCTGCCGGTTCGCCGGTCGCGAAATGGCTGGGCCTGCTCGGCGTGGTGCTGGCCAGCATCAACATCTTCGGCGGGTTCGCCGTCACCGAGCGGATGCTCGCCATGTACAAGAAGAAGGGCTGAGCCCATGCACGAGGCCGCACCAATCAATCCATGGGTCGCGCTCGCCTATCTGGTGGCGGGCGTCTGCTTCATCCTCGCGCTACGCGGCCTGTCCAGCCCGTCGACCAGCCGCGCGGGCAATCGCTATGGCATGATCGGCATGACGATCGCGGTGGTCACCACGCTGATCACGCATGAGGTCGCCGCGCTGCCTGAAATCCTGATCGCCATCGGCATCGGTGCAGCCATCGGCATCGTCACCGCGCGCAAGATCGCGATGACCGACATGCCGCAGCTTGTCGCCGGGTTCCACAGCCTCGTCGGCCTTGCCGCAGTGCTTGTCGGTGCTGCCGCATATCTCAATCCCGATGCATTCGGCATTGCCGATGCCGCGGGTCAGATCGCCACGGTCAGCCGCATCGAGCTTGGCCTTGGCGTCGCGATCGGCGCGATCACCTTTTCCGGTTCGGTCATCGCGTTCCTGAAACTCAACGGCAATATGGGCGGCAAACCGATCCTGCTGCCCGCGCGCCATGTCATCAACCTGGGCACGCTTGCGGCCATTGTCGCGCTGGTCGGCTATTTCACTCAGGACCAGAGCCAGTGGGTGTTCTGGACCATCCTCGTCCTGTCCTTTGCCATCGGTTTCCTGCTGATCATCCCGATCGGCGGGGCGGACATGCCGGTCGTCGTGTCGATGCTGAACAGCTATTCCGGCTGGGCCGCCGCCGCGATGGGCTTCACCCTTGGCAACACCGCCATGATCATCACTGGCGCGCTGGTCGGCTCGTCCGGCGCGATCCTTTCCTACATCATGTGCAAGGCGATGAACCGCAGCTTCATCAGCGTGATCGCGGGCGGCTTTGGCGCGACCGACAGCGGCCCTGCCGGCGCGGCGGCGGTCGACCGGCCGTGGAAGCGCGGCAGCGCCGAGGACGCGGCCTTCCTGATGAGCCAGGCGGAACAGGTCATCATCGTCCCCGGATACGGCATGGCCGTGGCCCAGGCTCAGCATGCCCTTCGCGAAATGGGCGACAAGCTGAAGGAACATGGCGTCCGCGTGAAATACGCGATCCACCCCGTCGCAGGCCGGATGCCGGGCCATATGAACGTCCTGCTGGCCGAAGCGAACGTCCCATATGACGAGGTGTTCGAGCTGGAGGATATCAATTCCGAGTTCGCTCAGACCGACATCGCCTTTGTCATCGGCGCGAACGACGTCACCAACCCCGCTGCCAAGACTGACAAGTCCAGCCCCATTTACGGCATGCCCGTGCTGGACGTGGAAAAGGCCAAGACGGTGCTGTTCATCAAGCGCAGCATGGGCGGCGTCGGCTATGCCGGGGTGGATAACGAGGTGTTCTATCGCGACAACACCATGATGCTGCTGGCTGACGCGAAAAAGATGGTTGAGGAAATCGTCAAGTCGCTGGACTGACGCGCATATCCGGCTTGCCCCGGCCGCCTCTGCTGCTAGCCTGACGGACAGCAGCATCGGGGGGAATGATGGACGTCGGCAGGATTTTGGGCGCCGGGTTTCGGCTGGTTCAGGCACAGCCTTTTGCGGTGGCGATTTGGGTCATCATCAACATCGCGCTGGCGGCAATCTCGCAGTTCGGCATGGCTTCGATGTTCGGATCGATCCTGTCCGCCGGCAATCCGGGTGCCGATCCGATGGCGGTGTTCAGCGGTGTCGGTACGCTGTATGCGGTCCAGTTCGGGGTGATGATCGTTCAGCTGCTGATCTGGGCCGCGGCCTATCGCGCGGTATTTTATCCCGAAAACAGCGCCTTTGCCTTTCTGCGCCTTGGCGCGGATGAAGGGCGGCTGCTGCTGCTCGGCATTGTCACGGCGCTGATCTCCGGGGCGCTGATGATCGGCATTTTCCTGCCGCTTGGCATCACTGCAGGCATTGCCGGCGCGTCCGGCGGATCGCCCGGGGCTGGCGCGGTGCTGCTGACTATTGGCGCCATGCTGCTCGCCTTTGTCGCCGTCATCTTCATCGGCGTCCGGTTCGCGCTCGCCTGGCCGATGGTGGTCGCGGATCGGCGGATTGCGCTGGGAGAGGCATGGCGGCTGTCAAAGGGGCGGTTCTGGCCAATGTTCGGGGCCGCGCTGGTCCTTGTCATCGGCCTTAGCGTCGCGGGACAGATTGTCAGCGCAATCCAGTTCGGCGGCCTGATGACCGCGCTGGTGCCCGGCAGCGACCCGCAACAGATGCAGAACTTGCTGATCGAGCGTTTTTCGTCGGTCACCATGGTCAGTGTCATTGCCTGGGTGCTGGGCGGCATCGTCAGCACCGCGTGGATCGTGTCGATGGCGGCCGGGATTTCCGACGCGCTGGTTCAGGCAAAGCCCGACGACCATGACGATCTGGCGGAAATCTACGCATGAGGGGTGCGCCCCTGTTTGCGGCTGATCTGCACGCGGCGGATCGGGTTCATGTCCTTGGCCCGTCGGCAGAGGTTCGGTTGACCGTCGATCTGCTGGCCCGTGCCGGGATCGACGCGGTCGCCCGGACGGTGGGCGATGGCCCGGTGCCGCCGGGCGCGCCCTGTTTCATCGATATTGCCGGGCTGTCGCCGGATGCGGCGGATGCGATGCTGGCCATGGCGGGCACGCCCGGGCGCGGCTGGGTAATGTCCGCCCCGCTGGACGCCATCGATCACATGATGACGCTGGCGGGGGACAGCGGCGCTGCCCTGTTGTGCGATCCGGACGATGCGGACCGGATGGCGGCGATCCAGCTGGCCATGTGGCACGGGCGAACCCCCGTTCGCGAAGGCGGCGACGATATGGAGGCGCAGCTGCGCCGCCTGAATGAAGAGGTCGCGCGCATGGCCCGCGTGCTGGCCGACCTGGCTCAGGAACGCGACGCGCTGGCCGACCGGCGGCGCGACTATGCCGGCCCGCCGCCCGATGCGGATATCGCCCCCGTGCGCGCGATCACCGCATCCGACCTGAAAGCCGCGATCCGCGCCCGCCGCCT
Organism: Sphingomonas eleionomae; assembly: GCF_049889035.1. Lineage (NCBI taxonomy): Bacteria > Pseudomonadati > Pseudomonadota > Alphaproteobacteria > Sphingomonadales > Sphingomonadaceae > Sphingomonas > Sphingomonas eleionomae. Next base: position 123,443 of record NZ_JBLTWP010000003.1, on the reverse strand, counting down.
TCGCGAACGCTATTTTCCGGCCGATTTGTTCGGCGATCCGGCATGGGACATGATGCTCGACCTGCTGCTGGCGGAGCTGGAGCATCGCCGCGTCCCGGTTTCCAGCCTGTGCATCGCTGCTGCCGTCCCGTCGACCACCGCATTGCGCTGGATCGGCCAGATGACTCAGCAGGGCCTGCTGGTGCGCGAGGCGGATGCCCTTGACCGGCGGCGCAGCTATATCACGCTCAGCCCGGATACGGGCATCCGGCTGCGCCGACTGCTCGGTACGCTGGCCGAACAGGGGCTGCCGATCCCCTGATCCCCGCCCGGCATCTTGCCGCCGCACGCCGCTTGGCCTAAGGGACGCCCCTCCGGCACGGCCGGGCGCTTAGCTCAGTTGGTAGAGCATCTCGTTTACACCGAGAGGGTCGGCGGTTCGAGCCCGTCAGCGCCCACCAGTCCGGAGAGCGAAACCGCAACGCTGTTTCGTGTCGCGCGCCGGATGCGGCCGACATCGGCAAAGCCAATGATCGACGGCCCGGCTTTGCCGCGGCGACATTCCCCCTTCCCTGCTCGACTTGTCCGAAACCGCCCGATAGCGTCCCCGCCATCGGCGACCGGTCGCCAGGGGAGAGTCGCTCATGTCCTATCGTCGTTCCGCCGCCCTGCTGGCGCTTGCCGCCGCGCTGGCCGCGCAGCCTGCTCTCGCCCAGACCGCAACGCCGCCAGCAGCTACGGCAACCTCCGCGCTGATCCCGACGGAAAGCTACACCCTGCCCAACGGGCTGCGCGTCGTGATGAATGTCGACAAATCCGACCCTGTCGTCGCCGTCGCGCTGGTCGCCCATGTCGGTTCGGGGCGCGAAGTGCCCGGCCGGACGGGCTTTGCCCATCTGTTCGAGCATCTGTTCTTCCTCAATTCCGAAAATCTGGGTCCGGGCGGCCTCGACAAGCTGTCGGCGCGGGTCGGCGGCGAAGGCGCGAACGGCTACACCAATCTCGATCAGACGGTCTATCTTCAGACGGTGCCCAGCGATGCTCTCGAAAAGATGCTGTGGGCCGAGGCGGACAAGCTCGGTTTCTTCATCAACACCGTGACCCCCGCCGTGGTCGCCAAGGAGATCGAGGTCGTCAAGAACGAGAAGCGGCAACGCAACGACAATGTCCCCTATGGTCAGGTGCTGCCGATTGCCCAGGCCGCGCTTTTCCCGCCGGACCATCCCTATAGCTGGACGACCATCGGCTCGCTTGCGGATCTGTCCGCCGCCACGATCGACGATGTCCGCGCCTTTTACCGCCGCTGGTATGTGCCGAACAATGTCAGCCTGGTCATCTCCGGCGATTTCGATCCCGCGCAGGTCCGTGTCTGGGTCGACCGCTATTTCGGTGAAATCGCGCGCGGCCAGGCGACCGACATTCCGCAGCCGCGGCTTGCCATGCTGCCCGCGACAAAGCGGCTGACCCATGTCGACAATTTCGCGCCCCTGCCCCAGCTTTCCGTATTCTGGCCCACCTCGGCCGAAGGAACGCCGGACACCGCCACCAGCGAGCTGATGTTCGCCGCGCTGACCGAAGCGCCGGATGGCCCGATCTATCGCGCGATCGTGGAGGAACAGAAGCTGAGCGAATCGATCGACGGCTTTGTGTTCGACAATCAGATGGCCGGCATGGCCATCATCATCGCGCGCGGGTTCGACGGCGTGCCGCTGGACAAGCTGTCCGCCGCCATCGACGCCGGGATCGCCCGGTTCAAGCGCGAGGGGATCAGCGCCGAACGCCTGGAGCGGATCAAGGCGACGCGTGAGGCGGGCCTGTACCAACAGATCGGCAGCGTCAGCGGCAAGGTTCAGATGATCGCCGAATCCGAAACCCTGTCGCGCCGTCCCGACATGGTCGATGGCTACCTCGCCCGGCTGAAAGCGACGACACCGGCCGACATCATGGCCGCGCTGGATCGCTACATCGCCGGCCGCCCCCGGCTGGAAATCGGTTCCGTGCCAAAGGGGCAGGAAAAGCTGGCCCTGACCGGCGCATCCACCGCCGTCGTGGAGGCGGAGGAGGCGATCGTTCAGGGCGCGGAAGCCGCCGTGGATCAGACCGCCGACCGTGCCGAGGTGCCCCGCACTCCGTCGCGCATCGACCGCAGCGTGGAGCCGCCCTTTGGCTCGCCGCCCGTGGTCACCACCCCCGCCATCTGGAGCGGTACGCTGGCCAACGGCATGGGCGTATCGGGGATCGAGGACCGCGAGCTGCCGGTCGTTGCGTTCCAGATCGCGATCGACGGCGGCCAGCTGCGCGACGATCCGGCAAAGCCCGGTGCGGCCAGCCTGGTCGCCGACATGCTGATGCGCGGGACCCAGAACCGGACGCGCGAGGAATTCCTCAATGCGCTGAAGGCGCTGGGGGCCAGCCTGTCCGTCGATGTGGATCAGGAACGCACGGTCATCACCGGCACGACGCTGGCCCGCAATTTCGACGCCACCGCCGCGCTGGTCCGCGAAATGCTCACCCGGCCGCGCTGGGACGCGGCGGAGCTGGAGCTGGCCCGGGCCGCTGCAACCGCGGGTATTCAGGCATCGCGGGCAGAGCCGGAGGAACTGGCCGAACTGGTCGCGCGGCAGGTGATCTATGGCCGGGGCGCGCTGGCCAACGACGTGCGTGGCACCCCCGCCTCGGTCGCAGCGCTGACCATGGACGATCTGAAACGCTTCATGGCCGATACCTATTCGCCGCGCGCATCGCGCATCCGCGTGACGGGTGCCGTGACCCAGGGTCAGGTGACCGCCGCCTTTGCCCCGCTCGCCGCAGCATGGACGGCAACCGCCGCGCCAAAACCGCTGGGCAGCATCAGCTTTGCCGCACCGGCAAGGACGCAGGTCTATTTCTATGACGTGCCCGGCGCGAAACAGTCCGCAATCCTGTTCGCCCGGCCCGGCGTCGCACGCAGCGCCCCGGATTTCTTCCCCGGCTATGCCAGCAACTTCATTCTCGGCGGCGGCGGCTTTGCCTCGCGCCTGACCCAGGAATTGCGGGAGGGGAAAGGCTATACCTATTCCGCCGGATCGCGGTTTGACGGCGACAGCACCGGCGGCCGGGTTCAGCTAAGCGCGCCCGTCCGCGCGAACGTCACGCTGGAATCCGCCACGCTGATGCGCGACCTCATGCGCGATTATGGCGCGACCTATACCGATGCCGACCTTGCCCTGACCCGCGAATCGCTGGCCAAGGCGCGGGCGCGATCGTTCGAAACGCCCGCGGCAAAGCTCGGCCTGCTCGCCCGGATCGGCGATGACGGCCTGCCCGCCGATTACATCGCGCGGGAAAATGCGGCGCTGGCCGCGCTGGACAAACCGACGGTTCAGCGGATTGCGCGGACCTATCTCGATACGGACAAGATGATCGTCGTCGTGGTCGGCGATGCCGCGACCCAGGCCGGGCGGCTGGAGGCGCTTGGCTATGGCAAGCCGGTGATGGTCCCGCCGCTGAAATAGGGGGGAAGGGGACGGCCGGGTTCGCCCGCCCCGGCCTGTCCTGCCCCGGCATATTCCGTCATAAGCGCGTCCATGTCCCGAACCGTCCGCACCCGGCCCGATCCCGTACACCCCTGTGCGCGGATCGCACGGCAGGCATTTTCATGCCGACATGGCATCACCTTCGCCACCTTCCGCGCCTGCGAACGCCTGAAATGACCCTGCCCATCCACGCTGTCCTGCCCGATCTTGTCGCCGCCCTCGATGCCGGATCGAACGCCGTGCTGGTCGCCCCGCCCGGCGCGGGCAAGACGACGGCGGTGTCCCCCGCCCTGCTCGAACGGCCTTGGTGCGACGGAGAGGTGATCCTGCTCTCCCCCCGCCGCATTACCGCCCGCGCCGCCGCCGAACGCATGGCCGCGCTGGCCGGGGAACCGGTCGGCCGTACCTATGGCTATGCGACGCGCATGGACAGCAAACGGTCCGCCGCCACCCGCGTGACCGTGGTGACAGAGGGGATCTTCGTCCGCCGCATCCAATCGGATCCGGAACTGACGGGCGTCTCTGCCGTCCTGTTCGACGAAGTGCACGAACGCAGCCTCGACAGCGATTTCGGCCTCGCCCTTGCGCTGGATGCGCAGGCTGCGTTCCGGCCGGACCTGCGCATCGTGCCGATGTCCGCCACGCTCGACGGTGCGCGCTATGCCGCGATGCTCGGCGATGCGCCGGTGATCCGGTCCGAAGGGCGCAGCTTCCCCCTCGATCTCGTCCATCTGGGCCGGGCGGCAGAAGCGCGGATCGAGGACAGCATGGCCGCCGCCATCCGTCGCGCGCTGGCGGAGGCAGAGGGCGGCCTCCTCGCCTTCCTGCCCGGCGTGGCGGAGATCGAACGGACGGCGGATCGGCTGGCGGGCCTGTCCGGCATCCGCCTGCACCGGTTGCACGGTCAGGTTGACCCCCGCGATCAGCGCGCGGCCATCGCCGCCGAACCGGACGGGATGCGCAAGCTGGTGCTGGCGACCAGCATCGCCGAAACCTCGCTGACCCTCGACGGCATCCGGATCGTGGTGGACAGCGGCCTTGCCCGCCGGCCCCGCTATGATCGCGCCGCTGGCATGACCCGGCTTGTCACCGAACGCGCCAGTCAGGCCGCCGCTACCCAGCGCGCGGGCCGCGCCGCGCGTCAGGGGCCGGGCGTCGCCTATCGCCTGTGGGAGGCCGCGGCCACCGCCGGGATGCCGCCCTATGATCCGCCCGAAATCCTTGAGGCGGATCTGAGTCAGCTGCTGCTCGACTGCGCAATCTGGGGCGTTGCCGATCCGCGCACCCTTGCCTGGCTCGATCCCCCGCCGGAAGCAGGGGTGGCAGAGGCGCGGGCGCGGCTGACGGCGCTGGGGGCGCTGGACGGCGATGCCCGCCCGACGCCGCATGGCCACGCCATTGCCCGCCTGCCGCTCAGCCCACGCCTGTCGCATATGCTGATCGCTGCGGGCGAGCTTGGCCTGGCCGGGCGCGCGGCTGAGGTTGCGGTGCTGATGTCCGAACGCGGCCTTGGCGGCGCCGACCCCGATCTGGATCTGCGCCTGCGCCGCTGGCGCACCGAACGCGGCCCAAGAGCCGAATCGGGGCGCAAACTGGCGAAAAGATGGGCCTCCATGGTGGATGGAACAGACGGAGGTGCAACCGGTGATGGAACGGCTATCCCCCTCGCCCTCGCCTTCCCTGATCGCATCGCCCGCCGCCGCGATGCCACGGGCGAACAATGGGCCAGTGTCGGCGGACGGGGGTTCCGGCTCGATCCCGCATCGTCGCTCGCGGGCAGCGAATGGCTGGCGGTGGGCGAAACCCAGGGGTCGGCGGCGGGCGCGCGCATCCTGTCCGCCGCCCCGATCGACCTTGCCACGATCGAACAGCTTTATGGCGACCGCATCGAAACCGTGCGCGATGTGCGCTTCGATCCGGCCACCGGCGGCGTCACCGCCACCCGTCAGCGTCGCCTGGGCGCGCTGCGCCTGTCCTCCGGGCCGGACAGCGATGCCCCCGCCGACGCCATCGCCGCCGCGCTGATCGATGGCGTTCGCCGCCATGGGCTTGACCTGCTCCCCTGGCCGGACACGGCACAGGCGCTGCGTCAACGCGCGCGTTTCGCGGCTGAACAGGGCGGCCATGCCGTCGCCATCGACGATGCGACGCTGCTCGCCTCGCTGGACGACTGGCTGCCCCCGTTGCTGGCGGGCAAGCGGCGGCTGGACGCCGTTTCCCCCGGCGCGCTGATGACGGTGCTGGAAGGGCTGCTGGGCTGGGACGCGCTTCAGGCGATCAATCGCCTCGCCCCCGCCCGGCTGGAAACCCCCGCCGGGTCCAGCCACGCCATCGATTATGGCGCAGAGGGCGGCCCCCGCGTCGAATGTCGGCCACAGGCGCTGTTCGGCCTTGCCGCCCATCCCATGGTCGGCGGCGGTCGCGTGCCGCTGGTGCTCAGCCTCACCTCGCCCGCCGGCCGGCCCATTCAGACGACGCGCGATTTGCCCGGCTTCTGGGCGGGCAGCTGGGCGGCGGTGGCAAAGGAAATGCGCGGCCGTTATCCCCGCCACCCCTGGCCCGACGATCCGGCCGGGGCGGCAGCCACGCTGCGCACGAAAAATGCCGATGCCCGGCGGCGCGGCGGGTGATCCCCCGCTTGTCGAACCGCCACACTTTCCCTAGGTCGCACACCGAATGTGACCGTTCAGCCAGGACTCGAAAGCCATGCCCACCGCCCGCATCTATCAGCGCCCCAAGAACGCGATGCAGTCCGGCCGCGCACGCACCAATAGCTGGGTGCTGGAATTCGACCCGGCCGAGGCGCAGCGCCCCGATCCGCTGACCGGCTGGGCCGGATCCGGCAACACGCAGACACAGGTCAAGCTGACATTCCCCGATCTGCCCGCGGCCCAGGCCTATGCCGACCGCTACGGCATCCCCGCCCGCGTCATCCCCGCACCGGAAAAGACGCTGAAGCTTCAGGCGTACGCCGACAATTTCAAATAGGCTGTCCTACACGGGGGCCGCATGGCTAACCGGATCGCCGCGCTTTGACTTGACCGATACCGACCCCGCTCGACCTCAGCCCAGCAGATGCGGGCCGAGCAGCATCATCAGCTTGACGTCCATCGCCACACCCGCCGCGCGGCGTCCGGCAATGAAGTCGATCAGTCCGGTCAGCGGCACGCGATGGGGGGTGATCCCCTCTCCTTCCACCCCGCCGCCATCGGACACGCGGGTCAGGCCGCTCGCCCGCACCAGCGTGAAGCTTTCCGACACCATGCCCGGCGATGAATAGAATTCGCCCAGCGATTCCACCTGTGCGGGCCGCCAGCCGGTCTCCTCCTCCAGCTCGCGCGCCGCGCTTTCCAACGCATCCTCGCCCTCTGTCTCGTCCCCGATCAGCCCGGCGGGCAATTCCAGGCACCGGCAGCCCAGCGGTACGCGATACTGTTCGACCAACAGGACATGACCGTCCTGCACGGCCAGGATCACCGCCGCGCGGATGCCCCGCGCCCGCGCGACATATTCCCATCGCCCCTGCTTCTTGGCGACGATGAACCGGCCCTCCCACATCGTCTCGGCGGGGGCATCATGATCGGGGGGCAGGGTCACAGTTCGATCAGCCGGTCGGGCAATTCGTTCCGGTCCCCCTCGGTCTTGGGCAGGTGCCGGGCCAGCACATGGCCAACCTCCGTCACCGCCCCGGCCATGCCGTCGGCGATGCGCCCGTCCTTTACCGCGTCGATCAGCACTTCCATGGCGTCTCCCCAGCATTCGGGGGTCACATGCGGCGTGATGGCGGCATCTGCAACGATTTCCGCCCGGTGTTCGTCCAGCGACAGATAGATCAGGATGCCGACCCGCGCGACTGTGCGCTTTTCGGCGCTTGCCCGGAAATACTCGATCGCCCGCCGCCGCACCCTGCGTGACCGGACCGGCAACGGGGCCAGCCGCGCCCGCAGCCCCGCCCGCATCAGCGCGAACTGGATCAGGAAAAACGCCGCCGCCTGTCCGACCAACAGCACCGCGAGGATGACGCGCGGATCGACGCTCTCGCTGTTCCACCCGCCTGCCAGCCAGTCGAGCTTTGCCGGCAGCACGCCCGGCACGACGACCAGCGCGCCCAGCACGATCAGCATCGCCGCCGCCGCATAATACAGCGCCACGTCGTGATAGGCATCGGACCGGCGCGCGACGATCGTGACGATCTCCGCATCCGTCCCCGCTTCGGCGGCCGCAACCGCGGCGGTGACACGGGCGTGATCGGCCTCGTTCAGGATCGGACCCATCACCATCCCCCCGATGCGCCGCCGCCGCCGAACGACCCGCCACCGCCGGAAAATCCGCCGCCGCCGCCCCAGCCGCCACCGCCGCCGCCACCCCAGGAGGAGCCGCCGCCCCAGGAGGAGCCGCCGCCGCCACCGCTGCCCCAGCCGGGGCCCCAGATGATGACCGGCCCGCCGCCGCGCCGCCTGCGTCCGCGATATTTCGTGCCCTTTGCCCGGCCAAAGACCAACGGCAGCACGATCAGCACGATGACCAGGATCCAGAAGACCAGCATCACCACGCCGAACACGCTGGCCCGGCGCTTCTTCTTCTCCGCCTTTTCACCCAGGATGCGCTTGGCCCGCGCCTCCGCCTGCGGTGCCGGCAGGCGAAGCTGCTCCAGGATCGCGTCGGCCCCGGCACGGATGCCGCCGGGCAGGTCGCCCGCCTTGAACCGCGGTGTGATGACATCGCCGATGATCGCCCCGGACAGGCCGGCGGTCAGCACCGGGGTCAGGCCGTATCCGACCTCGATCCGCACCTTTCGCTCGTTGGGCGCGACGATCAGGATGACGCCGTCATCCACATCCTTGCGGCCCAGTTTCCACTCGCGACCCAGCCGGTATCCGTAATCCTCGATGGAATAGCCCTGCAGGTCGGGGATGGTCGCCACCACGAACTGCTGGCCCTTTTCCGCCTCGAACTTGTCCAGTTCGGCCGACAGGGCCGCTTCCTCGTCGTCGGGAATGATATTGGCCGCATCGACCACGGGTTCGGTCGTCCGCTTGGGAAAATCCTGTGCCGCCGCCGGCATCGCCAGCGCGCACAGGATCGCCCAGAACAGGAAAAGCCGGCGGATCACTTGGCTTCGAAATTCACCTTGGGCGCCGTATCGGCACCAGGCGTCGTCGCCTTGAACGTCGCCATCGGCTTGGATCCGTAAATGACCTTGGCACCGATCGCGTCGGGAAAGGTGCGGATGGTCGTGTTATAGCTCTGGACCGCACTGTTATAGTCGCGCCGGGCGATATTGATCTGGTTCTCGGTCGTCGCCAGCTCGTTCTGCAGCGCGCGGAAATTCTCGTTCGACGTCAGGGTCGGGTAATTTTCGCTGACCACCAGCAACCGGCCCAGCGACGCGCTCAGCGCTCCCTGCGCGGCCTCGAACTGTTCCAGCTTGGCCGGATCGGTCAGGTCATCGGCGCTGACATTGATGCCCGTCGCCCGTGCCCGCGCCTGTGTGACCTCGGTCAGCACGCGCTCTTCCTGCGCGGCAAACCCCTTAACGGTGTTGACCAGGTTGGGGATCAGGTCGGCCCGGCGCTGATATTCGCTTTCCACATCGGCCCAGCGCGCCTTGGCGTTTTCCTCTGCCGTGGGCACGCTGTTCAGCCCGCAAGCCGACAGCATCGCCGCCGCCGTCAGTGCAATCACCGCCTTGAACCGCATTCCATCCTCCTCCACCATCGGGCATCACCGTATTAGCGGAGCGATACGGTGCGTTGAAGCGAAATCGGAACAGGGGACACCAAAACATGGGGATGATGAGCGAATTCAGGACCTTCATCGCGCGGGGCAACGTCATCGACCTTGCCGTCGGCGTGATCGTCGGCGGGGCCTTTGCCACCATCACCAAATCGCTGACCGACGATATCATCATGCCCGTGGTCGGCTGGCTGTTCGGCGGGTTCGACTTTTCCAGCTACTTCGTCCGTTTGGGCGACATTCCGGCGGGCTATGCCGGATCGCCGACCAATTACGCCGCGCTGAAGGCCGCGGGCGTGCCGCTGTTCGGCTATGGCCAGTTCGTGACGGTCGGCATCAACTTCCTGATCCTCGCCTTCATCATTTTTCTGTTCGTCCGCATGGTGAACAGGATCGTCGCCGCCGCGGAACGCGACAAGGTGGAGGCGGAAGCACCCGCCGCCGCCGATCCGGCCGACGTGGTCCTGCTGCGCGACATCCTTGAGGAACTGCGCAAGCAGCGCCCGGGCGCCTGACGGTTCAGTCGGTAAAGGTCGGGCTGCGCCGTGCCAGCCCGGCCGCCACCGCCTCCATCTGATTGGGGGTGCCGATCAACCCGGCCTGCTCCCGGCTTTCGGCTAGCAATAGCGCGTCGGCCGGCTGATCCGGCATGGCATTGGCCAGCCGCTTGGCAGCGCGCACCGCATCGGGATTGCGGCCGGCAATGTCCCGCGCCAGCGCCATGGCGTCGCCATGCGGGTCGTCCGATACTCGGGTCACGAACCCCCAGGCGCTGGCCTCTGCTGTGTCGAACTCACGCGCCGTATAGATCAGCTCGCGCAGCACATCGTCGCGGATCAGGCCCCGCCACAGCGCAAAGCCGCCCATGTCCGGCACGATCCCCCATTTCATTTCCAGGATCGAAAAGCGCGTCTGGGGCGCGGCGAACCGGATGTCCGCACCGGACAGGATCTGAAGTCCCCCGCCCAGCGTCACACCATGCGCGGCGGCAATCACCGGCACCGGCAATGCGCGCCATCCCCATGCCATCTGCTGGAACCGGTTGGCGATCCCGTTGGTGCGGGCCATCAGGTCCATACCGCCGCCCATGGCTGCCATGCTGGCCATGTCCAGCCCGGCACAGAACCCGCGTCCCTCACCCGACAGCACGACGGCCCGCACGCCGCGATCGGACGCCAGCCGATCCGTGGCCGCCACCAGCGCATCGATCATCGCCGGATCGAGTGCATTGAGCTTGTCCGGCCGTGCCAGCCGCACATCCGCCACGCCGTCGCGCACTGCGATCGTCACCCGTTCCTCGCCCATTGCAGACGTCCTTTCCCGCGCATCGGTCTGTCTTGCGGACATCGCTAGCGCGGGCCATGATCCCGCCGCAAGCCGGGATCACCGGCGCATGGCAAAGGTGAAGGAGGGGCATCGCACCATGATCAGGCACATCATCATTCTGTCGGTACTGGCATCGCTGTCGGTAGCGGCACCCGCGGGCGGGCAACAGGCGGCAGCGCCGTCCGGCCAGCCGGCACCGGCCACCGGGGTCGCCAACATTTATGGCAACGCGCTTGGCGAGGGGTGGCAGAACTGGAGCTGGGCCAAGACGGAGCTGAGCGTCGAACTGAACGGTAGCAGCCGCCGGCCGATCCTGGTCGATCCCCAGGCCGGATGGCAGGCATTGTTCCTGCATCACGATCCGTTCGACACCACCCCCTATCGCGGCATATCGATGCTGCTGCACGGGCGCAGCGTCGGCGGACAGAAGCTGAAGATCGTGGCCATTTCGGATGGCAAGCCGATCAACGAGGCCGGGCATCCGGTCACGCTGACCGCCAATGGCTGGACGCAGGTGGTGATCCCGCTGGAAAAGCTGGGCGCGGCAAACCGGATGATCGACGGGTTCTGGATCCAGAACGCGACGCCGGACCCCCTGCCCTATTTCTACGCGGCCGAAATCAAGCTGGAGCAATAGGGGCGTCAATCGGCAACCAGCCGATATCCCCTGCCCTTTTCGGTCAGCAGCATCGGCCGGTCGAACTGGCGGTCCAGCTTGGCGCGCAGGCGCGAGACATGGACCGCCACGACGTTGGTGCCGGGATCGAAGCGCAGTCCCCACACCTGCGCCAGTAACGCCGTGCGTTCGATGCACTGCCCGGCATGGCGCGCCAGGTGCAGCAGCAATGCATATTCGCGGGGCAACAGGTCGAGCGGCCGGCCGTCCCGGCTGGCGGCCCGGCTGACCGGATCGATGGTCAGCCCCCCCAGCCCGATGACCGGCGATGGCGGCGTGCGCAGGATCGCGGAGGCGCGCGCCGCAACCTCCGCCGGGTCCGCCATGGGCAGCACCGCGTCGGCAGCGCCGGCATCGATCGCCTCGGCAACAGCATCGCCGCCGCCCGCGGTCAGGATCAGCATGACCGGCCCGTGCCAGCCCAGCGCGCGAAAGGCGGCCAGCCGGCCAGCGGCAGGCAGCGCCGCCGGGGTCCATCGCGCCAGGAGCAGCCCGACGCCGTCCAGATCGTGCGACGCGTCTGCATCCGCCAGCCGATGCCCACGCCGGGCCAGCGCGTCTGCCAGCCCGTCTGGCGCATCCCGGATCGCCGCCACCCCCATGATCCCGGATTATCCGGGCGGACAGGATTGCGGCGCGCAACCGGCTCCGTTCTGGTTGCAACTGTCGGCCATGTGCCGCGCCGTTGCCGCCGCCATGCCAGCGGCAAAGGGGTGCGGGTCCGCCCTGCCGGTTGCCAGCCAGCACATGGCCGCCCGTGCGCTGTCCGCAGCTGCGGCAAGGGCTTGGATGGCCGCCGCGCGCATCCGTGGATGGGGGTGGCGGACAGCGAAATCCGCCGCCAGATCGGTGCCATTGCCGCCCAGATGTGCCGCGATCCGCAGCAATGCTTCCGACGGTGTCGTCGTCAGCAGCGCGGCAATCCGGCCCGAGCAGAGATCGAACCGATGCTGGTTCACCCATGGCTGTTCGGCATCGACGCCCAGGATGTTGAGCGACACCGAAAAATCATCGAGCGGCAGCTGCGCATGAACGTCGCGGCGCATCCGGTACAGCATCAGCTGATCCGGCTTCAGCCGCGCCCGCCCCTGAAAGCACAGCCCCGCCGCCTCTCCGGGCAGGCCGACCACCGCATCGGCGTCAAAGGTGTAATAGTCGCTCCAGTAACCGGGGCCGAGATAGCCATAGGTCAGGAACGGAAAATTGTGATCGTGCGGCAGGTCATAGAAGAACGCATCCGTGCCGCTTGACCGGACGAGCTGATCGTCCCGCGCCGGCCAGAAATTGGCGCGCACGACATAGCGGCCATCGGGCGGCATCAGCAGCATGACCTGCGGGCCATATCCACCTGCCGCCGGCACTGCCGCTGTGGCCGCATCCTCGCGATAGCGCCGCTTCAGCGCATCGACCGCCAGATCGCCCAGGAAATCCCGGTTACGGCCCAGCCGGGCAAGGATCGGCCCCAGCGACGCAAAGGCCGCCTCGTCCCGCACGTCCACCCGCGTCTGGCCCAGCGCGTCGATCAGCTGCGGCAGGTCGATGGCATCGCCTGCGCCGGGATCGAGGATCACCGGCATCAGGCGGCCCGCCGCAGCGTGGCGGCCAGAGTTGCCCGCGCGGCGGCACGCACATCGGGATGGGGATCCGTCGCCGCCATCTCGGCCAGCCGCGCTGCTGCGGCCGGGTCGCCCGTCAGCAGCCATTCCCCCATCGCTTGCCAGCGAAGCTGATGCGCGGCATCGCGGGTGGCGGCGGCAAAGACCGGCGCGGCATCGGATCGGCGCAGTGCGCGCAGCAGCCGCAACTGCAGCGCCGCATGCGTCGGCGCGGGATCGATTGAAGCCGTCCGGGTAATCCGGCCATCGGCCACCCGCCCCTCCCGCATCACGGGCAATGCGCCGGCGGACAGGATCAGCGTTACCGTCAATAAATCGCCGGCGCCCGGCCACAGGATCTGGCCCGTCCGCCGCCCATCCTCCAGCAGCATGGCCCCCGTGCCGATCGGTCGCGGCATCATCCGGCGGCATGGCGCTTCATCCTGCCCGGCCACGCCCGGCCCGGCCGGTGCCGCGCGCCAGCGATGAAGCACCGCCCCGTCGCTGCGCAACACGCGGCTGACCGCGATGCGGCCGGGGATAACGAACCGTTCCGGAAAGCCCCGCGCCCTCACCGCCGCGCCATCGGTGAGCGTCACGGCCAGCCGGGCGGCAGGGTGATCGATCAGGACCATAGTGGTTCGCGCCGCATCACGGCTGACCCGGAATGGCGGATCAAAGAATGGTTCGCGGGCCAGCATGGCCAGCGGCCCGGCGATCATCCGCTGGACCAGATCGTCCTGCACCAGCACCTGCCGGGCAATCGCCACATTGCGGCGCGGGCAATCGCTCATCCGGTTCAGGCAGTGGATGACGCCCTGAACCTCCGGCCGCGCCGTCCAGCCGCGGGCAAAGGCCGCGCTGCTCGTCCGGGCGGACAGGATGGCCCCGCGCATCCTGGGATCAGCCCGGATACATCTCGTAAATCAGCGCGGTGATCGATACGGTCGATTCGAAAATCTGATCGTTCATCACATCGGCCGCGGCAATCGCACCGAAACAGGCAATCTCCGTTGCCAGTTCGGCAAGATCATCGATCTGGAACGGCACAATGGCTGGCAGGTTGATCGGCATGGCATTGCTCCCGGTTTCGCTTGCCGGGCGGGATATCTGCGACAGGCGGGATGCGGCGAGTTACAACGCTGTAACCCGGCCGATTGCGCTGTCCCGCCATGCTGGCTAGGGGACGGCGATCATGGATGCGCCGCCCCAATTCGTGTTTGATCCCGCCCGCTTCTTTGAAGCGCGCGTCGGGGGGCATGGCAGCCATCTGGGCGTCGATTATGGCAGCCATGGCGCGGACTGGTGCGAACTGGTCCTGCCGTGGCGCGACGATCTGGTCGGCGATCCGGCCAGCGGCGTCATCGCATCCGGGGCGATCGTCACGCTGATGGACATGGCGACCGCCATTTCCGTCTGGTTGAAACGCGGCATTTTCGCGCCCCAGGCGACGCTGGACCTGCGCATCGATTATCTGCGCGGCGCCCGGCCCGGCGCCACCGTGGTCGGGCGCGGCGAATGTTATCGGGTCAGCCGGTCCGTCGCCTTTGTCCGGGGCCAGGCGCATGACGGCGATGCCGCCGATCCGATCGCTCATGTCGCCGGCACGTTCATGCTGCTGGACATGCCGGCATGACGCTGCCCCCCTATGCCGCCATGCTGGGCGTGACGCTGGACACCGACGCCGGATCGGGTCCGCCGCACCTTGTCCTGCCCTTTGCCGACCATGTGCTTGGCCGGCCCGGTTTCCTGCATGGCGGGGCGATCGGCGGCCTGCTGGAGATCGCCGCAATCGTCGCGCTGCGCCATGCGCTTGGCGATGCTGACACCCGTGCCAAGCAGATCAACGTGACCATCGATTTCATGCGCGGCGGCCGGGCCAAACCGACTCGCGCGGTCGGGATCGTCACCCGCCTGGGCAGCCGGATCGCGAATGTGGAGGCTGTCGCCTGGCAGGATGACCGGGATCAGCCGATTGCCGCGGCCCGGATGAACTATCGCCTGGGCGACTGACGCCGCACATCATCCCGACAGCGGATAGCGCGCCACGGTTTCATACACCGCCCCCTCGCCGCCCAGATGGCTTTCAAACAGGCGGAAATCGCCGATCGCCTCCGCGGCGCCGCTCAACCCCGCATTCGCCGCCAGAAAGCCGTCCACCGGCCCGCTGCCCGCATTCAGCCGGGCCAGCGTGATGTGCGGCAGATAGGCGCGGCCTTCGGGCGAAAGGCCGATGCGGATCAGCGCCTGATCGATCTTGCGATGCAGCGCGGCCAGCGGCGCGTGCGGCGTCACGCCTGCCCAGACTGCGTCCGTCCGGCCCCGCCGTTCGAACCGGCCAACGCCGTCCAGTGCCATGGTTACCGGTGACCCGGTGACCCGGCCCAGGGCCAGCGCGACATCCTCCGCCACATCGCCCGGCACCTCGCCGATATAGCGCAGCGTCAGGTGCAACTGGTCATCCGACTGCCAGCGCGCGGCATGAATGCCGTGCATCAGCAGCATCAATTGCTCGCGCATGGCGCGCGGCGGACGGATCGCAACGAACAGCCGGTGCATTATAGGACAAGACTATCAGGAACAGGGTCAATGGTTGAGCGGTTTTGCTTGAAGTCGCGGGCGCAACGTCCGATATTGTGAACAACCGGCATTATGCCGGGCAAGGAGTTTTGAGGATTATGGCAAACTGGTCTGACCCCCGCACGACTGCGGCGCCCTATGGGTCGGGCGTGGACACGCGCTCGGCCGCATTCGATGCTGGCCTGCGGTCCTACATGCTGTCCGTCTACAACTACATGACGTCTGGCGTACTGCTGACGGGCATCGTCGCGCTGCTCTTTTCCTGGGGCGGCGAAAGCTCGCCCGCCTATGCCATCATGGCTGGCGGCGGCCCGCTGGCGTGGATCATCGCGCTGTCGCCGCTGGCGATCGTGTTCGCGATGAGCTTTGGCCAGAACCGGATGAGCACCGGCACGCTGCAGGCGCTGTACTGGGGCTTTGCGGTCCTGATGGGTCTGTCGCTGTCGACGATCTTCCTGACCTATACGGGCACGTCGATCGCGGGCGCGTTCTTCGCCACCGCGGCGGGCTTCGCGGCGCTCAGCCTGTGGGGCTACACCACGAAAAAGGATCTGTCGGCGTTCGGCACGTTCCTGATCGTCGGCCTGGTTGGCATCATCGTCGCCAGCCTGATCAACCTGTTCGTGCAGTCGAGCGCGCTCAGCCTGATCGTCTCGATCGCCGGCGTGCTGATCTTTGCGGGCCTGACCGCCTATGACACGCAGAAGATCAAGAGCATCTATTTCCACGTTGCCGGAACGGAGATGCAGGGCAAGGTCGTCATCATGGGCGCGCTGAACCTGTACCTCGATTTCATCAACATGTTCCTGTTCATCCTGCGCCTGTTCGGCAGTCGCGACTAACGACGACGGAATCGTCAAGACAATCGGCCCGGCGGCATCCCCGCCGGGCCTTTTTTCTTGCCCGGTCCCCTCTGGGAACGGCCGGCGGATTTGATACAAGGCGAGCCATGTCGATCGCCCTGCGCCCCGCGCCGCTGATGCGCGCTGTCCACGCCCTGCTTGCCCTGTCGCTATTGTTCCTGGCCGCTGGCACTGCGCAGGCCAGGCTGATCGTGACCTTCTGGTCGCAGGATTTCGGATCGAATTTTCCCCACGCCTTCTTCACCATTCACGGGACCAGCGACGACGGCACGATCGTGCGGGAAAATTTCGGGTTTTCGCCCCGCACCATCTCGCCCGCCGTGCTGTTCGGGCCGGTCAAGGGACGGGTGGACGGCACGGACGAGAACTACATCCTAAAATCCAACGCCCATTTCGCGCTGACCATCACCGATGCCCAGCACGCGGCACTGCGCCAGCTGGCTGCAGAATGGAGCGAGGCGGGAGACCCCACCTATCGCCTGAACAGCCGAAACTGCGTGCATTTCGCGGCGGAGGCGATGCGCCGGGTCGGGCTGACCGTGGTGGAGGAAAAGAAGCTGATGAAAAAACCGCGCAGCTTCACTCAATCGATCGCCCTGCTCAACACCGACCGGATCACGCAGCTGAACCTGCCCGCCGCGCAATATGCCGCATGGCTCGAAGCGCCGCAGCCGGCCGCATCAGGCCACGCGGCCACCGTCACCGCAACCCCCTGAACCCCGGCGCGAGGTGCAAGCCGGGCCGGGCCGGAGTCGGTCCCTAGCCCCGCTTCAGCAGGTCGAGCGTGGCCGCCGTCATCGCCTCAGTCGCGGTTGCGATCACCTTTTCCGCATCGGGTGCCCAGCCGGCATTGTGCAGCGACGGCAGCGCCGCCTTGCCCGCCTCTGCCGCGGCCCACCGGTCCTGCGGCACGCCGCCGACCCAGAACAGGGTGGATTGCACGCCCTTGTCGGCCAGCCAGAACCGGCTGAAATCCTCTCCGCCCATCGTCGCGGGCACGTCCTTTACCCGCGCCTCGCCAAAGCGCCCGGTGAACAGCGTGCGCAGCCGGTCGGTCTGCGGGGCGGTGTTGAACGTGGCGGGTGTGAATTCATCCTGCACCGTCACGACCGGCAGGCGATCGTCCGGGATCCCGGCGGCAATCGCCTCTCCCTTCGCGATCCGGGCAATCCCGTCGAGCAGCTTCTTGCGCACGGCATCTGAATAGCTGCGCACGGTGATCTGCAGCTTTGCCTCATCGGGAATGATGTTGTGCTTGGCACCGGCATGGATGCTGCCCACCGTCACCACGCCCGGCTCGCTCTGCACATCCAGTTCCCGCGACACCAGCGTCTGCAACGCGCCGACGATTCGCGCGGCCAGGACGATCGGGTCCTGCGTCGTGTGGGGATAGGCGCCGTGCCCGCCCTTGCCGCGCACCAGCACATCGACCGAATCGACATTGGCAAAGATATAATCGTCCTTCATCCCGATCACGCCCGCGGGCAGCCCGGCGCTGTCGTGAAAGCCGATGACATGGGCGGGCTTGGGGAACCGGGTGTACAGCCCGTCCTCAAGCATCATCCGCGCGCCCTTGCCCACTTCCTCGGCGGGCTGGGCCACCATCACGACGGTGCCGGACCATTGCCCCTTCATCGCCGCCAGGTTGCGCGCCGTGCCGACCCAGCTGGCCATGTGCGTATCATGGCCGCACGCATGCATGACCCCGGTTTCCACCCCGTCCTTCGTCGTCACCCGCACCTTTGACGCAAAGGGCAGGCCGGTCGCCTCGGTCACGGGCAGACCGTCCATGTCGGCGCGGATCAGGACCACCGGGCCGGGGCCGTTGCGCATCACCGCGACGACGCCGGTGCCGCCGACCTTTTCCGTCACCTCGAACCCCAGCTTGCGCACCTCCGCTGCCATGCGGGCGGCGGTCTTCACTTCCTGCAGGCTCAGTTCCGGGGCGGCGTGCAGGTCGCGGTACAGCGTCATCAGCGACGGCATCTCGCGCGCGGTGGCATCGCTGACCGGATCGGCCAACGCGGGTGTGGCCACGAACAGGCTGGCGATGGCGATGGTGCGGATCATGGCATGGCCCCTTGTTGATTGGCCCCCAGCATTGGGGCCGGGGCCGTGCGTGTCAATCGGCGGCGACCGGCACGATCTCGATCACGTCCAGCTGCGATTCGAACCGCGGGCCGGGAATGACCATGCGCCAGCGCCGGGTGTCGATGCGATCGACATACCCGGCAATGTCGCGGAACGGATCGCGGCCATAGGCATGGGGCACCTGTTCCTGATCCAGCATCAGGCTGCCCAGCGCTACGGCCCGGCCGCTGGTGTCGGGCAACAGCATGGCAATCGGCCGCTGCACCCCGTCCTCGAAACGAATGCCGCCCGTCGCGCCCTCGGCCCAGACCGTGCATTGCTGCGCCGGCACGGCAACGAACGGATCGGTCGCCCGCCCAATCGTGCCCAGCTTGAACCAGCGACAGCGATAGGCGCCGGCGGGCGGGATCGGCCCTTCCACCGCCAGGTCGGGGTCGAACAGCTTGCCCTCCGCCGCGATCCCGGCCGATGCGACTGGGCGCACGGCGTCCAGCGTCGCGACCCAGGTCTTGCGCCAGTTGCGCAGCCGCGTGCGATCGGCGGGCAGCGCCACCGCCCGCCACTCCATCCCCTCGGCCGCGGCGGGCGGCACCACATCGGCAACGGCTGCCGGCACCCGCAATTCGGGTCCGGTGGAACAGGTCGCCAGCAGGGCGATCGGGATCAGGGGAGCGATGCGCATGCGCTGCTTCTAACCGCACGGCCGCCAGATGCCAGCCTTTGCGGCAGCGGCGGCTGCAGCGCGTCGGCACGGATCGGCCCCGGGATCAGGCCGCCGTCCAGCCGCCATCCATGCTGAGGTTGGCGCCGGTGATGGACGCCGCCTCGTCCCGGCACAGGAACAGCGCAAGCGCCGCCACCTGTTCGGACGTGACGAATTCCTTGGTGGGCTGCGCATCCAGCAGCACGTCGTTGATCACCTGTTCCCGGGTCAGGCCGCGCGTGGCCATCGTGTCCGGGATCTGCTTTTCGACCAGCGGGGTCCAGACATAGCCCGGCGAGATGCAGTTCACCGTCACACCGTGCTGCGCCACTTCCAGCGCGATCGTCTTGGTCAGGCCGTTGATGCCGTGCTTGGCGGCGACATAGGCGGACTTGTTGGGGCTGGCGACCAGCGAATGGGCCGACGCGGTGCTGATGATCCGGCCCCAGCCCGCCTTTTTCATGTGTGGCACGGCGGCGCGCATCATGTGCCATGCGGACGACAGGTTGATTGCGATGATCGCGTCCCACTTTTCCGGCGGAAAATCCTCGATCGGGGCGACATGCTGGATACCGGCATTGTTGATAACGATGTCCGGCCCGCCCAGTTCGGCATGGCACCGCTCGATCATCGCCGCGATCTGATCGGGCTTGGTCATGTCGGCCGGATCGTAATGCGCGCCTGCACCGGACAGGCCGGCCAGCGCCACCCGCTCGGTTTCGATCGCATCGGCATCGCCAAATCCGTTGATGACCACCGCCGCCCCCTCGGCCGCCAGCGCCTTGGCATAGGCAAGCCCGATGCCAGAGGTGGAACCGGTGATGATGGCGGTCTTGCCCTTCAGAAACATGGCAGAATCTCCCGTACGGACTATCGTGTCAGGTCATAGGCGGCGGTTTTGCCGTCTTCGATACTGGCGGCCAGGATGGTCGCATTGGCCATGGTGCGCGCGACGTCGGTCAACCCCGCCTGCCAGTGATCGCGCATCGTCGCGGCCGAAAATTCGAAATCCAGATTGCCGCCCTGCCAATCGGCCCGGCGGTGGATCAGGTGAACGATGCTGACGGGAATATCCTGTGCCATTTCCTCCAGCACCCGAACGTCGCGGTCGCCGCGCAGTTCCGCGGGCAGCTTGGCGATGACGCGGCGGATCGCCTCTCGCTCGCGGCGCAGCTTCAGCCGGTCGTCGGTGATCTGACGGGTGCGGCTGGAATAGCGGATTTCCTTTTCGCGTGCCGTCACGTCGCTGATCGTCTGGGGCCGCTTGCCCCGTGACGGGAACAGATCGACCTGAAACACCAAAGTCGGTTCGGTCTGATGGTCCAGCACATGGGTCAGCGGCGTGTTGGACACCAGGCCGCCGTCCCACCACCAGCACCCGTCGATCTCGACCGGCGGCAGTCCGGGGGGCAGCGCACCCGACGCCATGATGTGCCGCGCATCGATCCGGTCGGTCGTCGTGTCGAAAAACCGGAAATTACCGGTTTCGACATTTACCGCCCCGACCGACAATCGCACCTCGCCGGAATTCAGCCGGTCCCAATCGACAAACTGGTTCAGCGTTTCGGCCAGCGGCGCGGTGTCGTACAGGCTCAGCGCCTCGCAACTGCCGGGCAGCGACAGCATGGGGTGCATCCAGCGCGGCCGGAAAAAACCGGGTACGCCAAAGGTCGCGACCCAGGCGGCCGATCCTTCATGCACCGCCTCCCGCACCCGGTCGTCGGGATAGATCGGCATGCTGGGCAGGCCGCTGGTGACCAGCGACCAGAAGGCGTGCAGTTGTTCCAGCCGCCGCTCCGGCTGGTTGCCCGCGATGATCGCGGCATTCACCGCGCCGATGGAAATGCCGGCGACCCAGTCGATCGGCACCCCTGCCTCGTCCAGTGCCTGAAACACCCCGGCCTGATAGCTGCCAAGCGCGCCTCCGCCCTGCAGGACCAGAGCGACACAGTCGGGCAGCGGCATGGTGCGGCTGCGGCGGCGGGCGGGGGCTGGGTTTGCGTCGGCCATGTGCCGAACATGGGGCGCATTGTGCGGTGCATCAACACCCCGCGACACAACCCGATCGCGATGACCGATGTTTTTTCCGGGGATGCAACGACCCCCGCTTTCGGGCATTGTCATCGGGTTGATGACCAGCGGGAGGGGAGCCGATGCGGCTCGATGATTTCGACCCCAGCGACAATGTGCGCGATCTTGGCAGTTCGTCCGGGCCGGGCGGCGGGTTTGGCGGCGGTGGCGGGGGCAATATCCTGCTCGGCCTGTTGCCGCTGCTGCTGGGGCGAAAGATGGGCTGCGGCACCCTGGCGATCCTGGCAATCGGCGCGGTACTGTTCTTCTCCATGGGCGGCGGCGAACTGATCGCCCCGCAATCGGGGGTTCAGGCCCCTGCGGGCAGCGGCGGCGGCGCAACCGGCGCTGCGGCCTGCAACACCCCCGAACGTCGCTTTTCCTGTCAGGTGCTGGCCAGCACCGAACAGACATGGGAGCGCATCTTCGCCGAAAGCGGCCAGCGTTATCCCGCGCCGACGCTGAATTTCTACAAGGGCGGAGCGACGTCCGGCTGCGGCTTTGCCTCCTCAGCGGTCGGCCCCTATTACTGCCCCGCGGATCAGGGCGTGTTCCTCGACACCAGCTTTTTCGACGAACTGGCCAACCGCTTCGGCGCTGCGGGCGATTTCGCCCAGGCCTATGTGATCGCGCATGAGGTCGGCCATCACATTCAGACGGTGACCGGCACATCGGAACGCGTCCGCCGCGAACAATCCCGCCTCAGCGAGCGGGAGGGCAACCAGCTGTCCGTCCGCATGGAGTTGCAGGCGGATTGTTACGCCGGCGTCTGGGCCAACCGGAACAAGCAGTATCTGGAGGCCGGCGATATCGAGGAAGGGCTGCGCGCGGCCGAGGCGATCGGCGACGATACGCTGCAGCGTCAGGCGCAGGGCCGCGTCGTGCCGGACAGTTTCACGCACGGTTCGTCGGCTCAGCGGCAGAAATGGCTGCGAATCGGCCTGGACAGCGGCAACCCCGCCGCCTGCGACACGTTCAGTCAGGCGATATGAGCGTCGCCTTTCGCCGTGAATCGGACGAGGAACATCTCGAACCGAGCTTTGCCCTGCCGCTGCCACCCGGTCCCAACTGGGTGACGACGGCGGGTCTGGCGCTGATCGAACGGCGTCTTGCCGAATGGACTGCGGCCGTGGAGGCAGCGGCGGGCGATGCCGACGCGCTGAAATCCGCGCGCCGCGACCTGCATTACTGGCAAACCCGCTTTTCCACTGCCGAAATTCAGCCTGTCCCGGACGATGAAGAGGTCGCGTTCGGATCGCGGGTGCATTTCCGGCTGAACGGCGCGGGCCGGACGGTCGATCTGGTCGGCAGCGACGAGGCGGACGCCGCCGCCGGGCGAATCCCCTTCACCGCGCCGCTGGCTCAGGCGCTGATGGGTCTTGCGCCCGGTGAGACGGCCGACTGGCAGGGACGCGCCGACGCGATCGAGGTGCTGGCGACCGGACCGATCCCCGACTGACCGCATGCGCGCAATCGGCCATTGCATCGGGCAATAGAGGTGGCTAAGGGGAGCGCCTTCCGGCGATGCCGGGCGGGTGCGGGGCTGTAGCTCAGATGGGAGAGCGCTGCAATCGCACTGCAGAGGTCAGGGGTTCGATTCCCCTCAGCTCCACCAACCCCGCCCGCCGCCGGAAGCATTGCGTTCGCCAGCCCCATTGCATTTTTTAGCATTTTTGCTAAGTCATCCAAACTACGACGGTTGAGGTATCCATTCCTCATTTCCTGAGCCCGGGTGCTGGAACACCCGGGCTCAAACTTTTTGGGATCCGGCGCTGGAACACCGGATCCCTCACCGGTTTACTTCCTGGTCAGCTCAATAAGCTTAACTGTCAGGTTGAACATGGCGACGATCAACATCGCCACGCCCAAAACCAGAACTACTACGGTTTCAGTTTCCATCTACTCACTCCTTTCCGGCCGCAGCAGCGACCGGAAAGAAGCGTAGCGTAGTTAAACTTTGCGCAATAGGGCAGCCTTACAGCGTGCGGTCGCGCAGCTCCACTTCGAACGTTTCCAGGAAATCGCCCGGCTTGATGTCGGTGAAATTCTGGGTGAACGTCACGCCGCATTCCAGGCCCGCGCGCACTTCCGGCACATCGTCCTTGAACCGGCGCAGCGACGCGATTTCGCCCTGATAGATGATGACATCGGCACGCGTGATGCGGGCCTTCAGCGCCTTGCGGATCGCGCCTTCGACGACCAGCAGACCGGCCGCCTTGCCATGCTTGCCCGCAGAGAAGACCTCGCGGATTTCCGCACGGCCGACCACCGTTTCGAACGCTTCCGGACCCAGCTGGCCCGCCATGCCCGCCCGGATTTCGTCGGTCAGGTCATAGATGACGTCATAATATTTGAACGCCACCTTCTGCCGTTCGGCGATTTCGCGCGCCTTGGCATTGGGACGGACGTTGAACCCGATGATTGGCGCACCGGATGCCCCGGCCAGCGTCACATCGCTTTCGGTGATGCCGCCCACGCCCGAATGCAGGACGCGCGCCTTGATGTCGTCGGTGCTGATCTTGTTGATCGCAGCAACGATCGCCTCGACCGTCCCTTGCGTATCCGCCTTGACGACCAGCGGATATTCCATCGCCTGCTTGTCCTTCAGCGCACTGAACATGCTCTCAAGGCTGGCCGGGGTCTGGGTGGTCCGCTTCTGCTGGATGACGCTGGCGCGATAGGCGGCGACTTCGCGGGCACGTGCCTCGCTCTCCACCACCTGCAACAGGTCGCCGGCCATCGGCACGCCGGACAGGCCCAGCACCTCGACCGGAACGGACGGGCCGGCTTCCTTGACCTGACGGCCCTTGTCATCGACCAGCGCCCGCACCTTGCCGCTTTCCGCGCCGACAACGAACACGTCGCCGACCTTCAGCGTGCCGCGATTGACCAGGATGGTGGCCACGGGGCCACGACCCTTGTCCAGCTTCGCCTCGACCACCGTGCCTTCGGCCGAACGGTCGGGGTTGGCGCGCAGTTCGAGCAGTTCGGCCTGCAACTGGATCTTTTCGATCAGTTCATCCAGGCCCGTCTTCTTCAGCGCGGACACCTCGACGTCCTGCGTCTCGCCGCCCATGCCCTCGACAATCACCTCATGCTCCAGCAGGCGCTCGCGCACCTTCTGGGGATTGGCACTGTCCAGATCGACCTTGTTGATCGCCACGATCATTGGCACGCCGGCCGCCTTGGTGTGGTTGATCGCCTCGATCGTCTGCGGCATCAGGCCATCATTGGCTGCCACCACCAGCACGACGATGTCAGTGACATTGGCACCGCGCGCCCGCATTTCGGTAAACGCTTCATGGCCCGGCGTGTCGAGGAAGGTGATCTTCGACTTGTCCTTCAGCGTCACCTGATACGCGCCGATATGCTGGGTGATGCCACCGGCCTCGCCCTTGACCACATCGGTTCCGCGCAGTGCGTCGAGCAACGACGTCTTGCCATGATCGACATGGCCCATGATCGTGACGACCGGCGGACGCGGCTGCAGCAGCTCGTCCGGATCGCTGGTCATGTCGCTCTGCAGGTCGATGTCGCTGTCCGACACGCGCTGGATGTTGTGGCCGAATTCGGTCACCAGCAGTTCGGCGGTATCCTGGTCGATCGTCTGGTTGACGGTGACCATCATGCCCATCTTGAACAGCGCCTTGACCAGGTCGGCACCGCGCTCGGCCATGCGATTGGCCAGTTCCTGAACCGTGATCGCCTCTGGCACCACGACGTCGCGGACCTGCTTTTCGCGGGGCTGGCCCATGCCGCCCATGTGCGACCGCTTTTCCTTTTCACGCGCCCGCTTCAGCGCGGCCAGGCTGCGCGCACGCGCACCTTCGTCGCCGCCAAGCGCACGGTTGACGGTCAGCTTGCCCGACTGGCGCCGGTCATCGGCCTGACGGCCGCGCGACGGCTGCTTGGCCGGCGGTTCGGCCCGCTTGGGCGCAGGGGCCGGGCCGCCGCGATTGACGGGGGCCGACGGCGCAGCAGCGGTGGCAGCAGGCGCAGCCGCCTCGGCTGCGGGCCGCTGCTCTTCGCGCTTCGGGATTTCGGGGCGCTGCACCGGGGTAAAGCGGCGGGGCGCAGGCAGGCTGGGGTCCAGCCGCAATTCCGTGATCGGCTGGGGCGCTGCGGGCGCGGCGGGCTTGGCCGGGGCAGCGACGGGCGCAGGCTGCGGCTTGGCGGGCACTTCGGCGACCGGTTCCGGCTCGGGGGCCGGGGCGGGTGCAGCCGCCTCTGCCTCGGCACGCGCCTTGGCTTCGGCACGACGCCGCTCTTCCTCGGCCGCTTCCTGCCGCTCGCGCTCCTCGCGACGACGCGCTTCCTCCAGCGCGATCATGCGCTGTTCCTCTGCCTCACGCAGCAGGCGGGCCTGACGCTCCTGCGCCGTCTCGCCGGCGGGGGCACGCGAAGGTGCGGGCGGGGGCGGCGGGGGCGGCGGCGGAGGAGCCGCGACCTGCGGTTCGGCCGGAGCCACGGTTTCCTCGCCCGGACGACCGATCACCCGCCGCCGCTTCACCTCCACCACAACGGTGTTGGAACGGCCATGGCTGAAGCTCTGCTTCACCTTGCCCGTCTCCACCGTGCGCTTCAGGCCCAGCGGCGCGCGTGCGCCCAGTTTCGGCTTGTCGTTGTCGGTATCGCTCATCCGGTTACTCTGATTTCCCATGTCGGACGGGATCGGCCCGTCCCTGATTTCATTCGTCTCGTCAGCCGCCGACAGCCGATGCCCCTTGCGAAGCAGTTTCGCAAGGTTGGGCATTGGGTGCGGGACCGATAAATCGCAGCCAGCGCTCGATGGCGTCCGTTATGCGCCGCGCGGCGCCGGAATCGATGACGCCGATATGGACGACATTTTCCCGGCCCAGCGCCATCGACAATATGGGGCGTTCCAGCGGCAATGTCAGCCCCCTGCGGCCACCGCCCTCCTCGCCCATGCCCACGCGCCATGCCTGGGCCAGCTTGCCGGCACCATCGGCCCCGGCATCGGCGGCATGGATCAGCAGGGCCAGCTTGCCCGCCCGCGCCTCTGCGGCGATCTTTTCCGATCCGGTCAGCACCGTTCCCGCCCGCGCTTCCAGCCCCAGCCGGTCAAGCGCCGCCTGACGCAGCTGGCCTGCGATGCGGCTGGCCAGATCGTCGGGGATGGTCAGCGTATTGGTCTTGAATGCCCGCGACAGCGCACCGCGCAGCTTGCCGCGCGCCATGGCGTCGGTCAGTTCCGCCTGATCCGCGCCGATCCACGCCCCCCGCCCCGGCGCCTTGGCACGGATATCGGGCAGCACCTGTCCGTCAGGCGCCAGCGCCAGCCGGATCAGGCCGTCGCGCGGCGCTTCCTCGCGCGACAGGATACAGGTGCGGACAGGATCGCTCATGCGCGCGCCTCCGGTCCGGACATGGCGCATCCCTTCCCCCGACCACCGGCCGGGGGAATGAATGGACCAGCGTTACCCGCTTCAGGGCTTAGCCGTGGCCGATCATTGCTCGGAATCCGCAACTGCGTCCTCCTGAGCTTCGGCCACATCGTCATCGGCGAACCAATGCGCGCGCGCGGCCATGATGATCTCGTTGCCCTGTTCCTCGCTCAGCCCATACTGGGCCAGGATGCCGCCCTTGTCCTCGGCACGCTGCGGCGCCGTGTCGTTGCCGCGGCGACGCGGTTCGGCCCGCTTCTTGGCGACCAGCTCGTCGGTGGCCAGGTCGGCCAGATCGTCCAGCGTCTTGATCCCCGCCTTGCCCAGCGTGACCAGCATCGCTTCGGTCATATAGGGGATGTCGGCCAGCGCGTCCTCGACGCCCAGTGCCCGGCGCGCCTCGCGATTCGCCTCTTCCCGGCGGTCGAGTGCTTCCTGGGCACGGCTTTGCAGCTCCTGCGCCAGCTCCTCGTCGAACCCTTCGATGCTGGCCAGTTCGTCCAGCTCGACATAGGCGACTTCTTCCAGCTCGGTGAAGCCTTCGGCAACCAGCAGCTGGGCCAGCGTCTCGTCGACGTCCAGTTCCTTTTCGAACAGGGCGGTGCGCTCGACAAACTCCTGCTGGCGCTTTTCGCTGGCATCCGTCTCGGTCAGGATGTCGATGCCCTTGCCGGTCAGCTGGCTGGCCAGGCGGACATTCTGGCCGCGACGGCCGATCGCCAGCGACAGCTGGTCGTCGGGCACCACGACTTCGATCCGGTCCTCTTCCTCGTCGATCACGACGCGGGCGACATTGGCCGGCTGCAACGCGTTGACGACAAAGGTTGCCGTGTCGGGCGACCAGGGGATGATGTCGATCTTTTCGCCCTGCATTTCCTGCACGACGGCCTGCACGCGGCTGCCCTTCATGCCGACGCACGCGCCGACGGGGTCGATGCTCGAATCATGGCTGATCACGCCGATCTTGGCGCGGCTGCCCGGATCGCGGGCCGCGGCCTTGATCTCGATGATGCCGTCATAGATTTCCGGCACTTCCTGCGCGAACAGCTTCTTCATGAATTCGGGATGCGCGCGGCTCAGGAAGATCTGCGGCCCCCGGTTTTCACGGCGTACATTCAGGATGATCGACCGGACGCGATCGTTCACGCGGACGACTTCGCGCGGGATCTGCTGGTCGCGGCGGATGACGCCCTCTGCCCGGCCCAGATCGACGACCACATGGCCGAACTCGACGCGCTTGACGACGCCGGTGATGATCTCGCCCTGGCGGTCCTTGAACTCCTCGAACTGCCGCTCGCGCTCGGCATCGCGGACCTTCTGAAAGATGATCTGCTTCGACGCCTGGGCCTGGATGCGGCCGAATTCGATGGGGGGCAGCGGATCGACGATATAATCGCCGACCACGGCACCCTTTTGCAGCTTCTGCGCCTGCGCGACATCGACCTGCTTGAAGAAATCGTCGACGGCCTCGACCACCTCGACGACGCGCCACAGGCGCAGGTCGCCGGACTGCGGGTCCAGCTTGGCACGGATGTCGTTTTCGACGCCATAGCGGGTCTTGGCGGCGCGCTGGATCGCTTCTTCCAGCGCCTCGATCACGATGGCGCGGTCGATCAGCTTTTCGCGCGCGACCGAATCGGCGATTGCGATCAGTTCGGCCTTGTTGGCGGAAACGGCGGTGGCCATTCCTCTTATCCTTCCACTTCGATGATCTCGTCGGCGCCATCGGCCGAGAGGGGTTGGGTTGCGGCAATCAGCCGGTCGGTCATCACGAGCTTTGCATCCTCGACCAGTGCGAACGGCACATGGTGCTGGACGCCCTGCGCATCGACGATCTGGATCACCTCGCCGTTCGGCTCGACACCGGCCAGGTCGCCCTTGAACTGCTTCCGGCCATCCAGCTTTTCGGCCAGCGTGATCCGCGCCTCATGTCCCGCCCAGTCGGCAAAATCCTTCAGGCGCGTCAGCGGCCGGTCGATGCCGGGCGAGGATACTTCCAGCCGGTACGCATGGTCGATCGGGTCGCGCCCTGCGGCCTCCAGCGCGTCCATCGCATCGGAAATGCGGCGCGACAGCGCGGCGCAATCATCGATGGTCAACTGGCGCGTCTCGGGCCGTTCGGCCATCACCTGCAGCGTCGGGTCCGACGTGCCGCCATACATCTTGACGCGCACCAGATCGAAACCGAGCGCACGCGCCTCCGGCTCGATAATCTGGGTCAGGGCGGCGAGATTGGCCATCGGCACTCCGGTTGATGCATCCATGCGCTTTCGGTGCCGGACCCGGTGGGGCCCGACCTCGGCACGTTTGACGATGTCGAGAAAGCACGGCCTCTATACGCCGAAGCGCCGCGCGCCACAAGCCCGGATGGAGCGGCGGGAAATCCGCGGCGGATCAGGCGGGGTTATGCTGTCTCAGAAACGCCTCGACCCGCTGCAGGAAATCGGTCGCCACCGCCGGATCGCTGAAACTGTGCCCTTCCCCCGGATACACGACATAGTCGTGCGGCTTGCCCAGCTTTTCCAGCGCCTCGTGCAGCCGCCGCGACTGATAGAGCGGTACATTGTCATCCTTGGCACCGTGACCGATCAACAGGGGAATGTTGATGCGTTCGGCCGCCTTGATCGGCGATATCTGCGCCAGCTTGAAATCATCATCGCCCCGCACCCGATCCCGCCAGTCCATGAAGTACCGCGTCGCCGCCATCTCGCGCGCGTCATACCGCAGCATCGACGCCACGTCGGAAATGCCGGCCCAGCTGATCGCACAGCGATAGATGTCCGGGTTTCGCACGGCTGCCCACATTGCGGCATAGCCGCCATAGGATCCGCCCATGATGCAGACGCGCTTGGGATCGACGATGCCGCGCTCGACCAGCCAGCGGACGCCGTCATCCACATCGTCCTGCATCCCACGGCCCCATTCGCCGGTGCCTTTCACCACAAACTCGCGACCATAGCCGGTCGATCCGCGGAAATTGGGCTGCAACACCACATAACCGCGCGCCGCCAGGAACTGCACCCAGGAATGGAATCCCCATTCGTCCCGCGCAAACGGCCCGCCATGCGGCATGACGATCAGCGGCATCGCCTTTGCCTCGCGGCCCTTGGGCAGGGTCAGATAGGCGGGAATGGTCAGGCCGTCGCGCGCCGCATAGCTGACCGCCTCCATCGGGCTCAGCCGCGCCCGGTCGATCGGCGGATAGGGATCGATCAGCAGCGACAGCGTGCGCGCCGCAGAATCATACAGGTAATAGGCACCGCGATCCGTATCGGAACCGCTGAACACCAGGATGCGCGCATCGTCCTTGCTGCGCGACACGATCATGTTGGTCATGCCCGGCAAAGCGCGGTCGATCTTCGCCTGAAGCTGCTTCATCGCCTCGTCCACCCACAGCGTACGCGGTCGATCATCGACATACCAGACCGCCTCGATGGCGCCCGCGTTGCTCACTTCATAATCGCTGATGTCGTGCCCGCTGGCGCCATAGAGCTTTTCGCCAAGTTCGTTCTTCGCAAAATCAAAGCGGTGGACCGCGAAGCGGCCGCTCTCATCCGTCGTCGTCACATAACCCTGGTCGCTGCCGGGCAGGATGGTGAACCCGTCGATCGGCCGACTTGCTGTGCCGCGCTTTGCCTGTTGAACGGCGACGCTGAACGCCTCTTTCTCGCTGGATCGATACAGCAGCGACCAGCCCGTATCCGCATGACGAATGCCGACGCGGACCACGCCCGTCGAATCGGCGACATAGTTCCAGACCTGGCCTCTAGGCGGCAGCAACAGCTTGGCCTTGCCCGTCGCCAGATCGAACCGAAAGACGGACGGATATTCATAGGGCGTGGCCTGGGTCGACAGGATCACATACCCGCCATCCTTGTCGACATGGACGATGTCGTCGCCGTCAAAGCTCTGTTCCTTCAATCCGATGAAGATGGAACGACCCGACTTCAGATCGAGCGCGGCCAGGCGCGTCGCGCGCCGATCCTCGCCCTCCCATCTGCTGATCAGGGAAAAGCTGACGAGCAAACGGTCATTGCCCGCCCAGCGCATCCATTCAACGGTCAGCCCCTCGGGCACCGCGATGCGCCGCATCCCCTCGGTCGGCGTATCCACCTTCGCAATCAGCAATCTCGTGCCAATCGACAGCTTGCCGATTCCGGCTATGTGGGTTCCGTCGGGCGAGAGCTGCGGCGACAGGATCGCGGCGCTGGCACCCATATCGGCGGCGGATACGGCCGGCCCCGCTGCGCCCCTGTCCTCAGCCGGCTTGTCCCCTGCCGGCTTATCCTCAACCGGCCTGTCCTGAACCGACTTGCCATGGGCGACCGTGCCGATCAGCAACAACGCACTCAACAGCCCCCTGAAACGCATACACACTCCCCTTTATCGGGGCTGATCTTGCCGATCGACTGTGGCGGTTGCAACTATTGCCAGTTAAGGCCGGATCAATTCCGATCCGGAATGGTTCCACAATCCGAACCTAAGAATAGAGGATGCGTTCATGATGAAAGTTCAGGCATCGATCATCGCCCTTGCGTTCGCGGCGGCGGCCTGTGGACAGGCGGGCGACGCGGCGGCGCAGAACAGCCCGACGACCGGCAAGGCGGCCGATGCCTTCACCATTGCCGAAGTTGCCGATTTCACCGCGCCCTGGGCGATGACGTTCCTGCCCGACGGCCGGGCGCTGGTGACGGAAAAGGCCGGGCAGCTTGTCCTGCTGTCCGCCGATGGCAAGACGAAGACCGTGGTGGCAACGATCCCCGGCGTGGATGCAGAGGGCCAGGGCGGCTTGATGGATGTCGTCCTTCATCCGCAATTCGCGTCCAACGGCATGGTCTATCTCAGCTATTCCACCGCCGGAAATGGCGGCAAGGGCGTGGTGCTTGCCCGCGGCAGGATGGTGGACGGCCCCGCCCCCCGGCTCGACGGGCTGACCACGATCTTTACCGCCGCCCCGTTCGTGGAGGGCGCGGGCCATTATTCGGGCCGCATCGCCTTTGCCCCCGACGGGCATCTGTTCTTCACCAATGGCGAGCGGCAGAAGTTCGATCCGGCACAGGATCCCAAGGCGACGCTGGGCAAGGTGCTGCGGCTCAAGGACGATGGCACACCCGCGGGCGATCCCGGCCTGATGGCAAAGGGGTTCCATCCCGCCGTGTGGAGCTATGGCCACCGCAACCTGCTGGGCATCGCGTTCGATGGCGCGGGCAATCTGTGGGAGCAGGAAATGGGGCCAAAGGGCGGGGATGAGGTGAACCTGGTGCTGCCCGGCCGCAACTATGGCTACCCCATCGTGTCCGACGGCGATCATTATGATGGCAAGGATATTCCTGATCACAGCACCCGGCCCGAGTTCGAAAAGCCCAAGGTTTCGTGGAACCCGGTGATCTCGCCCGGCGGCCTGATCGTCTATTCCGGCACGATGTTCCCCGATTATCGCGGCGACATCTTCATCGGCGGCCTGTCGTCCCAGTCGCTGGTCCATGTAAGGGTGACGGGCACGGACGCGGCAAAGGCGGATCAATGGGACATGGGCGCCCGCATCCGCGAGGTGGAACAGGGGCCAAAGGGCGAATTGTTCGTGCTTGAGGACGGCGGGCGCGGGTCGCAGGGCCGGCTGCTCAAGCTGACGCCAAAGGGGTGATCGAATCCGGCGGGCGCGCGCACCGGTTGCACTCGCGCTGACCCTTTCAGGGTTCGCGAGGCACCGGATGGCGCGCTCCGGGTGCTGGCGGAAGGTGCTACCGGCCCGCCTTTGCCGCCTGCTCCCCGCGGCCTGAGGCAGCGGGGCAGCCCGCCGATCAGCGGCCAGCCGATGCGGCAGCGGCCGTGCCCGCCGGCTTGGCATCGGGCACCACCGCCAGTTTCCACGCCTTGCCCGGCACCAGATATTTGGCGGCCAGTGCCTGGATTTCCTCCGGGCTCGACCGGGTGAAATCCTCGATCAGCGTATCGACGGCGGCCAGCCGGGTCGGGTCCCGCGTCCCGCCCTCGGTCTGCTGCATCCAGAACATGTTGCCGCTGGCATAGCGGGAAATCAGCTGCAGCGTCGGCACCACGGCCCGGCGATATTCGTCCGGGCTGACCGGATTGGCGGCCAGATCGGCGGCAATCTCTCCGGCCAGCTTGAAGAAGAAATCGGTCTTGTCCGGCGGCACCTGGCCGATCGCCATGATCGATCCGCCTGCGGGCAGGCCGACCGGCCACTGATTGGCGACATTGGGCGTATAGCTGACCCCGGCTTGCGAACGCAGCTGATCGAACAGCCGGTCGCGAAAGATCGCAGCCAGCAATTCCAGCTTGCGGCTTTCCGCGATGCCCGCGCTGCCCCCGCCGGTGGGCCATGCAATGACGGCCGCCGCCTGATCTTCCTGCCCGCGATGGGTGCGGGTCACCGGCTGTTCGACCGGCTTGGCAAAGGCGATGCCCGCGGTGCTGGCGGGCGCATCGCGCCGCTTGGCCAGCGCGCCGATCGTCTCGGCCACCGCCGCAACGGCGGTTTCCGCTGGGACGTCGCCAAACACCTGAACCTCGACCGGCCCGGTTGCCAGCAGCGGCTCCCACAGCTTGCGGAACGCCGCCGGGGTCGTTGCCTCGATCGCGGCACGGTCCGGCTGGCCCCAGCGCGGATCGCCGTTCATCATCAACCGGTCCAGCTCGGCCGACAGGACGCTGTCGGGCGACAGGTCCCGGGTATCATATCCGGCCAGCGCCACCGCCCGCGCCCGTTCGACGACGCGCGGGTCCCATGCGGGCTTGGCCAGCTTGGCCGCGATCAGGCGCAACTGGTCCTTGAGGTCCGCCGGCGTCGTCTGCGCGGCCAGGACGAAACTGTCATCCTCGATGGCGAACTGCATGCCGATCTGCCGCCCCGCCGTCATCCGGTCGATTTCGTCCTGCGACAGATCGCCGATGCCGCCGGGCAACAGGGCCAGCCCCGCCGCCCATGCCGCACTTTCGCGTCCGCGCGGCAATGCCTGCCGGCCACGGCCAAAACGGACCTTCACATACACCTTGCCGGTTTCGGCATCGTTGGAAAACAGCAGCAGCTTCGATCCGTTGGAATAATCCACCTGCTCGACCGCCGGGTCGGTCAGCGCCGACTTGCGCGCGACGACCTTGCCCGGCTGGCCCAGCTTGGGCAGCTGGTCGAAACTGACGGCACGCTGCTCGCTTTGCGTGGTCGGCACCGTCACCGGCGCATCCAGGGCGGCGGCCAGCTTTGCCTCCACGCCGTCGCCGCCCTTGGGCGTGTTGATGAGCGCGCGGCGGGCCGTGCCCTGCATCAGCTTTTCCAGCGACGCCTTGATCCGCGCGGGCACGAAAAAGCCCTTGTCGACAGCGCCCTTGAAGATTTCCAGAGACATCACCGGCCCGGCCACGGTTTCCCGGATGCTGACCGCTTCGGCCAGATTGTCGGCGATCAGCGCGCCTGCCTCGACCCGCGCGGTTGCCACGGCGGTTTCCAGCCCGGACCGGAACACGGCAACTTCCTGATCGATCTCCGCCTGGGCAGGCGGCACCGCGATCAGTTCGGCAACCGCCGTGCGCACATCGCGCAGCGCCGCCTGCCAGTCATCGCCCAGCGGCAGGATCTGCAGACTGGTGACATTGGCCGACCGCGACACATCGTCCAGCGACGCCTGCGCGCTGATGAAACTGCCCCCGGCGCGGGCGCGCGATTCCAGGCGGCGGTTCAGCACCTGGACCGCCAGCCAGTCGATCATGCGTTCCTGATTGAACAGGATCGTGTCCGCCTCGATCGCCCATGGCCGGACATAGGCATAGGACAGCATGGGCGGCAGCGCCGGTTCGGTCACCACCCGCACTTCCTTGCCCGTCGCAACCGGCTTTCCGAAATCCGGCTCGGCAGGAGCAGGACCTTCGGCCTTCCAGTCCGAAAAATGCTTCTTTACCGCCGCTTCCAGCGCCGCGGGATCAGCATCGCCGACAATGATCACCACGGCCCGGTCGGGGCGATACCAGCGTTTGTGAAACGCATTGACCGTCGCGGCCGTCGCGCCCTGCAACGTCGGGATCGTGCCGATGGGCGATCGTTCCGCAATCGGCTGGCCTTGGAACACATGTTCGCGGCTGGCATCGGACATCCGCACCTGTGCCCCCGGCCGCTCGCGCAGTTCGGCCAGCACCACCGGGCGTTCGGCATCCAGCGCCTGCTGCGTCAGGACAGGGCCGGTCATCATGCCCGACAGGATGCGCAGGCTTTCGTCCAGCCCCTCCGGCGTCGCGGCGGGGAGGTCCAGCTTGTACACGGTCTGGGTAAAGCTGGTCGATGCGTTGCTGTCCGCGCCGAACGTCACGCCCAGCCGT
Source organism: Sphingomonas eleionomae (assembly GCF_049889035.1). NCBI lineage: Bacteria > Pseudomonadati > Pseudomonadota > Alphaproteobacteria > Sphingomonadales > Sphingomonadaceae > Sphingomonas > Sphingomonas eleionomae. The sequence continues at coordinate 88,573 of NZ_JBLTWP010000003.1, read as the reverse complement.
TGCCACACCCGTTTCGATTCGCCGTCCGGCACATGTTCGGACCCGCGCACGGTCAGATGCTCCAGCAGATGGGCAAAGCCGCGCTCATGGTCCTGTTCCATCAGCGACCCGGCATCGATGGCGACGCGCACCGACACCTGTTGCGGCGGCACGCCATTGTTGCGCACCGCATAGCGCAGGCCATTGGGCAGCACGCCGAACGTCCAGGCGCGATCCGGCGGAATGTCGCTGCCCTTGAACAGCCACGGCACATCGTCCGCCTGCGCTGCGGTCGGCGTCGCTGGCGCGGCTGGGATGGCCGGCGTCGCGGGCGGCGACTGGACGGTCTGGGCATCGCCAATGGCGGGCAGGAACAGGGTGGCGGCGACAAGGGCCGTGACGGGCGACAGACGCTTGATGGACAGCATGGGGTCAGCCTAGCGAGGTTTAAGATGAACGGCCAGTGAAGTTGCCGGGCCGATTTTGCCCCTGTGGCCGGTTGATCCTTTGCACCGGCTCGCCCACATGGATGCCATGTTGATCGAAACCGAAGCAACGCCCAACCCGGCCACGCTGAAATTCCTGCCCGGCCGGGTCGTCATGGATGCGGGAACCCGCGACTTCGCCTCGCCGGAAGAGGCGGAGGCGTCGCAGCTTGCCGCCGCGATCTTTGGCCTGGGCGATGTCGTCGGCGTGTTTTTCGGCCGCGATTTCGTGTCGGTGTCCATCGCGCCGGGCGCGCAATGGTCGGATGTAAAGCCGGATGTACTGGCCATCCTGCTCGATCATTTTTCGGCCGGAATGCCGCTGTTCGCCCCGGGCAGCGCGGCGGGGATCAGCGTGCCGGCCGATGACGCGGCGACCGACGACGATCAGGCGGATGCCGAAATCGTCGCGCAGATCCGCGAACTGATCGACACCCGCGTCCGCCCGGCCGTCGCCAATGACGGCGGCGATATCGTCTATCGCGGGTTCCGTGAGGGCAAGGTGTTCCTGCAGATGCAGGGCGCGTGCTCCGGCTGCCCGTCGTCCACCGCGACGCTGAAACAGGGCATCGAACAGCTGCTGAAATACTATGTGCCCGAAGTAACGGAAGTCCGGGCCGTTTGATCCGATGGCGCGTTCCGCGCCGCCCCCTTAGCTGACCGGGAGAATATCTGAATGGGCACGCCGATCGACGATGCCGCGCTGGATACGCTGTTCCGTACCGCACGCACCTATAACGGCTTTACCGACGCGCCGGTGACGGCGGAACACATCCACGCCATCTATGACCTGCTCAAGATGGGGCCGACCAGCGCGAACCAGCAGCCGGCCCGGTTCATCTGGTGCCTCAGCGATGCGGCAAAGGAACGGCTGGCCGAATGTGCATCCGGATCCAACCCCGACAAGATCCGCGCCGCTCCGGCCAGCGTGATCATCGGCATGGACCTGAATTTCCATGAGCAGCTGCCCTGGCTGTTCCCGCATACCGATGCGCGCAGCTGGTTCGCCGGCGATGACAAGGCAGAGGCGCGCCGCATCAGCGCGTTTCGCAACAGCTCGCTTCAGGGCGCGTATTTCATCCTGGCCGCCCGCGCCGTCGGGCTGGACACCGGCCCGATGTCGGGGTTCGACGAGGATCGGTTGAACCAGACCTTCTTTGCCGACCAGCCGGACGTCCGCGTCAACTTCATCTCGACGCTTGGTGTTGGCGATCCGTCGACAATCTTCGATCGCAGCCCCCGTCCGGCATTTGACAAATTCAACCGGATCGACTGACGACCGGGGCGTGAAGACGCTCGTCATTGATACGGCCACCGCCGCCTGTTCCGTCGCTTTGTTCGATGGGGACAGGCTGGTCGGGTCGGGCCACGAAACCGTTGGGCGCGGCCATGCCGAACGGCTGGTCCCGATGATCGCCGACCTGCCCGGCGGCGGCCGCGCCGACCAGGTGCTGGTCGATTGCGGACCGGGCAGCTTTACCGGCGTTCGCGTCGGCCTGGCCGCCGCCATCGGCCTTGGCATCGGCTGGGGCGTTCCGGTCTCGGGCTATTCCTCCATGGCGCTGATCGCTGCGTCCGCACCGGGGGATGGCCCGTTGTCGGTGGCGATCATCGGCGGCCATGGCGAATTGTTCGTGCAGGCATTCGGCCGCCACCCGCTCGCCCCGGCCGATGCGCTCCGCTCGCTCATCCCCGCCGCCGCGATCGAAGCGGTCGCCGGCCGCCCTGTCTTTGGCAGCGCCGCCGAACAGCTGAAGGCGCTGGCCCCCGGCATCGATGCGCACGACGCGCTGCCGGATGCGGCACGGGCCATGCTGCTGCCCCCGGCGCTTCGCGCCCTGCCCGCCCGCCCCATCTATGGCCGCGCACCCGATGCGAAGGTAAAGGGTGCCGCCGCCACCCCCGCCATTCCGGCCGGAACCGACGCGGCATGATTCAGCTGATCGACGGCGACAGCGCGCGGCTGGACGAGGTTGGCCGGATCATGGCCGCCGCCTTCGACCCGCGCTATGGCGAGGCATGGACCGCAGCGCAGGTCAGCGGGATGCTGAGCCTGCCCGGCGTCTGGTTGTGCCTGGCGCTCACCGATCGCGGAGCCGCCGGCTTTGCGCTGACCCGCATGATCGTGGACGAGGCGGAACTGCTGCTGCTTGCCGTCGATCCGGCCAGCCAGAAACGCGGCATCGGCGCCACGCTGCTGCGATCGGTGTTCCTGCGCGCCCAGGATCGCCAGTTGAAACGGCTCCATCTGGAAGTACGGGCAAACAACCCGGCAATTAAGTTATATCAAGGATTTGGCTTTGAACGCGTCGGAGTTCGGCCCGGCTATTATCGCGGTGCCGACAATCAACTACATGATGCGTTCAGCTATAGCATCGATTTGCACCAGAGTGGGATGAACAGCCCAATTTCCAGTTGCGTTTGATCCGATTCGGACCGATAGGACCATGTACCGAGCGTAAGAACAGACAATCGGGTCGAAAGGAACATCAATGTCGCAGTCTATCGAAATCAACGAAACGCTTGTCACACTCACGGCAGATATCGTTGCTGCCCATGTGAGCAACAACAGCGTCGCTGTATCGGATCTGCCGCTGATCATTCAGAATGTTCACAACGCGCTGGCCGGTCTGGGCACCGTCGCGCCGGAACCTGAAGTGAAGCAGGAGCCCGCCGTTTCGGTCCGCGCCTCGATCAAGCCCGATTACATCGTGTGCCTTGAGGACGGAAAGAAGCTGAAGATGCTGAAGCGTCACCTGATGACGCATTATCAGATGACCCCAGAACAGTATCGGGCCAAGTGGAACCTGCCCGCCGACTATCCCATGGTCGCGCCGAACTATGCCGAACAGCGCCGCAGCCTGGCCAAGAAGATCGGCCTGGGCACCGCGCGTCGCAAGGCGCGCTGATCCATCCACGATCGCGCAGCGGAATAAACCGGGGGGCGTGCGGCATGATCTGTGCCGTACGCCCCCCTTTTTTCATGCGGCACAACGCATTACACCCCTGGGGTAACAGACAAGGATTCCCGCCATGCCCCGTAAGATCGACCTGGAAACACTGTGCCATGAAAAGGGGCTTCGCATCACTGATCAGCGCCGCGTGATCGCCAAGGTGCTGTCGGAAGCGGACGACCATCCCGATGTCGAAAAGGTGTATGAGCGCGCCTCCGCCATCGACAGCGGCATTTCGATTGCCACCGTCTATCGCACCGTCCGCCTGTTCGAAGAGGCCGGGATCCTCGACCGGCACGAATTCGGCGACGGCCGGGCGCGGTATGAACCGGCCCCCGAAACGCATCACGATCACCTGATCGACGTCGAAACCGGCCGGGTGATCGAATTTGTCGATCCGGAAATCGAATTGCTGCAGAAACAGATTGCGGAACGGCTGGGCTTCCGCCTCGTCGATCACCGGATGGAGCTTTACGGCGTCGCGCTCGACCGCAAGGGGTGAGCCAGCTGACCATGGCCCCGGACGAACTGCGCGCCCGCGCCCTTGCCGGCGAGGCGACGCCCGTCGATACCGCCGGCCGCCTTCGCATCTTTCTGCGCGCTGCCGGGCTGCTCGCCCTGCTGATCCTGTGCGTGCCGCTGCATTATCTGTTCCGGCTGGTCCGGCTTGGCTCGCCCTGGCCGAAATTGTTTCTGGGCAGTGCGGCGCGCGTCTGCGGGGCGCGGGTGCGGACCATCGGCACGCCGCTGCGCCGCGATGTGTTCTTCGTCGCCAACCATGTCTCGTGGATCGACATTCTCGCGCTTGGCGGGGCGAGCGGCACGGCGTTCGTGGCCAAGGCGGAACTGGCCACCGCCCCCATGGTCGGCTGGCTCGCGGGCCTCAACCGCACGGTTTATGTCAAGCGCGAAAACCGGATGGGCGTTGCGGATCAGATCAATACGCTGCGCAATGCCCTGGCCGACAACTGGTCAATCACCGTGTTTCCGGAAGGGACGACGACCGACAACGCCTCTTTGCTGCCGTTCAAGACGCCGATGCTGCGCGTCCTTGAGCCCCCGCCGCCCGGCGTGCTGGTTCAGCCGGTGGTGCTGTTCTACGGCGCTGTCGGTGAGGAAATTGGCTGGATCGGGGAGGAAGGGGGCCTCAACAATGCCCGCCGCGTCCTGTCCCGCCGCGGCAGCTTTCCGGTCGAGGTCCATTATCTCGATCCGTTCGATCCCAACGACGTGCCGGGGCGAAAGGCGATCGCCGCCGAAAGCCGCCGCCGGATCGAGGAGCGGCTGACCACGCTGCTCGGCCATCCCCCCCGCCCCTTCGCCCATATGGTCGAGGCGGTGCGGTACAAAGCGGAGCCATCGTCGCCGGATGCCTGATCGCGGCGCATCGCACCGATGCCCGCCTGCGTGCCGCCCGCCTGCTGCCATTTGCGCCCCCGCTCCGGCTCGCCTATAGGCGCGGCCATCATGAAACCCGCGCCCAAAACCTATGCCGTCAAGTCGTTCGGCTGCCAGATGAACGTGTATGACGGCGAGCGCATGGCCGAACTGATGGCCGAACAGGGCCTGGCCGCGACCGATGCGGCATCGGCCGATCTGGTCATTCTGAACACCTGCCACATCCGCGAAAAGGCGACGGAAAAGGTCTATTCGGAAATCGGCCGCCTGCGAAAGGATGGGCGAAAGCCGATGATCGCGGTCGCTGGCTGCGTCGCTCAGGCAGAGGGCGAGGAAATCGCGCGCCGGGCAAAGGTGGACGTGGTCGTCGGCCCACAGGCGTATCACAACCTGCCCGAACTGGTCAGCACCGCGGCGGAAAAGGGGCTGGCGCTCGACACGGACATGCCGCCCGAACTGAAATTCGCATCGCTGCCCGCCCGGCGAAAGGTCGGCCCGTCGGCGTTCCTGACGGTGCAGGAGGGGTGCGACAAATTCTGCACCTATTGCGTCGTCCCCTATACCCGCGGCGCAGAGGTCAGCCGGCCGTTCGCCGCGATCGTCGAAGAGGCTCGGTCGCTGGTCGGTGCCGGCGCGCGCGAAATCACGCTGCTGGGTCAGAACGTCAATGCCTGGCGCGATGCGGACGGGCGCGGCCTTGAAAAGCTGGCGGAAACGCTGGCCGACATCCCCGGCCTTGCCCGCATCCGCTATACCACCAGCCATCCCAACGACATGACCGACGGCCTGATCGCCGCGCACCGCGATCTGCCGCAACTGATGCCGTTCCTGCATCTGCCGGTACAGTCGGGCAATGACCGGGTGCTGCGCGCGATGAACCGCAGCCACAGCCGCGACAGCTATCTGCGCATCCTGGACCGCGTGCGCGCGGTGCGGCCCGACATCGCCCTGTCCGGCGATTTCATCGTCGGCTTTCCCGGCGAGGCCGAGGCGGAGTTCGCCGATACGCTCAGCCTGGTCGATGCCGTCGGCTATGCCCAGTGTTTCAGCTTCAAATATTCGCCGCGTCCCGGCACACCCGCCGCGACCATGGACGATGCGGTCCCGGCCGAGGTGATGGACGATCGCCTGCAACGGCTTCAGGCGGCGCTCAACCGCGATCAGATCGCGTTCAACCGCGCCACGGTCGGCCGGACCTGCGACGTGCTGATCGAACGGACCGGCAAATATCCGGGCCAGATGCTGGGCAAATCGCCCTGGCTGCAATCGGTCATCGTCACCGGCGATCATGCCATCGGCGATATCGTCACTGTCCGCATCGCAGAGGCCGGGCCGAACAGCCTGACGGGCGTTGTGGAACGGGAAACCCCCGCCGCCGCCTGACCCGGTACGGTACTGATTGGCAGCGGCGATTCGCGCCCTACATTGGTGGGACTGAAACGCTTTGCTTGCGGTTGTCGCCCCTGATGGTCCTGTCGCCCACGCCTGAATGGCAACCGCTTGCCCTCTATGCGCTGGGCGGCGCATTGCTGCTGATCCTGCTGTTCAACCTGCCCTATATCGGGCGGGCGATCCGGGCGCTGTTCACACTTGGCCTGATGGCGCTGTGCCTGTTCCTGGTGATCCGCCACGCGCCGTTCGATCCCACGCTGTCCGGGATCACCCGCTGGCTGGGGATCGAACAACAGTCGGTCGTGGGGCGCGAAGTGCGCATCCCCATGGCGCGCGACGGGCATTTCTGGGCCAGGGTCAGCCTCAACGGTACGGAACGGCGGATGCTGATCGACAGCGGCGCGACGATCACCGCAATCTCCGCCGAAACCGCCGCTGCCGCCGGGATCGCGCCTGAGGAAAATCCGGTGCCCGTGATCCTTCAGACCGCGAACGGATCGGTCGAGGCCGCGACGGGCCGCATCGACCGGCTGACCCTGGGCGGCATCACTGCAACGCGCCTGCCCGTCGTCATTTCGCCCGCAATGGGCCGCGTCGACGTGATCGGGATGAACTTCCTGTCGGATCTGCAATCCTGGCGGGTCGAACGGCGCACCCTGATCCTCGTGCCGCGGCCAGCCGAACCGGCCTGATTTTCCGGCCTGTCGCCCTTTTTCCCTCGACCGGCCACCCCATATCCGCGTCGCAGGCCGCATCGCGTGGCGGCCGCCACCATCCATGATAAAAGGGAGCCCCTATGACCCGCGAAACCCTTGCCTATGCCGCACAGGCGCCAACGACGCCGCTTGCCCCCTTCACCTTTGACCGGCGCGATCCCGGCCCGCGCGATGTGGCCATCGACATCGCCTATTGCGGCGTCTGCCATTCCGATCTGCACACCGCGCGCGGCGAATGGGCGGGCACGCTCTATCCGTGCGTGCCGGGCCACGAAATCGTCGGCACGGTGACCGCCGTGGGCGCCGAAGTGACCAAATTCGCCGTGGGCGACACCGTGGGTGTCGGCTGCATGGTCGACAGCTGCCGCACCTGCCCGTCCTGTGATGCGGGGGAAGAGCAATATTGCACCGGCACCGGCTTTGTCGGCACCTATAACGGCCCGGACAAGCATCTGGGCGGCCACACCTTTGGCGGCTATGCCGACCATATCGTCGTCGATCAGGATTTCGTGCTGACCGTCCGTCACGATGCCGCCGATCTGGCCGCCGTCGCGCCGCTGCTGTGCGCGGGGATCACCACCTATTCGCCGCTCAAGCACTGGGGTGCCGGTCCGGGGAAAAAGGTCGGCATCGTCGGCCTTGGCGGCCTTGGCCATATGGGCGTCAAGATCGCTGCTGGGATGGGCGCAGAAGTGCACGTCTTTTCGACCTCGCCCGGCAAGCGCGACGATGCACTGCGGCTTGGCGCGACCGACCTGATCGTGTCGAAGGACGCGGACCAGATGGCGGCGCAGGCCGGCACCTTCGACCTCATCCTCAATACCGTCGCGGCCAGCCACGACCTTGATCCGCTGCTTTCCTGTCTGAAGCGGGACGGCACGATGGTGCTGGTCGGCGTGCCGGAACATCCGCACCCGGCGCTCAACATCGGCACGCTGGTCTTTGCCCGCCGCGCGCTGGCGGGGTCGCTGATCGGCGGCATTGCAGAGACGCAGGAGATGCTGGATTTCTGTCATCAGCATGGCCTCACCTCGGATATCGAGATGATCGACATGGCGGAAATCAACACCGCCTATGACCGCATGGTGAAAAGCGACGTCAAATACCGCTTCGTCATCGACATCGCCTCGATGAAACAGGCGGCCTGACGCCCTGCCCCGCCCCGGCCGGTTGCGCCGGGGCGGGCAATAAAACCCTGTCCAGCGGGCGCGCCTTCTGCCACATTCGTCGGCGCATGAAGCAGTCCCGCTCCCCTGCGGTCCCCTCCCCCGCCATCCCGGTGATCGCGCGCCCGTCCGCTGCCGCGCTGTCTCCGCTCGCATCCATTCCGCCCCTTCATCCGTTGAAAGGACCGCATGAGCAGAAAGCCCGTCCCAGCCCAGCCCGGAGATCGCAGCCGTGTGGAGGTCGTGTTCGACCGGCCCCAGTTGCTGCCCCGCCTGTTCGGCGAATTCGATGCCAACCTTCTGGCGCTGGAGGAGCGGCTTGGCGTCTATATCACCGCGCGCGGCGACCGGGTGGGGATCGAGGGGACGGCCGATTCGGTGGCTCAGGCGCGCGAGGTGCTGCTTGAGCTTCAGGCCCGGGTCATCCGGGGCGAGGCGGTCGACACCGGCCTGATCGAAGCGGTGATCGCCATGTCGAATCAGCCGACGCTGAACGGCATCATCCGTCAGGATATGGACGGCGCACCGCCGATCATGATCCGCACGCGCAAGAAAACCATTGTCCCGCGCAGCCTGACCCAGGCGCACTACATGCGCGAACTGACCCGCAACGACATCATCTTCGCGCTTGGCCCGGCGGGCACGGGCAAGACCTATATCGCGGTGGCACAGGCGGTCAGTCAGCTGATCACCGGCAGCGTGCAGCGCCTGATCCTGTCCCGCCCGGCGGTGGAGGCGGGGGAAAAGCTCGGCTTCCTGCCCGGCGACATGAAGGACAAGGTCGATCCCTATCTGCGTCCGCTGTACGACGCGCTGAATGACTGCCTGCCCGCCGAACAGGTCGAACGGCGCATCGCGAGCGGCGAGATCGAGATTGCGCCCATCGCCTTCATGCGCGGCCGCACCCTTGCCGATGCCTTCGTCATCCTGGACGAGGCGCAGAACACGACGCCGATGCAGATGAAGATGTTCCTGACGCGGTTCGGCCAGAACAGCCGCATGGTCGTGTGCGGCGACCCCAATCAGACCGACCTTCCCGGCGGCACCCGCGCCTCCGGCCTCAACGACGCGGTCGACCGGCTTGAGGGCGTGGAGGGCCTGTCCATGGTCCGCTTCGGCATCGGCGATGTCGTCCGCCACCCGATTGTCGGCCGCATCGTCGAGAAGTATGAGGGCCAGGATGCTGGATAGCGCCGTCATTGTCGAGGAACCCTGGCCTCAGGGCGATTGGGAAACGCTGGCCGTCCGCGCGGTCGATGCGGCCATCACGCGCACGCCCTATGCCGATTGGCGGGGCGCGCCGCAGTTGGTCGAACTGGCCATCCGCCTGACCAGCGATGACGAGGTGCACGCGCTCAACCGCGACTATCGGCAAAAGGACAAGCCGACCAACGTCCTGTCCTTTCCGATGATCCAGCCTGATCTGCTCGACGCCGTCACGCAGAACAGCGACGATGGCGAAGTGCTGCTGGGCGACATCGTCCTGGCGCACGGCGTCTGCGCGGCAGAGGCGGCGGAGCGGGAAATTTCGCTTCAGGATCACGCAAGCCACTTGATCGTTCACGGTTGCCTGCATTTATTGGGCTATGATCATCTGGGGGACGCGGAAGCGGAGGCCATGGAAGCGATCGAGCGCGATGCGCTTGCCGCGCTCGGCCTGCACGATCCCTACCCCGTTCGCGAGGATTGACGACCACCATGCCAGAGGGCCCCAGTAGCAGCACGTCCAGCCAGCAAGGCGACACCGGCGACGGCGGAAGTATCTGGCGGGGCCTGCGCGCCCTGCTGTTCGGCAACGAACATTCCGAAACGCTGCGCACCCGGATCGAGGCGGCGATTGTCGAGCATGAGGCGGAGGACGAAGCCCCGCTGGCCGGCGATCTGGCCCCCATCGAACGGCAGATGCTGCGCAACCTGCTCCATTTCGGCGAGCGCGATGCCGGCGATGTCGGCGTGCCGCGCGCGGACATGACGGCGGTTGAGGAAAACACCCCCTTCGATCAGGTCGTGGCCCTGTTTGCCGAGGCGCGGCACAGCCGCCTGCCCGTTTATCGCGACAATCTGGATGCGGTGATCGGCATGGTGCACATGAAGGATGTGTTCGGCATCCTGGCGGGCACCGCGCCCCGGCCCGACACGATCAAGGGCCTGATCCGCCAGCCGCTTTACGTGCCGCAATCCATGGGCGTGCTCGACCTGCTCGCCCGGATGCAGTCCAGCCACACGCACCTGGCCATCGTGCTCGACGAATATACCGGGACCGAGGGGCTGGTGACGATCGAGGACCTGGTCGAGGAAATCGTCGGCGAGATCGAGGACGAGCATGACGAGGCGCCGACCGAGCTGCTGATCCCCATCGACGACGGCGCGTGGGAGGCCGATGGCCGTGCCGAGCTGGAGGATGTGGGCGAGCGCGTCGATGCGCGCCTGGCCGAGGTGGACGAGGATGTGGAAACGCTGGGTGGGCTTGCCATCGTCCTGGCCGGCCATGTGCCCCATCCGGGCGAACGGGTGATCCACGACAGCGGATGGTGTCTTGAGGTGGTGGAGGCCGATCAGCGGCGGGTGACGCGCCTGCGCCTTCATCCCCCGCTGGAAACGGTCGAGGCGCTGGCGGACGAATAACCGCCCGATCATCGCCCGCCGGGCCTTGGCCATGGCGGGTCGCTGTCCTATCTGCAACGCCATGGCCAAGTTCAGAAAAGCGCTTCTTCCCCTGGGGCTGATTGCCGTTGCCGGCATCGGCGCCGCCACCTGGGCCCTGTGGCCCGACACGGCGCGGCTTGCGCTGGCCGATGTGATGGGCGCCCAGCCCCGGATCACCCCGCCGCGCAGCCAGACGATCCCCACGGTTCGCGTGGCAAAGGCAATTGGCTGGCCGGAGGGCGCAATGCCGGTCGCCGCGCCGGGGCTGAAGGTCGAACGCTATGCCGCGGGGCTGGATCATCCGCGCTGGCTCTATCGCCTGCCCAATGGCGACATGCTGGTCGCCGAAACCGCCGCGCCCCCGGCGGCTGAGGAATCCAAGGGCTTTTCCATCGAAAACATGGTGATGGGCGTGCTGATGAAGCGCGCGGGCGCGGCCGTCCCCTCGGCCAACCGCATCACCCTGTTGCGGGACAGCGACGGCGATGGCCGCGTGGACCTGAAGACGCCGTTCATCACCGGCCTCAACAGCCCGTTCGGGATGCAGCTGGTCGGCGACTGGTTCTATGTCGCCAACAACGACGCGCTGGTCCGCTTTCGCTACACGCCGGGCGCGACCCGGATCGACGGCCCTGCTGAAAAGGTCGTCGATCTGCCCGCGGGTGGCAATCACTGGACGCGCAATGTGATCGCCAATCCCGATGGGTCGGGCTCGCTGCTGGTCGCGGTCGGCTCCACTTCGAACATCGCGGAAAAGGGGCTGGAGATCGAGCGGAACCGCGCCGCGATCCTTGAGGTGTTCCCGGATCGAAAGACGTTCCGCATCTATGCCGGCGGCCTGCGCAATCCCGTCGGCCTCGCTATCGAACCGGCCAGCAACGCGGTGTGGACCGTGGTGAACGAACGCGACATGCTCGGCTCCGATCTGCCGCCCGATTACATGGCGCGCGTCGGCTTCGGCAAATTCTATGGCTGGCCCTGGTCCTATTGGGGCGGATATGAGGATCGCCGCGTCGAACCGCGCCGCCGCGACATGCTGGAATACAGCGCCCGGCCCGATTACGCCCTCGGCCCGCACACCGCCTCGCTCGGCCTCAGCTTCGCCGCCGACACCCGGCTTGGCCAGCGGTTCGCCAATGGCGCATTTGTCGGCCAGCACGGATCGTGGAACCGCGTGCCCGTGTCGGGGTACAAAGTCGTGTTCGTGCCGTTCGGCAGCAACGGCTATCCGGTCAAGGGTGCCAAGCCGGTCGATGTGCTGTCGGGCTTTCTCGATGCGGATGGTCAGGCGATGGGCCGGCCCGTCGGCGTGATCGCCGATGCCACGGGCGCGCTCTTGGTCGCGGACGATGTCGGCAACGTCATCTGGCGGGTCAGCGCCGCTGGCGCACCGCCAAAGGTCGCTGCCCGCTGATCCTTGCGGTAGAGATCACGTCAACAACACGTCGTCATTGCGAGCGCAGCGAAGCAATCCAGTCCCGCGCTGGATGGTTTCGCTTCGGTCGCAATGACCGGGCGGATCATGCTGAAATCGCCCGTCGCTATCGGTCGCGGTTGCCGCTCCGCCGCCACAGCCCGGCCAGCGCGCGCGCGGCCGCCGCGCTGACGCCGGGCCGCACGAACAGCCAGTCGCGGATCGCCGGTCCGGCCTCCGCCCCGATCACGCCCTTGTACCCGCTGTCGCCTGCGCCCCAGTCGACCAGCGTGATCCCGTCCTCGATCGCGCGCACCAGATTGCGGTAATACAGCAGCTTGCCCGGCGAATGTTTCGCAACCACGGGATCGTAACTGTTGGCGATTGCATATTTCAGCGCGCCGGCATTCAGGTCGAAGGAAAAGGCCATCGGCTTGCCGTCGATGTGCAGCATCGCGGCCCACATCATGCCCGCAATCACCGGATCGGCCGCCGCCGCCCGCCAGAATGCGCCATGCCCGTCCTCGGTGAACTTGGCATCCGATCCGTCGGTGCGCGATGCGATCCAGCTCGCCCGCTCCACCTCAGCCAGTGCGTCGAACCGCGCCGTCGTCCAGTCGCCGCCGCTGACGAACGACCATTCCAGCGCGCCATGCGCGCCCAGATGCTTTTCGTGGAACCGGTTTTTCTTCAGCGTCGATGTGCGCGGCCACGCCCCCTCTGTCTGGCGCGCGGCGATATCCAGCACGAAACTGGTCGCCACCGGCCGCGATATCGCTGCCCATCCGCTTGCCGCCGCGCCCTGACGCAATCCCTCCAGCGCCGGATCCCCGTCATAAACCGGCCCCAGCCGGATTGCCCGCGCCTCTGCGCGAGCCGCGTTCAACAGCGCCGATGCCGCCCCGGCCGCATCGCACGCCGCATCCACCGGCACGCTGCGAAACGGCCAATAGCATCCGGGCACCTGCACCATGCCCGCCCGCGCCGCCATCGGATTGCCGACGGGGACCAGCGGCATCGCCAGCACCGGACGGCCAGCCTCTTCGACCACCAGCGTCAGCGCGGTTCCGCCATAGGCATCAAGCGCCGCCTGAAACCATGCCCGGCGCAGGAACCGGTGGCTGTGCCGCGTGGCCGCCGCCACCGTGTCCAGCGCCGCGGATACGCCCGGTTCAACCCGCACATCGTGCGTCGGGCCAATCGGCTGGAAATCGGCAGGGCGCATCGGCTGGTTCATGCCAGCCGGTCGATAGCGCATCTTTCTTACCAACCCGTAGAAACCGGTTGCTTCAACCGTGCCGCCCCTGAAATAACGATGGCCATGATGTTCCAAGGCCCGATGATCGCGACGATCGCCCAGACCATTCAGGCTGCGATAGCGCCGGTCTTTCTGCTGGCCGGGCTGGGTGCCATCCTCAACGTCCTGGCCGGGCGGTTGGCGCGGATTGTCGACCGCGTGCGAAAGCTTGAGGAACTGCACCCGCGTTCCACCGGGCCGGAACATGATCGCCATGTCTGGGAACTGCGCATTCTGGACAAGCGGATCTCGGTGATCAATTCCGCCCTTGGCCTGTGCGTCGCCTGTGCCGTCCTGATCTCGATGGTCGTGGCCATGCTGTTCGCGGCACAGCTTGGCGATCTGCATATCGGTTCCGCCATCGCGATTGCCTTCATCCTGGCGATGATCATGCTTACCGCCGGGCTGATCCTGTTCCTGATCGAGGTGCGCCTGTCGCTCCGGTCAATCCATGTCCGCAAAGAATTGCTGGAGCGCGAAAAGCAGTGACCCTGCCCGTGAATGAAAATCTGACGGCCGACCGGCCGACCTTTGTCACGCATCTCGAATGCGGCCTGACCGGAGAGCGGTACGAGGCGGACCGGCTGCACGGCCTGTCCGCCGCCGGACGGCCGCTTCTGGTCCGCTACGACCTCGCCGGGGTTGGCGCAGCGCTCAGCCAGTCGGCGCTGGCCGCGCGCCCCCGCGACCTGTGGCGCTGGCGCGAACTGCTGCCCGTCCGCCGGGCGGATAGCATCGTCAGCCTGGGCGAAATCGACACGCCGATCATCCCGCTGGATCAGGTCGGGGCCGCCGCCGGCGCCGCGCCCGGCACGCTGCTCGTCAAGGATGAGGGGCGGCTGCCCACCGGATCGTTCAAGGCGCGCGGCCTGGTCATGGCGATCAGCATGGCGCGCGAACTTGGCGTCACGGCCATCGCCATGCCGACCAACGGCAATGCTGGCGCGGCCGCCGCCGCCTATGCGGCTCAGGCGGGGATGGAAGCGATCATCTTCTGTCCCGACGACACGCCGGAAATCAACGTGCGCGAAATCGCGGCACAGGGCGCGCGCGTCTATCGCGTCAACGGCCTCATTGACGATTGCGGCAAACTGGTGCGCGAGGGAGCGGCGGCGCAGGGCTGGTTCGATCTGTCCACGCTCAAGGAACCCTACCGGATCGAGGGCAAGAAGACGATGGGCCTCGAACTGGCCGAACAGTTCGGCTGGAACCTGCCCGATGTCATCTTTTATCCCACCGGCGGCGGCACGGGCCTGATCGGGATGTGGAAGGCGTTCCGCGAGCTTCAGTCGCTGGGCTGGGTGGGCGACAAGCTGCCCCGCATGGTCGCCGTGCAGGCAGAGGGCTGCGCCCCCATGGTCCGCGCCTGGGAACAGGGCGAACGCCACGCGACCCGATGGGAGAATGCGCACACCATCGCGGCGGGCATCCGCGTGCCGCAGGCGGTTGGCGATTTCCTGATCCTCGACGCCGTGCGCGAAAGCGGCGGCCGCGCCATGGCGGTCAGCGACGCCGCGCTGGCTCAGGCGGTGGACGATACCGCCCGCACCGACGGACTGCTGCTCTGTCCGGAAGGGGGCGCAACGCTCGCCGCATGGCGACAGGCGCGGGCCGAAGGATGGGTAAAGGACGGCGAAACCGCCCTCCTCTTCAACTGCGCCACCGGCCTGAAATACCCCATGCCGGACGCATCCCGGACGCTGGATCGGCACGCCGCCATCGATTTCGCATCGCTCTAATCGCTACCCGCCACCCGCTTCGCCCGCCGCTCGGCCCAGTCGATCAGCGCGCCGGTGGCGACCGCACTGATGATGCCGATCATGCCGCCGACGATCACGTCGCTGGCATAATGGTTGCGGCTGGGCAGCTGCGCCGCCATCACCGTGCCCGCCGCCGCAGCAATGGCGGGCGCTGCCGCCGGATAATGGCTGGCCGATGCAACCGCCACCGCGGCCAGCCCCGCGCTATGCCCTGACGGCATCGACCGTTTCGGCCCCTGCTTGCTGCGTCCTGGCTTCAGCCGATATCCCTTGCCGTCCAGCGCGTCGTTCGGCCGTGTCCGGTCGATCCGGTTCTTGGCCAGCGTCTTGATCCCCGTCGCCAGCCCGTGCGCCGCCAGCATATGGATCCCCGCCCGGGTCATCCGCGCATCCCGGCCGATCATGCCGGCCGTCAGCGTGAACAGCGCGATCGCGGTCAGCGGCGGCTGATCCCCCGCCTCGGCGAACCATCGGATCGCCTGTCCCGCGCGTGTCTCGCCATCCACGGCAACGGCATGGGCGATGGCCAGATCGGCCCGCTCGATGGCGTGCAACGTCCGGCCGTCCTCGGTCTTTTTGCGCTTGTGTGGATGTCCCATGTGCTCAGAACGCACGGCCACGCTTCGGGTGCCGTGCGTGCTTGCATGGGACATTTCGCCCGCATGTCCGCTGGCCCGCCGCTTGCCGCTCCACCGAAACTGTGACTTGATGGTGCCGGGAGGGGGGGGAGACACTGCATGACCTTGGCCAAACCGGACCGTATCCTGCGCTGGCACCTGGTGGTGATCGCGGCTCTTGCATCGGCCCATGTGGCGGTGATCGCCGCGGCCAGCATGGGGCATATGCGGCTGCTCGGCCTGCATCGTCAGTTCAGCCTGGTGCAGGAAAGCAATATCCCCACCACCATCGCCGCGCTGGCGCTGATCATGGCCGCCATCCTTGCCGGCATCGTCAGCCGCCTTGAAACCAGAGCGGTCTGGCGGCGCGGCTGGCTCGGGGTCGCGATCGCCCTCGCCTTCATGGCCATTGATGAAGCGGCACAGGTGCACGAGATGTTTTCGCTGATCTCCCTCGGCTCGATGGAGGGAAACGAACACAGCTACAACTGGGTCGCGGCCTATGCGGCCTTCACCCTGATCGTGGGCCTCTATTTCTTTCACTTCTGGCTCAGCCTGCCGCCCGGCATCAAATCCGGCCTGGCGCTGGCCGGCGGCATCTTCGTCGCCAGCGCGATCGGCATGGAAATCGTCGAAATGGCGATCCTGCACCTGTACGGCGTCGGCATCTTCTACACCGCGACCGGCCAGCTGGTTCTGTTTGTCGAGGAAGTGGGGGAAATGATCGGCGTCGCGGTTGCCAATTACACCATCCTCCGGCGTCTGCACGCGCTGACGCCAGAGGGGGCAACCCTGCAATGGAGCCGCTGACGGCGGCACGCTGACCGGGCGGGCGGGCGTCAGCGCACCCCGTCCAGCCCGCCGCCCTGCGTCACCGTCGCCGGATAGGTCGGCGCAACCCGCGCCTTCGACGCCTGTTCATAGGCATGGCCCAGTTCCAGCAGCCGGCCGTCGGTCCACTTTGCGCCGATGAACGACAGGCCGGCGGGCAGGCCCTTTACCAGCCCCATCGGCACGGTCAGATGGGGATAGCCCGACACGGCGGGCAGCTGGCTGGCGCTGGGGCCGTTGAACTGGTCGCCGTAAACCGGGTCGGACAGCCAGGCCATGCCATAGCTTGGCGTCACGATCGCCGCCGCGCCCGCCTTGGCCAGCATGGTGTCGATCGCCTCGCTGGCCAGTTTCAGCGACTTGGCCCGTGCCTCGGCATATTTGGGGTCGGCTGTCCCGCCGGTCGCTTCCGCCGCCTCGAACGTGGATTGCGCGAAATAGCGCAGTTCGGTGTCGGCATTGGCCTTGTTGAACGCAATCGCGTCCGCCAGCGTGCGGATCTTCACGCTGTCCGGCGTCGTTGCCAGATAGGCGGCAAGGTCGCTTTTCAGCTCCATCAACAGGACGTTGAACTCCGCCTCGCCCAGTCCCTCGGTCGCCGGCCGCTCGACGGGGATCAGCTCCGCGCCCTGCGCCTTCAGGATCGCGAGTTGCGCGTCGAACTGCGCCGCCAGCGCCGCGCCCATTTGCGGGCGCAGCACGGCCAGCTTCACGCCCTTCAGGCTGGCCTTGGTCCAGTCGGGGGTCAGCGCGTCGCGCTTCGCATCCGCCTCTTTCGTCGCGGCATCGGCCGGATCGGTGCCGATCATGCCGGAAAACAGCGCGGCGGCATCCTTGACGCTGCGCGCCATCGGCCCGGGCGTATCCTGGCTATGGCTGATCGGCACGACATGGGTGCGGCTGATCGCGCCCAGCGTGGGTTTCAGGCCGACCAGGCCGTTGATGCTGCTGGGGCATACCACCGACCCGTCGGTTTCGGTGCCCACGCCCACCGCGCCCAGGCTGGCGGCGATGGCCGATCCGGTGCCGCTCGACGAACCACAGGCGGTGCGGTCCAGCGCGTATGGATTGCGCACCAGCCCGCCGACCGCGCTCCACCCGCTCATCGAATCATTGTCGCGGATGTTCGCCCATTCGGACAGGTTGGTCTTGCCCAGGATGATCGCGCCCGCCGCGCGCAGCCGGGCGACCAGCGGCGCGTCGCGCCCGGTGACATTGTCCTTCAGCGCCAGGCTGCCCGCCGTCGTCGCATTCTCCGCCGTCTCGATATTGTCCTTGATCAGCACGGGGATGCCGAACAACGGCCCGCGCGCGATGCGCAGCCGCCGGTCGCGATCTGCCTTTTTCGCCTGTTCCAGCGCCTTCGGATTGATGGCGATCACGCTGCGCAGGCTTGGCCCGGCGCGGTCCATCATGCGGATGCGCTCCAGATACCCCTGAACCAGCTGTTCGCTGGTCAGCTCGCCCCTGGCCAGCATCGCCTGCAATTCATCGATGCTCTTCTCGCCCACTTTCAGCGCGGTCGGGGGCAGTTCCTTCAGCACGATGTCCGCCGATTGCGCATGTGCAGCGATCGGCATGGCGGCAAGGGACAAGGCGGCAGCGACGATTGAAACACGCATGAAAACCCCCGAATCGATGATTTGTGACAGGCTAGGGTCGCTGGACGCCCCCCGCAATCGCCCTGCTGCAATGATTTCGTCATCGCCCCTTCGCTGCGGCGCAATGTTGGTCGCGCAGGGGCGACCGACAACAAGCCAACACAATAAACGGGGAATCAATCAATGGGTCATCGCCTTGCCCGCGTCGCGCTTGCGACGCTGCTCGTCACCACTGCCTCCGCCGCGCTCGCCCAGCCGATGGTCGATCCGCAACCGGCCGATGACACCGCAACGAACGACACCGATATCATCGTGTCGGCGCAAAAGACCGATCAGCGGCTGGTCGATGTGCCGATCACCATTTCGGCCAATTCGGGCGAGCGGATGCGCGAGCTTGGCGTGCAGGATCTGGACGAGCTGTCCAACTATGTCCCCGGCCTCAATGTGCAGGAGCAGAGCGCGAACAATCCCGGCATCGTCATCCGGGGCATCACCTCGGACAGCGGCTCCGCGCAACAGGGGCCGCGCGTCTCGCTCTATTACAATGGCGTCGACATCTCCCGCTCGCGCGGTTCCTATCAGGCAGTCTATGACCTTGAGCGGATCGAGGTGGTGAAGGGACCGCAGGCGACCCTGTTCGGCACCGCGTCCACCATCGGCGCGATCAGCATGATTTCCGCCCGGCCGCGTCCCGGCTTTTCCGGCGAACTGTCGGGCAGCTACGGCAATTTCAACGCCTGGCGCGTGGCCGGCTTCGTCAATGCCGGCAATGACGTGATCGCCGGCCGCGTCGCGTTCGAGGTGAAGCAGCGGGACGGCTATGTCGAAAATCTCGCCCCGAACCAGGATGATCTGTACGCGCAGGATCAGCTTGGCGTGCGCGGCTCGCTGCGCTTCACGCCGACCGATGCCTTCACCGCCGATCTGATCCTCACCTATGATCAGCAGCGCAATTCCGGCACGCCCTTCATCTCGCGCGCGCTGGCGCCCGGCAATCCGTTCGGCGCGGCCTGGCTGGGCGGATCGCCCCGCTCGCTCGCGGATCTGGGTGCGGAAAAGCTCGGCCTCAACCGCGAAGTCTATGACGCGAACCTGACGCTTGCCTGGGACATCGCCGACGACTGGACGCTGACCCTGGTCAATGGCTATCGCAAGTTCGACAGCCTCGAAATCTTCGATGCCGACGGTTCCGCCGCGCCGTTCCTGGAGTTTGCGGAACTGGCCAAGGGGTGGCAGGTCAATCAGGAAACCCGCTTCGCCTATCAAAGCGATCTGTTCCGCGGCTCGTTCGGCTTCAACTATTTCCTTGAGGACAGCATTCAGAACGTGCCCTTTTCGGGCGAGGAAGGGGTGTTTGCCCAGTGTCTGACGCGCGCGCTGGTGCCGGGCCTTGGCTGTGTCGATGCGGCCGGCAATCCGGTATCGACGGGCGTTACCGCGCTCGTCACCGGCGGCGCGCTGACCGCCGTGCCCTATCGTTCGGTCTTTGAAAATCAGGGCCGCAATGCCAGCTATTCGATGTTCTTCGATGGCACGCTGATCCCCGCTTCCTGGATCGAGCTGACCGCCGGGGTCCGCTTCCTGATCGAGGAACGGCAGTCCGGCTTCTTCGCATCGGCCCCGCGCCCGCAACTGCTGACGCAGATCCCGCCGCTGCTCGCCGCCGTGCCCAGCTTCCGCGTCTCGCTCGTCCCCGGACAGGTCGATACCCGCGGCCAGACATTCGAGGCAGAGGGCAATTTCGCCGCCGTGCTGCCGCGCTTCAACGTGCTGCTGCGCGCCAGCGACGATGTGAACCTGTACGCCACCATCTCGCAGGGCCGCCGGTCCCCGGTGGTTCAGGTCGGCGCCCGCAACGGCGCCCTCGGCCCGGAACGCGCCCTGTCGATCATCGATGAGGAAACCGTCTGGAATTACGAAGGCGGGATCAAGGGCGCGTTCGGCCCGTTGTCCGGCACCCTTGGCGTCTATTATCAGCAGTATAAGGGCTTTCAGGTCAGCGTCGTCGATCCCGACGGCATCACCCGCACCCGCAGCGCGGGCAATGCCAGCAATTTCGGGGTGGAGGCAGAGGTGCAGCTGCGCGCCACCGACTGGCTGACGGTGTTCGGCAACGGCGCCTATATCGATGCCAAGATCGAGGAAAGCTCGGCGCTGACCCCCGCCTTTTCGGGCGCGCGCTTCCGCCTTCAGCCAGAGGTTCAGGCGGCGGGCGGGTTCACCATCGACGCGCGCATCGGCGATGTCCGCGTCTTTGCCACGCCCACCGTCACCTATCGCTCGCAGATCTTTTTCGAAGTGCCGAACAACCCGCTGATCAGCCAGCCGGGCGTCACCCTGTTCAACGCCCGCGCCGGGATCAGCTTTGCCGACGACCGGTACGAGGTCGCGGTGTTCGGCCGCAACCTCAGCGACGAGGATTATCTGCTCGATGCCGGCAATACCGGCGGCGCGTTCGGCATCCCCACCTTCATCCCCGCCGAGCCCCGCTTCTACGGCGTGCAGCTGACCGGCCGGTTCTAAGGATCGCATGATTTCAGTCTGAACCGTCATTGCGCGCCCTCCGACTGCCACAGGCAAGGCAGTCAAAGGGCGCGCCATGACGGCACGGGTCAATCCAACGGCATCCGGGTGCAGGATCGCTCCGCTCCTTACCCCCCTCGTTCGTCCTGAGCCCGTCGAAGGATGCTGCCCTACGCCTTGACCAGTGGGATACGTTCTTCGACAGGCTCAGGACGAGCGAGTTGGGGGACGAGCCTGCGGTGTGGGCGCGCTCCGCCCCGATCCCTCCACTGCCCCGTCCACATCAAAATATTTTTCGTTCCCTGCCCGTTCCCTTGCCCCGTCCAAAAGCCAAGGAAGGTCCGCGCGTCGCGGCACACGCGTTGTCGGGCCGGTCCACGACCCGAGTCTTTTTAGCGACGAATTGAGTCCCTAAAAGGTCATTTACCGACTTGCTTCGAAGCGCGATTAGCCACAATCTGTTGTGGTCGCTTGTGGGGGCAAGCCCAAGCACTGGTATTTTCGGAACCGCAGGGTTATCTTGCGGACCGGCCATGCTCGCGCAGTGACGGGTCAGGTTGATCACTTTTTGTTCTCGCGCGCGGCGATCGGTGATAGCATCGGCCTTCGCTGCCCGAGTCGGACGAACCGCTGGATTATGATGGGGCAGGCAATGGATTTCAGGGATACTCAGGAAACCGAAATGACAGAAACCGCCACCCTGGAACCGGCTGCGGCCGCCACTGAATCGACGCGCGTCGACCCGCGCCCCTATGCGCTGGAGGTCGATCATTCGCGCGATGCGCTGCTGACCGATTTCGGCAAGGAAACGCTGAAGGACCGCTATCTGCTGCCGGGCGAAAGCTATCAGGACCTGTTCGTCCGCGTCGCCTCCGCCTATGCCGACGATGCCGCGCACGCCCAGCGGCTCTACGACTATATCTCGCGCCTGTGGTTCATGCCCGCCACCCCCGTGCTGTCCAATGGCGGCACCGGCCGCGGCCTGCCGATCAGCTGCTATCTCAATTCCGTGCCCGACAGCCTGGAAGGGATCGTCGCCACCTGGAACGAGAATGTGTGGCTCGCCTCGCGCGGCGGCGGCATCGGCACCTATTGGGGCACGGTGCGCGGCATCGGCGAACCCGTCGGCCTCAATGGCAAGACCAGCGGCATCATCCCGTTCGTCCGCGTGATGGACAGCCTGACGCTCGCCATCAGCCAGGGGTCGCTGCGCCGCGGCTCGGCCGCCTGCTATCTCGACATCAGCCATCCGGAGATCGAGGAGTTCCTCGAAATCCGCAAACCCTCGGGCGATTTCAACCGCAAGGCGCTGAACCTGCACCATGGCGTGCTGATCCCCGACGCCTTCATGGAAGCGGTGCGTGATGGCGCCGAATGGGAACTGAAGTCGCCCAAGGACGGCAGCGTGCGCGGCAAGGTCGATGCGCGCGGCCTGTTCCAGAAGCTCGTCGAAACCCGCCTCGCCACGGGTGAGCCGTACATCGTGTTCAGCGACCATGTGAACCGCACGATGCCCAAGCATCACCGCGATCTGGGTCTGAAGGTCACGACCTCGAACCTGTGCGCCGAAATCACGCTGCCCACGGGCCGCGATCACCTTGGCAACGACCGCACGGCCGTCTGCTGCCTCTCCTCGCTCAACCTCGAAACCTGGGACGAGTGGGAAGGCGACAAGCGGTTCATCGAGGACGTGATGCGCTTCCTCGACAACGTCCTGACCGACTATATCGAGCGCGCGCCCGACGAAATGGCCCGCGCCCGCTATTCGGCCAGCCGCGAACGCTCGGTCGGCCTTGGCGTCATGGGTTTCCACTCCTTCCTTCAGGCCCGCGGCCTGCCGATGGAAGGGGCGATGGCCAAGATGTGGAACCTGCGCATCTTCAAGCACGTCAATGCTCAGGTGAACGAAGCATCGATGAACCTGGCGGTCGAGCGCGGCCCCTGCCCCGACGCGGCCGACATGGGCGTGATGGAGCGGTTTTCCTGCAAGATGGCGATTGCGCCCACCGCGTCGATCAGCATCATCTGCGGCGGCACCTCGGCCTGTATCGAACCCATTCCGGCCAATATCTACACGCACAAGACGCTGTCGGGCAGCTTTTCGGTCCGCAATCCCTATCTGGAAAAGCTGCTGATCGAGAAATCGAAGAACAGCGAAGGCGTCTGGTCCTCGATCCTGGAGCGCGGCGGCTCGGTCCAGCATCTCGACTTCCTCTCGCCAGAGGAAAAGGACGTGTTCAAGACCAGCTTCGAGATCGACCAGCGCTGGATCCTCGAACTGGCGGGCGACCGCGCGCCGTTCATCGATCAGGCACAGTCGCTGAACCTGTTCATCCCGGCGGACGTGGAAAAATGGGATCTGCTCATGCTCCACTTCCGCGCGTGGGAACTGGGCATCAAGTCGCTCTACTATCTCCGCTCCAAATCGGTGCAGCGCGCCGGTTTCGCCGGCGGCGTAGAGGCGGACAACACGATCGAAAAGCCGACCTTCGACTTGGGCGAAACCACCGACTACGACGAATGCCTGGCGTGTCAGTAAGGTGATCCAAACGGCGCGCCTCGATCCTTCTTCCTCCTCTCCCCTTGTGGGAGAAGAAGGGGCCCGCGCGGCGCAGCCGCGTGGGAAGGATGAGGGGTGGGCGCTATCGACGCCCGCGCCCTCTCTATCGCGGCCCTCCCCCTCACCCCGCGCCGCTGCGCGGCTTGCCCCTCTTTCGGTGGGAGAGGGGATGTGAAGCGTAACGCCCGCAACCTTGCCACCCTTGCGCTGCTCCTCACCCTCGCCGCCTGCGCGCGGCAGGTGGATACGGCGGTTCAGCCGGATGCCCCCGGCATCCTGCTCGGCGTGTGGCACGGCTTCATCTTCCCGGTCGCCTGGGTCGCCTCGCTGTTCCTGCCCGATGTCGCCATTTATGCCGTGCCGAACAATGGCGGCTGGTATGATTTCGGCTATTTCCTGGGCATCTGCGTGTTCGGCGTCGGTGCGCGCGGCGGGACCAAGGTGATCTATCGCACCCGCACCGTCCCTGCCCGGCGCGGCACCGTGATCGAGAATGATCCGCGATGACCCGCGCGCTCGCCATTCAGGCCGGTGTGGCCGGGCTGTCGGGGATCGCCGGTATCGCCCTGCTGGTCCGCGCCCGCCGTGCCGCCGGCGCACCCGCGCGCTATGGTCAGTTCATCGCCGGCACCATGGCGTTGATGCTCGGCATCGCGCTCACCGGCTTTGCCGTGATGGTGGCCGTCGCATGACCATCCATCCGCTCATTCTGGTCGGCGCGGTTCTGGCTGTCTTCGGCGCAGTATTTGCCTTTCTGCTTGGGCCAAAGCTTGCCGCCCGCCCGGCGGTGGCCGGCCGACAACCTCTGCCGATCGCCTTCTTCAGGGCGATCGGCGTGACCGAAATCGTGGTGGGCCTTATCCTGGTCGCCGTTGGTTATCTGAATTCATAAGTTCCGGAGCAATTCCATGTCCCTTCTCGAAGCCCGCAAGACCTACAAGCCGTTCGAATATCCCTGGGCCTATGAGTTCTGGAAGCGTCAGCAGCAGATCCACTGGATGCCGGAGGAAGTGCCGCTGGGCGAGGATTGCCGCGACTGGGCGCAAAAGCTGACCGATCATGAGCGCAACCTGCTGACGCAGATCTTCCGCTTCTTCACACAGGCCGATGTCGAGGTGCAGGATTGCTACCACGACAAGTATGGCCGCGTGTTCAAGCCGACCGAGATCAAGATGATGCTCGCCGCCTTTTCCAACATGGAAACGGTGCACATCGCCGCCTATTCGCACCTGCTTGACACGATCGGGATGCCCGAAAGCGAATATGGCATGTTCCTCGAATATGCCGAAATGAAGGACAAGCACGACTATCTGCAGAAGTTCGGCGTCGACAATGACGAGGATATTGCCAAGACGCTGGCCATGTTCGGCGGCTTTACCGAGGGGCTTCAGCTTTTCGCCTCCTTCGCCATGCTGATGAACTTCCCGCGCTTCAACAAGATGAAGGGCATGGGCCAGATCGTCAGCTGGTCGGTCCGCGACGAAAGCCTGCATTGCGAGGGGATCGTCCACCTCTTCCACGCTTTCGTGAAGGAGCGCGACTGCCTGACCAAGTCGGTCAAGGACGACATCATGGACATGTGCCAGACGACGGTGCGGCTGGAGGATGCGTTCATCGACCTCGCCTTTGAACAGGGCCCGGTCAACGGCATGACGCCAAAGGAGATCAAGAAGTATATCCGCTACATCGCCGACTGGCGCCTGGGCCAGCTGGGCATGAAGCCGATTTACCTGATCGACGAGCATCCCCTGCCCTGGCTCGCCCCGCTCTTGAACGGCGTCGAGCACGCCAATTTCTTCGAACAGCGCGCGACCGAATATTCCAAGGGCGCGACCCGCGGCAACTGGAACGACGTCTGGTCCAGCTTCGACAAGCGCCAGAAGGTCAAGCCGCCCGTCGCCAACGAAGATCCGGGCGAAAGCGGCGACATGTTCGCAGCAGCGGGCGTCGCGGCGGAGTAAGCTGAACGCCGCTTGGGCGGGGCACCACCCCGCCCATCGGCACCCTGCAAAGCCTGAGCATTCGGACTGCTGCCCGGCCGGCTCGCAATCTGTCATTTCTCGCCAGACGAGGTCGGGGCTGCATCGATCCGGCCCGGTGCCACTGTGCAATATCCTGTCGGCTGCCCGGAACAGACTGGCTATCTCCAACGCACCACTCGCCAGACCATGCGCAACCCGCCCGACCCCCGCCTTGTCAACGCTGTCAATTCCGGCCAATGAGAGCATCCGATAGGATGAAGGGGGACAGGATGCCGTTCAATCAGGCCGCGATGCGCGGCGTCATCGCGGCGGTTCTGCCGCTCGCCCTGCCCGCCTGCACATCGACGGATGCGCCGCCCGCCATGACCGCCGATCAGCGCGCAGCGATTGCCGGCGATCCTGCCTTCCGGGCGGCGAAGCTGACCCTTGCCGACATCCCCGCCCCCGCCGGCGCGGCGATCAACCTGTTCAACGGCCGCGATCTGTCCGGCTGGTCGCCATGGCTCGGCTATCCCGATCCGTCCGTCACCTACAACCCGGGTGCGCAGGACAGGCCGATCGGCGCGCCGCAGAATGCCGGGCAGCATTTCGGCGTCCGCATGGTCGATGGCGCGCCAGCGATCTGGATCAAGGGCGAAACATGGGGAAGCCTGCTTCATTCGGCCGATTTCGCCGACTATCATTTGCGGATGGAGTTCAAATGGGGCGACAAGACCTATGCCCCGCGCCTCACCGAGCCGCAGAATAACGGCCTGCTCTATCACAGCTACGGTCCGCAGGGTGCCGTATGGGGCACATGGGCACGATCGGCGGAATTCGAGATCATGAAGGGCTCGACCGGCATGATCGTGCCGGTCGGCGCTGGCGTAAAGGCGCGCACCACCGTCGGTTACGATCCTTCGATCCTCTACCCGCACCGGCGCTTCATGCCGGGCGGCCGCGACATCGACGTGATCGGCAACACCGCCGCCTGGAATGTCGAGGGGCATAGCGACCGGGAAAGGCCGGTCGGCCAGTGGAATGTGCTCGACCTCTATGTGCTGGGCGACCGTGCCGTCCATGTCGTGAACGGGGTGCCGGTGATGGCGGTGCGCGATCTGGCGACGGTGGATGCGGACGGCAATCGCCGACCGCTCAACCGGGGCCGCATCCAGTTCCAGTCCGAAGGTGCCGAAACGTATCTGCGCAACATCACGGTGACCCCGATCCGATCACTGCCGCGCATCGTCTCCGCGCCTTAGGAGCGGGCAGACGCCCTCGATCCGCGCTGTCCTACAGCGGCCGGACAATGGCAGGACGGGCGCATGGCGCTTCGTCCACGCTCATCGTCCGAACGACCCCGTCCTGCGGGCTGTCAGCTATGGCGGCTGGCCGGGTTGACACCTGTCACCCCCCGCACAAACCACCCCATTTGTGTCAAAACTGTCAAACGACCTGACAACTTCCGCTCAGCACCAGGGGCGCCGCGCCTCGCCATTGTTCGGCCGGGCCAGCCCCTCGCGGACCAGCACGTCGCCCACCGACTGGCCGCCGACCACCAGCCGCCGCAGCTTGCGCCCATTGCGGTCCGCATCGCGCTTGCCCGCCTGCACCGTCACCGGCCCTGCGTTGAGCAGCGCCTGCAACCGCAACGTCGCCCGCTCGCCCAGCGCCGCCTCCCGCGCGCATCGTGGCGGATGCGTCTCCGGCGCGTCGATATCCGCCAGCCGGATCTTCATGCCCCCCATCCAGATCGTATCGCCATCGACAACGCAATTGGTGCCACCGCCATCGGTGCACAGCGCGAAATAGGCGCGCTGCCCGCTCGCCACCTCGCGCCAGTTCTCGGCATACCAGCCCAGGGGAAAGCGCAGCGCGATCAGGATCAGCAGCAGCACCGCCAGCACGCCCAGCCGCGCCCACAGCGTCGCCCGCCGCCGCCGCCCCGCCCGGTGCTGACCGATATCGGGAAAACGCGCATCGTACCGGCTCCGCCGCTTCATCAACGCCCTGCCGCCTTGCTCACGCCACCGCCATCCACTGGCTGGGGAATGGCACAGCCAGCGCGATGGCGGCGGCCGCATCGCCGGTCAGCCACATGTCATAGGCATCTTCGGCCAGGATCACGGGCATCGCCTTGGGGTGCAGCGGCGCAACCAGCGGATTGGGTTCGCACGTCAGGAACGCGAACACCCGCCCCGCCTCGCTGGGTCGCCACACCCCGGCAAAGGCTGCAGCGGGGCGGCCGGTGACGGTAAACCACCATTCCGCCGGACGGCCCGTCGCCGCATCCTTGCCGGGGCGCGGCTCGGCAAAGCGGCTGAACGGCACCAGGCACCGACGCTCCGGCGCGGCGATCATCCCGCGCCAGAACGGACTGGCCAGGTTGCGGACATTGGTCACATGCTTGGTGACAGTGGTGCCGGGCCGCTTGCCGGGCAGGGTCAACGGTACGCCCCATCGCATCGCATCGATCCGGCGCACGCCGTCCTCGATCCGCGCCACCAGGCCCGTGCCCTTTGGCCACACATCGGTTGCGTCCATCGCCTCGGCCAGATCATCGGTGATCCGGTGACCGTCGGGGTCGGGCAGGCTCCACCCGATATATTCGGCCCAGCTCTGGATCGCCTCGGGATGCTTCTGGTAATGATTGCACATCGCCGCGCCGCCTCCTCCGGCCGTTCAGCGCAGGCCCAGCGCCTTGTGGTTCTGCAGCGTCAGCCGCCAGCGCGGGCGCGCCATCGCCATCGCCACCGCCGCCTCGACATTCGCTGCCCCGCGCGCATCGTCCATCGGCTGGACCAGCAAATGGTCGAACGCCCATGTCTCCATCGCATCGACATCGGATCCCGGCTGCGGCCAGACCAGCTTCAGCTCGTTGCCCGACCGCTGCACCACCGTGCTGCCCGCCTTGGGGCTGACGCATACCCAATCGATGCCTGGCTCGACCGGCAACGTCCCGTTGGTTTCGATTGCAATCATGAACCCCCGGTCATGCAATGCCGCAACCAGCGCCGCATCCACCTGAAGCATCGGCTCGCCGCCGGTCAGCACGACGAACCGGCGCTCCGGCTCGCCGCCCCATTTCGCCGCCACCGCATCGGCCAGCGCCGCCGCATCGGCAAACTTGCCGCCGCCATCGCCATCGGTGCCGACAAACTCGGTGTCACAAAAGCGGCAGACCGCACTGGCCCGGTCCTGTTCGCGCCCCGACCACAGGTTGCACCCGGCAAAGCGGACGAACACCGCCCGCCTGCCCGCCTGCACCCCCTCGCCCTGCAGCGTCAGGAACATTTCCTTGACGGCATATCCCATCGTTCAGCCCCCGGGCCGCGTCGCATAGCGGGTGGGATCGGGCAGGCCCGCCTCCTCGAACCCCTTCATCCGCAGCCGGCAACTGTCGCACAGGCCGCAATGCAGGCCGCCCGGTGCGGGGTCGTAACACGACCAGCTCATGCCCGCGTCCACGCCCAGCGCGGCCGCCTCGCGCACGATATCGGCCTTGGTCATATGCTGCAGCGGGGCATGGATGCGGAACGGATGCCCGTCCACGCCCGCCTTGGTCGCCAGTTCGGCCAGCCCCTCGAACCCGGCAATGAACTCCGGCCGGCAATCGGGATAGCCCGAATAATCCAGTGCATTGACGCCGATGAACAGGTCGCGCGCGCCCGCTGCCTCGGCCCAGCCCAGCGCCAGGCTCAGGAAAATGGTGTTTCGGGCGGGCACATAAGTCACCGGGATTCCGGGGCCGACGCCATCCTTTGGCACGTCGATGTCGCTAGTCAGCGCGGATCCGCCGAACTGGCGAAGGTCGAGCGGCAGGATGATGTGCCGCTCCGCCCCCAGTGCCGCCGCGATCCGCCGGGCCGCAGCCAGCTCCACCTGATGCCGCTGGTTGTAATCGATGGACAGCGCCAGCAGGCGATACCCGTCCGCCCGCGCCCGCGCGGCAGACACCATGGAATCCAGGCCCCCGGACAACAGGGCAACGGCAATCGGCTGTTCGGTCATGACGCCCGTCGCTACGCCCAAGGCGCGCCGACCGCAACCACGCAAAAAAGGGCCGCCGAAGCGGCCCATTTGCTTGGGAACGTCAAAGGGGATGAACGTGCGATCCCTCGCACGCCGACCATCCTATGCCCTTCGCCTAAACGCCGGATTAACGGCCGCGCTTGGGCGCCGGGCATGCGCCGATCCGCCGCGCCTCCACGTTCAGCTGAAACGGAACGCCGTTCACCAACCCCTGCGTCTCGATCACCGCGGAACGCGGCGTCACCGCCCGAATGGTGGTATGCCCCTCTCCGGTGCCGGGGCACAGGTAATGCACCGTCGTTTCCTGCATGTCGTCGGTCATCAACTGCTGCCGACACGCCACGCCGGCATGACGGATCTGGATCAGCTGAGTGCGATCGCCGATGCACACCAGCCGGCGGCTGGGCGTATCTCCCCGCTCGACCAGTTCCCATTGGCCCGCTTCAAGCGATGCCAAAACCCCCGGCGCAGCGGCGGGAACGGCCGCCATCACGCCAGTGGCACCCAGCATGAAGCCGCCCGGAGCCGCCATCCATCGCCGGCGCTGCATCATCGCCATGCTCCTGCCCATCCTGCCAGTCGTTGCGACTATACCCGATACTGCCCCGTCCGGCGCGGCAAAAATCCGGAGGTCACACCGCCAGATCGGCCGGCACCGGAAACTTGCGTGCGCAAAAGGCGCAATCGACGGTAATCACGCCCTGCTCATCGGCCATGTGTGCACGATCCTCGACCGGGAACTTCGCGATCACCTGACCGATATAGTCGGCATTGCAGCGGCACCCCCTGGACAGGTCGACCGCCGCCAGCGTGCGCACTTCCCGCTCCTCGTTGAACAGGCGCCAGATCAGCGTTTCGAACGATGCCGACAGGTCGGTCAGCTCGTCCGCGCCCATGGTCGCGGCCAGCGTCTCGACATGCTGCCATTCAGGGTGATCGTCGCGCACGTGCAGGCGCTCGCGCCCTTCCTCGCCCTCCGGCAGATGCTGCAGGAACAGGCCGCCACCGATCATGCCGCCATCCGCACCGCGCGCCACCGCCAGCCGGATCAGGCTGGGGATCTGTTCCGATTGCAGGAAATAGCTTTGCGCCGCATCGGCCAGCGTCGCACCGTCCAGCGGCACGATGCCCTGATACCGCTCGCCCGTCGCCGCCTGGTCGAACGTGATCGCCAGATAGCCGGTGCCGAATAGCGCCATCAGCGTCGGATCGCCCGGCGCCTCGGCCAGCCGGTCGGCGTCATATTGCACATAGCCGCGCACGGCCCCGCCCTGGTAATCGCAGACCAGCAACGACACGATACCGCTTTCCGTCTGCGCCTGCAGGGTCAGCTGCCCGCCCGCATCCTTAAGCGTGGAGCCAAGCAGCGCGGTCAGCACCAGCGCCTCCGCCAGCAGCTTTTCGATCGCCGGCGGATAGGCATGGGCGGCCAGGATCTCGTCCATCACCGGGCCAAGCCGCGCGATACGGCCGCGGGCATGGCGATCCGGCAGGGTGAAACCGATCGCGCGATCGAGATCGGGGGACTGGGTGTCGGTCACGGGGGTTCTCCGCCATTCGCGTCGGGCGAACGGGTTAAGGACTGTTGGGCGCGATATAGTGAAGCAAGATTATTGCTTCAACTCACCCCAACTGGCCGAAGCACCAGCGAAGGACGGACTTCTGGGCGTGCAGGCGGTTCTCCGCCTCCGGCCAGATGCGCGATTGCGGCCCGTCGATCACGGCATCGGTCACTTCCTCGCCGCGATGCGCGGGCAGGCAGTGCAGAAAGATCGCATCGCCCTTTGCCTTTGCCATCAGCGCCTCGGTCACCTGATACGGCATCATCGCCGCCAGCTTGGCCTCGGCATGGGCCTGTCCCATGGAAATCCAGGTGTCGGTCACGATGACGTCGGCGCCGCTGGCGGCCTCCGCCGGATCGCAGGTCACGCGGGCGCGGCCATTCGCGGCGGCCAGCACGGCCGGGTCGGGATCATATCCCGCCGGACAGGCAGCGACGACGTCGAACTGCATAAGGCCGCCCGCCTCGACGATCGAATGAAGGACGTTGTTGCCGTCGCCCAGCCACGCGACCTTCAGGCCGGGCAGCGTCTTTCCCGCCTCGATGATGGTCAAAAGGTCCGCCATGATCTGGCACGGATGCGACTGGTCGGTCAGGCCATTGATGACCGGGACCGAGGCGTATTCGGCCATCTCCATCAACTTGGCATGATCGTCAGTGCGCACCATGATCGCGTCGCAGTAACCGGACAGGACCCGGGCGGTATCCGCCACCGTCTCGCCGCGGCCAAGCTGGCTGGTGCCCGCATCCAGGATCACCGGCGTCCCGCCCAGCTGGCGGATCGCGATGTCGAACGACACGCGGGTGCGCGTCGAATTCTTTTCGAACACCATGGCCAAAGTGCGCCCGGCCAGCGGCGCATCGGGATCGGGCGCGCTCTTGGGCAAGCCGGCCCGCGCCCGCTTGCGGTCCAGCGCGTCGGCCAGCATCGCGGCAATGGCATCGGGTCCGGCATCGGACAGGTCGGTAAAGTGACGAACGGTCATGAAAGAATGCTCCTGCGAAAGCAGGAGCCCAGCGTAGCAAGGGTGCGCCGCTGGGCTCTGGGTCCCTGCGCTGGCAGGAACGCCATGGGGTTCAGGCAGCGACAGGCAGCGCGTAGCTGCGGGCGGCGGCGCTCATCTTTTCCACCGCCTCGGCGATATGGCTTTCCTCGATCACCAGCGGGGGCAGGATACGGACGACATTCTCGCCCGCCGCCACGGTCAACAGGCCGTGATGGTCGCGCATATGGGCCACGAAATCGCGCGCAACCGCCGGTTCCTTCAGCTTGACGCCCGCCATCAGGCCCAGCCCGCGCAGTTCGCCGAACAGGTGATCATGGTTGGGGATCATCTGCGACAGCGATGCGCGCAGCCGGTCGCTCATCGCGCTGACATGCTCGAGGAACCCCGGCTCCAGCATCACGTCGAGGATCGCGTTGCCCGCCGCCATGGCCAGCGGATTGCCGCCATAGGTGGAACCATGCGTGCCGGCGACCATGCCCTTGGCCGCTTCCTCCGTGGCCAGGCACGCGCCCAGCGGAAACCCGCCGCCAATGCCCTTTGCCGACGCCAGAATGTCGGGCTTCACGCCATAATGCTCATGCGCCCAGAACTTGCCCGTGCGGCCATATCCGCACTGCACCTCGTCCAGCACCAGCAGCAGACCATGCTCGTCCGCCGCCTTGCGCAGCCCCTGGATGAACGCTTCCGTGCCGGCGGCAACGCCGCCTTCGCCCTGCACCGTTTCGACCAGGAACCCGGCGGTATGATCGTCGATCAGCGCCAGCGCGGCATCCAGGTCGTTGAACGGGGCATAGGCGAAACCGGGCAGCAGCGGCTCGAACCCGTCGCGCATCTTGGCCTGATTGGTCGCGCTGATCGTGCCCAGCGTCCGCCCGTGAAAGGCGTTGTTGAACGTGATCAGCGTGTGCCGCTGCGGATTGCCATTGGCGTAGTGATAACGGCGCGCGGTCTTGATCGCGCATTCCACCGCCTCTGCACCCGAATTGGTGAAGAACACCGTGTCGGCAAAGCAGTTGTCGACGATCCGCTTGGCCAGCGCCTCGCCCTGCGGCGATCCATACAGGTTGCTGACGTGCATCAGCGTGGCCGCCTGTTCCTGGATCGCCTTGATCAGGTGCGGATGGCTGTGGCCCAGCGCGTTGACCGCGATGCCGCTGGCGAAATCCAGATACCGCTCGCCACGTTCGCCGATCAGGTAGCAGCCCTCGCCTCGCACCGGACGCACATCGCACCGCGGGTAAACGGGCATGAGCGGGGTGATAGTCATGGGAACTGCTCCTCCTTCAAACGAAACGGGTCGAACGGGACTCCGGTCAGAACGAAAAAAGGCGGCCCATTCCGGCCGCCCGGAGCGGGGATTTACAGGGATCGGCCATGGCGCGTCAACACCGCGTCAGTTCTTCGTCTTCCACCCGCTGCGCAACAGGGCATAGGCCGCGACCGCCATGGCGATATTGATCGCCAGCAGAAGCGCCGCGCCCAGCGTCACGTTCGAATCCGCGCGTTCCAGAAACCCGTAGCGAAAGCCGGAGATGATATAGAAAAACGGATTGCCATGGCTGATCGCGCGGAACGTCGGGGACAGCGCCTCCACCGAATAAAAGGTGCCGGAAAGCAGGGCGAGCGGCGCGACCACGAAATTGGTGACCGCAGCTGCATGATCGAACTTTTCCGCCCAGATCGACGTCATCACGCCCATCAGCGCCAGCAGGATGGAGCCCATCAGCCCGAACCAGATCATCGCCAGCGGATGGCGCGGCCACACGTCGACGCCCCAGACGGCCATCGCGATCCACACCGCGCCGCCGACCAGCACCGCGCGCGTCACTGCCCCGCCGACCAGCGCGGCCAGCAGCTCGGCGGTGGAAAGAGGAGGCATCAGATAATCGACGATCGTGCCCTGAATTTTGCCCACCAGCAGCGAAAAGCTGGAATTGGCGAACGCGTTCTGCAGCATCCCCATCACGATCAGGCCAGGCGCGATAAACTCTGCAAAGGGCACGCCCATCACCTGCCGCCCCGATCCGCCCAGCGCGACGGTGAAAATGATGAGAAAGAGCAAGGTGGTGACCGCCGGCGCCCAGATCGTCTGGAGCTGCACCTTGAAGAAACGGCGCACCTCCTTGATATACAGGGTCTTGAGGCCACCCCAGTTGACCTGACGAATCACCGCGACGCCCGGCTCTGGCAGCATGGGCGGGACAAAGGGACGATTTTCGGGCTGGTCGTGCATGGCGCCTTCGCCTAGTCGGATGGGATAACGCCTGCAAGTTAGGCGATGGAACGGATTTTGGAATGAGCTGGACCGAAGAACGCATTGAAACGCTGACCCGGATGTGGGCATCGGGCATGACCGCCAGCCAGATCGCGGAAGAGCTGGGCGGCATCAGCCGGAACGCCGTGATCGGCAAGGCGCACCGCCTTGGTCTCAAGCCGCGGCCATCGCCGGTCAAGCCAAACGATCCGGAGGCAAAGGCGGCCAAGGCAGCACCGGCAGCGGCCGCCGCTCCCGCCGCCCCCGCTGCGCCGCCTGCAGCAGCGCCGGTGGAAAAGGCTGCCAAGCCTGCAAAGGTGCCGTTGCCCAAGCCGGAGGCGCCAGCGCCTGCGCCAGTCGCCGCACCCGTGCAGGAAAAGGTGGCGCCAGAGCCCAAGCCCCAGCCCGAATTGCGCTCCATCGGCCCGGGCGGCTTTCTTCGCCAGAATCCCGGCGAACAGACTGCTCCGTCGCAGCCCGCCCCGCCCCGACGCCTGGTCCCCGCCCGGCCAAGCGATGCGATTGCAGGCAAGACGACGCTGCTCGATCTTAATGACAAGATCTGCAAATGGCCGATCGGACATCCCGGCGAACCGGATTTCCACTTTTGCGGCGACAAGGTGAATCCGGGTTTCCCCTATTGCGTCGATCATTGCGGCCACGCCTATCAGGCGCAGCTGCCCCGGCGCGACCGGCGTCCGCCGCCGCCCATGCCCTATGGCGGTCCGCGCGTCCGCTAAAGGCATGCTGGCTGCGGGAAATACGTAGTTTCCCTGTCGCAGCACCCTGAACTGGCGGGATAGCCGCACCGCGCGATACGCGAATCGCGCGCTTCGTCCGCTATGCGCCCGTCACCGCTCGGCAACAGCCCGGCGGGTAAAAGAGCGGCATGAACCGCGTCCGCCCCATCCATGCGTTGCGCAGCGCCCGTGCCGGAGGCGCCGGTGATCGGCGCGGCAATGCGCTGGTCGAATTTGCGCTGCTGCTGCCGGTGCTGGCGCTGCTCCTGATGGGGATGCTTGGCTATGGCCAGTACTTCCTGCTTGCCCACAATGCCCAGCAACTGGCCAATGACGCTGCCCGCGCAAGCATTGCCGGGATGACGGCCAGCGAACGGGCCATGCTGGCGAATGAGAGCGTCACGACCGGCGCTGCGTCCACCGGCGGCGTCGCGGCCAACCGCGTCTCCAGCAGCATCACCGAAACCGGCACCCGCGTGACGGTGGAGGTCGTGGTGGACGCCAGCGACGTCGCGCTGCTGCAGGTGCCGGTCATCCCGTTTCCCGATCGCTTGATCCGCCGCCGGGCGGTGGCGCACCGCGCGGGCCTGCTCTGATGCGCTCGCTCCGCAGGCTCCTTGCCGACGAGCGGGGCGGGACCGCGGTGCTGATCGGGGCTGCCATGCCGCTGTTGATCGGTTCGGCCGCGCTGGCCGTCGACATCGGTTCGGTTCAGCTGGACACAAGGCGGCTTCAGGGCCTGGCCGATGATGCTGCGCTGGCCGCGGCCGCCGACGTCGCCAATGCCACGGCTCAGGCGCAGACCGCAGTCAGCCGTGCGGGATCGCCGGCACCCGTCACGGTCGCGGTCACCACCGGCACCTACAGCCCCGATCCGGCAGTACCCGCCGCCGAACGCTTCGCCGCCCGATCCAGCGGTGGCAACGCCGCACGTGTCACGCTGACCAGCGAAAGCCCGACCTTTTTTGCCCGGATCTTTGGTCGGCAGGGGGTTGCGATTGCCCGCACGGCAACCGCGGCGCGCATGGATTATGCTGCATTTTCGGTGGGATCGCGGCTGGCATCGCTCAATGACGGGTTGCTCAACGCCTATCTGTCCGCGCTGACCGGCGGCAATGTGCAGCTGAATGCGCTGGATTACCGCGCGATCGCGGCAGCCGATATCGACCTGATCGCCTATCTCGACGCGCTGAAGGTGCGCGCCAACCTGACCGACCTCAGCTATGGCGCAGTGCTGGATACGGCAGTGACGGGGGAACAGAGCCTTGGCGCGCTGGCCGATGTCATCGGCGATGCAACCGCAGCGGCCGGAATCCGCACGCTGGCCAGCCATGTGCGCGGCGGCGGGGAAAAACTCGGCGCGCTGATCGACGCAGGGCCGCTGTCGGGGCAGGACAGCGGCGGGATCGGCATGGTGCGGGTCAACGCACTGTCGATGGTGACGATGCTAGCCCAGCTGCAATCCGATCGCCACATGGTCGATATCGACCTGGGCGCGACGCTGCCCGGCCTGAGTGCGACCAGCCTGAAGCTGGCGATTGGCGAGCGTCCCGCACAATCGCCCTGGATCACCATCACCGATCACGGCGCGCCCATCCTGCGTACCGCTCAGGCCCGCCTGCTGATCGACAGCCGCATCGCCCCGACGGCGCTGCCCGGCCTTGCCAACCTGGCTTCGGCCCGGGTGCCGCTGTTCGTTGAGCTAGCCTCGGCAGAAGCGCGGCTGGCCGGGCTGAATTGCGGGGCAAATGGTCAGTTCGCGACGATCGAGACGCGACCCAGCCCGGGCAGCATCGCGCTGGCAAGCGCCGATACCCGTGCCTTTGATGATTTCACCCGCCCCGTCCCGCTGTCGCGCGCACGGATCGTGGACACGCTGCTGATCGACGTGACCGGCATGGCCCGCATCGATCTGGGCGCGGCCGAGCCATGGCAACGCCTGACGTTCGATCGACAGGATGTCGATAACCGGACGGTTCGCACCGTTGCCAGCAGCACCGCTGTTCAGGGCGTTACCGCCGGTCTGATCCAGCAAGCCGATTTTCGCGCCGAAATCGCGGGGCTCATTGCGCTGGACACCGGAAAGCTGACCGCTGCGGTGGGCGAGCAGCTTGCCACGCTTGGTCCCGCACTGGACGGGCTGATCAATCTGGCGACGGGAACGCTGGGGATCCGCTATGGCGAAGCCGATGTCAGGGTGAGCGGCCTTCGCTGCGGTATTCCAAGCCTGGTCGGGTGACCGGGCTAAAAAGACGATCGGGCCGGCATGATACGCAGCCGGCCCGATCTGATACGCGTTACACTACTGGGTCGCAGGCCGTCAGAAGCGGAACGCCGCCGTCAGCCGCAGACCATGGGTGTCGAACCGGCCGTTGGTCCGAGCAAAGTCGGTTCCGGCCGCGTTGCCCAGCACAAACGGATGGGTGGCCGGTGCGGTTCCACGGCTGGCGCGGACGACATAATCGTCCTGGTCGAAACGGGTGTAGAGATATTCCATGCCGACCGAGAAGTTGCGGCCCAGCTTCTGCTCGATGCCGCCGCCGGCCTGCCAGCCCCACTCCATGTCCTCACCGCGGCCTTCATAGGCGTTTGCGGTGTTGGTCGAGGTGAAGCTGTTGTTGATCTTGCCATAGGTGGCGCCGAACGTGCCGTAGAACAGCGTGGTGTTGGCAGCGAAACCGGCGCGGGCGCGCACGGCAGCGTTCCAGTCCAGCTCACGCGTGAACTGATAGTTGGCGGGCGTCGAGCTGAATGCCGTCACGCTGTCCGACGCTTTGGACTTGCCGAACTCGCCGACCACACCATAGACGAAGCTGCCAACCTGCTTGTCGGCACCGATGCGGGCGTAATATTCAATTCCGTCCTTGTCGCCGGTGCAGCCGGTTGCCAGGCTGTTGCCGTTCGGGCGGCCGCCGCAAAAGCCGGGGAACACGTTCACATTGCTGGTGTTCACGATGGTGTCACCGAACTGACCGTCCAGATTGCGGTCGAAGGTCACACCTTCATTGCCGTCATTGCTCTGCACCGTGTAGCCGAACGACCCGCCGATATAGACGCCGTCGAACGGCTTTTCCTCGACCTCCTGGGCCATGGCGGGCGAGGCAACGGCAAACAGTGCCGATGCGGCAAGAAGGATAGAACGCATAAATTTACTCCCGGTTTGGATATGCGGGGGCAACTACGTTTGAAGGCCGCAAAAAGGTTCATGCGCTTTCGACAAACACGTCGCACTGGTGCATATTTGCAACAGTGCGCCATGGCCGGGGGTTCCGCTTGCGCCGCTGTTTCCCGTGGCCCTATACCGTCGGCCATGTCCGAACTGTTCGACGCATCGCCGTCCCGCCCCGACACCTATGATGCGTCCTCCATCGAGGTTCTCGAGGGGCTGGAACCCGTTCGGCGGCGGCCGGGCATGTATATCGGGGGCACTGACGAGCGGGCATTTCACCACCTTGCCGCCGAGGTTCTGGACAATGCGATGGACGAGGCGGTGGCAGGCCACGCGACCCGCATCGAAATCAGCCTGCAACCCGGCAACCGGTTGACCATCGTCGACAATGGCCGGGGTATCCCGGTCGATCCGCACCCCCGTTTTCCCGACAAGTCCGCGCTGGAAGTCATCCTGTCCACGCTGCATTCCGGCGGCAAGTTTTCGGGCAAGGCCTATGCCACATCCGGCGGCCTGCACGGCGTCGGCATCAGCGTCGTCAACGCGCTGAGCAGCGAAACGGTGATCGAGGTGGCCAAGGACCGCCAGCTCTATCGCCAGCGGTTCAGCAGAGGCGTCACGCTTGGGTCCATTGAGGCGCTGGGCAGCACGCCCAACCGGCGCGGCACCTCAGTCACCTTTTCCCCCGATCCGGAGATTTTCGGGCCGGAAATGGCGTTCAAGCCCGCTCGCCTGTACCGGCTGGCCCGGTCGAAGGCCTATCTGTTCGCAGGCGTCGAAATCCGCTGGAAATGCGCGGCCGAGCTGATCGCGGACGATACGCCGGCGGAATCGGTATTCCAGTTTCCGGGCGGCCTTGCCGACCATCTGCGCGAACAGCTTGGCGGCCGGGAGTGCGCGACTTCCGGCTTCTTTGCCGGGCAACAGGGATTTCCCGACGCACCCGACGGGTCGACCACCGGCAAGGTCGAATGGGCCGTCGCCTGGCCGCTGTGGAGCGACGGCAGCTACAGCTGGTATTGCAACACCATCCCGACGCCCGATGGCGGCACGCACGAGGCGGGTCTGCGCGCCGCGCTGGTCAAGGGCATCCGTGCGTTCGGCGAGCTGGTCGGCCAGAAAAAGGCCAAGGACATCACGGCAGAGGATGTGATGACCGGCAGCGAGCTGATGCTGTCCGTCTTCATCCGCGATCCCCAGTTTCAAAGCCAGACCAAGGACCGGCTGACCAGCCCGGAGGCGGCGCAGCTCGTCGAACGTGCCGTACGCGACCATTTCGACCATTTCCTTGCCGACAACATGGACCGGGGCAAGGCGCTGCTCGGCTATGTCCTCGAGCGGATGGACGAGCGGCTCAAGCGCAAGCAGGAGCGCGAGGTCAAGCGCAAGACCGCGACCAGCGCCCGCAAGCTGCGCCTGCCCGGCAAGCTGACCGATTGTTCCGCCGATGATTCCGCGGGCACCGAATTGTTCATCGTCGAAGGGGACAGCGCAGGCGGCAGCGCGAAACAGGCGCGCGACCGCAAGACACAGGCGATCCTGCCCATTCGCGGCAAGATCCTGAATGTCGCATCGGCCACCAGTGCCAAGATCCTGGCCAATCAGGAAATCGCCGACCTGGTCCTCGCCATGGGCTGTAGCACGCGCAAGGATTGCCGGCCGGATCAGCTGCGCTACGAACGCATCATCATCATGACCGACGCCGATGTCGATGGCGCGCATATCGCAACACTGCTGATGACATTCTTCTTTCAGGAGATGCCGGAGCTGGTGCGGCGCGGGCACCTCTATCTGGCCCAGCCGCCGCTCTATCGCCTGACCAGCGGCACCAAATCGCTTTATGCCCGCGACGATGCCCATCGTGCCGCGCTGGAAGCCAAGGAGTTCAAGGGCAAGAAGGTCGATGTCGCCCGGTTCAAGGGGCTGGGAGAAATGAACCCCAATCAGCTCAAGGAAACGACGATGGACCCCGCGACCCGCAGCCTGATCCGCATCACCCTGCCCCAGGAGTATGAAGAGCGGGCGGGCGTCAAGGACCTGGTTGATCGCCTGATGGGCACGAACCCGGCCCATCGCTTTGCCTTTATTCAGGAAAACGCCGCAAGACTGGAAGAAGAGGCAATCGACGCATAGTCAAACCCATGATATCTTGATGGCCTCGCGTATATCGGGAGGCGTACATGAAGCGTGTGATTGTCCCTCTGACCTTTGCCACTCTGCTTCTCGCGGCACCTGTTGCCAAGGCGCAGGACGCACCCGCTCCCGACGGACCGGACATTACAGTCAACGCATCGAGCATTGATGATCTTCGCAAGATGCTGGCCGATTGCATTGCACGGCAATGTCCGGTCGGTGAAGAGATTGACGCCACGCTGGCGCTGGCCGAAAATCTTTTCATTGCCGGCCGATACACCGAAGCAAAGAAGATCATGCGGACATCGCTGCATCGGAACCGGCGGCACCGGAAAACCGATCCGGGCCCGGTCGCGGAGCTGGCGCGCGCGGCCAGCCGTGTGGCCAGTCATATGGGCGATAGCGATGCAGACCTCTTTCACGCCCGTGAGGCCAGGGCCACTCTCAAGGGAGCGCTTGGCGGGAATGAAGAACGCGCCTTTGGCTCGCTACTCGAGGTAGGCGATGCAATGGTCCGTGCGAGCCGAGTGGAGGATGCTGGCCGGATGTACATGCTGGCCCGCCGCCGCGCGATCGAGGAAAAGGATCCCGTTCTCGAGGCAACTGCCCGTATCCGGCTTGCCAATATGTATGCAGGCCTGGCTACCCCGCAAAATCGGTACGGTGGACTGGTAAAGGGGCAGTTGCGGCCGTTGCTCCGACAGGATGATCCACGAATGGCCGACTTTCGGATCGCGGCCGAGCTGCTGATCGCCCGCCTGAACGCCAAGCTGGGCGACGCGTCGCAACTGGAGCAACTGATCGAAAAGCATCGCATTGCAAACAAGAATGCGCCGCTCACCATGGTCTATGCCGCCGATCTGGATGTCCCGCTACGGCCAGCGGATGCGGGTGAATGGGCCGATCTTGGCTTCTGGGTCGACATGAATGGCAAGGTGGGCGCAGTCGACGTCCTGAAGCAATCCAACCGAAAAGGACGATGGGCAGCGCAGCTGACCGAAAACATCGCACGCCGCCGATATCAGGCATTTACCTCTGATGCGACGGCTCGCTACGTGGTCGAACGCTTTTCGGTTGTGAAGCGACGCATTGATAAAACGAGCAGCAGAATTGCGCAGTACAACGTCTCGGTGGTCTCCCTTGTGCTGGATGAACAGCAGGACACGCCGTAACCGCATGGCAAATGGCGTTCTCCGGGCCGGCCGAACGCTGGTGCTGTCCCTCCTGTCCGCCTGCATCGTCGTTGGCCCGGCCACCCGTGTGCAGGCGGCCCCGATCGTTCAGGAAACGGAGGCGGTGCCGGATGCACGGCTGCAATCGCGCATTGGGTCGTTGAAGCCGCTGTTCACGGGCGGCGGGGATTTTGCGGCCAGCTTCACCGAACAGTTCCGGCAACAGGTGCCGGAGGCGCGATGGCGGGCACTGACGGCTCAGGTGGTGGCAGCAATCGGCGCACCGGTCGGGGTCGAGGAACAGACGAGCGCCGGTCCGCACGGCGCCACCCTGCGTTACGGGTTCGAGCGCGGGATTGCCACGATCCGCATTGCCATCGAACCGGACGAGCCGGGCCGGATCGCGGGCCTGCTGATCGTCAACACCGAGCCACGCGGCGACACGGCGGCCCGGATCGCGGCGGATGTCGCCAGCCTGCCGGGCACGGCCGGCCTTTTCGTCCAGCGGCTGGACGGCGGCTCGCTGCCCCCCGTGATTGATCAGGCGGGCGACCGCGCAGGACCGATCGGTTCCGCCTTCAAGTTGTGGGTGCTGGCCGAGGCGGCGCGGCAGGTCGCGGGGGGAAAGCGACGCTGGAACGACGTCCTGCCCCTTGGCGAACGGTCCCTGCCCAGCGGCGTGACGCAGGGCTGGCCACCGGGGTCGCCGGTAACGCTGCACACGCTGGCGGTGCAGATGATTTCGATCAGCGACAATACCGCCACTGATACGCTGATCGCCGCCCTTGGCCGGGCACAGGTCGATGCCATCCCTGCGCTGGCGGGTGTACGGGACAGCGACCGGACCTTGCCCGTCCTCACCACGCTGGAGGCGTTCCGGCTGAAGGCGCTGGCAAAACAGGGGCTGGTGCCCACCGACTGGGACAGGATGACGCCCGATGCGCGCCGCAACCTGATGGCGGAACAGTCAACCGCACTGAAGACCGCGCCGGTAACCGCATCGATGTTCGGCCAGGGACCGCTCAGAACCGATATCGAATGGTTTGCCAGCCCCGCCGACATGGCGCGCACGCTCGACTGGCTTCGCCGCAACGGCGGGGCCGATGCGATGGCGATTCTTGCCGTCCATCCGGGCACCGGCGTCGCCGACCGGTTCGAATGGGTGGGGTTCAAGGGCGGATCGGAACCTGGGGTGCTCAGCCTCAATTATCTGGTACGGACGAAATCGGGGCAATGGTTCGCGGTCACCGGGCAATGGCACAATCCCGGCGGAGAAGTGAGCGAGGCACGCTTCGCAGCGATCATGAACCGTGCCCTGACGCTGATCAGTCGCCCGGTTCAGCCCTGACCGCCCGGCCGAATACCGGAACCGGGTTCAGGCAGCGATATCGCCCCGCCGCGCCGTCCATTCGCGCCGCAACAGGCCGTACAGCGTCGTATCGCGCACACCGATATGGGTTTCCCATTCCTCGCGCAGCACGCCTTCCAGCTTGAAGCCCAGATGTTCCAGCAGCCTGCGCGACGGCAGATTGTCGGGATCGGTATCGGCGAACACCCGCCGCTTGCCTTCGGTAAAGAACAGGTGGTCCAGAAACCGGGCCACGGCCTCGCGCGCCAGCCCGCGACCGACCAGTCCGGGCAGGATCATGTAGCCGATTTCGCCGACACCCCCCTGCCGCCGTTCACCGACGGAAACCATACCGATCACCCGCGCCTCGCTCTTCAGCACGATGGCAAAGGCGCGCCAGCCGTCATTGTCGATCCGCGGTGCCAGATGCTCGCGCAGCGCCGCCGCCTCGCGGATCGGGGCATGCGACCACCAGCGCATCTGCGCGTCGTCGGAAAAGGCCGGCAGCAGCGCATCGGCATCCTCGATCGCCAGTTTGCGCAAGGTCAGCCGCTCGCTTTCGAGCGTCGGGAAATCAGTCAATCAATCGATCCTTATTGCGCCAGCGCATCGACCAGCGCGCGCACCTTGGCCTGCCGCCATTGCGGCAATGGCGCAACCAGCCAATAGCCCATGCGATAGGGTTTGGGATCGCCCGTCTGCACCACGCGGCCCGCCGCCAGATCAGCGCGGGCGATGATTTCCGGCACAGTCGTGCGCCCCATGCCCGCCGCCGCTGCGTCCACCGCCAGTCCCGCATCGCCGACCAGGATGCGCGAAACGCTTTCCTCATTGAGGCACCCAGGCCAG
This sequence comes from Sphingomonas eleionomae, assembly GCF_049889035.1. Classification (NCBI taxonomy): domain Bacteria; kingdom Pseudomonadati; phylum Pseudomonadota; class Alphaproteobacteria; order Sphingomonadales; family Sphingomonadaceae; genus Sphingomonas; species Sphingomonas eleionomae. The sequence continues at coordinate 45,008 of NZ_JBLTWP010000003.1, read as the reverse complement.
GAAATGCGGGTGTCCGCACCGCCGCCGGGCCGCTCGACCGTCACCATGCCGTCGGACTCCAGCGCCTCGCCCTCATGCTCGCCCGGCCCCTCACCCCAGCGCACGGCCAGGTCCAGATTGGCCTCGGTAAATTCGATGGCATCGGCCGCAGTGACCAGGTGAAAGCGCAGGTCAGGATCGGCCGCAGCGATTTCCGACAATCGGGGCAGCAGCCATTTTTCAGCCAGGTCGCGCGGTGCGGCGATGGTCAGCGATTTGGACGACTGCCCCGCCTGCATGGCGCGCACCGCCTCTTCGAACTGAAGAAAGCCCATGCGCAGCGCCTCCAGCCCCGCCGCGCCCTCCGGCGTCAGCTCAAGCCCCTTGGCAGTGCGGCGGAACAGGACAACGCCCAACGTATCCTCAAGCGCGCGAATCTGCTGGCCGACAGCGGCGGGCGTCACCGCCAGCTCGTCTGCCGCACGGGTAAAGGACAGGTGGCGCGCGGCGGCATCCAGCACGCGCAGGCCATTCAGGGGCAGGTGCGTCCGCTTCATGCGATCACCCCGTCACCGCCGGTGCGATCAGGGCAAATTTGGGAATCTCGGCATCGAACTCATCCCCGCCGGCGGACAGCATCTGGTAACTGCCCTGCATATGCCCGGTTGGCGTCGTCAGCGGACAGCCGGAGACATAATCGAAACTGGCGCCCGGTTCGATCAGCGGCTGTTCGCCCACCACGCCCTCGCCCTCGACCATGTGGCGCATCCCGCGCCCATCCGTGATGACCCAGCGCCGCGTGAGCAGCTGCACCGCGTGCTTGCCCTCATTCTCGATGCGGATGTGATAGGCCCAGAACCAGCGGCCGCGATCCGGCTCTGATTGTTCGGGCAGAAAGCTGACCGCCACCCGGACGATGACGCCATTGGTCTCCGCCGACTGGTTGAACAGCGATTTCACAATCCCGCCGCCCGCAATGCCTGATCCAGATCGTCGATCAGGTCAGCGGGATCCTCAAGACCCACATTCAGGCGGAGAGTTCCCTCCGTAATCCCCATTTCCAGCCGCTTTTCCTCGGCCACGCTTGAATGGGTGGTGGATGCAGGGTGCGTCATCAGCGAGCGGGAATCGCCGATATTGTTCGAAATGTCGATCAGGGCGAGCGCGTTGAGCAGGCTGTGCGCCTGGGCCCGGCCGCCATCCACCTCGAAACTGAAGATACATCCGGCCATGTCCATCTGGCTCATCGCCAGACTGTGCTGCGGGTGGCTGGGCAGGCCGGGATGATTGATGCGCGGCACCCGTCCTTCCAGGAAACGGCCGACGGCAAGCGCATTTTCCGACTGGCGACGGATCCGCAGATCCAGCGTCTCCAGCCCCTTCAGCACCACCCAGGCGTTGAACGCCGACAGGGTGGGGCCAGTGTTGCGCGTGAACGGCAGCAACGTGTTCAGGATGAAGTCCTCGCTGCCGCACACCGCCCCGGCCAGAACGCGCCCCTGCCCGTCCATCATCTTGGTCGCGGAATAGGCGACGACATCCGCGCCGAATGCCATCGGCCGCTGCAATGCAGGCGTGGCAAAGGCATTGTCGACGACACTGGTAATGCCGCGTTCGCGCGCCATGCCGCACACCGCGCGCAGATCGACGATGTCCATCGTGGGATTGGCGGGCGTTTCAAAGAAATAGACTTTGGTATTCGGCCGGGTCGCGTCGGCAAATTGCTGCGGATCGCGGGCATCAACGATCGTGGTCTGAATGCCGAACTTGGGCAGCAGCGTGTCGGTCAGCCAGCGGCACGACCCGAACAGCGCGCGGCCGGCGACAACATGATCGCCCGCCTGCAACTGGCACAGCAAGGATGCGGTCATCGCCGCCATGCCGCTGGCGGTCGCGCGGCACGACTCGGCACCTTCCAGCAGGGCGATACGCTGTTCCAGCATTTCGACCGTCGGATTCTGCAGCCGCGAATAGGTCATGCCCGCCTGTTCGCCGGCAAAGCGTGCCGCGGCATCCTCTGCCCGGTCATAGGCATAGCCGGAGGTCAGGAACAGCGCCTCGGACGTCTCGCCAAATTCGGAACGGGCCGTGCCGCCGCGCACCGCCTGGGTCGCCGGGCGCCAGTGCTGGGTAATGGATCGGTCCTGGCCAGTATAACGCTTCATGGCATCCGCTTTGCCGGGCGGCGGGGGCCAAGGTCAAGCGCGTTGCGCGTTCCCATGGCCTTCCGCGCCGCTATGGCACCGGGCGGGTGGCGAGCAATGCTCAGGGCCTTAACCGCTGGATGTCACCGGCCAGCTGGCGTCAACCGGCCGCGCGCCGCCCGTACCGACCCCAGGTGAAGCGCGAGGACAGGGCAAAGTTCCACACCGCACCCACGGCGACCCCGGCTAGCGCGGGCACCGCCCAGGCGCCCTGCTGCGCGCCATGCAGGAACGCCGCCACCCCGACATTCGCAATCGCCCCCACCGAACAGATCACGCAAAAGCTGACCCAGCCGTCAATCAGTTGCCGCGTGCCGCGAAGCCGCCGGTCGCGATAGGTGAGCAGATTGTTCAGGAAGAAGTTGAACGTCATCGCCACCAGCGTCGCACCGATCTGCGCTGCCAGAAAACCCGCCCCCAGCGCCTGATGCAGCAACCACAGGATAGTCAGGTGGACCAGCGCGCCCATCGCGCCCACGCCCGCGAACAGGACAAAGCGCACGGGCACCCACCGGCCGAACATCCGGTCATACAGCGCGATCAGATATTCCAGCGCCACGACATGGTCGAGCTTGCTTTCCCCCGCATCCCGCGTGCGGAAGACATAGGGCATCTCCCGAAACTTCAGCGGCCTGGGGCTGGCCGTCATCACATCCAGCAGGATCTTGAACCCGATCCCCGACAGGCTGGGCACCAGCTGACGGACGATGGCCGTGCGGATCATGAAAAACCCGCTCATCGGATCGGACAGGTCCGCCTTGATCACCTGCCGCGCCAGCCGGGTGGCAAGGGCGGATTTGGCGACGCGATCCCGGTCCCACTCGCCCGTCCCGCCGCCTTCGACAAAACGGGAACCGACGACCAGGTCCAGGTCCGGCTGATCGAACAACAGTTCGAACATGCGCGGCAACAGCGTTTCGTCATGCTGCAGATCGCCGTCCATTACCGCGACGATGGGCGCAGCGGTCGCACACATCCCCTCGATACAGGCGGTGGACAGGCCGCGTCGCCCGATCCGCTGGATCACGCGCACCCGCGGGTCGCGCCGAGCCATGGCGCGGGCGGCATCGCCCGTTCCGTCGGGGCTGTCATCATCGACGAAAATGACCTCCCACCCGCTCTCGCCCAGCACGGCATCCAGCCGTTCGATCAGGCGCGGGACATTCTTCGCCTCGTTAAACACGGGAACGACGATGGCGAGGTGAAGGGCATCGGGCATCAGGATTACAGCGCGGCCAGCACCGCATCGGCCATGGCGCGGGTGGACAGCGTTCCCCCCAGGTCCGCCGTGCGGGCGCCCCCGGCAATCGCACTGGCCACCGCCGCCTCGATCCGGTCGGCCGCATCGGGCCGGTTCAGCGAATGGCGCAGCATCATCGCGGCGGACAGGATCGTCGCGCACGGATTGGCCCGGCCCTGTCCCGCAATATCCGGCGCAGAACCATGGATTGGCTCGTACAGCCCCTTGCCGCTATCATTCAGCGCGGCGCTGGGCAGCATCCCGATCGATCCGGCGCACATCGACGCCTGATCCGACAGGATGTCGCCGAACAGGTTGCCGGTCAGGATCACGTCGAACTGACCCGGATCGCGAACCAGCTGCATCGCGGCGTTGTCGACATACATGTGGCTCAACGCGACGTCTGGATATTCGGCCGCCACCTCGATCACCACGTCGCGCCACAACTGGCTGGTTTCCAGTACATTGGCCTTGTCGACCGAACACAGCCGGCGCTTGCGGCCCTGTGCCGTGCGAAAGCCGACATGGGCGATGCGGCGCACCTCGTCCTCGGCATAGGCCATGACGTCATAGCCCTGACGCCGGCCATCGGCGGTGGTGCGCATGCCCTTTTCACCGAAATAGACATCACCGTTCAGCTCGCGGATGATGACCATGTCGATCCGTTCGGCCACCTCGCGCTTCAGGGTGGATGCGTCCTCCAGCCCCCTGAACAGCCGGGCCGGGCGCAGATTGGCGAACAGGCCAAGGGCAGCGCGCAGGCCCAGGATCGCCTGTTCCGGGCGCAGCCGCCGCTCCAGCCCGTCATAGCGCGTGTCCCCGACCGCGCCGAACAGGACCGCGTCAGCCCGGCGGGCCAGGTCCAGCGTCGCGGGAGGGAGCGGATGGCCATCGGCATCATAGCCCGCGCCGCCCACCGGCGCTTCCTCGAACGTCAGGCCCAGATCGAGCGCGGTCAGCACGCGGACCGCCTCTGCCGTCACTTCCGGCCCGATGCCGTCGCCCGGCAGCACTGCGATCAACGTCATCCGAACAATCCCCGATATCCTGAGCAATCTTGCGGCCTGCCGACTAGCGGCGGCTCTGCGGTCACGCAACCGCGCGCTTGATCCGATCGACGAGCCGGTCCCGCGCCGCGATCGCATCCTGCCCCCGGCCGATCATCAGGTCGCGAGCGATGAAATGGCCGGTCAGGCGCAGGCCGTCCAGAATGTCCGGCCAATCGGCCGCGCTGCCATCCAGCAAAAACCGGGGCAGTCGCAACAGGCGGTCCGTCAGCCCCTGCGCCGCTGCCGCGCTGACCGCACCGCCGCTTTTGGGGCTGACATGGGTCAGATCCTCGGTCGTACCGGTCGCAACGCATTGGCGAAGATCGAGGCCAAAGCCCAGCTCGCCCAGCACCAGCAACTCATATCGCACCAGCGCCGCCGCCCAGCCGCGCGCGGCGGGCGCAGCCTCGATCGCGGTCAATAACGCCTCGAGCGTCGCGTGCAGGCGCGGATAGGGCTGCCCCTCCGGCAGGGTCGCGGCGGTCAGCGCCGTTGCCCAGTCGATGGCGGCGGCGGGCAGCGGCTCGGCGAACAGGGGCGCCCGGCTGTGGATCAGCTCGGCGGTCATGCCAGGCAACTGATCCTCCGTTCGCGCGCGCCATTCGCCCGCAATACGGTTTCCCGGCTGAAGGATCGGGCGTAGCCGGCGCGAATGGCCGCCGCGCACATAGCCCGCAACGACGCCCGCCTCCTCGGTCAGCCCGCGCACGATCGCGCCATGCTCGCCATGCAGGCGAACCGACAGGATGGTGGCAGGCGCGATCAGGTGCATCGGCCCTCGTCCTCCCCGATCAGGGGCGGGGGGTCAACGCCGCAGCCGCCGTGCCCAGTCGCTGCCCAGCGCCCGCTTGGCAAACGCCACACCACCGTCAAAGGTGGAAAGCGCGCCGATCAGCGCCCGATTGGATAGGCCCGGCCGCAACAGCAACAGGTCGGCACAGGCAACGCCCCCGGTTGCCAGTTGACGCTTGTGCTGACCCTCCCCTTCGGTGAAATCGAACTGGACCAGCGTCCCTTCGGCGAACAGGTCGCGCATCGCCGCCAGATGCAGCACGCTGCCCGGCGACCAGTCGTTCCACGCGGGATCATGGCCGACATGCTCGTACCGGACGATGCCGTCGCTGACCGGGCACCACAGATAGGCGACCGGCCAGTCGTCGATGAACAGGATCCATCCCCGCGCCCGACCCGCCGCCGCCAGGGCCAGCATTTCCGCCTGATAGCCGTCATCGGCGGGCAATGCCGCGTCCAGCAATCGTTCCTGATAGGTGCGCGCAGCCACCTGCCGGGCCAGCGGGTGAAAGGCGGCGACCTCGGCCGGGCTGCGATACCGCTCGATCCGCACCCTGCCCGCCGCCGCCAGCTTCTTTTCCTTGCGTTTCAGCCCCGACCGCGTGTTGCCGGACAGGGCGGCAAACCAGGCGTCGAACCCGATCGACAGGTCGGTGTGAAAGCGCGTGTACCGTTGCCGTTCGCAAACCAGCAGGCCGGCGCCCGCCGATGTCAGGGCGGCGGCATGCTGCACCGGCAGCGATGTGACAAGATAGCCATGCTCGCCCGGCAGCAGCGGGGGCAGCACGGGCGCGGCATCGGCCAGTACCGCGTCCAGACCCAGCGGCACCCGCGACAGCCGCCGCCTGACGGTCAGGATCGTGCGCGCACCGACCTGAAACTGCACTGGCCAGAGCGGCGACGGTGCGATCAGCGGCACACCCGACTGGATGGCAACCGCCTTCACGCCGCGCGCTCCTCCACCCAGTTGGACCAGAGCTGTTCCGCCTGCCGCCATGCCGTGCGCAGCGGATCGGGGCCAAGCGGCCGGTCCTCGGCATCCAGCCGCCATTCGGGCAGCTCGGCGAAATGACGGGTGGGCAGCATCTCGCGCAGGTCAGCCAGCATGGTCAGCAGCGCGTCGAACCGGCGCACATGGACGCCATTGGCACGGGTCCCGGCCCGGTTGGCCAGTTCGAAACTATGGCCGACGATCGTGATTGCCTGATGCCCAGCGTGCAGCGCATGGCCGATTGCCGCGCGCATTTCCCCCGCCGACAGCGCACAGATCTGGAAATGCCGCAAATGCCCCGGCGCGTCCTCGATGACCGTCACCGGCACTTCGATCACGCCCTGATGCTCGATCGGGGATATCCGGGTCGGCGGCAGGTCGATGGCACTGGGCGCGGGCGCAGCGGCGCCGTTATGGCTGCTGTCATAGCGGATGCCGTGGCTGGCCAGCGCACGCAGCGTTGCATCGTTCGCGGCATAGCTGCCCGCCCGGAACGCCACCGGGCGCGGCGCGCCCGCCGCCATGATCAGGTCGATCGCCCCGCCCAGCAACTGCGCCTGTTCCGTCTCGGCATAATCAATGAGGTTGAACGGTGCATGCGAAGCGCCGCCATCGCCCGGCACCGCGCGGGTCCATCCGGGATGCAGGTGCAGCTGCACCTCCTGCCCCGCGGACAATACCGCGTCCACGACGCGCCGGATGGGGTCCAGCCCGAACGGAATGGCCGGCATGGGGTCGATAAAGAAACACGCCTTCAGACCATGATCGTTCAGGCAGCGGAGCTGATGGGCGATCCCGACCCCCGCCGGTTCCAGCGAACGGGCGACAATCGCGGGCAGGTCGTGTCCCGCCCGGTGCTGCCGCCAGGAAAGCTCCGTATCGATGGTCAGAAAAACATCGGTTGCCATGCCCCCGCCCTACCCGACGGGGGGTAAAGAATGTGCCAAGATGGGCGGGCGAACCGGTTCCGTTATTCTGTGATGGCCCGGTGGTTACGGCTTGATGCCGTACCGCACATAATCCTCGTCGATGCGCGGCGACAGCATCCGGGCGGCAGCCAGATCGGCATCGCCCTCGGCCATCTTGCCCTGACGCCGCTGGATGATGCCGCGCAGATACAGGCTGCCGGGCATATCGGGCGACAGGTCCATCGCGGCCTTCAGATCGGCCAGCGCATCGTCCATCCGGTCCAGCCGGAAATAAACCATGGCGCGGCTGTCCAATGCGGATGCCGGATAGTCGTTCAGTTCGATCGATTTGGTGCAATCCTTCAGCGCGGTATCCAGTGCGACGTTGCGCGTACCCTTCAGCCAGCACCGGCCGTTCAGCAGGTCCGGGTCGCCGGGTGAGGCGGCAAGCGCCTCGTCCATCGCTGCCAGCGCCAGGTCCATCTCACCCATTTCCGCCAGCACATCGGCCTTGTGCGACAGATAACCGGCCTTGTCCTCGCCGCCCTCGGCAATGCGCTCGTCCAGCAGTTCGAGCGCGGCATCGCCCTGTCCGATCCGCATCTGCAGCATGGTCAGCGCGCTCACCGCGCCGAACGACCCCGGATCGATGGCGCGCGCGGCCTGAATATCGGCAAGCGCCTTGTTGTCATCCTTCATCAGTTGATGGACCCGCGCGCGCCACAGCAACAGGTCGGCGTCCGTTTCGATCGCCAGCGCGCGGTTCAGGTCGGCGATCACCGCCTTCCAGTCCAACAGCGTGGCATAGAAATCCGCACGGTTGGTCAGCGGCTCGCGCTTGTCGGGCTTTGCCTTGATCGCGGCGGCATAGGCGGCCAGCACGGGGGCAAAGGCGTTGGCCTGCTTGGCGGCCTGAACCTGCTGCCATTGGGGCGGCGTTGCGGCTGGCGCGATCAGCTTGAGCGAGCGGCTGCCGGCCCGCGCCATCGCCTGCCGCGTGGCCGCAATGTCGGCGACCGCGATCTCCGTGCCGGTCGACTTGATCTCGTCCTCGATCACCAGCCAGCCGTCATTGCCGATCGCGGCCTTGCGCGACAGGCTGCGCCCGGCCAGCGTCGCGGGCAATTCCACATCGCCGTCGAGCCGGAAGTCGCGGCCCTTGCCGGGCAATTTCACCCGCTGGCGCCACACCATATGTTCGGCATCGCCCGTCGCCACGGGCAGCGTGCGCCACGCCGTCCGCGACCGGTCCGGCGAAAAGGTGATCGACGAAACCGTCTTGTCGACATCCAGCACGCGGCGCTCGCCGTCACGCGTCCAGCCTCCGCTGGCCACGCCGGTCATGGTCACGGTCACGGTCCCCGCCGCGGCGTCGAACGCCATCTGATGACCGGTCATCGTCGCACCCTGGCTCAGGATGCTGCGGTTGATGCCATTCGCCATCTGCTCCATCGCGTCGGGATTGCCCTGCGCCTGCGCCGCCTTGAGCTGTTCGACCAGCGGCCCGCGCATCGTCATCCGCGCGGTATAGGTGCCGGGCAGGTCGATGCCGGCCGACAGATCATGTTCGACCTCCGCCTGAAACTGGGGCCGGGCCGGCGCGCGGGCATCGATCGGCATCAATGCCGACCCGTCGGGCCGCAGCGGCAGGGCAAAGCGGAATGGCGGCACATCAGCCATGTCCGCCAGCTGCGCGCCCGCGCTCGTGCCGTCCAGCCAATAGCTGGTGCCGCCGATTTCCGCCCGGACGATCACATGGTCGAACGCCGCAGGGATCGGCAGGCGGCCGGGCAACAGGCCGCCAAGCTGGCTGTGGACCAGCACCGGCTCCGCCTCGATCTCAAGCGCGTGCAGCATCGACAGCAGCAACAGCGTCTTCGCCTTGCAGTCGCCATAGCGCAGCCGCCACGTGTCGGCCGGGGTCTGCGGCCGGTAATTGCCGCCATTCATGCCGTTGAACAGGTAACTCACCTGATCCTGCACCGCGATCAGGGCCAACGCCGCGCGCTTCAGCGGATCGGTTTCGGCGGCGCGGATCCGGGCGACTTCGCCGGCCAGCGGGCTGTTCGCCGCGATCAGGCCATCGGTCTTGTAGAGCGCGGCCATGGTCCGCGAAATGCTCTCCCAGTCGGCAAAGCTGGTCGCTTCCAGGATCGGCAGCTTGCGAAAGCGCACCGGCACGTCATTGGGCAGCTCCGCCGGTTTGGGCAAGGTGCCGATCCATTCCAGCTCGTTCCAGTCGCCATTGGCCACCGCCTTGGCCGTAAAGCCGTCGGCATAGCTCTGCCATGCGATCTTCTGGTCCTTTGGCCAGATCATCCGGGTACGGGAATAACCGATCTTGGCCGGTTCCGCGGGCAGCGCCACCGCCGCCTGCACACCGCCGCCCAGCGCGCCATCCTTGTTCGTCTCGGAAAACCGCATTCTCAGGACGTCGCCGACCTGCAGCCCCTGAACCGACAGCGTCGCGGTCAGCATCCCGTCGACCCAGCGCTGCTCCAGCCGCTGTTCACGGCGCAGCACCTCGAACTTCTGGCCGCCCTTCAGCACATCGATGACCTCGCCGCCGCGAAGGATTTCGACGGAATGGACGATCAGGTCGCCGGTATCCGGGTTCCACGCCAGCCGAAGGTTGCCGATATCGCCCAGCATCTGCGCCGTCGCCGCGCGGGTGGCCAGATCGCTATAGACCCATGCCTCTTCGCCGTTCAGCCGGACCTGCTGGTCGCGCACCTGCAAGGGGGGATCGGCATCGGTCAGCTTGGCGGCATTCAATGCAGGGGCAGCCTTGATCCAGGTGGGTGCGGCCTCATACCGGATCGTCTCACCCGCATTGGCCGCCGACACCCAAGCCAGCGCCATCACCAGCCACGAACACACCCGAACCCACATCATGCCGATTTCCGCCCCCACGGGGCGGTCGCAGAATATCGACCCCCCGTTCAGGGGAGCGTAACGCGCCCATCCCGCCGCCCGCAAGCGGCAAAGCGTTCAATTCGGGTGATAAAAATCGTAAACCTGCTGGGCCACCGCCGCGCTGACACCGGGTGCCCGCTTCAGATCGTCCAGGCTGGCCGAACGCACTGCCTTGGCCGTGCCGAAATGCATCAGCAGCGCCTTTTTCCGGGCCGGACCGATGCCGGGCACTTCGTCCAGCGGCGATGCACCGATGGCCTTTGCCCGCTTTTCGCGATGGGCGCCGATGGCAAAGCGGTGCACTTCGTCACGCAATCGCTGAAGGTAGAACAGCACCGGCGCGTTGACCGGCAACTGGAACTCCCGCCCGTCCATCAGGTGGAACACCTCGCGCCCCTCGCGGCCGTGATGCGGCCCTTTGGCGATGCCGACCACGGGCACATCCTCGATGCCCAGCTCCTCCAGCACCTGCATCGCGACACCCAGCTGCCCCTTGCCGCCATCGACCAGCACCAGGTCGGGCCATTCGCCCCGTTCCCGGTCCGGGTCCTCCTCCTGCGCGCGGGCAAAGCGGCGGGTCAGCACTTCGCGCATCATCGCGAAATCGTCGCCGCCCACGGTGTCCTTCCGCTTGATGTTGAATTTGCGATATCCGCCCTTCCGGAACCCCTCCGGCCCGGCGACGATCATCGCGCCCAGCGCGTTCGTTCCCTGAATATGGCTGTTGTCGTAAACCTCAATCCGGTCCGGCGGCGCGGGCAGGTCGAACAGATCCGCCACCTCGGCCAGCAGCTTCGCCTGGGTCGTGCTTTCCGCCAGCCGCCGGTCCAGCGCCTCCACGGCATTGCGCTGCGCCTGTTCCATCAGGCGGCGGCGCGCGCCCCGCTGCGGCACGCTGATCGCCACCTTGTGCCCGGCCCGCTCGCACAGCGCCTCGGCCAGCAATTCCGCATCGGCCAGTTCGCGATCCAGGAACACGTTCCGCGCGGGCGGCACTTCCTCATAGAATTGCATCAGGAACGCGGCCAGCACCTCGTCTTCCGGCACATCGGCGACGTGCGTGGGGTAAAAGCTGCGATGGCCCCAATTCTGCCCGCCGCGGATGAAAAACGCCTCGATCCCGATGACGCCCTGCTTCGCGGCCAGCGCGAACACATCGGCATCGCCCACCCCGTCGGCATGGATCGCCTGACTGCCCTGAATGAAGGTCAGCGCCTTCAGCCGGTCGCGCAGCACGGCGGCCAGCTCGAAATCCATCGCTTCCGCTGCCGCCGTCATCTGCTGGCCCAGCTTGGCCTGCACCTGCGTCGATTTGCCGGTCAGGAACGCCTTGGAATCGGCAACCAGCTCCGCATAATCCTCGGTGCTGATCCGCCCGACGCATGGCGCTGAACACCGGCGGATCTGATAGAGCAGGCACGGCCGGTCCCGCGTCTTGAAGAAACTGTCGGTGCACGATCGCAGCAGGAACAGTTTCTGCAGCGCATTCAGCGTCTTGCGCACCTGACCCGCACCCGCGAACGGCCCGAAATAATCGCCCTTTGCCCGGCGCGCACCACGATGCAGCTGGATCCGCGCAAAGTCGTGATCCTGCCGGATCAGGATGAAGGGGAAGCTTTTGTCGTCGCGCAACAGGACATTGTAGGGTGGCCGATACCGCTTGATCAGCTGCGCTTCCAGCAACAGCGCCTCGGCCTCGCTGCCCGTGGTCACGATCGTCATCCCGCGCGTCTGCGCGACCATCCGCTGCAACCGTTTCGACAGCCGGGTGACCTGGGTGTAATTGGTCACCCGGTGTTTCAGCGCCCGCGCCTTGCCGACATAAAGCACGTCGCCCCGCGCATCAGTCATGCGATAGACGCCGGGCCGCGTGGGCAGGGTATTCAGGACGTTGCGGATCGCCGCCACCCCGACCTCCAGGTCGAGCTGTTCCGCGCCGCGCACGGCATAGGCGGCCTTTTCCTCGTTGAACCGGTCGGGACTGTTGGGGGTCGACATGACGTGGCGGGATTTAGGGATTCGGCAATGGAAACGCCAGCCATGGCTTGACGCAAACCCGGTGCTGCATCAGCCTTTCGTACGATGCTGCTCATCCTTGCCCTGCTCGCCCAGGCCGCCCAGTCCGCTCAGCCTGCCACGCCCGTCGCGCCGGATTGCGCCCATGACCGGGCGGCGCTGCTCGCCCTGTCGCAACAGGCGTTCGATCAGGACATGGACGGCGGCTGGCGTGCGCTTGCCAATCGCGGCTGCGATGCACAGGCCGCGGACCTAATCCGTGACTGGCGGACCCGGCACGGCGTCAACCACCCGATCCTGACATGGCACGAAGGACAGATGCGCGCCTATATCGGCCAGACCGATGCCGCGATCGCCCTGTTCGATCAATCCCGCAAGCCCGCGGATGAAGATGCGCCGTTCGGCTGGAACCACTATGTCGATGGTAGCATCGCGTTCCTCCGCCGCGACCGGCCCGCGCTGGAACGGGCACGGGCGCAACTGGCGGTGTTGCCACGACCCGAATGGTACAAACCTGTCGATCGGGAGGGCAGGCCTCAGCCCGTGCAATGGCCGATGAACCTGCACGTGCTTGACGGGTTTCTTGCGTGCTGGGATCGGCCCTATGCCGAAGCCTATGGCTGCGGCATCCTGTCCCGCGTGAAGCCGAACTGATCCCGCCGCTTATTTGATCACCGCCAGATCCTTTTCGGCGGCGGTCAGCATATCGTTCGTAATCTGACCCTGCGCCAGCGGCTGCAGCTGTTTCAGGCTCATCTGCTTGAACTGATCATACATCGGGTGCTTCAGCATTTCGGGAAAATGCTTGTCCAGCACGGCCTTGGACGCCGGGTTGGCCGCCAGCGTCTCGACGGGCGTATCCAGGGACAGGGCGACGGAAGCCGCAGGCGTCGTCGCCGGCTTGCCACCATGCGCCGAATGATCCTGAACCACCGGCATCGTCGCCAGCATCACCGCAAGCGTCATCATCGGCACGCTTCTCTCCCCTGTTCTTGACGACCGGCGTCAGGCGCAGCCGGCTTCTCCGTCGATCACCTGCCGGACCTTTTCCGCCAGCTGCCGCATCGTGAACGGCTTGGCCAGAAATGCAACATCATGATCCAGCATCCCGTTATGGACGATGGCGTTGCGGGTATAGCCGGTGGTGTAGAGCACCGGCAATCCGGGCCGCTTCTCCCGCGCGGCCTCGGCCAGCAGCCGGCCGTTCAGGTCGGGCATGATCACGTCGGTGAACAACAAGTCGATGCGATCGCGCTGGTCCAGCAATGCAAGCGCACGATGGGGATCGGCGGCCTCGATCACGCGATAGCCGAGTTCCTCCAGCGCGGTCACCGACATCCGACGCACCCGCTCCTCATCCTCGACCACCAGCACCACTTCGCCATCGCGGGCATGGGGCAGCTGATCCCCGCCCTCGATCCCCGGGGCGGGCGCGGCAACCTGGCCGAAGTGGCGCGGCAGGTAGAGCTTGATCGTCGTGCCGATCCCCTCCTCGGAATAGATTTTTACATGGCCGCCCGACTGTTTGATAAAGCCATAGACCTGGCTGAGGCCAAGGCCGGTGCCCTTGCCGACGCCCTTGGTCGTAAAGAATGGGTCGAATGCCCGCTGGATCACCTCTGGCGGCATCCCGCTGCCGGTATCGCTGACCGAAATCATCACATATTGCCCGGCCGTCACTTCGGCATGTTCCGCGGCATAGGCGTCGTCGAGATGCGCATTCGCCGTCTCGATGGTCAGCCGCCCGCCCTCGCCCATGGCATCGCGCGCATTGACCGACAGGTTCAGGATGGCGTTTTCAAGCTGCCCGGCATCGATCAGGCAGGGCCACAGGCCACCGGCCAGCACCGTTTCGACGCGGATGCCGTCGCCCAGCGTCCGGCGCAGCAATTCGGACATTCCGCCAACAAGGCGATTGGCGTCGATCGCCCGCGGCGCAAGCGGCGACTGGCGGGAAAAGGCGAGCAGACGTGCCGTCAGCTCTGCCGCCCGCCTCGCGCCCTCCTGCGCATTGCCGATCATCTGCCCGGCCCGTTCCGGATTGGTGCCAAGATGCCGGACGGCCAGTTCCAGCGATCCGGTGACGATGGCCAGCATGTTGTTGAAGTCGTGCGCGATCCCGCCGGTCAGCTGGCCGATGGATTCCATTTTCTGCAGCTGGCGAACCTGAGACTGTGCCTCTTCGCGCGCCCCTGCCTCTTCGATCAGCAGCTGATTGGCGGCCGCCAGCTGATCCCGCGCATCATTCGCCTGCTCCAGCCGCCGCTGCAGCTGGCGCAGGACAAACGCCCCCAGCAACAGGGTTCCAAACGCGCTGAGCACCAGCCAGCCAAGAACTAGGCGAGTACGCGAATCCGCCGCATCGTCGCGCTGACGCAGCAGGCCGCGCTCGACATCCTTCATCTCGCCGCTCAGCACGCGGATCTCGTCCATCACGCGCCTGCCTTCGCCCTCCCGGACGACGGCTGCGGCATCGATTATGCCCCCCATCCGGGCGGCATCCACGATGCGGGTCGAAATCCTGATCTTTTGTTCGGCAAGCACCCGAAGCTGGCGTGCGCGGGCAAATTGCTCCGGATTGTCGGAAACCGCCTTGATCAGTTCGTTCAGTTCGCCCGGCAGTCGGCGGCGCGCCACCAGGAACGGCTCGGCAAACTCGGGATTGCGGGTCAGCGCAAAGCCGCGGGCTCCGGTTTCGCTATCCTGAATAATGGAAACGATGCTGCCGATGCGGTCATGAACCTGCAGCGCGTGAAGCACGCGTTCGTTTGCTGCCCGCTGGTCGCGGACCAGCATGATCGTGGATACGATCGCTGCGGTCAGGATCAGAAACCCTGATGCAAGAACCACAAGTCTGGAATCGATCGGGCGGCGGGTCATGCCGCCGCCCGTGCCCGTTGCACCCGGACGGCGCAACGAAATTATGATGGGATCGGGGTCAGTTAAGCCGCGACAGGCCGGCGATGGTCCGATCGACCAGCGGCTTGTCGGCATCGGCGCCGTGATTGGCGGCGATGATGGCACCGGCTGCGCGCGTTGCTGCATCGGCAGCGGTCGCGCGAACTTCGGCCAGCGCCTGACGCTCGGCAGCGGCGATCTTGTCCTCGGCCATGCGGGCGCGGCGCGCGATCAGCGCATCGGCATCGGCCTGCGCCTTGACGACCAGCGCGTCAGCTTCGGCACGCGCGCTTTCCACCATTGCCTTGGTCTCCACCTCGACATTGGCAATCCGGCGGGCATAATCGTCGCGCAGACGCTCTGCCTCCTCGCGCAGCGCCTTGGCCTCGTCCAACCGCGTGAGGATGGCGGCAATCTGCTTGTCCAGCATCGCACCGATCAGGGCGGGCACGCCCTTGACCAGCAGGATGAGCAGGAAGACCGCCATGGCCAGGCTGACCCAACCCGTCGGGTCAAGGAACAGGGCCGTCGGATCGGCATGATGTTCGGCCGCGCCGCCATGAGCCTCGGTCGTCGCGGTCACGCCGCCATGCGCTGCTTCAGCCATGAATGGCCTCCTTCACCGCGGACCGCGCCGCTTCCTCGGTTACACTGACGCCGGACAGCCGGGCGACGATATCGCGCGCTGCATCGGCGGCAACGCCTTCGACTTCGGCAACCGCTGCATCGCGCGATGCGGCGATCCGCGCCTCTGCCTCGGCGATCTTCTGCTCGGCGGCACCATTGGCGGCGGCCAGCGCAGCCTCGGTCGACCGGGCACCCGATGCCTTTGCCTCTGCGATCAGCTTTTGAGCAGCTTCGCGCGCGGCATTTTCCTTGGCTCGCCATTGCGCCTCGGTCGCGTCGGCCTGGATCCGCGCGCTTTCTGCCGCTGCCAGATCGGCAGCAATGGCGGCGTCACGCGCGTCCATCGTCTTGGTCACCTTGGGCACCAGCCCGCGGCCGACCAGAACATAGGCAAGACCGAAAATCAGGACGATCCACAGCACCTGCGACAGCAGATAGCCAAGATCACTGAGTTGCGCGATTTGAGGCATTCAATGCGTTCCCGTATCCTGCGGGCCGGAAGGATTCCGGCCCGGTCATCGTCCGTCGCGCAGAATTACGCGACGAAGATCAGCAGAACCGCGACGACGAACGCGAGCAGGCCCAGAAGTTCGGCGGCGGCGAAGCCGATGAACATGTTGCCCTGCTGGCTCGACGCGGCCGACGGGTTGCGCAGCGCGCCTTCCAGGAACGCGGCGAACACATTGCCCACGCCCAGCGCGGCCAGACCGGCACCGATGGCAGCCAGACCGGCACCCAGCAGCTTGATCGCATCAGCTTCCATTGAATTCACTCCTTAGGGATAATCAGGTGTTTGACGAAAAAGGGATCAGTGATGCTCGTGCAGATGCTCGGCATCGTTGATGTAAAGGCTGGTCAGCAGCGCAAAGACATAGGCCTGCACCCCCGCCACCAGCAGTTCCAGCGCGGATACGCCAACCATCAGCAGAAAGCTGGGGATGCCCACCGCCGCGCCCAGACCGGCACCGGCATTCACCGAATTGACGATGAAATAGGCCAGCACCTTCAGCAGGATGTGTCCGGCGGTCATCGCGACGAACAGTCGCAGCGCCAGGCTGAACGGCCGCACCAGGAACGAGATCATCTCGATCGGCACGACCAGCAGCAGCACGGGGATCGGCGTGCCGTGCGGCACGAACAGCTTGAAGAACTTCAGGCCATGCTTGCCGAACCCGACCGCCAGCACGATGGCAAAACTCACGATGGCGAACACGCCCGTCACCGTGAAATGGCTGGTAAAGGTAAACGGATGGACGCCAACCAAGCCCAGCGGAAGCAGGCCCAGCACATTAGCAAACAGGATGAACATGAACAGCGTGAAGACGTACGGCACGTACTTCTTGCCCGCCGGACCGATATTGGCGCTGAGCAGGTTGCCGATAAAGCCGGTAAAGCCCTCCACCGCCATCTGCCAGCGGCCGGGAACCATCTGCCCCTTCGCGCCGCCGATCACGAACACCCACAGGGCGACGAGCGCGATCAGCATCCATGCCGCGGAATTGGTAAATGAAATCGCCGCATCGCCGACCGTGAACAACGGGTCGCCGATCGCCTGCACCTGGAACTGGTGCATCGGGTCGATCTTGCCTGCTTCTTCAGCCACTGCCCCAGCCATTCCCTTGGACGCCATTCCCGTCAAAGAACCAAGTTATAAAGCGGCGCCCGAAATTATTTCGAGCGCCGGTTCGCAATCCGGATGATGTTCCTGAAGGCACCCGCCACCCCAAGGGCAAGCATCGCCAGCAGGAGCCACGGCGAGGTATCCAGCCAGCTGTCGAGCAACCACCCGATAACGGCTCCCCCAACCAGTCCCCCGATCAGCTCGGCCAGCACGCGGTTGCCCATCCGGGTATCCGCCTCGCCCTTGTCGGGCTGTGCTTCGCCGCGCCGCACCGCTTCCTCGGCCTGCGCCCGCCGAAGCCGCTCTTCGAGCGAATCCAGCCGCGCATCTTCGCCAAGGGGGTCCAGTCCGGGCCTGCGATCGGTCATTTGCGTCCTTCTGTTGCCCGTGGGGGTCGGAGGAACGCCAATGCCGGGCGCCGGCCCGCCAAGGCAGGGGCCGTTTAGGAAGGGGGGACCCCTGAGTCAACAGGTGGGATTTGACGGCCGCAGCCCGGGGTCAGCGCGGCCGGCGGGAAACGGGCGGCACGCGCTGCATAGCTATGCGATCGGGTTCAGATGCACTTCGGATCGCGGATCGGGGCGCCCGACCCCCGCGTCTGCCACGCGCCCGCCGGATCCATGTATTTTTCGCCCGGTGCCGTTCGCGCGATCAGGTTGCAGCCGGTGACGAACCCGCGCTGTTCCACCGTCCCGCCCTCGGCCTGCGCCTGGGTGGTATAGGCTTTTTTGCGCTGCAGGTTGATGTCGCTCACCATCTTGCGGACATCAGCGGGCGCATTGCCGACAACGCCCAGATAGCCGTCCGGCTGCTCGCCCACCTGCCCCGACGCGCGGGCAGCCGCATAGGCAGGATCGCGCGCCTGAGCCAGCGCCGCCCCGGCCGAACCTGCCGCCGCCAGCACCAGCAGCGCCGCGGTGATTTTCATGCCCGTCCTGTCCATCGCCGTTCCCATCAGAAGATTCCCGGATTTTCGTCGATCAGCCGCTTGGCATCGCCGTCAAAGCGATACACGATTTCCTGGCTGATCTTGATATTGAGGTTGATCTCGATCGGCTTGTCCGGTGCATTCACGGTGATGCAACCGCCAAGGCCAGCCATCGCGACCGCCGCCATCATCGTCCAGCCAATCCGGCCCTTTCCCTTCGCTGCGGGCGGCACCACGCCGTCGCCAACCGTTGCACTCATGGCATCTTCTCGCTTTCTGTTGGCTGAATACCGGGTTGCAGTGGCATAGGCGAGGCGATTATGCCGCGCGCCTGCGCCTCGCGCTCTGCCTGTTCGCGCAACAGGGTGGGCACGTCGAGGTTGGACGGATCATAGATCGACTTGGCAGAATCGATCAGTTGCAGAAACGGCGCCTGGATGCGGATGTTGAACACCAGCGGCAATCGCGCCAGCCGCCGGATCAGGAAATTGCTCTTCGTCCCTGCGCCCTGAGCGACGCCGGCAAAGCGGATTTCGGTGATCATGTCGCCGGCCAGCGGCCCGTTCAGCGCCAGTTCCAGCTCGCGATAGCGGATTGCGCGCAGCGCCTGGAACGCGAAATCGCCCCATGCGCCCAGCTGTTCCTCGCTCAGTTCGCCCAGATAGGCGAGCGTGCCGCCGCCCGGCCGCACCGCCAGCCGCCCACCCTCGACCCGCGCGCCGCTGGCATCGAACAGCACCGGGATCACCCCGTCGAACGTGCCTGTGGCGTCCAGATTGTCGAAATCAAACTGTTGCAGGAACTGATCGGCATCGACGCCCTCTGCACGGAACACCATCCGCTTGGGCGCGGTGCTGGCGAAATCAAGCACGGTCGGCTCTAGCACCATGGCCCCGCCCGCCAGCGGCCAGCGCCCGCCTTCGATCGCCACCTTCTGTCCGGCCAGCAGGCGATACCGGATTTGCCCGTCCCGCACCGGAAAGCCGGGATTGACCTCGGCCAGCCGAACCACCTGCCCGGGCTCGGTTTCCAGCGACAACAAGTCGGAAAAGCGCAGTTCGCCGGACAGGCCGGTGACTGGGCCGAATGCCGCCGCCAGGTCCAGGCTATCGGTCCGGAACGTGCCGCCGCTGGTCACCCCTTGGCCGGTCCAGTTGATCGTGCCGCGCCCGTTGACCTCGCCCTTCACCGCCGCGACGACGCCGAATGCCAGCTCGGTCAGATCGCGCGGCTGCAGGCCCCTTTCGGCAAAGCGGATGCCCGGCACATCGATCACGGCATCGCCGACCGTGCGCGACAGATCGTGCCGGATGGTGACGGCAGCGATCGTCTGATCCCCTCCAGGCAGGGTCAGCGTGCCGGTGGTCAGGATCTTGCTGTCGGCCAGGGTCAGGCGGATGTCGTTGCTGACCATCGGGTTGAACCGGGGTTCGCGCGGCGGCTGGCCCGGCTCGACCGCGTTTACATCGTCGCTGACGGTCAGGCCGCCACTGACGGTCAGCGCCGTATCGGCAAAGCGCCATTCGCCCGCCCCGTTGGAGAGAATCAGCGGCACGCGCGCAATCTGTCCGTTCAGGCCGACGAAGCGGCCCGACACGCCGCCGTCCGCAATCGCTCCGTCCAGCGTTTCTGCGGCAAGGCGATTGACCCGATCCGGCGTACCGATTGCCAGCGCGGGCTGGCCCAGCGCAAACCGGCTGGCGGCAAGGTCGAAACGGCCGCGTGCTGCATCGACGGTCAGCGGTGCACCGCCCAGCGATCCGGCAAGGCGCACTGCGCCGGTCGACACGCCGCCCGCCACCTGGCCATCGGCAAGCCGCAGCATGGCGCCATCCGTGGGACATAGGGTCATTCGCGCCGGCGTAAGCGTAAGGGTGCTGACCATCAGTTTCTCGAACGCCAGCGGGGCGCAGCCGGGATTGACCGTCAACCGCCCATCGGCAAAGCGTGCATCGATGGGTAGCGACAGGCCATCCACGCGCCCGCCGGGCAATGGCCCGCTGAGCACCGCAGCGCCCGTCATCTGCGCGCGTCCTTCGGCCAGCTGGAATGCCACTCGATTAAGCGCCAGGCTGGCATCCCCCGCGCGATAGGGGGCGATCACCGCCTGCCCCGTCACCGCCCCGCCCGGCCGCACCTGATTCAGGCGGATCAGCCCATCGGGCAGGCCGCCGCCGCCGAACGCGACGATGCCGTTGAGGGTCAGGCCACCCGCCGGCCATGAAAAACGCGCGCCATCGCCATCGGTCAGCGACAGCCGCGCACCGCTGGTCGCGTTCAGCGTCATCCGCCGGAGCTGCCCCGAAACGGCACCGCCCTTTGCCTCCACTGCCAGATCGGCGGCAACCATCGCGTCGCTGGCCATCGCGCCCAGCGCATCCGTCAGTCGATCCATCAGCGGCCCGACCGGCGTTCCCGTGCCACTGCCGCGCAGGGCGGCAATCTGCCGCCGGACCGCGTTGTCCGCCCGCACCCCGTCCAGCGTCAGCCGCGCATCCAGCGCCTGAGCATTCCCGACCCTGTATTGCCCGACGACACGCGCCTGCCCCGCCGATGCCAGATCGGTCGCGATCCCCGATGCGGACAGGTCCATGCCGCCGCCCGTTGCGCCGGGGCCGCCATCGAACCGGACGGTGCCAGTCAGCGTGCGCAGCGAAGCGCGCGGGCCGTTCAGCGCGCCCAGCATCAGCCCCGCCTCACCGCGCCACCGGTCCAGCCGTTCGTTCAGCGCAACCTTCACCGCCACGGACGACGCGCCCAGCATGGTGGTGTCGCACCGCGCGCCCGCGATGCGAAGCGGCCCGTCGAACCTGGGCTGGCGGGCAGTGATGCGGATATCGCCATACAGCGTCATCCGCGCCGCGCGGCATGGCCCCGACGTGACCTTGGGCGCCACTGCGGCAATCCTGCCTCGGAATCCGTCGTCCAGCCGACCCGCGCCGGTCAGCTTTACGCCAACCTGTCCCTGTGCAGTGTCGATCCGGGCACGCCCGTCCCCGATCGCCAGTGCGATTCGCGGCAGGGAAAAGGGCTCGCCCGACGGCGCGGGCATCAGCCGGTCCAGCGTGCCCAGCGTCAGCTTGCCACCCACCACTTTGCCCCGCATCCGGACCTTGCCGGCGCGCACCGCCACCACCTCCGGCTCGCCAAAGCCCAGGCTCAGGTCGATTTCCGCCCAATCGGCGGTCAGGTCGGGATTGGCCGGGTCGCCCAGCACCAGATTGGTGATCCGCTGCGTCCGGAACCCGATATCGGCAATCGTATACCGGGCGGGCACGCCCCGCTGGATCAGGGCGTCGCGGATGAACCCGTCGGCAATCGGCCGACGCTGGCTCCACAGGATGCCAGCCGCCGCGAACAGGATGATGCCTGTCACGGCGCCGATCCGTGCCGACCGTCGCAGCAGACGACGCCGGCGCGGCGATGCGGGCGCAGCACCCATGTTCAGGTCGAACGGTTCGGGCTCGCTCACGACCGCCGCACCGCTCCGGCCCGGCATCGGGGCAGGCTTGCCCGGCAGGCCAATGCACTGGGATGGTTGGCGATCGTTATCACGCGTCCGGGTTAGCACGGCTTGCCGCCGACGCCACCTGTGCTACCGCTGGGGGATGAACGATCCCGGAACCGACGGCACCGGACACCGCGAGCGGCTGCGAAAGCGGCTGCTTGCATCCGAAGGGCGGGACCTGCACGACCATGAACTGGTCGAATATCTGCTGGCAACCGCTCAGCCGCGCGGCGACACCAAGGGGACGGCAAAGCGTCTGCTGGCCAAATTCGGCAGCCTGCCCGACTTGCTGGCGGCTGACGTGGAATCGATCCGGCAGGTCGACGGTGCGGGGGATGCGGCGGCCGCAGCGATCAAGATCGTGCGCGCGGCATTGGTCCGCACGTTGCGCAGCGAGGTGGAAAACCGGCCCGTCCTGTCCAATTGGCAGGCGCTGCTGGATTATCTGCGCGGCGCCATGGCGCATGTTCAGGTGGAACAGGTGCGCGTCCTGCACCTGAATACCCGCAATGCCCTGATCCTCGATGACGAGCTTGGCCGCGGGACCATCGACGAGGCGCCCGTCTATATCCGCGAGGTCATCCGACGGGCGCTCGATTTTGGTTCGGCGGCGATCATTCTGGTCCATAACCATCCCTCCGGCGATCCCAGTCCCAGCCGGGCGGACATCGACCTGACCAAAGCGATCATCGCCGCGGGCAAGCCGCTGAACATCAGCGTGCACGATCATCTGATCATCGGGCGAAACGGGCATTTCAGCATGCGGGCAAACGGGCTGATCTGAAGTCTACGGCCGCACGAGATACGAAAAAGGCGGCACCGTTTCCGGCACCGCCTTTTCCATTGTCGTGACGAACGATCAGATCTTGTCGCCCATCGCGCCCTTGACGCTGCCGGCGATATCCTGGCCCGTACCCTTCAGCTGCTGGGCCTTGCCCTCGGCTTCCAGTTCGGGATTGTTCGTCGCCTTGCCAATCGCTTCCTTGGCATTCCCGGCGAGCTTGTTGCCAGCTGCTGCCAGCTTGTCGGTCAGTTCACCCATGGGACACTCCTTTCAATCCGTTCGGGACCATGAAAACCAGCGGGGGGACAAAGGGTTCCCGGTTACAGGAACCCCCGCGCCCTGCTTGGTTCAGGCGGACTGCGACAGGAACTTGGTCAGTTCGGGCTTGCTGACCGAGCTCGACTTGTCGGCGTCGGCCGCGGCGAATGCCTGACCCATCCATCCCTGCATTTCGGCCGAGGCAAGGTCGGCGCCAGGCTCGCTCGCCTTACGCAGCGTGCCCAGCCACGTGCCGAACTCTTCCTTGCTCAGCTCGCTATTGCCATCCACGTCATATTTGGCCCAGTCGGCGTCGATCACCTGCGCCACCTGGTCCGCGGTCGTTGCGGGCTGATCCTGCGCGGGGGCGGCCTGTTCTGGGGCGGTCTGCTCAGGGGCAGGGGCCGTCTGCGCCGTACCCGCAGCGGGATCGGCCGGGGCCTGCTGCATGTCCTGCGCAATTGCAGGGGTAGCGATCAGGGCCGCACCGGCCAGCATGATGGTCTTCAACATGGGATTGCTCCTTCAACATCATTCTTTGAATTCCGAACCGGCCGGTCCTGCCTTAATTGGGGGCAATCAGCTGAACCGGCCGGCACAGCCGAAGCTGTTGAACAACCAACGGCGACGGGATCATTTGGCTGCGAATTGCCCGCGCGGACCGGCTTTGCTACGGGCCGGTTCGCCCGGATTCCGAGTGCTGGGCACGACGAGCCGCATTTCCGCCCCATTCTCTCCCCGCCAGAATTGCAATCAGAAGGACGCCCGATGGTCCCCCGCTATGCCCGCCCCCAAATGACCGCCATCTGGACGCCGGAAGCGCGCTACGCGATCTGGTTCGAGATCGAGGCGCACGCGACGCAGGCACTCGCCGATCTGGGCGTGGTTCCGCAATCGGCCCCCAAGGCGCTGTGGGACTGGTGGGCGACCAGGCCCGCGATCGACGTGGCCGCCATCGACGCGATCGAGGCGGTGACCAAGCATGACGTGATCGCGTTTCTCACCTGGGTCGCCGAACAGGTCGGCGACGAAGCGCGCTTCATGCATCAGGGGATGACCAGTTCAGACGTGCTGGACACGACGCTGGCGGTTCAGCTGGCCCGCGCTGCCGACCTGCTGATCGCTGACCTTGATGCCCTGCTTGCTGCAATCAAGCGCCGGGCGATGGAGCACAAGTTCACGCCAACCATCGGGCGCAGCCACGGCATTCATGCCGAACCCGTCACCTTCGGCCTCAAGCTGGCTCAGGCCTATGCCGAGTTCGACCGCAACCGGGCGCGTCTCGTTGCGGCGCGGGCGGACATTGCCACCTGCGCCATTTCCGGTGCGGTCGGCACCTTTGCCAATATCGATCCGCGCGTTGAGGCCTATGTCGCTGACAAGCTGGGCCTGACCGTCGAACCCGTGTCGACACAGGTCATCCCGCGCGATCGGCATGCCATGTTCTTTGCCACGCTGGGCGTCATCGCCAGCTCGATCGAGCGCGTGGCGACCGAGGTTCGGCATCTGCAGCGGACAGAGGTGCTGGAGGCGGAAGAATATTTCTCGCCCGGTCAGAAAGGCTCGTCGGCCATGCCGCACAAGCGCAACCCGGTGCTGACCGAAAACCTGACCGGCCTGGCCCGCATGGTGCGCGGCTATGTCACCCCCGCGCTGGAAAACGTCGCGCTGTGGCACGAACGCGACATCAGCCATTCCTCGGTCGAACGCTATATCGGCCCGGACGCCACCATCACGCTGGATTTCGCGCTTGGCCGCCTGACCGGCGTGATCGACAAGCTGGTCGTCTATCCCGAGCGGATGGAACGAAACCTCAACCGCATGGGCGGCCTCGTCCATTCGCAACGCGTGCTGCTGGCGCTGACGCAAGCCGGGCTGAGCCGCGAGGACAGCTATCGACTGGTTCAGCGCAATGCGATGAAGGTGTGGGAATCCGACGGCGCGCTGTCGCTGATGGACCTGCTGAAGAACGATCCGGAAGTGTCGGCGGCGCTCAGCACAGAGGAGATCGAGGCGCGGTTCGACCTCGATTATCACCTGGCTCAGGTCGATACGATCTTTGCCCGCGTGTTCGGGGATCAGGCAGCGACCGCCGCGGGTTGAGGCTGGCCGAACCGGAAATGCCGTTTCAGCCGGTTGGCAGGCGCTTCGACCAATCGCCAGGATAGCGCAGCGACCATCAGCGTCGCTGCGCCGCCCGCCACGAACAGGGCCGGGCCGGGATACAGGGCATATCCGGCCGCGCCGGCCAGCCGGGTCAGCGCCGCCATGACGAACAGGTGATAAAGATAGACGCCATAGCTGACCTTGCCGATCGCGGTCAGCGGGCGGCTGGACAGCAATGCGCCAAGTGGCCCGCCCATCCCCTGATGGCACAGCGCGACGGCCAGCATCATCGGCGGCAGGCTGATCATGGTCAGCGGCCAATCCGTCAGCCCCGTCACGAACAGCGCCGCAATGACGGGGACGGAGGCGATTGCCAGCACGATCAGCCAGCGCGGCACCCCGCCCTGCCGCCAGGCCAGCGAGAGCGCCGCACCCGCGCCTAGCGCGTCAATCGATGCGGGCAACAGCATGTACTTGCCGAAATGACCGGGCCAGAACCGGTCGGTCGCCAGGTGCCACGCCACGGCGGCCAATACCGCGCCAACAGCGATGGACAGCAACCAGCGGCGGCGGGGGATCAGCATCAGGAACGGCCAGATCAGATAGAATTGCTGTTCAATGGCCAGCGTCCAGAACGGGCCGATGATCCATGGCTCGAACCCCTGTTTGAACCCGAAATAGACGTTCGACAGGTACAGGACGTGCCACCAGCCACTGTCGCGGACCTGCTGGACATTCACGATGAGGATCACCGCCAGCAACAGATAATAGGCAGGCCACAGCCGAAGCGCCCGCCGCGCGAAGAAAACCAGCCAGGCGCGCGGACCGGTGCTGAACGCGGCATCGCTCGCCCGCATGTCCACCAGCATATGCGTGATCAGAAATCCGCTGAGGACAAAGAACAGCCGAACGCCGATCGATCCGGCGATCGATCCCGTGTCCCACAGATGCGTGAACAGCACCATGGCGACCGCGATGGCTCGCAGTCCGTCCAGCTGTGGCCGCCAACCGTCACTGTCGTGCCTGATCGCCGAACCGGCCATTGCGCGTCGTTCCCCCACCGGACCCCGCTGCCGTCTACACCGAATTCGATCCTGCGCCAAAAATCGCTGCCGTAACGGTTCGTGAAGAAACTGCGGATAAATCCGCTGCATGGAAAGCTTGCTCAACATCTCCGATTGGAAACAACTGGCGGCGCAAAGCAAGAATGCTGCGGCACCGCGCAAACCATCATTCGGCAAGGCGCCCAGCCTGCACTTGCGGGCAAAGCCGGCCAGCCGCGCCGAAGAACTGGCGCGCGCCAAGGAGATCATCGATCTCGCGCGGGAATCAATTGCCTATGCCTTTGCCTGCGCGCGCGGCGGGGACGCAATCGATGCAACGGCCTTTGTCCCCATCGTAAACGCGGTTGCCGCCTCACTGAACCGCAACGCAACTGCATTGCCCAGCCTGATCCGCCTCCGCGACGCGAGCGAGGCCGTCTATTTCCATGCGATCGGCACCAGCGGCCTGATGATCAGCATGGCTCGCGAACTGCGCCTGACCGCCGAGGAAATTTCCGATTTCGGCATGGCGGGGCTGCTGCTCGACATCGGCATGACCGCGGTTCCGGCGGAAATCCTGGCCAAGGAAGGACCGCTGGACGAAAACGAGCAGGCTGCGGTCAAGCGGCATTGCGAAATGGGCTGCAAGATGCTGGCAGAGGCCGGCGGCGTTTCGGATTTCGTGCTGCAGACGGTGTTGCAGCATCATGAGCGACTGAACGGGTCGGGTTATCCCTATGGCCTGCGCGGCGATGAAATCGGGCTTGGCGCGCGCGTGGCTGCCATCTGCGATTCCTTCGATGCTGGCACGTCGCCCCGCGCTTATGCCCAGCCGCTGACCGCCGCCCAGCTCATCGACGAACTGCGCGGCAGTCCCGACGAATATGACAGCTCGCTGGTGACGGTCTTTGTCCGGATGCTGGGCGCATTCCTGCCGGGCGCGATGGTGCGGCTGGCCAGCGAGCGGCTGGCCGTCATCGTCGACGAGGGCGAAGACCCCCTGAACCCTCCGGTCATCGCCTTTCACTGCATCCCCAGCAATGGCCCGCTGGAATGGCAACGGGTGGACACCCATCGCGACCGGATCATCGGCATTGAACGCCCCGATCGCTGGGCAATCCATGACTGGCCGGAACTGCGCCGGATGCTGATGCGCTGGAACTATGAAAAGCGCCCCGCTCAGGCATGAATTCCGGCAAACCGCCGCTTGAACGAGGGCGGTTGCCAACAGGCCGCTGCATGATAGCCTTTCGCCAAGACTTGGTACGGAAGGGCTGACCCATGGCGCGATATGCTGGCTTGGTTGCGTTTGCGGCCGCCGCGGGGTTTCTGGCGGAAGGCGCGATAGCCCAGGATGCGCCGCGCCGAGAGGTTCTGCCCGATATTACCATTGTGGGTCAGCGCCCCATCCCGGCCGAAGCGCCGCGCTCCACCGCGTGCGAAGTGCTGGCGCGCGACGGGTTTGCGAACGCGGTTGTGACAAGCGCCGGCGGCGACCTTTTCCCCTATGCACCCGTGCGCCTGCCGCGCAGTCCCGATTACAGCGCCCCGCCCAGCGTACCCGAAGGATCCGCACTGCCGGAATTGGGCAAGCGGCGGTTCGGCGTCGGGGGGACGGCTGTCGACGGCGTTTCGTCGCGGGCCAACAACGACAGCGAGACGGTGGCCGGGACGGCGCCGATGGAGGACCGGATTGCGGCGTGCCGGGCGGCACTGCAGCGGGGCGGCGCTCGGCTGGTCAGTCAGGAAGACATTGATTTTCCGGATGCATTCAGCCCCGCAAGCAGGGCATCGGGCCGGGACACGGGCTTTGCCCTGGCCCGCAGCCAGCAGGCCAATCGCGACCGTTCGCTGCCCATGGGTCTCGCGCTGTTCGATCAGGGCCGATATCGCGAGGCGCTGGACTATTTCCGGCAGGCGGAACGCAAGCTTCAGCCGCGTGACGGCGGCGAGGAGGCGACGCTGTATATCGGCAAGATCCTGTTGCAGGGCCTTGGCCCGCAATCCGACCCGCAAGAGGGCGTGCGCTGGCTGAAAAAGGCCGCGACGCTGCCGTTCAGCCCGGTTTCCGACACCCCGCAATTCGACCCCCGCTATCCAGAAATGACCACGGCAATGGGCGAGGCGTCCATCATGCTGGCCAATATCTACCGCATCGGGTTTCGGGGCATCCCAAGGGACCTCGCCGAATCGCGGCGCTGGCTGGAACGGGCCTGGGATGTTGGTCATATCGGCGCAGGAAAGGCGCTGGGCGACGTGTATCTGAACGGCATCGGTGTGGCCCCGGATGCCGCGCGCGCTGCCCAATATTATGAAAAGGCCGCAAAATTCGACCATCCCGATGCGCAAGTCGCGTTGGCGCAGCTATTGCTGTCCGGTTCGGACGGGGTTCCGGCAAACCCGGCAAAGGCGATCAACTGGCTAAAGCTCGCCGCGCGCAACGACAATGCCGACGCCCTGTTTGCGCTGGGCCGCGCCAATGAGTTCGGCACGGCCATGCCCAGCGATGTTCAGCGTGCCGCCCTGTTCTACAAGGAAGCGGCGCTTGGCGGGAATGCACAGGCACAGAATGCGCTGGGCACGATGTTTTACGAGGGCACCGTTCTGCCAAAGGACCTGAAGGCCGCACGCCAATGGTTCGATGCTGCGGCCCAGCGCGGCGATGCGGACGCCATGTTCAACCTGGCCGCCATGCTTGCCCGTGGTCAGGGTGGCCCGAGCGACATGGACGGCGCGCGAAAGTGGCTGAAGGGCGCGCAGATCGCCGGCCATGCCAACGCCAGTGCTGCGCTCGCCGAGCTAGACCGGAGGGCTGCCGCCAGACCGCAGGGCTGACCGCGCGAGCGAGCGGGACGGGTCAGCGGATTATCCGCTAACCGCGCGCTTCAGCTTTTCGAAAAACCCGCTTGCCTCCGGGGACTCCTCCCCGGTTTCCGTCGCACGGAATTCCTCCAGCAATTCCCGCTGCCGCGCCGACAGCTTGGTCGGCGTTTCGACCTGAAGGTGCACGACCAGGTCGCCGCGCCCCCGCCCCTGCAGCACCGGCATCCCGGCACCGCGCTGGCGCACCTCGCGGCCCGACTGGGTTCCCGCCGGCACGCGGACGACGATGCTGTCCCCGTCCAGTCCGGGCAGCTCGATCTCACCGCCCAGCGCCGCCGTCGTGAAACTGATCGGCGCGCGTGCGTGCAGTGTCGTTCCCTCGCGGGCAAAGATCGCGTGCCGCTTGATGTGCAGAAAGATGTACAGGTCGCCGGGCGGCCCGCCACGTGCGCCCGCCTCACCCTCACCTGACAGGCGGATGCGCGTGCCTTCGTCAACGCCGGGCGGGATGTTGACCTGCAACGTCTTGGTCTGATCCACCCGGCCCTCGCCGCGACAGGCGGGGCACGGATCGCTGATCACCTGACCCTGACCATGGCAGGACGGACAGGTCCGCTCGACGACGAAAAAGCCCTGCTGCGCCCGCACCTTGCCCGCGCCGCCACAGGTGCCGCAGGTCTTGACCGCAGTGCCCGGCTTCGCGCCCGACCCGGAACAGCTTTCGCACGTCCCGGTGACGTCGACGGTGATCTGCGTGGCATGGCCATGGAACGCCTCTTCCAGGCTGATTTCCATGTCATAGCGAAGGTCGGCGCCCCGGCGCGGGCCATTGCGTGCACCGCCACCGCGGCCGCCGCCCATGAATTCGCCGAACACGCTTTCGAAAATATCGCTGAACCCGCTGAAATCCTGCGGCCCGCCACCGCCGCCCTGCTGGAACGCGGCATGACCATATCGGTCATAGGCGGCCCGCTTCTGCGGGTCCTTCAAGACTTCATAGGCTTCCGAAACCGCCTTGAACTTGGCCTCGGAATCCTTGCAGCCCCCGGTCTTGTCGGGGTGATATTTCATGGCGAGCTTACGATAGGCGGCCTTGATCGTCTTGTCGTCGGCGCCGCGCTCGCATTCGAGCAGCTCGTAATAATCGATCTGGGTGGTCATGGACGAAACTCCATCCAGCGCGCCCCGGCTCCGCCCGGTTCGAACATGGGGTTATTGCTAACCCTGTTCGGTCGGAACGAAGCCGAGGATCGCTGCACCGGCCGTCAGGCCTTGTTGTCGTCCACTTCGGAGAATTCAGCGTCCACCACGTCCTCCTTCGGACCGGACGCATCGTCCGCCGACGGAGAGGCTTCGGCTGCCGCCTGCTTCTCGTAAATCGCCTGGCCCAGCTTCATGGCGACCTGCGCCAGCGCCTGCGCCTTTTGCGTCATCGCTTCGGCATCGCCGCTGTCCACGGCCGCCTTGGTTTCGGCAATGGCACCCTCGATCTCGGCCTTCAGCGAGGCATCGACCTTGTCGCCATTATCGGCCAGCTGACGCTCCGTCGTGTGGATCAGGCTTTCAGCGTTGTTCTTTGCCTCGGCCGATGCACGCCGCTTCTTGTCGTCTTCGGCGAACTGTTCGGCATCGCGCACCATCTGTTCGATGTCGCTATCCGACAGGCCGCCGGATGCCTGGATGCGGATCTGCTGTTCCTTGCCGGTGCCCTTGTCCTTGGCACTGACGTTGACCAGGCCGTTGGCGTCGATGTCGAACGTCACCTCGATCTGCGGCACGCCTCGCGGGGCCGGCGGGATGCCGATCAGGTCGAACTGGCCGAGCAGCTTGTTGTCCGCCGCCATTTCGCGCTCGCCCTGAAAGACGCGGATGGTCACCGCCTGCTGATTGTCGTCGGCAGTCGAATAAACCTGGCTCTTCTTGGTCGGGATCGTGGTGTTGCGGTCGATCATGCGCGTGAACACGCCGCCAAGCGTTTCGATGCCCAGCGACAGCGGGGTGACGTCGAGCAGCAGCACGTCCTTGACATCGCCCTGCAGCACGCCGGCCTGAATGGCCGCGCCGATCGCAACGACCTCGTCCGGGTTGACGCCGACATGCGGCTCCTTGCCGAAAAAGTCTTTCACGACCTGACGAACCTTGGGCATCCGGGTCATGCCGCCGACCATGACAACCTCGTCAATGCCGTCATTCTTGACGCCGGCATCCTGCATCGCCTTGCGGCACGGCTCCAGCGTGCGCTGGATCAGGTCGTCGACCAGCCGCTCCAGGTCGGCACGGCTGATGCTCTTGACCAGGTGCTTCGGACCGTTCTGGTCGGCGGTGATGAAGGGCAGGTTCACCTCGGTCGTCGCTGCGCTCGACAGCTCGATCTTGGCCTTTTCCGCCGCTTCCTTCAGCCGCTGCAGCGCCAGCTTGTCCTTGGTCAGGTCGATGCCTTCGGCCTTCTGGAAATCGCCGGCAAGGAACTGCACGAGCTTGCTGTCGAAATCCTCGCCGCCCAGGAAGGTGTCGCCATTGGTCGCCTTCACCTCGAACACGCCGTCGCCGACTTCCAGGATCGAGATGTCGAACGTGCCGCCGCCCAGGTCATAGACCGCGATCGTCTTGTTCTCGTTCTTGTCCAGGCCATAGGCGAGTGCGGCTGCCGTCGGCTCGTTGATGATGCGCAGTACCTCAAGGCCCGCAATCTTGCCGGCATCCTTGGTCGCCTGACGCTGGGCATCGTTGAAATAGGCCGGCACGGTGATGACCGCCTGAGTGACGGTTTCACCCAGATAGCTCTCTGCCGTTTCCTTCATCTTCTGAAGGATGAAGGCGCTGATCTGGCTCGGCGAATAATCCTCGCCGCCCGCCTTGACCCACGCATCGCCATTCGGCCCGCGCGCGATCGAATAGGGGACCAGTTCGGTGTCCTTCTTGGTGATGGGATCGTCGAACCGCCGACCGATCAACCGCTTCACCGCGAACACGGTGTTGTCGGGATTGGTCACGGCCTGGCGCTTGGCAGGCTGACCGATCAGCCGCTCGCCATCCTTTGCGAACGCAACGATCGACGGCGTGGTGCGCGCACCTTCCGCGTTTTCAATCACCTTGGGCTTGCCACCCTCCATCACCGCGACGCACGAGTTGGTCGTGCCGAGGTCGATACCGATTACTTTACCCATAGCTCCTCGTAAGCCCCCGAAAGTTCAAACAGTTGATGATCGATCCTGTCCATCCCTGACCGGACCGCTCGGTTCACTGAAGGCGATATAGGCGGGGTTTGGCTTGCCGCAAGATTTGCCGAACGTTACCGGTGAATCCCGAACTGGGAGTATCGTTAATGGTCCGTCGAATCCTTGCCCCGCTGGCATCCGCCCTCGTCCTTGCACTGGCCGCCTGTGGCGGACCACCGGCGCCCGAGGCAAGCGATGCCTGGGTCCGCCTGCCCGCGGTCGAGGGGCGACCCGCCGCTGCCTATTTCCGCTTTACCGCCGGGCGAGAGGCAAAGACGCTGGTGGGCATCAGCACCCCGATCGCCGGGCGCACCGAACTGCATGAAAGCATCAAGTCGGAAAGCGGCGCGATGAGCATGGCACCGGTGGCCGACGTGCCGGTCCCGTCGGGCGACACGCTGTCGTTCGAACCGGGCGGCAAGCACGCCATGCTGTTCGACATCAAGCCGGAGGCAAAGCCCGGTGCATCGGCACCGCTGACCCTGAAATTCGAAGATGGCAGCACCGTCGAGGTTGAGGCAAAACTGGTCGGTGCGGGCGATCCGGCACCGGCAAATTGACTGAAAACGGGGGGCAAGCATGGCCGATACGATTGACCGGTTCCGTTCATCGACGCGTGGCTGGCTGCTGGGCACGCTGGCGGGATGGGGCACGCTGGCCCTGACCCTCGGCGGTCTGCTGGTCAGTTTCTATTTCCAGGCGCAGGGCATGATGACCGGCGCCGCGTGGCTCGGCCCCGTGGCGCTGGTGACCGGACTGGTCCTGATCACCCTGCGCTGGCTGGCCAATATCGGCACGGGTTATGAAGTGACCGCCGACCGGCTGGTGCTGCGTCAGGGGATCATTGCCAAGTCGATCGACGAAATCGAGCTCTATCGCATCAAGAATGTGCGGATCGATTTCACCATCCTCAACCAGATGGTCGATATCGGCACGCTGACCATCGGATCGTCGGACGAAACGACTGCCACCGGCCCGCTGGTGATGCGCGACATCCCACGCGCCCGCGCTCGGCGAGAGGCGCTGCGCGAGCGCGTCAATGCCGCGCGCCAGGCACGCGGCGTGCGCGAAATCGACCTGGCGGAGGACAGGGTCTGACATGGGCGGACCCGCCCGGCCGCTGACGGATCAGGAAATCGCGCTCGCCCGCACCGTCTTTGGCGATGCACTGGATTATGGCGCGGCCCGGGTCGCCAACCGCAAATGGGCGTTCTTTCAGCCACGCCGCGTCACCATGGCGCCGCTGGGCACGATCCATTTCCATCCCGGCGGCGGGCTTTATTGCGAGGATTTCGGCTGTGCGGCCCCGCATCTGCAGGGCTTGTTCGTCCACGAACTGGTACATGTGTGGCAGCATCAGCAGGGCATGTTCCTGCCCCTGCGCCGCCATCCGTTCTGCCGGTACAGCTACACCTTGAAACCTGGTTGGACGCTGGACCGGTACGGCATCGAACAACAGGCGGAGATTGTCCGCCACATCTTCCTGCTGAACCAGGGTATCGCCGTCCCCGGCGCGCCGCCGCTGGAACAATATCGCGGCATCCTGCCTTTTTGACGGAGGAACCGCCGGGATGCCCCGAAATGGTGTCGCCCCGTCGGGCCCGTTCAGTCCGCCCGCAATTCCGGCGACAGGGTGGGCGCTTCCATGATCTTGGGCGGCGGCGGTGGCGGCGGGGGAGCCGCGTGCGGCGGGGGTGGTGGTGGTGGCGATGCGCTCTGCGACGGAGCGACGGGACGGACCATGGGTGTCGTTGGCCGCCCGGTCGCGCGCCCGGCCGCCCGATCCGGCGAATAAAGCGGCCGGGTCGGCTGCGCCCGGCCTGTGGCGGCGGCGGGCGGCGGCGCATTCCATTGCTGGCGCTGGGGCTGTCCGGCAACCGGCGCGGGGCGGCGGCCCGGCAGTTCCTGACGCGGTTGCCGCTGAATGGCATCTGCCGCGCCCGGCTGGGTCACCGGCCGGGCCGGCCGGATGATCGGAGCACGTTCCGGCCGGTCGGGGCGCAGCGCATCCTCGCGCCGCACGGGGCGACGCACCGGGTCGGGATTGGCATAAAGCGGCGGCGGCGGCGATCCGGCACCGGCGCCATCGCCGGGCCGGGGCGGCCGACCGTCGGGACGCGGCCGGCCCGGCCGGGCCAGAATTGGCGGCGGATCGCCCATGAACTGACGCCCGCGCCACTCGCGGAACGCCTCGGCACGGGCGCGGCGCTCCTCACGTTCGAACCGCCAGCGTTCGCGGTCGGCGCGGCTGCGGGGCGAATTGCGATAGCTGCCCCACAGCGGATCAGCGGCATAGCCAAAGTCCCAGGTGGCAAAGCTGTTCCACAGGATCGGCGCGCTGCCGGCCCACAGCTCCGGCTGCACCCGGCCACGCCGCCCCTGCCCGTCAGCCGCCTCGCGCAGCATCGCACCGCGCCGCAACAGGCCGATCGCGTCCGCCCGTTCCACCGGTGAGGGAATGGCATCGGAAACGCGGCCGTCCCGGCCGTACACCACTGCCAGACGATCGCCGGTAAACCCATAGCTGGTATCCACATCGCGGACCAGAAACGGCAGGGTTGCGCCGGGTTCGAAATAATAGCCGCGCACGCCATCGCGTCCCACCGGCTCGGTAATCACCCAATAGCCGTCGGCCGTGACCCAGACCCACTGATCGTCGCCATCGCCGCTGGCCAGCGTGAAATCCGGCGGCGCCTGACCGATCGCATCCCACAGCGCATCCGCCCGGTCGATCCAGGCATAGTCCGCCGCATCCTGCCCGAACTCGCCGACAGCCGGGGGCGGGGCATAACCCTGCGGCTCCATGTCCGGAAAGGTGCACCCCGTCAGCAGCATTGCCGCCGGTGCGATCCAAACGCCCATCGCCAACCGTGCCATCATCCCACCTCTCCTCTCCATTCGACGATGGATTGGAACAACTGAACGAGCGATGAGCAGATTTCGGATTTCAGGGCATCGTCCAGACAACCTGGCGCGTGCCATAACTTGCCACCGGATTGCCGGCGGCATCCAGTGCCGGCCGGCTGAACCGCGCCCGCCTCATAAGCGCATCGCAGGCGGCCTTGTCCAGGTCTTCGCGCCCGGATGTCCTGATCGTCCGGCACGAGGCAATTTTGCCCTCTTTATCGATTTCCCAAAGGATCGAGACTGCTCCGCCCACGCCGGCTTGCAGGGCGGACTTCGGATAATCCTCGAACCGGATCCAGTCGCCGACAGACTTGACCGGCTCTGCAGGCGTTTTGACATTCAGATATTGGGTCGCGTCAATGCCCAGCATCTTTGCAAAATCGGCCTCGCAAGCCGCCAGCGCCTTCAGTGCCTGGCTGGCAGCCGAAATGGGGAGCGTGACTCGCTCCTGACCAGCGACGGCAAGTGTCACCTCCTGTGCCGCCGCAATCTGCGTCAACAAGGTTCGCGGTACAGTGCCCATGATCAGGGTCTGTTTGAGCTTTGGCACAGGCCATATCGTGATCTCTCCCTGCCAGACCTGATCTTGGCCCGGGACGCTGATTGTGGCCAGCTGGCGTGCCTTTTGCCGGCTGTTCATGCCTTCAGTGGCGATTTGCAGCCCGACCATTTCCGTACCCGGCATGGTCGACTGGATACCAAACACCAACTCGCCCGATTTTGTCGCATAGGCGCGCGACAACAGGCACATGTCCTCCTCATAGGCTATTTGCCATCCGGGCGATTTGGGGACGGCATGCTCCGCGGCTGCATCATCGGTCGCCAGCGCAGCCAGCACCAGCCATGACATTGCGGCGATGACGGCTCTGATCATGTGCGCTCCTGCCTCCCAAGGATGGCACGGCTAACCGCAGGCCGGTCTGATGTCGACCGGCAAGGACCGACCAGACGGGGGCGTCGACGCCGCCGGTCATCCCCGCACGAACAGGGTTTTCAGCCAGCGGGAGCCGCTGCGCGCGGCCTGTTGCCAGTCGCCCTCGTCGCCATCGCCCTCCATGTCCTGACGCGCCGGATCGAGGAGTTTCAGGCGCGCGCCCCGAAATGCGGCCGTCCGTCCGGTCACGAGGGTCAATCCGTGTTCCAGCGCGGTTGCCGCAATCAGGGCGTCGGCATCATCACTCAGCGCCAGCCGGGCCCGCCGCCGGGCAACGGCCGGGTCCACCGGCAGGATGCGGCCATCGAAAGCGGTGCACACGGGCCCGTCCAGCCATTCGCGCCAGGCCACGCCCTCTGCCGCCGACCGGTCGCCCGCAATTGCCGCCGCGCGATACAGCGTCATCAGCGTCACTGCTGACACGAACATGCGGTGCCGCGGCGTCCGGCCAGCCCAGGCGGAAACTGCGGACGACCCGCCCCGCCGGGCTTCGCGCAGGGCGAGCAGGATCGGCGCATCGATCAGGAACATGACCGGTCAGCCCGCGGGGCGCATTGCTGCGGCCAGATGGGCAGCGTCCAGCGCCGCCGCGCCCGGATCTGCCGCCAGCAGATCGGTGACGATGTCCTCCTCCCCCGCCATCCGGCGATAGGCGGCGATGGACAGCAGGACATGGGTCGGCCGGCCGCGATCGGTGACGAACACCGGCTCGGCCAGGGCGAGTCGCTTGGCGGCGGTCACATCCTGATTGAACGCGCGTGCTGTGATCAGCTTCATTGATCCGGCGATCCTGATGATAGCGATAAATTGAACCTACATTACTACAATGTGGCGGCCCGGCAACAAAGCATCATCCATCACCCGAAATCGTTCCTCCGCCGGCCTGTGCAGCGAACTTTCCGTCTTGCAGGTTAACCCCGGGCATGGCCCAAGCATCGGCGCACCGGCCCGGCAGGGGTCGGGCGGCTCGGATACAAGGCTTGGGAGGGAGCATGATCGCGGACTGGTTCGCGGATTTGTGGCGGGTTGCGGGGGATGTGCTGAACGCGCACGGTCCTGCGGTCGATGCGGCCAAGAGCTTTGCACCTTCCGACTATTCCATCCACTTCTTCCTGCAGATCGCGGTCATCCTCGCCACCTGCCGCATCGTCGGCTGGCTGGCCCGGCGGCTGTTCGGCCAGCCACAGGTGGTGGGCGAAATGATCGCGGGCGTCATTCTTGGCCCGTCGCTGTTCGGCCTTCTCTTTCCCGACATTCAGGGCGCGCTGTTTCCAAAGGAGACGCGAAACGTCCTGTATGTCGGCGCGCAGTTCGGGGTCGGCCTGTACATGTTTCTGGTCGGCACGACGCTGCGGCTTGACCATTTCCAGTCCAAGGCGAAAAGCGCCGCCGGGGTTTCGGCGGCAGGGATCGGGGCACCGTTCCTGTTCGCGTTCCTGATCACGCCGTTCCTGTTGACCGTGCCCGGCCTGTTCGCCGACGGGATCAGCAGGCTGAACGCCACGCTGTTCATGGGCGCATGCATCGCGCTGACCGCCTTCCCCATGCTGGCTCGGATCATCAACGAACGCGGGCTGGCCAACAGCTCGCTCGGCACCCTGTCGCTGACCGCGGGCGCGTTCGACGATGCCGCGTCCTGGTGCATCCTGGCCATCGTGCTGGCGACCTTTGGCGGCGGGCCGGGCGTTGCCCTGCTGGCCATCATCGGCGGTGTCAGCTTCGCCGCGTTCATGCTGCTGTTCGGGCGCCGGCTGCTTGCCCCGCTGGGCACCATTATCGAGCGGCAGGGGCAGATGAGCCACGGCATCCTGTCCGTCACGCTGATGCTCTATGCCCTGTCCGCTTTCGTCATGGATGCGGCCGGTATCCATGCCGTGTTCGGTGGATTCCTGCTGGGCGCATGCATGCCGCGGGGCCGGTTTGTCGAGGAGTTGAAGCGCAAGGTCGAACCCATGACCGTGGTGTTCCTGCTGCCGATGTTCTTTACCTATTCGGGGCTGAACACGCGGCTGGACATGGTGAACAACACCACGCTGCTGCTCATCGCGCTTGGCATCCTGGCCGTTTCCATCGCGGCAAAATTCGGCGCGTGCTGGCTGGCCGCGCGGCTGGCGGGGGAGGACAACCGAACCGCCATGGGGATCGGCGCGCTGATGAACGCGCGCGGCCTGATGGAGCTGATCATCATCAATATCGGCCTGCAAAAGGGGATTATCGGCCCCACCCTGTTCGCCATGATGGTCCTGATGGCGATCGTCACGACCGTGATGGCAGGGCCGCTGTTCGAACTGGTCTATGGCCGCCAGGCCCGCGCCAGCGGGGAACTGGGCAGCCTTGGCGATGGCGACGATCGGGCACCGATGCCCGCATCCTGAACCGGATGCGCCGTCGGTCCAGCCGTCAGGCGGCGTGAAAACTGTCGATCAATTCGCGATGGCCGGGCAGTTCGCGGGCGGCACGGGCGCCATAGCGCGCGATCCGCTCAAACTGCCGCCGTGCGCCCTCCTGATCCGCATAGTCCCCGCTCAGCGGCGACAGATCCGTCGCAAAGCCCATGCCGTACAGGATGTACTGATAGTTGAACCAGGCAAAGCTATCGAGGTCGAGGATGAAGTCGAACCGGCCGGGCGGCCGGTAACGCCATTCGTCCAGCAATTCGCGCAGCCGTTCGGGCACCGATGACGGATCGACATTATCGCGCCAGAACGGCTCCTGCCGCTGGCCCAGGCAATAATGCAGCTTCAGGAACGCGACCGTATTGTCGTATCGCGCCTGCATCCGTTCGTTGAACCGGCGGGCGGGACCGGCCACCGGGCCGTTGAGCGGTAGCAGCTCCGCAATCATCGCGGCGGCGGTTTCGATCATCACCATGCCGGTCGATTCCAGCGGCTCCAGGAACCCGCCGGCCAGGCCGACCGCAACGCAGTTCCTTACCCAGGGCGTCGTCCGGTAACCGGCATCGAATCCGATGCTGCGCACTTCCACATCGCGGCTGCGCCCGCCGGTATAGGTCGCCAGCACGGCCGCCGCCGCATCCTCGTCCAGATGGTCGCCGGAATAGACGCAGCCAAGCCCGCGCGCGCCGGCAAGGCCGATATTCCAGATCCAGCCGCCCGCATGGGCAGCGGCGATGGTATAGCTGTCCAGCGGCTCGCCCGGGTGCCCGTGCGGCAGCTTGCACGCCAGCGCGCGGTTGGCGAACAGGGTGTCGCGAACGCTGCGGAACGGGGCGTCCATCGCCCGGCCGATCAGCTCGGCCCGAAATCCGGTACAATCGACATAGAGGTCCGCCGACAGCCGACCGTTGGCGTCACACACCACATGGTCGATCGCACCGCTTTCGCTGTCCTGCACCACCTGTGCCAGTGCACCGCTCAAGTGACGGACGCCCAGTTCGCGCGCACGGTCGGCCAGCACCTCGGCCAGGCGATGGGCGTCGAAATGATAGGCGTAGCTGAGCGGCCCTTCGAAATCCCCCTCGCCCGCCTGTTTGGGCGCACGCTGGGCGGCGGCCACGCGGTTCTGGATCGTCATGGCCTCGGCAAAGGGCGGGCGCGTGCCCGCGTCCTCCAACAGCCAGTATTCGACCAGGCTCTGATTGCCCTCCGCATCGAACGGCGCTTCGAACGGGTGGAGATAGCTGTGCTGGCGTCCCCCCGCCGGGGCGTGCAGCCAGTTGTCGAACCGGATCCCCTGCTTGAACGTCGCGCTGGACCGGCGGACAAACGCGGCCTCGTCTACGCCCAGAAAGCGCAACGTGTTGCGGATGGTGGGAAAGCTGCCCTCACCCACCCCGATGATGCCGATATCGGGCGATTCCAGCACGGTGATGGCAACGCGCGGATTACGCGCCAGATCGAAATGCCGGGCCAGATAGGCGGCGGTCAGCCAGCCCGCCGCGCCGCCGCCGACGATCAGGATCGAACGCTGCACCATGCCATCAGGCATAGGGTGTCATGCGGTGGTCGCCAAGCGGTTCGCTCGGCCGCACGTCAGCTCTTGCCGACCACGCTTTCGGGCAGGTCCTTGCCGAACACGCGCTGATAATATTCCGCCACCAGCGGGCGTTCCGCCTCGTCGCATTTGTTCAGGAAGCTGAGGCGGAAGGCGAAACCGACATCGCCAAAGATCAGCGCATTCTGTGCCCAGGTAATGACCGTGCGCGGGCTCATCACGGTGGAAATGTCCCCGTTCACGAATCCGCGGCGGGTCAAGTCGGCCACGCGGACCATGTTCTCGACCACTTCCTTGCCACCGGGCTTGTCATATTCGCCCGATTTGGCGAGCACGATCTGTGCCTCTGTTGCGGCGGGCAGGTAGTTCAGGGTGACGACGATGTTCCACCGGTCCATCTGGCCCTGATTGATCTGCTGCGTGCCATGATACAGGCCGCTGGTATCGCCAAGGCCGACGGTATTCGCGGTGGCGAACAGGCGGAACCAGGGGTTCGGGCGAATCACCCGGTTCTGGTCGAGCAGGGTCAGCTTGCCCTCCGTCTCCAGCACGCGCTGAATGACGAACATCACGTCGGGGCGCCCCGCATCATATTCGTCAAAGACGAGCGCGGTCGGGGTCTGCAGCGCCCAGGGGAGCAGCCCTTCACGAAACTCGGTAATCTGCTGCCCGTCCTTCAGCACGATGGCGTCGCGCCCGATCAGGTCGATGCGGCTGATATGCGCGTCCAGGTTGATGCGAATGCACGGCCAGTTCAGGCGGGCGGCTACCTGTTCGATGTGGCTCGATTTGCCGGTGCCGTGATAGCCCTGAACCATCACGCGGCGATTGTGGGCAAAACCGGCCAGCACCGCCAGCGTGGTGTCGGGATCGAACACATAAGCGGGATCGAGATCGGGCACCCGCTCGTCCGCTTCGCTGAACGCGGGCACTTCCATGTCGCTGTCGATGCCGAATACGTCCCGCGCCTTCACCATCTTGTCGGGGGCGCTCATCAGGATCGTGTCGCGGCTGTCGGGCTGGGTGTTGGGGATGCTGGCCATGATCATTCCGTTGTTGCCCGCTGTCAGTGGGAAGCCGGGCGGCCAAGGTCAAGCGTCGATCTTGGCCGGCAGCGGAAACCAGCCGATAAACCGGGCCAACAAGTCGCGGTCGCCGTTCACCGCCACCATGCCCGCACCCTCCGCATCCGCAACCGGCACGTCGCCATAAACGATCGCGGCCAGCGCCATGGCGTCGGGCGCGATCAGGACCAGATCGCACCCCTCCGGCTCCGCCCGCTGCGTCATCGGGCCTGCGCCGTCAAAGCTGACGACAAACGCCTCCGCGCCGATGCGAAAGCCGATCCTTGCCGCCTCGCCCCGCGCCCGGTCCGCGTCGTACATGGTGCGGAAACTCATCATGATCGATGCCGCCGACAGCGGCAGCGTGGGGTCATGCAGCGGGGATCGCACCGCCCATCGACCCAGTTCCTGGATCAGCGTTTCCG
The DNA here is from genome assembly GCF_049889035.1 of Sphingomonas eleionomae. Classification (NCBI taxonomy): domain Bacteria; kingdom Pseudomonadati; phylum Pseudomonadota; class Alphaproteobacteria; order Sphingomonadales; family Sphingomonadaceae; genus Sphingomonas; species Sphingomonas eleionomae. The sequence continues at coordinate 3,815 of NZ_JBLTWP010000003.1, read as the reverse complement.
CCTCCAGCCCCCAGGGCGTCAGTTCATAGACCTGCACCGACGCAGGCGGCGGCAGTTTGCGGCGCGTCACGATGCCGACCCGTTCCAGCCCCTCCAGCCGCTGGGTCAACACATTGGCGCTGATCCCCGGCAAACCGGCGCGCAGTTCGGAAAATCGCCGTCCCCCGAACATCAGTTCCCGGACGATGAGCAGCGACCATCGCTCGCCAATCAGCTCAAGCCCCAATGCGGTGCCACAGCCATCGTCATACCATCGCTTCTGGCCTGGAGGCGGCAGATTAGTTTGTTTTTCTAACTTCATGGTTGTTTTATCTAACTTATGGGCGCACAGTCATCAAGCAAGCGATTCGATCTGTCATGAAACGGAGGGTTTCGGTCGGTGACGGGGGGGCGCCACCGACGGATCGCGGACCGGGTCGCGGACACGACGGACAAGGAGAGGATGGATGACCTATATCGACGGCTTCGTGCTGCCCGTTCCAGAGGCGCGGCGGCAGGAATATGAGGAACTGGCCACCCGGATGAGCGGCGTGTTCCGCCGCCACGGCGCGCTGCACGTGGTCGAGGCATGGGCAGAGGATGTGCCCAGGGGCGAGCACACCGATTTCTGGATGGCGGTCAAGGCGGTGGAGGGTGAAACCGTCGTCTTTTCGTGGATCGTCTGGCCGGACAAGGCGACGCGCGATGCCGGATGGGCCGCCGTGATGGCGGACGAGGAGTCGCAGGGGAATGCCACCACGGACATGCCGTTCGACGGCAAACGGATGTTCTGGGGCGGATTTACCCCGTTCGTCGATAACCGGGGCTGAACCGAAGCACAGGAGGGAAGCATGACCAACCCGCACGGAAGCTGGCTCTGGTACGAGTTGATTACCACCGACGCCGACGGCGCTTCGGCCTTTTACGGCGATCTGATCGGCTGGCAGGCACGGCCTGCGGGTCAGGAGGGCATGGATTACCGGCTGTTCGCCATGAACGGAGAGGATGTCGGCGGGTTCATGGCGATGCCGGGCAATCCCATGCCGCTATGCTGGCTGGGCTATATCAGCGTCGATGATGTCGATGCCACCGCTGCGCTGGTCCGGCAGCATGGCGGCGCGGTGCATATGGGACCACAGGATATTCCGGGCGTCGGCCGCTTCGCCTTTTGCGCCGATCCCGACGGCGCAATGTTCTACATCATGCGCGGCAGCGTGGAGGGCGGCGTGAGCAAGGCGTTCGGCGGGCATGACGGCCCGGCCGGGCATTTCGCCTGGAACGAACTGGCCGCCGCCGATCCCGCGCGGTCGCTCGCCTTTTACGGCGCGCTGTTCGGCTGGGTCGTGCTCGACACCATGGATATGGGACCGGCCGGGCTGTACGAAATGATCGGCCCTGTCGCCGGCAAGCCAATGGGCGCGATCATGCCGGTTCAGCCGGCCACCCCCCGCCCCGTCTGGAGCCACTACATCCATGTAACGGGCATCGACGCGGCACAGGAACGGGTAAAGGCTGGCGGCGGCACGGTCCTGTTCGGCCCCAGCGAGATTCCCGGCGGCGATTACATCCTGATCGGCACCGACCCGCAGGGCGCGGCCTTTTCGATCGTCGGCGCGAAATAGGAGCGACCCCATGTCGAACGAACTCAGCATCGAACGCGTGCTCGACGCGCCCGTGGCCGCCCTGTGGCGCGCCTATACCCATCATCTGAACGAATGGTTCTGCCCGCCACCTTGGCGGGCAGAGGTGGTCGAAATGGACCTGCGCCCCGGCGGCCGCTCCGCCATCACCATGTATGGCCCGGATGGCGAGGTGATGCCGAACGACGGCATCTATCTGGAGGTCGTGCCCGAACGCCGCATCGTCTTTACCGACGCGCTGACGACCGACTGGCAGCCACAGGGGCCGTTCATGGTCGGGGGATTCGAGTTTGAACCCGATGGCGAACGCACCCGCTATCGCGGCTGGGCCCGCCACTGGACCAAGGAGGCAAAGGCGCAGCACGAGGCAATGGGATTCGAAGCCGGCTGGGGCAAGGTCGCCGAACAATTGGAAGCCGTGGCAAAGCGGATCGCGGCGGAGGGCTGACCCCTCACCCGCCCCACCCCCTCGCGGCGCGCCCCTTCCGTCTCCAGCCTCCCGGAGAGGGAGGGAGCGGCGTCAGCCGCAGAAAGAAAAGAGTACTTCCCTACCGGAACCGAACCCTCCCCGTTTAGCGAGCAACCCGGTTAGACAGCCACTGAATGGGAAACGGTCACTGAACCGTTCCGCCCGTCCCCAGCAGCAAATGGTCAATGGTTTCCCACTCGCCGATACAGTCACCTTCTGCCGTCCAGAACTGCCCCATCTCCCGCGCGAAGCTCTATAGGCAATCAAAGATGTCCCGGAAGTGCCGCAGAGGCATTCCCGTCTCTGCGTATAAATTGGCAATCTGATCATTAAGCCCGCATATCATTTAGTCCTGCCGAAGGAACGACACCCCACCTATCCGGAAGTATCCTTTATCATGCTAGTCCGGGTGCACTGACCGGAAGGTCAGATTGTGCTATTCAATGAAAATGGGTGCCGCTTTCGCGGGATCGCGGCAGAGTTAGTTGACCAAACTACCGACACTAACTTAACCCTCAAAAAAGCCTCACTCCATTGGTTTCGTGGTAGAGCTCGTATAGCTTGGGAGGGATAGGGCAATTCAATGGTTCTCCCATTCTGGCAATATCCGTGTCACCCAGCCCAGCGTATAGACAATGTAGCTAGGCGTAGGTTCCGCGCTGTAATTGGTGGCAGTTCTGCAGCGGTTGCCTTTTGTTGTGCAACAAAGAGGCATTAGACCATCGAGAAAGCTACTCTAAGAGACTGTCTGCTGCTTCACTGTTCATCATTAGCGACCAGTATGGGCTCTCGTCCGATGTCCGAAAAGGGGTCGGAAGCAGAGCCGCTGCCTTGCACCCTGACCCAACCCCTCAAGCAAACACTGCCGATCCCTTCAGCGTATCATACGCCTCGATCTCCACCTGCAGCGCGCGTTCATGGGTGCGGTCGCCGCCATTCCGATCCTAGTGGACGGTGTTGTGATGGTGAAACCAGCTGGGCAGTTGGCTAATCACGGCTCGGGCGTTGGACTTTTCGGCGACGCGGATGTTGTCCCGCTTTATGGTACGCACGAACGCCTCGGCAATGCCGTTGGATTGCGGGATTTCCATAGGTGTTGCCGGAGCCTGAGGTTGATCTCGCGGGCGAAGGGGCGGGTCGCTCTGGCGGTGTAGCAGCTGCCATTATCCGTCAGCCATCCGATAGTGGCAGGCAAGCGGTTCAAGCGGCTGAAGCGATGCTCGGCGGTAGCGGTCATTAGATCGCGCACATCGTCGGCAGATATGCCGGCAGGGGTAGCAACGACGCCCATCGCTTTGCAATCGCAGCAGGCTGGGGAGAACGCGACGCACACTTTCTCGCCGTTGTCGCAGGCCGTTTCGACGCGATCGGTGCACTAGGGGGCGTTGCGGGTATCAACCGTGACGCGCCCATCGTGCCGACGCTGTTCCGCCTTTGTCATGCCGAAATGCCGTTGAGCGTCGCTAGCTGCTAGCCCCGCCCAGGCGGCGGGGCTAGCTGACCTGGTCCTGCCGCCCCACCATCTCGGCGAGGCAGAACGCGAACCCGATCCGTTCTGGCGAAGTTTCTGGCCATGATGAGCCATGCCAATGACTTGCCATCCACGATCAAGCCCTACAGGGTGAGGAGACCATGCGCAGCGATATCGATCATCTACCGCCAGCCAAGCACCGCGAGCTTGAGCGGGTGGTGCAGATCCTGTTCGAGGAGTTCGACGATGCGCTGGT
>NZ_JBLTWP010000002.1:110000-822262 GCF_049889035.1 Sphingomonas eleionomae | reverse complement strand
AGACGATGTCTGCGACGCCTGTGCACGCAGGCTGTGGCCTTCATGGCTGGCCCGCTCGACAGTCGAGCCGATGCTGTTGCGGAAATCCGCGGCCAGCCGCTCGCGGCTGACCTGTGCGCTGTACGCGCGATAGCCGGTGTAGATTTCGACCGTGATGTCGCTTTCCAGCGCGGACAGCCGCATCAGCGTGTCGACATGGCGAACCAGATCGGGATCGCCCGCCGGCATCTTCCGCATCAGCACTTCCAGCGCGGTGCGGTCGCTTGCCGAAATCATCGACAGCAGCGCCATCGGCGGCACACCCGCGCCATAGGCGGCGGCAACGGATCGCTCGATCGATTCGATCCAGTCGCGCCGTTCGGTATTCAAAAACCGGTCGCGCAGGAATGCGACGCCCAGGTCGATCATCTTTTCCGTCTCATGGGTCGCCCAGACCCGCTGGTCGGCAAAACAACGCAACCATTGCAGCCAATAGGCCTCTGAAATTGCGCGGATATCCGCTTCAAGCACCGCCCAGACGGCCCGCGCGTTGTCGATCAGCACATGGTCGGTATCGAACACCCGCAGCCGGGCCTCCAGGTCGACCATGGCCGAAATGCTGCCTGGCGTGGGCAGATCGGTTGCGCTGGATGATACGGTCACGTGATCCCTTTCGGCTCCCTTGCAAGACGGAATTTCCGCTCGGCCCGGTGATACCGGCGCAGGAGTTAAAGGCTGGTTAGTCATGGAACGGCGTCATTCGGCTTGAAACCTGCGCGCGCGGCCGTAGATAGGCAACGCAGCATTCAGGGGAACCCAATTGGCTACCGCGCGCCCGAAAAATCGACCGCTTTCACCGCATCTGAGCATCTGGAAATGGGGACCGCACATGCTGGTTTCCATTTTGCACCGCGCCACCGGGTCGGGCATGGCGCTGGTCGGCCTGGCGCTGCTGGTCTGGTTTCTGGCGGCGCTGGCAGGCGGCGAGGAAAGCTATGCCGCGTTCCGCGACGTGTTCACCTATCAAAGCGGCGCGCTGAACGCGCTTGGCTATCTGCTCGGCATCGGCCTGACGGTCAGCCTGTTCCAGCATATCGGCACGGGCGTCCGCCACTGGGTGCTGGATGTCGGCGCGGGCTATGAACTGCGCGGCAACAAGCGCGGCGCGCTGCTGACGATGGTCTGGTCGATCGGCGGAACGGTGCTGTTCTGGGCTTATCTGACGCACGCCCAGTGGCTGCCGCTGATTTCGGGGAAGTAAGATATGGGTACGGGAAGCAGCATCGGCCGCGTGCGCGGTCTTGGATCCGCCAAGGAAGGCGCGCACCATTGGTGGCATCAACGCCTGACGTCGGCGTCCAACCTGTTCCTGATGGTCTGGCTGCTGGCATCGCTTGCCATCCTGCCGGACTTCGGCTTTGCCCGGCTGACGGAATGGCTGGCCTCGCCCTGGGCGGCGGTGCCGATGTTCCTGCTGGTGCTCAGCCTGTTCTATCACGCCCGGCTTGGGCTGCAGGTCGTGATTGAAGACTATCAGAAGGATGAGACGCGGATCGTCTACCTTGTCCTTCTGAACGCCGCGGTGTTTGTCGGAGGGGCCATCGCCTTGTTTTCCATCGCGAAGATCGCATTCACGGGAAGCGCAGACTGATGACCGACAGTTACAAGATCATTGACCACACCTACGACGTCGTCGTGGTCGGCGCGGGCGGATCGGGCCTGCGCGCGACGATGGGCGCGGCCGAGGCGGGCCTCAAGACCGCCTGCGTGACCAAGGTGTTTCCGACGCGCAGCCACACCGTTGCCGCACAGGGCGGGATCGCCGCCAGCCTGGGCAACAACACGCCCGACCACTGGTCGTGGCACATGTACGACACCGTCAAGGGTTCGGACTGGTTGGGCGATCAGGACGCGATCGAATATCTGTGCCGCGAGGCACCCCAGGCGGTGTACGAGCTGGAACACGCCGGCGTGCCGTTCAGCCGGAACGAGGACGGGACGATCTATCAGCGCCCGTTCGGCGGCCATATGCAGAACATGGGCGCCGGCCCGCCGGTGCAGCGCACTGCCGCCGCCGCTGACCGTACTGGCCATGCCATGCTGCACGCGCTTTATCAGCAGTCGCTGAAATACGATGCGGATTTCTACATCGAATATTTCGCGCTCGACCTGATCATGGAAAACGGCACGTGCCGGGGCGTCATCGCCCTGTGCATGGACGATGGCAGCATCCACCGTTTCCGTGCCCATGCCGTCGTGCTGGCCACCGGCGGTGGTGGCCGCGTCTATCAGTCGGCGACCTCGGCGCACACCTGCACCGGCGATGGCAACGCCATGGTCCTGCGCGCCGGCCTGCCGCTTCAGGACATGGAGTTCGTCCAGTTCCACCCGACCGGCATCTATGGCGCCGGCGTGCTGATTACCGAGGGCGCGCGCGGTGAGGGCGGCTATCTGACCAATGCAGAGGGCGAACGCTTCATGGAGCGGTACGCACCCTCGGCCAAGGACCTCGCGTCGCGCGATGTCGTGTCGCGGTCGATGGCTATGGAAATCCGGGAAGGACGCGGTGTCGGCAAGGAATCCGACCATATCTTCCTGCACCTGAACCATATTGACCCCAAGGTGCTGGCCGAGCGGCTGCCCGGCATCACCGAAACCGGCAAGATCTTTGCCGGCGTCGATCTGACACGTCAGCCGCTGCCGGTGGTGCCGACCGTCCATTACAACATGGGCGGCATCCCGACGAACTATCATGGCGAGGTCGTCCATCTGAAGGACGGCAACCCGGACACGGTCGTCCCCGGCCTGTTCGCGGTGGGCGAGGCGGCGTGCGTGTCCGTCCACGGTGCGAACCGTCTTGGTTCCAACTCGCTGATCGACCTTGTTGTGTTCGGCCGCGCTGCGGGCCTGCGGCTCAAGGAGCTGCTCAAGCCCAACGCCCCGCACAACCCGCTGCCGCAGGATTCGGCCGAGCTGGCGATCGGCCGCCTCGACCATTTCCGCCACGCATCGGGCGGCACGCCGACGGCAAAGCTGCGCGGCGATATGCAAAAGGCGATGCAGAAGCACGCCGCCGTGTTCCGCGACAGCGCCCTCTTGGCCGAAGGCGTGACCAAGATGGACGCGCTCTATCAGGGCATGGCCGATGTGAACGTGTCGGATCGCTCGCTGATCTGGAACACTGACCTCATCGAAACGCTGGAGCTGGACAACCTGATCGGCCAGGCGGTCGTCACCATCCGTTCGGCCGAAAACCGCAAGGAAAGCCGCGGCGCGCACATGCACGAGGATTTCCCGGAGCGCGATGACGCCAACTGGATGAAGCACACCATCGCCACCTTCGACGGCTGGGGTGGCAAGGGCGGCAAGTGCGAAATCGACTACCGCCCGGTGCACGACTACACCCTGACGGACGAAATCGCCTATATCGAGCCGAAGAAGCGGGTGTATTGATCCGCGGCGCGGCGGCGGCTCAGGCTGCCGCCGCCTCCCGCGCCTTGCACCCTATGGCCTCTGCCGCGATTGTCAGGCTGCGTTTGCGCGCTGACTGGTCATAGATCGCGCTGGTCAGAATCAACTCGTCCACGCCCGTCCGGTCGATGAACGCCCGCATCTGCCGGGCAACCGTATCCGGCCCGCCAATCGCGCTGGCGCTCAGCACGCCGTCCAGCATCGCCCGCGCCTGGGGCGGCAGGCTGTCGCGATAGCCGGGGACCGGCGGCTTCAGCTTGCCGGGATTGCCGGTGCGCAGCGCAACAAAGCTCTGCTCCATCGACGATGCCAGCAACGCGCCCTCCGCATCGCTTTCCCCGGCAAACAGGTTGAACCCCGCCATGGCATGGGGCGCATCGAGCTGCGCGCTCGGCCGGAAATCGCGGCGATACAGATACAGCGCCTCGTCCAGCATCTGCGGCGCGAAATGGCTGGCAAAGGCATAGGGCAGGCCCAGCGCGGCGGCGAGCTGTGCGCCATAGGTGCTGGACCCCAGGATATAGATCGGCACATCCGCCCCCGCACCCGGCGTCGCGCGGATGCCGGTGTTGCCATCATCGGCGAAATAACGCTGCAACTCGATCACATCGCGCGGGAAACCGTCGGGATCGGCCGTCAGCGTGCGGCGCAGCGCCTGCATCACCCGCTGGTCGCTGCCCGGCGCACGGCCCAGGCCCAGGTCGATTCGGCCGGGATGAAGCGCGGCCAGCGTGCCGAACTGTTCGGCGATCACCAGCGGCGCATGGTTGGGCAGCATGATGCCGCCCGCCCCCACCCGGATGGTCCGGGTCGCGGCGGCGACATGGCCGATGACGATGGCGGCGGCACCGCCCGCCACCCCGGCCATGCCGTGATGCTCCGCCACCCAGTATCGGTGAAAGCCCAGCGTTTCGGCATGAGCGGCAATGGCGGCGGCATCGGCAAGCGCGTCGGCGACGCCCGCGCCCTCGCGGACGGGGACCAGGTCCAGGAACGATAATCGGGTCATGCCTGCCAAGATAGGAACGAATGCCCCGATTTCCAAAGGCTCCTGCCCTTTCAGCCCCCTTGACGCCCCGGTTCCGCGGGGGAAAGCTGGCGACTCATGGGGCATCCACGGATCAGGCGCTGGTCGACAGCCGGGGCGACGCTGCTGGCGGCGGTGTTCGCCGGTTCCGCTGCGCCCGGCCCGCAGGCGGGCTATACCCCGCCCGTCCATACCGGCCTTGCCCAGCAAGGCGTTGCCGCCGCCTCGCCGCAACAGCTTCAATCGATGGCCGATGCCGGGCTGGCCATGGAACGCGCACGACCCGCCGGATGGGCGCTCACTGAATCGCGGCGTCTGGCCGCCGGGGTCGATGCGCTGAAACCGCAGCGGCCCGGCATGGTCGATGCCTATGTCCTCGTCGCCGGGATGGACAGCGATCCCGTGTTCGGGCGGGAGGCGAGAGAGGCAGCACGCGTCCTTGAACGCCGGTATCAGGCGCAGGGGCGAACGATCCTGCTGGCGGGAACGGACGGCACCGGCCCGTCCACCCTGCCCATGGGGTCGCCCGCCAATATCGAATCGGCACTGTCCGCGATCGCCGCGCGGATGGACCGCAAGGAGGATGTGCTGATCCTCTATACGACCAGCCACGGCGCACCCTGGGGCATTGTCTATCATGACGGGGACAGCGGTTTCGGCGCGATTTCGCCGTTCCGCTTGTGGTCAACGCTGGATACGCTGGAAATCGACCGGGCGATGGTGATGATCAGCGCCTGTTATTCGGGCGTGTTCATCCCCCTCCTGTCCAAATCGACGCGCGTGATCGCGACGGCAGCATCCTCGCGGCGGCCCAGCTTTGGCTGTGCGGCGGAAAATGACTGGACCTTCTTCGGCGATGCGCTGGTCAACCGCGCCCTGCGCAAGCCACAGCCCTTTGCCGATGCCGCTGCAGAGGCGCAGGGCCTGGTCGCCGGATGGGAAAAGACCGCCGGGGTGGAATCCAGCGAGCCGCAGCTCTTCGTCGGCGAAGATGCCCGCACCTGGCTGACGGCGCTGGATGCCCGCGCGCCCCGGCTGGCGGGCAAGCCGGTGGGCCGCCCCGCCATGGCGATGCTCGATCAATCCGCGCTTGCGGGCCGCTGACCTCCCGCGCATTTATTCGCCCGATCGCGAACCGGCGGGGAACCCTGCCCGCCACCGCCCGTTCGGCGCGCATGAACCAGTCCCCACATCCCTATCCGCTGTTCGCCCGACCTCACGTCGAGCTTGCCGGCCCCGTCGATCACGCGATGTTCGACCGCTTCCGGCAACAGGTCGATGCAGCGCCCGGCGACGGCCCGATCATCCTGTCGCTGTCCACCCTGGGCGGCGATCCGGAGGTCGCGCGCCTGATGGGGGACGAGGTGCGGATGCTGCGCGATTATACCGGGCGCGAATTGCTGTTTCTGGGCAAGGTCGCGGTCTATTCCGCCGGGGCCACATTCATGGCGGCCTTTCCTGCGGACAAGCGGTTCCTGACGCGCGGCACGCGAATCATGATTCACGAACGCATCCTGTCAAAGACGGTCGATCTGAACGGCCCGCTCAAAACCTGTATCGCCAGCCTGAAGGCGGCGCTGCACGAAATCGAACATTCCATCCGGATCGAGGAAGAGGGGTTCGCCGATCTTGTCGCCGGCACGCGCATCGACCTTGATGACCTGAAAGCCCGCGCCCCGGAAAACTGGTATATCGAGGCAGAGCAAGCCCGCGATCTGGGCCTGGTGCTGGACGTCATCTGATACCGACTGTTCGATTCAATTCCGTTCCATGATCGCAAAATTCGTTTCTGCTGCATTTGCGAGGGCGGCCCGGCTGTTGTAACGCGTGCGGGTCTTGACTGGCGGCGTGCGCTCGCCAGATCGGTACAAACAGCAACGGGAAGTGACCATGGCCGAATTCGCCCTGCCAAAGAACAGCAAGATTAAGAACGAGGGCAAGGTTCACAAGGCGCCGCAAGGCGCCGCCCGCACCAAGCAGTTCAAGATCTATCGCTACGATCCGGACAGCGGTCAGAACCCGCGTTATGACACGTTCGAGGTCGATCTGGACGATTGCGGCCCGATGGTCCTCGACGCGCTGATCAAGATCAAGGGCGAGGTGGATCCCACCCTCACCTTCCGCCGCTCCTGCCGAGAGGGGATTTGCGGTTCCTGCTCGATGAACATCGACGGCAAGAACGCGCTGGCCTGCACCACGGCGATTGAGGATATCAAGGGCGCGATCCGCATCACGCCGCTGCCGCACATGGACGTGATCAAGGACCTGGTTCCCGATTTCACGCATTTTTATGCGCAATATGCGTCGATCAAGCCCTGGCTGCAGACGGTGACGCCGCCGCCTTCGGGCAAGGAACGGCTTCAGTCGCCGGAGGATCGCGCCAAGCTGGACGGTCTGTACGAGTGCATCCTGTGCGCCTGCTGCTCGACCAGCTGCCCCAGCTATTGGTGGAACAGCGACCGGTTCCTCGGCCCGGCCATCCTGCTTCAGGCGTATCGCTGGCTGGCGGACAGCCGCGACGAAATGACCGGCGAGCGGCTGGACGAGCTGGAAGATCCCTTCCGCCTCTATCGCTGCCACACCATCATGAACTGCGCCAATGTCTGCCCCAAGGGGCTGAACCCGGCCCGCGCCATTGGCGAGATCAAGAAGATGCAGGTCGAGCGCGTTCTCTGACGCGCGCCATGCCTGAACGGAATGGATGGGGACCGCGCTGATGAGCGCGGTCCTTTCCGCATATCGCGCCCTGATTGCGGGCGGCGAACTGCGCCCGGACGCCACCCAGGCCGCGGCTGCGGAGCGGCTGGCCGAACTGGCCACGGCGCTGGAGGCGGTGCCGAAACGCGGATCGACCCTGTGGAAACTGCTCGGCCGCCTGCCCGATCCGCCGCGCGGCGTCTATCTGTGGGGCGATGTCGGGCGCGGCAAATCCATGCTGATGGACCTGTTCTTTCAGCATCTGGATATCCGGCGAAAGCGCCGCGTGCATTTCCATGCCTTTATGCAGGAGGTGCATCACCGCCTGCACATCGCCCGCGGCAGTCAGGTGCCCGACCCCATTCAGCCGGTCGCCGCCACCATGTCGGAGGAAGTGCGGCTGCTCGCCTTTGACGAGATGATCGTCAACAATCCCGCAGATGCCGCCGTCCTGTCGCGGCTGTTCACCGCGATGTTCGATCGCGGCGTCACTGTGGTCGCAACGTCCAACCGCGCCCCGACCGACCTGTACAAGGACGGGATCAACCGGTCGCTGTTCCTGCCGTTCATCGACCTTATTCAGCATAAATGTGACGTCGTGGCGCTGAACGGTCCGGTGGATTACCGGCTGGACCGGCTGGGCCGCATCGACACCTGGCTGGTGCCGAACGGACCGGAGGCGACGGCCGCGCTGTCCGCCGCATTTTTCCGCCTGACCGACTATCCGGTCGAGGACCGGGCGAAAGTGCCGGTCGAGGAACTGGACGTGCGCGGCGGCCGCATGCTCCACGTGCCCAAATCGCTTAAGGGCGTTGCGGTATTCAGCTTCAAACGGCTGTGCGGGGAAGCGCGCGGCGCGGCGGATTATCTGGCGGTCGCCCGCCGGTTCCACACCGTCATCCTGGTCGGCATCCCGCGCCTTGGCCCGGAAAACCGCAACGAGGCCGCGCGCTTCGTCACGCTGATCGACGCGCTGTACGAACACAAGGTCAAGCTGCTGGCCGCCGCCGACGCTGCGCCCGAGGAGCTCTATGCCGAAGGCGATGGCCGGTTCGAGTTTCAGCGCACCGTCAGCCGCCTCAACGAAATGCGCAGCTTCGACTATCTGGCCAAGGGGCACGGCGCGGACTGAGCCTGCGCCGACGATCCGGTCAGCGCACGCCCTCGAACACGAATTTCTGCACGCGCCGGCCGGTATTCACCTCGGTCGCATAGATATTGCCCTGCGAATCCGTATCGATGCTGTGCAGCCAGATGAACTCGCCCGCCTGTCGCCCATTGCGGCCGATCGCGCCCAGCACCTGATGCGTTTCGCGCAGCAGGATCCAGATTCGGCCATTCATCATGTCGGCGACATACAGATACTTCTCGTCCGGGCTCATCGCGATGTCAGTCACGGTCCGCGTGCCGCCGGTTTCCGGCGCGATCACCAGGTCGCGGACAAACTCGAACTTGCCGGCGCGCTTGCGGTACAGCTGCGCCCGGTTGTTGCGCCGGTCGCAGACATAATAATGGTCGTCCTTCGTCTTGACGATGCAATGCACGATATCGCCAAAGCTTCTGGACGCCGGATTGGCCCCGCCATCGCCGGTGCTGGTCGCCTGGCTCTGATCGAAATTGCCGGCGCGGGCCGGTCCGGTCGCGGGACCGCCATAGGCACCGAACGCTGCCGTATTCCGGTTGGTCCGGCTGTCGAACCCGATGACCCGCTTGTTCTTGTATCCATCCGCGACCAGCAGCTCGCCATCCTCGTGAAACACGTCCGCCGGATTGCCGAATGTCGTCAGGTCCGCATTGCCGCCGGTCTGCTCGCGCCGGCCATAGGCGCGGATGAACTTGCCGTCGGCGGTAAAGTTCAGCACCGCATGGTCGCCATCGCCATTGCCGCCGAACCACACCGTCTTTGCCTTGTCGACATAAACGCCGTGAATGCTTTTCGGCCATTGGTTCACCCCGTCCAGCACCGGGCCGGTATCGGGCAGGCCCCATCCGGCCAGATACGCGCCCGCCCGGCTGAACCGGACGACCGTAGGTGCCGGCTTGCAGCAGACGGCGATGGGCGGGGTCTGCGCAGCGCCCGTGTCGGTCGGGCCAAGCGAATGGGGGCGGTGGACAACCCACACATCGTCATCGCCGTCGACGGCAACGCCGGAAACCTGCCCCAGCATCAGGTCGGCGGGCAGCGTCGGCCAGGCGGCGTCGACGCGGAACCGCGGCATCGGCACGTCCTTTGCCACCACCACGGTTTCCACCTCGGCCAGGGCGGGCGGGCGGACCCGCGGGGCCGGATCGGCCGCCAGCGCCGCTGCCCCGATTCCCGCAACCATCATGCCCGCACCCAGCAACCCGGCCCGAATCCGCTTCATCCGATCTGTGCTCCCCTGGGAAAGAAGGCACCAGCGTGCCAGAGCGTCGAACACTTGTCACGCCGTCCCTTCGCATCCGCAAAAGTCCTTATTGCACATCATTCGCATATGCAAAGATTTCCCGGATTTTCATGATTCTTTAGTTGCCCCCGCTTATGGATCGGCTTAATGCCCACCCGTTTCCGCGGGTCGTGGAGAGTGCCCGCATGGCCCAGAAAGGGAGACCCATGGCTCGCAAGAAGATCGCGTTGATCGGCGCCGGCAATATCGGCGGCACCCTAGCCCACCTCGCAGCACTGAAGGGCCTTGGCGACATCGTCCTGTTCGACGTTGCCGAGGGTATTCCGCAGGGCAAGGCGCTTGACCTGTCGCAGTGCGGCCCGGTCGAAGGGTTCGACGCCTCGATCACCGGATCGAACGATTACGCCGATATCGCGGGCGCGGACGTCATCATCGTCACCGCCGGCGTCGCCCGCAAGCCGGGGATGAGCCGCGACGACCTGCTCGGCATCAACCTCAAGGTGATGAAAGCCGTGGGCGAAGGCATCGCCGCCAACGCGCCCGACGCGTTCGTCATCTGCATCACCAACCCGCTCGACGCGATGGTCTGGGCGCTGCGCGAATTTTCGGGCCTGCCGCACAGCAAGGTCGTCGGCATGGCCGGCGTTCTGGATTCGGCCCGCTTCAGCCATTTCCTGGCCGAAGAGTTCAAGGTGTCGGTCAAGGATGTGAACAGCTTCGTGCTGGGCGGCCATGGCGACACGATGGTGCCCGTCCTCGAATATTCGACGGTCAGCGGCATCCCGGTCAGCGACCTGATCGCCATGGGCTTTTCGACCAAGGAGCGCATCGACGCGATCGTCCAGCGCACGCGCTCGGGCGGCGGCGAAATCGTCGGCCTGCTCAAGACCGGGTCGGCCTATTACGCCCCGGCAACCAGCGGCATCGCGATGGCCGAGGCGTATCTGTATGACCAGAAGCGCGTCCTGCCCGCCGCGGCGCACCTGACCGGTCAGTATGGCGTCGACGACCTCTATGTCGGCGTGCCCGTCATCATCGGCGCTGGGGGCGTTGAAAAGGTCATCGAAATCAACCTGACGGACGAGGCCAAGGCGAACCTTCAGGTCAGCGTCGACGCGGTCAAGGAACTGCTGGTCGCGTGCAAGGGCATCGACGAGAGCCTGGCCTGACATTAGCGCTGCCCCGGCCATTGCCGGGGAACAAGGGAGCGAAGACTAGATGAGCATCCTCGTCGACAAGAATACCAAGGTCATCACGCAGGGGATGACCGGCAAGACCGGCACCTTCCACACCAGGGCTGCGCTGGATTACGGCACGCAGATGGTCGGCGGCGTGACGCCCGGCAAGGGCGGCACGGTGCATGAGGAACTGGGCTTGCCCAATTTCGACACCGTGGCCGAAGCGGTGGCAAAGACCGGCGCAACCGCGTCCGTCATCTATGTGCCGCCGCCCTTCGCCGCCGATTCGATCCTTGAGGCGATCGACGCCGAAGTGCCGCTGATCGTCGCGATCACCGAAGGCATCCCGGTGCTCGACATGGTTCGCGTCAAGCGCGCGCTGTCGGGGTCGAAGTCGCGGCTGATCGGCCCGAACTGCCCCGGCGTGCTGACGCCGGGCGAATGCAAGATCGGCATCATGCCCGGTTCGATCTTTTCAAAGGGGTCGGTCGGCGTTGTTTCCCGGTCGGGCACGCTTACCTATGAAGCGGTGTTCCAGACGACCAATGCGGGCCTGGGTCAGACGACCGCGGTCGGCATCGGCGGCGATCCGGTGAACGGCACGAACTTCATCGACGTGCTCGAGCTGTTCCTGGCGGATGATGCGACCGAATCCATCATCATGATCGGCGAAATCGGCGGGAGCGCCGAGGAAGAAGCGGCGCAGTTCCTGAAGGACGAGGCAAAGCGCGGGCGCAAGAAGCCGATGGTCGGCTTCATCGCCGGGCGCACCGCCCCTCCGGGCCGCCGCATGGGTCATGCCGGGGCGATCGTCTCCGGCGGCCAGGGCGGCGCAGAGGACAAGATCGCCGCGATGGAAAGCGCCGGCATCCGCGTCTCGCCCAGCCCCTCGCTGCTCGGCGAAACGCTGGTCGATGTGCTGAAGGGGTGAACCTTTAACCCTTCTCCCGCTGGCGGGAGAAGGATACGGAACCTTGGCGCTGCAAGCGCTTAGGTGCAGTTGGATGAGGGTGGCCTTCGCCTCAGCAAGGAAAGCCCACCCTCACCCAGCTTCGACTAAGCCCGGATCAGGTCCGGGCCAAGTCTGCGCAACCCTCTCCCGCCAGCGGGAGAGGGATGGAGGTTGTCATGGGTTACGAAGGTCTGGATTTCGATGCGGTGGCCGGGGTCAGCCCCGCGTTCGTGGAATCGCTCTACGCCAGGTATCGGCAGGACCCCGGCTCGGTCGAACCCGGCTGGCAGGCCTGGTTCGAAGGGCTTGAGGGCGCGGTGTCCGGGCCAAGCTGGCAGCGCAAGGGCTGGCCGCTGACCGAAACCGACGCGCTGACCGCCGGTCTCGATCCCACCCAGATGGAAGCAGCGCCCAAGCCCGCAAAGCCGGGCGCCGCGGCCAAGGCCGCCCCTGCCGCCGCACCGTCGTCGGACCAGATCGCGCAGGCCGCCGGCGATTCGATCCGCGCCATGATGCTGATCCGCACCTATCGCGTGCGCGGGCACCTTGCCGCCAATCTCGATCCACTCGGCCTGTCCAACCGCGAGCTGCCGGACGATCTGAAGACCGAATATCACGGCTTCCCCGACAGCGAGATTGACCGCCCCGTCTATCTGGGCGGCGCGCTGGGGCTGCAGACCGCGACGGTCCGCGAACTGGTCGATATCCTGCGCCGCAATTACTGCGGCAATGTCGGCCTGGAATATATGCACATTGCCGATGTGGAGGAGCGCCGTTTCCTTCAGGACCGGATCGAGGGTCAGGACAAGGCGATCGACTTTACGCCAGAGGGCAAGAAGGCGATCCTGTCCAAGGTGATCGAGGCCGAGCAGTGGGAAAAGTTCCTCGGCAAGAAATATGTCGGCACCAAGCGGTTCGGCCTGGATGGCGGCGAGGCGATGATCCCCGCGATGGAAGCCATCATCAAATATGGCGGCCAGATGGGCGTGCGCGAAATCGTGTATGGCATGGCCCATCGCGGCCGGCTGAACATGCTCGCCAATGTGATGGGCAAGCCCTATCGCGTGATTTTCCACGAATTTGCCGGCGGATCGGCCAATCCCGATGAAATCGGCGGATCGGGCGACGTCAAATATCACCTGGGCTCCAGCACCGACCGCGAATTCGACGGCACGACCGTCCATATGTCGCTGGTGGCCAACCCCTCGCACCTGGAAGCGGTCGATCCCGTCGTGCTGGGCAAGGTGCGCGCGCTTCAAACGATGCGCGGCGACCTTGAGGCGCATGAGCAGGTGCTGCCCGTGCTGATCCATGGCGACGCGGCGTTCGCGGGCCAGGGGATCGTTTGGGAATGCCTCGGCTTTTCCGGCATCCGTGGTTACAACACCGGCGGCTGCGTCCACTTCATCATCAACAATCAGGTGGGCTTCACCACCTCGCCCCAATTCGCCCGTTCCTCGCCGTATCCGTCGGACGTGGCAAAGGGGGTTCAGGCGCCGATCCTGCACGTCAACGGCGATGACCCCGAAGCAGTGACCTTTGCCTGCAAGATGGCGATCGAGTTCCGGCAGAAGTTCCACCGCGACATCGTCATCGACATGTGGTGCTATCGCCGCTTCGGCCATAACGAGGGCGACGAGCCGAGCTTCACCCAGCCGCTGATGTACGCGAAGATCCGCCAGCATCCGCCGGTCAGCGACGTTTATGGCCAGAAGCTGTCAAGCCAGGGCGTGATCGACGCCAGCTTTATCGAGGGCAAGGTGAAGCAGTTCACCGACCTGCTCGAAGACGAGTTCAAGGCCGGTGCAAATTACAAGCCGAACAAGGCGGACTGGTTCGCCGGGCGCTGGTCCGGCCTGTCCGCGCCTGCCGACCCAGAAAGCGCGCGCCGTGCCGTGGATACCGGCATCGATCGCAAGCTGTTCGACAGCCTGGGCCGGACGCTGACCGAGGTTCCGGCCAGCATTCAGATTCACAAGACGCTGACCCGCGTGATCGACGCCAAGCGGCAGATGTTCGCCAGCGGCGAGGGCTTTGACTGGGCGACCGGCGAGGCGCTGGCGTTCGGCTCGCTGCTGTCCGAGGGGTTCGGGGTCCGCCTGTCGGGTCAGGATTCCGGGCGCGGCACCTTCAGCCAGCGGCACGCCGTCTGGGTCGATCAGACCGACGAGCACAAATATGTGCCGCTGATGGAAATCCCGCACGGCAGCTTCGAGGTGCTGGACAGCCCGCTGTCCGAATATGGCGTGCTCGGCTTCGAATATGGCTATGCGCTGGCCGACCCCAAGACGCTGGTGTTGTGGGAGGCGCAGTTCGGCGATTTCGCCAATGGCGCACAGATCATGATCGATCAGTTCATCGCGGCAGGCGAGATCAAGTGGCTGCGCGCCAACGGCCTCGTCATGCTGCTGCCCCATGGCTATGAGGGTCAGGGGCCGGAACACAGCTCCGCCCGGCCGGAACGCTTCCTGCAACTGTGCGCACAGGACAATATGCAGGTCGCGAACGTGACCACGCCCGCCAATTATTTCCACCTGCTTCGCCGCCAGATGCGCCGCAATTTCCGCAAGCCGCTGGTGCTGATGACGCCGAAATCGCTGCTGCGGCACAAGATGGCGGTTTCCCGGACGCAGGACTTCCTGGACGACACGCATTTCATGCGCATCCTGTCCGATCCCAACGGGCCAGCCGATGCCGATGTGAAGCGGCTGGTGCTGTGCACGGGCAAGGTCGCCTATGACCTGATGGAAGCGCGCGACGCGGCAGAGGACAAGCACACGGCCATCGTCCGCATCGAACAGCTCTATCCCTTCCCCGGCGATCCGCTGACGGTGCGGCTGAAGCGGATGGCGAACCTTGAAGAGGTCGTCTGGGCGCAGGAAGAGCCGAAGAACAACGGCTACTGGTTCTTTGTCGAACCGCTGATCGAACAGTGCCTGATCGATGCCGGCGTCAAGCCCCAGCGGCCACGCTATGCCGGCCGTGCGGGCGCCGCATCGCCCGCGACGGGCCTGATGAAGCGGCACCAGCTGGAGCAGGGCGCGCTGATCGCCGATGCGCTGGGCCATAATGTACGCGAAGAAGTCCGCCGGACGCGGAAGGGATAAGAAACGATGGCAACCGAAGTCAAAGTGCCCGTTCTGGGCGAATCGATCACCGAAGCGACCATCGGCGAATGGCTGAAGCAGCCGGGCGATGCCGTCGCCGCTGACGAGCCGATCGCAAGCCTTGAAACCGACAAGGTGTCGGTCGAGGTGCCCGCCCCCGCCGCCGGCGTGATGGGTGAACATATGGCCAAGGTGGGCGACACGGTTCAGGTCGGCGCGGTCATCGCGATGATCGACGCTGGCGGTGCCGCTGCGGCCCCGGCCGCACCCAAGGCGGAAGCCGCTCCGGCTGCCCCTGCGGCTCCGGCTGCGCCTGCCGCTCCCGCTGCTCCGGCCGCGCCCGCTCCGGCGCTGGATGCCGCCGCCCTGTCCCCCGCCGTCCGCCGTGCGGTGCTGGAACTCGGCGTCGATCCGTCATCGATCAAGGGCACAGGCCGCGACGGCCGCATCACCAAGGAAGATGTCGAGGCAGCCGCCGCCGGCAAGTCGGCCGCGCCCGCCCCGGCGGCACCCGCCCCTGCCGCCGCTGCGGCGCCGGTCGCCAGCGAAAGCGCGCCGGGTCGCCGCGAAGAGCGGGTCCGCATGACCCGTCTGCGCCAGACCGTCGCCAAGCGGCTGAAGGAGGCGCAGGACACGGCCGCCCTCCTCACCACCTTCAACGATGTCGACATGACCGCGGTCATCGAGGCGCGGGCGAAGTACAAGGACCTGTTCGAGAAAAAGCACGGCGTCCGCCTCGGCTTCATGGGCTTTTTCGTGAAGGCTGCGTGCCAGGCGCTGAAGGACATTCCCGGCGTCAATGCGCAGATTCAGGGCGATGAAATCGTCTATCACGACTATGCAGACATCTCGGTCGCGGTTTCCGCACCACAGGGCCTGGTCGTGCCGGTGATCCGCAACGCCGAAAGCCTGACCGTCGCCGGCATCGAAAAGACGATCGGCGATTTCGGCAAGCGCGCCAAGGACGGCACGCTCAAGATGGACGAGATGAAGGGCGGCACCTTCACCATCTCGAACGGCGGCGTGTTCGGCTCGCTGATGTCCACGCCCATCATCAACCCGCCGCAGAGCGCCGTGCTCGGCCTGCACCGGATCGAGGACCGCCCCGTGGTCCGCGACGGCCAGGTGGTGGTGCGCCCGATGATGTATCTGGCGCTCAGCTACGACCACCGCCTGATCGACGGCCGCGAGGCGGTGACGTTCCTGGTCGCGATCAAGAACGCGATCGAGGACCCGACCCGGCTGCTGATCGACCTGTAATTTCGCCAAACCGCCCCCATGTTGCCGGGGGCGAATGGAGCAGAACATGGCTGAATATGACTATGACGTCCTGGTGATCGGTGCCGGTCCCGGCGGGTACGTCGCGGCGATCCGCGCGGCGCAGCTGGGGCTGAAGACCGCGTGCGCGGAAAGCCGCGAGACGCTGGGCGGCACCTGCCTCAATGTCGGCTGCATCCCGTCAAAGGCGCTGCTCCACGCATCCGAGCTGTTCGAGGAAGCGGCCGGCGGCAAGCTCGCCAAGCTGGGCGTCAAGTTCGACAAGGTGAGCCTCGACCTCGATGCCATGCACGCGCAGAGGCTGGATGCGGTGAAGGGCCTGACCGGCGGCATCGAGTTCCTGTTCAAGAAGAACAAGGTCACTTGGCTCAAGGGCCGCGCCGCGTTCACCGACGCCCACAGCGTCACCGTCGGCGATCAGACGGTCAGCGCAAAGCACATCGTCATCGCCACCGGCTCGTCCGTCACCCCGCTGCCCGGCGTCGAGGTGGATCAGCAGGTCGTGGTCGATTCCACCGGCGCACTCGAACTGCCCAAGGTGCCTGAGCATCTCGTCGTCATCGGCGGCGGCGTCATCGGCCTTGAACTGGGCAGCGTGTGGAAGCGGCTGGGCGCAAAGGTGACCGTGGTCGAATATCTCGACCAGATCCTGCCCGGCTTCGACGGCGATGTCCGCAAGGAATCGCTGAAGCTGTTCAAGAAGCAGGGCATCGAATTCAAGACCGGCACCAAGGTGACCGGTGTTGCGGTGGATGGCGGCAAGGCGACCGTCACGATCGAACCGGCCAAGGGCGGCGATGCCGAAACCCTGACCGCCGACACGGTGCTTGTCGCGATCGGCCGCCGTCCCAACACCGACGGCCTGTCGCTCGACAAGGCGGGCCTGTCGGTCAATCAGCGTGGCCAGATCGAGGTCGATCACAGCTTCAAGACCGCCGTCGACGGCATCTGGGCGATCGGCGACGTCGTCCCCGGCCCCATGCTCGCCCACAAGGCGGAGGATGAGGGGATCGCGGTTGCCGAAAACATCGCCGGGCTGCACGGCATCGTGAACCACGATCTGATCCCGTCGGTCGTCTACACCATGCCCGAAATTGCGGGCATCGGCCTGACCGAGGAAGCGGCAAAGGAAAAGGGCGAGATCAAGGTCGGCAAGTTCCCGATGGCCGGCAACAGCCGCGCCAAGACCAACCACGAGCCGGACGGCTTCGTAAAGGTCATCGCGGATGCCAAGACGGACAAGGTGCTGGGCGTGTGGATCATCACCTCGGTCGCGGGCACCATGATCGCTCAGGCGACGCAGGCGATGGAATTTGGCGCGACGAGCGAGGATATCGCGCTCACCTGCCACGCGCACCCCACGCATCCGGAGGCGCTGAAGGAAGCGGCGATGGCTGTGATGGGCAAGCCGATCCACATCTGATGCGCATCGGCGACGGGATCGGCACCGCTGATCCCGGCCGCATCCGGCGCGGACGGCAGGGACTTTGCTCCTGCCATCCGGCCGGATAATCGCATTGCCATGATCACCGACCGCGCCGCGCTTGAATCCCGCTGGCTGGTGCTGACCCGCCAAGACCTTCCCGGCATTGCCAGCGCACGTCGCTGGCCGATCCGCGCCGATCATTGCTTTCAGCGCGTGCTGCTCGATCATGCGGCAGGCGGCGTCTGGTACGATCACATCGCTGGCCGCCCGGCCTATGCCCATGCGGATGCCGCCCTGCTTGCCCGGGCGGTTGCGCTGGGCGAGGCGGTGCTGGCGGAAACTGCCGACTTGCCCGCGCTGAACCGACAGTCCATCGCATGGCGACGCCGTCGCAAACAGGAAGCGGCAGGCTGACCCGGCAAAGCCGTCCTGACCGGCTCGGCTGATCGCGCTCGCACCTCGCTTCATCGCAATCGTTCATTTGCAGGCAACCCTCGGCCGCCTGATGCGCTCACTGCGCAACAACCGGACAAACAGGGGATAATCCCATGCAGCGCAAGAATTTGGCGCTGACGGGCGCGGCCATCGGTGTGGCTGCGGCTGTCGGCGGGCTATTGGCCATCGGCGGCCGCACGCGGAGCGGCACAGGATCGCATGATGACGCGCCCGGCCGAACGGCCCGGCGCAAGCCTTCGGACGACAAACGGGTCACCGGCAAGACGGTCCTGATCGCAAAGCCATCGCGCAGCGAACTTTACGATTTCTGGCGAGATTTCAGCAACCTGCCGCTGGTCATGGAAAATCTGGAAGCCGTCGAGCGGATCGACGATGAACGCAGTGGGTGGCGGATCAAGGCGCCGGGCGGCGGTACGGTCAGCGTGGAAACCATCGTCGCACAGGACCGGCCGGGCGAACTGATCGCGTGGCGTTCCACCGAAACGTCAGAGATCGAAACCGAGGGCCGCGTGACCTTCCGCGATGCCCCGGCCAATCGCGGCACCTATGTCGAACTGGTCATCGCCTATCAGCCGCCGCTCGGGGTGGTCGGACAGGCTGTGGCCAGCCTGCTCCAGCGCGAACCGGCGATCCAGTCGCGCCGCGACCTGCGGCGGTTCAAGATGCAGATGGAAACCGGTGAGGTTGCCACCGCCAGGAACCGCCTTGATCATGAGGAGACGGTCTGATGCGCGCCCTTTGCTTTCACGGAACCAAGAATGTCAGCGTCGACACGGTTCCGGACCCCATGATCGTCAATCCCCGCGATGCGATCATCAAGGTGACGAGTACGGCGATCTGCGGATCCGACCTGCACCTGTTCGACGGCGTGATCCCCGGCACCCGGCCGGGCGACATTCTGGGCCACGAATTCATGGGCATCGTCGAAGAAACTGGCCCAGGCTCGACATTGAAGCGCGGCCAGCGCGTGGTGGTGCCGTTCACCATCTCCTGCGGCAGCTGCTATTTCTGCGGGAAGCAGCAATTCAGCGCCTGTGACAATTCCAATCCGGTCGAAACCCAGGAAATGGGCGAAACCATCTACGGCTATCCGATGACGGGCATCTTCGGTTATTCGCACCTGACCGGCGGCTATCCGGGCGGACAGGCGGAATATGTCCGTGTCCCGTTCAGCGATGTCGGACCCATCGTTATCGAGGATGACGGGCTGGACGACGACAGGGTACTTTTCCTGTCCGACATCCTTCCCACCGGCTGGATGGCGGCGGAAAACGCCGCGATCGAGCCGGGCGATACCGTTGCCGTCTGGGGCGCGGGACCGGTCGGCCTGTTTGCCGCTCAAAGTGCCCGCATCATGGGTGCGGAACGCGTCATCGTGATCGATCATTATCCCCGCCGGCTCGAACTGGCGCGCGGACTTGGCTGCGACATCATCAACTTCCGCGAAACCCGTGTGCGCGAAGCGCTTGCCGAGATGACCGGCGGCGTTGGGCCGGATGCGGTGATCGACGCGGTCGGGATGGAGGCGCACGGCTTCGCCATCGACAACATGATCGATATCGCCAAACAGACCATCGGTATCGGGGCGGACCGGACCTCGGCGTTGAAACAGGCGATCCTGTCGGTGCGCAAGGGCGGACGGATTTCGGTCCCCGGCGTCTATGGCGGTCTGACCGACAAGTTTCCGATCGGCGCGGTGATGGAAAAGGGCGTCACGCTCAGGACCGGTCAGACCCATGTGCAGAAATATATGGGCGACCTGCTCGCGATGATCTCGGACGGGGTGATCGACACAACCTTCCTGATCTCGCACCGCCTGCCGCTCGAACAGGCAGCGGACGGCTATCGCCATTTCCGCGACGAACAGAATGAGTATACCAAGATCGTGCTCAAGCCGGGGATGGCGGCATGATCCGGCAGAAACCCCTGAACCAGCAGGTCATGGTCATCACCGGCGCGTCGTCCGGCATCGGCCTTGCCACCGCACGCATGGCAGCCTCGGCTGGCGCGAGGGTGCTCTTGGTGGCGCGCAACGACGATGCGCTGGCACAGGCCGTGGCGGATATCCGTCAGGCGGGCGGCACCGCCGACCATCTGGCGGTGGATGTTGCCGATGCAGACGCAGCGCAAAGGATCTCCGCCAAGGCATTGGCATCGCTTGGCCCGATCGACACCTGGGTCAACAATGCGGCCGTCGCTTTGTTCGCCCGGCTGGATCAGACCACGCTGGACGAACAGCGCCGGGTGTTCGACGTCGGCTATTTCGCCACTGTCGCCGCATCGCTGCATGCGGTCGAACAGATGAAGGCGACCGGCGGCGGCACGCTGATCAATGTCGGATCGGTCCTGTCCGAACGCGCCGCCCCGCTGCAGGGCGCCTATTCCGCGATGAAGCACGCAGTTCTGGGCTTTACGGAGGCGCTGCGCAGCGAACTCCAACAGGAAGGGGCGCCAATCCAGGTCACCCTGATCAAGCCCCACGGCATCGACACGCCCTATCCCGAACACGCCCGCAACCGGCTGGGCAAACCGGCCCAGATCCCGCCGCCCTTGTACAGCGCCGACCTAGTGGCAAAGGCCATCTGCTTTGCCGCTGCCAATCCCCGCCGCGAATTGCTGGTCGGCGGGGCCGGCATGTCGGCCACCATCGTCGGCAATCTGGTGCCCGGCCTGTCGGACTGGCCGATCGCCAAGCTGTTCGGCCGATGGAACCAGACCACGGATCAGCCGCCGGAACCGGGTACTTCGGATAACCTGTTCGAACCGCGCAGCGACGGGCGCGTGGCGTCCAATCAGCGGCGCTTCGTCCGGCAATCCAGCCTGGCGCTGGCCGCACAGCTCCACCCGGCGCGTATCGCGGGCGGGGCACTGGTTGCCGGGGGCCTTGCCTATTGGATGCTCCGCGGTCGGATGCACCGGACCAGCGACTGACGACAAGGCCATATGCCCTGCTCTTGTTGTCCGACAGCGGATGGGCGACAGTCGCGTGGGATGGATGCTTCGCCAACTAAAGCCGCAGGGATGCCGGAACCCATGCCGTGCCGGCCGCTGCGGGTCGTAGTCGCGGGGGGCACGGGCACGATAGGCAGGGCCACCGTGGCTGCACTCGTGCTACGCGGCCACCGGGTCCTGTGCCTGACCCGTCCGGATCGACCGTCATCGTCAGGCTTGCCGGCGGGCATCGACACTTGTCGCTTCGATCCAGTCGGCCCGGATGACAATCATCGGACCTGGCTTGAAGGCGGTCCTGTGGACGCCGTCATCTCCTGCATGGCATCGCGCACCGGCGTTCCGGCGGACGCCTGGGCGGTCGATCACGCCGCCAATCTCGCACTGCTGAACGCAGCTCAACGGGCGGGCGCGGCGCACTTCGTCCTGCTGTCCGCCATCTGCGTCCAGCGGCCCCTGCTCGCCTTTCAGCATGCCAAGCTGGCGTTCGAGGCGGAGCTGATGGCATCCGGCCTTGCCTGGTCCATCGTCCGGCCCACCGCCTTTTTCAAATCGCTGTCGGGCCAGATCGGCCGGGTGCGGGCCGGCAAGCCGTTCCTGCTGTTCGGCGACGGCACGCTGACGGCGTGCAAGCCGATCAGCGACCGTGATCTAGCGCGCTACCTTGTCGACTGCCTCAGCAATCCCGACCGGACGAATCGCATCCTGCCGATCGGCGGCCCCGGCCCGGCCCGGACGCCGCGCGATCAGGGCATGGCCCTGTTCGACCTGTTGGGCATGACGCCCCGTTTCCGTTCGGTCCCGCCCGGCCTGCTTTCCGCCATCGCATCCGGGCTTGGCATGGCGGGCCGGATGTTCCCCGCGCTCGCCGCAAAGGCGGAACTGGCGCGCATCGGCCATTATTACGCGACGCAATCCATGCTGGTGCTGAACCCGCAAACCGGCCGCTACGATGCCGATGCGACGCCGGAAACGGGCACCGACACGCTCATCGGCCATTACCGTTCGGTCATCGAAGGACGCGCCAGCGCAGAACGCGGCGACCATGCTGTGTTCTGATTGCTGATGCGGCGCGGCAATCGCCGCGAAACGCTGGAGCGGGCGAAGGGATTCGAACCCTCGACCCCAACCTTGGCAAGGTTGTGCTCTACCCCTGAGCTACGCCCGCTCTGGCATTGCGGTCCGGGCAGTCGATGCCGGTGGACCGGGGCAAGGCGCGTGCCACTAGCACCCGCCCCACCCCCTTGCAAGCCCCTTTGCCGATTCGTTTTCCGGGCTTGGTTTGGCGGCATGAAAGTCCCAAATAGGCGTCGTGACATCGGCCCGCATCGCTGGCCGCCCCTGGACCGCCGGCACGCCGGCCGAATGATTGGAGCATCTGCCGTGGCCACGCTGGGAATGAGCCCTGCCGACAAGGAAGCCGTCGAAACCTTTCGCCGGACCGTTGTCGAACCGTCGATGACCAAACTGGTCATCATCGATTTCTGGGCCGAATGGTGCGGCCCGTGCAAGGCGCTGGCCCCGATCCTGGACAAGGTCGCCGCCGAATATGCCGACAAGGGCGTGGTGCTGGCCAAGATTGACACCGACAAGGATCAGTTCATCGCCGCCCAGTTCCAGATCCGGTCGATCCCCACCATCTATGCGATGTTTCAGGGACAGCTGGTTGCCGATCTGTCGCAGGCGCGCACCGAATCGCAGCTGAAACAGACGCTGGATCAGCTGCTGCGCCAGTTGCCCGTCGATCCGTCCGCCACCGCGCCGGGCGAGGATGACGGCATGGCCGACATTGCCCCGCTGATCGCGATGGGCGATGATGTGCTGGCCGCCGGCGATGCCGAACGCGCGCTGTCGATCTTCGACCAGATTGCCGACATGGCACCCGATGTGGCGGAGGCACAGGCGGGCCGTCTGCGCGCACTGGTCGCGCTGGGCCGGATGGACGATGCGGCGGCCGTGCTCGCCGCTCTGCCCGATGATGCGGCAAAGCTGCCCGGCGTCGATCAGGCGCGGGCCGCCATCACCTTGGCTGCAGAGGCGCAGCCGGTGGACGATCTGTCCGCACTGAAGGCGCAGGTCGCGGCCAATCCGGACGATCATGCCCTGCGCTATGACCTGGCCGGGGGTCAGATGGCGGCGGGCGACCGCGACGGCGCGGTCGATTCGCTGCTCGCCATCATCACGGCCGAACGCGACTGGAATGACGGCGCGGCGCGACAGCGGCTGCTCAAGCTGTTCGAGGCGGTGGGGCTTGAGGATCCCTGGGTCTCGGCCCAGCGCCGCCGCCTGTCCGCCGCGCTGTTCGGTTGACCGCGGTGAGCCAGCGCATTTCCATCTTTCCGCTGGGCGGCGCGCTGCTCTTTCCCGGGCTGCACCTGCCGCTGCACATCTTTGAACCGCGCTACCGGGCGATGGTGTCCGACGCGCTGGCCCGCGACCGCCGGATCGGCATGATCCAGCCGCGCGAGGCGGGTGACCGGCCCGCCCTGTTCGATATCGGCTGTGTCGGCCAGATCATCGATGTCGAGGCGATGGAGGATGGCCGCTACGACATCGTGCTTCAGGGCGTGTCCCGCTTTCGCGTGCTGCGCGAACTGGATGTCACCACCCTGTTCCGTCAGGTCGAGGCGGAATTGATCGACGAACCGTCGGACGAGGTGCTCGGGCTTGGCGCACGCGCCGCGCTTGAGCTTGAATCCCGCCGATTCGCCGATGCTCAGGGCTATGCCGTGGATTGGGATGCGGTCGGCAAGCTGGATGACGTGTCGCTGGTCAACGGCATTGCCCAGATCGCGCCCTTTGACCTTGCCTCCAAACAGGCGATGCTGGAGGCGAATACGCTGGCCGACCGGACAGAACTGATCATCCAGCTGATGCAATTTTATGGTCGCCGTGACGGCGATGACATTGCAACGCTTCAGTGACGATGTGCTGAGCGGACACGATTAATCATAGGATAGCGCTAACAACCCCGTTGCGCGGCCGCATTGCTTTCGACATGGTGCCGCCAACAACGAACGGGGGAGAGGTTGATCGTGCAGCAAGAACCAGCGGGAGCGCCGCGCCACCATCGCGCCACCCGCAGTGAAAAGCTGGTTATCGCCGCTTCCTCGCTGGGCACCGTGTTCGAATGGTATGATTTCTACCTCTACGGCCTGCTCGCCACGATCATTTCGGCCCAGTTCTTTTCGGGCGTCAACGAAACCACCGGCTTTATCCTGGCCCTCGCCGCCTTTGCCGCCGGCTTTGCGGTGCGGCCGTTCGGCGCGCTCGTCTTTGGCCGGATCGGCGACATTGTCGGGCGCAAGAACACGTTTCTGGTGACGATGGGCCTGATGGGCCTGTCCACCTTTGCCGTCGGCCTGTTGCCCAGCTATGCCAGCATCGGCGTTGCCGCCCCGATCATCCTCGTCAGCCTGCGGCTGGTTCAGGGGCTGGCCCTCGGCGGCGAATATGGCGGCGCGGCCACCTATGTGGCGGAGCACGCGCCCAACAACAAACGCGGCCTGTACACCAGCTGGATTCAGACGACGGCAACGATGGGCCTGTTCGCCGCGCTGCTCGTCGTCATCGGCCTGCGAACGCTGATGGGCGAAGAAGCCTTCCGCGACTGGGGCTGGCGTCTGCCCTTCATCATCTCGATGGCGCTGCTCGCCGTGTCGATCTGGATCCGGCTGCAATTGTCGGAAAGCCCGGTTTTCCAGAAGATGAAGGAGGAAGGCACCACGTCAAAGGCGCCGCTGACCGAAGCGTTCGCCCGCTGGGGCAATCTGAAATGGGTGCTGGTCGCGCTGTTCGGCGCGGTCGCGGGCCAGGCGGTGGTCTGGTACACCGGCCAATTCTATGCGCTGTTCTTTCTGGAAAAGGTGCTGCGCGTCGATGGCGCGACCGCCAACATCCTGATCGCGGTGGCGCTGGCGATCGGCACGCCCTTCTTCATCTTCTTCGGCTGGCTCAGCGACCGGATCGGGCGAAAGCCGATCATCCTTGCGGGCTGTGCCCTGGCGGCGATCAGCTATTTCCCGGTGTTCGGCGCGCTGATCGGCGCGGCCAACCCGGCGCTGGCCGCGGCTCAGGCCAGCGCGCCGGTCAGCATCACCGCGAACGCCGCGGAATGTTCGACGCAGTTTGATCCCGTCGGCGGCAACAAGTTCGACAGCACCAGCTGCGACATCGCCAAGGCCTATATCGCCAAGGCGGGGCTGAACTATGCCAATGTCGCCGCCGCCCCCGGCACCATCGCCAGCATCGCGGTGGGCGATACCGTCATCGTCGCGCCCGATCCCGCCCGCCTTGCCACGGCAGAGGCGCGGGCGGCGGGCATCAAGGCGTTCCAGACCCAGGTGAAGAGCGCGCTGGATGCGGCTGGCTATCCCGCCTCGGCCGATCCGGCGGCGATGAACACGCCGCTGGTCATCGCCATCCTGACCGCGCTCGTCCTGCTGGTCACCATGGTCTATGGCCCGATCGCCGCGATGCTGGTCGAATTGTTCCCGACGCGCATCCGCTACACGTCCATGTCGCTGCCCTATCATATCGGCAATGGCTGGTTCGGCGGCTTCCTGCCCACCATCGCCTTTGCAGTGGTGGCGGCGACGGGCAGCGTGGTGGCTGGCCTGTGGTATCCGGTGATCATTGCCAGCGCGACGGTCGTGATCGGCCTTGTCTTCCTGCCAGAGACGAACAGGCGCAGCATCGACGACTAAGCACGAAGGGCGCTTTCCTTCGGCGGTCCCGTGTCTATGCTGCACCGCATGATCCGCGCCGCACTGCTCCTGTTGCTGGCCCTTGCCGCCCCCGTGGCGGCGCAGACGCCCGTTGCGGATCGCGTGGCCGCCCGGCTGGCACAGGCGGGGCCGGGGCCACGCTTCGGCCTGGTGGTGCTGGACGAGGCGGGGCGAGAGATCGTGGCGATCCGCCCGGATGAACGCTTCATCCCGGCCAGCAATACCAAGATCGCGATCACCGCCACCGCCTATGCCACTCTGGGCGACCTGACCCGGCCCCTGCCCGGCGGCGGTACCCGCGTTCGGATGGAGGGTGAGGATGTGGTGATCGAGGGGCGCGGCGATCCGTTCCTGTCCGCCGCGCCCGATTGCGTCAGCGACTGCCTGTCCGCGCTGGCCGATGCCGTCGCCGCCCGGACACGGCGGGTGCGCAACATCATCGGCGATGCCAGCTGGTTTCCCGACGAACGCTGGCCATCGGGGATGAGCTGGAACAACATCCCCAGCCGGTCCGGCACGGCCATCGCGGCGCTGACCCTCGACGACAATGAAACCGTCCTCACGATCCGTCCCGGCCCGCCCGGTGGCCCGGCGCTGGTCGATGGCAATGGCTGGTACGTCATCGACAACCGCATCGTCACGGCTGCGACCGGCACGACCGACATCGGTTACGACCGGCCGGTCCATGGCCGCACGCTGACCCTGATCGGCACCATGGCCGCCGATGCCCCGCCCCGCACGATGCGGCTCGGCATCGACGATCCTGCGGAATATGCCGCATGGACATTCCGCCGGATGCTGGCCGAACGCGGCGTCCGGGTGACGGGGGACGTGCGCTCACGCTATCGCGATGCCGGTGAGGCGGCAGCAGCCGAGGCGCCGCCGCTCGCCGCGCTCGACCTGCCGCCGCTGGCGCAGGATATCGGGGTGATCCTGAAGGACAGCCAGAATCATCATGCCGATCTGCTGCTGCGCCGGATCGGGCGGATCGGCGGGACGGGATCGGTCGCCGACGGACTGGCGGTGGTGAAATCGACGCTGGCCGCTGCGGGCCTGCCGTCCCGTGGGGTTCACTTTGCCGACGGGTCGGGCATGTCGACCTATAACCGCATGACCCCGCGCGGGACCGCCACCCTGCTGCGCTGGATCGATGCCCAGCCCTGGGGGCAGGCATGGTTCGCCGGCCTGCCCGTCGGCGGCACCGACGGCACGTTGAAGGGCCGCTTTGCCGGGACGACGCTGGACGGACGCATCTTTGCCAAGACGGGCAGCCTCAATGCCACCAGCGCCCTGTCCGGCGTGATGCTGACCCGCAGCGGCCGCCGCTTGATCTTTTCCGCCTTCGCCAATGACGTGCCGGACGATCTGTCCGGCACCGCCATCCTGGATACCGCGCTGGTCGACCTGGCCGGGGCGCTTTAGTCCGCGAACAGCAGGACCGGCGTCTCGATCAGCTTCTTGATCGCCGCGACGAAACTGGCCGCATCATGCCCGTCCACCACCCGGTGGTCGCAACTGATCGACAGGTTCATCAGCTTGGCCCGCACGATGTCGTCGCCGACAAACACGGGTCGCTCGACAATCTTGTTCGGCCCGATGATCGCGACCTCGGGCCGGTTGATCACCGGCGTGGTCACGATGCCGCCCAGCGGACCCAGCGAGGTGACGGTCAGGGTGGAACCGCTCAGTTCCTCCGACTTCGCCTTGCCGGTCCGCGCCGCATCGGCCAGCCGCGCAATCTCGCTCGCCAGCTGCCACACATTCATGTCCTGCGCATCGCGGATCACCGGCACCATCAGGCCCGCATCGGTCTGTGCCGCCATGCCCAGATGCACGCGGCCATGGCGCGTCACCACGCCCGCCTCGTCGTCATAGCGCGCATTGATCATCGGGAATTGCGGGATCGTCCGGTAAATCGCCACGATCAGGAACGGCAGCATGGTCAGCTTGGGCCGCGCGCCGCGATTAGCGTTCAGGTCCGCGCGCATCGCCTCCAGCGCGGTCACGTCGATCTCGTCGACATAGGTGAAGTGCGGGATCGCCCGCTTCGATGCGGCCATGTTCTCGGCAATGCGGCGGCGCATCCCGATCACCTTGACCGCCTCGTCCTCACGCGCGCGGCTGGCATGGGGCGCGTGATAGCCTTGCGCGGCACCATAGCGCAGGAACGCGTCCAGATCGGCATGGCGGATGCGATCGCCCTCGGCGGGCTTCACCTGGGACAGGTCGACGCCCAGCTCGCGCGCCCGCTGCCGCACGGCGGGCGATGCAAGCACTTTAAGCTCCCTCTCCCCTTCAGGGGAGTTGGCTGGGGAGAGGGGCGGTTCCGCAGGCGATGCGCTCGGTGAGACATCCCCCTCTCCCAACCCTCTCCCCTGAAGGGGAGAGGGCTTTTCAGCCTCAACGCCCGGCGTTTCCGCCCCAAGCTGTTCCTCGACCTCCTCGGCCATCGCCACGCGCTGCGCTTCGTCGCTTGCCTGCGCGTCGGCCGTCTCGATGACGACCAGCGTGGATCCGATCGGCACCATGTCGCCAACCTCGCCGGCCAGCGCGATGACGGTGCCCGCCACCGGGCTTTCCATCTCGACCGTCGCCTTGTCGGTCATCATGTCGGCCAGGCTCTGGTCCTCGGCCACGGCGTCGCCGACCTTGACGTGCCAGGTGACGATTTCGGCCTCGGCAATGCCTTCGCCGATATCGGGCAGGCGGAATTCGAAACGAGCCATTGCGGGATCAGTCCTTCAGCAATTTCTTGAGCGCCATGCCGATACGGACAGGGCCGGGGAAATACGCCCATTCCAGGCTGTGCGGATAGGGCGTGTCAAAACCGGTGACGCGCATCACCGGTGCTTCCAGGTGATAGAAGCAGCGTTCGGTGACCAGCGCGGAAAGCTCCGCGCCGAACCCCTGCGTCCGCGTCGCCTCGTGCACGATCATGCAGCGGCCGGTCTTTTGTACCGACGCCTCGATCGTCTCGATATCCAGCGGCAACAGGGTACGCAGATCGACGATTTCTGCATCCACGCCCATCTCTGCCACCGTCTCGGCAACGACATGGACCATGGTGCCGTAACACAGGATGGTCACCGCCTCGCCCGCACGCGTGATCGCGGCCTTGCCCAGCGGGATCTTGTAATATCCCGTCGGCACCTCGCCCAGCGGGTGCTGCGACCAGTTCTTGGCCGGGCGATCCCAATGGCCGTTGAACGGGCCGTTATAGATGCGCTTGGGTTCGAAAAACACGACCGGGTCATTGTCCTCGATCGCCGCGATCAACAGCCCCTTGGCATCATAGGGGTTGGACGGAATGACCGTCTTCACACCCGAAATATGGGTAAAGATCGCCTCGGGCGACTGGCTGTGCGTCTGCCCGCCGAAAATCCCGCCGCCAAAGGGGGAGCGGACCGTGATCGGCGCGACATATTCGCCGGCCGAACGATAGCGCAGTCGCGCCGCCTCGCTGACCAGCTGGTCCAGCGCGGGATAGATATAATCGGCGAACTGGATCTCCGGCACCGGGCGCAGGCCATAGGCACCCATGCCGATGGCGACGCCGATGATGCCGCATTCGGTGATCGGGGTGTCGAACACCCGCGTCTTGCCGAATTTGGCCTGCAATCCGGCGGTTGCACGAAACACGCCGCCGAAATAGCCGACATCCTCGCCCATCACGATCACGTTCGGATCGCGCGCCATCATCACGTCCATGGCGGAATTAATCGCCTGGATCATGTTCATGCGCGCGCTGTCGCCCTCGGTCGGGGCGATGCGCTCCATCGGTTCGCTCATTTCCGTGCCCATGGCCGCCCGCTTTCCTCTTCCTCGGCCAGCATCTGTGCCTGCTGCTCCTTCAGGTGCCAGGGCATTTCCTCGAACACCCCGTCGAACAGCGTGTCGAGCGGCTGGTGCAGGCCATGGCCCAGGATGCCGTTGGCCTCCGCTTCCTTCTGCGCCCGCTTCACTTCCTCGGCCAGTTCCAGGTCCATGGCGGCGTGGCGTTCGTCATCCCATTCGCCAATGGCGATCAGATGCGCCTTCAGCCGCGCGATGGGATCGCCCAGCGGCCATTCGCTGGCCTCCTGCGCGCTGCGATACTGGCTGGGGTCATCCGACGTGGAATGTCCCTCGGCGCGATAGGTGAAATGCTCGATCAGCGTCGGGCCCTGATTGGTCCGCGCCCGCTCTGCCGCCCATTGCGTGGCGGCATAGACGGCCAGCGCATCATTGCCGTCGACGCGAAGGCCGGCGATGCCATAGCCCACGGCCCGCGCGGCAAAGGTTGTCGCCTCTGCCCCGGCAAAGCCCGAAAAGCTGGAAATCGCCCACTGGTTGTTGACGATGTTCAGGATGACCGGCGCGCGATAGACGCTGGCAAAGGTGCAGGCGGAATGGAAATCGCCCTCCGCCGTCGATCCTTCGCCGCACCAGGTGGCGGCAATGCGGCTGTCGCCCTTGGCCGCGCTGGCCATCGCCCAGCCGACCGCCTGCGGATATTGGGTGGTCAGGTTGCCGCTGATCGAAAAGAAACTGTGCTCGCGGCTGGAATACATGATCGGCAGCTGCTTCCCCTGCAGCTTGTCGCCCCGGTTCGAATAGATCTGGTTCATCATCTCGACCAGGCTGTAGCCGCGCGTGATCAGGATGCCCTGCTGGCGATAGCTGGGAAAGCACATGTCGTCGGCGGCCAGCGCCATGGCGGCGGCGATCGACACCGCCTCCTCGCCCGTGCACTTCATGTAGAAACTGGTCTTGCCCTGCCGCTGGGCGCGGAACATCCGCTCGTCGAACGCGCGGGTCAGCGCCATCAGGCGCAGCATCCGGCGCAGCGCGTCCGGCGACAGGCGCGGGTTCCACGGGCCGACCGCCTGACCCTGTTCGTCCAGCACCCGGATCAGGGTAAAGGCCAGGTCGTGGAACGTATCGGCGGCGGCGGCGCTGTCCGGCCGGGGCGCACTGCCCGCCGGGGGCACATCGACATCGGCAAAATCGACCGCGTCACCCGGCCGGAACTTGGGTTCCGGCACGTGCAGGTGCAGGGCGGGCCGATTGGCGCCGGGGCGCTCGTCAGTCATTGTCTCTCCCATTGCCGGCTGCCTGCCGGGACTCGCTGGCTTGCTTGTTATTTTATTTCAAGCCGCTTGGCGAGCGTCAGCAATGCCCGTCCGCGCAAAAGAACGGATGATGCGCGAAAGCCACAGGCAGCGCAGGATCGTTTCCGTCCCTGTCGCAATCCTGTCATCCCCCCTCGCCAACATGACTGTTTTTTGGCAACGGCACCGCCAGGCGAAGCAATAATCGCCATGCCGCAGGAGTGGATGCTACCATGCCGCCATCCGGCCGCGCCCGACCAGACAGGGCGCGGCCGGATCAGATTGCACCCGGGGGATTCAATGGCACGCTTCACGCTTTCTCGGGCGACGTTCGTCCGCACCGCATCGGTACTCGCCGCCATTGCCGCAGCCTCACCTGCCCTGGCACAGGACGCGCCTGCAGATGACGGCCAGCTGACCGATATCGTCGTCACCGCCCAGCGCCGCAGCGAGAATATCCAGGACGTGCCGGTATCGGTCGCGACGCTGGATCAGGACCGGCTTCAGACGATTTTCGATTCGGGCAACGACATCACCGCGCTGGCCACGCGCGTCCCCGGCCTGTTCGCCGAAAGCTCGAACGGCCGCGTCGCGCCGCGCTTCTACATCCGCGGCCTTGGCAACACCGATTTCGATCTGGCCGCATCGCAGCCGGTGTCGGTCATCATGGACGAGGTTGTCCTCGAAAACGTCGCCCTGAAATCCTCACCGGTGTTCGACGTGGAGCGGGTCGAGGTGCTGCGCGGGCCGCAGGGCACGCTGTTCGGCCGCAACACGCCGGCCGGCATCATCAAGTTCGACACGGTCAAGCCGGGCAATGAACTCAGCGCGCAAGGCTCGCTGTCCTATGGCAGCTACGGCACGCTCAGCGGCGATTTCGGCGTCGGCGTGCCGCTGGTCCAGGACGTGCTCTCGATCCGCGTGTCGGGCCTGTATCAGCATCGCGGCAACTGGATCGACAACACGTTCACCGGCCAGGACGACGCTTACGGCGCCTATGACGAAGTGGCGGGCCGCGCCCAGTTGCTGTTCACGCCGGGCGACCGGTTCCGCGCGCTGGCCAATGTCCATTTCCGCGACTTCAACGGCGCTGGCGCGGCGGCAATCTTCCGCGCCAACATCCTTGGCCCCGGCGACAACGACCTCAATGGCAATTTCAAGCGCGACGAAGTGGCGCTGGATGCCGGCGGCGGCAACAAGCAGCGGTACAAGGGCTGGGGCAGCTCGCTGCGCATGGATTATGAATTCGGCGGCGCGACGCTGACCTCGATCACCGCCTATGAAACCGTCAACGGCCGCAGCCGCGCCGATGTGGACGGCGGCAACCTCGTCACCGGGCCGGGCTTCATCCCCTTCCCGTCGGACACGCAGGATTCGATCGACCTTGACCAGTGGACGCAGGAAGTGCGCCTGGCCAGCGACACCGCTGGCCCGCTCGCTTGGCAGGTCGGCGCCTTCTTCTTCGACAGCGACTTCACCGTCCTGACCGAGGGGTTCAGCTTCCCACCCCCCACGCTGGTGCGGCACAAGAACCAGAGCTGGGCCGCCTTCGGCCAGGCGACCTATCAGCTGACCGACGCGTTCAAGGTGACGGCGGGCGCCCGCTATACCGAAGATGACAAGCAGTTCAGCGTCGTCGGCGGCTCGCCCGCCAATGACCGCGAAGTCGGCGACGAACGGGTCAGCTGGGACGTCAGCGCGATGTACGACCTGACCCCGTCGTTCAGCGTCTATGCCCGGGTGGCCGACGGCTTCCGCGCACCGACGATCCAGGGCCGCGACGTCGCGTTCTTCGCCGCTCCCTCGGTCGCGCGGTCGGAAACGATCCTGTCGTTCGAAGGCGGCTTCAAGTCCGAGCTGTTCGACCGCCGCGTCCGCCTGAACGGTGCGGTGTTCACCTACACCGTCAATGATCCGCAGTTCACCGCCGTTGGCGGCGCGGGCAACCTCATTCAGCTGGTCAATGCCGATCAGGGCAAGGCATGGGGCTTTGAATTCGACAGCGAAGTGCGCGTCACGCCCAACTTCGTGCTGACCGGCGGGGTCAGCTACAACGATACGAAGATTCAGGACGACACGCTGGCTGTCGGCATCTGTGCCCAGTGCACCGTCACTGATCCGACCGTCAGCATCGGCGGCAGCACCCGCGCGCTGGTCGATGGCAATCCCTTCCCCAACGCGCCGGAATGGATTGCGGACATCACCGCCCGCTATTCGATCCCGGTCGGCAATGGCGGCGAACTGTTCGCCTTCACGGACTGGGCGTATCAGGGCTACACGAATTTCTTCCTCTATCAGTCGCGCGAATTTTTCGCGAACGACCAGTGGGAGGGCGGCCTGCGCGTCGGGTACGCCAAGCAGGACGGCAGCTTCGAGGTTGCCGCCTTTGCCCGCAACATCCTCGATGCCAAGAATGTGAAGGGCGGCATCGATTTCAACAACAACACCGCCTTCGTCAACGAACCCCGCATCATCGGCCTGTCGCTGCGCGGCCGGATGTAAAAAGCGGGGGCAACGCCCGATAGAAAGGGGGCCGGAAGCAACCCGCTTCCGGCCCCCTTTTTTTTCGTTCCCGCCGCTTATTCGGTGGGAAAGCCGCGGCGCTTGAACAGTGCCTTCACATCCGGATCGCGGCCACGGAACGCGCGATATGCGGCCTTGCGGTCCGTCTCGTTGCCGGTGGACAGCAACGTCTCGCGGAACTTGTCGGCCGTCGCCTTGTCCCACACGCCCTTTTCCTCGAACAGGGCCCAGGTGTCGGCGTCCATCGTTTCCGACCACAGATAGCTGTAATAGCCCGCCGAATAGGCGTCGGACGAAAACAGGTGATTGAACTGCGGCAGGCGGTGCCGCATCACGATCTCCTTTGGCATCCCCAGCTGCGTCAGCGTGTCGCGCTCGAACGCATCCGGGTCGGTCACCGGCGTCGTGCGGTCATGCAGCTTCATGTCGACGATCGCGCTGGACAGATATTCGACCGTGTCGAACCCCTGATTGAACGTGCTCGATGCCTCGATCTTGTCGACCAGCGCCTGCGGCATGGGTTCGCCCGTTTTGTAATGCTTGGCGAATCGGTCGAGCACCTCGCGGGTCAGCAGCCAGTTTTCGTTCACCTGGCTGGGATATTCCACGAAATCGCGCGGCGTCCCCGACAGGCCGGGATAATAGACATTGGTCAGGAACCCGTGGATGGCATGGCCGAATTCGTGGAACAGGGTGGATGCGTCATCCACGCTGATCAACGTCGGTTCGCCCGCCGCGCCCTTGGTGAAATTGTTGTTGTTCGACCCCAGCCGGATCGTCTCCCCGGTCAGGCCGGATGCGCCGCGATAGCTGGTCGCCCAGGCGCCGGACCGCTTGCCCGCCCGCGCGAAATTGTCGAGGTAGAAGATGCCGACGATCTTGCCCTCGCGCCGCACCTCGAACGTGCGAACATTGGGCTCGAACACCGGAATGGTGCCGGTATTCTCCTTGAACTCCAGGCCATAGAGCCGGTTGGCCGACCAGAACATGGCATCGACCATGTTATTGAGCTCAAGGTACGGCTTCACCTCGCTCTCATCCAGGTCGTATTTCGCCTTGCGCACCTTCTCGGCGTAAAAGCGGTAATCCCATGGCTCGATGGTGATCTTCGCGCCTTCCTTGTCGGCCACCGCCTGCATGTCGGCGACCTCCTGTTTCACGCGCGCGACGGCGGCAGGCCAGACTGCCATCATCAGCTTCATGGCGTTTTCCGGCGTTTCCGCCATGGTGTCGTCCATGCGGAAATGGGCGTGCGTCTTGAACCCCAGGATGACGGCCCGCTCCTGACGCAGCTTCAGGATTTCGGCGATGGTTGCATTGGTGTCATTGGCATCGCCATTGTCGCCGCGATTGATGAACGCGGTATAGACCCGGCGGCGCAGGTCGCGATTGGTGCCGTACATCAGCAAAGGCTGAACCGACGACCGGGTGTTCTTGATCGCCCATCCCGTCTTGCCCATCGCCTTGGCCTCTTCGGCCAGCGACGCCTTGAAACTGTCGGGCAGTCCGGCCAGCTCCGCCTCGCTGGTGACCAGGATCGCAGTTTCCTCGTCCTTCAGCACCTTGCTGCCGAAATCGGTGAACGCCTTGGCCAGCGCCTGATTGATCGCCTTGACCTTGGTCTTCTGCGCCTCGTCCAGCAGCGCGCCAGAGGTCACGTAATCGCGATAGCTGCGCTCCAGCAGGCGCATCTGCTGCGCGTTCAGCCCGGCAGAGGCGCGGTTGTCGTACACCGCCTTCACCCGCGCGAACATCTTGGGGTCCAAGCTCAGCTCGCTGAAGAACGCCGACAGCTTCGGGCTCCATTCGCGGGCGATGGCCTGCACTTCCGGGCTGGCCAGGTTCGACTGATAGACGCCCCAGACCGCGAACAGGCGGCTCATCTGCTCGCCGGACTTTTCCTGTGCCTCGATCGTGTTGGCGAATGTCGGCGCGGCCGGATTGTCGCGGATCGCGGCAAACTCCTTGCGCGCATTGGCCATTGCCTGTTCGAACGCGGCCGGGAACATGGCGGGCTTGACTTGGCTCCACGGCGGCACGCCGTTATACGGCCCGGTCCATTCGGTCAGCAGCGGCGCCGGATCGACCGCAGCAGCAGGCGCGGCGGCGGCAGGCGCAGCTGCAGTCTGGGCCATCGCGCTCATCGGCATGGCGGCACCCAGCAACAGGGACAGGCAAAGGGCATGGCGGCTCAACTCGGTTACTCCCGGCAAATCGGTGGATGACCTCAGCCTAACCGACCCGCGCCCGAACGCAACCGGGTGAATTACTCCGCTAACGCACGCTCGCTGCCCGCCCCGCCGGCTTTCAGGCCGCGACCACCGTCTGTTCGATCACGCCGAATATCGGGTGGTGCCGATCATCCTCGGCCCAGATGCGCACCGTGTCGCCGGGTTTCAGGAACGGCGTTTCCGCCGCACCGCGCAGGATCGTTTCCACCGTCCGCACCTCGGCGATGCAGCTATAGCCATGGCCGCCCTCCGCAATCGGCTTGCCCGGCCCGCCATCCGCGTCGCGGTTGGACACCGTGCCCGATCCGATGATCGTGCCCGCACCCAGCGCGCGCGTCCGCGCCGCATGGGCGATCAGCGTGCCGAAATCGAACGTCATGTCCTCGCCCGCCTGTGCGCGGCCGAACGGCTGACCGTTCAGGTCGACCATCAGCTGGCGGTGCAGCTTGCCGTCCCGCCACCAATTGCCCAGCGCATCGGGGGTGACGAACACCGGCGACATGGCGCTGGCCGGCTTGGACTGGAAAAATCCGAATCCCTTGGCCAGTTCGCCGGGGATCAGGCCGCGCAGCGACACATCGTTGGTCAGCCCGACCAGCCGGATCGCCGCCAGCGCCTCCTCACGGGTCGCGCCCATCGGCACGTCGCCGGTCACCACCACCACCTCTGCCTCAAGATCGCAGCCCCAGGCTTCGTCCTTCAGCGGAATGGGGTCGCGCGGCGCCAGAAATCCGTCGCTGCCGCCCTGATACATCAACGGGTCGTGCCAGAAACTGTCCGGCATTTCCGCGCCCCGCGCCTGCCGCACCAGCGCGACATGGTTCACATAGGCGCTGCCGTCCGCCCATTGATAGGCGCGCGGCAGCGGCGACGCCGCCTGCCGTTCGTGAAAGCGCATCATCGGGATCGCCTCATGCGCCAGGTCGGTGGCCAGGTTGCGAAGATCACCCTCGACCCGGTCCCATTGGTCCAGCGCCGCCTGCAGCGTTGGGGCGATATGTCCGGCATCGGCGCACCATGCCAGATCGTCCGAAACGACGACCAGCCGTCCGTCACGGCCCTGCTTCAGGCTTGCCAGCTTCATGCGATCCTCTCCTCGATCCTGCTATCTCTCTGACATAGCTGCTCCACACCGCCTGTCGAGCGGTTGACACCGGCTCGCGCCACCCCCATCGCAGGGGGGATGGGGATGCGCTTTCTTGACCATGGCGGGGATATGGCCCAGCGCATCCGTGCGATCGACTGGTCGTCGACGTCATTGGGGCCCATTGAACACTGGCCCCAGGCGCTGCGAATCACGCTCGGGCTGGCATTGGGGTCGACATTTCCGACCGCGATCTATTGGGGGCCGGACCTTCGGCTGCTCTACAACGACGCCTGGGCGTTCATTCCCGGCGATCGCCACCCCGACTGCATCGGAATGCCTGCGGCACAGGTCTGGCACGACATCTGGGACGCGATCGAACCCCAGTTCCGCATCGTCCTGGAAACGGGCGAGGGTTTTTCGACGTTCGACCAGCTTCTGATGCTCGAACGCGGCGGGGTGCCGACGGAAACCTACTGGAACTACAGCCTGACGCCGATCCGCGACGACAGCGGCAACATCGTCGGCATCTTCAATCAGGGGAACGAAACGACTGAACAGGTGCTGATGCGCCGTCGCCGGTCATCAGAGATCGAGCGGCTGCGCGACCTGTTCGAACAGGCGCCGGGGGCCATCGCCATCCTGTCCGGCCCGGATCATGTCTTTGAAATCGCCAACCAGGCCTATTTCGAACTGGTCGGGCGCAGCGCGATCATCGGAATGCCGGTCGCCGCCGCTCTGCCCGAAGTGGCGGAACAGGGTTTTGTCGCCATTCTGGACCAGGTCTATGCGACCGGCATTCCGTATCGCGCCGAACGCACACCGGTCACGCTGCAGCGCGGCCCGGATCAGCAGCCGGAAGAGCGCACCCTGGATTTCGTGTTCCAGCCGGTTCGCGGTGCGGACGGCCAGGTTACCGGCATCTTCATTCAGGCACAGGACATTACCGATCGGGCGGCTGCCGAACGGACCGCCCGCGAAAATGCCAGCAACCTTGAGGCCGCGATCCGCACACGCAGCTTTCTTGCCGATCTCGACGCCAGGCTGCGCTCTGCCCGCGATCCCGCCACGGTGCTGGAAATCACGGTCGCCGCGACCGGCAATCAGGTGCAGGCCGACCGCGCCGGCATGATCAGGCCGGGCAATGCGGGGTCGCTCGATTTCGTCAGTTGCTGGACCAACGGCGCGCTTCCGCCCCTGCTTGGCCCGATTCCGTCTGACATCCTCAGCGGCCCCGTGCTCGACCGGTTCCGGAGTGGACAGGTGGTTGCGATCCGCAACGCCGCGATGGAACCCGAACACGCCGAAACGCGCACCGCCCGGATGTCGCCTGCGGGCATTGCCGTACCCCTGATGCGCAACGGCCAATGGGTCGCCAGCCTCTATGTCAGCAGCGCCCAGCCCCGCGACTGGACCGAGGACGAGATCGCGCTGCTGCTCGCCGTGGCCGAAACCAGCTGGGATGCGGTCGAGCGCGCCGAGGCGGTCGAGGCGCTGCGCGAAAGCGAGGCAAAGTTCCGCGCCATCGCCAATTCGATCGACCCGATGGTCTGGTCGACCCGCGCCGACGGCCATCACGATTATTTCAACGACCGCTGGTATGATTTCACCGGCGTCCCCGCCGGCTCGACCGACGGCGCAGGCTGGTCGGACCTGTTCCATCCCGACGATCAGCCGCGGGCATGGGAACGCTGGCGGCACAGCCTTGATACCGGCGCGCCCTACCGCATCGAATATCGCCTGCGCCATCGCAGCGGCACCTATCGCTGGGTGCTGGGCCGCGCCGCGCCCGTACGCGATGACCAGGGGCGGATCACCCGCTGGTTCGGCACCTGCACCGACATTCAGGAAATCGTCGACGCCCGCGAAGTGCTTGCCCGCTCGCGCGAGGATCTGGAACGGCTGATCGAGGAACGCACGCGCCAGCTGATGGCGGCCGAGGAACAGCTGCGCCAGGCGCAGAAGATGGAGGCGGTGGGCCAGCTGACGGGCGGCATCGCGCATGATTTCAACAATATGCTGGCCGTGGTGATCGGCGGGCTCGACCTGCTCGAACGGCGGCTTGCCACCGGCGAACGGGATGTCGGCCGCTATGTCCAGGCCGCGCGTGACGGTGCCGAACGCGCCGCCGCGCTGACCCAGCGGCTGCTTGCCTTTGCCCGCCGGTCGCCGCTGGCGCCAAAGCTGATCGATCCCGGCGCGCTGATCGCCGGGATGACCGACATGCTCAACCGCACGCTTGGCGAAACGGTGCGGGTCAGGACGCAGCTCGGCCGCAATCTGTGGCCGGCGCTGGCCGATCCGGGCGAGCTGGAAAACGCGCTGCTCAACCTGTGCGTCAATGCGCGCGACGCCATGCCGGGCGGCGGCACGGTGACGCTTGCGTGCGCCAACTCGACGCTCGACGCTGCAGCCGCCGATCTGTGGCAGGTGACACCCGGCGACTATATCGAATTGGCGGTTGCCGATACCGGCAGCGGCATGGCGCCCGAAGTCATCGAACGCGCGTTCGAACCCTTTTTCACGACCAAGGCGGTGGGTAAGGGCACCGGCCTCGGCCTCAGCCAGATTTTCGGTTTTGCCCGCCAGTCGGGGGGATCGGTCCGCATCGAAAGCGCGCTGGGTCAAGGGACGCGCGTCGTCCTGATCCTGCCGCGCGCGCCCCTTGGCACGGTTGCGTCCGGCCGCGACGCCGGCCCGGCGGATCCGGCGGCGATGCCCATGGCCATTCCCGGCGAATCGGTCCTGCTGGTCGAGGATGAACAGCGCGTGCGCTCGCTTTCGCTCGATGCGCTCGTCTCGCTGGGCTACCGGGTGCACGAGGCAACCGACGGACGCACTGCGCTGGCGCTGATCGAATCGGGCCTGCGGCCATCGCTGCTGTTCACCGACATGGTGATGCCCGACATGGGCGGCCGCGCGCTCGCTGCCGCTGCGGTAGAACATCTGCCGGGCCTGCCCGTGCTGTTCACCAGCGGCTATGACCGGGATGCCGTCGAACCGGGCGGTGACGGCCCCTGGGGCGAGACGCGGCTGCTGGCCAAACCCTTCGGCATTGTCGAACTGGCCCGCGCCCTTCGCGCCACGCTGGACGCCGCTGCCGAACGGGGGGTGGACGCCAGCGCGCCCAGCGCCTAGGGCGCACCCGGTTTTCCTTCATCTGAACAAGGGTTCTCAGCCGTGGCCAATGTCGCAGTGATCGGCGCTCAATGGGGCGACGAGGGCAAGGGCAAGATCGTCGACTGGCTGGCGGAACGCGCCGATGTCGTCGTTCGGTTTCAGGGCGGGCACAATGCCGGCCACACCCTGGTCGTCGGCGACAGCGTGTACAAGCTGTCGCTGCTCCCCTCCGGCATCGTGC
Source organism: Sphingomonas eleionomae (assembly GCF_049889035.1). Taxonomy (NCBI): domain Bacteria; kingdom Pseudomonadati; phylum Pseudomonadota; class Alphaproteobacteria; order Sphingomonadales; family Sphingomonadaceae; genus Sphingomonas; species Sphingomonas eleionomae. The sequence continues at coordinate 782,339 of NZ_JBLTWP010000002.1, read as the reverse complement.
GCGGCACGCCCAGTGTCATCGGCAACGGCGTCGTGCTCGATCCCTGGGCGCTGAAGGCAGAGGTGGAAAAGCTGCGCGGACAGGGCGTGGCGATTTCGCCCGATACGCTGATGATCGCTGACAATTGCGCGCTGATCCTGCCGTTCCACCGCGATCTGGATGCGATGCGCGAGGATGCGAGCGGCGCTGGCAAGATCGGCACCACCCGGCGCGGCATCGGCCCGGCCTATGAGGACAAGGTCGGCCGCCGCGCGATCCGGGTGTGCGATCTGGCCCATCTGGACAGCCTGGATCCCCAGCTCGACCGGCTGTGCGCGCATCACGACGCACTGCGCGCCGGGTTTGGCGTCGCGCCCGTCGACCGGGCCGAACTGATCGCCGCGCTCAAGGAAATCGCCGGGTTCGTCCTGCCCTATGCCCGTCCGGTATGGAAAATGCTGGCCGAGGCGCGGGCGGCGGGCAAGCGGATCCTGTTCGAGGGGGCACAGGGCGTACTGCTCGACATCGACCACGGCACCTATCCCTTCGTCACCTCCTCCAACACCATCGCCGGTACGGCGGCGGGCGGATCGGGCCTTGGCCCGTCGGCCGTCGGCTTCGTGCTGGGCATCGCAAAGGCATATACGACGCGCGTCGGCTCCGGCCCCTTCCCCACCGAGCTTGAGGATGAAACCGGCGAGCGGCTGGGCGTGCGCGGGCACGAATTCGGGACCGTCACCGGGCGCAAGCGCCGCTGCGGCTGGTTCGACGCCGTGCTGGTCCGTCAATCCGTCGCGGTCAGCGGCGTGACCGGCATCGCGCTGACCAAGCTCGACGTGCTCGACGGCTTCGATGAAATCCGCATCTGCACCGGCTATCGCCTGAATGGCGAAGTGCTGGACCATTTCCCCGCCCATGCCGCGGATCAGGCGGCGGTGGAGCCGGTCTATGAAACCATGCCCGGCTGGCACGAATCGACCGCCGGTGCGCGCAGCTGGGCACAGCTGCCGGCGCAGGCGATCAAATATGTCCGCCGGATCGAGGAACTGATCCAATGCCCCGTGGCGCTCGTCTCGACCAGCCCGGAACGGCAGGACACGATCCTGGTCCGCGATCCGTTCGCGGATTGATCTGCGCCGTCAGACCCGCACCAGCCCCTCGCTTAGTGCGCGGACGATCGCGCTGATCCGGTCGTTGACGCCCAGCTTGTCATAAAGGCGCCGGACGAACGTATCGACCGTGGCGGGGGACAGGCCCAGGATGACCGCGATGTCGGCATTGGATTTGCCCCGCGCCATCCAGTGCAACACTTCGCTTTCCCGCGCGGATACCCGCACCGGCTCCTCGCCCCGGTCGGTCAGCAGTTCGACGACACGGCGATGGCCCATCTGGGCGATGGCCACCATCCGGCCGATCATCATCCGGTCATCCGGCACCAGGTCCCGGTCGAACCCGATCCCGCAATAGGCATCGCGGCCATTCGGCCCGAACAGCGGGATGCCGACGCCTGCGGGCACCCCCAGCGCCCTGAATGCGTCAAGAAACGCCTGCTGATCCGCATCCAGCGTCTGGGCCGCGGTTGCCGCATCCCACCGCATCGGCCGGCCGGCCTGCATGATGAACTCGGTCACCGGATCGTGACGCCGGAAATCGGCGTCGCGATAGCGTTCGATCCAGGGTTCGGGGAACCCGAACTGGGAAAGGATCACCTTGTCCCCGGTCTGCGATCCGAACGCGGCGGCAAAATGATAGCTGATCATCGCCGCCCCGCGCGCCAGGATTTCTTCCCGGCACACGTCGAGGACACGCGTGATGCGGTTGGCGCCGGTAATCCGGTCGATCCAGCTGGCCACATCCCACCTCCCGGCTGCAAAGACTGCCGCGAATCGACTTGAAAATCCAGCGCTCGATGGGCGAACGGCAGAATGAATAACGCAATGCACCATCACGGGCTTTTCCGCCGCCCCAACCCTTGCTATCCGCCGCCCGGCATAGACAGGACTCCATCTGCACGGGCGGTGGATGACAAGGGACCGGGTGGCCAGCCGCCGCCCCCTGCCGCCCGGCACAATGAACTTTGGAAGGACGCGCATGACCGCCATCGGCCAGGATACGCTCGGCACCCGTGACAGCCTGACTGTCGCAGGCAAGACCTACACCTATTTCTCGCTGCCCAAGGCGGCGGCAAAGCTGGGCGATATCAGCCGGCTGCCCTTTTCGATGAAGGTGCTGCTGGAAAACATGCTCCGCTTCGAAGACGGCGTGACCGTCACGACCGACGATGCGCAGGCGATCGTCGACTGGCAGCAGAACCCCAACGCGCCGGAACGGGAAATACAGTATCGCCCGGCCCGCGTGCTGATGCAGGATTTCACCGGCGTGCCCTGCGTCGTCGATCTGGCGGCGATGCGCGATGCGATCACCAAACTGGGCGGCGATGCGGCCAAGATCAATCCGCTGGTCCCCGTCCACCTGGTCATCGACCATTCGGTGATGGTCGACGAATTCGGCACGCCCAAGGCGTTCGAGGACAATGTCGAGCTGGAATACAGCCGCAATTCCGAACGCTACGAATTCCTGAAATGGGGGTCGAAGGCGCTCGACAATTTCAAGGTCGTGCCCCCCGGCACCGGCATCTGCCATCAGGTGAACCTGGAATATATCGCGGACGCCGTCTGGTCCTCCACCGCCACTGATGGTGCGATCATCGCCTATCCGGACACCTGTGTCGGCACCGACAGCCACACCACGATGATCAACGGGTTGGGCGTGCTCGGCTGGGGCGTCGGCGGGATCGAGGCAGAGGCCGCGATGCTGGGCCAGCCCGTTTCGATGCTGATCCCCGAAGTCGTCGGCTTCAAGCTGACTGGCAAGCTGCGCGAAGGCATCACCGCCACCGATCTGGTGCTGACCGTCACGCAGATGCTGCGCGCCAAGGGCGTGGTCGGCCGCTTCGTCGAATTTTACGGCCCCGGCCTCGATTCGATGAGCCTCGCCGACCGTGCGACCATCGCCAACATGGCACCGGAATATGGCGCCACCTGCGGCTTCTTCCCGATCGACGGCAAGACGATGGACTATCTGCGCCTCACCGGCCGTGACGAAGCGACCGTGGCGCTGGTCGAAGGTTATGCCAAGGCGCAGGGCCTGTGGCGCGAGGCGGATGCGGTGGACCCCGTCTTCACTGATACGCTCGAACTCGACATGGGCACCGTCACCGCCAGCCTTGCCGGGCCAAAGCGTCCGCAGGACCGGGTCAGCCTGGAAAATGTCGATGACGTGTTCAACGGCGACCTGTCGGCCGTCTACAAAAAGGCCGCTGCCGAACGCACGCCGGTCGAGGGCCGCGACCATGACATCGGCGACGGCGACGTCGTCATCGCCGCGATCACCTCGTGCACCAACACGTCCAACCCGTCGGTGCTGGTCGCCGCCGGCCTGGTCGCGAAAAAGGCGAACGCGCTGGGGCTGAAGCCGATGCCGTGGGTCAAGACCTCGCTGGCACCGGGGTCGCAGGTCGTGACCGACTATCTGGTCAAGTCCGGGCTTCAGGCGGAACTGGACGCGGTCGGCTTCAACCTGGTCGGCTATGGCTGCACCACCTGTATCGGCAATTCCGGCCCGCTGGCCGAACCGATCAGCCGGGCGATCAACGGCAACAACATCGTCGCCGCCAGCGTCCTGTCGGGCAACCGCAATTTCGAAGGGCGCGTGTCGCCCGACGTGCGCGCCAACTTCCTCGCATCGCCGCCGCTGGTCGTCGCCTATGCGTTGAAGGGCACGGTGACCGAGGACATTACCGAAACCCCGATCGGCGAAGGCACCAACGGCCCCGTCTATCTGAAGGACATCTGGCCGACCAATGAAGAGGTCGCGCTGACCGTCGCTGCGAACATCGACGATGCGATGTTCCGCAATCGCTATGGCAATGTCTATGCCGGCGACGCGCACTGGCAGAAGATCAGTGTCGAAGGATCGGGCACCTATAACTGGCGCGCCGGTTCGACCTACATCGCCAACCCGCCTTATTTCGAAGGGATGACGATGACCCCGGCGCCGGTCGCGGACATCATCGAGGCAAAGCCGCTCGCCATCCTGGCCGATTCGATCACCACCGATCACATCAGCCCGGCGGGCAGCATCAAGGCGGACAGCCCGGCGGGCCTGTTCCTTCAGTCGCATCAGGTGGCCAAGGCGGACTTCAACTCCTATGGCGCGCGCCGCGGCAACCATGAAGTGATGATGCGCGGCACCTTTGCCAATATCCGCATCAAGAACGAAATGGTGCCCGGCATCGAAGGCGGCATGACGCATTACAATGGCGAGGTCATGCCGATCTATGACGCCGCCATGCGGCACAAGGCCGACGGCACGCCGCTGGTCGTGATCGCTGGCAAGGAATATGGCACCGGTTCGTCGCGCGACTGGGCGGCAAAGGGCACGAACCTGCTGGGCGTGCGCGCCGTCATCGCGGAGAGCTTCGAGCGCATCCACCGCTCGAACCTGGTCGGCATGGGCGTCCTGCCGCTTCAGTTCGCTGAGGGCACCAGCCGCGAGACGCTGGGGCTGAAGGGCGATGAACGCTTCACCATCCGCGGCGTCGCCACCCTGTCGCCGCGTCAGGATGTCGAGGTGATCGTCACCCGCGCGGACGGCACCAACGCGACCTTCCATGCCAAGTGCCGCATCGATACCGCCAACGAACTGGATTATTTCCTGAACGGCGGCATCCTGCACTACGTCCTGCGCAAGCTGGCGGCCTGATCGCTGACGCTGTCGCCCCGGTCTTCGGGCCGGGGCGGCGCTCCCCGTGCTTCCGCCAAAGCGGGAGCACGGATGATTGGCAGCAGGCCCGGTGCCGCTCATCCTGAACCTGTCGAAGGATGCACCGCCGGCCGCGCCGATTTTTCCCCGCCCGGCCACAATTCCGCCCCAAGCCGCTGGCCTAACCCGCTGAAACTTCTGGGGAGTGCATCATGCGGGCCATGGCGATTCTGACGGCGACGATCCTTCTGACCACGCCGGCCGTCGCGGCGGCCCCGCAGGCAATCACGGGGCGCTGGCTGACCCCGGGCAACAACGCCATGGTCGAAATCGCGCCCTGCGGCACGTCGCTGTGCGGCCGCATCGCCAAAATCCTTGATCCCAAGGCGCCGAAAAACGCCAAGGACACCAATAATCCCGATCCGGCCAAGCGCACCCGGCCGATCGAGGGGATGAACATCCTGACCGGCTTTACCGCGGCCAAGGCCGACTGGCGCGGCCAGATCTATGATCCGCGCAGCGGCAAGACCTATCGGTCGATCGTCAAGCGCACCAATGCCGGGCTTGAGGTCAAGGGATGCTGGGGCCCCTTCTGCCAGAGCCAGATCTGGACCCCGGCGAAGTAACGCCCCCGGCCCGCAGCCTCAGTCAGGCATCCAGCCCGCAACCGCTCGTCCTGAGCCTGTCGAAGGACGAGCGAACCCCGCAATACAGCCTCAGCGCAGCGCCCGCCCCGCCACCGCGTCCAGCTTGCCCAGCAATTCCGGATCGCGCACCTCCGGTGCGGTGATCAGCGCCGCGTCCAGACAGGTGTCGATGGGACTGGCGGGCCGCACCTCCGGCAGCGCGCGGATCAGGTTCACGACCAGCGCCCGTGCCTTTTCCGCATTGGCCGACAACTGGCGGATGACGGCGGCGACATCCACCGCCTCCTCGCCCTCGCGCCAGCAGTCATAATCGGTGACCATCCCGACCAGTGCATAGGGCAGCTCTGCCTCGCGGCACAGCTTCGCCTCCGGCATCGCGGTCATGCCGATGACGTGGCAACCCCATTGGCGATACAGGTTGCTTTCCGCCCGCGTCGAGAATTGCGGCCCTTCCATCACCAGGCACGTGCCACCGTCATGCACGGTCGCGCCCGCCGCGATGGCTGCGTCGCGGGCCAGCGTGGACAGGCGCGGACAGACCGGATCGGCCATCGACACATGGGCGACCATGCCCGATCCATAGAAGCTCGACAGACGCCCCCGCGTCCGGTCGATGAACTGGTCGACGATGGTGAACGTGCCGGGCGCACGGTCCTCGGCCAGCGATCCGACGGACGAAATGGACAGCACGTCCGTCACGCCCAGCCGCTTCAGCACATCGACATTCGCCCGCGCATTCAGCTCCGACGGGCTGATCCGGTGCCCGCGCCCGTGCCGGGGCAGGAACACGACCTTCACATGGCCGATGCGACCGACGAACAGCTCATCCGACGGCTGGCCCCAGGGCGAATGCACCTCCACCCAATGGCCGTCCTCGACCCCCTCGACGCCGTACAGCCCCGATCCGCCGATGATCCCGATCGTCCAGCCGCTCATGCCAATTTCCTTCCGTGGGTCGGCGGGCGTCCTACCCATCCGGACCGCGGCCGCCAAGCCGCTGCGCCGTTCCCGGCGTCAGTTTTCCGGCCGGATCGGCGGCGAATAATCCGTTGCCGTCATGAAGATGCTGTCGACCCTGCGGACCAGCTTGCCGTTCGCTTCCGATGCCCTGGCCACGGCCTGCCATTCGGGATCGGCGACAAACGCGACCCAGGCTGCATCGCGGCTGGCCCGATCGGCATAGGCCAGCACGTAAACGACCCGGCCCTCTGGCGCGTCTGCCGACGGCGCATCGTTCCAATAGGCGATGTTGGTCATGCCGTGCCGAGCGAACAGCTTGGTCGTATGGCCCCGGAACCGGGCGTTCAGCGCAGCCAGCTTGCCGGATTCGGGATAATAGATGCGCAGTTCGAACAGGCGGGTGTCCGCCCCGGCTGTCGGCGCGGGCGGCGCGACGGGCGCGGCATCCTGCGCTGCGGCGGGGCGGGGAAACAGCGCCAGCGCGCCGGCCATCACCAACATCGTCCATTTCATGCCCGCGATCCTAGCATCAGGCGCCCGCGCCACAAGCGCCCGCCAGCGTTAACCATTTGCCAACCCTTCCGGTCAATAAACCGTCAACCATGATCTTGGTGTGCCAACAGGGGATTTTTGGCCATGGCAATGAAGCTTCAGGTGCGCGGATATGAACTGCCGGGCCTGATCGACCGGATACCGGACGGCGTGACCACGCTGTCGCTCGATTGCTGGGATACGCTGGTTTGGCGCAACACCCATGCCCCGCGCGACGTGATGGCCGATCTGGGCATCGCCGGCGGGCTGGAGCCCCGCTTCTGGGCTGAAACCGCCTGTCGCCAGATCGTGAAGAATGCCGAGGGGCGCGACGAAATCGTGATGCCCGACATTTACGGCCGGATGCTCCCCAACGCCGCGCCGGACCGGATCGACGCGCTGATCGAGGCGGAGCTTCAGGCCGAGGAACGCCATGTCTGGGCCTTTGCCCCCACCATCGACCTGATGCGCGCGGCAAAGGCGCGCGGGCTTCGGGTCATCCTTGTCTCCGACATGTACCTGACCGAGGATCAGCTGCGCCGCCTGGTCGCGCATGCCGCCGGAGACGACGTGCTGGCGCTGGTCGATCGCGTCTTCGTCTCGTCCGCCTATGGCACGCACAAGGCGGGCACGCTGTTCGACATCGTGCTCGATGAACTGGGCCTGCGCCCGGACCAGATGTTCCACATCGGCGACAATCCCCGCGCCGATTATGCCCCGGCGATCAAGCGCGGGATCCATGCCGCCCATCTCGTCCAGTTCGACAAGCAGGCCGAACAGCGCCTGCGCCTCGAAAGCGCGGCGGCCACCATGGTCGATCCGACCATGCGCGTCAGCCGCCCCATCCTTCAGCCGCACCGCGCCGCCATTGCGATGCGCCAGGAAACCGACCCGGCCTATTCGCTTGGCCACGACGTGTTCGGCCCCTCGCTCCACGCCTTTGCCCTGTGGCTGCGGCAGGAGATTGACGAGATGGCGGCCCGCACCGGCAAGCGGGTCAAGCCGCTGTTCCTGATGCGCGACGGCTTTCTGCCGTGGAAGATCTTTGACGCGACCTTCCCCGATTATGGCGCCCAGCCCATCGAAACCAGCCGCTTCGTCTCGATGCGCGCTGGCATCCATGACGATGCGTCCATCGACACCTATGTCCATGAATGGCTGAACCGCATCCCGCCAGAGGCGGTGGCGCGGAACCTGCTCCTGTTCGATAACGAGCACCGTTCCTTCACCAAACTGGTCAAGGGGGTCGATCCGCGCCCCGCCTTCGTCGAAGCGATCCGCAATCCCGCCCTGCGTAGGAAAATCCTGACCCGCACGCACAAGTTCGCGGACAAGCTGATCGCGCACCTTGCGCGGGCCGGCGTCGAACATGGCGATGCGGTGATGATGATCGATGTCGGCTATAACGGCACGGTCCAGAACATCCTGACGCCGATGCTGACCAGCCGCATGGGACTGACCATCGCCGGACGCTATCTGTTCATGCGCGAGGAGCAGCTCACCGGCTATGACAAGCGCGGGATGGTCGACATCCGCAACTATGATTTCCGTCTGGTCCAGGCGCTGGGCACCTGTGTCGCGGTCGCCGAACAGCTGTGCAACGTGGCGCAGGGATCGACCATCGATTACCAGGCCGACGGCACGCCGATCCGCGAAAAGGCGGATATCAAGGGGCAGCAGAACGCCACCCGCGACGCGGTTCAGGCCGGGGCGCTTGCCTTTGCCCATGCCGCGAACCAGTCGCTGGGCCAGCGCGCGCCCGCCGCATCCGACACGGTCGATGCCCGCACCCGCATGGCCGCCGCCGCGATGACCCGCCTGTTCTTCATGCCGACGAGCGAAGAGGCAAAGCTGTTCGAAAGCTTTGATCAGGACGTCAATCTGGGCACCAATCAGATGCTGAAGTTCGTCGACCGGACCCATGCCGAAACCGGCCTGCGCCGTCGCGGCCTTTCCTACATCAACGAAACCAGCCGGATGTACATTCCGGGCGAGCTGCAAAGCTTCGGCCTGCCGCTCAACCTGTCGCTGTTCGCCGCCAGCCGCTTTGCGCTCGACATCCGCAATTCGGATTTCGAGGTGGGCGGCGTGGACATCCCCGTCATCATGACCAGCGCCGATGGACAGCTGGTGATGCCCTTTACCGCCCGGCCCACTGCCGATGGCTGGTACCGGATCGCCGTGCCGATCGGGGCGGGCAAATTCAGCCCCGCCATTCAGCTTGGCGCCATCGCCGAATGGGTGCAGATCGAGGATGCAAGCTGGCACCGGGTCAGCGATTTCGACGATAACGGCCTGCCAAAGGGCGCCCCCGCCACCACGATCACAGAGGGGATGGGCGAAATGGATGACGATCTCTATCGCTGCACGCCCGACGCCTTTCTGCTCGCCCCGGCACCCGCCATCAAGGAGCCACTGGTGCTGACAGTGATCTTCCGTCCGGTGAAATGGCGCGACACGGCGGCACGGGAACAGGCAACGCTGGCCGCCTGATACGGGAAAATACGCAACGGGCTTAGCGATGCATTTACTGCGGCTGCGCTAACCAATGCCGGGATGGGGATGTTTCGGTTTTCGGCACGGGACATGATGGTCGCGATTGGCGGCGGAGCGGCCTATTGCCTGCTCGCTGCCGGCACCATCTGGCTGACCAGCAACGGGCGCGATCATGCTGCGCTCTGGCTGGCCGATGCAGTCATCCTTGCGCTACTGCTCAATCACCGCCGGGCCAAATGGCCTGCCCTGCTGATCGCGGGATGGCTGGGCAATCTTGTCGCCAACTGGATCATGCGCGGCTGGGCGCCGGTCCTCCCCTGTTATGGTGCCATCAACATGGCACAGGTGCTGTTTGCGGCGCTGATGCTGTCGCGGCGGATGCGGGCGGGCGGGCTTCTGGCCGATGCCCGGATGCTCGGCCACTTCGTCCTCTGGGCGGGCCTTGTCGCTCCATTCTTCGGCGCGCTGGCAGGTGCCTGCCTGACCAGCCTGGCCTTTGGCGAGGCCTTCTGGCTGCAATTCCAGCGATGGTTCCTCAGCAACGGGCTCGGCCTGCTCGTACTGACACCCTTTGCACAGGGGCTGTTTGCCGGCGACCTGTTCCGCGAATGGTGGGTCAGCGCGCGCGAACAGGCCATCCGGGCGGGTCTGATGCTGCTGATGGCGGCGGTCAGCTATGGCGTGTTCTTCGTCTCGCCCATCCCGCTCCTGTTCCTGCCGTTCGTGCCGCTGTTGCTGATCGCGTTCCGCACCGGGCGGCTGGGCGCGCAATCGGGCGTCATGATCGTCGCGGTGATCGGCGCGCTGGCGACCCTGTGGGGCCATGGCCCGCTGCCGGCGATTTCCGGCAATCCGGGGTTTCAGGTGTTCGCGCTTCAGGTCTATCTGCTCTGCCTGTCGCTCACCACCCTGCCCGTCGCGGCGGTTGTCGGATCGCGCGCCGATACGCTGGCCGACCTGTATCAGCGCAAGGAAAGCCTGAAACTGGTGATGGCGAACGCGGTCGACGTGCTGCTCGATTTCGATGCCACCGGCCGCTGCCAGTCGGCTCATGGCGCGACAGAGGGGTTGCTCGGCCTGTCCGCCGATGCGCTTGCCGGCGTGCCGGTGATGGCGCTCGATCCTGACCGCAGCCGCCTGCTTGGTCATGCCTGGGCCCGCGCGCTGGCCAGCGATCAGGTCCAGCATGTCGAGATCATGCCGCCGGGTCAGCCCGGGACGACGGCGGAAATCGCGTTCAAGGCGGTGCGCGGCGAACAGTCGGTGCTGCTCGGCGTCGTCGCCACCATCCGCGATATTTCGGACCGCAAGGCCCGCGAACTGGCGCTGGCCCAGGCGGCGGAAACCGATGGCCTGACCGGCATCGCCAACCGCGCCGGATTCGAACGGCAATTGACGCACCGCATGGCCGCCTATGCCGATGGTCCGCTCACCCTCGCCCTGATCGATGTCGACCGGTTCAAGGGCGTGAACGACAGTTTCGGCCATCAGGTCGGCGACATGGTGCTACAGGAAATCGCCCATCGCCTGAAACTCGGCACCCGGCCCGACGATCTGGTCGGGCGGCTGGGCGGCGACGAATTCGTCATCCTCTTTGCCTGCGGTCCGTCGGCGGCACGCATGGCCTGCGAACGCATCGCCGCCGCCATTGCCCGCACGCCCGTCCATGACGACAGCGGCACGGCGGTGCTCTGCTCGATCAGCTGCGGCCTCGCCACCCATCATCCGGGCCAGACCCCGGTCGATCTGGTGCGCGAAGCCGACAGCGCCCTCTACGCTGCCAAGCGCGAGGGCCGGAACCGGGTCCGCACCGCAGCGTAAGGGGCGATCCTTACGACGGGCACTTCGCGCCGCTTTCCACCCAGGCCCGCGTCAGTTCGCCGAACTGCGCCTGCGTGCCCGGCGCGGGGGTGCGGCCCTTGCCGGGGTTCCAGCCCCAGCCGACCAACCCGTCCTCGGCATTGTGCGTCACGATCTGGTCCAGCGTCTTGCCGCCGTTTCGCGTCCGGTCCTTCAACTGCTCGCAGATCTCGCGCAGGCTCTTGCCCTCCCATGCCATGCTGGCCGGGGCCAGATGCCATTCGGGATAGCCGGGGATGCTGCCCGTGCCATTGGCATAGGCGACATTTTCCGGGCCGTGACAGGTCGAACATTCCATCCCGGCCACGCCATGCCCGTCCTTGCCGCGCTCGACCGGCGGCATATGGTACCGGCCCTCATCGCCCTGCAGCGGCGAATCGGTGCGCGGGTGACAGTTCACACAGCGCGGGTGCTGCAGCACCTTGCCCATTTCGGTAAAGATCGCCGCCGAACGCGCGTTCCGGTTGGCGATGCCGGCAAAGGACGCCGCCGGTTTCAGGGTCGCTTCGCCGTCTGCCGCCCCGCTGGCCCAGATCGCCGCCGGCACCGTCATCGCCGCCAGTGCCAGCACGGCCCAGCCTGCCTTGTTCGCCCCGCCCATCATGCCACGCTTCCCGCATTATCCTTGTGAATGAAGGGCAGCCGCCGCACCGCCCGTCCGGTCAGCTTGCGCCACGCATTGGCGACCGCCGGGGCCGATGGCGGCACGCCCGGTTCGCCCACTCCGGTCGGATCGGCGCCGGACTTGATGATATCCACCTCCACCTCCGGCATCTCGTGGATGCGCAGGCTCCGGTAGTCGTTGAAATTGCCCTGGTCGACCATGCCGCCCTCGGCAATCGTCACTTCGGCATACAGGGCATGGCCGATGCCGAACCCGATGCCGCCCTCCATCTGCGCGCGGATGACATTGGGGTTCACCGGCACGCCGCAATCGACCGCGCACCACACCTTGTGCACGCGGGGCAGGCCGTTCTGGCCCTTCGACACCTCGGCCACCTGAGCGACATAGGTGCCGAAACTCTTGTGCACGGCAACGCCCAGCGCCCGGCCCTCGCCCCGCGCCCGGCCCCAGCCGGACCGTTCGGCAACCCGCAGCAGCACGCCCTTTGCCCGCGCATCCTTCAGCAGGGCCAGCCGCCCCTCGACCGCATCCTTGCCACCGATGGCAAGCAATTCGTCGATGAACGTCTCTCCGGCATAGGCGGTATGGGTATGACCCACCGACCGCCACCACAGGGTCGGCACGCCGTTCTGCATCACGTGACAGGACAGGCGCGTGTTCGGGATGGCATAGTTTTCCGGGCCGGATCCCTCGTACATGCTGGCATCGTCGCGCTCCTGGGCCTGACCCTCGGTCGGCGGCGGCAGCATGAACGACTGGGCAGCGATCACCTGATCCCATCCCACCACATTGCCGGCGGCATCGACCATGCCGGTCAGCCTGTGGACGGTCAGCGGCCGGTACCGCCCGCCGCGAATGTCATTCTCGCGCGTCCAGACATGCTTGACCGGCACCGGCTGGCCAAATGCCTTGGCCGCCATTGCCGCCTCGACGACAAAGCCGTTGTCCGGCTCGGCCCGCCGCCCGAAACTGCCGCCCGCATATTGCTGGTGCAACGTCACCTTGTCGGGGGACAGGCCAAGGACGCCGCCGATCGCCTTCATCTCGCCGACCTGGAACTGGCTGCCCATCCACACATCGGCCTTGCCGTCCTGTGCGTGGATGATCACGTCCAGCGGCTCCATCGGTGCATGGGCCAGGAACGGAAAGACATAGGTCGCCTCGACCGTGCGCACGCCCGTCTGGTTCAGGTCGCCGCGCGTATCCTTGGCCACCACCCGGCCGGGCTTGGCGGCAGCCGAGATATAGCTTTGCGCCATCGCCTCGCTCGACCGGGTCTCGGCCTTGGCCATGTCCCATTCGGCGGTCAGCGCGGCGCGGCCCAGCTGTGCTGCATGAAAGCTGTCGGCATAGACGACGACGCCCTTGGCAATTGCCTTGACCGCGCGCACGCCCGGCACGGCCAGCGCGGCGGCATCGTCCATGGATTTCAGCGTCGCGCCGAACGCGGGCGGATGCAGGATCGCCGTCTGCACCGTGCCGCCGGGTTTCAGGTCCATGGTGAACCGCGCCGACCCGTCGGTCTTGATCGCGGTATCGATCTTAGGCACGTCGGTGCCGATCAGCGTCCATTGCTCCGGCGTCTTCAGCACCGGCTTTTCCGGCGGGGTCAGCTTCGCCGCATCCGCCACCAGTTCGCCGAACGTCGCTCGCCTGGCCCCTGCGCTCACCACGCCCTTCGCCACGCTGACCGCGTCCGCCTTCACGCCCCAGCGCCGCGCCGCCGCCTCGACCAGCATCGCGCGGGCCGACGCGCCTGCGGTGCGCATCTGCGTCCAGCTATTGGCCATGGCGGTCGACCCGCCCGTACCCATCGTACCGAACATCAGGTTCTTGTAGAGCGGGTCGTTGGCCGGGGCCATTTCGACGCGCATCTGGCCCCAATCGGCATCCATCTCGTCCGCCACCAGCGTCGCCAGCCCGGTTGCCGGGCCCTGACCGAATTCGATATGCTTGATGATGACGGTGACGCTGTTGTCGGGGGCGATCTTGACGAACGCATTGGGCTGGATCGCCCCTGCCGCTGCAGGGCCAGCGGCTGCCCGCGCTGCCTTGCCGCCGATCGGCAGGGTCATGCCAAAGACCAGCGCCCCGCCGGTCAGGAACCCGCGCCTTGTCGGTGTCACCGCGTTCATGCCGCCGCTCCTTCGCCCAGCTTTGCCGAGGCGTCCTTGATCGCCTGACGGATGCGGACATAGGTGGCGCAGCGGCAGATATTGCCCGCCATCGCCCCGTCGATATCCTCGTCCGTCACCTTGGGCTTGGCGGCCAACAGGCCGATGGCGCTCATCACCTGGCCCGACTGGCAGAACCCGCATTGCGGCACGTCGATTGCGGTCCATGCCGCCTTCACCGCTTCGGCCACTGGCCCGGCAACGCCCTCGATCGTCGTCACGTCATGCCCGCCGACGAACTTGACCGGGGTGACGCACGACCGCTTCGGCTTGCCGTCCAGATGCACGGTGCACGCCCCGCACTGGGCGATACCGCAGCCATATTTGGTGCCGGTCAGCGCCAGCTCGTCGCGCAGCACCCACAGCAGCGGCGTATCGGGATCGCCCTCCCACGCCACGGATTTGCCGTTCAGCCTGAATTGCGTCGCCATGCCGCTGCTCCCTGTATTCCGCGCGGCGGGCAGGATAGCCCGCCCCCTTCCCTGCGACAAACCCGAACTTCGCCCCGCCGATGGATTCGCCGCTTGGCTTTCCGTGTCAAAAGGGGGAGACAGGGCAACGGCGAAACGACCGGCATGGCCGGGCGCGGCACAGGGGGATCGGCCAGCATGACCGGGGGCAATGCCGAACATCCGCTGCGCCGCACCTTTTCGGAACTCATGCACCTTCGCATGCTGCCCCTGGTCGCACCGCCCTTTCGCGTGCGGCAATGGCTGCTGTTGCAAAACGGGCCGGTGCGCGATGCGACCCGCGACTGGCTGGCCGGAATCGACGCCCCTGCCGAGGCGCTGGACAAGGGCCGGTTCGAACGGCGCGACGGCGATGCCACCCGCATCTGGGAACAGCATACCGAATTTGCGACGATCACCGAATTGCAGTCGGACGATGCCGACGACCTGATCCCCGATTCGCCCTGGCTGGATGGCCTGCCCGGCGCCGTGTTCCGCTCGATCGAGGTGGTGGTCGCCCCGCGCGGCGCGCCGGCGCCCGACCCTGCACAATTCGACCCATCGCGCCTGGTCAGCGCCTTTGTCTTTGACGGCGCGGCGCGGGTGTGGAGCGACTATTCGCTGAAGGCAGAAGGCGCGGGCCGCATCTGGATCGAGGATCTGGCCCTTGCCAATGACGAGCCGGCGCGCCTTGTCCAGACGCTGCTTGAGGTCGGCAATTACCGGAAACTCGCCCTGCTCGGCTTTCCCGAAGCGCGCGGCCTCCTCCCCTGGCTCAGCGAGGCGGAGGATCGCCACGCCTCCCTCGCCCGCGCGCTCACCGCGCCCGATGGCGATGACGAGGCGCTGCTCGGCGCGCTCACCCGGCTGGCGACGGAAGTGGAGGATCGCGCCGCCGCCATCCGGTTCCGCATGGGCGCGACCTTCGCCTATCAGCGGCTGACGCTCGACCGGCTCCATTCGCTCCGCGAAACCCGCATTGCCGGCTATTCCGGCCCGACCGAGTTCATCGAACGCCGCCTTCTGCCCGCGATCCGCACCTGCGAAGTGGCGGAGCGCCGCCTGACCGACCTGTCCGAACGGATCGCCCGCACCTGCAACCTCATCAGTCTGCGTCAGGGTCTCGCGCTGGAACGGCAGAATCAGGCGATCCTGACCAACATGAACCGGCGCGCCGATCTTCAGGTCCGCCTGCAACAGCTGGTCGAGGGCTTTTCGGTCTTCGCGCTCAGCTATTATGTCCTCGGCCTGCTCGGCTATGTCCTGAAACCGTTCGGCGACAAGGATCACAGCGCTGCCTATTGGATGGCGCTGGCCACGCCCGCCGTCCTCGCCCTGGTCTGGCTGGGCCTCACCCTGGTCAAGCGCCGCGTCCATACCGAAGTGGACCCCTGACTCCGGTTTAAACCCGTCCATCACGAATGACCCTCACCCTTCCCACCGCTTCGCGGCCGGCCCCTTCCCTCTCCCGCTTGCGGGAGAGGGAGGGAGGGGCGTAGCCCCGGAAGGGTGAGGGTCTTTTCCTCCCCGCCATACCCTGTCCTACACATAACCATATGGGTTATTCCTTCGCCATCCAACCGGAGGAACGACCCATGGACATCGACACGCTGATCGACGACGTCATCGACCGGGAAGGGGGCTATGCCGATCACCCCGCCGATCGCGGCGGCGCCACCCGCTATGGCATCACGCAGCGGGTGGCGCGGGCAGAGGGCTATCATGGCCCGATGCGCCACCTACCCCGCACGGTTGCGGAGGCCATCTATCGACGGCTCTACTGGACACGCCCGCGGCTGGATCAGATCGCCGAGCGCGCCCCGGCACTGGCGGCGGAATTGTTCGACACCGGCGTCAATATGGGGCCATCCGTTGCCATCGGGTTCCTGCAACGCGCGCTCAACGCGCTGGACCGCGACGGCACGCTGCTGCTGCCCGACGGACAGGTCGGACCGCGCACCCTGGCGGCGCTCGACGCCTTTCTCGCCCAGCGTCCGACGCTTGGCGAAACGGTGCTGACCCGCGCCTGCGATGCGCTTCAGGGCGAACGCTATGTCGCGCTCACCGAACAGCGTCCGCTGAACAAGGCATTCCTCTACGGCTGGCTGGCGAACCGGATCGGTTCGACAAGCTGACGCTGGAAACCCTGCAGCTTTGTCAAAACTGTCATCCGGACTGTCAAGCGAAAGGATCCTTCATGAGCATTCTCGGCACCCTGATCGGCCCCGTCGCCGGTCTTATCGACAAGATCATTCCCGACCCAAAGGCACGCGACGCGGCCAAGCTGGAACTGCTGAAGCTGGAGGCAGCGCATGAGCTGGAGGGGGTTCGGACGCAACTGTCCGCCATCATTGCAGAGGCGCAATCGACCGATCCCTGGACCAGCCGCGCCCGGCCCAGCTTCCTCTATGTGATGTATGCGATCCTCTTGTTTTCCATCCCCATGGGCTTGCTCGGGGCGGTCCGGCCCGAAATGGCATTGGGCATCGCGGCTGCCATGAACGCCTATCTCAACGGCCTGCCCGAACCGCTCTATGCGCTCTTTGCCACCGGCTATCTCGGCTACACCGCCGCCCGCCAATGGGGAAAGGCAAAGGGGGTGGACCGTTGATCGAGGGAGCGGTCCGGGGCGTTCTGCGTTGACGCGCCATGCCCCGGCCCTGTTACGGTCGGGGCACGACCCTTTTTGCCAAGGAACCGCTCCATGTCCGACCTCATCCGCGAAGCTGCCCTGATCGATGGCGAATGGGTGACAGGCCGGGGATGGATCGATGTCGATGATCCCGCCACCGGGCGGATCATCGGCCGCGTCCCCGATCTGGGGGAGGCGGAAACGGACCGGGCGATCGCCGCCGCCGCCCATGCCATGGCCGAATGGCGGCAATGGTCGGCGGCAGAGCGTGCCCGCGTCATCCGCCGCATCTTCGATCTGATGATGCAGCATCAGGACACGCTGGGCGAACTGATGACGCTGGAACAGGGCAAGCCGCTGGCGGAGGCAAAGGGCGAGATCGCCTATGCCGCCAGCTTCTTCGAATGGTTCGCCGAAGAGGGCAAGCGGGCCTATGGCGATGTGATTCCGGGGCATCAGCGGGACAAGCGGATCGTCGTCCTGAAACAGCCGGTCGGCGTCGTCGCCGCAATCACGCCGTGGAATTTCCCGGCCGCGATGATTGCGCGGAAACTGGCGCCCGCGCTGGCGGCTGGCTGTGGCATGGTCCTGAAACCCGCGCTGCAAACGCCGTTCAGCGCGCTGGCCATCGGCGCACTGGCACTGGAGGCGGGGCTGCCCAAGGGGCTGTTCAACATCGTCACGGGCGATTCGGCGACCATCGGCGGCAAGCTGACCAACGACCCGCGCGTAGCGAAACTCAGCTTCACCGGCTCGACCGCGACGGGGGCGAAACTGATGGCGCAATGCGCCCCGACCATCAAGAAGCTCAGCCTGGAACTGGGCGGCAACGCGCCCTTCATCGTGTTCGACGATGCCGATCTGGATGCGGCCGTGGAGGGCGCGATCCAGTCCAAATATCGCAACAATGGGCAGACCTGCGTCTGCGCCAACCGTCTCTATGCCCAGGCGGGCATCCACGACGCCTTTGTCGAAAAACTCGCCGCCGCCGCGTCGAAACTGAAACCCGCGCCGGGCACTGATCCCGATGCGAAACTGGGTCCGCTGATCGACAAAAAGGCGCTGGAAAAGGTGGAGGCGCACGTCGCCGATGCGCTGGAAAAGGGCGCAACGCTGGTGACCGGCGGCAGGCGCGCCGATGCCGGGCCGCTGTTCTACGAACCCACCGTGCTGACCGGCGTCACCGCCGACATGATCGCCACACGGGAAGAAACGTTCGGCCCCGTCGCCCCGGTGCTGAAGTTCGAAACGGAAGAACAGGTGATCGCGGCCGCAAATGACAGCCCCTTCGGCCTGTCCGCCTATTTCTACGCCCGCGACCTCAGCCGCGTCTGGCGCGTGGCAGAGGCGATCGAGGCGGGAATGATCGGCATCAACACCGGCCTGATCTCCACCGAAGTCGCCCCGTTCGGCGGCGTCAAGCAATCCGGCATGGGGCGCGAGGGATCGCATTACGGCCTCGATGACTATCTGGAGACGAAATATCTCTGCATCGGCCTGTGAACCCGGCCGCCCTTGAACACCCCATCCGCCACATCCCATATCCCGGGGCATGAGCGACAAGATCCAGTGGCACGGCACAACCATCCTTTCCGTGCGCAAATCCGGCAAGGTGGTGATCGCCGGCGATGGCCAGGTGTCCGCCGGCCAGACCGTGATGAAGCCCAACGCGCGCAAGGTGCGGCCGCTGGGCGATGGCAAGGTGATCGCCGGGTTCGCCGGGGCGACCGCCGATGCCTTCACCCTGTTCGAACGGCTGGAGGGCAAGCTGGAACGGCATCAGGGCCAGTTGCTGCGCGCCGCCGTTGAACTGGCCAAGGACTGGCGGACGGACAAGTATCTGCGCAATCTTGAGGCGATGCTGATCGTCGCGGACAAGGATGTGACACTGGTCATCACCGGCAATGGCGATGTGCTGGAACCGGAAGCGGGGATCGCCGCGATCGGTTCCGGCGGCAACTTCGCACTCGCCGCCGCCCGGGCACTTGCCGATTACGAGCCGGATCCGGAAGTGCTGGCGCGCAAGGCAATGGCGATCGCCGCCGACCTGTGCGTCTACACCAACGACCGCCTGACCGTGGAAACGCTGGACAGCGCCGCCTGACCCTTCCCCCTCCGCCGCAGCCGGCGGGACGAAAGCGACCCATGAACGACACCCTCACCCCCAAGACGATCGTCCGTGCGCTGGACGACCACATCATCGGCCAGGCGGATGCCAAGCGCGCCGTTGCCGTCGCGCTGCGCAATCGCTGGCGCCGGCAACAGCTCAGCCCCGATCTGCGCGACGAGGTCAGCCCGAAGAACATCCTGATGATCGGCCCGACCGGCTGCGGCAAGACAGAGATCAGCCGCCGTCTGGCCAAGCTGGCCGACGCCCCGTTCGTCAAGGTCGAAGCGACCAAGTTCACCGAAGTCGGCTATGTCGGCCGCGACGTCGAACAGATCGCCCGCGACCTTGTCGAAGAATCGATCCGCCTTGAAAAGGAACGCCGCCGCGTCGCGGTGAAGGACAAGGCAGAAGAGGCCGCCATGGCGCGCCTGCTCGACGCGCTGACCGGCAAGGACAGTTCCCAGGCAACGCGGGAGGCCTTTGCCCAGCGGTTCCGCGACGGCCATCTGGATGACAAGGAAATCGAGATCGAGGTGGAGGCGGCGCCGCAGATGCCGTTCGAAATCCCCGGCGGTGCCAATGTTGGCATGATCAACCTCAGCGAAATGATGGGCAAGGCGTTCGGTCAGAACAACCTGAAGCGCCGCAAACTCGCCGTCTCCGCCGCCTGGGCCAAGCTGATCGAGGAAGAGGCCGACAAGCGCCTCGACCAGGACGATGTGGCCCGCGTCGCGCTCGCGGATGCAGAGGCGAACGGGATCGTGTTCCTTGACGAGATCGACAAGATCGCGGTCAGCGACGTGCGCGGCGGATCGGTCAGCCGCGAAGGCGTGCAGCGCGATCTGCTGCCCCTGATCGAGGGGACGACGGTCGCCACCAAATATGGGCCGATGAAGACCGATCACGTGCTCTTCATCGCGTCGGGCGCCTTCCACGTCGCCAAGCCGAGCGACCTGTTGCCCGAACTTCAGGGCCGCCTGCCGATCCGCGTTGAGCTGAAGGCGCTGACGGTCGAGGATTTCGTGGCGATCCTGTCGGACACCAAGGCATCGCTGCTTCAGCAATATGTCGCCCTGCTCGGCACCGAACGGGTCAGCGTCAGCTTTACCGATGACGGCATCCTCGCCATCGCCCGCATCGCGGCGGACGTGAATGACAGCGTCGAGAATATCGGCGCGCGGCGGCTTCAGACGGTGATGGAAAAGCTGCTGGAGGAAGTCAGCTTCGATGCAGAGGATCGCGCCGGTCAGACGCTGACGGTCGATGCCGCTTATGTTGAAAAACAGCTGTCTGGCATTGCCCGCAACACCGATCTCAGCCGCTATGTGCTGTAATGCCCTCCGGCCGGGCGGGGTTCACTCCGCCCGGTCATAGGGGACGAAATCGCCGAAGAAGCAATAGGCGCCGGGGATGGTGTTTCCGCGCTGCACCACGCGGAACCGGTCGTTGCGACAGGTTTGGCCGCCGAACACCTCGGCGATGATGATGCTGTCCTGCGGGCGAAGACCCGGGCATTCGCTGCGCAGCTGGGTCACCCAAATGCGCCGGCCGCCCTGGCGATAGATCAGCCGGTCGTTGCCGATGATCTGCGGCCCGTCCACGCCGATATTCTCGATGCACTGCTGCGGCTTGCCGGCAACGCGGCCCTTGGTCGCCGTGGCAAAATCCTTCGCCGCCTCGGCCTGTTCGCTGGCCATCTGTTCGGGGGTTGCGGCGCATCCGGCAATCAGCAGCGCGGCTGCGGTGACGATGGCTGATCTCATGACATGCCCTCTCCCGGTTTTGATGCAGCAACATACCCGATCTTCAGCGTCGGCCCTATCCCCTGAACGCGTCCTTTACGGCACGCAGTTCGCCAAGCTGCTCCGCCGTTGCCGCCCGCATGAACGGATTGGTCGCCAGTTCCGCCGCGATGCTGGTCGGCACGGTCGCCTCGCCCCGCTCGCGCATCGCCGCCACGTCGGCCAGCCGCGCGGCAATTGCCCCGTTATCGGGCTCCACATGCGCGGCAAAGCGGCCATTGGACAGGGTATATTCGTGGGCACAGTAAACGGCGGTATCCGGGGGCAGCTGCGCCAGCCGCTGCATATTGCCGAACATCTGCGCCGCCGTCCCCTCGAACAGCCGCCCGCAACCCATGGCAAACAGCGTGTCGCCAACGAAAATCGTGGCGGCATCGGGCAGATGATAGGCGATGTGACCGGCCGTATGGGCCGGCACCGCCAGCACCTGTGCCGACACTGCGCCAAGCATCACCCCGTCGCCCTCGGACACCAGACGATCGGCGGTGGGGATCTTTGCCGCTTCTGCCGCCGGCGCGATCACCGTTGCGCCGGTCGCGTCCTTGATCCCCTGATTGCCGCCGGTGTGATCCGGGTGCCAGTGCGTGTTCCACACCGCCCCGATCCGCCAGCCGCGCGCATCCGCCGCCGCCAGCACGGGTTCCGCCACCGCGGGATCGACCACGATCGTCTCTCCCGACACCGGTTCGTGGACCAGCCAGACATAATTGTCGCTGAGCACCGGGATCCGGACGATCTCCAGCGGCGCAGTCATGACCTTACCAGACGCCGGTATTGGGCATCGACGCCCAGGGTTCGGCCGGGGCAAGGGCATCGCCCGCCTGAAGCAGCTCGACGGAGATATTGTCCGGCGTGCGCACGAACGCCATGTGCCCGTCGCGCGGCGGCCGGTTGATCGTCACGCCGGCATCCATCAGCCGCTGGCAGGTGTCGTAGATATTGTCGACGCGATAGGCGAGGTGCCCGAAATTGCGACCGCCGGAATAGGTTTCCGGCGCGCTGCCATCCTCGGGCGGCCAGTTATAGGTCAGCTCGACCTCGGCCTTGCCCCGCCCGGTTGCGGGGTCGATATCGCCCGGCGCGGCAAGGAAGATGAGCGTGAAGCGTCCGCCCTGGCTGTCCATCCGCCTGGTTTCCTGAAGGCCGAGCAGGTTGAAAAAGCGGACGGTTGCGTCGGGATCGGTGACGCGGATCATGGTATGCAGGTAATTCACGGGTAACAGGCTCCCTGATGCTGGCGTCCAGATAGGAACGATGCCGCCATCGTCCAAGCACTGCCGCTTCGCACCCTTGTTCAAAGCGGCTAGGACCGGGCGATGACGGAAACACTTCTGCTGGCCGCGGGTGCCGGGATGCTGGGCGGTGCGATGAACGCGCTGGCGGGCGGCGGCACCTTTGCCACCCTGCCCGCGCTGATCGCGCTCGGCCTGCCGGCGACCGTCGCCAATGCCACATCCAACATGGCCCTGCTGCCCGGCGCGATCACCAGCGCCTGGAGCTTTCGCCGCGAGCTGCGCCCGCTGGGCGGGGTCGCCGTCCCGCTGCTCGTTGCGATCTGCTTTATCGGGGGCCTGCTGGGGAGCCTGTTGCTGGTCCTGACGCCGACCCGCACGTTCGATGTGATCATCCCCTGGCTGCTGCTGCTGGCGTTCGTCGTCATCGCCTTTGGCAAGCGGGCGGCAGACTGGCTGCGCGCTCGGACGACCATTGGGCGACGAACGCTGCTGACGGCACAGGGCGTGCTGGGCATTTACGGCGGCTATTTCGGCGGCGGTGTCGGCATGATGATGACGGCGACCTATGGCCTGCTCGCCGGGCTTGATCCGCGCAGCCTGTTCGCGCCGCGCACGCTGATGCTGGCTGCGGCCAACATGGCGGCGGCCATTGTGTTCATCGGTTTTGCGATGATCGACTGGAAAAGCTGCCTGCCGATGCTGGCAGGCGCGATCCTGGGCGGATGGGGCGGCGCGCATCTGGGAAAGCGGCTGCCACCTGGTGCGGTCCGGCTATGGACGCTGGCCGTGACCGCCGCGACGACGATCGTCTTTTTCGCCCGCGCCTATGGCTGATCCTGTCAGCGCCGCGTTGAACGGCGTACCGGCCAACCCGTCCTGCGCCTGGCCCCGGATCGCGGCGGACGGCCGGCCCGCCTTATCCCTCGACGCTTTTTGACGCCTGTTCGAACAGGTCCTTGCTCAGCCCGGGCTGGGCAAGGATGCGCGACAGTTCCGCTCGCATCAGTTCGCCGCGCGCCGCATCGAACCGGCGCCAACGACCCAGCGGCGGCAACAGCTTGGCGGCAGTCTGCGGGTTGATGCGGTCAAGCGCGATCAGCTGATCGGCAAGGAACCGATAGCCGCTGCCATCGGCGCGGTGGAACGCCCGCTGATTGACCCCGAACGCCCCGACCAGCGATCGCGCCCGGTTGGGATTGGCCAGCGAGAAATCGGGGTGCACGGCCAGTGCCATCACCCCCTCCAGCGCATCGTCGCGCGACGACAGCGCCTGGGTGGTAAACCATTTGTCGAGCACCAGCGCATTGTCGCGATACCGCTGATAGAAAATGTCCAGCGCGGCGATCCGCTTGTCCGACTGGGAATTGGTCAGCGTGGACAACGCACCCTGCCGGTCGGTCATGTTGTCGGCACGATCGAACTGGGCAAAGGCCAGATCGGCGGCATCCGGCGCGCCCGATGCGGAAATATAGCCCAGCGCCACGGTCTTGATCCGTCGCAGCCCCTTGGCCGCCGGCGAATATTCGAATCGGTTGACCTGCGCGCGGTCATAGGCGGCCCGCCATTCGCCCTCCATCGCCCGCCCGATATCCCGGCGCAGCGATTCGCGCGCGCGAAAGATCGCTTCGGGATCGACCGTCGCCATCTGATCGCCGATGAACGCCTCGGACGGCAGCAGCACCGCCTCTGCCACGAACGCAGGATCAAGCGCGGCATTGGTCAGCGTGCCGCGCACCGCCTCCACCACCGGCTGATGATCCGCGCGACCGTCGGCCACCGCCGTTACCAGCGTTTCCAGCATCAGCTGCTGCATCGCCTCGTACCGCGCGAACGGATCGTCGTCATGCGCGGACAGAAAGGCCAGGTCGCGGGGCGACCGGTTGCCCTCCACCACCACCGGAGCGGAAAAGCCGCGATTGATCGACAGCACCGGCCGCTCGGCAATGTTGGCGAACGTCACCACCGTCTGCTCGTCGCGCAGCTCGATCAGCTGTTCCGGGCCAAGCGGACCGGCACTTTCCGATCCGAACAGGCGGGTGCGCAGCGGCAGGTGCATCGGCTGCTTCGACGGCTGGCCCGGTGTCGGCGGCACGCTCTGGCGCAGGGTCAGCGTCGCGGTGGCCGTGGCGGGATCGTGGTCGAGCCGCGCCGACACGCGCGGCGTTCCGGCCTGCGAATACCAAAGGCGGAACTGGCCAAGGTCGACGCCGCCCGCCTCCTCCATGCACGCGACGAAATCCTCGCACGTCGCGGCAGTACCGTCATACCGGTCGAAATACAGGTCGCTGCCCGCCCGGAACCGATCCGGACCCAGGATCGCGGCCATCATCCGGATCAGCTCCGCGCCCTTGTTGTAAATGGTCGCCGTGTAGAAGTTCGAGATTTCCAGATAGCTTTCCGGGCGCACCGGATGCGCCAGCGGCCCGGCATCTTCGGGAAACTGCGCCGCGCGCAGCGACCGGACATCCTCGATCCGCTTCACGGCGGCGCTGCCCTGATCGGCCGAAAAGCTCTGATCGCGATAAACGGTAAAGCCTTCTTTCAGGCTCAGCTGGAACCAGTCGCGGCACGTGACCCGGTTGCCCGACCAGTTATGGAAATATTCGTGGGCGACGACCGCCGCCACTGCGTCGTAATCATAATCGGTTGCGGTTTCGGAGTCGGCCAGGATGTAGCGGCTGTTAAAGACGTTCAGCCCCTTGTTCTCCATCGCGCCGAAATTGAAATCGTCGACCGCGACGATGTTGAACACATCAAGGTCGTATTCGCGGCCATAGACCTGCTCGTCCCAGCGCATCGCGGTCTTCAGCGCGGCCAGCGCATGGCCCGTCTTGTCCAGATCGCGCTCGCGCACCCAGATGCCCAGCTGGACGACCCGTCCGCTCATCGTGGTGAAGCTGTCCCGCGCGGCGGCCAGATCGCCGGCGACCAGCGCGAACAGATAGCTGGGCTTGGGAAAGGGATCGTTCCATTCGGCCCAGTGCCGCCCGTCCGGCAACTCACCCGAACCCACCGGATCGCCGTTGGACAGCAGGACAGGATACCGCGCCTTGTCCGCCGTCATCCGCACCGTGTACCGGGCAAGGATGTCGGGACGGTCCGGGAATGGCGTGATCCGGCGAAACCCCTCTGCCTCGCACTGGGTGCACAGATTGCCGCCAGAGGCATAGAGCCCCATCAGCTGGGTGTTGCTGGCCGGGGCAATCGCGACGCTGGTCGTGACGCGGTGGCTGTCGCCGGTCAGCGGCAGGGTCAGCCGGCCGTCCTCGATCGTCGCGGGATGATCCGTGCCGTCGATGGATACGGACAACAGCTCCAGCGCATCGGCATCCAGCACCAGCGGCCGGTCATGCGCGCCGCTGCGTGTCACGCTGAGCGTCGCCGTCACGATCGTCCGATCCGCATCCAGCGCGAAATCCAGCGCCACTTCCGGCACCAGCCAGTCGGGCGAGCGATAGGCGTCGCGGCGGATCACCGGCGGGCTGGCTGGGGCGGACATGGCGTCGAGCATCTGCGCTACCTTTTGGGCCTGAACATGGGTGACGGCGCGATGCGTCCGTCCTGAACGGCGATTTGGGCCGAGTGCATAACTTGTGCAAGACGGCAAGCCTGCTAGGCTTTGGCTATCCTTACTTTTGCCGAGGTTGTCCATGATCCGTGCTGCTGCTTCGTTGCTTCTGTTTTCTGCCAGCCTGCCCGCAGTTGCGCTCGCCCAGACCGGGCCTGCCGCACCGCCGGAACAACAGGTGCCCGCCGTCCAGCCTCTGACGGACGCGGAAGCGGCGATGAAGGCGCATGTCATGTTCCTCGCCTCCGACCAGCTGAAGGGGCGCGAAGCGGGGACGGCGGATTATGAGGTGGCCGCGCAATATGTCGCATCGCAGTTTTTTGCCGCCGGGTTGCAGCCGGCCGGTGACAAGGGCAGCTATTTCCAGCGCGTGCCGCTGATCGGCTACAAGACGGCCGACAAGGGAAATTATGTCCTGACCGGCCCTGCGGGCAGCATGACGCTGGAGTTCGGCAAGGATTACATCCCCAGCCCGGATTCCGAAAAGGCCGAGCGCGTGACAGAGGGCGATGTCGTGTTCGTCGGCCAGGGCGTCGTCGCCCCGCATCGCAAGCGCGATGATTATGCGGGCGTCGATGTGCGCGGCAAGATCGTGGCGCTGTTCAGCGGCGCGCCGGCCAGCTTCGATGGCGAAGAGCGGGCACATTTCGGTTCGGTGGCCAACAAGATCGCGGTCGCAGCGAAAAAGGGCGCGATCGGCGTCATCGTCCTGCAAACTGCCGCGGCCGAGCAGGTCCGGCCGTTCGACCGTCAGGCGCAAAGCTATGACGCGCTGCGCGTCACCTGGGGCCGCCCGGACGGCAGCGGGGCCAGCGCCGCCGCATCGACCCCCAGCCTTGGCGTGCTGAGCCAGGCGGGCGCCGCCAAGCTGTTCGTCGGATCGCGCACGCCATGGGAACAGATTTCGGCCAAGGCAGCGGACGCCAATGCGGTGTTCAAGCCCTTTGCGCTGAAGACGCGGCTCAAGGCGGCGACCAAGACGACGCTGTCCAAGCTGGAAAGCTCGAACGTCGCGGGCCTGCTGCCCGGCAGCGATCCGGCGGTAAAGGACGAGGTCGTGGTGCTGACCGCGCATCTTGACCATGTCGGCGTGGGCCGGGCCAAGGATGGCGACACCATCTATAACGGCGCGATGGACAATGCCGTCGGCATCGCGTCGCTGATCGAAGAGGCAAAGCGGTTCAAGGCATCGGGCAAGCCGCCGCGCCGGTCGATCCTGTTCCTGGCCGTCACGGCAGAGGAAAAGGGGCTGGTCGGCTCCGACTATTTCGCCAATAACCCGACCCTGCCCAAGGACAAGCTGGTCGCGAACGTCAATCTCGACATGCCGATCATCACGTACAAGTTCGAAGACGTGATCGCCTTTGGCTCCGACCGCACGACGCTGGGGCCGATGGTCCGCCAGGCCGCGGCCAATGCCGGTGCCTCCTTCTCGCCCGACCCCATGCCGGAACAGGGCCTGTTCGTCCGGTCCGACCATTACCGCTTCGTGCAGCAGGGTATTCCGTCGGTATTCCTGTGGCCGGGCACCAAGGGGCCGGGCAAGGCGGCGGTCGATACATTCCTGTCGACTCATTACCATCAGGCCAGCGACCAGCTGGATCAGGTGCCGACGATCAACTGGTCGTCGGGCGTGCGCTTCATCGACGTGAATTATCAGATCGCGCGCGAAATCGCCGACGCACCGGAACGGCCGCGCTGGAACAAGGGCGATTTCTTCGGCACGCTCTATGGCGGCATCGGCGCACAAT
This sequence comes from Sphingomonas eleionomae, assembly GCF_049889035.1. Taxonomy (NCBI): domain Bacteria; kingdom Pseudomonadati; phylum Pseudomonadota; class Alphaproteobacteria; order Sphingomonadales; family Sphingomonadaceae; genus Sphingomonas; species Sphingomonas eleionomae. Next base: position 754,756 of record NZ_JBLTWP010000002.1, on the reverse strand, counting down.
AATCCGATGCGTATGAACCTGTTGCTGGCCGGGGCGGCGATTGCGATGATCGCCGCCACCCCTGCCCGATCCGCCCCCGATCCCGCGCAGGAATCGCAACTGCGCGGCCATGTCACCTTCCTGGCCGACGACGCCCTGCGCGGGCGTGAGGCGGGGACCCCGGATTACGACGTCGCCGCCGCCTATGTGGCGGCCCAGATGCTGGCCATCGGGCTGGAACCTGCGGGGACGGACGGCAACTGGTATCAACCCGTGCCACTGGTGACTGCCAGCGCGGCCGCCGAACCGGAAATGACGCTGACGCGCGGCGGCACTGCGACGCCGCTTGCGTTCGGCACGGACTTTACCCTGCGCGCTGTCGCCGGGCCGGAACGGGTGCAGGTTTCCGCGCCCGTCGTCTTTGCCGGATACGGCATCAGCGATCCGGCAATCGGACGCGACGATTATGCCGGGCTGGACGTGCGCGGCAAGATCGTCGCGATCCTCTATTCTGGGCCAAAGGGGCTGAACAGCGAGATCAGCGCCCATCTGGGCAGCCGGGCCGACCGCGCGGTGACGGCGGGGCGCAAGGGCGCGGCCGGCATCCTCTATCTGATGACCAGCCAGATCGAGGGCGCCTATCCCTTTGATCAGATGAAGCGGGCATGGCAATCGCGCGCCATGGCCTGGGCCAATGCCGACGGCACTCCGCGCGATCTGGGCGCGCCCGCGCTGGGCGTCATCAGCTTTGCCGGAGCGGACAAGCTGTTTGGGGCAAAGCGATGGGCGGCGATCCGCGCTGCCGACGATGCGGGCCAGCCGCTGCCGCATCGCGGCGCACTGGACGCGGCGATCGCCACCGATCAACGCTTCACGGTGGAGCGAACGACCAGCCCGAATGTCGTCGGCCGTATTCCGGGCAGCGATCCGTCGCTGGCAGCGGAAGCCGTCGTGCTGACCGCGCATCTCGACCATGTCGGGACCAAGGCGACGGGCGAGGGCGACAGGATCAGCAATGGCGCGATGGACAATGCCATCGGCATCGCCGCGATGCTGGAGGTGGCCCGCACCCTGCGGGCATCCCCCACGCCGCCGCGCCGGTCGATCCTGGTCGTCGCCGTTACGGCCGAGGAAAAAGGGCTGATCGGTTCCGATTACTTCGCTCGGTTTCCGACCATCGCCAGGGACCGGATCGTTGCCAACATCAATCTGGACATGCCGATCCTGACCTATCGCTTTCAGGATCTGGTCGCCTATGGCGCGGATCGGTCCAGCATCGGGGCGGCGGTGGACCGGGCGGCGCGCGCCGGCGGCTTTGCGCTGGTGCCCGATCCCGATCCGGGCCAGGCCAGTTTCGTGCGCACGGATCATTACAGCTTCGTCCGGCAGGGTGTGCCGTCGGTTTCCCTGGAACCCGGCCCCGGCGGGGCGGGTCAGGCCGCGACCAAGCTGTTCCTGGACGAACATTATCACCAGGTGTCGGACGACATGAAACAGCCGTTCGACTGGACCGCGGCCAGCGCCTTTGTCCGCGTCAACGCCGATATCGCGCTGGATCTCGCCAATGGCGATGCGCGGCCCACCTGGAAAAAGGGGGATTATTTCGGCCTGCTGTACGGAGGTCTCGGGGCGAAGTGACATGCGCCTCTTGATCTTCGGCATGGGCTATACCTCGGCGCGGATCGCCGCGCTTGCATCGACCCATGGCACGGTGGTGATGGGGACCACGCGCGACGGGCGGGACGGGACGATCCGGTTTGACGATGCCCATGCCGTATCGGCGGCGATGGCGGCGGCGACGCACCTTCTTTCCTCTGTCCCGCCCGATCCGGCGACCGGAGGCGATCCGGTAATCGATCGGTATGGCGATGCGCTGCGGGTGCATGGCGGCTGGCTGGGCTATCTGTCCGCAACCGGCGTTTATGGCGACACCGGCGGGGCGTGGGTCGATGAATGCGCGCCCATCGGTGCCGGACGGCGCAGCGCGCGGGCGGCCGCCGATCTGGCATGGCAGGCGCTGGGGGCCAGCATCTTTCGCCTGCCCGGCATCTATGGCCCCGGCCGTTCGGCGATCGACCGGGTGCGCGAAGGGCGGGCCAACCGCATCGACCTGCCGGGTCAGGTATTCAGCCGCGTCCATGTCGACGACATCGCATCGGGCGTGCTGGCCGGCATGTCCGCGCCTGCCGGCATCTACAACCTGGCCGACGATCATCCGTGCAGCCAGAATGACGTGATCGCTTATGCCTGTCTGCTGACCGGCCTGCCGCTGCCGCCCCTTTTGACGCTTGAACAGGCAAAGCTGTCCCCAATGGCCCGCGATTTCTATGCGGAAAACCGCCGGATCGCCAATGACCGCGCCCGGCGGGTGCTCGGCTGGCGGCCCGACTACCCCGATTATCGCGCCGGTTTGCGCGCCCTTAACGCAACCACCAGCCCGACCAGCACCAGCACGCCGCCCAGCGCGGCCAGCACCGACCAGCGATAGCCTTCGAACAGCGTCGACAGCAGCATCGCGATGACGGGCACGACCACGCCGTTATAGGCCGCCCGCGCCGGGCCGATCGCCCGGATGACCCCGTAATAAAGGGGGAATGCAACCGCCGATCCGGCAATCCCCAGGAACAGCAGCCCGGCGATATAGCCCGGTCGCCAGTCGAACACCGGCGGCCCGACCAGCGCCAGCGCCGCAAGCGCGTCGATCACCGCACCGATCAGCATCGCATGGCCCAGCATCGTCGCCATGGGATAAGCGCGCGCCGTCTGCGTTCCCTGCAGCACATTGGCGCTGGATGCGCTCATCACACCCAACAGGGTGATCCCGATGCCCAGCGCGACATCGCCGGCGCCATTGGGATCAGCGCGCAGTTCGTGGATGAAAAGCAGCGCGGTGCCCGCCATGGCGATCGCCGATCCGATCAGGAACCCGCGCGTCACCCGCTGACCCAGAAACCGCCACGACAGGACGGCATTGGGCACGATCAGCAGCGCAAACACGACCGCGACCAGGCCGGAGGTGATGAACCGTTCCGCCTGATAGACGAAGTTGAAATTCAGCACGAACTGAGTGACGCCCAGCATCGCGGCAAAGCGCCAGCCGCGCGCGTCCAGCCGCATCGGCTCCCGCCGGATCGCGGCCCAGGCCAGCATGGCGACCCCGGCAATGGCAAAGCGATAAGCGACTGACCAGTTGGCGGGAACGACGCTCAACTGATCTCGGATGACGATCCAGGTCGATCCCCAGATCAGCGTGACGATGGCAAAGGGGATAAGGACAGAGGCGCGCGACGCCGCCGGGACGGAACCTTCTGCGTTCACAGGGCGCGGATCGCATCGGCCAGCGGCCGCACCGCCGCCGCGTCCTGATCCCAGCTGACGACAAGCCGCGCCTCGCCCGGCCCCCAGTCGTAGAAATCAAATCCCTGTCCGCGCAGCGATGCGGCCTCGTCCGCCGTCACCCGCAGAAATACCTCGTTCGCCTCGACCGGATGGATCAGCCGAGCGCCGGCTGCATCGGCCAGCATCGCCGCGCCCGCATTGGCCGCGCGCGCATTGGCCAGCCAGACATCGCCGTCCAGCATCGCCAGGAGCTGCGCCGCCAGGTACCGGCCCTTCGACTGAAGCTGGCCTGCCCGCTTGCGCCGCCGCCGTGCGCCAGCCGCCAGTTCGGGCCGGAAAAAGACCAGCGCCTCCGCGCCCATCCCGCCATTCTTGATGAAGCCGAAACTCAGCGCATCGACGCCCGCGCGCCAGGTGATCTCTGCCGGGGTACAGCCGCGATGCGCCACCGCATTGGCAAAGCGGGCGCCATCCATGTGCAGGCCAAGGCCATGAGCGCGCGCAACCGCGCCGATCGCCGCCACCTCGTCCGGCGTGTAGGACAGGCCCCATTCCGTCGCGTTGGTGATCGAAATGGCGTGGGCCTGCACCTGATGCACGTCCGGCCGGATCGCCCCCAAGGCGGCGGTCAGCACGTCCAGGGTCAGCTTTGCGCCCTTGCCCTCCAGCGGCATCAGCCGCGCGCCATGGGTGAAAAACTCCGGCGCGCCTGCTTCGTCGACGATGATATGCGCCTCGCGATGGCACAGGATGCCGCCATCGGGCGGGCACATCGCCGCCAGCGCCAGGCAGTTGGCAGCCGTGCCTGTCGCAACCCACAGCACCGCAACGTCGGTTTCGAACAGCGCCGAGAAGCGGGCATCGAGCGCCCCGCTCAGCGCATCCCCGTCATAGGCGGTGTCCTGTCGGTTCGCGCTCAGGATCGCATCGATCACGGCCGGACAGGCAGGCGCGGCATTGTCGGAGAAAAAGCGCATGAAGCCCTGCTGCAAAGACCGGTGGGGATATTGCGCGCAGCCCTATGCCCCAGCCGGGCCGCCCGTCAATCGCGCGGTTATTCCCCCTCCCCCTGCGGCTCCGGCGGATCGGCACGGGGCGCAGGCGCGCGCGGGCCGCGCAGGTCGAGCTGGATCGGCGCATCGCGGCGCTGCTGGCGTCGATCCTCCGGCCGGACCAGCTCGACGCCGCCCTCCCGGTCGATCACCACGCTGGTGCCGTCGCCCAGCTGGGCATCGAACACCGGTTCGCCCGGCTCCGGCTCGCCGCCGTCCTCGCCGATCCCATCGATTAGATTGCCAAGGTCGAGCCCCTCCGTCTCGTTGGTCAGCACCGGCTCATCCTCGGGCAGGTCGATCGCGCGCCGCATCACGTCGCGCCACAGCCGCGCGGGCAGGCCGCCGCCGGACAGACCGGGATTGGGCGTATTGTCGTCATTGCCCAGCCACACACCGACCACGACACCCTCGGCATAGCCGATGAACCAGCCATCGCGGCTGTCCTGCGTCGTGCCCGTTTTGCCATAGACGGGCACGGGCAGCCGGGCGGCACTGCCCGAGCCCTTGTCCACCACCGCCCGCAGCAGCTGGCGCATGTCCTCAAGCTCGCGCGAACCGATGCTGCGCCGGCCGCTGGTCAGGCGGCTCAGCCAGCTGGAATCGCCGCCCTCATCCTCGGCCAGGCCGCGCGGCTTCACCGGATATTCGCCGGCCGCAATGGCGGCATAGGCGGCGGTCAGTTCCAGCAGCGACACCGATGGCGTGCCAAGCGCAATCGTCGCCTCGGCCGGAATGGGCGATGTGACGCCCAGGTCGCGGGCCGCCCGAATCACCGCGCGCGGCCCCACTTCATTGGTCAGCCGGGCGGCAGCGACGTTGCTGGACCAGGCAAAGGCCCCCTCCAGGCTCATGCTGCCGCGATAACGCCCGCCGTCATTCTTGGGGCTCCACCCCGCGATGGTCAGCGGTGTATCCTCCACCCGGTCGCTGGGCCGCATCCCCGAACGCAGCGCCGCCAGATAGACGAACAGCTTGAACGTCGATCCCGGCTGCCGGTTGGCTGCCGTTGCCCGGTTGAACTGGTTCTGCCGGTAATCCTTGCCACCCACCATGGCGATGACCCGCCCGTCGGGCCGCATGGCGACGATCGCCACCTGCGCCTTGGTCAGGCGGGCGGATTTCACCGCGCCCTCGGCCGCCTTCTGCATCCTGGTTTCCAGCGTGGTGCGGATCTGCACGCCGTTTTCGACGCCGCCGGCCCGGTCGCGCGCCTCGGGCAGCACCCAGTCGCTGAAATAGGTGCCGGTCGGCACCGTATCGCTCTTTTCGACGCGCAGGCTGGCGGGGCGAACTACCTCTGCCGCGTCCTTGGTCAGGAACCCGGCCTCGACCATCGCCTGCACCACCAGCGCCTGCCGTGCCCGTGCGCCGGCAAGGTTGGTCGTGGGGGCCAGCCGCGACGGCGCCTTGACCAGCCCGGCCAGCATCGCCGCCTGCGCCGTGGTCAGGTCCTCTGGCCCCCGGCTGAAATAATGCCGGGCGGCTGCGCGCAGGCCATAGACATTATCGCCGAAATAGACGTTCGACAGATAGCGCGACAGGATCTCATCCTTGGTCAGCCACGCTTCCAGCCAGAAGGCGATCAGTACCTCCCGCGCCTTGCGGGTAAAGGTGCGGTCGGAATTGAGGAAGGCGTTCTTGGCCAGCTGTTGCGTGATCGTGCTCGCGCCCTGCGACCGGCCATCGCTGAAGCTGTTGTGGAATACCGCGCGCAGGATGCCGCGCGGATCGACGCCCCAGTGCGAGTGGAACCGGCGATCCTCGATAGCCAGGAACGCCTCGACAACATGGTCGGGCAGCTTGGCGGCATCCACCGGATCCTCGATCCGCGCACCGGATCGGGCAATCGGCGTGCCCTCTGCGGACAGCAGCGTGATCGACGGCGGCACGGGCGGTTCCAGCGATTTGGACAGCGGCGCCGTCAGCGCCAGCCAGCCGATCGCCAGGATCAACAGCACCAGAAGGATGCCTGTCACCCGCGAGGCCATCCGCCAGGTTAGCCAGCGCCGCTTCGCAATCGCGGGCAGCGCCGCCTCCGCACCGCTGCGGCCGGCGGGCATGAACTCCGCGCCGGGGGCAAGGGGATCGGGCGTCGGCGCCTTGCGAAACCATTTGAACATGATGTGGTGTTTTACTTATCTAATACGCCGTCGGCAAGCACGGACGGCTGGGCCATGGGCATCGATATCCCCGACACCCTGTCGCTGCAATAAACGATGGCGCAACCGCGGCCATGCGCGGGTCATGCTTCCAGTTCGATGTCCCAGTACAGCCAGTCGTGCCATGTATCGTGCAGGTAATTGGGCGGGAACCGCCGCCCATGTTCCTGCAACTGCCAGTTGGTCGGGCGAATGGGCGCGATGTGCAACGGCATTGCGGCCTGTTTCGGGGTGCGCCCCCCTTTTTTCAGGTTGCACGGCGCACAGGCGGTGACGACATTTTCCCAAGTGGTCCGGCCACCTTGGGCGCGCGGCACGACATGATCGAACGTCAGGTCGCGCGGGCTGCCGCAATACTGACAGGCGAACTTGTCGCGCAGGAACAGGTTGAACCGCGTGAACGCCGGGAATTGCGACGGCCGCACATATTGCTTGAGCGCAATGACGGAGGGAAGCTTGATCCGCGCCGTCGGGCTGCGAATCTCGCGCTCGTAATGGGCGACGATATCGACGCGTTCCAGGAACACGGCCTTGATCGCTGTCTGCCACGGCCAGACGCTCAGCGGATAATAGCTGAGCGGTGTATAGTCCGCATTCAGCACCAGCGCGGGGCACCCGTCGGGATGCCGGATCAGATCGGGATGAAACATCCTGTCTCCCTCACCATGCGCGCCACCCTTTCGCCGGAAAGGATGACGGCACTATGACAGCATGGCCGCTTTGGCCGGGTCAACCCGAACATGTTGAGGAATCTGTGGATAAGTTTGTGGTCACCCGCTTTGCGCCCAGCCCCACCGGGCCGCTCCACCTGGGCCATGCGCTGTCGGCGGTGACGGCGGCACGGTTGGCGGCGGAAGCGGGCGGCCGGTTTCTGGTGCGGATCGAGGATCTGGACGCCGGGCGAAGTCGGCCGGAATTCGTTGACGCGATCTTTGCCGATCTCGACTGGCTCGGCCTTGAATGGGAGCTGCCCGTCTGGTTCCAGTCGAGCCGGCACACTGCCTATGGCGCGGCGCTCGACCGGCTGCGCACCGATGGGCTGGTCTATCCCTGTTTCTGCACCCGGGCCGACATTGCGCGCGAGGTTGCGGCCAGCCTGTCCGCCCCGCATGGGCCGGATGGTCCGCTCTACCCCGGCACGTGCCGTGCGCTGCCGGACGCTGAACGGCACGCCCGCCTAGCCGCGGGCGATGCGCACAGTTGGCGGCTGGACATGGCCGCCGCCATTGCCCGTGCCGGCCCATTGACGTGGCGCGATGCCCGGACGGGAAGGATCGACGCCCGACCCGACCTGTTCGGCGACGTCGTGCTGGCGCGAAAGGATGCGCCGGCCAGCTATCACCTGGCGGTAACGGTGGATGACGCGGCACAGGGGGTGACGATGGTGGTGCGCGGACAGGACCTGTTTCACGCCACCCATGTCCACCGTCTGCTGCAATCGCTGCTCGGCCTGCCGGTGCCGGACTATCATCATCACGCGCTGATCGGGGATGCGGACGGGCACCGGCTTGCCAAGCGGGACCGGGCGGCATCGCTGGCCGATCTGCGCGCCGCCGGCATGGATGGCACGGTGTTGGCCGACGGGTTGCGACAGGGGCAACTGCCGCTTGGATTTCGCCTGGTCGCACCCTAGATAAGCATCATGCAGACCTTCCTCATCATCCTGCTCGTCGCCGCCATGATCGCCACGCTGGTGGCGCTGATCCGCGGCATCATCGCATTCCTGCAGACCACGGAAGCGGAGCTGAAGGGGGAGGGTCCTGCCGCATCCAGCGTCAAATCGAACAAGATGATGCAGGCGCGCGTGATGTTTCAGGCGCTGGCCATCCTGATCGTCGTCGTGATCCTGTTCGCCGCCGGGCGCACCTGATCCGCGCTTCGGGGGCATTGCGATGGTCAAGCTGAACCGCATCTATACCCGCACCGGCGATGACGGCACGACCGGGCTGGTCGATGGTTCGCGGGTCGCCAAGCATGATCCGCGCCTTCACGCGATCGGCGAGGTGGACGAGGCGAACAGCGCGATCGGCGTCGCTCTGGCCGCACCCGGCCTGTCCGCCCCGGTTCAGGCGATGCTGACCCGAATCCAGAACGACCTGTTCGATCTGGGTGCCGATCTTGCCACACCGATTGTCGCCGATGAGGCGCCATCGGCTGCGCTGCGGATCGTGCCGGACCAGGTATCGTGGATCGAGGACAGGATCGACCGGCTGAACGACGATCTGGCCCCGCTGACCAGCTTCATCCTGCCCGGCGGCACGCCGGCTGCTGCGGCATTGCACCTGGCACGGGCGATTTCGCGCCGGGCCGAACGCGCGGCTGTTGCCGCCGCAGCCGACTGCGCGATCAATCCTGATGCGCTCCGTTACCTGAACCGGCTGTCGGACCTGCTTTTTGTTCTGTGCCGGACAGTGAACCAAAACGGGTCCGGCGACGTTCTATGGCAACCAGGGGCATCGCGGGCGACCTGACGACCGGCCGCATCATTTCCCGATGCCGGCCGTAACACCGTGGCCGGCACGAACGAACCCCAGCCGTCAGGGGGAATGCCGATGCGCGACGAACGGGCGGTCAAGAACAACGATCGGGATCTGACCGATCACTATCTTCGGGTTCGCCGGTTGAGCGAGGCGCTGGTCGAGCGCCTCAGCGATGCGGACGCCACCGTTCAGTCGATGGACGATGCCAGCCCTGCCAAATGGCATCTGGCGCACACGACATGGTTTTTCGAAACATTCATCCTGCGCGATCACCTGCCCGGCTACCGCCTGTACGATGATCGCCTGCCCTATCTGTTCAACAGCTATTACGAGGCGGAGGGCCAACGGCACGCCCGGCCCCGGCGCGGCATGGTCACGCGTCCGACACTGGATCAGGTCATCGAATGGCGCCGCGCCGTCGATGCCGCGCTGGCCGATGCGCTGCACATGTTGTCCGACGAGGCACGGGCACTGATCGAACTCGGCTGTCATCACGAACAGCAGCATCAGGAGCTGCTGCTGACCGATATCCTCCACCTGTTCGCGCAAAATCCGCTGGAACCGGCGATCTGGCCCGGTGAGCCGAAACAGCCCGTGGCCATGCCCGACCCGGTCCGCTGGATCGAGGGTGCATCCGGCCCGATCGATATCGGCCATGACGGCACCGGATTTGGCTTTGACTGCGAAGGGCCGCGCCATGCCGCCCTGCTGGCGCCCCATGCGCTGGCCGACCGCACGGTCACCAATGGCGAATGGGCCGATTTCATCGCCGATGGCGGCTATGCAACGCCGCGCTGGTGGCTGTCCGACGGCTGGGCGTGGGTGCAGGCTGAACGGATCGAAGGCCCCCTCTACTGGCGGCGCGACAGGCGGACCTGGACCCGGTTCGGTCTGGACGGCCGCCGTCCGCTCGATCCCGCAGCGCCGGTCACGCATATCAGCTTGTACGAAGCGGACGCCTATGCCGCATGGGCGGGCGCACGCCTGCCAACCGAGTTCGAATGGGAGGCCGCTGCCGCGCGCCACGATGCCCATGCGGGCAATTTCCTGGACCGGGCCGGATCGGTCGAACCGCGCCCGGCACGCGGGGGACCCGCCTTTTTCGGCGATGTCTGGGAATGGACTGGCAGCGCCTATCGCCCCTATCCCGGCTTTCGCACGGCCGAGGGGGCCGTCGGCGAATATAATGGCAAGTTCATGAGCGGGCAGTTCGTCCTGCGCGGCGGCAGCTGCGCGACGCCGCGCGGCCATGTCCGGGCAAGCTATCGCAACTTCTTTCATCCGCATCAGCGTTGGCAGTTCACCGGCCTCCGCCTCGCAAAGGACCTGTAAGCGCATGTGGACCGATCAGGAACAGGCAGTCGCCGCCCCCGCCATCTCGACGCTGGACGCCGATCCGGCGTTTCTCGCCGATGTGCTGGCCGGGCTTGCCGCCAGTCCAAAGGCCATTCCGGCGCGCTGGTTCTATGACCGGCGCGGCTCGGAACTGTTCGAGGCGATTACCGCCCTACCCGAATATTATCCCACCCGCACCGAAGCGGCCCTGCTGGAATGCGCGGGCGATGACCTTGCGGGTCTATGCGATCCCGGCTGCGCGGTGATCGAATTTGGCTCCGGCTCGTCGGCCAAGACGCCGACCCTGCTGCGCCATATCGAACCGGCGGCTTATGTGCCGATCGACATTTCCGGCGATTTCCTGCGCGAATCGGCGCGCGGCATCGCCTCCGCCTTTCCGGGCATGGCGGTGTTTCCGGTCGAGGCGAACTTCATGGCGCCCGTGCCGCTGCCTTCCGCCGTGCAGGGCAGGCCGAAATTGGGATTTTTCCCGGGTTCCACGATTGGCAATCTGACCCCGCTGGCCGCCACCGACCTGCTGCGCACCATGCGCCAGTCGTTGGGCGACGGCGCGCGGCTGCTGATCGGGATTGACCGGATCAAGGACGAATCGGTCCTTGTCCCCGCCTATGACGATGCCGCAGGCGTCACGGCCGACTTTAACCTCAACTTGCTGACGCGGATCAACCGGGAACTGGACGGCACGCTGCCCGTCGACCGGTTCCGCCACCGGGCGATCTGGAATGATTCGCTGGCCCGCATCGAAATGCATCTGGAGGCGCTGGACGATCTGGCGTTCCACGTCGCCGGCCGCCGGTTCAACATGACGGCGGGCGAAACGATCCACACGGAAAACAGCCACAAATACGGCGCGCGCGATGCCCGCACCCTGTTGCTGGCCGGCGGCTGGACCCCGATGGCCGAATGGCAGGACGATCGCGGCTGGTTCGGCCTGATCCTGGCCGAAGCACGTCCGCACCCGATGGCCCCTTAAGGCCGAGTAGACTTGCGCTGACGATGAGGGAATTGGATGCCCGACAAGGATTCGAACCTTGATTGACGGAGTCAGAGTCCGCTCTCTTACCATTAGAGGATCGGGCAATGGTGTGGGGCAGATAGGTTCAGCGTTCATGCCTGTCAACGCCTTCCCGGCACTCACCTGCCCGGCTTGCCGCCCTGTCCCGGCTTCGCTACCCTGAACGCCAAGCACCGAACGGCGTGTCGCCGCGACGGAAGAACGATAAGCGAGTGGGTTTACATGGGGGATCAAAGTGCCCCGGAGATGGCGACGCGTCGACGCCCGCCCGGGCCGCGCAATGCCGGCAAAGCGCGTGGCCGGGGCGGCCAGCCCCGGCTGTATGCCGCGCTTGACCTTGGCACCAACAACTGTCGCCTGCTGATCGCCCGCCCGCAGGGCGACGGGTTTGCCGTTGTCGACGCCTTTTCGCGGATCGTCCGGCTGGGCGAGGGACTGGCGGCGAGCGGCCGCCTGTCCGATGCCGCGATTGAACGCACCATTGCCGCCCTTCGGGTCTGTGCGGACAAGCTGAAACGGCGTCAGGTCACGCTGGCCCGATCCGTCGCGACAGAGGCGTGCCGCCGCGCCAGCAATGGCAGCGAGTTCATCGCCCGGGTCCGCGCCGAAACCGGCATCCGGCTGGACATTATCTCTGCTGAGGAAGAGGCGCGGCTGGCGGTGCTCGGCTGCCATGCGCTGCTGGAACCGGGCGAAGGCCCCGCGCTGGTGTTCGACATTGGCGGCGGATCGACCGAACTGGTGCTGATCGACGCGACGGAACCGGTGCCCCGCGTGCTTGACTGGCATTCCGCCCCCTGGGGCGTGGTGTCGCTGACCGAGGCGCATGGCGAGCGGGCGGGCGGCGGGCACCGCGCAGCCTATGACCGGATGTACGCGGTTGCGACGGAAAGCTTCGACGCTTTTGCCCGGCGGCTGGCGGAACGCGGGATGCCGCCCGGCGATACCGATGTCCGGCTGCTCGGCACCAGCGGCACCGTGACCACATTGGCCAGCGTGCATCTGGGCCTTGTCGCCTATGACCGGGCACAGGTCGACGGCCTGATCGTTCCTGCGCCCGCCATGCGCGGGATTAGCGCGCGATTGGCCGACATGGACATGGCGGCGCGCGCGACCGTCCCCTGTATCGGACAGGAACGGGCCGATCTGGTCGTGGCGGGCTGCGCGATTCTGGAGGCAATCCTAGACTTGTGGCCCGCGCCCCGACTGGGCATTGCCGATCGCGGCATCCGCGAGGGCATCTTGCGGCGATTGATGGATGGAGACCGGGCATGAGCCGCGGGGGATCACGGGGCGGTCATCAGCGGGTTCGCACCGCGCGCGGGCGGTCGGCCCAGTCCACGCGCTGGCTGGAACGGCAGCTCAACGACCCATATGTCCGCCGCGCCAAGGCAGAGGGCTATCGCAGCCGCGCGGCCTACAAGCTGATCGAGCTGGATGAAAAGTTCGACTTTCTGAAGGGCGCGCGACGCGTCGTCGATCTGGGCATCGCGCCGGGCGGCTGGACTCAGGTCGTGCGCCGGCGCCTGCCAAAGGCCGCCGTGGTCGGCATCGACCTGCTGCCCGTCGATCCGATCGATGGCGCGATCATCCTTCAGATGGATTTCATGGACGATGCCGCGCCCGACCGGCTGGTCGAATCACTGGGCGGCGCGCCCGATCTGATCGTTTCCGACATGGCGGCGAATACTGTCGGCCATCCGCAAACGGATGCGCTCCGCACGATGGCGCTGGTCGAGGCGGCGGCCGATTTCGCGATCCGCACGCTGGAACCGGGCGGCGCGTTCATTGCCAAGGTGTTTGCGGGCGGTGCCGATTCGTCGCTGGTCGCGGAAATGAAGCGCAACTTTGCCACGGTGAAACACGCCAAGCCCCCGGCCAGCCGCAAGGGATCGGTCGAATGGTATCTGGTAGCGCAGGGGTTCAAGGGACGGACGGAAGCCGGGGACGATCCGGCGGAGGGCTGACGCCGCCCCGCCGCCCGCCCTGCCGCCCGGCCGCCCGGCCAACAAAAAACCCCCGCCGGAGCGGGGGTTCTTCGCGTCTCGACCCGATCGACAGCAATCAGCCGTCGTAATCGCCGCCGACATTTTGGTTGCGCGCCGGGGCAGCGGCGGTCAGGCGCAGCGCCTCTGCCGTGCTGGCCAGGTTGCCGATTTCGTCCGGCGCTTCCTCATCGTCGATCTGAACGCGCTGCAGCGAACCGACCAGCGCATCTTCCAGATGATCCGGACGCACCGTCTCCTCGGCAATTTCACGCAGGGCGACGACCGGGTTTTTATCGCGGTCGCGATCCAGGGTCAGCTCCGCACCGCCCGAAATCTGGCGGGCGCGCTGAGCGGCAAGCAGCACCAGATCGAACCGGTTCGGAACCTTGTCGACGCAATCTTCGACGGTAACGCGCGCCATGGACGCTTCCTGTATCTAGAGTCTCGGGAAAGCCGGGTGGCTAGGCCGCCTTGCCCGGAATGTCAAGGAAATCCGGGGCGTCGTCCTTGACTTCGGGCAGCAGTCCTGCCATATCGCGCTTCGCAGCGAGGCTTTTTGCAGCGTGATCGGCCGTCGACATGGGTTCATGTGTGGCGTCCTGGCTCGCCCCGGCTGCCCCACCGGCTTCCCTAATCACGCGGGTCGTCATTTTTGACCCAGCCCCTTTTGCGTGCGCCGTACGCGAAAGGAAGCCGAACTTGTTTTAGGATTCCCATGACATTCCAATCGCTCGGGCTTTCGCGGTCCGTTCTCGACGCGCTTGCGCAGAAGAATTACGACACCCCGACCCCGATCCAGCAACAGGCCATTCCTGCCCTGCTCGATGGCAACGACCTGCTCGGCATCGCACAGACCGGCACCGGCAAGACGGCGGCCTTCATGCTGCCGTCGATCGACAATCTGGTTAAGGCGAACATCCGTCGCAAGCCGATGCGCTGCCGGATGCTGGTCCTTGCGCCGACCCGCGAACTGGCCAGCCAGATTGCCGACAGCGCCCGCGCCTATGCCAAGCATACCAAGTTGACCGTCGCCACCGTGTTCGGCGGCGTGCCGATCGGCCGTAACCGCCGCGATACCGCCGCCGGTGTCGACATCCTGGTCGCAACGCCGGGCCGCCTGATGGACCTGATCGATCAGCGGTGCATGAGCTTGGCCGATCTGGAAATCCTCGTCCTGGACGAGGCGGACCAGATGCTCGACCTGGGCTTTATCCACACGCTGAAGCGCATCATCAAGATGCTGCCGGTCGATCGCCAGTCGCTGTTCTTTTCGGCCACCATGCCGAAGGAAATCAAGGCGCTTGCCGATGGCTTCCTGACCGATCCGGTCACGGTTCAGGTGACGCCAGTCGCCTCCACCGCCGAACGCGTCGAACAGTTCGTCACTTTCGTCAATCAGCAGGAAAAGCAGGCGCTGCTGACCCTGTTCTTTCAGAAGAACGAGATCGACCGCGCGCTGGTGTTCACCCGCACCAAGCATGGCGCCGACCGCGTGGTAAAGTTGCTGGCATCGAACGGCATCGTTTCGCACGCCATCCACGGCAACAAGAGCCAGCCGCAGCGGGAAAAGGCACTGGCCGATTTCCGCGCCGGCCGAGTCAAGATCCTGATCGCAACCGATATCGCGGCACGCGGCATCGACGTCTCCGGGGTCAGCCATGTCATCAATTTCGAACTGCCCAACGTGGCGGAGCAATATGTCCACCGCATCGGGCGCACCGCGCGTGCCGGGGCGGACGGCGTTGCGTTCAGCTTCGTCGCCGATGATGAAAAGGCGTATCTGCGCGGTATCGAGAAGCTGACCCGTCAGAAGATCGAAATCGTGCCGCTGCCTGCCAATTTCATGGCCGAGGTGGAGCGGATCAAGTCGAGCCGCGTCGGCCCGGTTCCTGCGGAACGCCCCGATCGCCCGATGCGTCCGCGCCAGGAACAGGGGCCGCGCCGTCCGCGGGCGACCCACGCCGCCCGGCCGGCGGGTTCAAAGCCTGCGGGGGACAATCGCGGCGGTCGCCCCGGCGGCAATCGCCGTCGTGGCGGCGGTGGCGGCCGTCCGCAGCGCGCCCAAGGCTGATCCGGTCGGCAGCCAGCGCTGGTGACAGTGCTGGCTATCCGGACGGGGGGAATGCTATGCGATCGCTCACATCCGAACGATGGAGCGTTTCATGGCCAAATCCCCCCTGCCCGGCGTCGCCGCACTGGCTGCTGCCACCCTGTTTCCCGCCGCAGCATCGGCGGACGCACCGGCGCAGGCGCCGTTCATCCATCACGTCTATTTCTGGCTGAACAATCCCGACAGTGCCGAGGACAAGGCGAAGCTGGTCGCCGGTCTGCGCAAGATGACGGGCATCGCCACGATCAAAAGCTGGCAGATCGGCCAGCCCGCCGGCACGCCGCGCGACGTCGTCGACAACAGCTATCAGGTCAGCTGGACCGTCAGCTTTGCCAGCGCCGCGGATCAGGACGCCTATCAGGTCGATCCGGTCCATCTTCAGTTTGTGAAGGACAATGCCTCGCTGTGGCGCAAGGTCGTCGTATACGACACCGTCCCTGCGGCGGAATAACCCCCTAAAACCCCAGCTTGCACGCCACTGACGTCGGCCTATACCTTTTCCCTTCCTGGCCCTGCACGGACCGACAGAGTCCGGCAGGCCGGACAGCAGGGGAAGGATGCCAATGACAATCGTGATGATTGCCCTGACGTGCGGCGTCATTGCCGTACTCTATGGGGTTTTGACCAGCCAGCAGGTGCTCAGGGCATCGGCGGGCAACGACAGGATGCGCGATATTGCCGCCGCCATTCAGGAGGGGGCGCAGGCTTATCTGGGCCGGCAATATCGAACCATTGCCATCGTCGGCGTGATCGTCGCGGTGATCCTTGTTCCGGCCCTTGGGCCGCTTTCCGCCATCGGCTTTGTCATCGGCGCGGTCCTGTCGGGCGTCGCGGGCTATGTCGGCATGAACATCTCGGTCCGCGCCAATGTCCGCACGGCAGAGGCGGCGCGCAGCAGCCTTCAGGGCGGGTTGACGCTCGCCTTCCGTTCCGGCGCGATTACGGGGATGCTGGTCGCGGGGCTGGGGCTGCTCTCGATCACCGGCATCTTCTGGTATCTGACCGGCCCCGGCGGCCATGCGCCCAATGACCGCGAGATCATCGAGGCGCTGACCGCGCTTGCCTTTGGCGCATCGCTCATCTCGATCTTTGCCCGGCTGGGGGGCGGCATCTTTACCAAGGCCGCCGATGTCGGCGCCGACCTGGTCGGCAAGGTGGAGGCGGGCATTCCGGAGGACGATCCCCGCAACCCCGCCGTCATCGCGGACAATGTGGGCGACAATGTCGGCGATTGCGCCGGCATGGCGGCCGATTTGTTCGAAACCTATGTCGTCACCCTTGGCCTGACCATGGTGTCGATCGCGCTGCTGGTGACGGGCAGCGATGCCGAGCTGACCGCGTTGATGAGCCTGCCCCTGGGCGTCGGCGGGGTGTGCATCATCACCTCGATCATTGGCACCTATGCCGTCCGGTTGGGCGGCGGCACCAATATCATGGGCGCGCTGTACAAGGGGTTCTGGACCACCGCGATCCTGGCCGTCCCCGCCATCTGGTGGATCACCAGCTATGCGCTGGGCGACCTCAACGCCACCATCGGCAGCGCCGGATTCCTTGATGCGGCCAGCGACACGCTGTCGTCCGAACCGCTGGGCACCAGCGTCGCGGATGCGGGCGCCAGCTTCACCGGATGGGACCTGTTCTGGTGCATGATGATCGGGCTGGCCGTCACCGGCCTACTCGTCTGGATCACCGAATATTACACCGGCACCAATTTCCGCCCGGTCAAATCCATCGCCCATGCCAGCCAGACCGGCCATGGCACCAACGTCATTCAGGGGCTGGCCATCAGCCTTGAATCGACCGCGCTGCCAACGCTCGTCATCGTCGTGGCGGTCATCGCCACCTATCAGTTGGCCGGGATCATCGGCGTCGCCTTTGCCGCCACCTCGCTGCTGGCGCTGGCGGGCATGGTCGTCGCGCTCGATGCCTATGGCCCCGTCACCGACAATGCCGGCGGCATCGCCGAAATGGCGGGCCTGGACGACAGCGTGCGGGAAAGGACGGACGCGCTGGACGCGGTCGGCAACACGACCAAGGCAGTGACCAAAGGCTACGCCATCGGCTCCGCTGCCCTCGCCGCGCTGGTGCTGTTCGGTGCCTATACCGAGGATCTGAAGCGGTACTTCAGCGGTGTTGAGGTCGATTTCAGCCTGTCCAACCCGTATGTCATCGTCGGGCTGCTGCTCGGCGCGCTGCTGCCCTATCTGTTCGGGGCGTTCGGCATGACGGCGGTGGGCCGCGCGGCAGGCAGCGTGGTCGAGGATGTGCGGGATCAGTTCGCCCGGGATCCGGGCATCATGGCGGGGACCAGCCGACCCAATTATGCCCGCACGGTCGATATCGTGACGCGTGCGGCGATCAAGGAGATGATCGTCCCGTCGCTGTTGCCCGTCCTGTCCCCGATCGCGGTCTATTTCATCATCACCGCCGTCGCCGGACAGGCCAACGGCTTTGCCTCGCTGGGCGCGATGCTGCTGGGCGTGATCGTGTCCGGCCTGTTCGTCGCCATTTCGATGACTTCGGGCGGCGGGGCATGGGACAATGCCAAGAAATATATCGAGGACGGCCATTATGGCGGCAAGGGTTCCGAAGCGCACAAGGCAGCGGTGACCGGCGACACGGTGGGCGATCCGTACAAGGATACGGCAGGTCCGGCGGTCAATCCGATGATCAAGATCACCAATATCGTCGCCCTGCTGCTGCTGGCGGCACTGGCGGGCGGCGGCGCCTGATCGGCCCGTCATTGCGAGCGGCGCAGGCGCGCGGCAATCCGGCGGACGTCCCGACCATGGATTGCCGCGCCGCCCCTGGCGGCTCGCAATGACAATCCCGGTTCGGTGGAGTTGCTTCGCCACGGTGACAAGCCGGGGCGAAACAATTATGGGCGCGGACGTGGCAACGCTTCGCGCCCTTTTTTCGTCCAGCCCGCGCGTCCTTCTCGCGCTGATGCTGGCTGTGCTCGGCGCAAAGCTGCTGGTCCCCGCCGGGTACATGGTGATGCCGTCACAGGCGGGCGCCCTGTCGTTCAGCGTCGGCGTCTGCAACGCCATGGGGCCATCGACGCTGACCGTCACGATCCCGATGGACGAACCGCACCCCTCGGATCAGGACGGTACGACCGCGGACAAGCCCTGCGCCTTTGCCGGGCTGGGCCAGCCGATGCTGCCGGGCACCGATCCCGTTCAGCTTGCGCTGGCCATCGCATTCATCATCGCCCTGGGCTTTGCCGCGCTTCCGGTCCTGCGCCTTGCCGCAAGTCCGCGCGTCCTGCCGCCCAGCCACGCACCGCCCATCCTGAACTGAGCCCTTATCGCTTGTCCTCCGGGTGCTGCCAGGCGGCATCCGGCAGGGCGGATTTCCATGCCGCACCATCGGGCACGCCCGGGCGCGGCATGAACGAAGCCACTGGCTTTTTCAGTTCAGGAACACCCAATGTCCTTCTCCACCCTTGCGCTGGCGGCCGCGCTGGCCGCGCCCGCCACAGATCCCGTCGCGGTCGAAAATACCGACACTCAGGTCATCATCGTCACCGCGCCAGATGCCCGTGATCAGGCCGAGCGCGAAACCGCCCGCACGCCCGGCGGCGCGGATACCGTCGGCTATCAGGATTATGCCGACCGGACGGTCATCTCGCTGCGCGATGCGCTCGCCTTTTCGCCCGGCGTCTATCTTCAGCCGCGCTATGGCCAGGAAGTGCGGATCAGCATCCGCGGCTCGGGCATCTCGCGCGGCTTTCACATGCGCGGGCTGACGCTGCTTCAGGACGGCGTGCCAATCAACCTTGCCGACGACAATGGCGATTTCCAGGAACTGGACCCGGTGTTCTTTTCCAGCCTTCAGGTGTTTCGCGGATCGAACGCGCTGCGCTATGGCGCTTCCACGCTGGGCGGCGCGGTCAACGGCATCACGCCGCGCGGCACGCAGACGCAGGGCTTTTATGCCCGCGCCGATGGCGGCAGCTTCAATACCGCGCGCCTGCTGCTGACCGCTGGCGGCACGTCCGGCCCCGGCGACTTCTGGGTAGGGGTCAGCGGCGACACATCGGACGGCGACCGCGATCATGCCCGGCGGCGATCCGTCCGGTTCAACGGCAATGCGGGGATCGAGGTCGCACCCGGCCTGACTACTCGCTTCTATGGTTCGGCCAATGCCATTTACCAGCAGCTGCCCGGCGCGCTGACCCGCTCGGTTGCGCTGACCGATCCGACGCGCGGCAATTTCGTCGGCGACCAGCGCCGCGACATTGCGTCGATCCGCATCCAGAACCGCACCACGCTGACGCTGCCCGATGGCGAGCTGAATGTCGGCATCTTCATGAACGACAAGCAACTGTATCACCCCATCTTCGAAGTGATCGACAACGACAGCTTCGATCGCGGTGCCTATGCCCGCATGGAATGGGCGCGCGGGCCGTTCGAACTGACCATCGGCGGCGAGTTCCGCATCGGCGACACGGACGCCAAACGATACGTCAACGTCAATGGCCGTCGCGGCGCGCCGACGTTCCAGGCGGATCAGCGGGCGCGGACCAGCAATGTCTATGGCGAGCTGCGCTTCCGCCCCGTCGATCCGCTCAGCCTGATCGCCGGGGTCGTCTGGACGGATGGCTGGCGCGAACAGCAGATCAACTTCAGCCGCGGGTTCACCAGCCAGTTCGGCCGGGCCGAATTCAGCCAGGTCAGCCCAAAGCTGGGCGTCCTGTTCGATGTCGGCGAGGGTATCCAGCTCTATGGCAACATCAGCCGCTCGGCCGAATTGCCGGGGTTCAGCGAGCTGGGTCAGATCACAACCTTCGTCAATCTGGATGCCCAGCGCGGCTGGACCAAGGAAGTGGGCACTCGTGGCAACCTGAACGGCGTCGAATGGGACGTCAGCTATTATCGCGCCGACCTGACCGGCGAACTGCTGCAATTCACGGTGGATCAAAGCATCCCGGCCAGCACGTTCAACGCCGACCAGACCGTGCATCAGGGGGTTGAGGCGGGGCTGACCATCGCGCCCAGCGACTGGTTGCGCCTGCGCGGCACCTATTTGTGGTCGGATTTCCGCTTCGATGGCGATCGTCAATACGGCGACAACCGCCTGCCCGTGGTGCCCGTCCATATGCTGCGCGGGGAGGTGCGGATCGGAACCGATGCGCTGCATGTCGCACCCAATGTCGAATGGGTGCCAAGGGGCGCGTTCGCCGATTATCGCAACACCACCCGCGCACCGGCCTATGCTCTGCTGGGCGTGACGGCGGGGGCCAGCGTAACGCGCGGCGTCGATGTGTTTCTCGATGCCCGCAACCTGACGAACAAGCGCGCGATCGGCGATATCAGTGCGGTCGTGCTGGCAACTTCCGGGTCGGCCATCTATCAGCCGGTTGAGCGGCGCGCCCTGTTCGGCGGCATCCGGACCCGCTTCTGATGGGCGCGGGCCTCTATCGCACGATCTGGCGCTGGCATTTCTATGCCGGGCTGTTCGTCGTGCCCTTCATCCTGATGCTGTCGGTCACGGGCGCGGTCTTTCTGTTCAAGCCGCAGCTGGACCGGTGGCAGGAACGCGAATGGCTGGCGATGCCGGTCCCGCAAACCGCCAGCCCGGACGATCAGGCCCGCGCCGCGCTGGCCGCCAATCCGGGCGCGCGGATCCGCCATTATCGCCTGCCCCAGACACCGGGCGATGCTGCCATGATCCAGATCGACCTGGCGGGCGGCGGCATCCGCAACGTCTATGTCGCGCCGGACGGACGCGTGGCGGGCGCGATGGCCCCGGCCGACCGGATCAGCGCCATCGTGTCGCGCATTCACGGCACGCTGATGATCGGCACGGGCGGCCGGCTGCTCGTCGAACTGGCGGGCAGCTGGGCAATCGTCATGGTCCTGACGGGCCTCTACCTGTGGTGGCCGCGCGGACGCGGAGCGGCGGGCGTCGTCTGGCCGCGCCTGCATCTGGGCGGCCGCACGCTGCTGCGCGATCTGCACGCTGTTACCGGATTCTGGGTGGCTGGCCTTGCCCTCATCCTCCTGTTCACTGCCCTGCCCTGGACAGAGGCCTGGGCGACGGCGTTCCGGGCGGTGCGGGCGGAAATGGGATGGGTGAAACAGGCCCAGCAATGGGAAGGGGGCGCGGACCTGCACGGCGATCATGACCATGAAGCGATGCTGCGCGCCGCCGCGGCCCCGGCAAAGGCCCCTGTCAAACAGCAATCGCTGACCGCCATCGTCGCCCGCGCCCGGGGGGAGGGGATGCCCCATCCCGCCATCCTGTTGCCCCCCAACGCGCCGATGCGCTTTGGCCCGCCCAACGGCCCCAACTGGCGCCTGACCAGCGAAACGCAGGATCGGCCGGAAATCCGCACCGTCGAATATGATGCCGCCACCGGCACGGTCGTCGCGCACAGCGACTTTGCCGATCAGCACCCCATCGACCGCGCGGTCAGCATCGGCATCGCCTGGCATGAGGGGCAATGGCTGGGCTGGATCAACCAGGCGATCGGCGTCCTGACCGCGCTTGCCCTGATCGTGCTGGCGGTATCCGGCACGCTGATGTGGTGGCGCAGGCGCCCGACGGGCCAGCTTGGCGCGCCGCCCGCCCCGCGCAATCCGGTGCGGATGCGCGGCGTCGCTGCCATCACGCTGGTGCTGGCAATCTTTCTGCCGCTGCTCGGCGCATCGCTGGTCGTGCTGGCGCTGATCGACCGACTGGCGCTGCCGCTCTGGCGGCGGGTTCGAATGGCTTGAGGCAAACCGCCCGGTGGACGGCTTTCCTTTTGCCCGATTCGGGCTTATGGGCCGTCCACCTTTATTTTCGAACGACTGAGGACGATTTTTGGCCAAGGAAGAACTGCTTGAGATGCGCGGACAGGTCGTTGAGCTGTTGCCCAACGCCATGTTCCGGGTCCGCCTGGAAAACGATCACGAGATTCTGGGCCACACCGCCGGCAAGATGCGCAAGAATCGCATCCGCGTGCTGGTCGGTGACGAGGTGCTGGTCGAACTGACGCCGTATGACCTGACCAAGGGCCGCATCACCTATCGCTTCATGCCCGGTCGCGGCGGCCCCGGCCCGTCCTCCTGATTTCCGCCTGAGGCTTCGGTCCCGTGCGGCTTGTGCTCGCCTCCACTTCGCCCCGCCGGTTGCAGCTGCTTGAGCGCATCGGCGTGACGCCGGACCGGGTCGTCGGACCCGATATTGACGAGGAACCGCGAAAGGGCGAGCTTCCTCGCGTCTATGCAACCCGTCTTGCCGAGGAAAAGGCCCGCGCCGTCCCGCGTGAGGCGGATGAAATCGTCATCGCCGGCGACACCACCGTCTCCGTCGGTCGCCGCATCCTTAACAAGCCTGCCGATGCCGACGATCATCGCCGGATGCTGGAATTGATGTCCGGCCGCCGCCATCATGTCTGGTCGGGCGTCTGCGTGATCGACCGCGACGGCCGCGCCCGCACGCGGCTGACCGACAGCATCGTTGCCTTCAAGCGGCTGAGCGCAGCCGAAATCGACTGGTATCTCGCCAGTGGGGAAGGCTGGGGCAAGGCAGGTGGCTACGCCATTCAGGGACGGGCAGAGGCGCTGGTCCGCTTCCTGTCGGGCAGCCATTCCGGCGTCGTCGGCCTGCCCCTGTTCGAAACCCGCGCCTTGCTGGAAGCCAGCGGCTATCGCTTTGGCTGACTGGTGGGTCGAACGCGGGATCGGGGAAACCCGCGCGATCCTGATCGGCGGCGACCGCATCCTAGAAGCACGCATCGAACCGGACGGCGGGCTGACCGCCGGGACGGTGCTCGACGCCCGGCTGGTCCGCCGCATCACCGCCCGCAATCAGGGGATCGTCGAATTGGCGGATGGTCAGGCGCTGGTCAGCCCACTGCCCCCCGGCATCACACAGGGCGCGATGTGCCGCATCGAAATCACGCGCCCCGCCACGCCCGAACCCGGCAAGCCAAAGCGTGCCCGTGCGCGCCCGGCGGCCCATGACGCCGTGATCGGCCCCGCCCCCGCCCTTGCCGATCGGCTGCCCGGCGCGCGCGTGCCGCCCCGATTCGGGCCGGACCCGTTCGAGCAGGCGGGCTGGAGCGAGGTGCTGGAGGAAGCGGAAACCGGCCTGATCCGCTTTGCCGGCGGGTCCCTGTCGATCCACCCGACCCCTGCCATGACGCTGTTCGATGCCGATGGTGAACTTGCCCCGCTTGACCTTGGCATGGCCGCTGCGCGCGCCGCCGGCGCGGCGATCCGGCGGCTCGACATCGCCGGGTCAATCGGCATCGACCTGCCCACTGTCGAGGACAAGGCCGCCCGCATCGCCATGGCAGAGGCGCTGGATCAATCCGTACCCCCGCCGTTCGAACGAACCGCCGTCAACGGGTTCGGCTTTGTCCAGATCGTCCGGCGGCGCGAGCGGCTGTCCCTGCCCGAACTTTACGCGCTCGATCCTGCCGCCTGGGCTGCGCGCGCGCTGATTCGCCGTGCCGAACGCAGCATCGGCCATGGCGAACGGCTGATCGCCGCGCATCCCGATGTCGTGGCCGCCATCGCCGCCAATCCGGGCTGGACCGACCGCCTCGCCGCGCGGCTGGGCGCGCCGGTGACCTTGCAACCCGATCCGGCGCTGCGCATATCCGGCGGCCATGTCCAGCCCCGCCACGCCTGATCCCTGCCCGCTTTGCGGCAAGCCTGTCCTCACCCGCGCACACGGGCCGTTCTGCTCGCGCGGATGCAAGGACCGCGATCTGCTCAACTGGTTGGGCGAAGGGTATCGCCTGCCCGGCCGCCTTGCCGATCCGGATGAAATCGCGAATGAACGAAGCGGGCTGGACAGGGGCGACGACCCCGACTAAGAGGCCCGCTCTCCGGTCGAAAGCCCGGCGTGCCCGAGTAGCTCAGTTGGTAGAGCATACGACTGAAAATCGTAGTGTCGGTGGTTCGATCCCGCCCTCGGGCACCATTTTTGCCCCATCCTTGCTGGTAATGCCAAACCATGCTGACTAAGCGCGTGGTATGACCAGCCGTCTGTCGCTCGCCGCGCTTGCCACCCTGCCCGCCGCCGTTCGCCGCCCCGGCTATGATCCCGGCACCATCGGGGTCGGCATCGTCCATCTGGGCATCGGTGCGTTCCACCGGGCGCATCAGGCGGTCTATGCCGATGATGCCATCGCCGCCGGTGCCGGTGACTGGCGCATCCTTGGCGTTTCGCTCCGCTCGGCAGGCGTCAGGGATCAACTGGCGCCGCAGGACGGCCTGTTCACCCTGGTGGTGCGGGATGGGGACCGGACGGCGGATCGCATCGTCGGATCGGTCGCAGGCGTGCTCGTCGCGCCGGAGGACCCCGAATCGGTCATCGCCGCCATCGCCGCACCCGCCACGCGAATCGTCAGCCTGACCATCACGGAAAAGGGCTATTGCCACGATCCCGCCTCTGGCGAACTCAACCGCGATCATCCCGATATCGTCCATGACCTGGCGCATCCGGACCGGCCGCGCAGCGCCATCGGTTTCATCGTGGCTGGCCTGGCCCGCCGCTGTGCCGCAGGGACGGGGCCGCTCACGCTGATGAGCTGCGACAATCTGCCGCATAATGGCGCGGTGCTGCGCGGTGCGGTAACGGCCCTGGCCGCGCTGACCGATCCCGCGCTTGCCGACTGGATCGCCGGAACCTGCGCGTTTCCAGCGACGATGGTCGACCGCATCGTGCCGGCAACGACCGATGCCGACATCGCGGCACTGGCCGACCGGATCGGCGCCGATGACCGCGCGATGGTGAAGGCGGAACCCTTTACCCAATGGGTGATCGAAGATGCGTTCGCCGCGGGCCGCCCGCCTTATGAAGCGCATGGCGCACAAATGGTCGTCGATGTCCGCCCGTTCGAGTTCGCCAAGCTGCGGATGCTGAACGGCGCACATTCGACCCTGGCCTATCTGGGCCTAGCCAAGGGGCTGACGTTCGTTCACGAGGCGATGGCCGACCCCACGATCCGCGCGACGGTGGAGGCGCAGATGGCAGAAGCGGCAGCGACCATCGGCGCCGTGCCCAGCCTTGATCCCGTCGCCTATGCCGCCGCATTGCGGGACCGGTTCGACAACAGCGCGCTTCAGCACCGGCTGGCGCAGATCGCGATGGACGGATCGCAGAAACTGCCCCAGCGGCTGGTCGGCACCATCGTGGATCGCCGCGATGCGGGCCAGCCCTCTCCCGCCTGTTCGCTGGGCGTCGCGGCATGGATCGCCCATCTGTCCGGCCCGTTCGTCAACGATCCGCTGGCGGATCAGCTTCGCGATGCCGGGACCAGCGCCGATCCGGTCGCCGCTGCGCTCGCCATTCAGCCGGTGTTCGGCACGCTGGGCGGCGAGGCGTGGTTCGCCGATCAGGTGCGGGCAGCCTGGGCCGCCCTGCACCCCTGACCGGTCATTTTGCCGCCGCGTCCTCGGCCGCCTTCAGCACGCGCAGCATGTTGCCCGACCAGATCTTCTCGATATCCGCCTCGCCGTAACCGGCCTTGACCAGCGCCTCGGTAATGCGGGGCAGCGCGCGGATATCCTCCATCCCCCTGGTGCCGCCGCCCCCGTCCCAGTCGAGGCCGATGCCGACATGGTCCGGCCCAACCAGCTTCAACGCGTGGAACAGATGCGCCAGGAAATCCTCGAAACTCGCCTCATCCGCCGGATATTTCGCGTCGATCTCCCGCCGCTTGGCCAGCATCTCCGTCCGCTGCGCCGCCGTCATCTCGCCGCGCGGCATCGCCTCCCGCAGCGCGCGGAGCGCCGCGTCCCGCTCAGGATTGGGCTTCAGCGCGCGCAGATACCCGCCATAAGCGTTCATCTGAATGACCCCGCCCTTGGCCGCCAGCGCCTTCAGCCGCGCATCGTCGACATTGCGGGGATGATCGTAAATCGCCTTGCACCCCGAATGGGTCAGGATCAGCGGCGTGGTCGACAGGGCCAGCGCATCGTCCAGCGTCGAATCGGCGCTGTGCGACAGGTCGGGCACGATCCCGCGCCTGTTCATTTCCGCCAGCAGCTGCTTGCCCAGCGGTGACAGCCCGCCCCATTTGGGCGCCCTGGACGGATCAGTGGAACTGTCGCCGAACTGGTTGTGCGCGAAATGGGTGAACCCGATCACCCGCACGTCCATCTTCTGGAACAGGTCAATGAGGCTCAGGTCCTCGCCCAGCGGATAGGCGTTTTCCATCGACAGATAGACGACGCGCTTGCCGGCCTTCGTGATCGGCGCGGCATCGGAGGCCTTGATCGCCAGCGCAAAATCGCCGGGGCTGGCCGCGACCATCTTGTGAATTGAAAGCCCGCGCATCACCGCGAAATTGCGCGATTGCTGATACCCCTCCGGCGTCAGCGGCCCTTGCGGGGTATAGATCGCCCACAACCCGCCATCCAGGCCGCCCGCCTTCATCCGCGGCAGATCGACCTGGGTATAATCGTCATGCACCTCATGCTCGTCCAGGATCGACCAGCCGGGCAGGTCGAGGCTGGCGGGCGTATCCAGGTGCGAATCGAGCGTCAGGATGCGCTGGTGCAACGCCGCCGCCTTGCGATCGACACGGGGCGCGTCCTGCGCATGCAGCGGCACCGCCGTGCCGGCCAGCAGGAACAGGGCAAGCGCGCGAATGGGTGGCATCGGGGAACCTCCGGAAAACATCGGGCAGCCGGAGGATCGCTCCCCCGACTGCCAGCATGATGGGTCAGATTGCGGCGCGCAAGCTCAGCTGCCACGTCCGGTCGGGGCCGGGCCGGAACGTCGCCAGCCCGTTGGTCGATACGTTGATCGTGCCCAGATAATCCTTGTTGAAGATGTTATCGACATTGGCGCGCAACCGGATCGCCTTGAACGGCCCGACATCGATGCCCTCGCCCAAGTCAACATAGGCGTTGAAGATCGTGTAGCCGGGCAGTTCCTGTGTGTTGATGAAGTTGGTGTAGCGACTGGACAGATAACGCCCGCTGAAATTGGCGACGATCCAGTCGGCAGGCTCCACCGTCACGCCCGCCTGGATCAGCCAGTCGGCATTGTCCGGCACCCGGTTGCCCGCGATGGCCAGGCTTGAATAGCTGTCCTTGAACTTGGCGATGTTATACGTGACGTTGGCGTTGACATAGAAAAAGCTCGACGGCTTCACGATGCCGGAAAGCTCCGCGCCATAGCTTTCGACTGCGCCGACATTCTGGAAAAACGTCTCCAGCTGCGGCGATCCCGGCACTGGCGCTGCAAAGGACTGCAGCCGATTGTCGAACCGGGTATAGAACAGCGCCAGCGATGCGTTGAACATCTGCCGGTTGGTGCGGAACCCCAGTTCCGCGTTCTTTGCGGTTTCCGGCAACGGGCCGGGGGCCAGCGGGCTGGCGGCGGAAAAGATGTCGTCCGCGCCGCGCGGTAACGCCAGGTTCTCGGAATAGCTGGCAAAGATCTGTTCGCGGTCGGTGATATCGAACACCAGGCCAACCTGCGGCAGGAACAGGTCCTCGTAATTGTCGGTAATCCGCGGCGTCCGGCGGGCGATATAATCGCCGGGGTTGCGATATCCGGCGATGGCATAATCGATCATCGTGCCCTTGAACCCCATGTCGAGCTTCAGCGCCTCGTCCAGCAGCTTGAACGTCAGCTTGGCATGATATTGGAACGTCTCGCGCTTTGACCGGTAATCGCGCTGGCGATGGACGGGCTCGTTCAGCAACGGGTCACCATCGGGATTGCCGTCGGCGTGATTGAACCGGTCCTGCGTCCGGTGATAATCGTCATTCTCGGCCCAGAAACCGAATTGCAGCGCATGAACGCCCAGCTCTGCATTGAAATTGCCGACCATGCCGTACCGCTCGCCCTCGATCGTCGACAGGCCGTATTGCAACCCCTTCGGCGCGGTCAGGCCGGGTACGATCAGCCGCTGCGCGTTATACGCGCTGAGCGAAGTGGCATAGGCCTCTGGCGACACGCCATATCCCTGCTTGTCCTCGTAATAGAGCGTCGGGCTGAACGTAAATCCGGGGGTCAGCTCGAAATCGCCGTGCAGGCTGTACAGGTAATCGGTCCGCGAATTGACCGCCTGCTTGAAATACTGGTTATACAAGGTGTTGGAATAACGGATGCCGGGCGTCGTCACCGGCAGGTCCGGCACCTCGCCCAGATACGCAAAATAGCGGCCCGACCGGCCGAACGCATCGCCGGCCGTCCCCTCATATTGCGCGATCGAAATGGCGGGCGAGTCGTAATCGAAATAGTCGTTGTACAGAAACCGGAACGCCAGCGAGTGGGGCCCGAATTCATACCGCGCCTTCGCCTCGACATGATCGCGCTCAATGAATCCCGGCCCGCGCCACACATCGGCCTCCAGCCGCGAATAGCTGGCATAGGCTGAAAATCCGCCCACGTCCCCGGTGTCCAGGCGCAGGAACCCGCGCCGGAAATCGTCCGCGCCGACGGTGAACTGGGCCACCGCGCCCATCTCCTTTTCGGGATCGGTCGTGATGTACTGGACGATGGGGCCAAGCGAGGAATAGCTGGGCAGCGAAACATCGCCTGCGCCCGGGCTGGCCGTCACGCGCGACAGATTCTCGTTTTCGACATAGCGAAAAATGGGGCTGCCGCCGAACTGGTCCGATCGGCCCATCGGCACGCCGTCCAGCACGAACCCGATCTGCTGGAAATTGAACGCGCGCACGAACACCGAATTGCCGAATTCGTACAGGCCAAGGGCATCGTTCGCTTGCACGTTGAAACCGGGCAGCCCTTCCAGCATCTTCAGGCCGGAAATGCCCGCTGGTGCGGACAATAGCGCCTCGCGCGTGATCGAAATGGTGGCCGTGGTCTCGTCGGTGCCGATCGCGGTTTCGGCGGTCGAAACGCGGCGTCCGGTAACGACGATCTCGCTGCTGGCGGCCTGATCCTGTGCGGATTCATCGGTGGCGACCACCGGTTCGGGGTCGGCGCTGGGTCCGGACTGGGCATGGGCAGGCACCGCGAATGCGACCAGCGCGGTAGAGGCGAGCAGAATAGCAATATTGGGCATGGATCCCCCTCATCAAGGTGTGATTCCAGGCCTCTCCGGGCATCCGACCTTGTCCGGCCGCACCCTGTTTTCGGGTTGTCGGTCCGGCCGGCGGCTATGTGTCGCTGTCATCCGCCCGACGGACGACAACGGCTCGATGGGCTGCGACAACCATCGAACGGACACAGGCTTTATCAAACAGCTTTATTACGCAACCCGGCAGGACGAATTGCGTGGAATTGCGCGGAGCGTGTTGCTGCATTGCAACACGCTCCGCAAGCAGCTCACTGGACGATGCCGCCCGCCGCCAGCACGGCCAGCGTCACCAGATCGCTGGCAGTCGAACTCATCGGGGCGATCTGCACCGGCTTTTCCATGCCGACCAGCATCGGGCCGATCGTGGCGTCGCCGCCCAGTTCGCGCAGCAGCTTGGCGGAAATATTCGCCGATTGCAGGCCGGGCATGATCAGCACATTGGCCGGGCCGGACAGCCGGGCAAACGGATAATTGGCCAGCTGTTTGGGGTTCAGCGCCACGTCCGGCGGCATTTCGCCTTCATATTCAAAGCCCGGATTCTGTTCGTCGAGCAGCTTCACCGCGCCCCGCAGATTGTCGATCCAGCGGCCCTCCGGGTTGCCGAACGTCGAATAGGAAACGAACGCCACGCGCGGCTCCACGCCCATCCGGCGCGCCACCGCTGCGGTGCCCTCGGCAATCTGGGCCAGTTCCTCGGCGGTCGGCCGCTCGTTCACCGTCGTGTCGGCGATGAACACCGTATGCGACTGGCCCACCAGCACATGGATGCCGAACGGGATCCGGCCGGGCGACGGGTCGATGACGCGGCGGACCTGACGCATGGTTTCGGCCCAGGTCCGGGTGGTGCCGGTGATCATCACATCACCCTCGCCCATCTGCAGCAGCAGCGCGCCAAAGATGTTGCGATCGCGATTGACCAGCCGTTCGATATCGCGGCGCAGATAGCCGCGCCGCTGCAACCGGGCGTACAGGAACTCGACCATGCGCGGCACCAGCGGCGAATGGGCGCTGTTGTGCAGTTCGAAATCATCGGGATTGGCGCCCAGCGCCTTCAGCCGGTCGAGCGTCGAATCGCGGCCAACCAGCACCGGCGTGCCATAGCCGCCTTCCTTGAAGGCGATGGCCGCGCGCAGCACTACCTCTTCCTCGCCCTCGGCAAAGACGACGCGCTTGGGCTTGGCCCTCGCACCTTCATAGGCAAGGCTGAGCACCGATGTCGTGGGATTGAGCCGCGCCTTCAGCGACTGGCGATATGCGGCCATGTCGAGAATGGGCTTGGTGGCAACCCCCGAATCCATCGCCGCTTTGGCGACGGCGGCGGGCACCACCTCCATCAGCCGCGGATCGAACGGCGCGGGGATGATGTATTCGGGACCAAAGCTGTGCTGGACGCCATAGGCCAGCGCCACTTCCTCCGGCACCTGTTCGCGCGCCAGCTCTGCGATGGCATTGGCCGCCGCAATCTTCATTTCATCGTTGATGCCAGTCGCCCGCACATCCAGCGCGCCGCGGAAGATGAAGGGAAAGCCGAGGACGTTGTTGACCTGGTTCGGATAATCCGACCGGCCCGTCGCCACAATCGCATCGGGCCGCGCCGCCTTGGCCAGCTCCGGGCGGATTTCCGGCTCCGGATTGGCCATGGCAAAGATGATCGGTGCAGGCGCCATGTCCTTGACCATCTCCGGCTTCAGCGCGCCGGCCGCCGACAGGCCCAGGAACACGTCCGCCCCCGACAATGCGTCGGTCAGCGTCTTGCGGTCGGTGATTGCCGCGTGCGCCGACTGCCACTGGTTCACATCTTCCCGGTCGACGGTGATGACGCCGGTGCGGTCGCACATCAGCACGTTTTCATGCCGGACGCCCATCGCCTTCATCAGTTCGGTGCACGCAATGGCGGCCGCGCCCGCGCCGTTCACGACCACCTTGATGTCGGCAAAGCTGCGCCCGGTCAGCAGACAGGCGTTGATCAGGCCCGCGGCCGTGATGATCGCGGTGCCGTGCTGATCGTCATGGAACACCGGAATGTTCATGCGCTCGCGCAGCGTCTGCTCGATGATGAAGCATTCCGGCGCCTTGATATCCTCAAGGTTGATGCCGCCGAATGTCGGCTCCATCAGTTCGACCGCATCGATGAAGCGGTTCACATCCTCGGTCTTCAGCTCGATGTCGATCGAATCGACATCGGCAAAGCGTTTGAACAGGACCGCCTTGCCCTCCATCACCGGCTTTGATGCCAGCGCGCCCAGATTGCCCAGGCCCAGGATCGCCGTGCCGTTGGAAATCACCGCGACCAGATTGCCCTTGGCCGTGTAATCATAGGCAGTGGCCGGATCCTCGGCGATCGCCTTTACCGGCACCGCGACGCCCGGCGAATAGGCCAGTGCCAGGTCGCGCTGCGTCGTCAGCGGCTTGGACGCGACGATCTCGATCTTGCCGGGGCGGCCCTCGGCATGAAAGCGCAGGGCCTCGCGGTCGGAAAACTGGTTGGTCTCGTCGGTCATCGACATCCTCTGGGTACGGCTTTGCCATGGTCCTTAACCGGGCAATTCCGCCACGTCACCCGCCATTCCATCCCGCAAGTGCGAAATTGTTAGCGATATCATCGCTGACACCGCTTGCCTGCCCCCCGCCACCGGCTATTCGAACCGGATGGCCGACGCCCCAGCCCCCACCCCGATGATGGCGCAATATCTGGCGCTGAAGGCAGAGGCGGCGGATTGCCTGCTGTTTTACCGCATGGGCGATTTTTTCGAACTGTTCTTCGACGATGCCAGGGTGGCGGCCGCGTGCCTCGACATCGCATTGACGGCGCGGGGCGAGCATCAGGGCGAAAAAATACCGATGTGCGGCGTGCCGGTCCATTCGGCGACGGCCTATCTGCAGCGACTGATCAAGGCGGGGCACCGCGTCGCGATTGCCGAACAGACCGAAACGCCGGAACAGGCGAAGAAACGCGGCGGCAGCAAGGCGCTGGTCGGCCGCGCCATCGTGCGGGTGGTGACGGCAGGCACGCTGACCGAGGAAGCGTTGCTGGATGCCCGCGCAGCAAACTGGTGCGCCGCGGTGGGGGAGGCGGCGGGCGGCACCGCCATCGCCGCCGCCGACATCTCGACCGGACGGTTCGAGATCATCGAGACATCGGCCGAGGGCGTTGGCGCGGCCATTGCCCGCCTGTCCCCGGCAGAGCTGATCGCGGCCGAGGGTTCGGCCGTGGATGCTGCCGCCACGACACTGCGCGCGCGGACCGATTTCGACAGTAGCCGGGGCGAGGCGCGGCTGAAATCCCTGTTCGGCGTGGCGACGCTGGATGGCTTTGGCCAGTTCAGCCGGGCGGCGCTGGCGGCGGCGGGTGGCCTCATCGCCTATTTCGACCACACGGCAAAGGGGTCACTGCCTTTCCTTCGTCCGCCCCGTATTCAGTCGAGCGAGGCGACGATGGCGATCGACGCTGCCACGCGCGAAAGCCTTGAGCTGACCGTCAGCCAGTCCGGCACGCGGCGGGGCAGCCTGCTCGACGCTGTCGACCGCACCGTCACCGGGGCGGGCGCGCGACTGCTGACCGCCGACATTGCTGCCCCCCTGATGGACCGGGCGGCCATCGCCGAACGGCTCGATCTGGTTCAGCATTTCCATGACGATGCCGGACGGCGCGATCAGCTTCGCTCGGCCCTGCGCGCCATGCCCGATATCGGCCGCGCCATCGGCCGGATCGCAGCCGGCCGCGGCAGCCCGCGCGATCTGGGCCAACTTCGCGACGGGCTGGACGGCGCATGGCGGCTGGCCGAGCGCTTGGAACGCGCGGGCGGGCCGCCGCTGCTTGCCGCGCTGCTGCCCGATATGCGCGGCCATGGCGCGCTGATCGACCTGCTCCGGCGCGCCTTGGTGTCCGAACCGCCCATCGACGCTGCTCAGGGCGGGTATATTGCCGAGGGGTTCGACGCTGCGATCGACGATCTGCGCCGCACCGGCGCTGGCGGGCGTCAGGCGATTGCCGGGCTGGAGGTGGATTACCGCGCCCGCACGGGCATCGCCGCGCTCAAGGTTCGGCACAACAATGTCCTTGGCTATCATATCGAGGTGCCGGCCCGCCACGCCGATGCGCTGATGGCGCCGGACAGCGGCTTTATTCATCGACAGACCATGGCGGGTGCGGTCCGGTTCAACGCCGCCGACCTGCACGATGTCGCGATGAAGGTGGCTCAGGCCAGCAGCCATGCCTTGGCCGCCGAGGCCGCGCATCTTGAGGACCTGACCGAACAGGCGCTGTCCAGCCGGGAAGCGATCGCCCGCACCGCCGACGCCGTCGCCCGGCTGGACGTGGCCGCCGCCCTTGCCGAGCGCGCGGCAGAGGGCGGCTGGGCCCGCCCCGACATTGCCGACCATCCCTGTTTCGAGGTGACGGGCGGCCGTCATCCCGTCGTGGAAACCGCGTTGGCACGGTCCGGTGAGCGGTTCGTCGCCAATGACTGCGGCCTGTCACCCGACAACCGGCTGTGGCTGGTGACCGGCCCCAACATGGGCGGAAAATCGACGTTCCTGCGTCAGAACGCGCTGATCGCGGTGCTGGCTCAGGCCGGCAGCTATGTGCCCGCGGCAACGGCCCGGCTCGGGCTGGTCGACCGGCTGTTCAGCCGGGTTGGCGCGTCCGACAATCTGGCACGCGGCCGATCGACCTTCATGGTCGAAATGGTCGAAACCGCCGCAATTCTGGCGCAGGCGACACCGCACAGCTTCGTCATCCTGGACGAGGTGGGGCGCGGCACCAGCACCTATGACGGCCTTGCCATCGCCTGGGCGGTGGTGGAGGCGGTGCATGACGACAATCGCTGCCGCTGCCTGTTCGCCACCCATTATCACGAGCTGACCCGGCTGGCGGAACGCTGCCCGGCCCTGTCGCTCCACCATGTCCGCGCGCGCCAATGGAAGGGCGATCTGGTCCTTCTGCACGAAGTGGCAGAGGGGCCGGCGGATCGCAGCTATGGCCTGGCTGTCGCGCGGCTCGCCGGTCTGCCGCCTGCAACCCTTGCCCGCGCAAAGGCCGTGCTGGCGCGGCTGGAGGCGGGGCGCGAAAAGACGGGCGGCATTGCCGCTGGCCTTGACGACCTGCCCCTGTTCGCCGCGATGGCAGATGCGGAGCCGGAGGCTGCGGACCCGCTGCGCGAGGCACTGACGGCGCTGGATGTGGATGCGCTCAGCCCGCGCGATGCGCTGGACCAGCTTTACCGGCTAAAGGGGCTGCTGGACTGACCGGATCACCGACCGGTCAATTCACCCCAGCCGCCGCATCAACCCCTTGCGCAGCCGTTCATGCGCGCTTTTTTTGATCTGGCAGATGCGCGCCGAACCGACGCCCAGCACCTCGCCAATCTCCTCAAGGTTCAGTTCCTCGACATAGTACAGCTGAATGACCAGCGCCTCGCGCTCGGGCAATTCGGCGATCGTCGCGGCCAGCGCCTCGCGCTGATCCCCCTCGGCCAGCGACTCGAACGGATCGGGCGCGTCGGACATGAACCAGGGCGCTTCGTCGTCGTACAGCTCATCGATCGAATCGAACCGCAACGCCTCTGCCCCGGCATAGTCCGTGCGCAGCTTGTCCAGCGTCACGCCCAGCCGTGCGGCAACCTCCGCATCGCGCGGCGGCCGGCCCAGATCAGTGGTCAGCATCGCGATCGTCTCCCGATATTCGCGTTTCCGGCGCATCGCGCCGCGCGTCATGGTCGCGTTCCGGCGCAGCGCATCGATCATGCTGCCGCGTACCCGCGTCGTCAGATATTGCTCGAACGTCGCGGTACCCCGCTCCTCGAACTGGTCGGCCGCCTCGATCAGCGCAACCAGCCCGAACTGGATCAGGTCCTCCACCTCGATCAGCGTGCTCATCGCGCCGTGCACGTGCCACGCGACGCGGCGCACCAGCGGCAGATATTTGCGGGCCAGCGCATCCTTGTCCCGTGCCTGTGCGGCGGCGGGGGAATAGGTCAGCGGCCGTTCGGGGAAAAAGGGCGCGTTCATGCGGGCAATGCCTCCGGCGCACCGATCACGGCCACCACCTCGACGGGCTTGTCCTCGGGCACCTCGAAAAAGCTCATGACCGGCGTGTCGGGCAGCACCGTCCTGACCAGCTTTCGGATCGCCAGGCGGATGCCCGGCTGAACCACCAGCGCGAACGGCTTGGCATCGGCGACCAGCGGCTGGGCGGCGCGCTGCAGCGCATCGGCGATGCGGCGGCCCAGTTCGGGATCGATGGCGTGGCGGCGGCTCATGTCGCCGCGCACGGCCTGGCTCAGCAGCGCCTCCAGCTGCCCTTCCAGCGTCATCACGCGCAGCGGCTCGCGCACGCCGCACAGCTTCTGGATGATCAGCGGGCCAAGATCGGGCCGGATCAGCTCGATGATCTCCTCCGCATCGATGCTGCGCTGGGCAGCGACGGCGATGGCGGCGGCGATACGGCGGAATTCCTTCAGCGGAATATTCTCGGCCAGAAGCCCCTTCAGCACTTGGGTCAGCGTGGTCAGCGGCAGCGGATTGGGGCTGAGCGATCCGACCAGCGCAGCGTGGCGCTCCTTCAGCTCGTCCAGCAGCGACTGCACCTCGTCCGGGCCAAGCAGGTCGGCGGCGTGCTGGATCAGCAACTGGTTCAGATGGGTGGCAATCACCGTCGCCGGATCGACCACCAGATAGCCCTGACCTGTCGCCGCATCGGCATCGCCCGCGCGGATCCAGACCGCGTCCAGGCCAAAGGTCGGGTCCTTGACCCGCTTGCCCTGCACCGCACCGATCGCCTGACCGGTGTCCAGCGCCAGCATCTCGTCGGGCGACACGCTGTCCTCACCGACGATGACGCCGCCGATCAGCACGCGATAGGCATAGGGGGCAAGGTTGATGTCGTCGCGCACCCGCACTTGCGGCACCACGAAACCCAGTTCCTTGGACAGCTGGCGGCGCACGCCGGTGATGCGGCCCATGACGGGGCCACCGCGCCGCTCGTCGGCTAGCGGCACCAGGCCATAACCGATATCCACCTGAATCATCAGCGTGTCGGCAACCTCATCCCATCCGATACGCGACAGGTCGGGCGGCGGCGCGACCGGCTCGGGCGGCGGCGGACGACGCTCTGCCTGACGCAGGCGATAGGCGGCAAATCCGGCAGCAGCAGCAGCGGGCAGGATGATCAGCGTCGGCATTCCGGGCAGCACGCCCAGCAGCGCCAGGATCGCGGCAACCGGGGTCCAGGTGCGCGACGATCCGAACTGGCCGCCAATCTGTCCGGCCAGATCCTGGCTGGACGTCACGCGGGTCACGATGGCGGCGGCGGCGATCGACAGCAGCAGCGCCGGCACCTGCGCCACCAGCGCGTCGCCGATGGCCAGCATGATATAGGTGCGGGCCGCATCGCCGATGCTCAGCTGGTGGCTGACCACGCCCAGGATCAGGCCGCCGATGATGTTGACCGCCAGGATCAGCAGGCCCGCAACGGCATCGCCCTTCACGAACTTGGACGAACCGTCCATCGCGCCATAGAAATCGGCCTCGGTCGCCACCTCGACCCGCTTGGCCCGCGCCTCGTCGGCGGTGATCAGGCCAGCGTTCAGATCGGCGTCGATCGCCATCTGCTTGCCGGGCAGGGCGTCCAGGGTAAAGCGTGCCGACACTTCCGACACGCGGCCCGCGCCCTTGGTCACGACGACCATGTTGATGATCATCAGGATCGCAAAGACCAGCAGACCGACGACATAATCGCCGCCAATCAGGAACGTGCCAAAAGCCTCGATCACATGACCGGCCGCGGCCTCGCCCTCATGACCGTGCACCAGCACGACGCGGGTCGATGCGACGTTAAGGCCCAGGCGAAACAGCGTGGCGAACAGCAGCACCGACGGAAAGGCGGAAAAATCCAGCGGCTTCTGCGCATTCAGCGCAACCATCAGCACCGCCAGGCTGATGGCGATGTTCAGGATGAAGAACACGTCCAGCAGGAAGGCCGGGATCGGCACCACCATCAACAGGACGAGCAGCAGGATCGCCAGCGGCAGCGCGCTGTTGCGGACGATCGGCATGAAATTGCGGTGCGTGGCCAGGGCTGCGAACATCGTGGATCAGGCCCCCAGATTGGCGAGCATCAGATAGGCGAGCCGCGCCGTTTCCGGCGTCGGGCGATAGGCGGCGGTGCGGATGGGATCGCCCATCGCGCCCGGCGTCTGCTGGCCGCGAATGACGTTCAGATTGGCCAGCGTCGTTTCCACCCAGGCGCGGTCATTCCCCTCCGCCTCGTTGCCCAGCAGCACCTCGACACCCGGGTCCAGATTCTGGAACGGGCTGGCCGGCTGCGGGCCGGTCGATCCGGCGGCCATCGCGCCCTTGTCCAGCTTGGCGGCAAAACGCTGATAGATGTCGGACAGGCTGCGCGGCTGTCCGCCGGCGGTGTAGAAAATCGAACGGTTGGCGCGTGCGGCGGCGGGAAACATTGCCGCGCCGCTGCGGTCGGGATTGGCCTCCATCGCGCTCAGGAACTGACGCGCGCCGCCCAGGCCCAGGAAATGCGCCATGTACAGGTCCGTGCCGCCGGCCTCGCGTCCCAGCGTCTGTTCCAGCGCGGCCTTGTTGTCCGATGCGTGCTCCGCCGCCATCAGCGATGCGACCTGGGGATCGTTGCGCAGGTTCAGGATCGCGCGGCGGACGCCGGGGTCACTGACGATATAGCGGCCGTTGGCCGTCTGGCCGATGGCACCGGCGGCCCAGCCAAGGCCGTGCTCGCCGCCATGCCGCTTCACCACGCCCAGCCAGCTCTGTTCGATGAATTGATAAAGGCCGGTCGCGCTCGACGTGCCGGCGCGGGCATCCGCGCGCAGGCCGCTTTCGACCTGCGCCTGGCCAAGCAGATAATGGAAATCCATGCCGGTGCGCTGGCTTGCCTGCGCAATGGCGGAATGGACACTGGATCGCGATGCGACTGGATTGACTAGATTGGTCGGCATCAGTCCTGGCTCGATTGCTCCGTTACGGAAGCATCACAGCAAGGAGTGTGCCAAAATGACCCGATGGGTCGGATCAGGCCCCGTAAGCGGCGGTAACCCGGCCAGCCGCGCCTGCCGGGCGCAGGGCGGCACCCGTGGCACCGGCAAGATCCTGCAGGCGGCGGCGAACATTTGCCGCCATCAGGTTGACGTAAATGCGCGCCGTCTCGTTCAGCTTGTGCGCTTCCTCGGCCAGCGCGCGCAGCTCGGCATCAGGGGCAGCGCCATTGTCATTGGCGACCACGATTTCCAGCGCGCCCAGCTTGGCCTGGGTCGCAGCCTCCAGCGCGGCGACGTCATTCGCCTTCAGCGCGTCGATTTCGGCGTGCAGGCACTCGATCACCTGGCACAGGGCGTCCTTGCGGGTCATCGGACGTCAAGCCAGTCCAGCCGCAGCGCAATCAGCTGATCGGCGATGGTATAGGGCAGGATTGGAAAGTCGCCGCGCTCGATCGCGCGCTTGACCTCCGCAACCCGCTCGGCGCGAACTTCCGGCTTTTCCGCTGCCTGACGGGCCAGCGTCCGCACGCCCGGCTGGGCCGTGCGCGCCGCAGTGTCTGCGGTCTGCTCCGGCGTCCGGGCAGGCCGCACGGCCGCCACCGGCCCGGCGCGATCGCCGGTCTGGATGGGCTTGATGCCGATCGGGTCCACCATGTCCACGCTCCGAATAAGCTGCTGACACAATGGGAAACGACCGAAGCGAAAAAGGCTTTAGGGTTTTGTTCATCGCTGAAGACATTTTTTCTGCCACGCCGATTTACGGGGCCGTCAGCGGATCCAGCCCGGCAGGGTGGCGACGCCCGGTTCGACCGCCACAGCCTGAATCGGCGGCTTCTTGTCGTCCACGCGGATCAGCACGCGCCCGCCTGCAGCGGCATCGCCCATCGCCACGCCGTCGCGGCTGATGGCAAAGCCGGATGACATCGCCTGGACCCGCACGGCATCGCCGCGCTTGATCACCGGTTCGGCCTTTGGCTCCGGCGCTGGCCGCCCGGCCATGCCGGCGGGTGTCGCGGCCACGGGCTGCTGCACCGGCTGCGACCGGTTGACCGGCACGAAAATGCGCCAGGCCGGCGCCATACAGCGCACCACCACTGTGTCGCGCGCGGGCGTGAACCATTCAAGCTGGGGCAACTGGCACGATGCCAGCCGCAGCCGGGGATCGACGGCGGTGCGTGCACCCCCTTCCTGTCCGACGGGCACGCCGGTGAACTGCGCCACCGCCGTATCCAGGATCTGGGTCGACTGGACATCGCCGGGGCCGGCCAGCGCGGGCAGCGACAGGCTTAGGCACAGCGGCAAAAGGATCATCCGCATGGATCGTCTCCTGCTTGGAACATGAACTGAAGGGGTTGTCATCGGGCGGCTCCTGCCGTCGTGCCGGCAAAGCCGATGGTCACGATCACCTGCGCCTCGCGCGCGGGCTGGCCGTCATGGGCGGCGATGCGCAGCTGTTCGGGGCGCACGGCGCGCGCGGCGACCAGCGCCTGTGCGACGGCCAGCGCCCGTGCCTGTGCCAGCACCGCGATGCTTCCGGTATCGGGATCGACATCCTCGCCGCCCGTCGCACCGCCGCTCAGGGTCAGGGTGACGCGCGGATCGGCGGCGGCGGCCCTTGCCCAATCGGCAATGGCCATGCCCGCATCGGGAATGCCATCGTCGCCCGCGACGAACCCGCGCACCCGCGCCGTTTCCAGCGGCATGGGCGCGGGGCGCACGGGCGCCGTCCCCTCTGTCTCGACACCGAACGCCGCCCGCATCCCCGCAGCCAGCCGGGTCCGGTCCTGCCCCTCTGTTGCCATGACCAGCACGAAAAAGCCGAGCAGCAGCAGCGACAGATCGGCCAGCGTCGTCAGCCAGACCGGCCGGGCGTCCGGCATTTCGAACGGATCGGCGGCGGCAATCATGCGGTCCGGTCCTGTACCGGGCGCAAACGCGGCTGCTCGCGCGCGGCCAGCTCGTTCAGCGGCTGCACCAGCCGGGTCCGCTCCATCCATTCCGCCCGCGCCAGCGCGCGCAGGCGCGAGGCGACCGGCAGTGCAATCAATGTCGCAATCAAGGCTCCGTACAGGGTCGTCAGCAGCGCAATCGCCATCGCCGCACCGATCGCGCGCGGATCGCTCATCGTCGTGAACATGCGGACGAGGCCGATCAACGTGCCGATCATGCCCATGGCGGGCGCGATATCGGCCATGCTTGCCCAAACGGCGATCGCTGCCTGATGCCGCTCGGCCCGTGCGGTTCGCCGCTCGTCCAGCAGCTGCGCGACCCGGTCCGGCGCCCCGCGATCGACGATCACGGCAATCGCCGCGCGCACATCAGGATCATCGATCACGGACTGATCCAGCTGCATCACGCCATGCCGCTTCGCGATCCGCGACAGCGCATCGATCTGCATCAACAGCGCATCGGCACCGAACCGCCGCCGCGGCGCAAGCGTCAGCGCAGCGATCGCCCTGCCGAGGTCGCCCAGCGGATGGCGCAGCGCCAGCGCGATCGCCGTGCCGCCGCCAACAATGGCGATGGACGGCCAATCGACGAACGGCGCCATCAGCGCAGCGGTCTGGGAAAGGTCGGTTCCGATCATGCGCGATGATAATGCAAGGGGCGGGCCAATCCGCTGCGCCCGGCAAAGCTGCGGCGCGGGCAGCGGCGGCGGCGCGGGGCGGGCGGCAACCGTCTGCCGCAACCGGCAAGATCTTGCCGCCCGGATTGCCGCTTTGCCCCCTGCATACCCGTTTCGGCAAATTGGCACGGCCATTGCTTAGTGAACCGGCGAACGACTTTTCGTGGAGACCGCTTATGGCTCAGGATCGGCTTTTCGGCGTGCATGGCGCGGCACTGGCGGTGCGCGCTCAGCGCATGCACGTGCTGGCGTCCAACATCGCCAATTCCTCGACGCCGGGCTACAAGGCGAAGGACATTGATTTCCGCGCGGCGCTGGCTGCGGTGGAACAGCCGGGCACCAACAGCCAGGCCGCGATCAACGGCGCGACGCTGTACCGCGTGCCGCTTCAGCCGTCGCTGGATGGCAACACCGTCGACCTGCCGCTGGAACAGACCGCCTTTGCCGAGAACGCCGTCGCCTATCAGACGACGCTGGCGTTCCTCAACGG
The DNA here is from genome assembly GCF_049889035.1 of Sphingomonas eleionomae. Lineage (NCBI taxonomy): Bacteria > Pseudomonadati > Pseudomonadota > Alphaproteobacteria > Sphingomonadales > Sphingomonadaceae > Sphingomonas > Sphingomonas eleionomae. The sequence continues at coordinate 713,140 of NZ_JBLTWP010000002.1, read as the reverse complement.
CCGCATCGACACGATCAAGCGCGCGCTGAAGGGTGAATGACCATGGCTGACGCTCCGCTCAATATCTTTCAAGTGTCCGGCCGGGCGATGTCCGCCCAGATGGTGCGGATGAACACCACGGCGTCGAACCTGGCCAATGCCGGGTCGATCGCGAATTCGCAGGCCGCTGCCTATCGCACGATGAAACCGGTGTTCCGCACCCATTTCGATCAGGCGACCGGGATGGCCACGGTCGATGTCCAGCGCGTCGTCACGGCGGGTGAGGAACCGACCAAGCGGTACGATCCGGGCAATCCCCTGGCCGACAAGGACGGCAATGTCTGGGAAAGCGCGGTGCAGGAATCCCGGGAACTGGTGGATATGCTGGAGGCAGCCCGTTCCTATCAGAACAATGTGGAGGTGATGCAGACGGCCAAGTCGCTGATCACCGAAACGCTCCGGCTGGGACGCTGATCATGGCAAGCGCATTCGATACGACACTTGACGGGCTGGGCATCAAGCGCAGCGACACCAGCAGCGCGGCGATGGCGAACGCCACCGGCAAATCGTCGCTTGGGCAGCAGGATTTCCTGTCGCTGATGACGGCGCAGCTGCGCAACCAGGATCCGTTCGAACCGGTCGACAACACCCAGATGGTTGCGCAGATGGCGCAATTCTCGTCGCTGGCCGGTCAGCAGGAAATGAACTCGACGCTCAAGGCGATCGCCGACAAGCTGGGCGCGACCAGCCCGGCAGAGGCGCTGTCCTGGGTCGGCCGCACCGTCCTCACCGAAGGCAGCACCGCCTATGCCCGCGACATCGGCGGGATCGAGGCCGGGATCGAGCTGGACAAGGATGCCACCGGCGTCACCGTCACCATCGGGGATGCCGACGGCAACCCCGTTCGCACCATCGAAATGGGCAAACAGGCCGCCGGCACCGTCATGTTCGACTGGGACGGCACGCTGGCCAATGGCGAGCCTGCCGGCACCGGCCCCTATACGCTCAGCGTCGAGGCGCGCGGCGCGAACGGCGCCGTGCCTGCCCGTGCGCTCGTCTGGGCGCCCGTCACTTCCGTTTCGCTGCCGGCAACCGGCGGCCCCGTCCTCAACCTGCCCGGCATCGGTCAGGTGTCCGCATCCGCCGTCCGCCGGATCGGCTGACCCCTCTTTACGTACAGGAGCATCGTTTCATGTCCTTCTACACCTCGCTCTCCGGCCTCAAGGCAGCCCAGACCGACATGTCGACCATCTCGCACAACCTGGCGAACGTGGTCACCAACGGCTTCAAGAAGAGCCGCGCGGAATTTGCCGACGTGATGGCGTCCAACCTGTCGCAATCGCCCAACATGGCGATCGGATCGGGCACGGTCACGCGCGCCATCCAGCAGCAGTTCAATCAGGGCAACATGACCCAGACCGGATCGTCGCTGGATATCGCCATTGCCGGCGACGGCTTTTTCGCGGTCAAGCCCGACCTGTCGGGTCAGCGGGTGAACTTCACCCGCAATGGCGGCTTCATGGTCGATGCCCAGCGGTTCGTCGTCGATGCGCAGGGCGGGCACCTTCAGGTATTCCCGGTCGATGGATCGGGCACGGTGGTCGCCACCGGGATCGATCAGGCGGTCAGCCTGCGTCTGCCGGAAACCAGCGGCACGCCGGTTCCGACCAGCGCGGTGACGCTCGGCGTCACGCTGAACAGCGGTTCGGCCATCCCGTCGGGGGCGTTCGATCGGTTCGATCCGGCGACCTATAACCAGACGACGCAGACGACCATCTATGACGCGGGCGGCAGCCCGATGACCCTGTCGTCCTATTTCGTGAAGACCAGCCCGACGACGTGGGATGTGCGCAATTTCGTCGGCGATGCCGGGCTTGGCACCGCCGCAGGCACGCCGTCGCCGGTCGAACTGACCTTCGATGCGTCGGGCGCGCTCGTCTCGCCGACCGGTGCGACCACTTTTGCGCCCTTCTCGCCCGCGTCGGCCCCCGGCGATCAGACGATCAGCCTTCAGTTCGCCAGCGCCACGAACCAGGGCGTCCGTCCGTTCAGCGTCAGCGAGCGGAGCCAGGACGGCGTTGCGGTCGGCCAGCTGGAAGGCGTGACCGTCGATCCCGACGGCTTTGTAAAGGCAAGCTTTTCCAACGGCGAAAGCACGATCCTGGGCAAGGTGATGCTGGCGAATTTCGCCAACCCCACTGGCCTGCGTCAGATCGGCAACAGCTACTGGACGGCATCCGGCCTGTCGGGCGAACCGATTGTCGGCGAACCCAATGGGGATGGCTTCGGTTCGCTGATGAGCGGCATGATCGAAGGGTCGAACGTCGACATCACCGAGGAACTGGTCGGACTGATCGCCGCGCAGCGCGCGTTCCAGGCGAATGCCAAGGCGCTCGATACCGCCAGCCAGATCTCTCAGACCATCTTCAACATCAACTGATAGCCGGCACCAGGGGGGCATAGGCGATGGACCGTTTGATCTACACTGCACTGTCCGGGCTGAAGAGCCGGATGGCCGCGCAGGCGACGATCGCCAACAACATCGCCAATGCCAACACCACCGGCTATCGCGCGGACCGGGTGTCGTTCGAACAGGCCATGCTGAAGGGCGGCGGCCAGTTCGAATCGCGCCGGCCCGCGGCAGAGGAAGTGACCGATATCGACCGCAAGGCCGGGGCGATCATCTCCACCGGCCGCGACCTCGATGTCGCCATCGCCACCGACAGCTGGATCGCGGTCCAGGCCGGCGATGGGACGGAAGGCTATACCCGCCGGGGCGACCTGCACATTTCCGACACGGGGATGCTGGAAACGGGCGATGGCCATCCGGTGCTGGGCGAAACCGGCCCGATCACGGTGCCCCCGCACGAACGCATCGCAATCGCCGATGACGGGTCGATCTCGATCGTCCCGCTGGGTGCAGAACCGGGCGCGGTGCCGCAGGAAATCGGCAAGATCAAACTGGTCAGCGATGCCGGATCGAAAACGGTCAAGGGGCTGGACGGCCTGATGCGCGTCGAGCGCGGCGGCGTGCTGCCCACCGACCTCAAGGGCCGGGTGATGAGCAGGTCGCTCGAACAGTCCAACGTCAACCTGACCCAGGCACTGGTCGACATGATCGAAAACCAGCGCGCCTACGAGGTGCAGGCCAATCTCGTCAAAGAAGCGAAGGAAATGGACGAGAAGTCCGCCTCGCTGATGCGAATCCAGTAAGGAGCAAGACCATGGGCAACGCCGCAATGCACATCGCCCGCACGGGCCTGGACGCCCAGGACATGCGGATGCGCGTGATTTCGAACAACCTGGCCAACGTCAACACGACCGGGTTCAAGCGCGACCGCGCCGCGTTCGAGACGCTGGCCTATCAGGTGGTGACGGCGGCCGGTTCGGCCAGCACGCAGCAGACGCAATATGCCACCGGCCTCAACCTCGGCACCGGCGTCCGCATCCAGGGGACGGCACGCATCGACACGCAAGGGTCGCTGGCCACCACCGGCAATTCGCTGGACATGGCGCTGGACGGTCAGGGCTATTTCCAGATCCAGATGCCGGACGGCACCTTTGCCTATACCCGCGCCGGCAATTTCGCCCGCTCGCCCCAGGGGCTGCTGGTGACAAGCGAGGGGTATCAGCTGATGCCCGGCATCACCGTTCCGGAAGGCGCGACGTCGATCACCATCGGCGGCGACGGCACCGTGTCGGCCCAGATCGCGGGCCAGACGGAATCCAGCCAGCTTGGCCAGGTTCTGGTCGCCGGCTTTCCCAACCCCGCCGGTCTGCAGGCCAGCGGCGACAATTACCTCATCGAAACCGCCGCCTCCGGCCCTGCCAATATCGGCATCCCGGGCGAGCTTGGCCGCGGCACCATCCGGCAGGGGATGCTGGAAGGATCCAACGTCAATGTCGTCGAGGAACTCGTCAACATGATCGAAACGCAGCGCGCCTATGAGGTCAATTCCAAGATGATCTCGGCCACCGACGAGATGCTGCAATATGTCAACCAGACGATCTGAGGGCGTGATGCGCACACTCATCCTGATGCTGGCCATCGCCGGCACCGCCCTGCCCAACGGCGCACAGGCCGGCATCTTTGGCAAGAAGAAGCCCAAAGAGGATTTCACCGCCGCCATGCCGGCGCCGGTGCCACCCCCGCCGCCGCCCGTCGCCAATGGCAGCATCTTTCAACCCGAGAACGGCTATGCCGCGCTGCACGAAGGTGCGCGTGCGGCCCAGGTCGGCGATCCCGTCACCATCGTGCTGGTCGAACGCACCACTGCGACCAAGTCGTCCGGATCGCAGCTCGACAGCAATGGCAGCACGTCGCTGATCCCGCCATCGACGGGCGCGCTGGCGCTGTTCAGCCAGTCCGACGCCACCGTCGGCGGCCGCCGCGCGTTCAAGGGCGAAGGGTCGGCGGAACAGTCGAACGCGCTGTCCGGCGAATTCAGCGTCACGGTGACGGCGGTCTATCCGAACGGCACCATGCTGGTTCAGGGCGAAAAGCGCGTCACGCTCAACCGCGGGGACGAGTTCGTCCAGATCAAGGGGCTGATCCGCCGGGCGGATGTGGATGCGAACAACCGCGTCCCGTCCACCCGCGTCGCCGATGCCCGCATCGCCTATACCGGCAAGGGCGATATCGCCCGCGCCAGCCGTCAGGGGTGGCTCAGCCGCTTCTTCCAGGTCATCAGCCCTTTCTGACGCGGAGCACGATCATGCGCTTCTTCCTGCTGCTCATCGCCCTGCTCGGACTGGCGGCGCCCGCTTATGCGGAACGGGTCAAGGACCTTGGCCAGTTCCAAGGCATCCGGTCCAACCAGCTGACCGGTTACGGCATCGTTGTCGGCCTGCCCGGCACGGGCGACGACAATCTGGAATACACGATCCAGTCGGTGAAATCCGCGACCTCGCGGCTGGGGCTTCAGCTGCCGGCCGGGATCAATCCAGGCCTGAAGAACGCCGCCGTCGTGATGATCACCGCCGACCTGCCCGCCTTTGCCAAGCCCGGCCAGCGGATCGACGTGACCGTCGCCTCGATGGGCAAGGCGAAAAGCCTGCGCGGCGGCAGCCTGATCCTGACCCCGCTGATCGGTGCCGATGGCCAGATCTATGCGATGGCCCAGGGGACGCTGACCGTGTCCGGTCTGGGGGCAGAGGGCGCGGACGGATCGTCCGTCGTCGTCAACATCCCTTCGTCGGGTCGTATTCCGGAGGGCGCAACGGTCGAACGCACCGTGTCCACCGGCTTTGCCGACACGCCCGCGCTCACCTACAATCTATCGCGGGCCGATTTCACGACGGCCCAGCGCGTTGCCGACGTCATCAACATGCGCTTTGGTGCGGGGCGGGCGACGGCGCTCGATGCCGTGTCTGTGTCGGTCAGCGCACCGCCCGGTGCCGACATCCGCGCGATGCTGATTTCGGAAATCGAAAACCTGCCCGTCGAACCGGCAGAGGCGCCCGCGCGCGTCATCATCAATGCCCGCACCGGCACCGTGGTCATCAACTCCGCCGTGCGCGTGTCGCCGGTCGCGGTCAGCCATGGCAACATGACCGTGCGCGTCGATGAATCCCCCCGCGTCAGCCAGCCCGCCCCGCTCAGCCGCGGCCAGACCGCGATCGAGGAACAGAGCTCGGTCGGCATCAGCGAGGATCTGCGCCCGATGTTCCTGTTCGAGGCGGGGCCGAAACTGGCCGATATCGTCAAGGCGGTGAACGCCATCGGCGCATCGCCGGGGGATCTGGTCGCGATCCTTCAGGCGTTGAAGGAAGCGGGCGCGCTCAAGGCCGATCTGGTGATCCTGTGATGAACCCGCTTTCCGCCCCCGCCCCTGCGGCGTCCAGCGCCGGCGTGTCGATCGACACCAGCCGACTGTCCAGCCGCGACAACCTGAACAAGGCCGGACAGCAGTTCGAATCGCTGTTCGTCGGCATGATGCTGGCCTCGATGCGCAAGGCGAACCTCGCCAAGCCGCTGTTCGACAGCCAGGCCATGACCCAGTTCCGCGACATGCAGGATCAGCAACTGGCCAAGACCATGGCGGCGTCCACGCCGCTGGGCATCGGCCGGGCGATGACCGATTTTCTGTCGCGCAGCCAGCCGACGCTGGCCGAGCCTCCGGGCGCGGCCATGGCGCCGGATGCAAAGGAATAAGCCATGAGCAGCGACCTGCTTTCCATCGGTGCCAGCGGCGTCCGCGCCTATCAGACGGCGCTGGGCACCACGTCGGAAAACATCGCCAACACCGACACCGCCGGCTATGTCCGCCGTACCGCCAACATGACCGAAATAGGCGCGGCGCAGGGCATTGGCGGGTATGGCGTCGTGTCGGACGGCATCCGGCGGATGGGCGACATCTTTCGCGACGCCGATGTGCGGGTTGCCACGGCCGATCTGGCGCGCAGCGAAGCAGGAATCGTGTGGCTTGAGCGGCTGGACGTCGCGCTGGCCGGGCCTCAGCTGGCGGAACGGATGGGCCAGTTCTTCAATGCGGGCGCCCAGGCGGCGGCCGACCCCAGCGCCACCGCCCCGCGCATCGTCATGCTGGAACACGCGATCAGCATTGCACAGGCGTTCTCGACCAGCGCCGACACGCTGGAGCGGATGACGGCCGAGGTGGATGTCGCCGGTCAGGGCGCCGCAAGCGACCTTGAATCCCATTCCCGCGCACTGGCTCAGGTGAATGCCGCGATCGGCCGGACCCAGCCGGGCAGCAGCGGCCAGGCCCAGCTCCTCGACGAACGCGACCGGCTGATCGACGCCATGTCCGCCTATGTCGATCTCAACGTCACCACCGACGATGTCGGGCGCGCGACGCTCAGGGTCGGCGGCCCTGGCGGTCCGGTGCTGATCACCGGCGACCGGGTGTCGTCCATCGCCTATAATCGCAGCAACACCGGCGCGGCACAGTTCATCGTGTCCAGCGCCGGGGTCACCTCCGTCCTTCCGGCGACCGGCGGCAGGCTGGCCGGGATCGTGGAGGGCGCGGGCCGCATCGCCGACGCGCAGATCGAACTGCGCATCATGGCCAACGAATTTGCCGATGGCATCAACACGCTGCAGGCGCAGGGCCGCGACCTTGACGGCAATGCCGGGCAGCCGCTGTTCATCACCGATCCCGCCGATCCGTCGCGCATGACGGTCGGCCTCACCGATCCGCGCGGCATCGCCGCATCCGGCGTCGGCGGCGGCCCGCGCGACAACGCCACTTTGCTGGCGCTGGACGAGTTTCGCCGCACCGCTGCGTTCGAGGATCGCGCCGCCAGCATGATCGCGGGCAACGGCGCGGCGCTTCAGGCGCGCAAGTCGGTTGCAGAGGCGCAGGCATCGATCAAGGATCAGGCGGTCAGCAGCCGGTCCAACGCCGTCGGCGTCGACCTTGACCGCGAGGCCGTCGACCTCATCCGTTTCCAGCAAGCCTATCAGGCGTCGAGCCGCGTCATCCAGGTGGCGCGCGAGACGATTGATAGCATCCTCCAGATCCGGTAAGCGCCATGTCCATCGCCACCGCCAGCTTTTACGATCGCTCCACCTCGCTGATGCTGCGGATGAGCAGCCGCGCCGAAACGTTGCAGACGCAGATTGCGACGGGCAAGAAGCTGCTGACCGCGGCGGACGATCCCGGCGGGTATCAGCGGCTGGCCATGCTGAAGCGCGAATCGGTCGCGGCGGAAACGACCACGGCCAATCTGGCGCTGGCACAGGGCCTGCTGGCGCAGAGCGACAGCCTGCTCGGCAGCGTGGACGACCGGCTGCAGCGGGTCAGCGAACTGACCGTGCGGGCGCGCAGCGGCATCCTGTCCCAGGGGGACCGGGAAGCCGTGGCAACCGAACTCGATACGATCCGCGACGAATTGCTCAGTCTGGCCAATAGCCGCGATTCGCGCGGCGCCCCGATTTTCGGCGGTAGCTCGACCGGCGATGCCTTTACCCAGGCGGCGGACGGCACGGTCAGCTATACCGGTGACGGCGCGCCGGTGCCCATTCCGATCGGTGAAGGGCGCAGCGTGATCGCCAGCGAGAATGGCGAACATATCTTCATGCCCGCGGGCGGGACCGATATCTTTGCGACGCTGGCGGCGGTGTCCGCATCGATCCGGTCGGGCGATGCCGCTGGGACGGCCGGCCATAATGACGATATTCTGGCCGCGCTCGATCACGTCGCGGCTGCCCGCGCGTCGGTGGGCGCCCGCGAAATGCGGGTCGAACTGGAAACCCAGCGCCGCAAGACCGAGGAAACCGACCGCGAAATCGCCATGTCCTCGATCGAGGATGTCGATGTGACCAAGGCGGTGACCGAGCTTCAGAAGACGCTGACGATCCTTCAGGCGACGCAGTCCAGCTTTACCCGGCTGTCGCAGTTGACCCTGTTCGACCAACTGCGATGATCGCCGGATCGCCTCGGTAACCATTTTTTTCCGCCTTGCTGGCAAAAAGGGTCAAATCGCCCCCCTTCCGATGTGAAGGGCCAGTCAAAACCGGGAGTGCCGCTGTTCCATGTTTCCGCTGATCGGTCTTGTCGTGCTGATCGCCATGGTGTTCGGCGGCTTCGCCATCACCGGCGGTGCGCTTGGGCCTGTGCTGCACGCACTGCCCCACGAAATGCTGATCATCGGCGGCGCGGCGGTCGGCGCGCTGATCATCGGCAATTCGATGAAGGAGCTGAAGGCGCTGGGCGGCGGCGTCGTCAAGGTGCTCAAGGGGCCGAAATACAAGAAACAGGATTATCTCGACACGATCTTCCTGGTGTCCAAGCTGATGAAGCTGTTGCGCACCGAAGGGCCGATCGCGCTGGAACCGCATGTCGAGGATCCGAAATCATCCGCGATCTTTTCCGAATATCCCCGCCTGCTCGCCGATCACACGCTGATCAACCTGATCGCGGACACGCTGCGCCTGGTCGTCGTGTCGTCGGGCACGCTGGATGTCCATGCGGTCGAAGAAGTGATGGATAACGCCATCAAGACCCATCATCACGAGGTTCAGGGGCCGCAGACGACGCTGCAGGGTCTGGCCGACGCGCTGCCCGCGCTGGGCATCGTCGCGGCCGTGCTGGGCGTGGTGAAGACGATGGGCTCGATCGACAAGCCGCCGAGCATCCTGGGCGCGATGATCGGTTCGGCGCTGGTCGGCACCTTTCTGGGCGTGCTGCTCGCCTATGGCATTGTCGGCCCGCTGGCGACCCGCCTGCAACAGGTGATCGACGCCGATGCCGCCATCTATCATGTCGTGAAACAGATCATCATCGCATCGCTGCACGGCCATCCCCAGCCGCTGGTGATCGAGGCCGCGCGCAGCGGCATCGCGCATCACAACCAGCCCGGTTTCGGCGAAGTATTCGACGGACTGCGGGGCCGCTGATGATGCTGTTTGATCGGCTTGCGCCGATAAGCGGCACCGGCGCGTCAAAGGGCGCTCTGTAATGCCCTCTTCCCGCGCACCGCACGGCAACAATCAGCCGCCAAAGATCGTTATCGTCAAAAAGATCATCGCCGATGGTCATGGCGGGCATCATGGCGGCGCGTGGAAGGTCGCCTATGCCGATTTCGTGACGGCGATGATGGCGTTCTTCCTGCTGATGTGGCTGCTGGGCGCGACGAACGAGAAGCAGCGCAAGGCGTTGGCCGACTATTTCTCGCCCACGCTGATCCAGAAAAAACAGAACAGCGCCGGTTCCGACGGCCTGCTTGGCGGCAGTTCGCTGAACGAGCCGGACAATTATCCCAACCGTGCGGGCCAGACCGGCACCCGGTCGATGACCATTCCCGTCGACGCATCCGGCGGACGTCAGGTCGGTTCAGGCGAAAAGGGCACGCTCAAGGACAAGCGCGCGCTGGCGGCGGAGGACGAAAAGAATTTCCGCCGGATGAAATCGCGGGTCGAGGCACAGATCCAGTCGAACCAGAAGCTCGCCAAGCTGGGCAAGCATGTCCGCTTCGTGAAGACGCGCGACGGGATGCGCATCGACCTGATCGACGATGCCGATTATTCGATGTTCGACCTGGGCACCACGGCCTTTGCCGGGGATGCCAATCAGTTGATCGGGCTGGTCGCCGCATCGATCGCGCCGCTCGACAACCCGATCATGATCCGCGGCCATACCGACAGCCTGCCGTTCGGCGACCCGCGCGCCATGAACAACTGGATGCTCTCATCCGGCCGGGCAGAGGCGACGCGCCGCCGCCTGCTGGCCGGGGGGGTCAAGGAAGCATCCTTCGAACGGATCGAGGGCGTGGCCGACCGCGAACCGCTGATCGTCAAGAACCCGTCCGATCCCCGCAACCGCCGGGTCGCGATCACCCTGCTCTATCGCCGCGGAGCGTTCGGCGAATAACCGTTCGTTCGTCCGGTCAGCTGAACAGCTTGCGCAGCGTGATCGACACCGTCCGGCCCAGCGGATCGACGAACCCCGGCTGATAGGTCAGCGGCACCTCGCCATTGGCATCGGTCACCCGCTGGCGCGTGTTGAACAGGTTGGTAACGTTCAGCGACACCCGGGCATTGCGCGCCCATCGCTCGCCGCGCGCGATGAAGGATTGCCCCAGATCGACCTGAGCCTGGGCATTGAAGCGCGTCAGGCTTGAAAAATCGAGCCGGCCATCAGCGGCGACACCCCCGTTGACAAAGGTCGGGCCGGCATAATTGCCCTCCAGCCGGAAATTGAAGCCGTTATAGCGACCTCGCGCCTGTACCCTCACCTCGTGGCGGGGCGATCCGCCCCGGGAATTCTGGGCATCGCCATTGAGCAGATCGAGTTCGGGCAGCCCCTCGCGGATCAGCAATGTCTGCGCCAGCCGATAGGTATGGGTCAGGTCAATGCCGATGGAATTGCCGCCACCGCGCCCGCCGAACCGGCCGCCGCCTCCGCCGCCGCCAAAGCCGCCACCCGGGCCACGCTGGCTACCCTCGCCGCGGGGACCCGCCTGGCCCTGCTGTCCGCCGTCACCGCGCGGGGAGCCTTCCCCGCCGGGTTGCCCCTGGCCGACCATCTGGCGCCAGCGTTCGCCGTCGCCCCGGCCTTGCGGCGCAGGAAAACTCTTGTTGAAGCTGATCCTTGTGCGCAGCTCCTGGCGCTCGCTCCGGTCGAAATTGACGGCGCGGGTATCGATGGCCAGCAACCGGCCGGTTGCATCGCGCGTGAACCGTTCGGGAAAGGCCTGCGCAATCGCGGCGGTGATCGCCGGAAACGCCTGGGTCGGATCGTCGATCCGGTTGCGGGAATAATCCATGTTGACGTCGATCCGCGTGTTGTTGGCATCCAGCAGCCTCAGGTTGCCGCCCACGCTGAAGGACCGCCGGTTGTCTGCGCGCAGATCGGGGTTGCCGCCCGTGGTCGCCGTCACGGCCACGCTTTCGCCGCGCACGAAATCGAACACCACCACGTTGGGGGTGACGATCACCGGAGCGGCCAGCTGATTCTGAGAAGGTGCGTTCTGGTCCCCGGCAAAGGAGGCCCGGATGCTCAGGATCGGGACCGGGTCCCAGTTCAGACCATAGCTGTATTCGACCAACCTGCTGAAATCCGACAGCTCGGTCACGCCGCCAGCGGCATTGAAGGACAGGCGGCCAAGGAACGGCAGCACATTTTCCCGGTCGCTGGCGATCGGCACGTTGATCCCCAATCGTGCCGTTACCTCGTCGCGTCCGCGGCTTGCCACCTGCTCGATGCCGCTTCGCACCGATCGGCTGTCAATGCTGCTGCTGTTGGCGCGCAGCCGGACATTGGTCCGCACATCGCCGGCGGGCAGGCGGAACGCAGCACCCGAAACGACCGCATCGCCGGACAGCGCGGTGCTTACCTCCCGATTGGTGTCGATGATCGGTGCCAGCGGCAGCAACGGTCCGAACGGGTTCACGCCCGGATCACCCGCCGTCAGCGCCGCCTGAACCGGCGCAATAGCAAAGCCGCGATCCGTGGTGCCGCTCCGCTCGGTGCGCTCGACATTGCCGTTGAACGACCAGCGCCAGTTGCCGGGGATGGTGCCGTTCATCGACACCGCGCCATTCACTTCCCAGTTGCGGCTCTTTGCCAGCAACGGTTCGTCGCCAAGTGTGCGCAGCAACCGGACGTCGCTGTCGAAGGGCGAAAACGGATTGCTGCCCGGCACGGTCAGGGTCGCCTGGGCCAAGCCCTGTAGCGCGGTCGTGTCCGTCAATGTGGAACCAAGCGTGAAGGTCGTATCGACATTACCGAACATCGTCCGGGCAATCACCGCATTGCCCTCAATCGAATCGCTGGCTGCGCGCAGGGTACGGAACGGCGTGATGTCCGTCGTGTTCGGATCGTTCGCCCCGGCGACGAAATCGTTCAGCGTCGGCGCGGCGGTTGCGGCCGTGACGGGCACGCCTGCAATCGTCACCGGTTCGCCGACCAGCGCGCTCAATGCCGGGTCGATCTGTGCACCGCCAATGCCCGTCACATTGCCCAGCCGGTCAAACTGGCCCCCGCGGGTCGAAATCAGGTCGCGCTCGCTTTCCAGCAGCGGCGTCTGCCGATTATATTCGATCTCGATATTGTTGCGCCCGCTCGGCCGGATCTGGGTCAGCGTCGCTTCGGCCCGGATGGCGTTCGTGCCCCCCTCGGTCGGCACGGTGTCGGCCAGTTCGACCGACAGCGACCGGAACCGCTGGCGCACCACGAAATTGACCACCCGCTGGTCCGCGCCGTATCCATAGGCAAGGGCGGCTTCCGGCGGCAGGATGTCGACCCGGACCAGCGCCTCGCTGGGGATGCTCTGAATCTCGCGCGGGCTGCCGATCCGGCGACCGTTCAGCAGGAATACCGGCCCGCCGCCACGCCCGCGTCCGCTGTCGGTCAGCGGCGACAGTGCAGCGATCAACTCGGCGATATTGCTGGCGCCATAGGCCCGGATTTCGGCCGGCGACAACTGCACCTCGGGCTTCACATCCCCCTCGACCGCACCGGGCAGGCGCTGGCCGACGACGACGATTTCCTCGGCTTCGGCTGCCGGTTCGGCCGGGGCGCTGCCTGCCGATCCGTCGCCCGCCGATTGCGGCGTGGCAGGCGTGTTCTGACCATTGCCAGCCTCCTGCCCGGGCGGAGTGGTCTGCGCCCCGGCCAGCGTTGGGCACGCCAGGGTGGACAGGGCCGTTGCAGTCAGCAGGACGAATCGGGCGAGGGGGCGCATGGCGATCCTGACACAGGAGGGGGTTGAAGCCTCCTATGTCCCAAATGTCGCAAAACTATACCGTATTATGGCACATCAGAAAAAATCTTTGCCGCCGCCAAACGGAAACGGCCCGCCACCCCGGTGGGATGGCGGGCCGATCCTGTCGTCCCGGGTCGGTTCAGGCGCGCTTGCCGCTCAACGGAAAGCTGCCGAACACGCCGGCGCCGACGGTGCCGGTGATGGTGTCCCCATCGACGGTCGCCTCGCAATCCAGCGTCATCGGCATGGGGACGACGATATCGACCTTCCAGGTCAGCCTATCGCCGGACACCTTGCCGTCCTTCACCTCGGTGGTGCCCATGGCGCCCGAATAGGTGCCGGTAAAGGTATCGCCATTGCTGGTGACGGACAGCGTCGCCTGCTGATCGCCCATCGGCGATTTGGTGACGGTGTCCCAGCTTCCATCGACATTCGCCATGGCATCCACTCCTATCCTGTTTCGATCACTTGGTGGCCGCGGCCTTGCCCTGCGGCAGGGCGGTCAGCTCGGCCATCGGCTTGACCTCGACCGGCAGGCCGAGCGAGTCAAGCTGGGGCTTCACCACCTTGGCATCGCCAACGACGACCCAGACAAACTTGGCCGGGTCGAAAGTCGAGCGTGCCGCAGCGTCAAGCTGCTGCGCGGTCAGCGCACGATATTTTTGCGCGATCGTGGTGTAATAATTGTCCGGACGGCCCAGCTCGTCATTCTGGATCATCGCGGACAGGACCGAGCTTGCGCGCTCGAAATTGCCCGCCAGCTCGCGCGTCTGGCCGTTGATCGTCCGCTCGAACTCGTCCTTCTGCACGCCGTTCGTGGTGAGGAACTCGGTCACTTCGCGCTTCAGCGATTCGATCGCCGGACCGGTCTTGTCCGCCTGTACCGGCGCACTGACGACATAGGTGACGGCATCGTCCAGCTGGTTGAACCGGCCGCCCGCGCCATAGGACCAGCTCTTTTCCTCGCGCAGGTCCATGTTGATGCGCGACAGGAACGATCCGCCCAGCACCTCGTTCGCGGTCTGATACGCCAGCAGGTCCGACTTGGGGTCCAGCTTGGTGAGCTGCGCGCCCAGAATCAGCGACTGCGGCGATTGCGGCCGGTCGATCAGCAGGATGCGCGGGCTGGCCTGCACATTGGTACCGGCCACCTTGGTGCCCGCCGTGCCCGCGGCCTTCCAGTCGGCAAAGGCACGGTCCATCTCTGCCTTCACCTCGGCCAGCGGACGATCGCTGACGACGAAGATCTTGGCCTTTTCGGGACGCAGCCATGCCTGATGGAATGCGGCCAGATCGGCCGATTGCAGGCTGGCGATCACCGCCGGATCGCCCGTTGCCGCCGCCAGTTTGGCATAGGCCGACTTGTCGCCATAGAGCAGCTTGGGCATCGCGCGCTGCCCCAGGCCCTGCGGGCTGGACAGTTCCTGCTTGATGCGGGCCAGCTGCTGCGCGCGCACGCGGTCGACCTCTGCCGGGGCAAAGGCGGGGTTGCGCACCACGTCGGCGAACAGGGCCACCGATCCGGCCATGTTGGCGCTCGGCGTATACAGCGTCACCGCCGTCCGGTCGGCCGATCCATTAGTGCTGATCCGCGCGCCCAGCCGCTCCTGCGCCTCGGCCAGCTGGACCGAATTGAGCGACTTGGTGCCCTCGTCCATCACCGCCAGCATCATCGCCTGCGTGCCCAGCTTGTCGTCGGGATCGGCCACGGCGCCCGCATCGAACTGCATCACCACCTGCGTGATGGGCAGGGCGCTGCGCTGGGCATAGACCAGCTCGATCCCGTTGTTCAGCTTGGCGCGCTCGACCTTGGGGAACTCAAGCGCGCTGACATCGCCCACCTGGGGCAGCGGTCCGCGCGTGCCCTTCACCGCTTCGTCCTTGGCGGGCGCGGCGGCAGGCTTGGCTGCCGGGGCCTGCGCCTCGGCATAGGCGGGGCGCTCGCCCGGCGTGGTGACGATGGTCAGCGCCGGCTTGCCGATCCACTTGGCCATCGCCGCCTTGACCGCGGCGGGCGTCGCCGCCGCCATCCGCTCCAGCTGCATCTTGTAGTAACCCGGATTGTCGGAATAGAGCGCGCCCTCGGCCAGGGCGACCGCCTTGCCGCCGAACCCGCCAACGGCCTCCAGGCCCGACAGGCGACCAGACACGGTGCTGGTCGTCACGCGCGCCACCTCGTCCGCCGTCGGCCCTTCGGCCAGCAGCTTGGCGACCACTTCGTCCATCCGCTTTTCGACCAGCGCCGGATCGGCGCCCGGGCGCACGTCCGCGCTTACCGAGAAAAAGCCGACCTGTGCAAAGGGCGATTCGCCCGCGCTGACGCTGACCGCCAGCTTGTCTTCGCGGACCAGCGCATTGTCCAGCCGCGACGACGCCAGCCCGCCCAGCGCGCTGCCGCCGATCTGCAGCAGCGTCGATTCCGGATCATTCAGGCCCGGCGTCGGCCAGTACCGGCTGATGCGGGTGGTTGCGACGCGGTCCTTCATCTCGACCCGCTTCGGCGCGCTCAGCGGAACGACAGGCGCGTCGGGGGTGCGCGTTTCCGGGCCGCGCTTGATCGCGCCGAAATATTTCTCGACCAGCGGCCGCGCCTCGGCGGCGTTGATGTCACCCGCCAGCACCAGCACGGCGTTGTTCGGGCCGTAATGGTCGGTGAACCACTGCTTCACATCGGCCAGGCTGGCTGCGTCCAGATCGGCCATCGAACCGATCGTCGAATGGGAATAGGGATGACCTTCGGGGAACAGGCCCTTCAGCACCTCGTAAAAGGTCAGGCCATAGGGGTTGTTGTCGCCCTGGCGCTTTTCGTTCTGCACGACGCCGCGCTGCTCATCCAGCTTGCCCTGCGTCACCGCGCCAAGCAGATAGCCCATGCGGTCGCTTTCCAGGAACAGCGCCATGTCCAGCGCGGGGCGGGGCACGGTCTGGAAATAATTGGTGCGGTCGAAAAAAGTGGTGCCGTTCAGGTCGGTGGCGCCGATCTGCTGCAGTGGCTCGAAATATTCGCCCGGCGAATTTTCCGTGCCGTTGAACATGAGATGCTCGAACAGGTGGGCAAAGCCGGTCTTGCCCTTGGGCTCGTGCTTGGACCCGATGTCGTACCATACGCTGACCGCAACCACGGGCGCCTTACGATCCTCGTGCACGATCACGCGCAGACCGTTGGCCAGGGTGAATTCCTGATACGGAATGTCGATCGACTTGACGAGCTGGCTGAGCGGCGCAGGCGCAGGCTTTGCGGCCTGGGCGACCGGCTCGGCCGATGCAGGGGCGACAAGGAACGGAACGGAAATCGCAACCGCGATCGCCGTCATGCTGGTGCTGATTCTACGCATGGATGGTTCCCGTGAATGGGGTGTCGGTTCAGGTCGGCCGGTCGGCCTCTTGCCCGGTGTGTTCCCGGACCATGACACCATCATTGCCACCGAATCCGGTGATGGCAAGAGTGAACAGATTGGCCAGTTGCTTGACCAGCGCCGTCGCAACCATCAGCGCGGACAGCGTCGCCGCATCGACCCCCGACCCGCCGACCAGTTCCAGGCTGACGGCCAGGTACAGGATCTCGCGATTGGGAACGAAGGGCAGCTGATTGATCACCGCCTGCGCCGTCACGAACAGCAGCCATGTTTCCATCGGCACCATCGGCAGCACCACCCACCACTGCACCACCTGCAGCGCCAGCACCGCCCATGCGCGGGCAAGGTGGATGGCAAAGATGCGGATTGCGCGCGCGCCGTCGATCCAGAACACCGCCCGCCGGAACAGCACGGCCAGCACCGCCACCGCCAGCGCCGCGACGGCCAGCCCCACGAACAGCGCCGTCTGCCCGCCGATGATCCGGTCGACCAGCCCCTGCTGGCCCAGCCCGATCAGCGCCGCGACCAGCAGCAACGTCGTCAGCGTCGCGCCCATGCCCGACAGGATCGAACTGTCCTTCAGCCCCGCTATCGCCCGACGTGTCGGGATGCCCAGCGTGGCGCTGGCCCAGACAAAGAACCAGGCATCGCCGGAATATCCGATGACGACGGCGTTCAGCGCGCGCTTGCGCAGCACGGGGCCAAGCGGCACCGGCTTGCCCCAGATCATCCGGAAAATGCGCTGTTCGGTCAGCGGCAACAGCATGAAACTGACCGCATAGACGATGTAGAACCACGGGCTGACCGGCAACCGGGTCAGCACGTCACGCCAGCCAAGCTCGGTCAGTTTCCAGCCGACATAGCCAAGGATCGCGGCCATCCACACCCAGTGGAGCGGCCGGGCATAGGGCCGCCCCCATGCGATCAGACGGTCGAACCAGCCGCGCGCCGCCTCCGGCTCTTCGGTCAGCGGCGCAGGGTCGGTCATCCCTGCTTGTCCCAGCTGCGCTGGCGCAGCACGGTGTCGCGCTGGCCGCGCGCGGCGAACCGCCCGGCCAGAAAGCGGTAAAAGAACCAGTCTTTCGCCGCGTTGGGCGTGAAATGGTACATCAGCCGCTCGAACAGCGTCCATCGCACCCCGCGCCGGTCGTCGCGCCGGGACGAGCTGACGCACCACAGGTCGGGATCATAGGCCTGCTGGCCCAGCTTGAGCACGCGGTGCGCCAGTTCGTGATCCTTCAGGACATAGGGCCAGCGGGCGGGATCATATCCGCCCGCCCGGCGCAGCGCCTCGGTTCGGAACAGCTGTGCCGCGCCGCTGGTATGGTTCTGTCGCGGCCAGACGGCGGCGGCGGTCAGCCGGTGGCGGCGCGCGCGCACGGCATGGTCGGGATCGCCGTCATCCGGCTTCAGCCACGCGCCCAGCATCACCCGCCCCGGCCCGCCCGCATCGAACAGTTCGCCGGCCCGCATCAGGTAATGCGGCGGATAGACGGTATCGGCATCGCAGACCGCGACGAATTCGGTTTGCACCGCGTCGATCCCGCGACGCAGGGCATAGACCTGCCCCGGTGTCGGTTCATCCAGGAACAGGATATCGGTCCCCGCTGCCTGTGCCTGCCGGCGCGCTCCATCGATGCAGCCATCGGTCGATCCGTTGTCGACCACGATGATCCGGACCGGCTCGTCCTGCGCGATCAGCGAGGCGAGTGTCGCAGGCAGATAATCCGCCTCGTTAAAGACGGGAATGACGGCAGACCAGCGCATTCCCCGGCCCTTGCCGAGCCGGGGAACGACGTCAAGGCCACCTGCCGCGAACCGCCCCCGGGCATGGGGAAGCATTGGCCTGTCACAGCGACAGAGATTCGCCCTTCGACAAGCTCAGGACGAGCGGTGTCGGGAACGAAGCGTCATCCCCACCTCGCTCATGCTGAGCCTGTCGAAGCATCATCCCTGCCCGATCCGCTCAGAACCCGGTCTTCAGCGTCACGAACACCTGGCGCGGCGCACCGATCAGCAGCGTCTGGTTGTCGCCGCGATTGCCGAACCCGTTGGACCCGATCGTTGCGACATACTCCTCATCGAACAGGTTGGTGGCATTCAGCTGCAGTTCCACCTGACGGCCCGGCGCCACCTCGATCCGCGCGCCCAGCGTCGCATCGGCGATCAGCCGCCCGTCGACCGACTGGTCGTTCTCATAGGTGAAATACCGCTTGCTCATGTAATTGCCGCCGAACCGGCCAAAGAAGATATCGCCGGAATAGACGATTTCGGCGCTGGCGATGTGGCGCGGCGCATCGACAACGGTGCGGCCCTCGGTTGCCGCGACCACAGCGCCGGCAGCGTTCAGAACGTCGTCGCGATAGGTCGATTCGTTGTAGGCATAGCTGCCCTGGAGGCTAAGGCCGCCGCCCAGGCGAAACTCGCCCGTCGCCTCGATGCCCAGCGACCGCACATCGCCGACATTCTGCAGGATCGCCGGGTTGCCAACGATGCCCGCGCCATTGGCAAAGGCGATCAGCCGGTCGCGGAAATTGACGTAATAGGCACCGACCGACCCCGAAAACGCCGCCGACCGGAACCGGCCGCCAAGCTCGAACGTGTCCGACTGTTCGGGCTTCAGGTCGCCCAGCGCGGCAAATCCGGCCGGGGTGGTGGCGAACGGGCCGCTGGTGGCCGCCGAGGTAAAGGCGCGCGTCACCTGCGTGAACCCGCCGAACACCTCAAGGTCGTCGCTGATGGCAACGCTGACGCCCGCATGGGGCTGAAACCAGTCCTTCACCTCAAACTCGCCGCTGGCGAGCGCCCCGGCAACGATCGGATCGGCGCGGTTCTCGACCTTGTACCCCTTCCAGCCCAGATTGACCGTCAGCGCGCCCAGACTCAGCTTGTTCTGGACGAAATACTGAACCGTCTCGGTCTCGTAATTATAATCCCACTGGGTGAAGAACGGGTTCGCCTGAAAGGACAGGCTGTCCCGGCCCGGCCGGTTCCGGCTGGCCAGGCCGTAAAAGCGCCGCGCCTGGCGGAAATCGTTCTTCTCGTACCAGCCGCCGACGGTCAGGTCGTACACGTCGCCAAACGTGCCGCCTGCCGAACCGAACACGCCCTTGCGGTCGATGTCATATTCGGTCGTGCGGATCGAAATCGGGATGCCACCGGGCGTCGGGACATAGGGGGTGAACCACAGGCCCTGTCCCTTGTTGTCGTGCAGATACCCCTTCACCGTCACCCGGACCGGCGCGCTTTCCGGCGTTTCCACGCCAAAGGATGCGAGCAGGTCGTCGCGCAGGCCGGCCGCGTCGAAATAGGCATCGTCCGGGTTGGCGAATGGCGCAGGATAGGTGGTGCCGGCCGCCGGATTGGTGGGCGCGGCACCGGTATAGCCCGTGTTCGCGCCGATATCGGCAATCAGCACGGCAAGCTCGTAATTATCGGAGATATTGTCCCAATCGCTGCCCAGGCGGCGGATCATGTCCAGCGACATGTCCTGATAGTCATTTTCGCGCCGCACCGAATAGCTGAGCGTGCCGACCGCGCGCAGGTCGCCCGTGATCGGCGCAACCAGCTTGCCCGAAAACTGGTCCTGCCGCTGCGAACCGAACCCCTTCCACTTGTCGGTGTCCAGCCGGGCATAGCTGCCGTAAAAGGCAACACCAGAACCGCCGATATCGCCGGTGTCGAGCCGGGCATAGACGCGATAGGTGTTTTCATCGCCATAGGTCGCGGCGGCACGCACACCGCGCTCGCTGGCGGGATCGTCGGAAAAGAACTCGATCGTGCCGCCCAGATTGTTGGTCGCTTGGGTCCCGATCGACCCCGCCCCCTGGCTGACGCGGGTCAGGCGGATATTGTCGGCGATGATCGCGCGGCTGATGTGCAGGCCGTTGGTGTTGCCATAGCTGCCGTCACCCAGCGGGATGCCGTCCAGCGTAAAGCCGATCTGGTTCTGGTTGAACCCGCGGATCGACACGCGCTGCGCCCATTCATAGGCACCGAACGCATCCGCCGACTGGAAATTGACGCCGGGCAGACGGGCAATCGCCTTTAGCGGGCTGGTGCCGGGCGACAGGATTGTGATGTCCTGATTGTCCAGTTCCTGCACCTGCCGCGTATCGCCGCGACCCAGCACGACGATGTCGCCATCCTCGGCGGCGGGTTCGGCATCGGCGGGGTCCGCCGCATCCGGCATCGGCTGGGCAAGGGCGGCGGCGGGCAGGATGAACGCGCTCGTGACGAGCAGTCCGGCGATGATACGGCGCATGGCGATGTCCCCTTTCGGGCCGCCGTTCATCGGCTGGCCCGTCAGGAAGCGCCGCTAGTCGCGCTGCGTTGCAGCCTGATGCGATTTCCGTTTCAAACTCGAAACGGAATCATGACAACTCCGCGAAGCTCCCGCCCGGATCAGCGGTCGCGCCGACCCAGCAGACGCAGGCGCAGCGCGTTCAGCTTGATGAATCCCGCCGCATCGCGCTGATCATACGCGCCCTGATCATCCTCGAACGTCACCATCCGCTCGCTGTACAGCGAATGGGGCGACTTGCGCCCGACGACCGACGCATTGCCCTTGTACAGCTTCAGCCGCACGGTCCCGGCCACCTTTTCCTGGCTGTAATCGATCGCGGCCTGCAACATCTCGCGCTCCGGCGCGAACCAGAACCCGTTATAGATCAGCTCGGCATAGCGCGGGGCCAGTTCGTCCTTCAGATGGGCGGCGCCGCGATCCAGCGTGATCTGCTCGATGCCCCGATGGGCCAGATGATAGATAGTGCCGCCCGGCGTTTCGTACATCCCGCGCGACTTCATGCCAACGAACCGGTTCTCGACCAGATCCAGCCGGCCGATGCCATGCTTGCGGCCAAGTTCGTTGAGTTCCGTCAACAGCGTCGCCGGCGACATCGCCTGTCCGTTCAGGGCAACGCCGTCGCCACGCTCGAAATCGATGGTGATATATTCCGGCTGATCCGGCGCATCCTCCGGATTGACGGTGCGCGAATAGACATAATCCGGCACTTCATCCCACGGATCCTCCAGCACCTTGCCCTCGGACGAGGTGTGGAGCAGGTTCGCGTCGGTCGAAAACGGGCTTTCGCCGCGCTTGTCCTTGGGCACCGGGATCTGGTGCGCCTCGGCAAAGGCAATGAGCGCGGTGCGGCTGGTCAGGTCCCATTCGCGCCACGGCGCGATCACCTTGATATCGGGGTTCAGGGCATAGGCGGAAAGCTCGAACCGCACCTGGTCATTGCCCTTGCCCGTCGCGCCATGGCTGACCGCATCGGCGCCCACTTCCGCGGCAATCTCGATCAATCGCTTGGAAATCAGCGGCCGCGCGATCGACGTGCCCAGCAGATACTGCCCCTCGTACAGCGCATTGGCGCGCATCATCGGGAACACGAAATCGCGGACGAATTCCTCGCGCAGGTCGTCGATATAGATATGCTCGGGCTTTACCCCCATCAGCTCGGCCTTGGCGCGCGCCGGGCCAAGCTCCTCCCCCTGCCCCAGATCGGCGGTAAAGGTGACGACTTCGCAATTATAGGTCTGCTGCAGCCATTTCAGGATCACGCTGGTGTCCAGCCCACCGGAAAAGGCAAGGACGATGCGGTTGATCTTGTCGGACATGGGCACGGCTCCGCAGGTTCGGTGCATGGGGAATCGCCGCGCGCCTTATGACCCATTGCCCGCTGGTGCAAGGCACCGGCTTGCCCCGACTCGTCCGCCGGGCGCAGCATCACCGCAAGGGGGACAGCCATGACCGCAAACAAGACCCTGCCGACGGATGCAGCCGTCACTGAATTTCTGGACGCCGTGCCGGATCCCGCGCGCCGCGCCGATGCCGTTGCCGTCACCGAATTGATGGCACGGGCAACGGGCCAGCCGCCCGTCCTGTGGGGGCCATCGATCATCGGCTTCGGACGATACCGCTATCGCTATGCCAGCGGGCGAGAGGGGGAGATGTGCCGGGTGGGCTTTTCCCCGCGCAAGGCGGAGCTGGTCTTCTATGTCGGTGCCGGGCGGCCTGAGCAGGCCGACGCGCTGACCCGGCTGGGCAAGCACAAGGCCGGCAAGGGCTGCCTCTACATCAAGAAGCTGGCGGACGTGGACGCCGACGTGCTGGATGCGATCGTCCGCAGCGCGTATGCCGCACCCGGCGAGGGCGAGGTGGCGGACTAGGACCGCAGCCTGGCCTCCGCCTCGGCCATGTAATCGCGGGTGATCGGCAATGCCTCGCGCGATCGGGCGAACTGAACCTGATAATTGACCAGCCCGCCGTGCCTGAAGCTGACGCAGCTGCCCGCCAGATAGTATAGCCACATCCGATAGAAGCGTTCGTCGTACAGCGCGACAATCTGGTCCTTCGCCGCTACCGCGCGGTCGTACCAGCGCTGCAGCGTATGGGCATAATGCAGCCGCAGCACCTCGACATCCGTCACGAACATCTTGTTGCCCTCGTTCGCGCGCAGGATTTCGGACAGGGCGGGGATATAGCCGCCGGGGAAGATGTATTTCGCGGTGAAATGGTCGGTCACGCCCGGCCCGCCGGCCCGTCCGATCGTGTGCAGCAGCATCACGCCGTGATCCGGCATCAGCGCGCGGCATTTGGCCATGAAGGTGCGGTATTGCGGCGTGCCGACATGTTCGAACATGCCGACCGACACGATACGGTCGAACTGGCCCGTCACCGCGCGATAATCGATCAGCTCGAACGTCACCTTGTCGGCAACGCCCGCCGCCGCCGCCCGTTCGCGCGCGATCTTCAGCTGCTCCTCGCTCAGCGTGATGCCGTGGACCGCAGCGCCCGTCTTTGCGTGGATATACAGCGCCATGCCGCCCCAGCCGCAGCCGATATCCAGCACACGCATCCCCGGCTCGATCGCCAGCTTGGCAACGATGTGCGCCTTCTTGTCCGCCTGCGCCTGTTCCAGACTGCGGCCCGGATCAGTGAAATAGGCCATCGAATATTGGCGGTCGGCATCGAGGAACAGGTCATAGAGCCGCGCCGACAGGTCGTAATGATGCGCGACGTTCCGTTTGGACACTTGTGCCGCATTATGGCGCTTGATGCTCTGGATCAGCCGGTCCCGCGCCCGCGCCACCGGCCCGGCGAGCAGCGTCGTCTTGCTGTCCTCCCAACGGTTGTTGGCGGAAATCAGGTCGAGCAGACCCATCAGGTCGTCGTCCGCAATGGTCAGCCGCCCGTCCATCCACGCCTCTGCCGCGCCCAGGCCGGGATCGGCGGCAATCTGGCGCGCCACGCGATCATCGGCAAACCGCATGGTGACGGGGCGAATGGCGGGATCGGCGGTGCCGAAAACGGCGGTTGTGCCGTCCGGCTTGATCAGGGTCAGCGCGCCCCGCCTGACCGCGCGCGACAGGAACAGATCAATCAGGGCCATGCCCGACTAGATTGCGTCCCAGTGCGGCATTTTCATGTCACAGCGCGGCATACCATTCATATCCGGCCGCATCCTCCCAGAAACCGCCCTTGCCGCGATACACCTGATCCAGGCTGGCGACCGCCTCCACGCGCATGACGAACTTGGCCTGCTTGTACCCCAGGTGCCGCTCGGCGCGCAGCCGCACCGGCGCGCCGTGCCCGACGGACAGGGCATTGCCGTTCAGCGCCAGCGCCAGGATCGTCTGCGGATGGAATGCGTCGATCAGGTCGACCGATTCGTAATAGCGCCACGCCCCGCCGCGATAATTGTCGGCGCAGTGAAACACGATGAACCGGGCCGACGGCGCCAATTTCGCGGCCTTCAGGATCAGGCCCAGCTGCGGCCCCGTCCAGGTGCCGATCGCGCTCCACCCCTCGACACAGTTATGCAGCGTCGTCTGCGTCTTCAACGGCATCTGGCGAAGCTGCGCCAGCGACAGGCGCAGGGGATTGGCGACCAGCCCGTCGACCACCAGCCGCCAGTCAGCGAATTGGTTCGCCACCATCGCGTTATATTCGGCGGTGTTCGGGTTGGCCGTGCCGTTGACCCGGAACACGGGCGAGCGTTCGTCCAGCCGAAAAGTAGGGGCCAGGCTGTCCTTCGCCGCCAGCGAGCGCTGCAACGCACGGTGCCAGTCGTCGCCGCGGAACAGGAACTTGCGGAACGCCTCATTCTCGCCCAGCGTATCGCATCCGGTGAGCAGGCCGCCCGCCCCCAGCGTCAGCCCGGTCAGCGCACGGCGGCGGGACAACAGCAACCGGCTCATCAATGCCATCCCTTCGGCGCGTGCCACCATCCGGTGATCATCGACCGCACCTCGCGGATCGGCCCGGCCAGGATGACCAGCGTCAGATGGACGATGATGAACAGCGCGATCGCCATTGCCGCGATGAAATGGATCGACCGCGCCGACTGCCGCCCGCCGAATATCTCGTTCAGGAACGGCCATGCGCTGACCATGCCCGGCGACATGGCCAGCCCGGTAAAGATGATCAGCGGCAGGGCGCCGAACAGGATGCTGGCATAGGCGATCTTCTGAAGCACGTTGAACGCGCCCGGATTGGCAGGATCGTGAAAACGCAGCGCCAGATGCGCCTTCACGTCATGCAACAGATGAGCGGGCGCAACTTCCGCCGCGCGGATGCGCAAATCGCGCGCGAAATGCCGGTTGAGCAGGCTGAAGACCATGAAGCCCAGCAGCGCAAAGCCCAGGATCAGCGCAAAGGTGAAATGCCACCGCCGCGCCAGCGCCAGATTATAGGTCGACGGAATGGTCAGCCATCCCGGCACCCGCCCGCCCTCGAACACCCAGGAGACGCGGAACCAGGGCTGGTCGAAATTGGCGCCGTAATCGCCCCAGTACAGCATGGGATGCGCATTCAGGATCATCAGGCCGGAGCCGAGCATCACGAAGATCGTGACCGCGTTGATCCAGTGCCAGACCCGCGTGGGCAGGCGGTGCTTGTACAGGCGGGTCGGGCGCGCTTCGCTCATGCCGCCGGGTTCGCTGCCATCGGCCGGATGGTTACGCGCCGCGCCCGCCATGGCGATTATTCCACCAGCCGGTCGATCGCCTGCGCCATGTCGATGTCGCGGGCGGACAGGCCGCCGGCATCATGCGTGGTCAGCAGGATTTCGACCCGGTTATAGACGTTCGACCATTCGGGATGGTGATCCGCCTTTTCGGCGAGCAGCGCGACCTGGGTCATGAACCCGAATGCCTGGCTGAAATCGTCAAAGGTGAATTCGCGGACGATCGCGTCGCGGGCCTCGTCGAAATCCCAGTCGGGCAGGCCCTCCAGCGCATCCGTCCGTTCCGCCTCGTTCAACGCGTCGATCATCCATTCATCCCGCTGCTTGCCGCGATCCTCCCCGACGGCCTATGGCGAATTGCATGGACGAGCAAGCCGCCCGCAACTGGACCGCGCCGACCCCGGCGCAAATGGCGGCGATGGCCCGGCGCGTGCTGGCGACCATCCCCGAACCCTTTGCCGCGCATCTGGCCGATGTCGTGCTGATCGTCGACGAATTCGCCGATGACGAAACGCTGGCCAGCTTTGGGATGACCGATCCGTTCGAGCTGACCGGCCTTTATCACGGCCGTCCGCTGGGCGACAAATCGGTGTGGGAAAGCGGCGCGATGCCCGACCGCATCCACCTGTATCGCCAGCCGCTGCTGGCCGAATGGTGCGAAACCGGCGTCACGCTGGGCGACCTTATCCGCCATGTCGTGATTCACGAGGTGGGGCATCATTTCGGCCTGTCCGACGATGATATGCACGCGCTGGAGGATGCGGCGGGCGAATGACCGCTCCGGCCCGCCTTGCCGCAACCGGGCTTGCCTGTCGGCGCGGCGGGCGGCTGTTGTTCGCTGGCATCGCTGTTGACCTGTCGCCAGGTCAGGCGCTGCGCGTCACCGGGCCGAATGGTGCCGGCAAATCCAGCCTGATCCGCGTGCTGGCCGGGCTGCTGTCGCCCTATGCCGGATCGGTCGAGATCGTGGGAACGCGCGCATTGATGAACGAATCGCTGGCGATGGACGAGGATCGGTCGCTGGCTGATGCGCTCCGCTTCTGGGCGGCGATGGACGGAACGGGCGACAACGGCGCGCGCGTCACCGGCGCGCTTGCCGATGTCGGGCTTGCCGACCTGGCCGAGGTGCCGGTGCGCCTGTTGTCCACCGGCCAGCGTCGCCGCGCCGCGCTCGCCCGTGTGGTGGCCAGCCAAGCGGCGGTCTGGTTGCTCGACGAACCGGCCAACGGCCTTGATCTGAAGTCGGTGGACAGGCTGGCCGCCCTGATCGCCCGCCACCGCGCGGGCGGCGGCATCGCCGTCGTCGCCACGCATCAGCCCATCGACCTGCCCGATGCCGCCGAACTGTCCATCGAGGCTGCGGCGTGATCCCCGCGCTGATCCTGCGGGAGGTGCGGCGCGGCTATGCGGGCGGCGGTGCGGGTCTTGTCGTCGCCTTTTTCCTGCTCGCGGTGATCCTGTTCCCGCTCGCCATCGGGCCGGACCGCGAATTGCTCGGCCGGATCGGCGGCGGGGTGATCTGGGCCGCCGCCCTGCTCGCCGCGCTGCTGCCCGTCGAGCGGCTAGTCGCGCCGGACATGGACAGCGGCACCACCGATCAGCTGGCGCTGCGCGGTACATCGATGAGCCTGTTTGCAGCGTGCAAGATCGCCGGTCACTGGCTGGCCTTTGCCCCGCCGATCGCACTGGGGGCAGTGATCGGCGCGGGCCTCCTCAACCTGTCGGCCGACACGCTGGCGCAGGTGATGCTGGGCCTCGCCATCGGCACGCCGGGGCTGGCGGCGCTGGCCGTCGCAACCGGCGCGCTGGTTGCTGGCCTGCGCGGAGCAGGCGCGATCGCCGGCCTGATGATGCTGCCGCTGGCCATCCCCATCCTGATCTTCGGTGCCGGGATGCTGTCCGGCGGCGCAGGCGCGATCCAGCTCCTCGCCGCCACCAGCCTAGCCATCACCGCCGCCGCCCCCTTCGTGGCGGGCGCAGCGATGCGGATGGGACGCTCCTAAAGAATTGGACCAGGGACAGCCGGTTCGGCTTGGTCGTCCGCATTGCCCCGTCGTCTAACGGTACGATAGCGGATTTTGATTCCGTCAATCGTGGTTCGATTCCACGCGGGGCATCCAGCGGCAATACCCCGATCCGTTCAATCCCGGCTCCACCGCGCAAATATCGCCGTCGGCAGGGTCAGCCCGCGCGCTTCCTCGCGCACGCCCAGTTCGCCCGCCTCCACGCGCCCGCCCTTGCCCGCGAACGCCTGAGCCATCAGTTCGCCGATCGCCAGCGCCGACATCCGCACCGCATAGACGGTCAGGAACACCGCACGCGACTCCCCGTCGATCAGCGCCGCGACATCGCGGATCAGGCCGGGCAGCCCTTCCTCCAGCTTCCACAACTCGTTGTTCGGCCCGCGTCCCCATTTCGGCGGATCCAGAAGGATCGCGTCGTATCTGCGCCCGCGCCGCACCTCGCGCGCGGCAAATTTGGTCGCATCCTCGACCAGCCAGCGCACGGGCTTGTCCGCCATACCCGACAGCGCGGCATTGGCCCGCGCCGCCTCCACCGATTTCTTCGACGCATCGACATGGACGCAGTGCGCCCCCGCCGCCGCCAGGGCCAGCGTGCCGACCCCGGTATAGCCGAACAGGTTCAGGAACTGCGGATCGCGCGTCCCCGCCACCTGATCGCGCAGCCAGGTCCAGACCGGCGCCATGTCGGGGAAAAAGCCCAGATGCCGGAACGGCGTCGGCGATGCCGTGAACCGCACTTCCTGCCATGCCAGCGGCCATCCGCGTTCCGGCACCGGCCGGTCGAACCGCCAGCGCCCGCCGCCATCCTCGTCCGCGCCCGGCACGAATTCGCCATGCGCGGCCCAGTCGGCACTGGCCGGTGCCCAAAGCGCCTGCGGCTCCGGCCGGACGAACCGATAGTCGCCATATCGTTCCAGCTTGCGGCCATGGCCGCTGTCGATCAGGCCATAGTCGCGCCACGGCTCGCCGGTCAGAGTGATCAGATTCATGGGCCGCGTCTTAGGCGCTGGCGCTGCCTTGCGAAAGCGGGGGAAGCGATCAGGATCGCGCCACCGCCCGCTCGGCAATATATCCGGTCACCGCCTCGAACGTCGCGGGCAACTGGTCATACCGCTCCGTCCTGTCGAACAGGTCGCCGACGCGCGGCGGCAGGGTCGGCCGGATGCCGGTCGACCGTTCCACCGCGTCCCGGAACTTGGCCGGATGCGCCGTGGCCAGTGTGACCATCGGCGCGGCGTCGTCGGCACTTTCCTGCGCTGCGGCCAGGCCGATGGCGGTATGCGGATCGATGATCTGCCCCGCCGCCTCATGCGCCCAGCGCAGCGCCTTCGCCATGCCGTTTTCGTCCACCCGCACGCTGGCGAACAATGCGCTCGCGCCCTCGCGCTGCGCATTGGTCAGCCGCATCGCCCGGCTCGCCTCGAACCCCTTCATCTGCGCCGCCATCGCGCCGCCATCGCGCCCGCCCAGGTCGAACAGCAGTCGCTCGAAATTGCTGCTGACCTGAATGTCCATTGACGGGGTCGCCGTCGCCGTCACGCTGCCCGTCGAATAATCGCCGCTCGACAGTGCCCGATGCAGGATGTCGTTGACGTTGGTCGCCACCACCAGCTTAGCCACCGGCAGGCCCATGCGCGCGGCGACATAGCCTGCGAACACATCGCCGAAATTGCCCGTCGGCACGGAAAAGGCGACGGCCCGGTCCGGCGCACCCAGCCGGACTGCGGCATAGAAATAATAGACCACCTGCGCCATCAGCCGCGCCCAGTTGATCGAATTGACCGCCGACAGCTGGAACCGCCCAGAAAAGCCGGGGTCGTTAAACATCGCCTTCACCATCGCCTGGGCATCGTCGAAACTGCCGTCGATGGCGATGTTGTGGACATTGGGGGCCAGCACCGTCGTCATCTGGCGGCGCTGCACGTCGCTCACCCGACCACGGGGATGTAGCATGAAGATGTCGATGCCCTCGCGCCCCGCGACCGCGTCGATCGCAGCCGATCCGGTATCCCCGCTGGTCGCGCCGACGATGGTCAGATGCTGGTCCGTGCCCTTCAGGAACTTTTCGAACAACAGGCCCAGCAATTGCAGCGCCACGTCCTTGAACGCCAGCGTCGGGCCGTGGAACAGCTCAAGCAGCCAGTGGCGGTGATCCAGCTGGACCAGCGGCGTCACCCCCCGATGCGAAAACCGGCCATAAGCCTGGGTGCACAGGGCGCGCAGTTCATCCTCGGACAGGGCGTCGGCAACGAACGGGCTCATCACGCGCACCGCCGTCTCGACATAGTCCAGCCCGGCCAGCGCTGCGATCGCATCCCGGCTCATCACCGGCCATGTTTCGGGCACGTACAGCCCGCCATCGGCCGCCAGCCCCGCCAGCGTCACGTCCCGGAACCCCAGAACGGGCGCATTCCCCCTGCTGCTCACATACTGCATGATGGCCGCGCGATTAGCCGCCGGGGCGCGGCGCGGCAAGCTTTGTTGCGCGCGCTCGCAGCGCCAGGAAATAAATGATCGCCGCGACCAGTGCGAAAAAGAACCACTGCCCGGCATAGGCCAGGTGATTGTTCGGCACATTGGCCGGATCGGGCCGGGGGCTGGCGGCAAGGCCCGGGGCCGGCGTTTCGGATACCAGCATCAGCGGCCGGGCGGCCGCGCCGGATCCGGCCAGCCAGTCGCCCAGCACCGATCGCGCGCTTGGCGCTTCGGTGATCGTGCCGGTCACATCGCCGCCGCGCCATTGCGGTTTGAAACCCGGATCGCGGATCGACCCCATGTCGACGGGGATCAACGCGCCCTCCGCGCCGGTGCGGCATTGCGCGATGTGGCGATATCCGCCCTTGCCCGCCCCGCCCATGTCCCAGCGCACGACCTCCAGACAGAACAGGCTGGCCCGGCGGAACATCGCTGCCGGATCGGCGGCGCGCGGAAAGCTCATCACCGGCAGGTCGCGATTCGCGGCATATTGCGCCAGCAGTGCTTCCTTTTCCGACCGCCGCTGCAACTGCCACACGCCAAGGGCGATCATCACCGCAATGGCGGCGGCAACGATCAGGGTGGGGATCAGGGGCAGTCGCTTCACCTGGGTCAGCTTTCCTGGTTCATCCGGTCCGGCACGGACGACGAACCGGATAGGGCAATTTCCGGGGCGGCGCAAAGCGGCGCGTGCATGGGGCGGGTGCGCAGAAAGGCTTACGGGCGGATGCCCCGAACGGCAAACGGGCCGGCACCCCGATGGATGCCGGCCCGCTTGGCCATTGTCTGTCGCGCTCGGGCTCAGCCGTGAACCGGCGCGCCCCAGCCACCCCAGACATAGACGACGACAAACAGGAACAGCCATACCACGTCGACGAAATGCCAGTACCAGGCAGCGGCTTCGAAGCCGAAATGCTGGCGAGGCGTGAAATCGCCGCGATACAGGCGGGCCAGACAGACGATCAGGAAGATCGTGCCGACCAGCACGTGAAAGCCGTGGAACCCGGTCGCCATGTAAAAGGCGGAGCTGAAGTTCGATCCGCCGAACCCGAACGGCGCATGGGCATATTCATATGCCTGCACCGCGGAAAAGATCGCGCCCAGGATAATGGTCAGCCACAGGCCCTTCTTGGCCGAATCCTTGTCGCCAACACCGATCAGGCCCCACAAGCCGCGCAGTTCGCCGCCGCGCTGGTTGTGGATGATGCCGTGATGGGCCCAGGTCACCGTGGTGCCCGACAACAGCAGGATCATGGTGTTAAGCAGCGGAAAGCCGAACGCATCGACCACTTCCAGCCCCTTGGGCGGCCATTGCAGCAGGGCAGAGGCGCCTTCCTGACCCAGCAGGTTGGTGACGGTCCCCTCGGCATCGATTTCCAGCGGCACGGGGAAAAGCGAAAAATCGAACCATGCCCAGAACCATCCGACGAAGAACATGACTTCGGATGCGATGAACAAGATCATGCCATAGCGCAGGTGAAGCTGAACGACGGGGGTGTGATCGCCCGCATTGGCTTCGCGGACCACATCGGCCCACCAGAAATACATGGTGGCCAGCACGCCGGCCAGGCCCATCAGGAACACCCAGCCGCCGCCGACCGCTTCGTGCATCCACATGATGCCGCCCGACGCCATCGCCAGCGCCGAAAAGGAACCCATCAGCGGCCACAGGCTGGGGGGCAGAATATGGTAATCGTGGTTCTTGGCTCCGGCCATGATCCGTCCCTAGTCGAAAGTCGTTCCCTGCCGCCTTAAGCGGCGCGGCGGGGAGCGTCAACGGCTCGCACGGCGGATCGTGGCCGACGTACCCAATGGGTTAACCGGCGGGCTGCTCGGCCTTGCTGGGATAAAAGGTGTAGCTGAGCGTGATCGCCTGCACATCCTTGGTATCGGGATCGCTGTGCAGCTTGGGATCGACGTAATAGATCACCGGCATCCGCACTTCCTGACCCGGCTGCAAGGTCTGCTGAGTAAAGCAGAAACACTGGATCTTGGTGAAATACTGGCCCGCTGCGGCCGGGGTGACGTTGAACGTCGCGGTGCCGGTGATCGGTACCGAACTGGTGTTGCGGGCGGTAAAGAACGCCATGTTGCGCCCGCCGATATCGACCGACACCGACCGCTGTTCCGGCTGGAACTGCCACGGCAGCGACGGGCTGACATTGCTGTCGAACTTGACCACCACCTTTTCGCCGGTCGAACCGGGGGCCGCATCGCCGCGGTTGGTGGTGCCGTTCAGGCCGGTGACCTGACAGAACATCTGGTACAAGGGCACGCTGGCAAAGCCCAGGCCAGTCATCCCGGCCACGCCCAGCACCGCCAGCATGGCCGTCCGGATCTTGCGGTCGATCATTGGAACCCTGCCTTGATCTTGGCGATGGTGATGGCGAACATCAGCACACAGAACGCGACCAGCAACAGCGCGGTGACGCGCGACCGGGATTTCTGGCGCTCGCGGACCAGCTTTTCCTGTTCAGGGGTCATGGCACGAACCTGTCGACAACCAGCGCGCCGAACAGCGCGAACAGGTAAAGGATGGAATATTTGAACAACCGCTTTTCGGGCAGCATGCGGTCATCCGGTCCCGTCGTCGTGCGCAGCGCGACCGGCACGGTCAGCGCGGCGAACAGGGCGGACAGCAGCACCGCCGACCAGCCATAAATGGCACCGGTCAGGCCCAGCGGCCACGGCACCACGGCACAGGCGGCCATGGGCAGCGTGTACAAGCCGATCTGATGCCGGGTCGTCCGCTCGCCCGCCACGACGGGCAGCATCGGCACGCCGGCATTGGCGTAATCCAGCCGCACGAACAGCGCCAGCGCCCAGAAATGCGGCGGCGTCCACAGGAAGATCAGCAGGAACAACAGGAACGGCAACAGCGTGACGTCCCCCGTCGCCGCCGCCCATCCGATCAGCGGCGGAAAGGCCCCGGCAGCCCCGCCAATCACGATATTCTGCGGCGTTCGCGGCTTCAGCCAGATGGTGTAGATAACGACATAGAACAGGATCGAGGCGAGCAGGATCGCGGCGGCCAGGTAATTCAGCGCCAGGCCCATCAGGATCACCGATCCGGCGCCAACGCCCACCCCGAAATGCAGCGCGGATTGCTTGTCCATCCGGCCCGCGGGCAGCGGCCGCTTGGCCGTGCGCTTCATCTTGCCGTCCAGCTCGGCCTCATACCACTGGTTCAGCGCGCCTGCGGCACCGGCGGCCAGCGCGATGCACAGGATCGCGGTGAACGCCAGCACGGGCGGCAACTGGACCGGCGCGGCCAGCATCCCGGCCAGGCCGGTATAGACGACAAGCGTCATAACCCGGGGCTTGGTCAGCGCCAGGAAATCGCGCCAGTCGGCGGGAATCGCCACGGTCGCGGCGGGGGTGGCTGTGTTGGGTGTCATCATCGAACTCGCTCGCCCTATATAGGGCGGATTGGGGCGAAGGAAGGGCAGCAATCTATTCCGCCGTCCGCTCCGGGACACGTTCGCGCAGGAACAGGGCCACCGCGATCAGCAGCGCGGCCAATGCGGCGGGCCACAGCGCCTGAATGCCCAGCCAATGATGGGCCATGCCGCCCGCGACGGCGCCCAGGATCAGGCCGGCCCACAGGATGGCGAACGGGGCCCAGCCCCATCGATCGCCGCCGGCCAGCGCATGGCCGATTCGCTGCCCGACCTTGACCAGCGTCCCGGTCATGTAGGTCAGGCTGACCGCCTCTCCCCCCACGACCAGCACTGCGTTTTCGGCGCCCATGGCAAAGGCAAGCATGGCCAGGGTCGCGGGCACCGGCCAGTGACGGGCCGTCGCCGCTGCGATTCCCACGCACAGGGCGACCAGCGCGACCAGCATCGACCGCCGGGTGATCCAGCGGCGGACCAGCGTGCCGGCCGTAACCCCGGCGACGAACGCGGCGATCAGCATGGCAGCGATGGCGGCATCGCCCATCCGCTCGGCAATGCCCACGCCGGTCCGGGTCGAATTGCCCGTCATGAACGACACGAAAAAGCCACCAGACGCCATAAAACCGACCGCGTCGACATATCCCGCCAGCGCCGCCAGCAGGATGGCGATGCGCCGCTCGGCCGGGTCCAGCCGGATCACCGGGTCCCGCGCCCCGCCCATGACGAAACGCCCCGGAGTTTCCCCCGGGGCGCTCGTTCATTTCTGTCCGTCGGGACGGGGATCAATGACCCTTGCCGCCCTCGATCACCGGCAGCGTCTCAAACTGGTGGAACGGCGGCGGGCTGGACAGCGTCCATTCCAGCGTCGTTGCACCCTCGCCCCACGGATTGCCCTCGGCCTTCCGACCGGCGGCGAGCGAGTAGAAGATGTTGATGAAGAAGATCACCATGCCGGCTGCCATGATGAAATAGCCATAGCTGGCGATTTCATTCCAGTAGGCCATGGCGTCCGGATAATCCGGGTAACGGCGCGGCATCGACTGGGCACCCAGGAAGTGCATCGGGAAGAACAGGACGTTCACGCCGATGAAGAACACCCAGAAGTGCAGCTGGCCCAGCAGTTCGGAATACATCTTACCGAACATCTTCGGGAACCAGTAATAGAACCCGGCGAACAGGGCGAACACCGCACCCAGCGACAGGACGTAGTGGAAGTGCGCGACCACATAATAGGTGTCGTGCAGGATGTCGTCCACGCCGCCATTGGCCAGCACGACGCCGGTCACGCCGCCGACGGTGAACATGAAGATGAAACCGATCGCCCAGACCATCGGGGTCTTGAAGCTGATCGATCCGCCCCACATCGTCGCGATCCAGCTGAAGATCTTGATGCCGGTCGGCACCGCGATGATCATGGTGGCGGCGGTGAAGTACATCTTGGTGTTCACGCTCAGGCCGGTGGTGAACATGTGGTGCGCCCACACGACAAACCCGACGACGCCGATGGCGACCATGGCATAGGCCATGCCGAGATAGCCGAAGACGGGCTTGCGGCTGAACGTCGACACAATCTGGCTGACGATGCCAAAGCCCGGCAGGATCATGATGTACACTTCGGGGTGGCCAAAGAACCAGAACAGATGCTGGTACAGCACCGGATCGCCGCCGCCGGCGGGATCAAAGAAGGTGGTGCCGAAATTGCGGTCCGTCAGCAGCATGGTGATCGCCGCGGCCAGCACCGGCAGCGCCAGCAACAGCAGGAACGCGGTGACCAGCACCGACCACACGAACAGCGGCATCCGGTGCAGCGTCATGCCCGGCGCGCGCATGTTGAAGATCGTCGTGATGAAATTGATCGCACCCAGGATCGAACTTGCACCCGACAGGTGGAGCGACAGGATCGCCATGTCTACCGCCGGACCCTGATGACCGATGGTCGACAGCGTCGGATAGACGGTCCAGCCGGTACCCGCACCCGCGCCGAAGAAGGGCGAGGCGAGCAGCAGGATGAACGACGGCGGCAGCAGCCAGAACGAGACGTTGTTCATGCGCGGGAACGCCATGTCCGGCGCACCGATCATGATCGGCACGAACCAGTTGCCGAACCCGCCGATGATCGCAGGCATGACCATGAAGAACACCATGATCAGGCCGTGGGCGGTGATCAGCACGTTCCACAGGTTCAGGCCCTGATCGAAACTGACCTGCGATCCGGCCAGATAGCTGGCCCAGGTGGGCAGATACTGGATGCCGGGCTCCGCCAGCTCGACACGCATCAGGCCGGAAATCCCGCCCCCGATGATCCCCGCAAAGATCGCGAAGATCAGATACAGGGTGCCGATATCCTTGTGATTGGTCGACATGAACCAGCGGGCGAAAAAGCCCGGCTTGTGATCCGCGTCATGATGGTCATGCGCGTGGCCGTGCGCGTCGAACGCGCTGGGGTTGAGTGCAGAATCGGTCATGGCCTTAATTGCCCTGATTGCCGGCGGCCCAGTCGGCCGCGCTGTCATTGGTTACGGCGGCAGCATCGGCCGCATTCACGGTTGCCGCTTCCGGCGTCATCGTCGCGGCGGCGCTGGCGGCCGCGGTCGCGGCGCTCGGCATGGTGCCGCCCTTGGCAGCGACCCACTGCGCGAATTCGGCCTGCGACACGACTTCGACCGCGATCGGCATATAGCCGTGGCGGGCGCCGCACAGTTCGGAACACTGACCGAAATAGACGCCTTCCTTCTCGATGGTGAACGTCGTCTCGTTCAGGCGGCCGGGGATCGCGTCCAGCTTGATCCACGCGGCGGGCAGGGCCCAGCTGTGGATCACGTCATTGGCCGTCGTGATCAGGCGGATCGGCGTGTTTACGGGCAGCACGACGCGCGTGTCGGTCGCCAGCAAGCGGGGGCCGTCGCGATCGGTGCGGAACCGGTCGCCCTTGCCGACCTCGCCCTGCTCCTTCAGCATGTTGGCGGTCAGCGACACGCCGCCATGATCGGGATATTCATACGACCAGTACCACTGGTTGCCGATCGCCTTCAGCGTCACGGCATTGGCCGGGGCAGGCTTGTACTGGTTGGCCAGCAGGCGGATCGACGGGAACGCGATGGCCAGCAGGATGAGCGCCGGCGCAACGGTCCACACGACCTCGATCAGCGTGTTGTGAGAATTCTTCGACGGCACCGGGTTCGCGGCGCGGCGATAGCGGAAGATCACCCAGATCAACAGGCCGAGCACGAACACCGAAATGATCGTGATGATCGGCATCAGCATGACATTGTGCAGCCACAGGCCGTCGCGGCCATTGGGCGACACCTGATCCTGCAGGCCGATGGCGTTGGCAATCGGCTGGCCCACGCCGGGGGTCGGCGCGCGCTTGAACGAGCCATCCGGGTTAAGCGTGGGGTCCGCCGGCTTGGCGGGCGTGGCTGCCGCATCGGCGGCCGCGGCGGCGGCGGTCGGCGCGGCGGCGGCGGGCACAACGGCCCCATCCACCGGCGCGGCTTGTTGGGCCAGGGCCATGCCAGGCCCGGCCAATGCAAGCAGGGCGGCGAGCATGAAGGATTTTCGTCCAGACAGATGCATCGTCGTCGTTCGTCCGTTTCTGATCCGCGCCCGCGCCAGACAATTCGGCCGGGTGCTGTGCGGGAAAATACCCGACAGGCGGCCTATACGACGCGTATTCCAGCGCCTCAAGCATTGATCCTGCCTTTTTTGGAAACATTGCAGCCGGGGTCCGGCGGCTCTAAGGGAACAGCGCGCCGATCACCGGGGAATGATGATGACCGACGAGGACATTCTGGCTGAATTTCGGGCGGCGGATGCGCTGCTTGAGGGGCATTTCATCCTGTCGTCCGGCCTGCGCAGCTCACGCTATCTGCAATGCGCACGGGTGTTGATGAACCCGGCGCGGGGTGCCCGTCTGGCGAATGCGCTGGTCGCCCGACTTCCCGAATCGGTTCGTTCCGCGATCCAGGCGGTCGTCTCGCCCGCAATGGGCGGCGTCATCGCCGGACACGAAATGGGCCGGGCGCTCGGCGTCGATGCGATGTTCCTGGAACGGCCCGATGGCGTGTTCCACCTGCGCCGCGGTTTCCGCCTCGATCCCGGCACGCGCGTGCTGATGATGGAGGATGTGGTCACGACCGGCCTTTCCTCGCGTGAGGCGATCCGGGCGATCCGCGAAGCGGGCGGCGAAGTGGTTGCCGCCGCCGCTCTGGTCGACCGGTCCAATGGTACGGCCGACCTTGGCGTCCCCTTCTATCCGCTGATCCGGCTGGAAGTCGCCACCTATGCCGCCGATGCGCTGCCCCCCGAACTGGCAGCGATCCCGGCCATCAAGCCCGGCAGCCGCGCGGCATGATCCGCCGGCTGCGCGCCGCCGCCGCCGCCGCAGCGATGCTGTCCCCCCTGGCGTTGCTGGCGATGGGCGCGGCCGCGCATCAGGCCCCTTCTGTTCAGGCCGGCTCTGCCATCGATGAGGCGGCGCTGGCCGCTGCCGTGAACCTGGAAACCGCGCCGGGCACCATCCTGATCGCGCGCGGCGACACCGTTATCTACGAGCGGGCGTTCGGGCTGATCGACCCGCGGGCCACGGAAACCCACCGGCTGGGTGCCGTGTGGCGCTGGGCGTCGGTGACCAAGCAGGTGACCGCCACCATCGCCATGCAGGAAGTGGCGGCAGGTCGGCTCGATCTGGATGCGCCCATCACGCGCTACCTGCCCGACAGCAAGGCACCCTATGCCGGTCAGATCACGGCCCGGATGCTGATGCAGCACGTATCCGGCCTGCCCCGGACCGAGGAAGGGCCGGCGGGCATGGACGGATGGTCGACCTTTTACAGCGTCGATCGGGACAGCCCGCAAACCGGGCGCAGCTGGTGCGAAGGGCCGACGACGCGCAAGCCATTGTCCGAATTCTTCTATGGCGACTGCGATTTCATCATGATGGCGGCGGTGGTGGAGGCGACCAGCGGCAGACCGCTTGCCACCCTGATCGACGAACGCATCGCCCGGCCGCTCGGCCTGACCAGCATCGGCCTGTTTCCCAGCGCGGCACCCACCGTACCGGGCTTTGCCGACGGCAAGCCCGAATCATCGGCGTTCCGGCTGGAAAATTTCGGTGGAGCCGGCGCGCTGTACGGCACGACCCGCGATCTTCTGGCCTTTGACCGCGCATTGATGACCGGCAAGCTGCTGCCTGATGCGCAGCGGGCGGTGATGTGGACCGGCAAACCCGATTATGGCTTTGCGGCACTCGGCCAATGGTCGTTCAGCTCGCCGCTGAAGGATTGCGGCAACGTGCCGGTGCGGATCGTCGAACGGCGCGGCTTTATCGGCGGGGTCGTCCTGCGCAACATCATCCTGCCCGATCAGGGCATGGTCGTCATCATGACTTCCAACCGGGCCGAGGCCGAAGCGGCCTTTGGCGAAATCTGGCAGCAGGCGGGCATCACCCATGACGTGCTGCGCGCCGCCCTATGCTCAACCGGAGTGCCTTCATGACCGAATTCCTGCGTCTCGGCGTCAATATCGACCATGTCGCCACCGTGCGGAATGCACGGGGCAGCGGCTTTCCCGATCCGGTGCGGGCCGCGCTGCTGGCGGCGGATGCGGGCGCCGACGGCATTACCGCGCATCTGCGCGAGGATCGCCGCCACATCACCGATGACGACATCGCCCGCCTGTCGGGCGGGCTGCCGATCCCGCTCAACCTTGAAATGGCGATGACGGACGAGATGCTGGCCATCGCGTTGCGCCACCGTCCGCACGCCGCCTGCATCGTGCCGGAAAAGCGTGAGGAGCGGACGACCGAGGGCGGGCTGGATGCCGCCGGCCTCCACAATCAGCTTGCGCATTTCTGCGATGCGCTGACCGATGCGGGCATCCGCGTCAGCCTGTTCATCGAACCCGATCCGCGGCAGATCGAGGCGGCGCTGCGGTTGAAGGTGCCGGTAATCGAACTGCATACGGGCCTGTATTGCGAGCTGTCGGGCGAGGCACAGACCGCCGAACTGCGCCGGATCAGCGATGCCGCCGCGCTCGCTGCCAAGAACGGGATCGAGGTTCATGCCGGGCACGGCCTCACCTTTGACAACGTGGTGCCCATCGCCGCGATCCCGCAGCTGCGCGAGTTGAACATCGGCCATTTCCTGATCGGCGAGGCGATCTTCGACGGGCTGGGTCCGGTGGTGCGGCGGATGCGCAACCTGATGGACCAGGCGCGGTGAAGGGAAACGAAATCCTCCCCGGCACGGGGAGGTGGCAGCACGAAGTGCTGACGGAGGGGGTCGGCCGCGAATCCCGCTCTGTGTGGTGCGCCCCCTCCACCCCTCGCTGCGCGAGCGGTCCCCCTCCCCGTACCGGGGAGGATTTATGATCCTGGGCCTCGGTTCCGACCTGTGCAATATCGAGCGGATCCAGCGGTCGATCGACCGGTTCGGGGACCGGTTCATGCGCCGCTGCTTCACCGAAATCGAGCAGGCAAAGGCCGCGCGGCGGCCCTATACGGCGGCGGGAACGCTGGCCAAGCGGTTCGCCGCGAAAGAGGCGTTTTCCAAGGCGGTCGGCACGGGGTTCAGCCGCGGCGTGTTCATGAGCGACATCGGCGTGGTCAACGCGCCCTCCGGCGCCCCCACCTTGGCGCTGACCGGCGGGGCAAAGGCGCGACTTGACGCGATGACGCCGCCGGGCCACGCAGTCCGCGTGCATCTGACGATGACCGACGATCATCCATGGGCTCAGGCCTTTGTGGTGATCGAGGCGGTCCCGCTGACCTGAGTTAGGACGATTATGGCCGCCGATCCCGTGGCGACGACGAACGAAACCCCCGCCGCTGCGCCTGCAAAGGGCGGCACCGACTGGTGGGGAGAGGCAAAGGGCCTGTTCTGGCTGATCCTGGCCGTGCTCGGCTTTCACAGCTTCATTGCCAAGCCGTTCTACATCCCGTCGGAATCGATGATGCCGGTGCTGATGAAGGGCGACCGGCTGGTCGTCACCAAATATCCCTATGGCTATTCCTTCGTCAGCCCCACCTTTCACATCCTGCCCTTCATTCCGGGCCGGGTGTTCGGCAGCCTGCCGGAACGCGGCGACATCGTCATCGTCACCCCGCCCCAGTCGGGCACGGATTATATCAAGCGGGTGATCGGCCTGCCCGGCGACCGGATCGAGGTGAATAACGGCCTGGTCTCGCTGAACGACGAACCGCTGAAGCGGGTGCGCAGTGCCGACCGCATCATCCCCGTCGACGCCAATGCCCAATGCGACCCGGCGCAATATCCCGGCGCGCGCTTTACCGCCCCCGATGGGCGCGATTATTGCCGCCTGCCCATCTATCGCGAAACACTGCCCGGCGGGCGCAGCTATGACACGATCGATGTCGAATTCCGCCCGCGCGCCGACAATTTCGGCCCGGTCACGGTGCCGGAGGGTCATGTGTTCCTGATGGGCGACAATCGCGACAATTCCGCCGACAGCCGCTTTTCCATTGCAGAGGCGGGGCTTGGCGGCCCGGTGCCGTGGGAAAATATCGGCGGACGGGCCGAATTCATCACCTTCAGCTTCGATGGCGAGGGGACGTGGAACCCGCTGACCTGGTGGGGATCGCTGCGCCCGGGTCGCGCCGGCGAATCGCTTCGTCCGGAACAGGATAGCGACTCGGCCAAATGAGCAAGGTCGAGGAACTGGTCGATCAGGGGCCGGGTCCGAACGAACTGCGCGATCCGTTTGTCCGCCGCGAATTTCGCAAGGCGACCGTCTGGGCCAGCGTCGGCATCGCCATCGCGCTGATCGTGCTGCTGGTTCAACCGCTGCTGATCATCTTTGCCGCGCTCGTCTTTGCCTCGATGCTGGACGGCGGCGTGCGGCTGCTCGGCCGGGTGCTGCCGATCTGGCGCGGCGCGCGGCTGCTGATCGTGCTGGCGGCCGCGATCGGGTTTCTTGCCTGGGTCTTCTACACCGCTGGTGTCCAGATTTCGGTTCAGGCCGAACAGCTGCGTCAGGTGCTGGAGGTGCAGGGCAATCGCCTGATCGACTGGGCGAACGATAACGGACTGCTGCCCGACCGGCCCGCCCTGTCCAGCCTGGCGCAACAGGCGGCGGGATCGATCGGCCGGCTGACCAGCGCCGTCGGGTCGCTGGTCGGCGGGGTGACGACCATGCTCCTTATCTTCATCATCGGCCTGTTCGTGGCGATGGACCCGCGCATCTATGAACGCGGTCTTGCCTGGATGGTCCCATCGGGCGGGCGGCGCGATTTCGCCATCACGCTCGACCGCATGGCCTGGACCATGCGGCGGCTGCTGGCCGGGCGACTGATCGGCATGGCGTTCGAAGGGGTGGTGACGTGGATCGCCCTGTCGCTGGCGGGCGTGCCGATGGCGCTGGTGCTGGGCATCATCACCGGACTGCTGGCGTTCATTCCCAATATCGGTGCGCTGATGTCGGGCATCCTGATGGTCGCGGTCGGCTTTTCGGCCGGGCCGGAACAGGGCATCTGGGCCATCATCATCTATTTCGCGGTCCAGAATTTCGACGGTTATGTCATCATTCCGATGATCGCCAAGCGCACGGTGGACATGCCGCCCGCCCTTACCGTGTCGTCCCAGATCCTTGCCTCCACCCTGTTCGGGGTGCTGGGGCTGGCGCTGGCCGATCCCATCGTGGCGATGATCAAGGTCGCGCTGGAACGCGAATCGGAACGCGAGGCGGAAAGCGCAACGCTGGACGCCGCGCTCAAGGGCGCCGGGGCGCAGGCAGAGACTGGCTGATGCTGACACTGTATGACTATTTCCGCTCGTCCGCGGCCTATCGCGTGCGCATTGCCCTCAACCTCAAGGGCGTGGCCTATCGCCGCGTGCCGGTGTCGCTGATCGACAATGCCCATCACGCCGCCGACTATCTGGCCCGCAATCCGCAGGGGCTGGTGCCCGCACTGGACACGGGCGATGGCGTGGTCACGCAAAGCCTGGCAATCATCGACTGGGTGGACGCAACCCAGCCCGGACCGCGCCTGATCCCTGCCGATCCGATGGCGCGCGCCCGCGCACTGGCGATGGCGCAACTGATCGCGTGCGATATCCACCCGCTGAACAATCTGCGCGTGCTGCGCTATCTGGAACAGCCGCTGGGACTGGAAAAGCCGGTTCGCGACACCTGGTATGCGCACTGGATCCATGAAGGGTTTTCGGCGCTGGAACAGATGGCGGGCGACGGCCCCTTTCTGGGCGGCGATGCGCCCGATATCGCCGATATCTTCCTGGTGCCACAGGTGGCGAACGCGCGCCGCCTGAATGTCGATCTGGCCGGCTATCCCCGGCTGGTTGCCGCCGACGCCCGCGCCTGCGCACTGCCGCCCTTTGCCGCAGCCCATCCCGACCGGGTAAAGCCGGAAGGCTGACGGATTTGCCGGGCAATCGCAAAGCGGCTATGCGGCCCGCCGGAGTTCGGCCGCCCCATCCGGCCGATCCGCCGTGCTGGCGGCTGAGGGAGGGTTGAGGATGGAGCAGCGGACGGCCGATACAGCGCCGATCGCGCCGTCCGACCTGGGCGGTCTGGAACCGATGCGCGGGACGGATTCGTCCTGGCCGAAATGGATTGGCATCATCGTGTCGGTGCTGATGGCCGGCGGCCTTGCGCGCGAACTGTTCGATGGCGGGCTGGCAGGTTTCAGCGCCCAATTGCCCCGTAATCCCGTGTTCTACCTGTGCTTTGCTGTGTCCTACATGGCATCGCCGCTGGGCGATTTCGTCATCTATCGCCGGCTCTGGGGCCTGCCCGTGTCGGGCCTGGGTGCATTGTTGCGCAAACGCATCGCGAACGATGTCGCCATCGGTTATTCCGGAGACCTGTATTTCTATGCCTGGGCGCGTCAGCGGATGCGGATGGTCACCTCGCCCTTCGGCAATGTAAAGGATGTGACGATCCTGTCCGGCGTCACCGGCAATATCGTCACGCTGACCATGCTGGCGATCGTACTGCCCTATGGCGCGGACCTGATTCCCGACCGCGATTTCCGCAACATCGCCCTGTCGGCTGTGGTGATGTTCATGCTGTCGGTGCCGTTCGTGCTGTTTTCCCGCCGGGTATTCGCCCTGCCCTATCCCGCGCTCTGGGCGATCAGCGGGGTTCACCTGTTGCGCATCGTCATCGACAGCATTTTCCTCAGCCTCGCCTGGCATCTCGCGATGCCGGACGTGCCGCTGATCGAATGGGCGTTTCTCGTTGCGGGACGCCTGCTTGTGTTCCGCCTTCCGCTTGTGCCCAACAAGGACCTTCTTTTCGCCAACTTCGCCATTATTTTTATAGGGCAGAGAGAA
The DNA here is from genome assembly GCF_049889035.1 of Sphingomonas eleionomae. Lineage (NCBI taxonomy): Bacteria > Pseudomonadati > Pseudomonadota > Alphaproteobacteria > Sphingomonadales > Sphingomonadaceae > Sphingomonas > Sphingomonas eleionomae. The sequence goes on along the minus strand of NZ_JBLTWP010000002.1, from coordinate 669,456 downwards.
GCACTCAGCGATCTCGTCGCGTTCGGCGCGACGTTGACGCTGCTGGTGCATATCGGACTGGCGATTGTCTTCGCCCTGTCTGCGGTGACGAGGAAAGTGGAATGACCCTGTTTGCCAAGAGCGGCCGTGCGGCGCTTGGCCTTGCGGCCGCTGCGATGCTTGCGATGCCCGCTGCGGCCAAGCCGCCGCTGGGATCGGATTCGGCTGCGTGCGTGAATGGCGAAACGGCGATTCAGGTCAATGTAAACGGCCTGAAGGACCGGACCGGCCGGCTCAAGCTGGAGCTTTGGCCCGCCAATGACGAGGATTTCCTGAAGGACGACAAGGTGCTGCGCGCCGAGGGCAAGTTCTTTCGCCGCGTCTGGGCCGACATGCCCGCCTCCGGCCCCGTCAGCTTGTGCATCAAGGCGCCGGCACCCGGCCGCTATGCCCTGCTGTTCACCCATGACCGCGACGGCAAGAACAAGTTCAATTTCTGGCGGGACGGCGCGGGCTTTGTCAGCAACCAGAAACTGGGCCGCAGCAAGCCCAAGCTGGCGCAGGCGACCATCACCGTCGGCAATGGCGTGACCACGGTCAACATCACTGCGCAGTATATGCGCGGCCTGTCCGGCTTCGGCCCGGTCGCCTGACGAAAGGGACCGGGCACCCGCCCCCGTCATGCGCGTCGTCGACGTCAACGAATATTATTCGCCCACCGGCGGCGGTGTGCGCACCTATCTGGACCGCAAGATGGAGATCATGGCCGAACTGGGCCATGAACTGTTCGTCATCGCGCCGGGCCGGGAAAGCTGGGTCGAGGAACGGCCCGGCGGCGGCCGCATCTATTGGGTCAAGGCGCCGCGCCTGATCTTTGACACCAATTACGGCATCTTTTTCTCCGGCCGCGAAATCCGCGCGCTGCTGGACGAGCTCAAGCCCGATGTCGTCGAAACCAGCTCGCCCTGGCGGCCCGGCTGGATCGTCGGCAACTGGCCGGGCGACGCGCTAAAGGTCTATTTCGCGCATAACGACAATGTCGGCGCCTATCCGATGCGCTGGTTCGAAGGCTGGGCCAGCCCCGCCCGGATCGAACGGGCGTTCCAGTGGTACACGAATTACATGGCCAGTTTCCTGGTCAAGTTCGACGCCTTTGTCAGCAACGGCCCCGCCCTGGCAAAGCGGCACCGGCGGCGCGGCCTGACCGTGCATCATTCCGCCGCACTGGGGATCCAGCCGGGCATCTTCTCGCCCGATCACCGGGACGAGGCATTCCGCGAATCGCTGCTCGCCCAGCTTGGCCTGCCGCGCGACGCGCATCTGCTGCTTGGCCTTGGCCGGCACCATCCCGAAAAACGCTGGCCGATGATTTTCGACGCGGTCGAACGCGCCGGCTCTGTCATGCCGGTCGGCCTGATTCAGATCGGCGCCGGCGTCGACAGCCGATCGGTCCAGCGCCGGGTCAAGGACAGCCCGCATATCAAGCTGTTCCGCCCCATCTATGACCGCGCCCGCCTTGCCCGAATCATGGCCAGCTGCGACGCGCTGATCCACGGATCCGACGCCGAACCCTTTGGCCTGGTGGGGCTGGAGGCGATTGCGTCCGGCCTGCCGCTGATCGCGCCGGACGAGGGCGGGTTTGCCGAAATCGCCGACCCGCTGATCGCCGAAACCTATGAAGCGCGCGACGCACGTTCCGCCGCTGCCGCGATCAAGCGTCTGTTCGAACGCGAACCCGCGATCCTGCGCGCCGCCACCCGGCGGGCCGCGGCACAGGTGCTGTCCGACCGCGAACATGCCGAACAGCTGGTCGCCTATTACCAGTCGCTGCTCGACGCCCGCGCCGACCGGCGGGCTGCGGCGACCGGCTGACCGGCCTGTAATCAACCCGACATGAAGCGGGTGCAGGGCATCGGAACCTTGTTCCGGGACCCGTGCCATGACCCTGATCCTTGATCGCCGCCACCTGATCCTGTCCGCAACGCTTGGCGTCGGGGCGCTTGCCCTGCCCCGCATCGCGCGGGCACAGGCATCGCAGCTTGGCTTTACCCACGGCGTTGCCAGCGGCGAGCCGGGCCAGACGCACATGCTGTTCTGGGCCCGCTATGTCCCGTCGGGCGGCGGCGCGGTGAAGATCCGGGTAGAGGTGTCGGAAACGCCCGATTTCGTCCGCATTTCCGGCGGGGCGGAAGTCAGCACCGGCCCCTGGCGCGATCATACGGTCAAGGCAGTGGTGATGGGCTTGACCCCCGGAACGCGCTATCATTACCGCTTCATCGCGCCGGATGGCAGCATCTCGATGATCGGTCGCACCCGCACCCTGCCCGACGGCGATGTGCGCGATTACGGCATCGGCGTCTTTTCCTGCTCCAACATCGGCTTTGGCTGGTTCAACGCCTATGCCCATGCCGCCGCGCGCGACGATATCGACCTGACGGTCCATCTCGGCGATTATTATTACGAGTATCAGAAAGGCAGTTACCCCGCCGATGCCCAGGCGATCGCATCGCGCGTGCCCCAGCCGCTGAACGAGATTCTGACGCTGGCCGATTATCGCCTGCGCATCGCCAGCTATCGCGCCGACCCCGACCTGATGGCGCTGCACGCGGCAAAGCCGATGATCCTGCAATGGGACGATCACGAAACCACCAATGACAGCTGGGAAGGCGGCGCCCAGAATCATCAGGCGGATGAGGGCGACTGGGCCGTGCGAAAGGCGATGGCGATTCAGGCCTATCGCGAATGGTTGCCCGTGTCCGACGCACCTTGGGCCAGCTATCAGATCGGTTCGCTCGCCACGCTGTTCCGCACCGAAACCCGCGTGCTCGCCCGGACACAGGAAAAGGATATCGCCCCGCTGTTCAAGGCCGCCGATCCGGCCCGCGCGCTCGCCGCGTTCCGGGATGGCGCGTGGATGGACCCGTCCGCCACGATGATGGGCCTGCCGCAGGAGGCCTGGCTGGCCGATGCCATGACCGCATCGGTGCGCGGCGGCACCCGGTGGCAGGTCGTCGGTTTCGGCACGATCATGGGCCAGACCCGCTCGCCCGCCAGCGCGATCGAGTGGATGGCAAAGGATGCGCCTGATTATGTCCGCCAATATGTGATGTCCGGCATCATGGCGTCAAAGGCGGGGCTGCCGCTTAATTTCGATGCCTGGGGCGGCTATCCGGCGGCACGGGCGCGCTTTCTGAAATCGGCGCAGGCGATGGGCGCCAACCTCGTCGTGATCGCGGGGGACAGCCATAATGGCTGGGCCTATGACCTGGCACAGGATGGCAAGCCTGCGGGGGTCGAATTTGCCGGCCATTCCGTCACCTCGCCCGGCTATGAAAGCGCGCTTGCCGCCGATCCGGCGGTGGTCGCCCGCGCGCTGGTCGACACCAATCCCGAACTCAAATGGTGCGACACCAGCCGGCGTGGCTACATGAAGATGACGCTGAACCCCGACAGCGTCCGCAACGACTGGGTGTTCATGGACACGATCCGGGACCGCTTGGCAAAGGGACGGGTGGGCCACAGCGCAACCGTCGCGCGCGGCCGCAACGTCATGGCCTAATCCGCCGGGTTGCGGATCAGCCGCAACAGGCTGCCATCCGGATCGATCAGATAGCCGATCGTCAGCCCCGATGCCGCATCGTGCGTCGGCGGATGCAGCCGGGGAAAGCCGGTGCGCGCATCCGGCACCCCCGCCGCCAGCGCAGCTGCGCAGATCGGCTCGATATCGTCCATCCGCAGGCACGCGCCGAAACTGCTCGTTGCGGGGTCCAGATCGGGCCAGGGAAAGAATTCCAGCGTCATCGCCCCCCGCTCCAGGATCATCCAGCCGCCGCCCCGCCACGACACCGCGAACCCCAGCGGCGCATAAAAGGCGATCGTCGCATCGAAATCGCGCGAGGGCAGGTTGGGTGTCGCCTGATCGGTCACAGCGATCCGCGCGCCTGTCGCCGCAGCTTGCCGGGCAGCCAGCGGGCGGCGAACTGCATCCGCTCGGCCGTCTTGCCGACCACGGTGTGCACCTCCTTGCCATGCACGGCCCGCCATGCTGCTTCGGCCACCCGCTCGACCGGCGTCAGCTCCAGCCCCGCCCGCTGCACCCGCTCGCGGACATTGGCGTTGGACCCGACGACATTGGCGTCCAGCAGCGGCGTTTCGATAAAGCTGGGCATGAGCGATCGCACCTTGATCCCCGCCCGGTACCATTCGCCCTCCAGCGATTCGGTCAGGCCGCGCACCGCAAATTTCGTCGCTGAATAGACCGCCGTGCCCGACGTCCCGTAAATCGCGGCGGCAGAGGCGGTGTTGAGCAGGCAGGAACCCGGCGTTTTCACCAGATAGGGAAAGGCGAGCACCGCACCATGAACGACTCCGGTAAAATTGATGTCGATCAGCCGATGCAGGTCATCCAGCGATGTTTCGTGCATCGGCCCGCCCACCGCGATCCCGGCATTGTTGAACAACACATCCAGCCGCCCGCCGCTTAACGAACAGAAATCGGCCAGTGCTGCCCGCCATTGTTCCGGTTCGCGCACATCCATCCGATAGGTGCTGGCCGTACCGGGCGGAAAATCGGCCAGCGCCTCGACCAGCGCCGCCTCGTTCACATCGGCCAGCCCGACGCGCCAGCCGCGAGAGGCAAACAACCGCGCGGTCGCAAGACCGATGCCCGATGCGCCTCCGGTAATGAAAATTGCACGCGCATCCTTTGCCATGGTCATCCCTCCTGCCTTCTGTTTTGTTGCCCCAACCTAGCCCCTGCCCGCCACCCACGCCAAGCCCCCGGCCGGATACCGTCCGGGCGGACCCGCAAAGTCCGCTTTTGACGTGGGCCGGGCTTTTCCCCACAATCGTGCATCCATGCCGGCCACCCCATCGCCCCCCGCCATCGCGCTGACCGATGTGACCCGCCGGCACGGTGCGGTCGCGGCAATGGACGGCGTTTCGCTGGATATTGCGGCGGGCAGCTTCGTGGCGCTGGTCGGGGCCAGCGGGTCGGGCAAATCGACGCTGCTGAAAACGATCAACCGGCTGGTCGTGCCGGACGCTGGCCAGGTGCGGATCGACGGGCGCGACGTCGCGGATCAGGCCCCGGCCCTGCTTCGCCGGAACATCGGCTATGTGTTTCAGAATATCGGCCTGTTTCCGCATCTGACGGTGGGCGAGAATATCGCAATGGCGCTGCGGCTGGCGGGACAGCGGCGGACCGGCGATCGCGTGGCCGAACTGCTCGCGCTGGTCGATCTGCCTGCCGGGTTTGCCGCGCGGCCCGCCCCCGCCCTGTCCGGTGGACAGGCACAGCGGGTGGGCATTGCCCGTGCGCTGGCCGCCGCCCCGCGCATCCTGTTGATGGACGAACCGTTCGGCGCGCTGGATCCCGTTACCCGCGACGCGCTGGGCCGCGCCATCCGCGCGCTGCACGACCGGCTGGGGCTGACCACGCTGCTGGTGACGCATGACATAGCAGAGGCGCTGCTGCTGGCCGACCGGGTGCTGGTGATGGACCGCGGGCGCATCGTCGGCGATGGTTCGCCGGCCGATCTGATCGCAGGTAGGGCAGGGGCGGCGGCGGACGCGCTGGTCGCGGTGCCGCGCGAACAGGCGCACCGGCTGGCCGCGCTGGAACGGGGCGAATGACCGGCGCCTTTGCCCGCGTGCCCGATCTGGCGGCCCAGCATCTGATCCTGGCCGGATCGGCGCTGCTGCTCGGCCTGATGGTCAGCGTGCCGCTCGCCGTGATCGCGGCGCGCCGGCCCTGGGCGGCACGGATCGCGCTCGGCCTGGCCAGCCTGGTTCAGACCATTCCGGCGCTTGCCCTACTCGCGCTTTTCTATCCGGTGCTGACCGGCCTGTCCGGGCTGGTCGGCGGCGGCGTGCCCGCACTGGGCTTCCTGCCCGCGCTGCTGGCGCTCACCCTTTATGCCGTGCTGCCGATCCTGCGGAACATCGTCACTGGCCTTGCCGGCCTCGACCCGGCGGTGATCGAGGCGGCGGACGGCATGGGCATGACGCCGTGGCAGAAACTGCTGCTGGTCGAGGCACCGCTGGTTGCCCCCATCGCCATGGCGGGCATCCGCACCGCCGCGGTGTGGACGATCGGCGCCGCCACCCTGTCCACCACCGTGGGTCAGCCAAGCCTGGGCGACCTCATCTTTGCGGGGCTTCAGACGCAGAACTGGGCGCTCGTCCTTGCCGGATGCGTCGCGGCCGCCGGGCTGGCGCTGGCGGCGGATGCACTGCTTGGGCTGATCGAGCGGGGGTTGCGGGCGCGGCGGCGATGGATGCTGTGGGGCGGGCTGGCGGCGATGCTGGGCGCTGTGCTGCTGGCGCTCGCCCCCGCGCTGCTTCCCGCCGCGCAGGGCCGCGTCGTCACCATTGGGGCAAAGGGGTTTTCGGAACAGTTCATCCTCGCCCGGCTGATCGGACGGCGGCTTCAGGCCGCGGGGTACCGGGTTCGCTATCGCGAAGGGCTGGGATCCGCCGTCGTCTTCGCCGCGCTGAAATCCGGCGATATCGACCTCTATGTCGATTATTCCGGCACGATCTGGACCAACGAGATGGGGCGCAGCGACGTCCCCTCGCGCGAGGCGATCGTTCGCGGGGTCGGGCAATGGGCGGCCCGCGACCATTCGGTCACGCTGCTGGGGCCGCTTGGCTTCGAAAACGCCTATGCCTTTGCCATGCGGCGGGCGGATGCGGAGCGGCTGGGCATCGACAGCCTGGATGACCTGGCGCCCGCATCGCCGCGCCTGTCCTTTGCCACCGATGTCGAATTTCTGGAACGGCCCGAATGGGCGGCCGTCCGCCGCGCCTATCCAGTTCGGTTCAAAACATCGACGCCTTATAACCCCAGCTTCATGTATCGCGCCATTGAAAATGGTCAGGCGGATGTCATCTCCGCCTTCTCCTCCGACGGGCGGATCGCGGCGCAGGACCTGAAAGTGCTGGCCGATCCGCGCCATGCCATTCCGGGCTATGACGCGATCCTGATGCTCGCCCCCGGCCGGGCGGACGATACGGCGCTGGTCGCGGCGTTGCGCCCCCTGGTCGGCGCGATCCCGGTAGAGGCGATGCGACAGGCCAACTGGATGGTCGACCGCGACACCGACAAGCGCAGCCCGGATCAGGCGGCGGCGTGGCTGGACGAACAACTTACCAGAACTGGGTCCCCGGCGGCCCCTTGAACGGTCCGGCCACATGGCTGGTGATCCAGCCGCCGTAAAATCCGCCCGGCTGGGGCGTCACCTGCTCGCCGTCCACCCGCACCTCGTCGAACGGCGCGGGATAGAATGCGATGTGATCCTTCATCGCGGCAAAGGCAGGCGTCGGGCTGGGATAGCTCCACCCCACGCCCTCGATCCGTTCGCTGCCGATGACCAGGTCCCAATATCGTGCCTGCCCCTTCCATTCGCACATCGACCGGCGGGGATTGGGGATCAGCAGGCCGGGCGTGATGGCATCGGGCGGCAGGTAATAGCTCGGCGGATGGCTGGTCTCCAGCACCTGAAACCCGCCGCGCGTTTCCGCCACCACCTGTCCGCGATGGCGGATCAGGATGTGGCGCGTGTTGGACCGCAGCACCGCCGGGCGGGGATAATCCCACACGCTTTCCTGCCCCGGCGCGGTCGGATCGGGGTCGGGCCACTTCATCGCGCCGCCACCCAGCGTTGGAGGCGGGGCCGGATGCGCAAGAACCGGCGGTACAGCCATTCCAGCCCCGCCAGCACCAGCGGCACCCGCGCCAGTTCGCCCAGCGGCCGCAGCAGCGGGATCGCCCGCCACATCGCGGCAAAGGCAGCGGCACCGGACAGCATCCGGTCCCCCTCCCGCGCGTGAAACCGGGCGAGCAGATCGGCCCGGTCGACCGGGCAATCGGCGGGCGCATCGCCGCTGACGTCGAGAAACTTGATCCGCCCGCGCCGGTCCAGCCGCCGCATCAGCGCAATTTCCCGCGTACAGAGCGGACAAGCCCCATCGAACCAGACTGTCACCTGTGCCATGGGCAACCATATAGGGGGCCATGGGTGCCGGGATAAGCTGGACCAAAGGACGAAGGGCAAAGATGCGGATTGCGATCATCGGGGCGGGTATGGCGGGTCTGTCGGCGGCGGACGCGCTGATGGCGGCAGGCCATGCCGTCACCCTGTTCGACAAGGGGCGCGGACCGGGCGGGCGGATGAGCACCCGGCGCATGGCCCTGCCCGACGGGACCGACGTGCAGTTCGACCATGGCGCGCAATATTTCACCGCCCGCGATGCCGGCTTTGCTGCAGCGGTCGAGGGGTGGGCACAAGCAGGGGTCGTCGCGCGCTGGCCAGTTGCGGGCGCCGATGCCTGGGTCGGCACGCCGGGCATGAACGCCGTGATCCGGGCGATGGCGGCGGCGCATGACGTGCATTGGGCCACGCGCATCGACGCGCTGGTCGCCGACGGCGCGGGATGGCGGCTGACCGGGGCGGACGAGGCACCGGCGTTCGACGCGGCGGTGATCGCAGTCCCGGCCGAACAGGTGGCGGCGCTGGCCAGCCCGCATCTGCCGCACCTCGCCGCCGCGGCAGAGGCAACCCGGTCGGACCCGTGCTGGACCATGATGGCCGCCTTCCCCGACCGGCTGGCGATCGATACCGACACCCTTCGCGATGCCGGCGCCATCGGCTGGGCCGCGCGCAACAGCGCCAAGCCGGGCCGGACGGGGCCGGAGGCGTGGGTGGTGCAGGGGTCGCCCGCCTGGTCGGCCGAGCATCTGGAGGAGGACGCCCCCGCCATTGCGGACGCGCTGCTGGCCGAGCTGGCGGCCCATGCCGCATCGCCCCTGCCCCCGCCATTGCTGCTGACCGCCCATCGCTGGCGATATGCCCGGTCGGGCGGCCATGGCGGGGCGGCAATGTGGGACGCGGATCGGCGGATCGGCGCGTGCGGCGACTGGCTGATCGGCCCGCGGATCGAGGCGGCATGGCTGTCCGGCCGGGCGCTCGCCAACCGGATCATCGACGCCAGATGAGCGACACCTATGACGCCATCGTGCTGGGCGCAGGCGCGGCGGGCATGTTCTGCGCTGCCGAAGCGGGCAAGCGGGGGGTGCGCGTCCTCCTGATCGATCATAATGACGCGCCGGGGCGAAAGATCCTGATTTCCGGCGGCGGGCGGTGCAATTTCACCAATATCCAAACCGCGCCCGACCGGTATCTGTCGGCCAATCCGCATTTCGCCAAGTCGGCGCTGGCGCGGTACACCCCTGCGGATTTCATTGAACTCGTCGACCGGCATGGCATCGCCTGGCATGAAAAGACGCTGGGGCAGCTGTTCTGCGACGGGTCGGCGAAACAGATCGTGGCGATGCTGCGCGACGAATGCGACGCGGGCGGCGTCGACTGGGCGCTGGGTCAGGCGGTGGGCGAGGTGGGGCATGCCGATGGCCGCTTCACCCTGTCGCTGGCCGGTCGCCGGGTCAGCACACCGCAACTGGTGATCGCCACCGGCGGCCCGGCCATTCCGAAACTGGGCGCGACCGGCTATGCCTATGATCTTGCCCGCCGGTTCGGGATGAAGGTGGTCGAGCCGCGCCCGGCGCTGGTCCCCCTGACGCTGGGCGGCGACGATGTGCTGTTCCGCGAACTGTCCGGCGTCGCCGCCCCGGTGGAGGCAAGCGCGGGCAAGGCGCGGTTCCGCGAGGCGGCGCTGTTCACCCATCGCGGCCTGTCCGGCCCCGCGATCCTTCAGGCGTCCAGCTATTGGCGGCATGGCGATGCGGTGGGCATCGATTTCCTGCCCGATCGGCCCGCCGACTGGCTGGTCGCGGCCAAGCGGGCGCGGCCCCGGCAGACAGTGGCAAAGGCGCTGGCCGAGGCGCTGCCCGAACGGCTGGCGACCGTGCTGGCCGAACGGCTGGCGCTTGCCGGGGAACTGGCGGCGCAGACCGACCGCGCGCTGGCGGCGGCGGGCGAGCGGCTGGCGCACTGGCTGTTCCGGCCAAACGGGACAGAGGGCTTTGCCAAGGCCGAAGTGACGGCAGGCGGCATCGCCACCGCCGGGCTGTCTTCGCGGACGATGGAGGCGCGCGGCGTGCCCGGCCTCTATGCCATTGGCGAGGCGGTGGACGTCACCGGATGGCTGGGCGGATACAATTTCCAATGGGCCTGGGCCAGCGGCCACGCAGCGGCAGAGGGAATGGCCGAGCGGCGGTGAGTGGTTGACAGTTTTGACAGAATGACCGGGTTTTGATCGTGAGGCGTCAATGACGCGACAGGCACGCGACATTTGGGTCGCCGGGCAGGAAAGCGGGCCGTGCATCGACCAGGGTGAAGCATGGAAAATCCAACATTTCCATGACTTTTTGCCCAGCCGACGCTGGACCCCGGCACAAGGCCGGGGTGACGGTTGGGGGTGGCGTTCGAGCCGGCGAATGACTTCTTTCAGGTCATGTGATGGATGGCCAAGTATGGGTGGATTGCAGAACGGCTGGAACGGCGGAAAGATACCTCCGATGAGCGTCCGCAAAATCAAGCTGTGGTCGATACTGGCCGGGATTGCGGCTGGCAGCGCGGTTTCAATCACGGCGTTTTTAACTATCGGCGTGTATCTGCTTTTTCGTGTGTTCTATGGGTGCGCTCCGCAGCACCGCGTTCAGCCCGACCCTGATCCATGCTCGAGCATCTACATGGTAGCTTGGACAATTGGGGTTTTCGCCGCTGCGATAGCCATCTTCGTCGTGACCTTAGTCGTTGTGCGGCGCGCCGTATCCAACAGGCTTTCTCCACAACAGCCGTAAGCATCCGGCATCAGGAATGCGCTAGCCCATCGCCGCTATGGGGTCGCTTCCGGAATGGCCGCTTTCTGAAACACGGCGTTGGTTCGCGCTTCGTCCATCGGGTAGCGCGCCTCAAGCTGGACCCCGGCGCGAGGCCGGGGTGACGAGTGGGGGTAAGGCAACGGGCATATCTTCCCCGTCATGCCGGACTTGTTCCGGCATCCAGCGCGCGGCTGGGCTGCTTCCTTCGATTGAGAGGGTGTCGCTTGCGGTGCGATGGACCCCGGCCTTCGTTGGGGTGACGGATCAGGGGTAGCGCCGTGGCAGAAAAGACCCTCACCCTTCCCACCGCCTGCGGCGGCGGGCCCCTTCCCTCTCCCGCAGGCGGGAGAGGGAGGGAGGCGCGTCAGCGCCGGAAGGGTGAGGGTTTTGCCCTACCTTCCCTCGTCCGGCTTTTCCGGTTCGCCCTGCACGGCCATGGCGCGGGCCTGGGCCTTGCGGCGTTTCAGGTTGTCGCGCAGCGCCTGGGCGAGGCGGGCCTGGCGGTCGGCGTCCTTCTGGCTCATGCCGCCGCCTCTGCCGCGTCGGGCAGGCGCCAGTCAATCGTGCCGCGCCCGTGCGCGGCCAGAAAGGCGTTGGCCTGGCTGAAATGGCGACAGCCGAGAAAGCCGGTATGCGCCGACAGCGGCGAGGGATGCGGCGCGGTCAGCACATGATGGCGGCTGCGATCGACGGCGGCGGCCTTTTTCTGCGCATGGCTACCCCAGAGCAGGAACACGACCGGCTGGGGCAAGCGGTTGATCGCGGCGATCACGGCGTCGGTAAAGCGTTCCCAGCCGCGCCCCTTGTGCGAGGCGGCCTGCCCCATTTCCACGGTCAGGACGGTGTTGAGCAGCAGCACCCCTTGCCGCGCCCACGCCTCCAGATGGCCGTGCCGCGCGGGCGGGATGCCAAGGTCGCTGGCCAGTTCCTTGTAGATGTTCACAAGGCTGGGCGGCACGCGGACACCGGGACGGACGGAAAAGCACAGGCCATGCGCCTGACCCGGCCCGTGATAGGGATCCTGGCCCAGAATGACGGCGCGCACCTCCCCCGGCGGGGTCAGGTCAAGCGCACGAAACCATTCGGACGCAGGCGGAAAGATGCGCTTGCCCGCCGCCCGCTCCGCCAGCAGGAAGGCACGCAGCTGCGCCATATAGGGCTGGTCGAACTCGCCCCCAATCTGTGCCAGCCATTCGGGCCGAAGCCGCACCCCGGCCATGCGGGTCAGCCGACCTCGACCCCGCGCCAGAAGGCGATGCGGCCCCGGATTTCGGCGGCGGCGGGCTTGGGATCGGCATAATACCAGGCGGCATCGGCGTTTACCGCCCCGTCCACCGACAGGCTGTAGTAATTGGCCGTCCCCTTCCACCCGCACACGCTGGTGCGGGTGCTGGGCATCAGCACGGCGGGGTCGACCGCGTCGGCGGGGAAATAATGGTTCCCCTCCACCACCACGGTATCGTCGCTTTCGGCGATGACCCGGCCGTTCCAGCGCGCGGCGACCATCAGAACAGCCCCGGCACTTCGCGCTGCGCGACGCTCGGCCGATCCGGGCTCAGCAGCTGATAGGGGGCCGAATCGCGGAACCGGCTGGCCGATGCCGTCGCCCCGCCGCTGCTGATCGGGGTGCAGGACCGCCCGGCCAGAAAGCCGAGCGCGGCGCTGACCGATGCTTCCGACGGATCGCCCAGCGGCCGGGTGAAATCGTCGCCCGCCTGGCACGTGCGCGGCAGCACGCTGGCCAGGCCGTTGAAATATTCGCCCTGCCGGTCGCGGTTCTGGGTGGCAAAGGCGACAACGCGCAACCGGTCGTCGCACGCCGCGCGGTCCAGCGCGATCTGCCCCACGGGCTTTCCGAACGTGTTGGTGCCGACCAGCGCGATGTTGTTGCCCAGATAGGGGATGAAGGAATTGGCGACCAGTTCGCTGGCCGATGCCGTGCCGCCGGTGCCGATGAACACGATCTTGGTCGCGGCGATCGATTGGGGCTGGGGCGCGAAATTGCGGGATTCGTCGAAACTGGATTTGGACGGGCGGAACGTCGTGCGGCTGAACACGTCGCTGGTCGCGCGGTTGCCGCCCAACAGGTCGCCAAACAGCTCGGCAATCCGCACCAGTCCGCCGCCGTTGTAGCGGACATCGACGATCACCTCGGTCACCCCATCGGCCCGGAACTGGGTAAAGGCGTTGCGAAGCTGGGCATCGGCCGTCGAGATAAAGGTGCGCAGGTTCACATAGCCCACCTTTTTCCCGCCATCGTTCAGGATGCGCACGCCATAGCGGGTCGACACCGGCTGGATGTCGTAATTTCGCTTGGTCAGCGTCACCGTGCGGGTGCCGGCGCCGTCACGCACCTGGAACGACCGGCTGGTGCCGACGGTGTCCGGGCCAAGCGAGGGACCCAGCGATCCGCCATCCTCACGCGCGATCTGGTCGATGGTGCGCAGCGTCTGGGGCGTGGTGCCGATGGCCAGCACCTCTGCCCCGCGATCGACATTATTGTCCGTCGCGGGCGTGTTTTCGAAACTTTCCGCGATGAACAGGCGCGTCTGGCTGGGATCGGTGGCCAGGCGGAAGCCAAAGCCCGCCGTCTGGCCGGAATTGTTGAACGCATTCTCCTCGGCGATCGAGGTGACATAGGTAAAGAACCGGTCTCGCCGCTGGGCGCGGGCGGGCGCGACCAGCGCGTCGACATAATCGTCCAGATTGTTGAAACTGGACGCGTTGACGTTGGTGGCCAGCAGGTCGGGGAACAGATACCATTCGTTGATCTGTGCCGCGACCCAGTCCTGCCGCGATGCCAGCGAACAGGTGGTCGTTGCGGGCGGCGTCGGCGTCGGCGTCGGAGCGGGGGTCGGGGCCGGGGCGCTGATCGGCCCGCCGCCGCCGGACGACGATCCGCCGCCGCCCCCGCAGCCTGAAAGGAACGCAGCAAGGACGATTGCCGAAACGGCACGATTACGCATGACCATGAACTACCGGTTCCCTCTCAGGAAAATCCTGCGACATACCGACACAGTCATGCGACCGTTGCAAGCACTGCGTTCACTTCACGCGACGAACCGTGCGCTGACGATATAGTTGAGCGCCAAGTCATCGCCCAGATGAAGCCCGCGAACCGGGGACCAGGCGATGCCCCGCGGCGGCGATACCGCCAGTCCTGCGCCCTCCAGCATTTCGGTCAGCTCCGGCGGGGTCAGGAACTTGTCCCAGTCATGCGTGCCGCGCGGGATCATGCCCGTCGCCTCTGCCACGCCCACCATGCCGATCCGCGATAGCGGCGTGCGGTTCGGCGTGGAAACGATCATCAGCCCGTCCGGTGCCAGCACGCGGGCGAGCGCCACGACGAATGCGGCGGGATCGGCGACATGCTCGATCACCTCCATCGCGGTGACCAGGTCGAACCGCTCGCCATCGGCCAGCGTTTCCACCCCCACCGCCCGGTAATCGATGGACAGGCCCATGGCGGCGGCGTGCGCGCTGGCCGCGCCGATATTCTCCGGCGCCGCGTCCAGCCCCGTGACCGCCGCACCCATCCGGGCCAGCGGCTCGCACATCAGCCCCGCGCCGCACCCCACATCCAGCGCGCGCCTGCCCGCCAGCGGGGTAAAGCCGCCCGCGCCGTCCGGCCAGTGCGCATCCACCGATTCCCGCACGAATGCGAGGCGGACGGGGTTCAGGCGATGTAGCATCGCGCTTGACCCCCTGGGGTTCCACCAGTCAGCGGCCAGCGTGCCGAAATGCGCGGCCTCTTTGGGGTCGATGCTGGACGGGGTTGCGATGCTTGCCTTTGCCATGGGACACTCCTATCAGGCGCCCCCATTGCTCCAAAGAGGCGTTTGGCGAAAGATTATGGCGCGGATCGTGATGAAGTTCGGCGGCACCAGTATGGCCGGGATCGAACGCATCCGCATCGTGGCGGCCCGCGTCAAGCGGGAATGGGAGGCCGGCAACCAGGTCGCCGTCGTCGTATCGGCCATGGCGGGCGAAACCGACCGGCTGGTGAACTTCTGCCGCGAGGCGTCCGCCCTGTACGACCGTGCCGAATATGACGTGGTGGTGGCCAGCGGCGAACAGGTGACCAGCGGCCTGCTGGCAATCGCGCTTCAGGCGATCGGCGTGCCCGCGCGCAGCTGGCTTGGCTGGCAATTGCCGGTGCGCACCGACGATGCCCATGCCAGTGCGCGGATCGGCGGGATCGACACCGATGCGCTGAACGCATCGCTGGCCGCCGGCAATGTCGCGGTGATCCCGGGGTTTCAGGGGATGACGGACGCCGGCCGGGTGACGACGCTGGGCCGGGGCGGGTCGGATACCTCTGCCGTGGCGGTGGCGGCGGCGATGAAGGCCGACCGGTGCGACATCTATACCGATGTCGACGGCGTCTATACCACCGACCCGCGCATCGTGCCCCGCGCGCGCAAGCTGCGCCGCGTGACGTACGAGGAAATGCTGGAACTGGCGAGCGTCGGGGCAAAGGTGCTCCAGACCCGCTCGGTCGGTCTGGCGATGAAGGAAAATGTGCGCGTCCAGGTGCTGTCGAGCTTTGTGGACGCGACCGACGACCCGGAACCCGGCACGCTGATCGTCGGCGAAGAGGAGATTGACGACGTGGAACGCCAACTGATCACCGGCATCGCGCACGACAAGAACGAGGCAAAGGTGACGCTGACCGCCGTGCCCGACCGGCCGGGCGCGGTCGGATCGATCTTCGATCCGCTGGCCGAGGCGAACATCAATGTCGACATGATCGTTCAGAATATCGCGCATGAGGCGGGATCGACGGACGTGACCTTTACCGTGCCCAATGCCGAACTGGCCCGCGCGCTCGACGTGCTGGAAAAGGGCAAGGACCGCATCGGCTATGGCGCGCTGCGCCACGACACCCGCGTTGCCAAAGTGACGATCGTCGGTGTCGGGATGCGCAGCCATGCGGGCGTCGCCGCCACGATGTTCAAGACGCTGGGCGAACGCGGCATCAACATTCAGGCGATCACGACCAGCGAGATCAAGGTCAGCGTGCTGATCGAGGAAGATTACACCGAACTCGCCGTCCGCGTGCTGCACACCGCCTATGGCCTCGACGCGCCGGAAGAAATCGTCGCTTGAACCGGCGGCCGAAAGCCCGACGACGTTTTCCCGATTCCCGCCACTGTCCCCAACCGTTCGGGTGAAGGGGCGGCGGCTGGTGATCCTGTGGCTCAAGCCGCCACGCGCGGTGCGTTAGGTGGTGACCGCCGGCGGCACGCCGGTGGGCGCGACCAATGATGAATGGTTCTGCCACTGGCGGCTTTTGATAAACATCAAGGCCGTCTATCCAAATAGCATGACCAGAGAAATTGCCTTGCAGCTCTATCAAGTGGGGAGGTCCCACGCATTGTCGGCCTTTGAGCTATATCGGGCATCAATTCGATACGCTGAAGAGCGTGGGTTGGAAGATCCAGAACACTTTGCCTTTAATGGCACCTTCTCTCTGTCCACCCATTATCTGCTGGGGCTTGGACTTGAACTTATGCTTAAAGCGGCAGTCTGTTTGGTTGAAGTAGAAATTTCTCCGAATGACCTCAAACGTTTAGGCCACAATCTCCTTGATGCGCTTGATCGCATCGAGAGGGGGAATTTCGATCATGATATGACTGCGCTTCGCAATTTGGTAGAAATTATGCATCAGCCATACCTTTCCCATTGGCTGCGTTACGAACATCCTGACCAATTTTTTCTACCAGGAGACCTTGCTCAAGTTCAGGAAACGTTACGTCTTTTTGACGAAACACTTGAGGCTACATTCCAAGAATAGCTAGCTTACCGAGCAGTGGCAGCGCCACACATGCTGGCGGAGAGGTGAACGCCTATCTAGAGGTGGACACCCCTCCGTCAGGCCTTCGGCCTGCCACCTCCCCTGACAGGGGAGGATTGCGGGATCGCCACCCCGCTCGCCCAACCCCGTTCGTGCTAAGGAGGGGGCGCAGCCCCGTCTCGAAGCACAGTCCCAGGCACTTCGAGACGCCTCTGACGCGGCTCCTCAGTGCGAACGTGGGGTGGATGACCAGGCACCCCGACTTGCCGACCAGCCCCGCCTCCGGCTAGGGCGCGGCGATGAGCGAGACGATTGATGCGGGCGCAGCGCGCCTGAAGGCGCTGATGGCGCGCGGGGCCGAATTTCTGGGCACGGAAACGGCGATCCTGTGCGGGGCGATGTCCTGGGTGTCCGAACGCAACCTGGTGTCCGCCATCTCGAACGCCGGCGCGTTCGGCGTGATCGCGTGCGGCGCGATGAGCCCCGACCTGCTCGACCGGGAGATTGCGGCTACAAAGGCGCTGACGGACAAGCCGTTCGGCGTCAACCTGATCACCATGCACCCGCAACTGTTCGATCTGATCGCGGTGTGCGGCCGCCACGGCGTCGGGCATATCGTGCTGGCGGGCGGCCTGCCCCCAGCAGGGTCGCTGGAGGCGATCAAGGCGACGGGCGCAAAGGTGATCTGCTTCGCGCCCGCGCTGGTGCTGGCCAAGCGGCTGATCCGCACCGGCGTCGATGCGCTGGTGATCGAGGGGATGGAGGCCGGCGGCCATATCGGCCCGGTGTCGACCAGCGTGCTGGCGCAGGAAATCCTGCCCGAAGTGGCCGAACAGCTGCCCGTGTTCGTCGCGGGCGGCATCGGGCGCGGCGGCGCGATCGCCAGCTATCTGGAAATGGGCGCGGCGGGGGTTCAGCTGGGCACCCGCTTTGCCTGTGCCAGCGAAAGCATCGCGCATCCCGATTTCAAGAAGGCGTTTTTCCGCGCCAGCGCCCGCGATGCGGTGGCCAGCGTTCAGGTGGACCCCCGCCTGCCCGTCATCCCCGTACGCGCGCTGAAGAACAAGGGCACGGAACTGTTCACCGCCAAGCAGCGCGAGGTTGCGGCATCGCTGGATGCAGGCGCGGTCGAAATGGCCGAGGCGCAGTTGCAGATCGAGCATTACTGGGCGGGCGCATTGCGCCGCGCGGTGATCGACGGCGATGTCGAAAATGGCAGCCTGATGGCCGGTCAGTCGGTCGGCATGGTGACGAAGGAAGAACCGGTGGCAGAGATCATCGCGGCCCTGATGGCCGAGGCCGCCGAAGCACTGGGGCGGCGGAGCGTCTGACGCGCCATTGCGCGTGACCGGCACCGGCCCGCTCCCCCGTCCCGCCGCCCATTTCAGAATATCCTGTCGATGGGTGGCGGGGCGGAGGAGCGGGCCGGTGCCGCCTCAAACAATACTCGCCTGTCCCACCACCAGCATCGCCATGAAGATCAGCGCGCCGCAGTTGCGGTTCGAGCGAAACCGGACCAGCGCGCTCATCGGATCGGCCCGGTCCAGCGTCGCGACCTGCCAAATCAGGTGCAGCGCGGCGGGAAGCAGCGCGGCAATCGCCAGGGGGTTGGCGAACACCTGCCAGATCGCGCTACCCCACGCCGCCAGCGCCAGCGCGTAACAGACCGCGACGCCCGCCCGCACCCGCGGCCCCAGCGCGCGGGCGGACGAACGGATGCCGGCCAGCGCGTCGTCCTCCACATCCTGCACCGCATAGAGCGTGTCATATCCGATGACCCAGGCGATGCTGCCCAGATAAAGGAGGATGCCCGCCCAATCCGCCGCCCCCGAAGTTTCAATCCACGCGACCGGCGCGGCCCAGCTGAACACGATGCCCAGCCATGCCTGCGGCCACCAGGTGATCCGCTTCATGAACGGATAGGCCGCCACCAGCGCCAGGCTGGCCAGCGCCACGATCCGCGCGGGCCAGCCGAGCTGGAACCACACGATCAGGCCGGTCAGCGCGAGGGCAACCAGCCAGCCCCACGCCGCGCGCACCGACACCTGACCACTGGGCAGCGGGCGGCTGCGCGTGCGTTCCACCCGCGCGTCCAGATCGCGGTCGACAATGTCGTTATAGACGCAGCCCGCGCCGCGCATGGCAATGCTGCCCAGCAGCAGCCAGAGGATCAGGTCCCACCGCGCCACCGCCTGACCCGACAGCGCCACTGCCCATGCGCCGGGCCAGAACAGCAGCCACCACCCGATCGGCCGGTCCAGCCGCGCCAGCAAGGCATAGGGCCGCGCGGCCGCGGGCAGCAGCGCGATCAGGCCGCGATGTTCGCTGTCCGGGGTGATGGTCGCCGTCATGAACCGGCCTGTTGCCACACCGGCGCACCGGGGGCCAGTGCGTGGCGCAGCACGGGCACGCCTCGACCGGCCCCCGGTATCAGCAGCTGGTCATGGCTCCGCTCATCCCCGCCCCTTTGCATGGGCCTCTGCCCGGTCGAGCAGGGCGGCAAGGTCGGCGGGTGCGATGTCGAACGTCTCGCCCATGTCGGCCAGCGCGGCGTCGATGTCGGCGCGGCGCAGGGTGGGGGCTGCGGCGGGCGGGGCGGGCCGATGCGGCCAGGCATGGTCGGAAATCAGGCGATGGAAGGCAAGGCCGATGACCACCATCGACACGCTGTTGATCAGCACCAGCAGCGGAAAGGCCATGCCAGCCGCCACCACCGCCTTGCCCCCGATCACGGCGGTCAGCGCGGATGCCCCGCCCGGCGGATGCAGGCTGCGCGTCGCTGACATGATCAGGATCGCGCCGCCCACCGCGATTCCGGCGGCCAGCGCGGGATGCGGGACCAGGCCGACGACGCCCAGCCCCCACAGCGCGGACAGGCTGTTGCCGCCGATCACCTGCCATGGCTGGGTCAAGGGACTGGTCGGCACGGCATAGATCAGCACCGCGCTCGCCCCCATTGGCGCGACGATGACGGGCAGCAGGTCGGGCGACAGCCCGGCCGCGATCCCGATCAGCGCGGTCATCGCGATGCCGAACGCCGCACCGAACCCGGCGATCATCCGGTCCCCCTGCCGCGCCCCGGCCAGCATCGGCCTGAACCATCGGATCATCGGATGCTTCCCCCCGTCATGGTTGCACTGCGCGCAACTGCTCTGGCTCGCCCTGCGGGGAAAGGCCAGCCCAGGGCAGCTTTCGCCCGGACAAGGTTGCGTTGCCACCTTTGACGCCCGCGCCCGCCGCGCTAGGGAAAGGGGATGGACGATGCCCCCCTTTCCGTCGGTCTGATCGGCTATGGCTTTGCCGGGCGCACCTTTCACGCGCCCCTGATCGCGGCGACCGAGGGGCTGGAGCTGACCGCCATCGCATCATCCCGGCCCGAAGGGGTGGCGGTGGATTTTCCCGGCCTGATCGTCGAACCGACGGCAGAGGCGCTGATCGCGCGGCGCGACCTTGACCTGATCGTCATTGCCAGCCCCAACGATACCCATGCCCCGCTGGCCCATGCCGCCATCGCATCGGGCGCCCATGTGGTGATCGACAAGCCGTTCGCCCTGTCGCTGAACGAGGCGCGCGGCGTGATTGCCGCGGCGGAGGAGGCGGGCGTCACCTGTGCCGTGTTTCACAATCGCCGCTGGGACAGCGACTATCTGGGCGTGGCGCAGGCGGTGCAGGACGGCCTGATCGGGCGGCTGACGCATCTTGAGGCGCATTTCGACCGATATCGCCCGGATGTGGTCGACCGGTGGCGCGAACGCGCGGGGCCGGGGGGCGGCATCTGGTACGATCTTGGCCCGCATCTGGTGGATCAGGCGCTGCTGCTGATGGGCCTGCCCGACCGGGTCAGCGCCAGCCTGGCCATCGCCCGCGACGGCGGACAGGCCGATGACTGGGCCCATGCCGTGCTGGATTATGGCGAGGCGCGGGCGGTGCTCCACGCGTCCATGCTGGTGGCGGGCGGCGCGGCGCGCTTTACCCTGCACGGCACGGGCGGCAGCATCGTCAAGGCAGGCATGGACCCGCAGGAAGCGCAGCTGCGCTCGGGCATGACGCCGGGCGCGCCGGGCTGGGGCCAGGATGCCGATCCGCTCGTCTATTTCGACGGGGCGGGCGAACCCGTCCATGCCCGCGTGCCCGCCGGGGATCAGCGCCGTTTCTATGCCGGCCTGCGCGATGCCATCCGGGGCACCGCCGCCAATCCCGTGCCGCCGGTTCAGGCGCTGGCCGTGATGGCGGTGATCGAGGCCGCGTTCGACAGCGCGCGGGACGGACGCGCCATGCCCCTGCCCCTGACCGATGCGGAACGGGCGGCGTTCTACGCATCGCGGACCGACGATTGATGGTGGCCACCCCGGCCTGGCCGCCGCAATCGACCCCGCGCCTGTTCGTCGATCAGCCGCTGAGCGAGGGGATGTCGCTGACCCTTGACGGCAATGCCGCCCATTATCTGGGGCAGGTGATGCGGATGGCGCCCGGCGATCCGGTGAAGCTGTTCGACAATCGCACGGGGGAGTGGCTGGCGGTGGCCGCCGACGTGGCGAAGCGGCGCGTGACGCTGACCATCAGCACGCTGCTCCGCCCGCGCGAGCCGGTGCCCGACCTGTGGCTGTGCGCCGCGCCGATCAAGAAGGGGCGCATGGAATGGACGCTGGAAAAGGCGTGCGAACTGGGCGTCGACCGGATCGTGCCGGTGCTGACCCGGCGCTGCGTCGTCGACAAGCTGAACCCCGAACGGCTGGGCGCGCATCTGATCGAGGCAGCCGAGCAATGCGGCCGCACCGCGCTCCCCGCGCTTGACCCGGCGGTCAAGCTGACGGCGATGCTGCGCGACTGGCCGCCGGAGCGCCACCTGTTCTTTGCTGACGAGGCGGGCGGCGAACCCGCGCTGACAGCGATGCAGGCGCGCCCCGGCCCGGCCGCGATCCTGATCGGGCCGGAGGGCGGTTTCGATGACGAGGAACGCGCGGCCATTCGCGCCTGTCCGGCGGCGGTCGGCATCACCCTCGGCCCCCGCATCCTGCGCGCGGAGACGGCGGCAGCAGCGGCGGTCGGCCTATGGATGGCAGCGGCGGGGGATTGGTAGGGGGCAGGAGGGCAAACTGAAATGCAAGCAATCGAGCCGTTAGCGAAACCTATCGACGATCAAGCATTTTTGAATGTTTTTGCTTCGCACATGATGGACGCTATCGAACGTCTCAAAGGCGGCTCTCGGCTTGTACACTACACGTCTGCTGAAAACGCGTACAAGATTATATCGGGAAAGCAGGTTTGGCTGAGAAACGCTCACCTGATGAACGATTACTCCGAAATGAGGCATGGGCTGGAATGTTTGCAGGCAGCTTGGAAGTCCATTGCTGGAGAAAGTCTTCAAAAGTGGCTGAAGAATAACTGGCAAGTAATTAAGACAGAGCTAGAGGAATATTTCAACGGCCATGCCAAAGGTATGATAGATGATACCTACATTATCTGCCTTTCCGAGCATGATGACGAAGAGGATTATTATGGACGGCTCTCTATGTGGCGAGCATATGGCAGGCGTTCAGGCGTAGCCTTGGTACTGAACACAACAGCGTTTCTGTCAGAAACTGAACAGATGGCTGTTTACTCAATGCCGGTTGTTTATAGAGATCAGCAACAATTCGTGGAGTGGTTTCAGATTTGGGTGGCATCGATAATGGACGTTGGCGATCTTTTATCGAAGGTTGATCGTCAGCTAGTTCTCAATCTATTTTTCTACGCGTTTAGATCGTTTGTACTCGCTACGAAGCACCCTGGATTCAAAGAAGAACGTGAATGGCGGGTATTTCACTCACCTTCAATCGACGGCAGTTCGCCGTGGTTAGATATTTCGACCGAGATAGTGAGTGGAGTGCCACAGCGTGTGGTAAAGTTGGCGCTCAAAGATGACGCTGACGCGGGTGTTGTAGGAGCTGCGCCGGACACGCTCATAAACAGAGTTATCATTGGGCCTTGCGAAACGCCAATACCGATCCAAGAAGCACTGGGCCACGCGATGAGCGTTGCGGGTGTACAAGATGCTTGGGCCAAAATGTGGATGTCCTTCATCCCATTGCGCGATACGCCTTAAGCGCCGAGATCGACAGTGTTATAGTGGACGCCGTGGCGCCCCCCGATAGGTTGCGGTTCATCATCGCTTCGTGTTTCTCGCGTCCCATAGTGGCCACCCGGAAAACCACTGGAATGCAGGATTTCCGGTGTTTCGCTCCACCCATGCGCCGCGTCGCCCACTCCCCCGCCCCGTTCGTCGCCGCACAGCCTCGCACCATCGACGTCCGGCTGCGACGTAGTGTCACTTTCGCAACCTTTCGCGCCTGCACCGACCCGTTGGCAAATTCCTGCTGGCGACCCCATCTGTGTCGCTCTAGGGGGGCGCGATGAGCACCAAGACGGTTTCGGATAGCAACGCGCCGGTCATTACCGACCGCGCCCAGTTGATCGCGGCCTTTGCCAGGGGCGAAAAGCCCAAGGATCGCTGGCGCATCGGGACCGAGCATGAAAAGTTCGTCTATCGCACCGCCGATCTGCGCGCGCCCGCCTATGACGAACCCGGCGGCATCCGCGACCTGCTGAATGGTCTGACCGAGTTCGGCTGGACCCCCATCGAAGAGGGCGGCAACGTCATCGCGCTGGCCGGACCCGACGGCAATGTCAGCCTGGAGCCGGCGGGGCAGCTTGAACTGTCCGGCGCGCCGCTCGACAATCTGCATCAGACCTGCGCCGAAACCGGCCGCCATCTGGAACAGGTCAAGGCGGTGGGCGACCGGCTGGGCCTCGGCTTTCTGGGCCTTGGCATGTGGCCGGACAAGACGCGCGCCGAATTGCCGATCATGCCAAAGGGGCGGTACGCGATCATGCTGCGCCACATGCCGCGCGTCGGCACGCTGGGCCTCGACATGATGCTGCGCACCTGCACCATCCAGACCAACCTGGATTATTCCAGCGAGGCGGACATGGTGCAGAAGTTCCGCGTCAGTCTCGCGCTGCAACCACTGGCGACTGCATTGTTCGCCAATTCGCCGTTTACCGAAGGCAAGCCCAACGGCTTCCTGTCCTATCGCAGCCATATCTGGTCCGACACCGATCCGGCGCGCACGGGGATGCTGCCCTTCGTGTTCGAGGACGGGTTCGGATACGAACGCTATGCCGACTATGCGCTCGATGTGCCGATGTACTTTGCCTATCGCGACGGGCGCTATATCGACGCGGCGGGCCTTAGCTTCCGCGATTTCCTGAAGGGCGAATTGTCGGTCCTGCCGGGCGAATTGCCGACGACGGACGATTGGAACGATCATCTGTCGACCGCTTTCCCGGAGGTACGGCTGAAAAGCTTCCTTGAAATGCGCGGTGCGGATGGCGGGCCATGGGGCCGGATCTGTGCGCTGCCCGCGCTGTGGGTCGGCCTGCTCTATGATCAGGGCGCGCTGGATGCGGCATGGGACCTGGTCAAGGGATGGAGCATCGAGGATCGTCAGACGCTGCGCGACTCGGTGCCGAAACTGGGGCTGAACGCGCCGCTGCCCGGCGGACGGACGCTGCGCGACATTGCCGGCGCGGTGCTGGATATCGCCCATGCCGGGCTGTCCGCGCGCGGGCGCACCGATGCGGGCGGCAGTGACGAGACGGGCTTTCTTGATCCGCTGCGCGACATCGTGCGCAAGGGGAAGGTGCCGGCGGAACAGCTGCTCGAACGCTATCAGCGCGCCTGGGACGAGGATGTCGCCGCGCTGTACAGCGACAACCGGTTCTGACAGGTCAGGCGGCGATGGCCTCTGCCGCCTCCGTCTCCTCGATCCAGCCGCCGCCGAGCACCCGGTCGCCGCGATACAGAACGGCCGCCTGGCCCGGCGACACGCCATATTCGGGCGCGTCGAATATCACCCGGTCACCGGTCAGCCGCCCCGGCACCGGCCGGGCCATCGACCGCACCTTGACCATTGCCGGGCCGTCATCGTCCCCGGCCAGCCAGTTGATGCCCGAAATGCGCGCCGCCGAAACCGCCAGCGCGCTGCGCGGCCCGACCACGACCCGTGCCGTTTCCGCATCGACGGCCAGGACGTACAGCGGCTCCGGAGTGCCGCCGATCTCCAGCCCCCGGCGCTGGCCGACGGTGAAATGGATGATGCCGCGATGCGTGCCCAGCACCCGGCCCGCCCGGTCGACAATCTCGCCGCCGCGCACCGCATCGGGCCGCAGCTTCTTGACCAGCGACGCATAGTCGCCATCCGGCACGAAACAGATGTCCTGGCTGTCCGGCTTGCCCGCCACGCCCAGCCCCAGCTCGGCGGCCAGCGCGCGCACCGCGGGCTTTTCCATGCCCCCCAGCGGAAAGCGAAGGTAATCCAGCTGGTCCTGCGTGGTGGCGAACAGGAAATAGCTCTGGTCCCGCGCCGGATCGACCGCACGATGCAGTTCCGCGCCGCCCGGACCCATGACGCGGCGGACATAATGGCCGGTCGCCAGGCAATCGGCACCCAGGTCGCGCGCCACCTTGAACAGGTCGGTGAACTTTGGCCCCATATTGCATTTGACGCACGGAATGGGCGTCCGGCCCGCCAGATATTCGTCGGCGAAATCGTCGATCACCTGTTCGCGAAAGCTCGATTCGTGGTCCAGGACATAATGCGCGATGCCCAGCCGGTCGCACACCGCGCGCGCATCGCGAATGTCGCGTCCGGCACAGCAACTGCCCGCCCGGCCCACCGCCTCGCCATGATCGTACAGCTGGAGGGTGACGCCGATCACCTCTGCCCCCGTGCGCGCAGCCAGTGCGGCGACCACCGACGAATCGACCCCGCCCGACATGGCGACGACGATGCGGCGGGCACTGGCAGGGCCGGCAAGCTGGAACAGATCAAGCGACATTGCTGGCGCAGATAGGCGCGTCAGAGCGGATCGGCAAAGCCCAAACCGGATTCTTTCCCGGCCCTTTACCGGGTTTTCAGTGTTTTCCCGTTATCCCCGCCCAATGGTGATGCACGAACCGCCCCCGATGACCCTCGATCCCAAATGGCTGCGGATCAAGGAAGCACGGCCCGATCCGTCGGGGTGTCCCGACTTTTCGGTGATGCTGGTCGGGATCGTCAGCCGTCAGGCCGCAAGCCCGACCGCGCGGGTGCAGGCCCGACTGTCGGCACCGGTCAGCGGTCGTCCGCTGCGCCCCGCCGATGGCCGGTTTCGCGGACTGGATGCCCATCCGGCCCGCGTCCTTCGCCCCTTTGCATCGGCGCACGCCGGCAAAGAGGTGAAGCCGGCATTTACCGTGCCGTTTTAATCGATGTTCAAGTCCGCCGCCTAATGGTCGTTTTTAGCGTTTGAGAGGGGGGCCCCCGCCCCCGATCGAGGAAACATGATCGAGAACCAGAAAATCAGGCCAGCAAAGGTGATCGGACCCCTAGGGGAGCCGCTGACGCTCGACACGCTGCCGCCGCCCAACACGACCCGCTGGGTCGTGCGCCGCAAGGCAGAGGTTGTTGCCGCGGTGAATGGCGGGCTGTTGACCGTCGACGAGGTGTGCGAACGCTATGGCCTGACGGTGGAGGAATTCGCCGCATGGCAGCGCGCGATCGATCGTGTCGGGATGCCCGGCCTGCGCGTCACGCGCATTCAGCATTATCGATCGCTGTACGAGCGGCAACAGAAATTCTGACCTCGATCCCAGTCGGAATCAGCACCGAAATCTGCCGGCCCGCCCTCCCCCACCGGATGGCGGGCCGGTTCCGTTTCAGCCGCGCCCGGAACCTTATCGTCCCGGAGGCGTCCTATGCCCCAGGGTTCGTCATGCGGCGAACCGTTCATCAGGAGGGACGGGAAATGGGAATTATCGTCGCCATCATCGTGGGCGGAATCATCGGCTGGCTGGCCAGCATCGTCATGCGCACCGACGCGCAGCAGGGTATCCTGCTGAACATCGTCGTCGGCATCATCGGATCGTTCATCGGTAACGTCGTCGGCGGCATGTTCGGCTATGGCTCGACGCTGACCGCGTGGAGCCCGGTGGGCCTGTTGTGGTCGTTCATCGGCGCGCTGATCCTGCTGGCGCTGATCAACCTGGCCCGTCGCGGCCGCGTCCGTTAATCATCGGACGACGAAAAAACGGGCGGCACTGCCGGGATGGGCAGTGCCGCCCTTTTTCGTATCCCCTTATTTCAGCAGGAACCGGACCGACACGGTCATGTCGACCGACTGTTCGCCGGGCATGATCTTGCTGCTGCTGTCGGATTCCATCCGGGCCATCATCACCGGCACCGGGCCGGGGGTGGGTGCAGCCCCTTCGGAAATGACTAGGATCCGATCGACGCGCAGCCCGGCTGCCCGCGCGTAAAGGTCGGCACGCGCCCGGGCGCGGCGCACGGCGTCGGTCCGCGCCTCGTCCATCGCGGCGTCGGCGGCGTCGATCATCAGGGTGGGCCCCTCGATCGTGTTGGCACCCTGTGCCACCAGCACGTCGAGCGCGGCCCCGGCCCGGGCCACATCGCGCAGTTTCAGGGTGAGCTGGTTCGTCGCCTGATAGCCGGTGATGACCGGGGGCTGCCCCTCGGCATAGCGATATTGCGGCTGCAGGCTGATCTGTGACGTCTGGACGTCACGATCCGCGATGCCCAGCTTTTTCACCGCTGCCAGCACCGCCGTCATGCGGGCCGCATTGGCTTTCAGCGCAGCGGCAGCATTCGCATCCTGAGTCACGATCCCGGCGCGAACGATGGCGATGTCGGGCGTGCGCGTCACCCGTCCTTCAGCCACGACGTCCAGAACCGTGCCGTCAACCGGGACAATCGGCCCGGCCATCGTCTGGGCATGCAACGGGGCGGCGGCGGGCAGGGCCATCAGGGCAGTGCCAAACAGCAGCGGCAGCGAACGGTTCATTGTCATCCTCCTTGGCGGGTGCAGCATTCGGTCACCCGCATCGCAGAGGCTTTAGCCGCGGCATGGCTACGGCGGATGAACGGCCGCCGGATCAGATGCGCCGCTTGACGACCTGACGATAGAGCCAGAGCAGCAGCACCGAACCGCCGATCGCGATCAGATAGCTGGTGAACCAGCCCGTCGCCTCCAGCCCGACGAGCCGCGCCAGGAACCCGCCGATCAGCGCGCCGGCAATACCGATCAGGATGGTGACGATCAGGCCGCCGGGGTCGCGCCCGGGCATGACGGCCTTGCCAATCGCACCGGCGACCAATCCGATCAGCAGCCATCCCAGAAATGAATCCGGCATCCCCCGTTCTCCCCGTTCACCCCTCAGGCTCCGATCGTGGCCGTCCGGTGGGCGCGATGCTGTGTCGTTACGGTCCCGGTGGCAAGACGTTTTGTCGGCGCAATGGTTTACGCCATTGCCGGGGCCATGCCGAGCGCGGTAAGAAGACGGGTCGCAAATCCCAAAAAAGCCCGCTTGAGCGGGGTGATATATTCATATAATACAGCATGACAGACATTTGGCCTTGGGGGGCCGTGCAGGGAAGTGCCGGATGAACTTCGATAAACGTACCATGACGGAAGATGCGACGCCCTATCTGATCGAGGATGGCAGCGAGCGTAAGGGCCGCCGCCGCTGGATCATCATTGGCGTCGCCGTCGCCGTGGTGGTGGCTGCCCTGATCGCGTGGTTCGCCCTTGGCGGCGGTGCCAAGGACGCCGAAAAGGCGCCGGGGGCGGCAGCGAAGGGCGACGACAGCGGCGCCATGCCGTCGATCAGCGTCATGGTGCCGGGTCAGCAGACCGTGGCCCGGGTGATCAGTGGCACCGGATCGATCGCCGCGCGCCGCGAACTGCCCGTCGGCGTGGCGGGCGAGGGTGGCCTGGTCACGCGCGTGCTGGTGGATGCCGGCACCTGGGTTGCGGCGGGACAGGTGCTGGCGACGGTCGACCGGTCGGTCCAGTCCCAGACCGCCGAATCGCTGGCCGCGCAGATCCGCGTCGCCCGCGCCGACGCCCAGCTGGCGCAGGCAGAGCTGGACCGCGCGCTGCAGCTGGTGGATCGCGGCTTCATTTCAAAGGCGGATATCGATCGCCGGACGGCGACGCGCGATTCCGCCGTCGCCCGGGTTCGGGTGGCCGAAGCACAGCTGGACGAAGCACGCGCGCGCAATGGCCGGCTGGATATCCGCGCCCCTGCCGCCGGCCTGATCCTGTCGCGCGCGGTCGAGCCGGGCCAGATCGTGTCCGGGGGCAGCGGCGTGCTGTTCCGCATGGCACAGGGCGGCCAGATGGAAATGCAGGTGCGCCTGTCCGAGGCGGACCTGACCCGCATCACCACCGGCGTACCCGCCGATGTCACCCCGGTCGGCAGCGAGCGCAGCTATCGCGGCGAGGTGTGGCAGGTGTCGCCCGTGATCGATCCGCAAACGCGTCAGGGGATCGTGCGGGTTGCCCTGTCCTATGATCAGGCGCTGCGTCCCGGCGGCTTTGCCACCGCCCGCATCCAGTCGGGCGCATCGGTGGCCCCGCGCCTGCCCCAATCGGCGGTGCAGAGCGACGGCAAGGGCAATTTCGTCTATATCGTCGATGGATCGGGCACGGTCGTGCGCCGCGATATCCGCACCGGTGCGGTGTCGGACGACGGCGTGCTGATCGCATCCGGCCTGGACGGGACAGAGCGCGTGGTGGTCAGCGCCGGCGCGTTCCTGAATCCGGGGCAGAAGGTGAACGCCCAGTTGGTGAATGGACAGGACGGCAAGGCGAAGTAATCCGCCCACGTCGCCCTAGGATGAGCAAGCGAATCGGAACCCTATCATGAGCTTTCGGAACATCTCGGCCTGGTCCATCCGCAATCCGATGCCGCCGATCGTGCTGTTCATCGCGCTGACCATCGCCGGGATCGTCAGCTTCATCCGCATGGACGTGAATAACGAGCCGGACATCGATTTCCCGATCGTCTGGATTTCGATCAGCCAGCCGGGCGCTGCTCCCACCGAACTGGAAACGCAGATCACCCAGCGCGTCGAGGCTGCGGTGCGCAGCCTGCCGGGCATCGACCAGCTGGAATCGACGGTCAGCGAAGGCAACAGCCAGACGATCATTCAGCTGGATATCGGCACGCCGATCGACCGGGCCGTCAACGATGTGCGCGACGCCATTGCCCAGATTCGCGGCGACCTGCCCGACGGGATCCTTGAGCCGCAGGTGGGCCGGTTCAACACGTCGGACAAGGATATCGCCAGCTTTACCGTCACGGCAACGGACATGACGGTCGAACAGCTGTCCTGGTTCGTCGACAACAATGTCGCCAACGAACTGCTTGCCGTCGACGGCCTGTCGGGTGTGGAGCGCGTCGGCGGGGTGACGCGCGAGATTCGCGTGATCCTGAACCTCGCGCAGATCCAGTCGCTTGGCCTGACCGCAAGCCAGGTGAACCAGCAGCTGCGCCAGGTGAACCTGAACGCGGCTGGCGGGCGCACGGAAATTTCGGGCACCGAACAGTCGGTGCGCGTGCTGGGCAACGCCGCAACCGCCCAGACGCTGGCCGATTCCATGATCGCGATCGGCGGCGGGCGCACCGTGCGGCTGGGCGACATCGCGCAGGTCCGCGACCTGTATGCCGAACAACGCAGT
The DNA here is from genome assembly GCF_049889035.1 of Sphingomonas eleionomae. Classification (NCBI taxonomy): domain Bacteria; kingdom Pseudomonadati; phylum Pseudomonadota; class Alphaproteobacteria; order Sphingomonadales; family Sphingomonadaceae; genus Sphingomonas; species Sphingomonas eleionomae. The sequence continues at coordinate 639,331 of NZ_JBLTWP010000002.1, read as the reverse complement.
CTGGGCGAATATAACAGCCGTCAGGTGCTGGCGTTCGACATCAAGCGGGCCAAGGGCGCATCCGACCTTGCCGTGTTCGAGGCAGCCGAGAAGAAGCTGAGCGAGATCGAGGCGCGCAACCCCAAGGTGAAGTTCGACGTCCTGTTCAACAGCGTCAAATACACCAAGCAGCAATATGACAGCGCCATGCACGCGATGCTGGAGGGCGCGGGCCTGGCGGTCGTCGTCGTGTTCCTGTTCCTGCGCGACTGGCGGGCGACGGCCATCTCTGCGCTGGCCATTCCGCTGTCGGCCATCCCGACCTTCTGGTTCATGGACATGCTGGGCTTCACGCTGAACCAGATGACGCTGCTGGCATTGAGCCTGGTGGCGGGCGTGCTGGTCGACGACGCGATCGTCGAGATCGAAAACATCGTGCGGCACATGCGGATGGGCAAATCCGCCTATCAGGCATCGATCGACGCGGCCGACGAAATCGGCGTCGCGGTGCTGGCCACGACCATGTCGATCGTCGCCGTGTTCCTGCCCGTTGGCCTGATGCCCGGCATTTCGGGTCAGTTCTTCAAGAATTTCGGCCTGACCGTCGTTGCGTCGGTGCTGATGAGCCTGGTCGTCGCGCGCATGCTGACGCCGATGATCGCGGCCTATTTCCTGAAGGCAAAGGGCCATGCCACGCATGGCGAGGGTCCGGTCATGGACCTGTACACCCGGACACTGGCATGGACGCTGCGCCATCGCTGGGTCGCGGTCGCGACCTTTGCCATCGCACTGGTGTTCCAGATGTTCCTGGCAGTCGGCGGCCCCCTGCCCTTTACCTTCCAGCCGAGCCAGGATCAGGACGACATCACGGTCAACATCGAAATGGTGCCCGGCACCACGCTGGCCCAGACCAAGGCGGTGGTCGACCGGGTCTCCACCATCCTGCAAAAGCGCGATGACGTGGTGCAGAGCGTCTATGCCCGCACCTTCGTGGGCAATGGCCGCGTCACCGCAATGCTGAAGGACGAGCGGCCGGTGACCAGCACGGTGTTCGAACAGCAGCTGGCGCCGGAGCTGAACAAGATCGCCGATGCGCGCGTCAACGTGCGCGCACAGGGCGGCTGGGGCGGCAGCGGCCGTGCCATGTCGATCGTGCTGGGCGGCGATGATCCCAAGCTGCTCAACGACACCGCGCTCAAGATCGTGGCCGAGATGGAGCGGATGCCGGAAGTGCGCGCCCCGCGCATTTCGGGCGACCTTCAGCGGCCGGAAATCGTCATTCAGCCGCGGACCGACATTGCCGCCGATCTGGGCGTGACGACCGCCGCCCTGTCCAACGCGATCCGCATCGCGACGCTTGGCGATATCGACCAGAACAGCGCCAAATTCTCGCTGTCCGACCGTCAGGTGCCGATCCGCGTCGCGCTGGCCGAGGATTCGCGCGCCGAACTGGATACGGTCCGCAACCTGCCCGTCCCGACCCAGGCGGGCGGTTCGGTGCCGCTGGGCGTCGTCGCCGACATCCGATTCGGTGCAGGGCCGACCCGCATCGACCGGCTGAACCAGAAGCGCCGCCTGGTCATCGGTGCCGACCTTGGCACCGATCCCAAGACGGGCAAGCCCTATGTCTCCGGCGCGGTGCTGGCCAAGATCGACCAGCTGCCCAGCATGAAGAACCTGCCGATCGGCGTCGGCAAGCTGGAGGTCGGGCAGGCCAAGTGGCAGGCGGAGATGATCCAGAACTTCGTCATCGCCCTTGTGTCCGGCATCTTCCTCGTCTTTGCGGTGCTGATGCTGCTTTACCGCGGTCTGATGGCCCCGCTGGTCAACCTGTCCTCGCTGCTGCTGGCGCCGCTTGGCGGGTTCATCGCCCTGTGGGTTTCGGGCAATCCGCTGTCGCTGCCCGTGCTGATCGGCGTGCTGATGCTGTTCGGCATCGTCGCCAAGAACTCGATCCTGCTGATCGATTTCGCGCTGGAGGAAATGGAAAAGGGCGTCGACAAGTTCACCGCGATCGTCGACGCCGGGCACAAGCGCGCTCAGCCGATCGTGATGACCACCGTGGCCATGGTCGCGGGCATGGTGCCCACCGCCCTGTCGCTGAATGGCGACGGATCGTGGCGTGCCCCCATGGGCATCACCGTGATCGGCGGCCTGATCCTGTCCACGCTGCTGACGCTGGTGCTGGTGCCGGCCCTGTTCAGCCTGGCCATCGGGTTCGAACGCTGGGTCGGCCCACGCCTGTCGCGCCGCCTGCTCACCTATCGTCCCGGCGACGATGGCAAGCCGGTGCTGGACCACCAGCCCGGCGGCCGCATCGGGTATCAGGGGGATGGCGGGCCGAACCAGCCGGCGGAGTGAACTTTCCCGGCGCTGGGGGTTTGTTGCGGGCATGAAGCTGTTTCCCCGCCGCCCCGCCAGACTGGAGCCACCCCCGCCCCAGTTGACGCGGATGCGGCTGGTGGCGACCGGACTGCTGGTCGCGATGGCCGCGCTGTTCCTGATCGCCCGGTCGGTGGAGGGGGCGCATCCGGCCTGGGGCTATGTCAAGGCGTTTGCCGAGGCGGCGATGGTCGGCGGCCTGGCGGACTGGTTCGCGGTCACCGCGCTGTTCCGCCACCCCCTTGCCCTGCCCATCCCCCACACGGCCATCATCCCGCGCAACAAGGACCGGATTGCCGACACGCTGGCCCGGTTCCTGAAGGAAAATTTCCTGATCCCCGGCGTCGTCGCACGGCGGATGCGGGGGGTCGATGTGGCGGGCGCGGCCGGGCGCTGGCTGACCCAGCCGGGCGGCGGCGTTGCGGGGCGGCTGCGCTACGGCGCTTCGCGGCTGGTGGTCGACTTGCTGCAATCGCTGGATCAGGAACGGCTGGGCGGCGTCGTCCGCGCGGCGCTGTCCGACCAGCTGCGCCGGCTGGATATCGCGCCCATGCTGGGTCAGGCGCTGCACGCCGCGATCGAGGAGGATCGCCACGTTCCCCTGATGAACGGCATGATCCGCTGGGCCGCGCGCGTGCTGGAGGCGAACGAGCCGATCATCCGCCAGATGGTGCACGACCGCGCAGGATCGATCCTGCGCTGGACCGGGCTGGATGAAAGGCTATCCAACAAGATCATCGACGGGCTGAGCGGGCTGGTCAACGACATGGCGGAGGATCCCGCCCACCCCCTGCGGCACAAGGCGGAGGAAGGGCTGGCCCGGCTGGCCATCGACCTGAAATACGATCCCGACACCCAGGCAAAGGTTCAGGCGTTCAAGGCCGACCTGCTGGCCAATCCCGCACTGGCCGACTGGTGGCAGTCGGTTTGGGAGATGCTGCGTGCGCGGATGATCGAAACCGCCGCCAATCCCGATGCGATGATGGCCGGTCAGCTGGGCGACGCGCTGCGCCAGCTTGGCCAGACGCTGCAGACCAATCCGGAACTTGCCCGCACGGTCAACCGCTTTGTCCGCCGCGCGGCGGTGGGCGCGGCCAGCGACTATGGCGACGCCATCGTCCGGCTGGTTTCCGACACGATCCGTGGCTGGGACGAACAAACTATTACCAACCGCCTCGAAAATGCCGTTGGCCGCGACCTTCAGTTCATCCGGATCAACGGCACCCTGGTTGGCGGGCTGGTGGGGCTGGCCATCCATGCGGTGGACGGCTGGCTTTGACGCTAATCCTCGCGATCCCAGTCGATGATCGTCCAGCCGCGCTGGCGCGCCAGCCGGCGGAGCGGCGGGTGCGGATTGACCGCAAACGCCTCGTCCGCCAGTTCCAGCATCGGGGCATCGCTGACATGATCGCTGTAAAACCGGATCGCCGTACCGGGCCGGTCAATGCCCTGTTCGGCCATCCATGCCTCGACCATCCGCCGCTTGGCGGGGCCATAGCAATTCTCGCCATCCACGCGCGGCAGGATGTGGCCCAGGTCGTTGCGCAGCGACCGGGTTGCGATCACCCCGTCAAATTCCAGAGCGCGCGCAATCGCGGCGGCATAGAAATCGAAACTCGCCGTCGCCAGAACGGTGCGGTACCCCTGTGCCCGGTCGGCCAGCACGCGGGCGTGCGCACGGGCGAACAGGCCGGTGTCGACCACCCGCGCGGCATAGCTGTCGGCGATGCGCTGCGCCTCTTCGACGGTCAGATGGGGACCGATCACCCAATGCTGGGCCAGTTCCTTCAGCCGGGCACGGGAAATCATGCCCATGCGAAAGGCGATTCCGGCCATCCCGGCCAGCGGCAGCAGGGCAAGCCGCCACGGGGAGCGACGGAGCGCGGCATGAACCAGGAACGGCGTCCAGGTGGGCACGCGCGTGATCGTCTTGTCCATGTCCCAGATGGAAAGGTGCGGCGCTGGCGGCATCGGCCATTCCATGGCGGCTATCGCCTTGCCGCGCCAGCACAAATGCCGCATGGAAGCGTGCTATGAGCGGCCCTGCGGATTTCAGCTATGATGCAAGTACAGCGCGGCTGACCCTGACCGGCGATCTGTCGCTGGCCCGGATCGGGACGCTTCCGGAACGGCTTGGCGCGATCGACGGCCCGGTTTCGGTCATCGACCTTGGCAGCGTCGAACGGCTCGACACCATCGGCGCTTGGGTGGTGCATCGCACGGCGACCACCAGGAATGCGTCGATCGAGGGGCTGGACGAGAACAAGCGCGTTATCTTTGAACAGGTGACCGCCGCGGATCAGCCGGTGACGGTCAAGCATCCCGGCCTGCCGTCCGGCCTGCGCATCCTGGACGAAATCGGCGCGGCGACGATTCAATCGTTCCGCACGATGGCCGGTCTGCTCGGCTTTCTGGGCGCGACAGTCATTGCGTTCTGGTCCGTGATGGTCAGCATCGTGCGCCCGCCCAACCGGTTCCGGTTCCACGCAACGGTGCAGCGGTTCGAAGTGGTGGGCGTTTCCGCCCTGGGCATCATCGGCCTGATGAGTTTCCTGATCGGCATCGTCATCGCACAACAGGGCGCGGTGCAGCTGCGCCAGTTCGGTGCAGAGGTGTTCACGATCAACCTGATCGGCCGGATCACGCTGCGCGAACTGGGCGTGTTGATGACCGCGATCATGGTCGCCGGTCGTTCGGGCAGCGCCTTTGCCGCTCAGCTCGGCACGATGAAGCTGACCGAGGAAATCGACGCGATGCGGACCATCGGCGTGTCCCCGATGGAGGCGCTTGTGCTGCCCCGGGTGGTGGCCGCGGTGCTGATGATGCCGCTGCTCGGCATGTATGCCTCGCTGGTGGCGATGATCGGTGGCGGATTGCTGTGCTGGCTGACGCTGGACATTCCGCCGATCACCTTCATTCAGCGCATCCGGGAGGTCGTGCCGCTGACCGACCTGTATGTCGGCCTGGTCAAGGCGCCGGTGTTCGGGGCGATCATCGCCATCGCCGGCTGTTTTCAGGGGATGCTGGTCGAAAGCGACGCCGAACAGGTGGGCAAGCGGACCACGTCTGCGGTTGTGCAGGCGATTTTCCTTGTGATCGTGCTCGACGCGTTTTTCGCGGTCTTCTTCACCTGGATCGGCTGGATATGAGCGAACCGATCATCTGCGTACGCGGCCTCAAGAACGGGTTCGGCGACCAGATCGTGCATGACGGGCTGGACCTGGACGTGCGCCGGGGCGAAATCCTGGGCGTGGTCGGCGGGTCGGGCACCGGCAAATCGGTGCTGATGCGCTCCATCGTCGGGCTTCAGCAGCCGCTGGAAGGCACTATTCGCGTGTTCGGTGAGGAAACGATCGACCGCGATCCCACCGAAGCGGTCGATGTGCGCAAGCGCTGGGGCGTGCTGTTTCAGGGCGGCGCCCTGTTTTCCACGCTGACCGTGGCCGAAAATGTTCAGGTGCCGCTGCGCGAATTCTATCCCGGCCTGTCGCAGCAGCTGCTCGACGAAATCGCCGGGTACAAGGTGGTGATGACCGGCCTGCCTGCCGAGGCAGGGCCGAAATATCCGGCCGAACTGTCCGGCGGCATGAAAAAGCGTGCCGGCCTTGCCCGCGCGCTGGCGCTTGATCCGGAACTGTTGTTCCTGGACGAACCGACCGCCGGGCTCGACCCCATCGGGGCGGCTGCGTTCGACGAATTGACGCTGTCCCTGCAACGAACGCTGGGCCTGACCGTTTTCCTGATCACGCATGATCTGGATTCGCTCTATGCCATTTGCGATCGGGTCGCCGTGCTGGCGGACAAGCGGGTGATTGCAGTAGGCACAATCGACGAATTGCTGGCCATGGATCACCCATGGATCCAGACTTATTTCAATGGACCGCGCGGACGCGCGGCCGTCGCCTCGGCCGAACGGGCCGGGTCGGCGCCGGCCACAGGGGCATGAAGGGCTGATGGAAACGCGTTCCAATCATGTGCTGGTCGGCGCGGTGGTGCTGATCTTGTTGCTGGTGACCGCCTTGTTCACGGTCTGGCTTGCGCGGCTCAACACCAACACCGCGCGCGAATATGACATCTTCTTCCGCCAGGCGGTGGACGGAATTGCCAAGGGATCACCCGTGGTGTTTTCCGGCGTTCCTGCCGGTCAGGTCGTGTCGATCAACCTGTACAAGCCCGACCCGTCGCTGGTGCGCGTGCGCGTTTCGGTGAACGAGGATGTGCCCATCCTGGTCGGTACCACCGCCGCGATCGAGGGCGTTGGATTTACTGGCGTCAGCCAGATCCAGCTGCAAGGCGCGACCAAGGGCTCGCCCCATCTGGAATGCCCGGAGACGCGTCCGGAAAGCGTGTGCCCGATGGGCGTGCCCGTGATCCCGACCAAGCGGGGCGGCCTTGGCGCGCTGCTCAATTCCGCGCCCGCCATTCTGGAGCGGCTGACGGCGGTGCTGGAACGGGCGAACGAACTGTTGTCGGACAAGAATCAGGCGCGGATCAGCTCGATCCTGGAAAATACCGACCGGCTGACCGACAGCTTTGCCGATCAGGGCCCGGCCATTGCCCAGACGTTGAAGGACACGCAGGTCGCCATCCGCGCCGCCACCGACGCCGCAAATCAGCTGAGCCAGCTGGCCGGCACGTCGAACCAGCTGGTGTCGGACGATGTTCGCCCGGCGCTGAAGAACCTCAATGCCACCATCGCCTCTGCCCAGCGCAGCATGGAGGCGCTGGAGGGTACCATCGGCGACGCCCGCCCCGGCGTGCAGCGGCTGACCCGCGAAACCCTGCCAGAGGTCAGTCAGCTGGTCGGTGAACTGCGTGAGGCGACGACCAGCATCAATTCCATTCTGCAAAAGGTCGATCGCCAGGGCGCGGCCTCCATCATCGGCACCAGCAAGCTGCCCGATTACGATCCAAAGGGGAAATGACGGCCATGACGCGCCCTGCCATTCGCTATGCGATCCTGATCGCCGCCGCACTGCCGCTGGCCGGATGCCTCAGCTTCGGGCCAAAGACGCCGCCGATGCTGATGGCGCTGGAACCGGCAACGGCTCCGGCAACGGGTCAGGTCGCCAATTCCGGCGTTGCGCCAACGATCACCATCGCCACGCCCGTCGTGCCACAGGAGATTGCGGTCAATCGCGTTCCCGTGCGGTCGGACGCAACCACGCTTTCCTATGTCAAGGACGCCCAGTGGGTGGAGCCGCCGGCCTATCTGTTCCAGCGGCTGTTGTCGGACACGCTGGCCGCGCGGTCGGGCTATGCCGTGCTGACCGCGCGGCAGATCCTGGTCGATCCGGGCGCGTCGCTGTCGGGCGAATTGCGCAGCTTTGGCATTGATGCCCGGACGGGTGAAGCGATCGTCACCTATGATGCCGCGCTGGTGCGAAAGGGTGCAGAATCGGTCGAAAAACGGCGGTTCGAGGCGCGCGTGCCGGTCAGCCCCGTGGAAGCGGGACCGGTTGCCGCTGCGCTGAACGAGGCGGCGAACAAGGTTTCGGTCGATGTCGCCGACTGGGTGGCCGGCCGCTGATCCGGAGTATCGCCCGGCTTAACGGGGGCTCGGCCGCACCGGCACCGGAACGTTGCAGATATCGGCGCCGCCCGCCGGCACGGTGAAAAACGGCGGTTCCCGGTTTTCCCGCGCCCGGACATAGGCGGCAAAGCGCGGATTGTCCGTCGCGCGATACTGAAAACCGGGCCGTTCCCCCGCCGGAATGTCGCTGGCCAGCCGCACCGTCTCGATCGCGACGCGCTCGGCCGGTTTTTCGTAAAAGCCCAGATTGCCGGTCCCGCGCGGCAACGTGGACAGATGCTCGATCCCCTGGATCACCCGGCCGACCAGCGCGATGTTGCGATCCAGATGCCGGGGCGCATGGCCGATCACGGTGTAGAGTTCCGCCCCCGAACCTGTGCTGGGCGCCAGATCGCGCGCCACACCGACCATGGCATAGCAATGCGGCAGCCACGCCCGGTCCGTTGCCTGATCGGGGCGATAGGGGCCGGTCAGTTGCAGCCAGCCATCGGCGGTCATCCCGGCGCGCAGGGCATAGGGATCGGGCAAGGTCAGCCGCGCCGCCAGCGGCCGGGCCGCGAACTCATATTCGGCCGGCGGATTGGCGACGACATCGGCGGGCAGCGGCTTCTGCTCGGTCGCATCGCCCCATTGCGCGACATAATTGTCCTGGACGCGATAGACGCTAGTGCCGTCCCACCATCGGGCGCGCGCCAGTTTGCGGATATTGTCCACATGGACCGGTGCATGGTCCGGGGCCAGACGGATGACCACCCGCCGCCCGCCGGTCAGGTCAATGACCAGCAGCTGATCGTCGGGTATCGCCCGCCAGTCTGCCTCGATCGCATCGCCCGGGGCGGGGGGCGTGGCCGGCGCGGTCTGCGCAAGGGCGGCGGCGGCAAGGGCGATCCAGTGCATCATCGCCAATGAATTGCATGCACCGGCCCGGCTGACAATGCTTGCAGCCGCGCCCGCACCGTTCTAGGGAGCGCAACCTGCCAGGACATGCGGAGCGGTGGCCGAGTGGTCGAAGGCGCTCGCCTGGAAAGTGAGTATACGGCAAAACCGTATCGAGGGTTCGAATCCCTCCCGCTCCGCCACCGGCCATTCCACAAGGGTCCGCACAAGACCGGTGGGATCGACTTTTTCTCCCTGATTACCGACGCTTAGCAGACCGGTTCGGCCTCGGCCGTCCGTGCCCGTCCATGCCCATCCGACGAATTGGAGGGCTCTAAACGTGGTACGCGCGGTCAAAAAACGTGGTACTTTTCAGGAGACGGACATTGCTGACCGATGCGAAGATCCGAGCCGCGAAACCGCGGCCAAAACCCTACAAAATTGCCGATGCCAGTCGGCTCTATCTGCTGGTCACCCCGAGCGGGGGCAAACTGTGGCGCTGGAATTATGACTATGACGGCAAGCAGAAGAGCATGGCTTTCGGCGCTTACCCGCGCGTGTCACTGGCCGATGCGCGCGAAAAGCGTGACCAAGCCTGGTCGATGCTGTGCGAGGGGCTTGATCCCAATGTCGCAAAACGACTGAAGATCGAGGCGAACCTGGAAGCTTCCCGGCAGACGTTCGAGCGCGTGGCGCGCGAGTGGCATGGCAATGCCAAGGCACAATGGGCCATCATCCATGCGAGCGACATCCTCCGCAGCCTGGAGCGCGACGTCTTCCCGATCATTGGCGCGTTGCCGATCGCCCAGCTCACCCCGCCCTTGATCCTGGGCGTGCTGCGAGAGATCGAGAACCGGGGTGCCATCGAGACGGCAAAACGCGTACGGCAGCGCATCTCGGCGGTGTTCGTCTACGCTATCGCTCAGGGGATCGCGACAAGCGACCCTGCCGAAAAGCTGGGCTCTGTCCTCAAGCCGCTGCGCAAGGGACGCCAGCCTGCGATCACCGAGATCGGCGCCCTGCGTGAGATGATCCGTGCAGCCGAGGAAGATAATGCACGGCCGGTCACCCGGCTCGGCCTTAGAATGCTGGCGTTCACCGCCGTCAGGCCAAGCGAGCTGCGCGGTGCACAATGGGCTGAATTCGAAGACCTCGATGGCAAGCTGCCGCTTTGGCGCATCCCTTCGGCCAGAATGAAAGGCGATCTGGAACGCAAGGAAGCAATCGATGGGGATCACCTTGTTCCTCTGACCCCACAAGCGGTGGCGGTGCTGCGCGCGATTTGGCCGCTCACGGGTGGGGGACCATTGGTTTTTCCCAGCAACCGGCATGCGCACCGCCCGATGAGCGAAAACGCGATTGGCTATCTGTTGAATCGGGCCGGCTATCACGGACATCATGTGCCGCACGGATTTAGGGCGGCCTTTTCGACGATCATGAACGAATGGGCGGAGCGCAATGGCGATCCGCATGACCGCAAGGTGATCGACCTGATGCTCGCCCATGTCCCGAAAGACAAGGTCGAGGGCGCCTATAACCGTGCGGCCTATATGCCCCGCCGACGCGAGCTGGCGGCGATCTGGGCCGATATGTTGAGCGAGGGCCTGCCTGATCCGGTTGAACTGGTTGGTCGGCCGGTGAAGGAAATCGGGTCCGGGTCGCGCCGAAGGCTACCCTCCCCCGTCGAGCCGGACTTTCGCTTTCCTGCCCCGCGTCGTCATGCACGATGATCGTCACTGGCCAAATGGTAACTTATATGTTACCAGAAAGCGGATGACGTGATTGTTGAGGAATATGTTCGCGAGGACGGCTCATGCCCGTTTCGATCCTGGTTCGATGGTCTTGATCCCCAAGCATCGGCCAAGGTGGCGACGGCAGTCATTCGGCTGGAACTGGGGAATGTGTCCAACGTCAAATGGATTGGCGGAGGGCTTGGCGAATATCGGATCGACTGGGGGCCAGGCTATCGGCTGTATCTGACACAGGATGGCGATGACCTCGTCATCCTGTTCGTCGGCGGCTCAAAGCGCAGACAGCAGGCCGACATCGACCGGGCCGGGGTGCTGCTCAAGGAGTATCGTGCCCGTAAGGCGGCCGACACGAAAGGCAGGAGGTGAAGCGATGGCACTGACCCGTGATTTCAAGGAAACGTTGAAGGAGCGCGTCGCGCGTGATCCCGTCTTTGCCAAAGCATTGCTGGATGAGGCTGCAACCGCGTTTCTGAACGGGGAACCGCATGTATCGCGGTTGATCCTGCGCGATCTCGTCAACGCCTCGCTTGGCTTTGAGGAACTGGCGAACGAGACGAAGCGGCCAAGCAAGAGCTTGCATCGGATGCTGTCGGAATCGGGCAATCCGAGCATGGACAATCTCGCCGCCATCTTTGGCGCTGTGCGAGCGCGTCTCGGCGTGGTTATGGAGGCTCGCGCGGTTCAGGCCGCCCAAGGCTGAAACCGAATTCTTGTACCGATCTCAAGTGGACCTGGCGCGGCTTGACAGGTGGCAATGAGGTGGGGATCGGCAGGCGACATCCGTGTTTCCGGTTCGATCGCCAAGCTCTATGTTGCCGACTGAGCGACATTCCACATCGCGGACAGAAAGCGGCCCGCTTATCTCAAGCCGACGAAGGCCAAGGACGTCCGTCACTCAGAGTTGGCGGAGAGATCAAAGCCGAAGGATTGTAGTTCGTTCCGTCAGAATTGCTGGCCCATCGTCAGGCTTTGTCTTTGCGTGACCGGTATAAACAGGGTCTGGTTGCGCCTGACACGAACATCCGTTAGCCCATCAATACAACACATAATGGGGGCCAATCATGGCAGATGATAACACTGTGGCGGATGCGGTTGAGCTTGCCGCAGAACTGACCGCCGCTTGGCTCTCCAACGCCAATACACGCACCGCCGCCGAGGATGTACCGGCGTTCATGCGCGCCATGCATACGACCATTCAGGAGCTTCGCGGGTCGAGCACGGCCGATCAGGGACAGGAGGCAGTGTCTGGGAAGTTTGAAGGCGCAGTGACAATTCGCAAAAGCCTGGCTGACCCAAACTTCATCATCAGCATGATCGACGGCAAACCTTATAAGACGCTGAAGCGCCACCTTGCCAACAACGGGCTTACGCCCGCCGAATACCGCGAGCGTTACGGCCTGAAGGCGGATTATCCAATCGTCGCACCCGCCTATGCTGAAACTCGCCGGGCACTCGCCAAGCAGATCGGGCTTGGTCGCAGGCAGGGCGAAAAGCCTGCCCCAGCGACCAAGGCGCGCAAAGGACAAACGGCCTAGACCTGTCGAGCGTCGCAAATTGCTACCTAGAGCTTGCGGCGCTTCCCCTCGAAGCCATCCTTTACGTCGTTAATCCAGGCGACCACTTCGCGTTCGCTCCAGCGCGACGCACAGGACGACAGCTTATAGGGCGGTGGGAATTGGCCTCGTTTTACGAGATCGTAGATCATCGACTTGCCCAGGCCGACACGGCGACAGACCTCGGGCAGCTTGAGGAACCGCTCCTGGCGCTCGGAAAGCTCAGCCACTGCCCTGTGCCTTGTTCATGGCTTCGCGTGCCTTGGCAAAGCCGCGATCGCTGTCGAGAAATGATTTGAGCATCAGGGGCACAAGGTCGGCAACGGCCTCGGACTGGCCATAGGTCGATTGATAGATTTTGGCATAGTCGCCGAGCGCCTCGCTCAGCTCAGGCATGATGCTGATCGTGAGCTTGACGGGCGTGCGGTCCGGCAGCTTGGGAAGCTTCAAATCAGGCATAGGGCACCTATTCGTTCAAGGGAGCGAGGATGAGATCGCGGTGGACCACAAGCCGCACCGGCGTGCCGGGCCGGATCGTGATGGTTGGCTGAATCTGGAGGTTACGCGATGTGATCTGGTCGCCAGCGCGGGCAACATTCTGCTGGGTCGATTGCCGGATGGCCTGAACGAGGTCGCTCTCCCCTGCGAAGGTCAGGTTCGCGCCAAGCCCCAGCAGGGTTGAGATGCCGACGCCTTTCAGAAGCGTCCAGCTGTGGAAATTGACCTTGTCCTCCAGCCCCGCATAGCCGGCCGGGTCAGTTGCAGGCTCATTGTCGAGGGCAAGTGAGCGGCCATCGGGAAAGAGGAGGCGCTGCCAGACGACGAGGGCGCGGCGCTGGCCAAAGGCGACAACCGAATCATAGCGCCCGATCAGGCGCGCGCCTTGCGTGATCAGGGGGATTCGGCCGGTCGCAGTGTCGAAGACGGGCTCGGTGACCTGTGCGGTAACCAGACCGGGCAGGTCCGACCGGAGCCCGGTGATGAGGCTCGCTGCGATGACGCTACCAGCGGACAGCAGATAGGGCGATGCTGCCGGACGGATCCTGTGCGGACTGATGCCGCCGCCATTGTCCGATGCCTGCAGGAAGTCCATCTTGCGCTGCTGCGCATTGGGATCGCGCTCAAGGTCTAGCGGTGATTTTGGGGTATCGGCCATCACCGGCGTGGGCACGGCCACTGGCGCCAGAGCCTCGTCCGCTACAGCCCGGGTGCCCGTCGCAACCAGCAGGGCTGATTCGCGGGCTGCCTTGCGCTCCGCCGCCGCCTGTTCCCGTGCCGCACGCGCCGACTGTTCCTGTGCGTCCGGTTGTGCGGTCATGTCCGCCGCCATCGACTGCTGGTGCTTGAGGATCGGCCGCCCAAGATCGCCGGGGAGCGGTGGTCCCAGCTTGGGCGCGTCGGCATAGCTCAGCGGTAGATCGTCCAGCGCGTCGCTTGGCGCCTTGGCCGGCTCGGCAAGATCATTGGGCTGGTCCGTCAGCTTGAAGCTCGGCGGCGACAGCGCAAGCCAGGCCGTCAAGACGATGGCGAGGATGGCGACACCGGCAAGGCCGATCACCAGCCCGCGCTTGAAGCGGATGGTAGGTACTGGCTGGGCACGAAGGACGAGACTTTCCGGATCGACCTTCGCCGGCGGTGCTGTGTCGCCGGAGGGGATGGCATCCGTCATGACGTCCTCCGCCCGGCTTTACTGATCCGAACAATTTGCTGGCGCTTGGTGCCGAGCCGCAGCTCTGCCCTGTCGAACAACCGGTCGACGACATAGAAGCGGCCACGCAGCCGGTAATTGACCAGCTGCGCCTCCCCGTTCGGATCGAGAAGAAACAGCGGCGGGGCCTCGCCCTGGCCAAGCGAGGGCGGGAATTCGATAAAGGTCTGCCTCCCGTCATCAAAGGCGCGAAGCGGACGCCAGGGCGGGCGATCGCCTGAAATCTGGTAGGCGAAATCGAGCCGTTCGACCTCAAGGCCAGTAGCCACCGGCGCGGCGGCCGCCGCCGCTTCCTGCGCGCGGCGGATCGCCAGCAGGGCATCCTGGGGATAGCTCCAGGACAAGGCCGCCATCGCCGACCCGCGCGTGCTGGCAAGCGCAAGATGATAGGTTCGCCGATCCGTGGTGATGACAAGATTGGTGCTGAGCCCTGAGGAGAAAGGCTTCACCAGAATATGGACCTGCTTATGAGGCCCAGTGCCACTTGCCGTGTCCCCGATCACCCAGCGGACCGTATCGCCGCTTGCCACGGCAACCAGGGTCTCGCCCGGCTGAAGCGCAATATCAGTCACGCGTTCGGGGGCGGTATAGACCTGGTAGATCGTGCCTGCGGCAAAGGGATAGACCGCACTTGCGTTAATGAAGTCAGCACCTCGAGGGTCGATAGTTGCCTGGGCGTTGGCAGCGCGGATTGCCGCGACACCGGACCGGGATGGGTTGGCAGACGTTGACGGATTGGACTGCGCAGCAACCGGGCTGGCGATGAGCGCAGCCAGGGCGGATAGGGCAAGCGGACGGGTCATGGCCTGTTCTCCTGGAGCATATTGGGGGCGGGATCGGCCCCGAGGGTCGGGTCGAGGGGCGATCCGCGCGGCACGCCTGAAACGTCTACCGGCGGCTCGGCCGATTGAGGCGCGGACGATGGCGGTGGGGTGGGTACGGGGTCGAGCTCACGGCTCCAGTCGATGGCATCGACATAAAGGCCGAGCGGATTGCGGCGCAGGGTCTCGGCCGAGCTCGGGCCCTTGCGCATCACGGTCAAAATGCCGGTCCAGTTAGACGTGCCGGTCCGATTACCGCGCTCATAGACGGTTTCGGTCCATTTGACCTGGAAGGAGCGGTCCGATGCGCGAACGACGCTCGTTACCTGGACGGACACCGCCCGCTCGCCCACTCGCCCGAACGGATCGGCGGTGCGCGCATAATCGCCCAAGAACTGCGCACCGCGCCGGGTGACAAAATCATAGGCGGAAAGCCAGTCCTGGCGCATCAGCACCGGATCCAGCGAAACCGAGCGCACCTGCTCGATAAAGCGCGCAAGGTGCCAGGCGACTTGTGCGTCGCTTGGCTGATAGTCGCGCTCGGCTTCGCTCACTGCCCTTGCCTCGCCCAGGCGGTCGACCGCGACGACATAGGGGACGACCCTGCTCTGCAACGACTGCCAGACAAGCGCTGCCGACATGGCGGCGGTGAGACCCAGGCCGCCAAAGGCCATCAGCCGCCAATTGCGTGCCTGCACCCGCGCCGAACCGATACGCTCATCCCAGATCTGGCCGGCGCGCTGATAGGGGGTTTCGGGTTCCGGGGTACGCCCATAGCGTTGGACGCTTCGCTTGAAGCGCATGGCCTATTCCTCCTTTTCCTTGATGTCCGGTGTTGCCGAGGCACCGCCGCGATCGCCCTCCTTGAGGGCCTGGATGGCGATATGGCGGTGATGCCGCGCGTCCTGCTGGCGCCGCATGGCCTGCGCCCAGGAGGGCGCCGCAGCCTCGCTCGATGCGGCCATGGGCTGGGCACCGCCAGTGCCGCCAAGGGCTGCCCAGGCCGACGCCCGACCCGATTCGGCGGCGGCCTTGAGGCCCAACGCCGATCCGGCGCGCTGGCGCGCCGCACCTGCGACCGCTTGGCCGACGCCCTTGAGGCCAGCGCCGATGCTCGAGGAGCCCGAAGCTTCCTGGCCAAGCGTATAGGCCGTCTGTGCCGCTGACCCCATGGCCGTCCCGGCACGCACAGCGCCGAGCGCACCGGCGCCAGCGAGCCGGGCGGCGCCGATCGCTGCCCCGCCACCCAGCGCTGCAACGCTGGCAGCGCCAAGCGCGGTGCCGACCGCAGCACCCGCGCCAAGCTGCGGGGCACCAGCGACAAGGCCGGAGGCGATACCGGGACCAAAGATGCCGAGCCCGAACAGGGCAAGCGCGCCGAGCATGAGGCTCATGGCCCGCCCAAGATCAGGCTCCTGGCTCTGCATTGAGGCGGTGAATTCGGCGAAGAAATTGGAGCCGATGCCGACGATGACCGCGAGCACCATGACCTTGATGCCGGAAGAGACGACATTGCCGAGCACGCGCTCGGCAAGGAAACTGGTGCGGTTCCACAGCGCGAACGGCACGAGGATGAAGCCGGCCAAGCTGGTCAGCTTGAACTCGATGATCGTCACGAACATCTGCACGGCAAGAATGAAGAAAGCGAGGATGACGATCGCCCAGGCGAACAGGAGAACGGCAATGGTCAGGAAATTGTCGAAAAAGCCGACAAAGCCCATCATGCTCGATGCCTGTTCAAGAAGCGGCCAAGCGGCCTCGAATCCGGTGCCGGCGAGGCGCCCGGGCTTGAGGAGATCCTCCGATGACAGCGTGCCGCCGCCCGCTGTCAGCCCTGCCTGGGCAAAAGAGCGGAAGATGATGTCGGCAAGCGTCGCAAAGCTGTTCAGGATCAGCGCGAACGCGCCGATATAGAGGATTTTCTTCAGGAAGCGGCCAATCACATCCTGTTCGCCGCCCATCGCCCAGAAGAGCCCGGCAAGGGTGATGTCGATGCCAATGAGCGTCGTCGTGAGGAACGCGACATCGGGTCCAAGCAGCCCGAACCCGCTATCGATATAGCGGATAAAGGCTTCCATGAAGCGGTCGATGACGTTCAGGTCCTGCACGATGCATGTCCTTCTCGATCATTAAAGGGTGCCGCGGGACGTGGCGGGGGGAGCATGACCACGCCCCGCGGCTGCGACGGCGAAAAGCAATCCGCCGCCGCCCTCGGGTGAGGCCCCGCCTATTGGGGCGTGTAGGCGGAGCCCGACCCGAGAAACTTCCTGGTGGCCGCTCGCCCTTCAGCCTCAGCCTGAGCGCGTCGGGCGGCCTCGGTGGCATCGGCGCGATATTGGGCGGCCATCAGCTGCTGGATCTGGAACTGCTGCTTGGCGCTAAGTGCGAGCAGCTGGTTGCTTGCCTGGGCTGCCTGCAGCGCGCCTTCGGCTCCCTGGCTGCGCGCCAGGATACCAGTGAGCAGGCTTGCATCGGCTGTGACATTCTCGGCCACCTGCGCCTGGACGGTCATGGTCTCGCGATAGGCCGACATGGCGGCTTCGAGCCGCTGACGCGCGGCGCGAATCCGGTCATCGGTGGACAGCGCCTCGCTCAATGCCTCAGGGAACAGGCGGCGAAGCTGCGCGTCGAGACCCGACATACGGAAATCGAGGCCCTGGGCCTGACCCATCAGTCGGTCGATTGCCTGGAGGCGCTCAGTAATCGCCTGCATTTCGGGAAAATCGATCGTCTTCAGGTTCTTCGCCTGGGCAAGAAGCATATTGGCTTCGTTCTGGAGCGAACGAACCTGGTTGTTGATCTGCTGGAGCGTCCGGGCGGCGGTCAGCAGATTCTGGCTGTAATTACTGGGGTCGAAGACGGCGATCTGCGCCGAGGCAGGCGATGACAGCGCCATTCCGAGCGACAGGAGGGAAGCAGCAGCAAGCGCAGCAGCAATGGCGTGCCGACGCGGCAACATGGGGATCAGACGGTGCATGGTCAGTTCTCCTCTGGGGCGTGGGGGATGGGAAATTGGCCGAGCAGCTCGGCGGCCCAGTCGAGGCCGGCGGCGCGCAGGAAGTGGCCAGGAAAGCCGGCAGCGCTGTGCTCGGCGAGCAGGGTATCGATCCGTCTTGTCCATTCCGGGCCGGACGCGCTGCACAAGGCGAGCGCGACGGGACCAAGGCCCAGCTCGAACAGGCGATTGCCGCGCGCCGATTGGAGATAATAATGGCGTTTGGGCGTTGCCCGGCTGATCAGGTCGATCTGGCGATCATTAAGGCCGAACCGGGCATAAGCCTGCCGGCCCTGCGGCTCGATGGCCCGATCGTTGGGCAGGAGGATCCGCTGCGGGCAGCTCTCGATGATCGCTGGCGCAATGCTGCTTTCCGTAATGTCGGCAAGCGACTGGGTGGCGAAAATGACCGCGACATTCTTCTTGCGGAGCGTCTTCAGCCATTCGCGGATGCGCGAGGCGAAGAGCGGATCGTCAAGAAGGCTCCAGGCCTCGTCGATGATGAGGAGCGTCGGGCGCCCGTCAAACCGCGCCTCGAGGCGGTGGAAGAGATAGTGGAGCACAGGCGCAACGACGCCCGGCTGCTGCATCAGCGCCTCGGTTTCGAAGCAGAGGATATCGGCAAAGGCGAGCGTCTCGTCGGCTGCGTCGAGCAGCCGGCCATAAGGACCCTCCATGGTGTAAGGCGTCAGAGCGACCCGGAGCGGCGCTGACTGAAGTAGCATGGCAAGGCCGGTGAGCGTCCGCTCTTCAATGGGTGCGGTTGCAAGACTGCCAAGCGCTGACCAGAGCGCATCCTTGACCTCGGGGGTGATGACGACCTGCTCATGGGCAAGCAGGCCTGCCAGCCATTCGGCGGCCCAGGCGCGTTCGACCGGGTCATCGATGCGCCGAAGCGGCTGGAAAGCGAGACCGGTCTCGTCGCCCTGGCCGCCCAGCACATGATGCGATCCGCCCATTGCCAGCACGGGCACCCGGGCCGAGAACCCCATGTCGAACAGGATGAGCTGCGCACCGGTATAACGGCGAAACTGGAGCGCGATCAGCCCGAGCAGCACCGACTTGCCTGCCCCTGTCGGCCCGACAATCAGCATATGGCCGACATCGCCGACATGGGTCGACAAGCGGAACGGCGTCGTGCCCGAGCATTGGGCATGAAGGAGCGGCGGTCCACCCAGATGCCGGTTGGTGTCCGGGCCTGCCCAGATGCCCGAGAGCGGCATCAGATGGGCGAGGTTGAGCGTGTGAATGAGCGGCTGGCGGACATTGGCATAGGCATGGCCCGGCAGCGACGAGAGCCAGGCTTCGACCGCATTCATGGTTTCGCGGACGCAAGTGAAGCCGAGCCCATTGACGATTCGCTCGACCGCGCGGCGCTTCTCATCGGCGCGGACCGGGTCGGCATCCGCCACCGTGATCGTTGCCGTCAGATAGCCAAAGGCGACATGGTCGCCGCCCAGCTCCTGAAGCGCGAGGTCGGCATCGACCACCTTGTTGTCGGCATCGCTGTCGAGCAGCTGGGCGGGCTGGTTATAGAGCACCTCGCGCAGCAGCGCGGTCACGGATTTGCGCTTGTTGAACCATTGCCGGCGGATGCGGGTGAGCGCCTGGGTCGCATGGGTCTTGTCGAGCGCGATGAAGCGGGTGGTCCAGCGATAGCCGAAATCTGCCGCATTCAGTGCATCGAGAATGCCGGGGCGGCTAAGGCTCGGAAAGCCGAGCAAGGTGACGGTGCGCAGATGCTGCTCACCAAGCCTGGGCTCGAGGCCGCCGGCAAGCGGCGTGTCGGCAAGCAAGGCGTCGAGATAAATGGGCGTATCGGGGACGGCGACAGCATGCCGCCGGTCGGACACCGTGCCGTGGAGATAGGTAAGCGTCTCGGCATCGCCGAGTGCGCGCACCTCGGGCATGAAGCCCGACAGCAGGTCGAGGACGCGGTTGGTTTCAGCGATGAAGCGGGCAAGGTCGCCGCGCCAGTCCCGCACCCCGTCATGGCCGGGCCGATCGACCATGAAACGGCCAGCGGCATCGCTGCTGTCGGCGGGCGGCAGCCAAAGCAGGGTCAGATAATAGCGGCTCTCGAAATGCTGGCCCTGGGCTTCGAAGTCGGCACGGCGTTCCTCGTCGACCAGCCAGGAGACGGGATCAGGAAAGCGGCTTTTCGGATAGCCGAGCGCCTCGCGGCGCTCGGCCTCAAAGAACAGTGCCCAGCCCGAGCCAAAGCGCTTCAGCACATTATTGGCGCGCGCCGATGCCGCGACCAGTTCGGCCTCGGTTGCGCTTTCAAGGTCGGGACCCCGAAAGCCAAGCGTGCGCTGGAAGCTGCCATCCTTGTTGAGAATGACGCCAGGGGCAATGAGCGCCGCCCAGGGCAGATGGTCAGCGAGCCGGTCGGCGCGCCGGCGATATTCATGGAGCGCTAGCATGAAAGCTCGCCTTTTTGGCGCAGGTGGCGGAGCAGCACCGGCGCGAAGTCGGGATCGCGCCGGGCGGCGAAGACGGCAAGGCTGTGGCCGATTGCCCAGATCGCAAGGCCAGCCAGCCATTGCTGGAGCCCAAGGCCGAGCGCCGCAGCAATGGTGCCGTTGACGATTGCAAGCCCGCGCGGCGCGCCGCCCAAGAGGATTGGCTGGCCAAGGCTGGAATGGATCGGCACCTCAAAGCCTTCGATCGGGCTAAGGGTGCTCATGCGACGAGCGCCCCGCCGCCAAAGCTGAAAAAGGACAGGAAAAAGGACGAAGCGGCAAAGGCGATCGACAGGCCAAATACGATCTGGATCAGGCGCCGAAACCCGCCTGCCGTCTCGCCAAAGGCAAGGGTCAGGCCAGTGACGATGATAATGATCACCGCGACAATCTTGGCGACGGGCCCCTGGACGGATTCCAGCACCTGCTGGAGCGGTTCTTCCCAGGGCATGCCGGAGCCGCTCGCCCAGGCATCGGCGGCGATAATCACCATGCCAAGCGCGATGAGGGGCATGGCCCGGGGAAAGCGGCGAGCGGAAAGTGTGTCGGACATCATTCAATCTCCATCATCGGGGGGTCAGGGAGGGGGTGAGGTCGTGAAGGCGGTAGTCGCCCTGCGCATCGAGGCCGGTGACCTCGGCGATCGTCTCGATCCGTCGGCCGGTGCCACGTCCTGCGATAAACACGACCATGTCGATCGCCTCGGCAATGAGCCGGCGCGGCACGGTGACCACGGCCTCCTGGACCAGCTGTTCGATGCGCGTGAGCGCGGCCGCCGCGCCATTGGCATGCACCGTGGCGATCCCGCCCGGATGGCCGGTATTCCAGGCCTTCAGCATGTCGAGCGCCTCGGGGCCGCGCACTTCACCGACAATGATCCGATCGGGCCGCAGGCGAAGCGTCGAGCGGACAAGGTCCGCCATGGAAATGCTGCCGGGCCGGGTGCGAAGCGCCACGGTATCGGGAGCGGGCGATTGGAGCTCGCGCGTATCCTCGATGAGCAGCACGCGCTCGTCGAGATTCGCCATCTCGGCGAGCAGCGCATTGGCAAGCGTCGTCTTGCCCGAGCTGGTGCCGCCCGCAATCAGGATATTCCGGCGCTCAACGACCGCGAGCGATAAGAGGCGCGCCATTTCCGCTGACAGAATGCCATCAGCGACATAGTCCATCAGGGTATAGAGCCGGGTGGCGGGCTTGCGGATCGAGAAGCAGGGACCGAGCGAGACTGGCGGCAACAGGCCCTCGAACCGTTCCCCTGCCCCTTCGCCATGCGGCGGCAGTTCAGCCGACACGATCGGCCGGTCGCCATGCACCTCGGTCTTGGCATGCGAGGCAACAAGGCGGATGATCCGCTCGACTTGGGCAGGATCGAACCGAATGAGCGTATCGGTGCGACCCTCGCCCAACCGGTCGAGGCGAAGGGCCCCATCGGGATTGACCATCACCTCAAGCACCAGGGGGTCGGCAAGGGCCGCCGCGATGGTCGGGCCCATGGCGGTGCGCAGCATCGCCCGGCGCCGCCCTTCCGACACGGTATCGGACGTACCGCTCATGCCGGTTCCTCCAAATCGGGAGCATGGCCGATGCTGCGCTTGCCAGCGGCAAGCTGGCGACCGACCTGGGCAACGAACTTCTCGAACCGGTCCCGACCGACCGCGATGGCGGCGGCATCGGCATCCGGCAGCGGGGCGGTCACCATCAGCTGATAGCGGACGAACAGCGACAGGCTTTCGAGCAGGACGTCGATGTCGCGGCGCGCATGGCCGATCTCGCGGCTGATCCGGTCGAGCCTCAGTTTGAGCAGATCATCGACCTGCTTGGTCCCGCGACGCGACAGCCAGTCGGCAAGCGCATCGTTGACGAGCCGCGACTTGTTACCGGCCGTACCGGCGGCAAGCGCTTCGAGCGCGTCGCTCAGCTCGCGATCGATATAGAGGTTCTGGCGGACCTTCATGGTTCAGATCCCCGGCACAAGATCATGGTCGCTGCCCTCGTTGAGGGCATAGCCACGGGCGACCACGCTGAGACCGCGCGCCTGGTCCATCGCGCGCTGGTCGGCGACCAGGTCATCGTCCTCGGCAAGGGCCAGCGCAGGGTCCGCTGCTGGTTCCCCTTTAGTGCCCGGCGCCTCGGGGAGGCCGGGATGGCGCTGCTGCTCGAGCCCCCCTTCTTCCGCCAGGGCCTCGGCGCTATCCAAACGGCCAAGCCGTGCGTCCGGGCTGCGGACAATGCCGCTCCAATCGTCAGGGCGCACGGCAGGACGGTCTAGATAGCCACCCTCGGCGAGCACGGGCGGTGGGGCCAGCCGAGCGGTAAAATTGCGGTCGGCAAAATGCCTGAGCTTGTTGGCGCGGATCGGCGCCATGCCGGAGACGAGGACCAGTTCCTCGTCGGGCGAGAGCTGCATCACCTCGCCCGGCGTCAGGAGCTGGCGAGCGGTTTCCTGACGGCTGACCATGACATGGGCCAGCCAGGGCGCGAGCCGGTGGCCTGCATAGTTGCGCATGGCGCGCTGTTCGGTTGCCGTGCCGAGCGCGTCAGAGATACGCTTGGCGGTTCGCTCGTCATTGGTCGCAAAGGCGACGCGGACATGACAATTATCGAGGATCGAATTGTGTTCGCCATACGCCTTTTCGATCTGGTTCAGCGACTGGGCGATCAGAAAGGCGCGGATGCCATAGCCTGCCATGAAGGCGAGGCTGGTCTCGAAAAAGTCGAGCCGCCCAAGCGCCGGAAACTCGTCGAGCATTACGAGCAGTTTGTGCCGCCGATGATCGGCTGACTGATCAAGGCGTTCGGTGAGGCGCCGGCCGATCTGGTTGAGCACCAGGCGAACGAGCGGCTTGGTCCGCGAAATATCCGATGGCGGAATGACGAGATAGAGCGACACCGGCCGCTCGCCTTCGATCAGGTCGACAATGCGCCAGTCGCAGCAAGAAGTGACCTCAGCGACAGTGGGATCGCGGTAGAGCCCCAGGAACGACATGGCCGTCGACAGCACGCCGGAGCGCTCATTCTCGCTCTTGTTGAGGAGTTCGCGGGCGGCAGAGGCGACAACTGGATGAACTATCGGCGTGTGCTCGCTGCCGAGATGATTGGTGGTCATCATCCGGCGGAGCGTCGCTACGAACGGCCGCTGCGGATCGGAAAGGAAGGTCGCGACGCGGGCCAGCGTCTTCTCCTCCTCGGCATAGAGGATATGGAGGATCGCGCCGACCAGAAGCGAATGGCTGGTCTTTTCCCAATGGTTCCGCCGCTCAAGCGCCCCTTCGGGATCGACAAGGATGTCGGCGATATTCTGGACGTCGCGCACCTCATTGGGACCGCGACGGACCTCGAGAAGCGGATTGTAGCGGGCAGACCGGGCGTCGGTCGGATTGAACAGCAGGCAATGCGAGAAACGCGAACGCCAGCCGGCAGTGAGATGCCAGTTCTCGCCCTTGATGTCGTGGACGACCGCTGAGCCGGTCCAGCTGAGCAAGGTCGGCACGACGAGGCCAACGCCTTTGCCCGAGCGAGTCGGCGCGAAAACTAGGACATGTTCGGGGCCGTCATGCCGCACATAGCGGGCGCCGAGGCGACCCAGCATGACGCCCGCATCGCCAAGCAGCCCGGCGCGTTCGATCTCCCGATGCGTCGCCCAGCGCGCCGAGCCATAGGTCGTGACGTGCCGCGCCTGACGCGCCCGCCACAACGAGCCGAAGATCGCAGCACCGCAGCCGAACAAACCGCTAGCCGCCGCCAGCGTGCCAGCACGGTCGAACACGTCCGGCGCATAGGCATCAAAATGATACCACCAGAAGAATAGCGCCCAGGGTCGGTAGACCGGCAGGCCAGCGACATGGAACCAGGCGTGACCAAGCTCTGGCTGGTAGGCCAGCATTGCCGCCGCCCATTGTGTCGCAGCCCACAGTCCCACCAGGACGATCGCGAGGACGACCAGGATCTGTCCGATGAGCAATTTGGTGGGCGTCACGTCGAGGGCTCCCGCCGGTCGACATCAGGTCGATCCGAACGCCCTCAACGTCCGCTCAACCCCTCGAAAACAGAATGGCGCTGATGAGCCCTGTTGGGCTGACATCGGTCAGGTCTGGCGGACAGACCGCCCGCTCCCGCTACAGTCGAGCAGCGGTCCGCAAGTAATCAAGCCGCTCGCGCGATACCAGCTCGAGGATGTCGCGCAGCTGACGAACCGAGCCGAGGATCGCGTTGAGCTCCTCGACAGTGATCTCATAAGCGGTGGAATAGCGCGCCTCGACATAGGCGCGCTTTAGCAGCTGGAAACGCCGCCGGTCGAGCCGGCGCTCGCGCGGCCAAGCGTCGATCAGACGCGGTTCGCTGTCCTCTGCGAGCGATCGCAGGAACTTGATGTTGTGTGAGCGCGGAAAATAGAGCGTCCGCACCAGCAGGAAGCAGATATAGGCGCGCTCCGTCGTCTGATGCAGCAGGAATGCGGCATCCTTACGCTCGTTTTCGTCGATGGCGAACTTTGACAGCTTGATGCCGCTATCAATCTTTTTCAGCCATTCTTGGAAATAGGAATGAGCCATCTGATAGGCGTCAACCGGCGTCAGCGGCATCGGCGTAGCGAGCGGATGGCAGGGCAGCTCATACAAGATGATGCCGTCGCGAGCGATATCGACCCAGAAATACTCGCCGCGCTTAAGCGATTGGTTCACTTCAGAGAGCGAATGCACGATGATGTTGACGGGTCGCGCGATCGCAGCGTCGCGCAGAATGCGGTCCTCGGCGACGTACCAGTAATGTGCGATGTCGGTGAGGTCGTCGTGATTGACCACGACAAGGAGGTCGAAGTCGGATTGGTAGCCGTTCTCTGGCTCGTCGACCCAATCGTTCCGTGCATATGAGCCGAACAGGATAATCTTTAGTATCTTGCCGTTCCTGCGGCTGGGCATTGTTGCCTTTGAGATGGCCTCGGCGAACTCCTCCATCAGTACGCGCTGGACCCGCTCCAGCTCGCCCTGTTGCATTGTCGGCAGGTGATCGACATCCTTTCTCATCAAGAGGAATCTTCGGCGACCGGATCGCGCTTGGCAAGCACAGGTTGTCGATCCAATGGTTTAGTCGTTATGTCTTCGGCGTTCGGCGGCGGCGGATGGCCGTTATCGGCGCGCGTTCTCAAGCGCGGTTCTCACTACTTCCGGGGCCGTCGGACACCATGCTTAGAGGGCTGCTTTGCGCCCCAATTGTGGTCGTTCGTTGGCCCAAGTGGATGCCCTGAAAGCGGCCATTCGTTCAACCCACGTCGACGAACGTGTTTGGGTGGGAAGCGGCGTGTCCGCTTTTGAGCTATGACCGCGAGACAGCGGACATTTGTTCAAGCGGCGGGACAGGGACTTCAAGTGCCCGTTTGGTGAAAAGCGGGACGCCCGCTCTGTAGCAATAAAACATCCATCATGCCCTTTCGTTCATCTGTAGCAACTTAATTGATCTTTCAGGTTAACAGCTCTAACCGGCCCCGCCATCATCCTGCCGGGTTCAGGTCGTCGCTTTCTCAAGCTTCGACCGACCGACAATGATCATCCTGAGGCCGCCTCGGTTCTAGGGCGCCGGATGGCTGGGAGGCCCGACTGCTCCTCCCGTCCGAGCCTCCACCGGCGAGTGCGCGATTGCTGTGGGTAGATCGTGCGGGTTAGCATAGCCAAACCAGCAGCATCTTATAACTAAGCGTTGCCACATATCTCCGCGTCGGTATGGTTGTCGCGGATCGAGGAGAATCTTGGATCTGAAGACAGAGGGCGTGATGGCAAAAACAAAGGCTTTCGTCAGCTACGATCACTCGGAGGATGCCCTGTACAAGCGCCTCCTTCAGGCTTGGGATGCCAATGCAAATTTCGACTTCGAGTTCGACAGTCGTGGACCTCATGTCCCCATCAACAGTGACGATGCTGGAGTAATTAAGACATCCCTGACGAAGTTAATGAAATCTGCCACGCACCTGTTGGTCATTGTTGGCGAGAAGAGTAGCACCAGCGACTGGATGACTTGGGAGATTGCGCGTGCGAAACAGTCCGATATCAAGCTCAAGCTGGCGGCGGTGAAGTTGAGTAAGGCCAGCGTCACCCCTGCGGGGTTGTTGAACGTCGGCACGTCCTGGGCAACCAGCTTTGAACGGGACCGGATCGTCGATGCCCTGAACGACGCTAAAGTCGGATACTGATCCGTGGATAGGTGGCGCCTGTCGGGGCGGCCGCGCCTCGCCCAGTCGACCCCCGCGCCGGCCCCATCATCTCGGATATAGCGGTGTTGATCTTATGACCGAAGATAGTCGTGCCATATGTTTCGTTGTAATGGGCTTCGGTAAAAAAACCGACTTCGAATCCGGGCGGACGATTGACTTAGACGCTACCTACGAGGCGATCATTGAACCGGCCGCAGCGAAGCATAATTTGCGGTGCATTAGGGCCGATGAGATAACGCATTCCGGCATCATCGACACACCCATGTACGAGATGCTGCTTCGGTCCGACCTCGTAATCGCCGACATTTCGACGGGTAACGTCAACGCAGTATACGAGCTCGGGGTGCGGCATGCGCTGCGGCCAAATTGCACCATTATCATGAAGGAGCGCGAGGGCAGGCTCTATTTCGACCTGAATCACGTCAACACCTTCGAGTACGATCACCTCGGTGAAGACATCGGAGCACGTGAAGCTCAGCGCGCCAGCCGCGATTTAGGAATCCTGATCGAAGAGGTTATGGCGTCGGGCAGGACGGACAGCCCCGTCTACACCTATCTTCCGCGGCTCATGCAGCCCAGGCTCAGCGAAGAGGAATTCTCCGACCTGGTCGACGAGACTGAGGCCGCTCAGGAGAGGCTTTCGGAACTGATGCAAAGGGGTGAGGCGGCGATGAAGGCCAGCGATCCTGAGGGCGCGGTGCAAGCGTTTCAGGCGGCCGCCCATCTGAAGGGTCCGGACCCGTTTATCATCCAGCAGCTTGGCTTGGCGACCTACAAGACGAAGAAGCCTTCGCCGTTGGAGGCGTTGATAGCGG
Organism: Sphingomonas eleionomae; assembly: GCF_049889035.1. Taxonomy (NCBI): domain Bacteria; kingdom Pseudomonadati; phylum Pseudomonadota; class Alphaproteobacteria; order Sphingomonadales; family Sphingomonadaceae; genus Sphingomonas; species Sphingomonas eleionomae. The sequence goes on along the minus strand of NZ_JBLTWP010000002.1, from coordinate 612,251 downwards.
GTCTGCGGATCATGGATCAGCTGAGCCCCGACGCGTCTAACGATCCGGAGACTCTCGGGATCACCGGTGCGATTCGCAAGCGGCTCTGGCATCTGACGAGTGATCGGGCTCAGCTCGATGCCGCCATCCGCTACTATGGACGAGGCTTCGAGGTCCGGCGGGATTACTACAACGGCGAAAATCTAGCCCTGTGTTACGAATTCAGGCAGGCGTTGCAGGCGGATCCGGACGAAGCCCTATACGATCGTCTGAGCGCGCGGAAGGTTCGGACGGTGCTGTTCGAGACCCTATCGCTCTTGATTGAAACGCCGTCCTTCGATGAACGATCCGACCGGCGCTGGGTGTTGGCGACGCTTGCGAACTGCGCATACTCCTTGGGCAAGCAGCATGAGGGCGATCAGTTCGAGGGCAGGTTCATGGGGGAGCAGCCTGCTCTATGGGAAATCGAAACCTACCAGGAGTCGAAGGCTCATATCCTAGGCGCGTTCCCGCCGGATGTGGCGGTGGCCGACATCCCGTCGCCGGGTGAGTTATAGTTCTATGGCCAGTGAAGGCTGGCGGAAGGTGGCATGAAGTTTCCCGCTCTCCACGGCATTGCGGATCGCGCCTCCGATCGTCAGCAGTCGCTGTACTTCGGCCTAGTGCTGGCGGAATATACGGCGCTCCTGGCGGTTGCCGTCCTCAGCATCAATATGATCCCTGATCGGCGTTACATTATCCCGTACGGCATGCTGTTGGGGGCGGCGCTCGCTACGCTTGTCGTCCGATCAGTCCTGAATCCTGAACAGCGCTGGTATCAGGCGCGCGCTTTGGCGGAATCGGTGAAGACCATCTCCTGGAAGTTCGCCATGATCGCCAAACCCTTCGAACACGACGCGGAGGATCGGAGCCGTTTGCGTCAGATGCTGCAAGAGCTGCTTGACGCCAACCGCAGCATAGGCTCGCAGTTCGACGGCGGTAGCGCAGGAGGCGACCAAATCACCGGCGAGATGGAGGCGCTTCGCATGTTGCCGCGATCTGAACGGCTAGACGTTTATATGCGGGACCGCGTGGATGACCAGCTCGACTGGTACAGCAAAAAGTCCAAATCGAACTCGACCACTGGTCGGAGGTTCGCGGTCGCTCTCGGCTGCTTATACGTGATCGCGTTCGTCGTGCTTCTGATCCGGCTGGACCAGCCCGGTTGGATCTACGCTCATCCCGACCCACTGGTCCTCCTCGGAGCGTCCGTTCTCGGATGGATGCAGATCAAGCGTTTCAACGAACTTGGTGCCTCCTACGGGCTCACCGCCGCCGAGATCGGAATATTGAAGTCGCGTGCTCCCGAGATCGCGGACGACGCTGCCCTGGCGATCTTCATTGACGACGCTGAGGAAGCGTTCTCCCGTGAACACACGCAGTGGCTCGCCAGACGGTCGGCCCTGCGCGACCGTTCGAACTGACTAAGCGGCCGTGGAACCGATCGTCATCGCTGGCGGCTGCTACTTCGAAGCCTGCGAAGCGCCTCATTGGCGGGCGCTTTACGGTTCGGGTGGACGGGCCGCGCAGGCTTTGATCGGCCAGGGACCTGTGGCCCTTCACACCTATTTTCCGAAAGCGCGCGAAGCCGAGCTGTATCCTTTCATAGCAGCGGGCATCGACGTCAGAGCGGCCGACAGCGCAAGCGCGTTGGCATTCGCCTATTTTCACCCCTTGTCGGATCCGGTCCTCGCCCCTCTACGCTCCGACATCCAACGCCGGCCTCCTATCTGGGCCGCTGGCGATGCTGTTCTGCGATTTGGCTTCGTCGAGGGTGAGGCGATCGTGCGCGGACGACGGGTCGTTTACGATCCCCAGAGTGTCGGAGAGTTTGAGCCCTTCGGCCGGAACGGCTCCTCGGCGCAGGAGCTTGCCGTCGTGCTAAACGCTCAGGAATTGCGAGCTGCTTCCCGACACGACGATCTTGACGGGGCTGCGCGCGCCCTTGTCGCATCCGGTGTGGAGGTCGTTGTGGCCAAATGCGGCGTCCGAGGGGCGTTCGTGCACACGCGGGGCCGGTCATCTGCCTGGGTGCCTGCCTTCTGGTCGGATTCGATTTTCAAGATCGGCACCGGTGACGTGTTCAGTGCCGCGTTTACCTATGCATGGGCGCATCTCGGGCGAGATCCCGTCGAAGCCGCGCATGCTGCTTCACGTTGCGTGTCCCAATATGCGGCAAGCCGCGTGCTCCCTTTGCCGCGGCCGTGGGACGGGCCCACCCGCGGCCGAGCGATATACGCGCGTAGCGACGGGCAGGTTCATTTGGTCGGCTCCACGGCACGTCTTGCCGATCGCTGGCTGTGCGAGGAGGCGGCGTGGCGGCTTCAGCAGCTGGGAGTGCGTGTCCTCCGATTGGACGACCCGTCGGGCGATCTCCCAGCCAACGGAGCGTTTCTTGTCTTAGCTGACCAGATCGAACCGGCCGCCCTCGCCGAACTGGCGCGGCGCGTTGACGCTGGCAGGATGGTCGTACTTCGCGAGACAGACTCGACATCGCCGGAGGGCGTGCTGCGAACGGGAGATTTCACCACGGCGCTTTATTGGAGCTGCTGGATTAGCTCGAGAGAGCCTCCGGCCGAAGCGGGCGGGGCGCCGCCCGAGCGGGACGCCGAGCAACTCGGTTAGAGGACAAGGGACGGAATCTGTTTGGTGGACATATGCATCATCTATGCGCGCCACGACGCATCAGGAATCCCGCCCGCGCTGGAGGCCATGCTGGAACAAGATTGGTCGGTCTGGTGGGACCGACACCTTGTCTCCGGTGACTATCGGGCGGAAATCAAAACGCAAATCCGCACGTGCGAGGTCTTGGTTCCCGTCTGGTCCGCAGCGGCGACCCTGAACGCGCATATGCACGATGAACTGGAAATCGCACGGAAGGCGGGGGTGGCCATCCTCCCCGTCCGCATCCACGATGTAGAGGCGCCGATGGGCTACGGAAGCCTACAGGCGAGCGAAATGCTTGGCTGGGCAGGCGAACGCGATCGACCGGAGATACCCTCCCTTGTGGAGCGCATTCGTGTTGCGATCGAGAGGCGGCGGCCCGACGAACGCCCGCAGCGACTAACGATGAATGGCGCCGTGGAATTGCCGATCTTTTTCTTCTCGGTCTCCTCTCACGAGACCCGGCTGGCTCCCGCTGCGGCGCTCCGGACGCTTGATATGTTTGGGGCGGAGACGATTCTTGTCTCTGCCTACGATACCGGTCCGGACGCCCCCAAAAGCCTGATCAAAACTCTCGAGCGGCGCCGCAGACGCGGCGCCACCATTCTGTTGGATTCCGGCAACTACGAAAAAGCGCGGCGTGAGGACCGAGCGTGGACGTTCGAAACCTTCAAGGTTGCATTGGAGAAGACCCCCCACGATCTCGCATTCGCTTTCGATGAGCTTAATCCACGTGGAAATGCTGACAGGGTCGCCAGGGCCGCTATCTCCGCGGCGAAGCGTACTGCTAAGCTGAGTCCAGCGCCGATCATTCCCATCGTGCATCTGCCGCAGCTGCCTAACGACGACTTTAAGACCGATATGGCCGGCCCGGTGGTGCGTCTGGTGGCGCAGGCCCTCGAACCCGTGATGATCGCCATTCCCGAGCGAGAGCTGGGCTCGGGAGTGTTCGAGCGGGCGCGGACCATGGTGGCCATCCGCAAAGCCCTCAAGGGCCTGGGGCGCTACCAACCGATCCACATCCTCGGGGCGGGAAATCCCATCAGCCTCGCGCTCCTGTCTGCTGCCGGTGCTGACAGCTTCGATGGTCTCGAGTGGTGCAGGTACACGTTCGACGCCGAACATTCCCAGTTGCATCACTTTCAACTATTCGAACTCTTCAGGTATCAGGCGGAGGTCGCTAACTCACTCGTCACTGCGTCGGCTGCGCTCGATCCCGCCGTCAGCTACACGACTAAGGCTGTGATGCATAATCTCGACTTCTATCAGACCTGGCTCGAGAAGCTTCGAAACGCGCTGCACGACGACAAGGCCTTAGTTGCCTTCCTCGCACACCTCCTGCCCAAGGGCGCGCTGATTCAGGCGCGGAATGCGCTCCCGGACGTGCTCTGATGGCCTTCCTGTCACCGGAGCGGATCCGCCACGCCGTGGGTGTAGTCGGCGCCGAGATTGATCGTCAGCTGAGTGCGGACCCCCCGCCGCTGTGGACTGAAAGCCGGCTGTGGACTGAGCTCGCCTGCTGCGTGCTGAGCAGCCAGGTTCCATACGAGACGGCGCAGGCCGCAGCCGTCCGGTTGGAGGCAAGTGGCCTGTTAATGGAGGAGGGGGTCGCACCGCGCGACCTAGAGGTTGCGATGGCGGAACTGTTGAGATGTCCGTTCGACGTAGGTGGAGCATCGCGGCGATATCGGTTTCCCGACAGTCGTGCTCGCCAGTTGACCGCGACGGTCGTTGAGGTGCGGCGGGAAGCGAAGGGGCTTTCCGACCTGCTTGAGAGTTTCGGCAACATCGAGATAGCCCGGGGATGGTTGGTCACCAATGCCAAGGGGTTGGGGCCGAAACAGGCAAGCATGTTTCTCCGAAATATCGGGGCAAGTTATGATCTAGCAGTTCTTGATCGTCATCTCATCAGTTACATGATGATGATGGGTCTGACTGCGGATCCGAAGCCGATGCGCAGGATGGCGGACTATCGACGGGACGAGATCGCACTGAGGGATCACGCCGCGGGCTTTGGCTTGCCCGTCGGGTTTTTGGACTGGGCCGTTTGGATCGTCATGCGTGTCGCGAACGCCAGAGTGACTAGAGAGGGCTGAATGAGCGTCGTCACACTTGTTTCCGGCGGTCTTGACTCCTTCCTCGTGGCGTGTCTCGCCAAGGAGGAGGGCTTGACGCAATATCCGCTGTTTATCGACTACGGCCAGCGCGCCCGCGATCAAGAGTTCACGGCCTGTCTGCGAGGCATGGAGCGGCTGGGACTTCCTGCGCCGGCCACGGCGAGTCTCAGTGGATTTGGCCAGCTCATCCGATCCGGGCTCACCGATACGGGCCAACGGGTATACGAGGATGCGTATACACCGGGACGGAACCTCCTGTTTTTGCTGACCGCTGCGGCCTATGCCGCACAGGTTGGCGCGGACGCCGTCTCCATCGGTTTGCTGCACGAGGATACCAGCCTCTTTCCCGATCAAACCGGAGGCTTTCTAAAGTCGGCCGAGACGACCCTCGCGATGGCAGTGGCTAAGCCCGTCCGTGTACTCGCGCCGCTTGCGGCGTTCCACAAGCGCGACGTGGTGCGGCTAGCCGAAGAGAAGGGGCTCTCGGGTTCATATTCGTGTCATCTAGGGGAAGCCGAGCCCTGCGGTGCGTGCATCGCCTGCCGTGAGTTTATTTTCGAGGGAGAGGGCTGATGGGGGGCAGCGGCGGGGGCGGCTACAGTCGACTGGGAGATGTGAAAGGGCTGGAGCAGAAGGCGAAAGAGGCGCTGCAGGGTGGGCGCCGGAACGTATTTATCAGTTTTTCGATGAAGGACATTGACGAGGTCAACCTCGTCCGAGCACATGCCAAGAACGAGAACAGCGACATCGAATTCAACGATCGTTCCGTGCGTGAGCCGTATAACAGCGAACGAGCCGAATACATCCGCTCGCGGCTCAAGGACCGTATCAACCAGTCCTCGACAACGGTGGTATATGTTTCCGAAAATACCGCGCGCAGCCAATGGGTCGAGTGGGAGGTAAAGACAAGCTTAGAACTCGGCAAACGAGTCATAGCTATGTACAAGGGCGATACACCGCCGCGTAACATGCCATCTTGGTTAAAAAACCCGAGCGTCGCGAAGGTGGCTTGGAAGGATCTGGCCCGAAAGCTGTCCTGATCTCACTAAGCCTTCGCATGGACCCGCCGGATTGCGAGTGGCGCGGTTGTGATGTGTTAAATCGTAACCCTCCCGCTCCCAAACCGTCGCACCATGTCCAAGCCGAACATTAACGAGCGGCTGAATGCGGCGAGCCGCAATTGCTCCGCTAACGTCCGGAAATGGGTCTTAGCGGCTTCAACAGCCGCGTGAACGAATGTCCAATTTTCGATTTAAGTCGCCCAGAAGCTGTCAGTCCGAAAACGGCCCAATTGCGGTCGTAAGCATGCAACGAACTCAATGGCGGGAAATGGGCCGGTTGCCGACTGTCAGGTTTAAAGCTGTGAGGCACCTATTTCTGTCGCTTCACACAAGCGCCTCCTCTTCGCCATTGCCTCCGCCGCAGGCCCTATTTTCTGCAGCTAGGTCTAGGGTTCTCCGCACTCCTTCATGCGTTGTGATGGTCAATCGCGGCATAAGGGCCTGGAGACTCGAGGGTTTTCGCATCGGGACTAGACGCGCGAGGAAAGGTCTCGCGCAGGTCGCGCGCCATGGCACCGACTGCGTCCTGTCTTTCCAGTGCGTGCTCGACGAGAAAAGCAGCTAGCGCCCGGGCGTTCGCCTGCGCGTCGCGCTCATACTCATTCCGAATTCCTCGGAGCGCTTTGCGCCAGCCGATCGCAGCATCGACCGGGTCGATAAGGCTCAGCAGACGGTCGAACGCATTGGGCGCGACATCGGCTAGGATGCGCAGCAGAACGAATTTCTCGTGCAAATAATTGGGGTGCTGTTGCGATAGGCTATCCGCCAGTTCTTTCAGGTTGGTTTGCAACAGATGGTCAAGAAGATCGGGGCGGACCGCCGCGATATGACCGGTGATAAGCGCTGCCCATTCCCATCGATGATCGAAGCCGACCAGGCGGCCTGCATCGAGCTGTTCTATGGCGAGGTCAGGGAACATGAGCGCAAGGCGGGCTGCCATGACGTTCATGGCCGGAAGATGGGGTGCGATTAGGTTTCTGAGTGCCGGCCTGACTTGGGGATCGCCGAAGGCGACGCCGAGCAGCACTTCTCCGTCGCCACCGCTGCGGGACCAGTCGTCGCCGATCGTCCTGCTCACTGCGTCCCAATCGATAGATCGGACAACCGTGCCGAACGTCTCGCGCGCGACGTCATGCAGGAACGACAGCAGCATCGCACAGCTTTGATAATCGCGCTTCTTCGCGGACGAGATCGACGCCGCGAGCGGCGCCTTGGCGAACGCCGCAGCGTATTTCCGGCCGATCGCCTTGCGCCTGCCATTGGGCGCGCGCTTGCCAACATAGATGCCCAGCACATCCAGCAGTCTGAGCGAATGCGATATGACGTCGTTCAATTCGTGGAAAGCGTCGATCGGGTCGGCTGCGATAGCGGCTCCAATTGCTCCGGAAAGCGCCTCCGTGATCTCCAATCCATAGGCTTCGTCTGCGTAGACCATGAATTCGGAGATTTCGGCAGCGTAGGAAAGCGGGAGTGATGCCGGCCACTGTGCCATCAATCTGGATAGTGCGGGTCGATCGAGCGCCTGCAGGAATGCCGCCCGTCCCGCTGACTTGTCCCAATGCAAACGCAGCTTTGATGCCAGAGCGATTACTTCTGCTGCGCGCCGCGCGTCACCCGCATCGATATTCCGTGCGAAGACCGCGCCGTCGACATGGTCCCGGATCGACTTGCCCAGCGCCTCGTCAATATTGAGGATGTGGTTTACCAGGTTCCCAAGGGCATAGCATGCGCCAGCTGGGCAGCCGGTGATCCAGTCCGAGATCGTTGCCTCGTGTACCGCGAAAAGCACCTTCTCGTCTGGATGAATTCCGCCGATCTCGGACAGGAACCAAGCGGCATCGCGAATCTCGATCGGGGTTTGCGCGCTCAAGCATCGTGCTAGCCCCGGCTCGAGCCAGTCCGGATCAACCATCGAGGACCAGCCGCGGTAGCGGTTCCCGGCATGAGCATATCGCAACTCGTGGAGCAACGTCGCGAGCCCCGCGAGGGGTAGGCTCGGATCGCTCAGTACACGCTGCAGAACAAGGCGGATGCGCTGCCGCTGCTCGACTTCGGCTCCGGTCAGGACCCGGTCGATCAGCACCGACCCGAAGCGCTGGTGCGGGCACCGCAGGTCATCGGGCGTCAGGAGCAGACGTTGGGCGAGTAGCCAGTCGATGGCAGCCGCGATCCGCTGGTCTTCCACAAGGCCGTCAAGCAACACTTGAGCCGTCTCGGGAGAACAATGGGCATCGCGCGCTGCGAGCTGGCGGATCGCGAGTGCTGCCAGTGTCAAATCGGCCCCAACCGAGCGGGCGGACGCAGCCAATACTGTAGCGCGCTGCCATCCGCCACTCAGGATGAAGCAGAACTGCCACGGGAAATCCGCACTCGCCGCTGCTTTGAGCCGGTCTTCCAGCCGCTCGTCGCCCATCGATGCGCCGATCCGGTCATCGAGCCGACGCACGGCTTCAAAGGTTCGCGCGTAATCGGCCCCGAGACCGCTCGCAATGGTCTTCACGGCGCGAAGGGCATCGAGATGCACCGTGCCGCGTACGATGGCCTTTCCGGCGGCGATCGTGTGAGCGCTCAAGAGCCAGGATGATGGGCCGCAGCTTTCCTCCAAGCGCCGCATCTGCCCTGGATTGGCAAGGTGCGCGTCGTCGATGAGATGCAAAACAGGATCGTTCGTAGCGATGAGTGGCGGCAGTGACGCGTTCGCGTCGTCTAGGCGAACCACTCGCCATCCTCGCTCGGCAACCGTGTTGGCAACCTGCAGCATCGATATTGATTTGCCGGCACCGGGTACCCCGGCGAGGCGGGCGGTTCCGACCGCCTCGAGCTGGGCAAGGAGAGTGTCCGCTTCTATCAGCCTTGGGCAGGCAGCGACATCGGCTGGACCGAGCATCTCGCCAAGCAGGGCAGGGGCCAGGCCCCGGTCGCTGACGAATGTAACTGGAAGCCAGCGGCCCTCTACGTTGGCTTCAGCGGTCATGCCCTGCGTGCGAATGGAGGCTGCCACTCCGTCGAGCTTTGTCTCGATCCGCTCCAGCCGGGCGCCGCTCTGCTCGGCGTGCACATTGGCGGCGGACAGGATCAGCTTGGTATCGGCGCTGACCTTGGCTTTCATGGTAAGGGCTAGGAACGAAACGCCATAGACGAACAGTGGCTCACCCAGCCAAGCTCCGTCATCCGACGAAACGGCATAGAGCCGTTTTGCTTCCTCGATCTCGGCGTCGAGACTGGCGCCGGCGACCAATGCCAAGGTCGATTGCTTGAGAAGAGTGCGCACATCGTCCCGGCGCAGCCAGTCGCGCGCATCCGCGTCCGCAAAAACTTGCGGCGGGTCCGACAATAGACTTTTGATCCAGACGAGGACTTGGTCTGGCAGGGTGTCGGCTTCCCCGAGAAGGACCTGGATCGCTTCATCAAGCTCTTTGTCGACGGAAGCCGGATTGCTCGCCTGTAAGTCGCCGGCGCCGCGGCGCGCGAGTTCCTCTCGCACGCGGCGGAACAGCGGCGGCAACAACGCCCCGGCGCCTTTGCCGAGCAGTGCGGACCGACCGTCTGTCATCTCTCCCTTCGTCGTCGGATCACTATTCTGAGGTTATGGAACGCGCGTAGGTAAGCATCAACCTTTGAAGCGGACTTGGCCGATTACGAGAAACTTCCCGCCCGGCGGGGCGGGCCTATCTGGCGATGACGACACACGCCAAATGGCAGCCGTACGACCATCCCGATAATGTGCACTCCCCGGGGCCGCGAAGTCAGTCGAGCTTGCCGAAGTCCTTGCAGGCGCGCCGGAGGCCGTTGAGGCATTTCTGAGAGACACGTGGCCCTCGCGCCTCCGGCTCAGCGCTCCCTTAACCGATGAAGATACCCGATGCCCTTGCACCCGAAGTTGACAACGTCGTCCCGGTCAGGGTTTGAGAATGCCTTCCCGCTCCAATACCTGACGCACATCCTCGAACACAGCCGAAATCCGTCCCTTCGGAAACCGGATTTGGCCGAGGCCTTGGATGTTGGAGAACTCCTCACATCCATCTTCCAGCATCACTATGCCGCGCGTAAAGCCCAATCGCCCCTGGAACAGGCCCACCTCGTGGATAACGTTCATTCGTGCCCGCATCGCACCTTCGTTTGTTTCGTCTTCCGCGGTCATGATTACGAAGCCGATCGCTGCGGCATCGAGCATTTCGGAGAGGCGCGAGATGTTGGTCACGCCCGCGACCGGAACACGGTTAAACTCGTCGGCCGGCAGCTGGAGCCGGTCTGCGACGAAGTCCTTCAACTCGCGCCACAACGGCGAGCGGCCATGACCGATGAAGACATTCGTCCCAATCCGATCGTCGCGTCGCGTCTTTTTGGCCATACGATCCACGTGTGATGCCGCCTGCCGCACAATATCCGCTGCCTGCTGACCAGCGCTGAACACCGTGGCCATAGCGCTCGCTTCCCCCAGTACTTCGAAATGCGCCGGGGTGACCAAACCTCCGGATATCGCTTCGGTGTCGGCGGTCATGAACTGACCGCTGGGCTGATATACCAACGTCGCCTCGCGGGAGGAGAAGATCTTCACCTTTTCGAGATCGCTCTTCAGCTTGCGTAAAAAGCTATCATCGCGCTCGGCCAGCGTGCTCGACAATATGGACAGGACGGCTCCTTTGACGCGCACGAAATCGCGCTTCGCGGCATCGACCCGATCGGAGATCACCTCCACTGTATGGCCGGCACGCTGAAATATTGCATTGCGGACCACATTACGATCATATTGCGCCCATTGCCCAAACGTCTCACTCGCGAAGCTCATTTCGCGCAGCCCCCATTGGCGATCGAAGCGCGCGCCGGGCTGTGCTCGAAGATCGCGCTGATAGACCCTTGCATGGTAACCCAACCACGAACCGGAGAATGCTTCGTGGACCTTGTTGCACGTATCGATAACGGCCTGGATTGTGCCTCGAATCTCGGGCTCATTGCCCAACGCTGCGATTCTCTCAAATTCGCCTGTCGCCGCAAACAACTCGTCCGAATCCGCCAATTCAGCCTCCTTGAGATTAGCGGTTCCGCCAACGCGCAATCCGTTCCCAATTCTATAGAGCGTTTTTCCTCGACCAATCAAAGAGCGGGCAATGCAAACAATTGAACTTCCGCTGTCGCCAGAGCCGACCATTGCCACTGACGCTCGTGAACGGCAGAATTGTCCCAATGTCGGACTTCCATGTCACCGCAGCGAGCGCGATGAATGAAGGGCAGCTTTCAGGATGGTCGTGAGCACAACCGAGCGGCCGAAACTAGGGCGCATTGCTGAACTGAAGGTCGGGCACCATCCGACATATCTACGCACCACGGGCCTATTCGCTGGCAATGCGGAGTGCGTCCAGCAATTCAGGCGTAATGGTACCTGTTACCGCAAGGCCCCGCTTCGCCTGAAAACGACGCATGCCACCCCGCATCGCAGGGCCCACCACACCATCGATCGCCCCCTCGTAGAAGCCCTGAGCGAGCAGAGCGATTTGCACCCGCCGCACGATTGATTTGAACCGCTCGCTGCGACCGCTCAACGCTGGTAAGTCCGATGATGTCCGAGGAGGCGCCGCTTCTCCAGGTTGCGCGCTGCGCAATGGATAGGAGGGGGATGGTGGCGGGGACGGCGGAGGACTGGGCGCTGGTGCAGTATAGACAGGAACGCTAGGCACGTAGCTCCCACCCGTGCTCGATCGGTGGCTCGTATGGCTGTAATGTCCACCGCTACCGGAACGATGGCTGCTATGGCTTCGGTGCGAACTATGGCTGCGATGACTTCGGTGCTGGGCCAACGTCACCTTGTGGTCCTGTTTGAAGATCTCGAACAGGCCGGGGTCGCTGTCGTTCAACATGCGCGGTCCTATTCCTGGGATCTGGGCTGCACCATCATGGCCGGAGAAACCGGCAGCGATGAGGCTCGGAATGAGAAAGCCGACTCGCTTCATAAAGGTGTGACCCCGCCTAGCGCGTCCTGCGGGTGCCATTCAAAGAAGCCGCTGCAACTCTCCTGCTCACGGCAGCCCTCGCAGCCTGGCGCATATTTGCGTTTCCAATCGGAAATCGATGGCGCTGCCAGAATGCGGTACGGCTCCGGTACCGTGCATAGCGGAAAATTGAACAGGCGTGCATGAATACCGTGCAGTCGTGCCATGTCGATCGCCTCAGCGATAAGCTCAAACTCCGTATGATGCGCAAAATAAAGCGAAGCCCAGCGCCCGCGTGCAAAGCCGATATGTTCGAGCTGCATGATCGACCAGGCCGAGACGAAACGCAGCCGCGCGCTGACCAGCCGCGCAAGCTCAGGCAACGAGGCCGCGTTATCCTGGATGAGGACGGTGCGCAGCTCGATCCGCTGCCCGGCGCGAACGAGATGGGAAAAGCTCTCCATCAAGCGGGCGAAGGCACCTGACTTCCCGACAATCCGGTCATGAAGATCGGCTTGTGCGGCGTAGAGCGGGATGCCCCACGTCACTTGCCTGAATGCAGGCTTTCGCAACCGCAGGACATCTTCTTCATTAAAATGCTGTGCGTTGGTCAGCACATGGAAAGCAAGATCCGGCCGGGCCTCGATCACCCGCTCGATCATGCCGAGCAGCTCGTCTTTGTAGAGCGTCGGCTCGCCACCGGTGACCCCGATCACCGCGTCTCGTTCGGCGAGAAGGCAAGCCTGTTCAAGCAGCGCAAACCGGTCTTCATGGGTCTTTTTCGGGGGCTGAGAGCACATGACGCAAAGCTGGTCACACTGCTCAGTGACAAGCAGTGTGTTGTGAGCGGAGCCGGCGCGGATCAGGCGCTCGGCCCGGCCGCGCTGTGGATCCACTAGAATAACGTCGCCATCCAGTGCAGCGGCGTCCGCGCCCTCAATTACAACGAGGCCGCCTTGGCCTGCAAAGACATGGCTATCGCCAGTTCCCTCAATCCAAACCGAATCCGACTCCCCCGCTTCATTGCGCATGCGCCGAAGGCGCGTGACGAAGGCTAGTTGAGGCTCTGCAACCGCGGAGAGATTTAGCGGGATCAAGCGCAATGCTCCCCGAATGTGAGCGGCGTGCCTTCCAACCGCAGCCATCGCGCCAGAGAGTAGCGCGTTGGCTCGTCGTCCGCGTAGATCAACCGGAAGGCCAGATCGAACAGGCTCATGTGCCTGCGGCAGAATTCGGTTTCATGCCGCGGCAGGTCGATCCGGCCATAGCGTGCGATGTCATCGACAACATCGCGGCCGCAATAGGGCTGATAGGCGCAGCGCTGGCATGCCGGGTCGAAAAGGTTTGAGGCATGCGCATTCAGGGTGGCACGCGCCGGGGTATCCCAGCCCGAATGCACATCGCCGATGGATAGGTCGATCACGCCGGAGCGTGAGAGCATGCGTGCCTCGTCCGTCGGATAGACCTGCCCGTCATAGTCAATCACGACATAATCATAGCCCAGAGGGTTGGGGTTACGAAGATCGACATGGCGATCCGCACCGGGTTGGAAGATGCGCCGCAGGCAGATGCTGAAATAGCTCTCTTCGAGCACGACCGACCGATCTTCCCAATTTCGCTCGATCAGTCTGCGCAAAAACTTCTCATGATAGGCCCGCCAGGCCATATCCTGCTCGCGCGAGCTTGCATGGTGTTTGCGTGCAAACCCCTGATAATTGATCGGCCGAAGGAAGATGCTCTCGAGGCCGAATTCAAGATAGGCGTCAATCAGCGCGTCAGGTGTTGGAGGCCGCTCGGGATCGATCGTCGGCAGCGCCGATACTTTTTGCGGCCCATAGCGCTCGACAACCGTCGCAAGGTGTCGCCGAAACTCGCTGGTCGCCTCGAAGACTATCGTTCGATTGCGCAGATGTGTCTCGAAGTCACCGTCCAACGAGGTGCTGATAAACACCTCAGGCTCATCAAAAAGGGATAGGATCTCTGGTCCGAGGTTCTGCAGGTTGGTGCAGATTACGAATTGGCGCTCTTCGAAGTGGCGAGCGCGATCGATAACCGCACGGATGAGATCGGGCCTCAATGTTGGTTCGCCGCCTTGAAATTCGATCTTGATGCGGGGTCCTGAGAGATCGTCAATTAAGCTAAGCACCCCATCCAGCGTCGCGTCGTTCCAGTCATATTTTGTCTGGTCGAGTGCGGCGCGAGAAACTTGGCAATAGCTGCAGGAAAGATTGCAGCGGAGCGTCGGAACGAGGATCAGATAATCAAGAGGGCCCGCAAGTGTCAGACGCTCTGCGACGTTGTAGAGATGAGCGGTCTGGCTGAGCGGATCAGCGCTGTCCACGCCATGCCCGCGCTCCAAAACAAACTGCCGCTCAAATGGCGATAAGGTGCCGGCCGAAAGCCGATCAAGGAAATCAGGGGTAGCACTGAAAAATCCACCGCCATCGTTGACCAATAAGGCACGATCAGTTGACATCAAACGAGTACGAAGCGGCATGCACAATGTCATGTCAGCGCCGCCAATGTCTCAGACCGACGAGACCGGTTGAGGCGAAAAAGACGCTCGTTAGCGAGACTGACCTGCCAAAGCGCGTTCAATTCGCTGCTAGAGCGATGCTCACTACGCAAGACCAGATCATGGCCTTCCAAAGAAACATTCAAGTCAGGGTAGAACCGGGCAATCCAATGAGCGCTATCGGCAACGAGTGAGTGATCCAGATCACCCGGAGATATTCGCACGTAGCCCATGAACTTGCTTCCCCCTATCGATAAAGGCTAAGCAAGAATCGCGAGAGCGCAAGTCCAATTCTTGGCTGACGCGCTCCGTTGCGCAACGCAGTAAAAAAGGGGGCTGGCGTGGCACAATCCAAGGCGACGCCGGTGAAGGCGCAAGAAAACAAGGAAGGCTGCCAATTCGCTCTTATCATCGGTGTGATCGTGGCGCTTATCATCACTGTGAGCCAGTGTGATACGAAGAAGCCCGAGATCACTGCCGAGCAACCTTTCGGCGTAGCGTCCCTGACCAATCAAGTCGAAGCGATCGAACCCCCCGCCACAGTCGCTCCACTGGCGCCAGCGCAGGTGACCCGCGGGTTGCGGCATCTGCGGCTCGCTTATGCCGCCGAAGGGTTGTCGGGCGCGATGATCTATTCACAAAGCTGCTATGACGGGCTGTCGCAGGAATTTGAGTGGGCGGCACTCGATCGCTGTGGCGCATTTGATCTGCAGGCGGTCAGAACTGCAGAGATCGCGGCAGACCAAAGCCTGACTAGCGAACTTGAATATTTTGAACCGGAAACTGCTGCCGCCCGGTATTTAGCGGTAGCAATCAAAGCAGGTGAAACGAGCGAAAATGCCGACCTTCGGCTGGATGCCTTGCAAAAGCGAGTTGGTGACTCCGCTGCTCCGCAAACCCAAGTAACGCCAGCAGGCGACGAGGCTGACGTGCTGGGCGACGAACAAGAAGGCATGAGCAAGCCGGTGCCTACAACGGATAGCCCCATCGACGGCGATGGAGGTGGCTCGTCTCACGACGACACCATTCCAGCCGTTCGGCGCTAATAGGCGCGATCACAAACGGATTTAACGCGCCGCCAAATTAACGGTTGGCGTGAGGCCAAGATATTGACGGAGAGCCCTCGGAATAAAGCCGTTCATCTGCGACCCGAGCGGGGTGGTTGGCTAGGCTGTATTTAGCTGCGCAACGGATTGTCGCTGGCGTGCCGCTAGCCCGCTGCTCAGCGATGGCGAGCACCGGAAAGCCCTTTGCTGCCTGCGGTCAAAACTGAGCATTGGCGTTCAACAGCTTGCGACGATGGGCGGACCGGCAGCGAAACGGGATTGCGAAGTGTTCTATCTATGTTCTATCCCTGAAGCCGCCGCCGTACCCGGCGATTCGAATGATTTGGAGACCGTCATGCAGCATGATGCCAGCCTCCGCGCTGCCGCCCGCGCAATCTATGATGCCTGCTTCCCCACCGAGGAGCTGGCGCCTGTCGGATTTGATGACGCCGAGCGGTATGGAACGATCCATTATCGCCGAGCCATTGAAGCGGCACAGCTGGCAAAACCGCATCTGGTGCACGACCGCTCGGCACAGCCCAGGCTGTTCTGATTGGGAACCAATCCAGGCCTAGCTGCAGAGGAGGCTCAGGAGATTGTCGGCCCGCCTCGCGCGCGCCGGATCGACCAACTGATGCCCTCGCCGCGCACGACGCCTGACACTGCCCTGCCAGCATAAGGCTCGAGCACCGGTCGCCAGGGCACCAAGGTAAAATCCTGCGCGCGTTCGATCAATGCGAACCGCCCGCTCGCCAGGTCGAGCCGCCGCCGATAGATGCCCTCGACAAAGCTGCCTGGTCGGGCCTCGGCAAAGGGTAGTTCGAGCTCGCGCGACAGTGCCGCGCCAACCCGAAGAAGCTCACGGCGGCGCAGGGTCTCGATCATGCCCGGACGCGGCTCGAACACCCCGCCAATCTCGCTGCCCAGCCCCTCGTTGATCAGCCATTGTCGACGCCGTGCTTCGGCATCGCGCAATGCGCTCCCGAACCCCGCGTCCCGCGCCGGCATATCCTGTGGTCGCAGCAGCCGACGATCGAGCCAGGTCGCGCCGTCCGCTGTCGCCAATCGTTCCACGGGTTCGACCGTAAGCAGCTCAACCCTCACCGGACGCGCTCGCGCCTGTTCCGCCTCAAATTGCTCGACCCGTTCGAGATGGTCAGTTGCGATCCGCCAGCTACCATCCGCCATTCGCTCGACGCCCGCACCGCCCCGGCGCAGCACCTCAAGTCGCCGGATATGGCTCCGGGCAAATTCTTCGCTGGCCTGTCTGTCATGCGCCAGATGTGCGTCGATATCGTAGCGGCCACTATTGGCGGCAGCGACTTCAGCGATCGTCCGGTCGACCTCGCGTACGCCGGTGCGACTGGGCATGACCGCCACCACAGCGCCTTCGCCAATCCCCTCGGCGAGCTCGCGCCCGAGCGCCACATAGTAGCTACGCCCGTCAATGCCGTCGACAACAAGGAAATGGCTATCGCGATACTCATCGGCGAGGCCTCGCAGCAGAACCCGCCCTACCAGCGGCGCTGCGTTGGGCGCAGCCGGATCGTAGATGGCTTGGTCGGTTGCAGAACGCTCGACCCGCGCTGCGGCAAAGGCGCGCTGCATGGTACGGATGATGTCACCGCGCTCGCCCATTCGGGTGAGTGTCTTGGCAAGGTCGGGCGCGAGCCGCCAACGGCCCTCCCCCAGGGCCTCGGCAAGCCCGAGCCGTTCGAGCTTGGCGAGCCGGCCAGCGCGCAGCGTTTGCTCAAATGCGCCAGTGCCGGTCGCCTCGACCAAACGCTCCTCGCCGCCCAGCCCAAGCAGCCGCCGGTCGATCGATGTCAGGCGCTCTGCCTCGATCTCGGCGAGCTGGCCGCGCGCGATTTCTCGGGTCGTTTTCGGACCCAGATCAAGCTCGACCAGTTCGGCGGCGCGCTCGCGCAGGCCCCGGGTTAGATAGTCGGGTGCGATCACCAGATCCTGCCCCTTTTGGTCGACGCCGCGGACGATGACATGGCTGTGGGGATGGCCGGTGTTGAAATGATCGACCGCGACCCAGTCAAGCCGGGTCCCAAGGTCGGTTTCAGCGCGCGCCATCAGCCGGCGAACCAGCGGTTTCAGATCCTCATATTGGGCGCCGTCTTCCGGCGAGACGATGAAGCGGAACTGGTGGCGATCGCCGGCACCACGTGCGAGAAATTCCTTGGCATCGACTGCCTCCCGGTCGGCCCCGTAGAGCCTGCCCCGTTCGCCCTCCCGCGTGGTGCCATCCCGCTGCAGATAACGCAGATGGGCAGCCGCTGCGCTTGCGCCCTTAGCTGTCAGTCGGACGATGCGGGTCTTGATGACGACGCGGCGGCGGCCGAGCGCGCTCATCCGCCCGCGACTGGCGAGCAGCCGGCCCACCCCGGCGGCACGGCCGATCCGGCTGCCGGCGGCGCGGACCTTGGGTGTGACAGACGCTGCCCCACCACGCGCAAGATTGGTGGCCGCAAGCACGCGCTTGAGGTAGCGCCGCGCGCGTTTGGGCGGGCGGCTGCGCAGCCGCCCCAAATGGGGTTCAAAATCATCGTCGGCGCTCATCGGACAGCCCTTGCTGGCGCGCCCCGGAGGCAATGTGGCCCAGCCTGGCCGACAGGAAAACCGGTGCCAGCCAAGCTATTGAAAAACAAAGCCTTCCGGGCGCACTGGCACTGTCCGCCAACCACCAGTGCCGCTTCAGCCCCAGAAAAAGGATGTGCAGACAAGGACTTATGCGCCGACCCGTGTCGGCGCTTTATCTTGCCTTACGCGGTTCCCCCGTCCGAGCCTGCTCTACCGCCCGTTCCGACCGCACTGCCCGCACCAGTGCCGACCGAGCCAGGTCCTGAAAAAGCCGGGACGCAGGTACCTGACCAGCCTGCTTGTCCCGGCGATTGGTGCCCGCGATCAGTGCGCTGTTGCAAAGGCCTGGCGTGCCGCCCGTTCGCTTCGGAACTGACGCCGCCCGATCAAGCCATGCGCGTTCCCATCGCCATCGACGATGCTCACCACCACGAACCAGCGATGATCCAACCTGCTCAGGACCGCGATCCGATCGAGCTCGACTGCATCCTCCTCGGCGCTGCCATAGCTGCCAAGCCACCGTTCCGTGACCCGCGCCTGCCAGAGAAAATCGCTCTCTTCGGCTTCGATAAATCGCTGCGCCAGCGCCTCACCCGCTCCGTGCCCGAACTCGATCTCGAGGCCCGCGATCAGCGCCTGTATGACCCGATCTGTGTGATGGGCCGATACCCCCTCAACCGTCTGAACCATTGTCATCTCAGCCTCCTTCGCTTGACGTCCTCATGATTGAGAACAGTCCTTCGAAGACGGTCGACGGAGCGGCTGTCAGGGCCGCGCAGGCGCAGCCTGTGCGCCGCGAAGCGGCGGCGGAGGAACCGATTTTGTCGCGCAGAAACGAGCAACGGCGCGCGCGAAGCGCGCTCCATATCGCGGCAAAATTGGAGGGGCCGCCGGCCTTGCACAGCCGCTGCGACGGCCGTCATGCTTGGCCTTGCCGAGACGAGCCCTCCCCTCCGTCTCGGCAAGGGACCCGCTTTTTCCCTTGCGCCTATGGTTGTTCGGACGATGCTGGCGCTTGGGTCGAAAGCGGGACAAACAAACCCTCCGCTGCGCTGGGCGGACGGGCTTCGTGATCAGGATCGGCGCGTCGGATGGCGAACAGGGACGCGGGCGGCACTGGCGATCCTGAAGCGATGGATGGGCCGGGTCGGTTGCTGAGCTTGGCCAGATAGGCCCGGGTCTCGGCGGGGAGCGCGCGTCCACTGGTCACCCATTCGGCATAGCGCGCAGGCCCGGCATGATAGGCACCGAACAGGCCCGGATAGCCGAACCGGTCATACATCATCCGGAGGTAGAAGGTGCCGGCAAGGATGTTGTCGCGGGGATCGTGCGGGTCCGGCCCGAGCCCAAGCCTTGCACGCAGTTCTGCCCATGTCGCGGGCATGATCTGCATCAGCCCCATTGCCCCGGCATGGCTGGTGATTGGACGGCCATTCAGCCGCGTCTGGCCGCCGCTCTCAGCGCGCATCACTCGCTCGATCCAGTCAAGCGGGACACCGAAGCGTTGCGACGCTTCGCCTGAATAAACCCGCCATCGGCCAACCGGATCGGTCGATACCGGCTGCTCAGAGGCCTGCGCTTCTACCTGATCGCCCTTGGCAGCGGGTGCGGCAATCAACAGAACCAAGGCCCCGCACACGATCATGGGGAACCGGCTCACGTCCCTGTCTCCGCTGCACCCCAGGTCCAGATCGGATGGGCTGTCCCGACGACATCTGCGGTTCGGCTGGGCCCAAAATAGCGTCCGTCGAACGAGGCTGGGCTCGCCGGATTGAGAAGGAGGAGTTCGCCTTTGGCGAGTGTCCGACACCCCTCCCATTGCGGCATGGCACGGCCAAACCGGTCCGCATGAAGCCGCCGGGCGACCTTTCGGCCATGGATCTGGAGAGCGACACCGACCCAGCAGACCCGCATGCCCGCCACAGCAGCGACCTGCTTGATCGCGGGAACATTGGACGGCAGATAGCGCCGCTCGGCGGCAAGTTGGCGGGCAGGTCCGGGGAGCCACACAACCACAAGATCGCCTGGGACCAGCGTGCGCGCGGGACCCACCCGGTAAAGCCCGATCGGCACGCTTGCGCTCGCATTCCAAACGAGGCGCGCGCGCGGCGGAAAGACAATCGTGACGCAGAGTGCCGCAATGCCAAGCGCGAGCGCGAGGCCGCGACGGCGAAGCTTGCGGCGCTGGCGACGATGCCGCCTCAGCGCGTCTTCAAAGGCAAAGAGCGGCAGGTCGCGGAGATCAGCCATGATCGCCGCCCCGCGCATTCGCCGCCGACCAGGCCTCGATATCGTCGATATGATAGCGCCAGGTCCGGCCATGCCGACGACAGCGCGGACCCTTGCCGGCCAGCCGCATCGCCTTGAGCGTCGAGCGCGCAATGCCGAGATGAAAAGCGGTCTGTTTGGCGGTCAGAAAGGGACAGGTTTCGCGCGCGGCCTTGGCGCGCGCGGCGGCGGTATCGTCCATGAGTGCAAAGTCCGTGCTGGTTGCCGCAGCCCAATGCCGCGGTCATCCAAAGCTGGCCCAAGCCCGCCGCGCCGGGCAGGGTCGCAAATCGATCGATGCGTTTTCGACCCCACTCCCTCTGCGCGCGAAGAGCGCTCCCGCGCCGTCTGGCGCGGGAGCGCTCAGGGGGCTCAGTCGGCCGGGTTCCAGATGATGGCGAAGGTGTCGGCATCCTCCTGGCCAGCGGCGCGACCGAGATTGGCATAGATCCGACGCGGGCCGAATTCGGGGGCGGCAAGGCTCAGTGAGACATAGTCCTTGCCGGACAATTCGCTGCGCCGGACCCAGCCTGCGCCGACCTCGACCCCGCTTGCCGTCACCCGGTAGTCGGGCTGGGTGTCCGAGGATTTGGCGCGGTTGGGCAGGATCTCGATATCGGTGCGGATCGAGAGGGTCTTGAGCTGGCCCTTAAAGGCTTCGCCTTCGCGGGTGACATAACCGATTGCGGGCATTGATCGTCTCCTTGAATGCTTCGCCCGAACCATTTCCGGGCGATGGGCGGACCAAAGGAACGGGCGACGGGCACGCGAACCCGCCAGGGCCGGAGCGTCAGCGAAGGACCGGAGCGCAAGCGCTTATTTGGAGCGAAGCGGCCGCGAGGAGCTGGCATAGCCGGCGGGGAAATAAGGGTAAGGCGCGATGGTTTGGCGTGCCCGGCACCCGTTCCAGGTCATACGCCCAAGGAGCCGGAAATGGTTCGCGCGGCAGCCGGACGATCCTGATCCGCATCGATGCCCATCCTGCGAATCGGTCGATTAGACGGGCTGCGATAAGGCTCTCAGAACGCGAGATAGCATACCCCCAACCCGCTCAATCGCACTCGGTCCAACAACGATCAGCGGCGGTTGGCATGGTCCGGCGAGGCTGTTCCGATATGCCTGATAGCTCGTACAGCAAGGGCAATTCATTCCCTCACCGTCGATTGCACCCGGCCGATTTCGGGGCTGCTTTCTTGCCATTCGGGACGCGCCTGACGGGCAGGCTTAGCTTTCCTGCATGGTCATCGCGCGGCGGTTCGAACTGATGCGCAATCGCGTCGGCGACTGCGCCACTGGCGCGGATGAACGTCGGCTGCACGGGCAATAAGGGTGTCGCGGTAAATGGCACGGAGCGACCGCGATACCCGCCATTTACCGCTTCCAACGCGGTCACATCGGATTGCGGGCGGCGACCTACTCGAAGCCCATCATCGGGGCTACCTGTCGCCAGTTGATGCAGTATGCTGGTTGCATGCTTGACCAGCCGCTCGACACCATCGACGAAGCTGCCCTTATGCGCCTGATCGACAATCAGGTCGGCGAACGGCGGGACCTTGAGTTCAAGCGGGACCTTCCGGGCGGGCGCGATGAAGACAAAAAGGAGTTCCTTGCCGACGTGACGGCGCTTGCCAATGCGCAGGGCGGCGACCTGATCTATGGCATAGAGGAACGTGACGGCGTTGCCGCTGGTCTGCCCGGTCTGAAGCTCGACAATCTCGATGAGGAGCAGCTGCGGCTTGAGAACATCATTCGAGATGGTGCCGCTCCCCGGCTCATTGGGGTGCGGATGCACTGGGTAACGCTGGCATCCGGCGCGAGCGCGTTGGTGATCCGCATTCCTGCCAGTCTCGCCAGTCCGCACCGGGTGATTTTCAAAAACAGCGGTAGGTTCTATGGCCGTAACAGTCGGCAGAAATATGAGATGGACGTGCATGAACTCCGCCATGCCTTCACTGAAGCAGACCAACTCTCGACGCGGTTTCGCGCGCTTCACCATCACGCGATTGAGATGGCGCGCGGGGTCGATATGCCGTTCTTTATGGGCTTCAACCCCCGCGCAATCGTCTCGGTAACCCCGCTGGCGTACTTTAGGGAGGCGATGGACCTTCCTGTTACGCATGATGACTCGATCCAGCCAGTCCGACTAGCCCGCTCCTATCGGGCATGTGATGCAATCGATACAATCGAAGGCGTCTTGATGCACGACCCGGGTGACCCCGCAACGGGTATCGTCGACAGTTTTTCGCTGACCCATCGAGCGGGAAGAGCCGATCATGCCTGGAGGATCGGCGGCGTCTCCACCAACGACGATGGTGAAGAGAAAAATTGGGTCCGAATTTCGGCCTTTGAAAAGGGACTGCTCGAAGCGACGGTCTCTACCCAGAACAGATTGCGGCATTTCAATGTTGAGGGACCATGGGTGATCCAAGCCACCGTATTCGGCGTCCGGAACCACGCCTTGGCCTTGCCGCATGACTATGCAAGCCGCCCTGCCTTTCGCGATACAGCGCTGCTAGGCGAGTTGCGAGTCGATCACATCGATGAAGCCGTGCTTGAGCCGCTACTCAAGAATTTCTGGTTGCTGTTCGGAGAGCGCCGGCCGGAGGGCAGGGCCATTGCCGCCCGCTAACCGGGAACCAACATTCTCGTAAATGGGGCGCGCTTGGCTTCCTCGGCTTAGCCAAGCCACCGTCTTGGCCTGACCCAAAAATGCGCGCGCTGCGGCCGATCCGGCTGCAGCGCGCGCCAAAATTTTCAGCCCAGCATCTGACCGCCCGGCCAAAATAAAGGCAGGGCGGCAAGCCGCCCCGCCCTCAAGATCATGCCGCCAGCTGCACTGGCTCTGCGTTGACTGGACCGCAGACCGGATCGCAGGCCGGATCAGGGTCCGGCGCGGCCAGCGCCACAGGGGCGGCGGGCGGCTTGGGTGGTGCCACCGGCACCCGCGCCGCCTCGGCCAGGGCATGGGCATTGACCGTGCCGACCCCGCCGCGCTCGGTATAGGCGGAGGGCGGGAACGCCATCCAGTGCGGCACCCAGCGCTCAACCTTTGACCTCCCGTCGTTGCCCTCGAGATGGTCAGTGACGATCCGCTTCAACGTCTTGCCCTTTTCGCGGGCATTCGCAGCAGCGACCGTCTCGCCTGCAACATCGGCGACCAGCGCGGTCAGCACCTCACGGTCGCGGACCAGTTCGAGAAAGGCGGTATCGGCCTGCCACCAATCGGCCATGTCAATGCCAAGGGTGAGGCCAACCGCCTCGACCGCCGCGCTGCCCGATGCAAGGCTCTCGCCCATGATGACCGCGATCACGTCCATGATCGCGGTGTCGGGCAGGTCGAGGAGCCGCCAGAACAGAGCCACGACCGGATCGCCGCCTGCCGCCTCGATCATGCTGCCGATCACGGTCGGCTCGTCGGGCGAACAGCGAAGCAAGGCGAGCACGGCGCGGCGGCGTTCATCGAACAGCGTCTCCCCGCGCGATGTTTCAACGCTCTCGCTTGTCGCCTCATGGCGCGCCGATTGCGGGTCAGCACGCACGCTCCAATAGGGCGATCCGGCAATGGCATGGGCGACCAACAGCCGCAGCGCGACGGATGGCGCGCCAAGCAGCGCTGCGCGCGCGGCGGCATGGCGATGGAGATCGAGATAGACCTGCATCGGCCCGCTCAGCTCTGGCCGCGATGCTTTGGCCGGAACCGCGCCACCCTCTTCCGAGCCTGCCGCGCGCCGGGCTTCCTTGCGCGACAAATAGCCTTCGTGGAACACGGCCTCGCCGCTGGTGCGCAGGTCGATATAGACGCGCCCGCTCTTGCGCTTGGCGGTCTTTTCATAATCCCAGCTGTGGAATTGATCCGAAATGGGCACAATCACGACATCGGCCCATCCGGCGTCGAGATAGCCCGTGCGCCGCGCCTCGACCGCTGCCTGCTGCGCTGCCCAGAAGGCATCGGCATCCGCAAACCAGCGCTCCTCGCCGAACAGGTCGGAGACAATGGCAAGGCCGCTTGCTTCGACATCGAACAGGGCGTGCCGCACCGGGATCGACTGGCCGCCGAACAGCCATGCTTTCAGCTGATGGCCGGTCGGGAGGTAAGCTTCAGGGTCATCAGCCAGCGCCAGCCAGTCGCGCTGCTGGCTCTTGCTGGCAAGGGTCAGGTGGCGCACCGTGGCGGCGTCGATGGCCTCGCGGGCATACATGTGGCGGATGCGGGGCAAGAGATTGCCGAGCGCCAGCACGCGGCGGACGGTGAGGTCGGGCAGGCCGAAGGTCGCGGCGATCTCCTCCGGCCTGCGGCCTTGCCGGACCAACCGGGTGAAGGTTTCCCATTGGGTGACCTCATCGGGATCGAGCCGGGCGAGATTTTCGATGAGCGAGGCCTCAATGGCAGCAGCGTCGTCGCCCGCATCAAGGATCGCGCAAGGGAGCGGCTCAGCCTGTCCGGTTTCCTCGGCGACGATGCGCGCGGCGTGATAGCGGCGGCTGCCAGCGACGATCTCGAACAGGCCGGGCGCATTGCCTTCTGCACATTCGGAACAGGGCTGGGGGCGGACCATCAAGGGCACGAGCACGCCGCGCGCGCGGATGGTGGGGAGGATATCGGCCACATCGGGCGCTTTGCGCGCATAGCGCATATTGGCCTTGCTGACCGCGAGCTTGTCGAGCGGGATAAAATCGAGTTTCATGGGACTGCTCCTTGTGAGTGCCGGCCCGCCGCGCTTTTTCCAGGAGTGGCGGACCGGCTTTTCAAAAGCGGCGAAATGCGCCGCGCATCATCCGGCCTGCTCCCCATCGGGATCGGTCGGAAGCTCGGGGTCCGGGGCAGGCTCGCTTCGCCAGAGCATGGCCTCGGCCATGAGGATCGATCCGGCGCGGCGCGCGGTTTCGGCCCAGACCGACAGCGGGATTGGACTCGAGAAATGAAGATCGCGCTCGATGCGAAGCCCGAACGGCAGGCGCAGAGCGGCGATTTCGGAAAGGCTGAAGCTACCAAGTTCGGGGCAGCCAAAGCCGAGATCGGCCAGCCCGAACAAGGTGTCGCCGTCGGGGTCCAGTTCGGTCGCAAGCCAGGTCGCTGCGCCCAGCGGATTGAAGAATTTGACGACCGGGGCGGGATCGGGCTGAGGGTCGCCCGCCGCCACGGCGCGGCGATGGCGCTCGGCATTGGCGCTGAGGGCTGCGCGCAATTGGGCAGTGAGGAGCATCATGCCTCGGCCCTCCCCTGCTCGGGGTCGCCCGCCTGCGCGCCAGTGCCGGGCAACCGGGCAAGCAGCCAGTCGGCGGCCTTGCTGGCCTGCGACGCGGCGCGAACAATCGCGCGCCCGCGCGGCCCGTTTGTCCCCCGGACGGCCGGGTCATCGCTCAGATCGGCGCGCAGGACATCGAGCCAGCTGGCCAGATAATCGGCATGGCGGACGGTGGGGGTGATGCCCAATGCAGCGCACAGAAAGGCTGCGCCCATTTCGGCGACCAGCTCTTCGCGGGCATAGTCGCGGCTCCCGAACGCGCCTTTCTGGTTGCGATCAAGCCGGGTCGGGTGCCCGGTCGCATGGGTCAGTTCATGCAGGCAGGTGCGGTAATAGTTGATCGGTTCGAAAAAGGCGGGCTGGGGCGGGACCTGCACATAATCCGCGCCCGGCGCGTAAAAGGCACGGCTGCCGCCGATCCGGAATTCGACACCGCTCGCTGCGATCACAGCTTCGGCAACCGGCACGATCTCGCATTCGGGGAGCGGCACCGGCTCGGGGGCAAGGCCGGTGCCAAGGCCTTCGCACTGCGCGACATTGAACAGGGTGAAGCGCTTCAGGAACGGAATGGCCCTGGCATCATCGCCGGTTTCGCGGGCGCGCTCGCGCTCGGCCTCGGGGGTGAAACGGTCGGCATAGACGACAGTGGTGCCACGCTCGCCTTTGCGGACGGTTCCGCCTGCCGCCTGGGCCTGCCGGAAGGTCAGCCAGTTTTGGCTGGGAAAGTCCTGCTCAATGACCGCGCCCCAGAGGATCAGGATATTGATCCCCGAATAGGACCGCCCGGTCAGTGCATTGCGGGGCAGGCCGGGCGCGATGCCGGTGGCATCGGGACGACCCCAGGGCTGGACCCATGGAAACCGCCCGGCCTCGAGCTCGCTGATGATCCGGTTGGTGACCTCGTCGTAGAGACTGGTGCGCGGTTCGGCTGGCGGCGATGCCTGCCGAATGGCTGGGGCCTTGCGCTTGCCAAGGGCAAGACGGGCAGAGGATGCTGGCATGATCGTGCCTCCATTCCCGCCCAAAAACCGACATGGCCTCCCCGGAAAGCGGGGGTGGGCGGCAAAGAGCGACCGGCAAGGCGCGGGCACGAGCGGCAGCGGCACCCGAAGGGCCGCAATGGGAATGAAGGAGCCGGCCCCAAGGGCCGGCTTGCCGCTGCCGCGTCCGCGCCTAGAAGGGAGCGCCGCCCACTCCCGCGCCTCCGGGAGAGGCAACAGACAGTGCCGCCGCGCACTCGCGCGGCGACCACAAAAACGCGCCAGCGATCGTTACCGGCAGGCCGAGACCCGCGATGCGGGGCTCGGCGGCGACGAGCAAAGACCGGAGCCGTAGAGCGCGATCGCGCGGCAAGCGCGGGGCGTCCTTGCTAAAGAGATGCACCTTATCGTTTGAGCATCATCAGCGTTCGAAACAGCTGAATGCCCGCATGATGGTGGCTTGGATCACGATCTTGTCATCCAAGGCGTCACACGAATGCATTCGCTGTTGAATGTTCGATTTCACCGACCATTGGCCTTGAACCGACAAAAAGCCTGACTAGGCTTCTTCAACGCACTTTGGGGCACGCGAACCATGTCAGAGAGTTGGGCCAGTGTCACGAAGGCCTGGACAGAGAAAGTGCCCGGGCATGTTATCCTAGGCGTGATTATCGCTTTTGCTTTGCTGATCGCCCTTTTTCTTCTCACAACCCCACCCTGCGAAAGCCGATCGTTTGTTGCCATAACCAATGATCGAACGAAGCGAGCTGAATGTTCGCACAAGCCGGACACAGCGCCCAGCGAGGAGGTTGCACCAGCGAATGCTAATCCGCAGCCGTCAAACCCGTTGCCGGCTACAACTGGACAACCAACGATTACCTCGGTCCTAAATCCCGATATCTCATTTGATCCGAGTGGCCGCGAGGATTTCCGGAAACGCTATGGACTGACCGCAGTTGAGGCCGAGAGTGCGTCGCTAGAAGAGACGCCGAGTGGTAGTTTCGGCTTTGCTTATGGGGGGTCATTTGCCACTGTCTGGAAAGATAAGCTCGACACATTGACGATTCGGTCAATTTCACGCTCGGTTTATTTTGAGATTCAGAAGCGCCCTGACGGCAAAGTATATATCGTCGGGTTTATGCGGGGTGACAGCGCTAGGGAGATTCAGTCTTCCCGCACTTACCCTGAAAAAATTCGTCTCTACAGCGAACGATATAAGAAAAATGATGCAGTAATTGCAATTCCTTTGAATCAAGTAAAAACCGTCGGTCAATCAGAAATTGATGTAAATAGAGATAAGTACATACCTGTTTTGGACTTAGGATTTGAATGAATGTTTAGCGGTGCGCGCGCATATACAAATCTATGAATCTTGTCGCAGCAACCGCCGATACCCCCCGGCCGCCATGGCAAGCGCGTCCCGGGCGAGCCGACGGGTTCTTGAGCGCAGCGAATCATTCCCTTGATCCCGGGCCGCGCGCACCCGATCCTTCCCAAACAGAACCATCGCAATCTCCCGCTGGCTGGCGCCGTCCATGAGCGCGTCATGGACGCGCAGCATCGTCAGCCAGCGGTCCATTCTGGGCTCAGGCGGAAACAAGGACCGGGCGAACCGGCCATGACGGCATAAAGTGATGAGACGGCGAAGCGGCATGACCCGCGCCTCAGAAGTGGCGATGCCGCGCATGGCAAAGTCCAGCAGCACCGCCGGATGGCCCGTGAGGCTGCCATGCTCGACATCCAGCCGAATGCGCCGCCATCCATCGGATAAAACCGCATGTTCGCGGCCATCGCTGCCGGTCACGCTGACCAGCCAAGGCGCAATCCGGTCCCATGGAATGGCTTCCGGATCGCCCGGATCGGCCGGGGTCGCAACGACGCTCAGCGTGCCGGGATCGATCGCGCGGTGCCAGAGGATGCGGGCCTGATGGGCTTCGCATGCCGGGTCCTCGGCAAAAATGTACCCCCCATTGAATTGGAACCCTTGCACTCGCAGCCTCGCCGCAGGTCACTGCGCTCGCGGTGGCATACCAGGCGAGATAATCGGGATCGCGGCGCAGCCATTCCCACATCAGCCCTGCCCGATCGATGCCGCGCAGCCGCGCATAGGCACCAGCATCGCGCCAGTCCGGCCAGTGCCTGGGTCTGGCCCCGTCGCTCATCGGTCGGATGGCCTGCCAAGCGAAGGATCGAGTATTTGGCAGCCTCTTTTTCGTGGCAGCGCAGCATGATAGGCTGGGCCCAGAACCAGAGTTGCCGGAAGGCGGCCTGAGGCCCCGTCTTCCAGCCCGAACCAATTGGAAAGGGCGGCCTTGGGAGTTGCGGTGGCTTGAGACGCCGCCCGGGGCCGTGATGCTGCCCGATGGGCAAGCACGGCATGATCATGGAGTTCGAGCGCCTGGTCGAGGTGCGAACCGTAGATGATCTCGACCTCGCCATGCAGGCGGCAAGTGCGATGCTGGGCTTTCAATATTTCGCGCTCAGCCATCATGTCGACCTGAGCGAAGCCCAGGGCAGCGCCATCCGGCTGCACAATTATCCCCGGCAATGGGCTGATTATTATGAGCGCAATGCGCTTGGCGTTTCGGATCCGGTTCACCGGGCGAGCCATGTCACCAGCATCGGCTTTTGCTGGTCGCGCATGCCCGAGATGATCCCGCTGACCCCAAAGGATCAGCGCATCCTGGCGATGGGGCGCGAACAGGGCATTGGCGAGGGGTTCACCGTACCGGCGCATGTCCCTGGCGAATTGCGGGGCTCCTGCTCCTTTGCCAGCGAGACGGGCCGGCCGATCCCGGTCGACCAGCTTCCCATGGCGCAGCTTGCCGGCACATTCGCATTCGAGAGCGCGCGGCGCCTCTGGGTGAAGCGCGGGCATCGATCGCATCCGCCGCCGCCAGTGCTGACCGACCGGCAGCGCGATTGTCTCTTGTGGGTCGCGCGCGGCAAGACCGATTGGGAAACCGGCCAGATCCTTGGCGTCACCGAGGAAACGGTCGCGCGCCATATCAAGCAGGCCTGCGCGCGGTACGGGGTAAGCAAACGAACATCCCTGGTGATCCGCGCGCTGTTCGACGGAACCCTGACGTTCACGGATATTGCGCGCCGCTGATATCCCCCTTTCTGGGAATAGCGCTGCTGCCTGATCCCGATCGATCCTTGGCGAATCAACGACCAAGGGAAATGCGATCATGCTTCATGTCAGCCGCTTTGGATCCGAGCCGACCCCGGACGGCGTGCTCCGCTCGATGTTCGCCGCGCGAAAGTCGGTCTTTGTCGACCTCCTCAAATGGGACGTGCCGGTCATCGAGGATGCGTATGAGGTCGACCAGTTCGACGACGAGCATGCAACCTATCTGGTGCTGGCCGATGCCGATCATGCGCATCTCGCCTCGGCCCGCCTGTTGCCAACGACCCGCCCGCACATCCTTGGGGATTTTTATACCGAGCTGTGCGACACGCCGCCCCCTCAAGGTCCCGATATTTTCGAGATCACGCGCTTCTGCCTCGATCGCCGGCTGAGCACCGCCGACCGGCGATGCGTTCGAGATGAGCTCATCACTGGCCTTGTCGACCATGCCTTGAGCGCTGGCATCACCCGCTATGTTGCCATTGCCGCCACGGGCTGGTTCCAGCAGATGCTCGGCTTTGGCTGGCGCTGCCAGCCGCTCGGCAACCCGGTGACCATCGAGGGGGTCTCGCTGATCGCGCTCAGCATCGAGATCGATCCCGAGACGCCCGCCCGCCTTGTGGCGGCAGGCATTGGTTCCGGCAGGCCGGGCAGCGCTCGAAAGCGAGCCGCAGCATGAGCGCCGCACCGATCGCCAGCGCCAGTGCCAGCGAGATGGACGCCACAGCGCTGGCAAGCGCGCTTGGCGAGACTGGCTATGCCATCCTGCGCGGTGCGCTTGCGCCCAGCCTGATCGCCGGGATCGATCGGGAGCTCGAACCCGATTTTCGGGACACGCCCTTTTGCGAAGGCAGTTTCTACGGCGATACGACCAAAAGGTTCGGAAGGCTGCTTACCCGCTCGCAAGGGGTCGCCGCGCTGGTCAGCCATCCGCTGATCCTCGCGGCGGCCGAGCAGCTGCTGCTCCCCTGGTGCGACTGTATCCAGCTCAATGTCGCGCAGGCGATTGCCATTCATCCAGGTGCGCCCGCCCAGATGCCGCACCGGGACCAAGAGATGTGGCGGGTCCCTGCAGGCGAGGCCGAATATCTGGTCAATGTGATCTGGCCGCTGACGCCGTTCACGAAAGACAATGGCGCAACCTGTGTCTGGCCGCGCAGTCATGGCCGGCATGCCCTCGCGCCCGAGCCGCCCGAGGCGAGCGTTGCTGCCGAGATGCAGCCTGGCGATGCCCTGTTGTTCCTCGGCTCGACGCTGCATGGCGCTGGCGCCAATCACAGCCAGACCGTGCGCCGGGGCATCGTGATTGGCTATTCGCTGGGCTGGCTCAAGCCCCATGAAAATCCCTGGCTGGCCTATCCACCAGAGGTTGCGCGGCATTTTCCGCGCGAACTGGCCGGGATTATCGGCTATCGCCAGCACCGGCCCAATCTCGGCAATTTCGAGGGGCAATGCCCCTCGATCCTGCTCGATGGGAAAGGCGATCAGCGGCTTGGCGCGATCGATGCGCTGCTGCCGGAGCAGACCGCGATGGTCGATGCCTATCGCGCGGGCCAGGCGGGATGAACGCCGCCGGTCCGACCGCCGAGCGCATCTATGATGCGATCAAGGCCCATCTTCTGGAAGGACGGGTCAGGCCAGGCGCAAGGCTCGATCCGGCGCAACTGGCTGACCGGTTGCACAGCAGCGTGACCCCGGTGCGGGCGGCCCTCAATATCCTGGTCGGTGAAGGGCTTGTCCAAACCGGCACAGGCGAGGGGTTTCATCTGCCGCTGATTGACGAGCCGGCACTCAAGGACCTGTATGCCTGGAACCTGGATATTCTGACGATCGCCTTGCGCGCAGGCACCGGTGCATTTCCCGAGGTGAAGAGCGTTGGGATCGCCCAGCACCCATGGATGCGGCCTGCGGCATTGTTTGCAGCGATTGCGCGGCGCTCGCCCAATCTCGAGCATGCCCGCGCCATGGCCGGGCTCAATGACCGTCTCCAGGCGGTGCGCGTTGCAGAACAGGCCGTGCTGCCGGAACCTGCGGCTGAGCTCGACCGGCTGGACGGTCTCCTCCTTGCCGGAAATACCGCTCCGCTTCGCTCGGAGCTGCTGCGCTATCACCGGCGGCGGATCGGCAGTGCCGCCGCGATCTTGCGCCATCTCTACCGGATGCCGGACGCCAGTCTCGGATAATCGGCGAATCCAATCCATATTCAATTCGGATCGCTGAGCCGCGGGCCTAGCCTTGGACGTGCTGCATTCCCGCAGCGATTGAACCAGGAGCAAGGCATCATGACCCATGCAATGATCGACCTCGGTGCAGCGAGCATCGAAACCCTTGGCGGCACTGGCAACCTGCCGGACCTGATCCGCTTCGTCGAAGCCTCGGGCCTTTCGGACGACTGAGCCGCACGCGCACCGGCGTCGGCAACGGCGCCGGTGTCGCAGATGCCCCTGACCAGAACGAAGGAGAAGCGACATGGCGGCAAAAGCCCGATTGATCGATCTCGGCATGGCAAGCGCGGTGACCCTGGGCAGCGAGGGCATGATGCCCGACCTTGTCCGGTCGATCCCGCAGGCCGGGCTGTCCGAGGATTGAGGCAGCGGCCGGTGCCAACCGTGGCACCGGCCGCTGCTTGTCCCGTCATGGCCCATTATTGGCGCCTTTCCGAGCATGGCACCGTTGCCTTGTCTGCCGGGCGAGCGGTGTTCCTCAATGTGGCGGCCGATCGCTATGCGATGCTGCCACCTTCCCTGAACGCACCCTTCATTACATGGCTCAACGACCCCGCTCGGCCGCTTGATGCCGACTGCCGGGACAGTCTTTGCCGGTTGCTGGGACTTGATCACGACGCAGCGATCCTGCCCGAGCCGGTACCGGTCACAATCCCCTTGCAGCTCGAGACCGGTTGCTTGCCGAGGGTCGCGTCGGGGCTAGGGACGGCCCTGGCTGCAGCGAGGACGGTGTGGCGGGCCGAGCGCATGCTCAAGACCCGGTCTTTTGCCGATAATCTCGCCCGCCGTCGCGCCTTGCTGGCGATGGGCCGGGATGCCGATCCAGTTGCCATTCTTGCGCGGGCTGGCCACTTCTGGTCGGTTCGCCATCTTGCGCCGGTCCGCCGGGTTTGTCTGCTCGATTCGCTTGCCTTGCTGGACTGGCTCGCGCCCCGGCTTGGCGGGGTGGAACTGGTCTTTGGCGTGACCGCTTTGCCCTTTGGCGCGCATTGCTGGGTCCAGACGCGCGATGCGCTGCTTGGCGATGCGCCCGATACGATCGGCCGCTATGCCCCGATCCTGCATCTGTCGGCATGACAGATTGGTGTACCTTGCTGGCCTTGCCCAGCTCGCCCGGGCAGCTGGATCGCGCAGGCGAAGCGCTAGCGCGCACAGGGCTCGATGAACAGGCGTCCATGCCTGGTCTTCGGTTCTTTGCGAGCGATACCGTAGCGCATCGGCGGTTCGACGAGGGACACGGCGTGCTCATCGGCCAGGTTTTCGATAGCCAGGGCCAAAGTGCGGCCGATGCGCTTCGATCATCGCCGCCTGAAAGCGATGCCCTGATCAAGCGCTATTGGGGCAGCTATGTCGTGATCCGGCATACCCCCTCGGGCTGGTCGGTCCTGCGCGATGCTTCGCCGCTCGCTGCCTGCTATCTGGTTCGACTGGACAAGGCCTGGGCGGTGACCAATGCGCCGCGCCTGCTTCAGGATGCGGGGCTGTTTCAGCCCGTCCTGGATTGGCCAATGATCGTGGCTGCCCTTGCTTGCCGGGACTGGCGGCCAGTTCGCACGGCACTGATCGGGGTCGAGGAAGTGCTGCCCGGCACCGAGGCGAGGCTCAGCGACGCGGGCCCGCGCCATCGGCGCTGCTGGCAGGCCTGGGATCATGCCCCGATGACTGGCCGCAAGGTCCCTCCTGAAGCGCTGGTCGAGACGATCGATCGCTGCGCAGGGGCTTGGAGCCAGCTTTATCGCCGCCCGCTCATTGAGATTTCGGGCGGGCTGGATTCGGCAGTGGTTGCCGCAGCGCTCATCCCCCGGGCGGCGGAACCAAGGCTGATCACCTTTGCCGCAGGCGAGGGCGATCCCACCGAGCTTGGCTATGCTGAGGCGATTGCTGACGGGTTCGGGATCGATCTGGAGGTCACCCACCCTGAGATCAGCCAAGTCGATCTGCTCCGCTCCGCTGCCGCGCCGTTGCCGCGCCCTAATGCCCGTGCCTTTACCCAGGCAAGCGACTGGCTGAGCCTTGAATATGGCCGGCAGCTTGGCGCTGATTGTTTTGCGAGCGGCGGGGGCGGCGATGATTTGTTCGGCTATGGCCGCTCGGTCCTGCCGGCGATTGACCGGTTGCGGATCGAAGGGCCAGGCCCTGCCCTGATCCGGAGCTTGTCCGACATTGCGCGAATGAGCGATGCCACGCTCTGGGAAGCCCTGACGCAGTTCTGGCGCCGGCTAAGGACGCCGGGCCAAGCACCCGGCCACCGGATCGACGGCTCGTTCCTCAGCGCCGAGGCAATGGCAATGGCTGCGATGCCGGCTGCCCCGGATCGAGGGGCGTGCCGCATGCCGGGCAAGGCAGCCCATGTCCATGCCATCGCTACCCTGCCCAACCATCTCGAAGGCCATGGCCGGGCAGGGTTTGCGCCGGTCCTCTTTCCCCTGCTCTCCCAGCCGATCATCGAACACTGCCTTGCCGTGCCAAGCTGGCAATGGAGCGAGGGCGGGCGCAACCGCGCGCCTATCCGTCAGGGCTTTGCCGGCCGCCTGCCCCGAGCAGTGATCGAGCGGCGTTCCAAGGGGGCATTTGATGGCTTTTGCGCAAGGCTTTATGACCAGAACCGAGCGCTGATCCGGGAGGTGCTGATGCAGGGCTGGCTTGCCGATAAGCATCTCCTCGATCCGAACCAGGTCAACCAGGCGCTGGCCCAGCCCGTGCCATCGGCCCAATTGGTGATGCGGCTCCTGGCGCTCATCGATGTCGAGGCCTGGATCAGGAGCTGGGCCGCTCCGCCACTGCCTGCCGGTCCCGCAGCGCGTCCCAGCGTCGATATTGCCCGGCCTTGAGGGGATCGGGATCGGCCCGGCCGTTCAGCCAATAGTCGAACCAGTCGATCCCTCGCTCATAGACGGCGAGCCGCTGCGCCGGGCGCCATTTCTGATGAAAGGCATCGGGAAAGACATGCATCTCGACCGGCGCCTTATGCCAATTGAGCGTGACATAGGTTTCGAGCCCCAATCGATATTCATCATCGGGCAGCTGGAACAGGATCGGGACCTTGATCCGCCCGGCATTGGCGGCGAGCGAATAGTCGTTCCAGAATGCCGCACCGGGCGCATTGGGGCCGGGATAGCCCCAGCGCTCGACGGCCTCAGAATAACCAGGCCCGGCAGCGAAATGGACGCTGCTTGGGTCATCGCAGCAGGAGCTCATCGCTGCCGCGCGGAAGCGGGACGAATGAATGAGCGCGAACTGGACGCTGGCTGCACCGTCGCTGAGCCCGGAAATGCCGATCCGGTCGGGATCGACAACGCCAAGCGCGATCGCCTGGTCGATCCCGGTTTCGATCGCGCGAAGCATGCGCCGCCGCTCGGCAAAGCCGGTCATGCCGATGCGGATGAAGCTGTCGATATCGGCAGCGCCGGAACCGGTAGCGGCGGGTGCCACGCGGTTGAAGCTGAAGACCGCAAAGCCCCGGGCGGCAAGCGCATGGACGGGATATTCATCGCCCGTGCCGCCCCGCAAAAAGCCCCGGCTTTGATATTGAACCACGACCAGCGGATGTTTTTCGCCCGGCCGGTGGGTTGGCGGCAGGACGAGATCGCCATAGCCAGCGACACCGTCACTGGCAGTCCAGCGCAGCCTTTGGACCTTGCCCATGGCGAGCGCGGCAAATTCGGGATTGGGATCGAAGATCACGCTTGAACGGCCACTCGATGGATCGAGCCGGGCAATGACCCTTGGCCGATCGGCTGTTTCATGGGCGCACACCAGCTCGCCGGCGAGCGCCTGGCACCCGAACCAGGCGTCGACAGTCGCAAAGAGCGTTTTGGGAGCAGCGTCCCGCCCGATCCGCCAGCGCAGGAAGCTCGTGACCCCGCCATTTTCCGGCGTGCCGCTTGCCATGAGGAGAAGGTCGCGGGGGCCCTGCCACCACAGAGCGCCGGTCGCCTGGCAGGCCGGGCTCTCACAAACCAAGCGGCGAGGCCCCGCTTCGACGATCAGTCGGGATGAGCCCATCCCCTGGCTTGGATCGACCGGCTCGAGCCAGGCGCCTGCGCCCTTCGCATTGGCCGTATAAAGGCGAGCCCCGGGCGGGAGCGGAGGCGCCTTGGTCGCCTCAGTCGGGATGGGACCTGCCTCGTGGCCGGTCTCGGGATCGATCCGGCGTTCGACAAAGGCAATGGGAAGAGGCGGGCGCGGCTTTGCTTCGGACAAGGTCCAGAAGCGATGATCATAAAGAAAGCCGCGCCGCCCTTCCGCATCGATTGCCGCCCGGGCCTCCGCCATTGGCCGGGTGGTCACAAGGAGCGTCTGGCCATCCGGTGCCCAGCGCACAGCGCGGACCTCCTCCTCGCCTTGGAGGACGGGCCACGCCCCTCCCCCATCGGTCCGTGCGCGCCAGACTTGGGTGAGACCCTTGTCACGCCTCAGATAGACAAGCCACGCACCATCGGGCGACCAGGCTGGCGTCACCCCCTCGATACTGCCCACCGGAAGGTCCGGAATGCCCCGCACATCGCCGCGCGCCAGAATGGGTTCGCCGCCCAGATCGACCAGGCGGGGCGTCCCCCCGGGCCTGAGCGGTACAACCACCAGCCCGACACAGAAGCGGTCGGTCTCGGGATCGCCGCGGCGAAGAACAAGCGCGGCTTCAGTCCCGTCAGGCGACAGGCTGAAGGGTGCTTTGCCGCCGACAAAATTTTCCGGGCCGCCAAAATCGCGTAAGCGCGCCAGATCGCCCGGTTCCACCGGACGCGGGGCCGGCATGACCGGCGCGAGGAGCGCCTCGCGGCAGCCAGCCCATGCGGGGAGGGGCTGGCAGAAGAGGACCGCACCAAGCGCTGCCAGGATGCGCCTCACCATGACTTGCTCACTGTCAATGCGACGACCCGGCCGAGCGGGCTGGCATTGTCGGGATCGAACCCCGCTGAAAAAGGCCCGAGAAAATAGGCAGCGCGGGGCGGATCGCGGTCGAAGAGATTGGTGGCACCAAGCGACAGGCTCCATCCCCTGCCCGGTCCGGCATCGCCAAAGCCATAAGCAATCTGGAGATCGACCGTTGTCCAGCTGGCGACCTGCTGGGGGGTCGCACTGGTCAGATTGGTGTAGCTGTCGATGTAATTGGCAAAGGCAGAGACCGTCCAATGTTGGTCGGACCAGGCGGCTCGGGCGCGCAGCCTGAGATCGACCGGGTTGCCGAGCCGGTCGACGACATCGACCGCCGGTGCCGTGGCGGTGAGACCCTGGCGGATGGTGAAAATATAGGCGCCGGTCAGGCCGAGATCGGCCGTCCCACCCAGCGCATCAAAGCGGTAGCCCAGGTCAAGATCGAGCCCGCTCTGCCGGACGACCGACAGATTCTGGAGCCGCGCATCGATGAGCAGTTCAATGTCGTCGGGCGCGAGATTGAAGGGGTTCTGGAAAACAGGCGCTGCAAAAAAGCCCTGGATGGTCGCCAGCGAAGGATTGGCATCGATAATGCCTTCATAGGTTGGCCGGTTTACCAGAAAAGCCAGCAGATTGGCTGCCGGAGAATCGATCCGGTCGCGATAATCGATGTTGTAATAAGTGAGGCTGGCGGTCAGGCCGGGAAGGGCAGCGGGCCGAAGGTCGAGCCCAAGCGTCCAGCTAGTCGCGCGCTCGGCTCGAAGCTCGGGATCATTGCCCCGGATGACAAGCACATTGGTGGTGCCGGTTACCGAAGCCGGATCGGGCAGCGTGAAGGCAAAGAACAGCGAATTGGCGGGGTCCTGGCGCAGATTGTTGAAATTGGGCGCGCGGAAGGATTTACCCCAGGTGCCGCGCAAGGTCGCGCCGCGAATGGGTTCCCAGGCGATGCCGAGCTTCGGATTGGTGGTAGCGCCAAAGTCGCTATAGCGTTCGGTCCGAAGGGCCGCCGAGAGATCGAGCCGATGAAGCCCCGGCAAATCCAGGCCCTCGCCAAAGACCGGGATGCTGAGTTCGCCATAAGCCGCCCGGACATTGCGGGGGTCGGGAAGATCGATGGGCGCCAGCGTCACCGGGGCGAGCATCGAGACATCGCTGATCGTCGGTCGCGCGCGGTAGCGTTCCTCGCGATATTCAGTGCCAACCGCGAGCCGCACATCGCCAGCCGGCAAGGCGACCAGCGGCCCATCGGCGCGAAGCGCTGCCGACCAGACGCTCCCGCCATTGCCAGCGCTGGTCGATCCCCGGATGCGTGCGATAGCCGCCGGACTATTGGTGCCGCCGCTACCGAACAGATTATAAGCCGTGGCCGGATCGGGGTCTGCAAGGGCCGCCGCAAGCCGGGCGGTATTGATGCGATTGTCGATCCGGCGCTCTTCGTCCTGCCGCCCCCAGGTGCCATGAAGGTCAATCGACCAGCGACCCAGTTCGGCCGCTGCACCAAGGCTGAGGCCATAGGCCTCGACACGGCCGCTCGTTGTTTCGGGGCCGAGATCATCGACAAAGCTGTACTGGACGCGGACCGGCTGGCGCGTACCGATCGGATCCACATAAAAGGGATTGGTGACCGGGATGGTGCGGGTCGCATTGCTGATCGGGCGCTCGCGCTTTTCAAAGCTGCGCGACGAATAAAGGCCGCGCGCATAAAGGTCGAAGCCCGGCATGACTTCCTGGCGCGCAGCGCCATAGACCGAGTGGCGCCGCTGGTCGGGAAGGAGGTCCGCCTGATCCCAGTCATTGCCGGGATTGAACTGGTTAGGGATAAGGTCACTGGCCTCGAGATTGCGACCATCCTGGCCAGACGGAATGGCAAAGATCTGGCCATTAGCCGCGATGATCGTCCCGGGACTGGCAAAGCGGGTCCGATTGTCCGTACCGCCATAAGCGCGAAGATCGTCGGTCGCATAGGCCCGGGCTGACGCCCCCAGCCGGGTCCGGCGATAAAATTCATAGGCGATCATCGCATGCCCGGTTCGCCAGCGCGTGCCGAGCAGCTGGCTCGCCACCACATCCTCGGCATCGCCATCGGCGGTAGCCACCCGAAGCCGGCTTTCAGCACCCGAAAAATTGCTGCGCGGGATGATATTGACGACGCCAGCCACCGCATCCGAGCCGTAAATCGCCGAAGCGCCATCGGCGACGATCTCGATCCGCTCGATCGCTGAAGCAGGGATCATCGAGACATCGCTGAAGATGCCGGAAAAGCCGCCCAAAGGCGGCCGGTCGCCATTCAGAAGAACGAGCGTCGAGCCGGTTCCCAGGCCGCGCAGGTTGATGCTCGAGCCAGCCGCCGTGTTGAGCCCTGATTCGGACTGGAAGGAGCTGACGCCGGCGGTCTCGCCCGGCGAGCCCCCGAAATTCTGCGGAATCGTCTGGGCAATATCCTGGACGGTCGCATAGCCGCTGCGTTCGATCGCCTTGCGATCAATCACCGTGACGGTCGAACCGACGGGCCCCGAACCCCGGATCCGCGTACCCGTGACCAGAATGTCCGCATCAACCGGACGTTCGTCTGAGGTTTCTGCGCTGCTATCCTGTTCGATGACGAGTCCATCCCCGGCGGGTCGTGCCCTCAGGCCAGATCCGGCCAGCAGGCGTTCAACCACTTCATCGAGCGTGAACGCACCGCGAACCGCCGGTGCCGTCTTGCCATTAAGGAGCTCGGCGGGCGCGGCAATGCTCCGGCCGGTCTGGGTTGCGACTATGCGCAGCGACCGGGCGAGTGGCTGGGCTGGCAGGTCATAGGTCTGGCGCTGCGCCTGTGCCGCAGCGGGTGAGGTATGCGCCGGCACAAGCATGGACATGGCAAGCGGCAATGCGGATTTGGCAAGAATGGGCATCGACAGGGGTCCCCCGGATTACGCACACCAACGCGGCGTGGCTGGGGGGTTCGACGTTGGTCGGCTGCGTTACCCTGGGAATTTATTTTGCCGGGGCGAGGAGGTAGTTGCGGTTGGCGTCCTGTGAGACATCGAGCGCGAAAGTGCGTCCGATCAGGCGAGCCAGTGCATTCTGGTCGCCTGATTTGAAGGTCCCGGTAAAGCGCAGCCGCCCCAACGCAGGATCGCGCAGGATGATCGCATGGCGGCCGTAGCGGTTGGCAGCGATGACAACGTCTGCGAGCGGGGCGTCCTCGAAGGAAAGCATGCCCGAAGGCCAGTTTCCATCGATTACACGAGCCTCGACAAGTTTGTCTGGCGCCTTTGCTGAAGTCGCGAGCTGCTGGCCCGGTTTTAGAAGGCGCCCGCCCTTGGCAGCGCCGACTGCGGCTGAATGGCGGACCTCGACAGAGCCCTGAAGCAAGGTGACGACAACGGCGCTATTCCCCAGGTCAACATCGAATAATGTCCCATGCGCGATGACCTCGCGCTGACCGGCATGAACGACAAAAGGTCGCTCGCGGTCATGGGCAACGGCGAACCGCGCGCGCCCCCGGATCAAGTTCAATCGCCGCTCACCTGAATCGAAGCGGACTTCCACCTCGCTATCGGTATCGAGCGTGAGCCGCGACCCGTCGCCGAGCGTCATGCTGCGAATTTCGCCGATCTTGCTGGCGATCTGAGACCCGGCACCCAAATTGGCTGGTTTGAGGTTGGCATAGACAAGATTGCCGACAATCAGGAGCAGCAGCGCGGCCGCAGCCACCTGCGCAGCCTTTATCCAGGCTTGACGCTGAAAGACAGGCGCAGCGCGATGCGCCGAGCTATCCGCAAGCAGGGCGGTATCCTCCCAACTATCGAGGACAGCATCATAAGCGTCCGCATACTCGGGGTCAGAGGCATACCATTGCTCGAACCGATCCATGTCGTCCGCGCTTGGATCCGCACGCAATCGAGCAAGCCAGGCAATGGCCTGTTCGCGCACAGGATCTGCTGCGCCTTCAATCCCGTCTTTCTGGGACATTAGTCCTTCAGCGCCCGATCGAGATGGTCGATTGCCTTGGTCATATGCCATTCGACGCCTTTGACGCTCAATTCATGTCGTTCCGCAATCTCTTTATAGGTTAATCCGTCAAGCCGATGTGCGAGGAAAATGGCCCGCGTCTTCGGCTTGAGGCGCAGCAAGGCCTGCTGAAGGCGATTGAGTTTGTCACGCGCTTCCAACCTCGCCACCGGATCACAATCGGGAAGGGCGACATCGTCAACCGAGATATGGCGTGCGAGTGATCGGTTGAGCGCTGATCGTGCGCGATCGCGCAGCAGATTCAAAGCGATTTGATTGAGATAGGCTTCTGCGCAGTCAACGCGGCCGTCCCTGATGGTCTCTGCATTCACAAGACGCAGAAAGCTCTCTTGGACAAGATCGCCAGCATCTTGATGATCGGCGCTGCGTTTGAAGAAGCGCAGCAGCTTAGGGCCGTGCACATCATATAAATGATCGACGCGCGAGACAGGTCGACAAACCCGGTCTTGAGGCGGCAGTGGGTCGTCCACGTTAATCCGAGCTGTCGCAATAAAGCGCGTTATATTGCGGGTCATTGGATTTGCCGCTGAGCAAGCGTCAGCCGGGCAACGGGTGTCGAACTTCCGCTATGTTGGTGCCCAGACATTTAGATGTAGCCCACAGTTGTGAGCGCTCGAGGGCAAAAGCCGGGTGTTGAGAACATGCTTGAGACATGCGCCGATGCCTTTGGCCGCACGCGGCTTGGACTACGCATCGGCCACCCGGCCGAATGGATGCTGGTCTCGTTTCTCAAGCGAGGTTCTCACGCCCCGGCGCCACCCTTGTCGCGCTCGAATAGACTAACTCGAATGAGAAGAGATGCAATCCATCTATTCGTTCCCAATTTTGCTATTTATCGAGACTTCGAACGACCAACCGATCAGTCGTCAATACAGGCGAGGTGAGCTGTTTTGACGTGATAGGGTGGACGACCCCTGCACCGGCATAGATGTGCAATGATGTGGTCGTGAGCCACGTCTAGGAGTCGATCCATGCAGCAGGAAGTTGTGATGGTCTGAGCCTCGACCTTCCTCCACCTACGAGTAGAGCCGACGGCCCGATTGATGCCCATGCTTGGGCGTGATGACCACCGGGTTGGGGGTTAACCCCCAACCCGGTTTGCCGATGGATTTGGCCGCCATCTCGGCCGGGGTCAGGTTGCCCAGGCTCGAGTGGGGCCGGTAGTGATTGTAGTCGCGCCGCCAGGCGGCCAGCACCGACCGGGCCTGGGTCAGGCTGGTGAAGATCGTCTCGTTCAGGCACTCGTCCCGCAGGCGAGCATTGAAGCTCTCGATGAACCCGTTCTGCTGCGGCTTACCTGGTGCGATGTAGTGCCACTCGACGTCGCGCTCCTTGGACCAGCGCAGGATCGACATGCTCGTCAGTTCAGTGCCGTTATCGCTGACAATCAGCGCTGGGCGGGACCGTTCGGCAATTGCCCGGTCGAGCTCCCGGGGCACCCGCAGGCCTGAAATCGAGGTGCCTGCGATGAGCCGGACACACTTGCGGGTGAAGTCGTCGACCACGGCAAGGATCCGGAACCGACGCCCACAGGCGAACGCATCGGACACGAAGTCCAGCGACCAGCGCTGGTTGCAGCCCTGTGGGATGGCCATGGGTGCTTGTGTGCCCAGCGCCCGTTTGCGGCCGCCGCGGCGCCGCACCTGCAGACGCTCCTCGCGGTACAGCCGTCGGAATTTCTTATGGTTGATCCGAACACCCGCTCAAGGTGAGCCACCGCTTCCCGCCTGGCGGCGGGCGCTACCATTTTTTTGATGTGATCTCCTTGAGCATCGCATTGTCCAGCATGGCTTCGGCCAGGAGCTTCTTCAGCTTGCTGTTCTCGTCCTCGAGCTGCCGCAGGCGTTTGGCCCCGGACACCTCCAGGCCGCCGAACTTGGCCTTCCACTTGAAGAAGGTCGCGCTGCTGACGCTGTGCCGGCGACAGACATCCGCCGTCGCCATCCCGGCCTCCTGCTCCTTCAAGATCGCGATGATCTGTTCCTCGCTGAACCTGCTCCGCTTCATTCCGTCTGACTCCCTAAGTGGGGCCGGACTCTACTCAAATCTGGAGGAAATTGCGGGGCTCAGACCAACGCGCACCAGCCAAGCTTCGCGCTGAAAACCTGGGCGCTCAAGATCACAAAACGACGCGACCTCAAAAAAGCCAGGGTAGCGCTCGCTCGCCGCCTCGCCGTCATCATGCATGCCATGCTGCGCGACGGGACTTTGTTCGAGGCCTGAGATACGGTAAAACCAGTTCGCCAGCGGTGATGCTCCCCAGCTGACCCAATGGCGGTGTCCCGCGAGGGAACGCAGGGACGGACGATATGCGAAGGTTACCGGATGGGCCCTCAAGCCCGCTTCGAGTCAATGCAACGCCCGGCCTTGTGAGACCCAATACAGCACCACCGATCCATCGGCCGGCAAGTGCGTACAGATCCTTGAAACCCTCAAGGCACAACCGCCAAGCAATTGTAAATTACAGATCCTGACCCTAAAACTAATTAAGCGACTCTTTAGGCTTCCTTACGATGTACCATCCCCTCGCGTATTAAAAAACCAGAAACTAGGGATGTTACAGCAATAGACCAGCCACTAGAATCTGATATAATAAATATAATTGACATGGCAGAGAAACATAACCCCAATATCGTTGTTATATTAAATAATAACCTTAGCTTTGTCATCTCGATTTCTCCGGCTTCAAACCTTTTTCA
This sequence comes from Sphingomonas eleionomae, assembly GCF_049889035.1. Taxonomy (NCBI): domain Bacteria; kingdom Pseudomonadati; phylum Pseudomonadota; class Alphaproteobacteria; order Sphingomonadales; family Sphingomonadaceae; genus Sphingomonas; species Sphingomonas eleionomae. Next base: position 568,868 of record NZ_JBLTWP010000002.1, on the reverse strand, counting down.
ATTACATTGAAACACGCCAAACCCCCTTCGTAAGTAGCAATCCCCCCCCCAGCAAAATCCCCGCTAAGCGAGATGTCGCCGCCCCGAATATTCCTGTAGCACAACCTACAGGATCGCCCAAATCTTGCAATGCTCGTTTAAGCGAGACACCCTCGCCTGGTGGTAAATCGCCCTTGGCAAGCCGAGTTTTTTTGGAAATCGTATCAAAATATTTGAATTAGATTGACTTTGAATTCTTGCATTCACTTGATTTTTATTTTCGGCACATTGGAGAATTAATTCCTTCTTTAATTGCGCCAATATGCTTGCTCTAATGGTAGATATTGAAGCGACTCCACCACCGCTCCCGCTATCCGTGCCTCGAGGCGATGGGCTGGATTGAACCTGCGGGCGGCGAGCAACCACCTCGATCGAAGGGCAAACCGAGTTTTCGCCGCCCTCCTCACATTCCTTCTGCAGTTTCTTTAGCTCTTCGATACACTGGTCGTAAGCATCACCACTAAATTTGTAACAGTCCAGCATTCTGAACCGCCCCGGGATTGCCGGAGGCCATTTGGTGAACCGCCCCGGGATTGCCGGAGGCCATTTGGTTTGAGTTACGCGGCCATGGGGACGTCGTCTATCATGGCCTAGTATCGTTGTTCGGCTTCTGCTGGCGGGATGTTGCCGATCGGCTCCAGCAATCGGCGGTGGTTGAACCAGTCCACCCATTCGAGCGTGGCGAACTCGACGGCTTCGAAGGAACGCCATGGCCCACGCCGGTGGATCACTTCGGCCTTGTAAAGGCCATTGATCGTCTCGGCCAAAGCGTTGTCGTAGCTGTCACCGATACTGCCGACCGAAGGCTCGATGCCGGCCTCGGCGAGGCGTTCGGTGTATTTTATGGATACGTATTGCGATCCACGGTCGCTGTGATGAACCAGGCCGCCACGATGTACTGGTCGGCGATCATGGAGCGCCTGCTCCAGGGCATCCAGCACGAAGCTGGCATGGGCCGTTCGGCTGACCCGCCAGCCAACGATATAGCGGGCGTAGACGTCGATCACGAACGCGACATAGACGAACCCGCCCCAGGTCGAGACGTATGTAAAATCGGAGACCCACAACCTGTTGGGCGCTGGTGCGTGGAACTGGCGGTTGACGTGGTCCAGCGGGCAAGGTGCCGCCTTGTCGCTGATCGTGGTGCGCACCGGCTTGCCCCGGATCACGCCCGCCAGGCCCATCGCCCGCATCAGTCGTGCAACCGTGCAACGCGCAACATCGAAGCCTTCACGCCGCAGTTGTCGCCAGACCTTGCGTACGCCGTAGACGCGGAAGTTGGCCTCGAACACGCGCCCCACCTTGATCCTGAGCGCAGCATCGCGTCGCGCCCGCGCCGACAGGCGCTGTGGATCCTGTCGCTGCGCGATGTGTGCATGGTAGGTCGATGGGGCGATCGGCAGAACCTTGCAGATCGGCTCGACCCCGTGATCAGCGCGGTTATCATCGATAAACGCGATCATCGCTTGAACGGGCGGTCGAGCTCCGCCTGCGCAAAATATGCCGATGCCTTACGAAGAATCTCGTTGGCTTGCCGCAGCTCGCGAACCTCGCGTTCTAGCGCCTTCAGCTTGTCGGCCGTATCGGTCGGCACGCCAGCACGCTTGCCGCTGTCGACCTCGGCCTTCTTCACCCACTCGTGAAGCGTCTGGGGTGCGCAGCCGATCTTCTCGGCGACCGACACCACGGCTGACCAACGCGACGGATAATCGCCTTCGTGATCCAATATCATCCGCACCGCTCGAGTGCGAACCTCGGGTGAAAACTTGTTCGTTGTCTTGCTCATACAGGCTCCGCCTTCTCAGGAGTTGGAGCCTCCGACAATCCCGGGGCGGTTCACTAAGTTCAATGAGCGGCTGACAGCTCGCGACCCAGATCGGGCCATTCACGATCGCTAAAGCGAACACCGAGATCAACCTACAGCCTCCGTGCTGATTTCGAGATCGGGCAAACTCTGCTCATTATCAGGAAAACGTAGACCAGCGCTGTGTCAAAACCCTGCCGTTATTGACGCTGCTTCGCCCGCTTATTCCTTTGGAGAAACCGAGCCGAACCTAACTTGGCTGTCAACTAAGTTGATGACGACGCGCATCCTTTTGTGCTTCAAGATCGTGTCTGTCGCGACATAGCAGGGGGTAAGCAAAGTGACGTTCTTCACCCGTTTCATCACATTCTTATCTTGCATTGGGCTTTCCGCCACGGCCACGACGCTGCTCGCCCAACCCGTTGAGGAAGTCGTTTTCCGTGACGTCCGGGTGTTTGATGGCACGTCTGACAGCCTGACTGCACCGACGACTGTCGTAGTCCGAGGCAACACGATCATCGCAATCGGAACTCAAGCAAGTCCGCAGAGCGATCAAGCCACGGTCATTGAAGGGAGCGGCCGCACCTTGATGCCTGGTCTTATCGACAACCACGTGCACATGATGTTCAACAGCCTCTCTCCTGCGCAGATGGCCTCGCCCGACATGGGGCTTGATAAGATTATGCAGCTATCGGCGGGACAGGCGCAGGCGATGCTGCTGCGTGGCTTCACAGCGGTACGCGACGTGGGCGGCCCCTCGTTCGAGCTGAAACAGCTTATCGATAGCGGCAGGGTGAAGGGTCCGCGTATCTGGCCCTCGGGGCCCATGATCTCACAAACTTCGGGCCACGCGGACTTGCGTGGACCGACGGAGCCCTCGCGCCGCTTTTCGGGCAAGATGTCGCACGCCGAGGAAGTTTGGGCGAGCGTCATCGCCGACGGGCGTGACGAGGTGCTGACGGCGGTACGCGAAAACTTGAGGATGGGTGCCAGCCAGATCAAGATTGCCGCAGGTGGCGGTACAAGTTCGGAATTCGATCCGCTCGACGTGACGCAATACACGCTTGATGAAATGAAAGCCGCGGTTGACGCCGCATCGGACTGGAACACCTACGTCACTGTTCACGCATACCACCCCAAGTCGGTGCGCCGCGCGATCGAGGCGGGGGTCAAGGTGATCGAGCACGGCAACCTTCTCGACGAGCAGACTCTCAGGCTGATGGCCAAACAGGGCATATGGCTTTCCGGACAGATGCTAGTGGATTCCACCGAAGCGATGGATCCGAAGCGGCGCGAGAAAAGGCAACCGGTGATTGAGGGGCAAAGAATCGTCTGGCCAATGGCCAAGCGCCTCGGGGTGAAGCTTGCGTGGGGGACCGACTTCCTGTTCGAACCAGAACTCAACGTGCAGCAGAACAATTATATCCTGCGCTTAAAACCCTATTTCACGCCGGCCGAGTTGCTGCGGCTGGTAACCTCGCAGAACGCTGAACTGCTGGCGCTGTCCGGTCCGCGCACGCCTTATCAGGGCAGACTGGGAGTAGTCGCGGAGGGCGCCCTGGCGGACCTCATCCTCGTGGAAGGTGACCCACTTACGAATATCGACCTGATTGGCGACCCGGCAAAGAACTTCGTGGTGATTATGAAGGACGGGGTGATCGTGAAGGGAGGCAAGCTATGAGCAGGCTGGCCCGAACCTTTACGATCGCGCTGGCGCTCACCGCGATGCCGCTCGCCGCACAGGACACCGAAGAGCGCGAGCCGACCAATGCCGCGCAGGTCACCGTCTATGGCTGGATGGCGGGGGCAACCGGCGAGTTCCGGCCCTTCGACGGGGCACCGACTATCGGCTTCGACAACTCCTTCGACGAGGTGCTCGAAGACCTCGACGCGGCATTCTTCGCCAATGCGCTGATCCGCCGTGACCGTTTCGTTGCGACTGCCGACGTCTCCTACGCGGCGCTTTCGCGCGACGGTCGGGTGCCGCCGGGCGTCCCCGCCTCGGGCAAGATTTCGCAGCTTGCAATAACCGGACTCGCCGGTGTGCGTGTCAAAGACAGCGATACGATCAGCATCGATCTTCTTTCGGGCGCGCGGCTGTGGAACCTTGATGGGCTGGTCTCCGCGCCGCTCGTCGGTGTCAGCGCGGCACCAGGCAAGACCTTCGTCGACCCAGTCGTCGCCACCCGCATTAATACCCCCGTCGCACCGCGCCTTTCAGCACTGATCCAGGCTGACATCGGCGGTTTCGGCTTGGGCTCTGACTTCACCTATCAAGTGACGGGCACGCTTAACTATCGTGCTTCCGACCGCTTCTTCGTTTCGGCAGGCTGGCGTCATCTACATCTCGACTACGCGACCGGCGGTACCCGGTTCGAGGGGAGTCAGACCGGCCCGCTCCTCGGCATCACTCACCGGTTCTGAGCCCGGATCCGGGCATGATGAAGACACGCGCGATGGCCCGCTTCGCCGCACCTCTGTTTCTTGCTGTCGCTGCAGGGTGCTGCGTGTCCTACCCTGTGGAGCGAAGGGCGGAGCTCTTAACGGCGCCGCCCGCAGTGCCCGCGGCCGTGACGCTGAGTGTGATGAGCTACAACCTGGAAGGTCTCACTTGGCCAGCGCGGGTCGGTCGACGACCATTTCTCGCGGAGATTACGCAGGAGTTCGCGCGCATGAAAGCAGCGGGCGAGCTACATGACGTGATCGGCTTCCAAGAGGCTTGCATTACCGACGCGCTGCGCACCGCAGCAACGACCCCGCTTGCAAACCTTGCCCTTGGCCCGCGCGCGCCGACCCCCTCGGGCTTGCCGAAAAGCCGCGATCCCGTGATCCGCAAACGCAATTATTTGCGCGGCGAATGGGGTATCCGCTTCATGGGCAGCGGCCTTGCCATCGCTTCTCGGTATCCGATCATTGCCCAGTTCAGCCAGCCTTACGGACCGACCAGCTGCGCCGGCTGCGACTGCCTCGCCAACAAGAGGGTACTGTTGGTGCGGATTGTAGTGCCGGGCCTGCCCGACCCGGTCGAAATCGCCACCACTCACATGAATGCGCAAGGCGCCTCGAAAGCACCGCCGGAAAAGCACCTCGCAGCGCACAACGCCCAGTCGGCCGAGCTTGCCAACTTTCTGGACAAGTTCAGCACTCCGCAGAGCCCGCTGGTGCTCGCTGGCGACTTCAACATGCGCCGCAGCCCAGCGCGGCTCGAAGCCTTCCAGCAACAAAACGGCTAACAGCTTGCCCGCCGTTACTGTCTTGAAGCCGACCTCCGATAGGTGGAAACATCCTATCTCGGTGTCCACCAAACCGGCAGCAGGCCACCGTGCAGGTTATCTGCGAAGAGCATATTGCCGAGCTGGGACGTAGCGCGGCGGCTTAGTCTTGCAGGCCCGATCGAAGGGACAACGCGAATGCCTTCAATCTCGTCCGAGGCAGTGGGCGACCGAGAGGACGCTGCGGAAAGCCGCAGGTTGAGGATGGCCCTGAACCGCATGCACCGGATCAACGGCCCCATTCCATCAGCGCGTGGAACACGACGGATCATTAACAGTTATTTCGTTTGTTTCACTTATTGCATTTGTGATGCTGATTGTGTATATCGCGCCCACAGCCATGGAGGAGGATCCTATGAGCGACCAGGCTCTCTCTCAACGGCCGCCCACCGACACTGAAGTCAAGCAAGCGTCCGAGGCGGCAAGGGCGCTCGCAACCGCGCTCACGCCTGCCGGGCTTCCATTTTCCGTTCTCAGGGATGGGGACCAGACCAACGTCGAGCTGCCGCCTGCGCTCGGACAGCTTGTGCTTGATGTTCTGACGCATGTTGCTCGCGGCGAAATGGTCACCTTCGTTCCCTATGGGGCCGAGCTCACCACCAAGGAGGCAGCGGATCTCCTGAATGTCTCCCGTCCTTTCCTCATCTCGATGCTAGATGAGGGGAAAATCGGGTTTCACAAGGTTGGCTCGCATCGGCGCATTCGCGCATCCGACGTCCTTGAATTCAGAGACAGGCGCGACAAGGATCGAAGCCAGGCTATGGATGAGCTTCAAAGGCTTGGTCAGGAGTTCGACGCCGGTTGAAATGCGTAGCTGATCGCTTTGTCGTGGTGCTTGATGCCAATGTCCTTTACCCGTTTCGAGTAAGGGATGCCCTGCTTCGGTTCGCCGAGGCGGGCCTTTTCCGTGCGCGCTGGTCCCCTGCAATTCTGGATGAATGGCGCCGCAATCTCCTGGCAAGCAAGCCGCACCTGGAAGAAAGCATCGATTCTCAATTCGAGGCGATACGCAACGCGTTCCCCGAGAGTTGCGTGGAGGGAGGCCAGTCCTTGATAGACAGCCTCAATCTGCCCGATGAAAACGACCGACACGTCCTTGCAACTGCCATTCGCACCGGCGCGGAGCATATCGTTACCGAGAATCTGAGAGATTTTCCGGATGATGCGCTTGCCCAATACGGCATTACGGCAGTCTCGGCAGACGACTTTTTGTCGAGCACATACGAACTCTACCCATCAGAGGGCTTGGCGGCCCTGCGAACCATGCGCCGCGCCTATCGCCAGCCTTGCTTGACGCCCAGCGAGTTCATTTTCGATTTGCAGGTGAAAGGCCTTCCGAAACTGGCGTCTATGCTGAGGGAGAGCATCGACGTACTTTAGGTACCGAATGGATGCCGCAACCTAGTGACGGCTGCTTTGAGCCCCAGGAGCGGTCATACAGGTAGGTTCCGCGCTGTCGCAAAAGCTACCGTTCGCCGAGGTAGGCAGTGGATGGCGGCAATTGGGTGGAGAGCGGAGGGACCCTGTCTCTGTTCCCAATCGATGGCTACAATGTTGGAGCATTGAATTGCGTGGGGAGCACCGGCCGCGTGGTCAGTTATCAGGATGTCTATCCATCGCCGGCCATCTTGCGCAGCTTCGACATTGTCCGGCCGCGTGCCGCCGAATTGCTCAATCTCGAATATTTCGAGGCGGAACCTGCCCGGATGCCGCAGGCGATCTTCTCACAGCATCACTTGCTGCTCAATCTGCGCGAGACGCCGATGCGCGTCGAAAACTGGCGCGACGCGGTCCACCGCGATTTCATCTTTCTGCCCGACGAAATCGTGCTGACTCCTGCCGGCATCCGCAGCGGCTGGCACTGGCATGAAAAGTCGAAGGTGATCGTCATCACGATCGTGCCGGACATGCTCGACCGTTTTGCGACCAGCGAGCTCGGGCTTGTGCTGGGCCGGCGTCAGTTGCGGGACGTTCCTCAGGCGCTTGACGCCGATCTCTGCCAATCGGGAACGATGCTGCTCGACGCCTTGCGAAATCGGGCAACCGGTTCGCAGGTGATGTATGAATCCTTCGCCCGCATCTTCCTGGTCAAGTTGATCCAGCGCTTTGGCGATATGCGCAGCGAGGCGCTGGATTTCAGTCGGGGCTTCACCGTCAGCCACTACAAGCGGGTGCTCGATTTCGTCGCAGACCGGTTCGGCGGGCCAATCTCCATCGAGGCGATGGCACGCGTGGCTGGCTTGAGCCCGGCCCACTTCTCACGGCTTTTCAAGGAAGTGTTCGGGGACAGCCCTTATCAGTTCGTGATGGACTACCGGGTGGAGCAGGCCAAGCGGATGCTCAGCGAACGCGGTCGCCCCATGGCGGACATCGCGCTTGCTTGTGGCTTTGCCGATCAGGCGCATTTCAGCCGCATCTTTAAGCGGCTGACCGGACAAACGCCCCGGACATTCCGCGCGGGCCGATAGCAGGATCGTTCAAAAACATCCGATCACCCTTCAAGCCTGACCCCATCGTTCGCGGCAAAAGCATCTCGTCACTTCAGACCGAGGAGCACAGCATGAACAGAGTCGCCACCATCACCAAAGCCCGCTTCCCCAGCGCAGAGGCCGGCGTCGATCTCGTCGGCGATCTCTATGCCCCATTGTTTGCCCGGGCCGACAGCACCGCCTTTGTGATCATCGGGCCGATGACGTTCCAGAAGGAGCAGGCACCGACGCAATATGCCCGGCGGCTCGCGGCGATGGGCCATAGCGCACTGGTGTTCGACCCACGCTATCGCGGCGAGAGCGGCGGTGAACTGCGGGCTTGGGAGAACCCGTTCCACAAGGTTGCCGACATCATCAGCGCAACGGCGTTCCTGCGCAACCAGCACGGCGTCAACCCGGATCGGGTGATCGGCCTTGGCATCTGCCAAGGCAGTTCGGAAATGCTGCGCGCCGTCGCGGAAGACGACATGCTGAAGGCCGGCGTCACGCTCGCGGGCCATTACCGCGACCATGAAGGTGATATCGCCTGGCTAACCGAAGCGGGTTATGCCGCGCGCCTAGCCCAGGGCCAGGCTGCCAAGGCGAAATACGACGCCACCGGCGAGATCGATTATGTCGCGGCCGTCGACGAGGTCGATATGAACGTCGGGATGCCGGGCAAGTTCGTGTGGGATTGGTATCACGTCTGGGCCGACAAGGGCCTGTGGGAGAACCGCTACGCCGTGATGAGCGATGCGGACCTGCTACCCTATGAATCGATCAGCGCCGCTCAAACCCTCAACAAGCCCTATCTGCTGATCCACAGCGACAACAGCTTCCTACCCGATGCCGCCCGGCGTCACTTCGAGGCCATGCCCTCGGCGCGCAAGACCCTCATCTGGGACGGGGACACGCCGCATCTGAGCTATTACGATCAGCCCGAGGTCCTCGACCGGACTGCCGCATCGATCGATAAGTGGGTCGCTGACCTCTGACGAGCGATCAAAAGCTCGTTTCGTAGATAAACGCGGTCCACGCTGATGCCACGAAACGAGCATGATCGACCGATTTTGGGTCGCTTCCAGACGCCCATACAAGAGGTCGCGCATCTGGCCGCTAAGCGCCTCAATTGAGGCCATTCGACAACAGCTTGAGTATGCCCGAAAGCCGCCGTCCGTTCAGAAGGCTAGCGATGTCTGCTAATGTGTAGAAAGCCGACGATCAGTTGCCGACTTCGCAACGATGGTTTTCCCTATAAATTACGGGTTACCCTTCGCTTCAGGGTCGGCGCTGGTCGTATTCGCTCTGCCGCATAACCCGGGTGGTCGTGCGCCCACCCTCCGTCACGCGGACAGTTACCCAGGGATCTGCAACCGGAGCACCTGCCGCCTGCCGCGCCGCCGCCATCGCATTGCTGAAGGCAGCGGCATTCGCACCCCGTCGGCGCAGGTCGGCCTCATAGGCGCGCCGACTGGCTGCCATCTGGTCCGACCTTGCGAACACCTCCGCCGACACCCCAAGCCTGCGTGCATCACCGTATAGATGCTGCGGAATACCACATTTCTCGTACCAGCGCTTCAGATATGGGTCGCCTAGCGGAGCGACTAAATCGTAATAGGATTCGTAGCATCCTCCCCCGCGCTGCGAATAGTTCTTCTCGAATGTCGCGACCGCTAGGGCCTGGGCGTCGGCAACCGTCTTCAGTCGCGCGGCTTCTTGTTGCTGCGCCATTAGCAGGTTGAACTGCCTTGCCTGTACGGCAAATTCTTTTTGCCATTGATCGTGCGCAGCAAACGCCTGCTCCGCCGAGGCGAAACTGTTGCGCTCTCCCGCACGAGGGCTCGACATCCCAAACATTACGATGCCCCAGTTATCGTTGCCGGCAGTCTTTCCGGCGAGCACGAATGTGTTACTCGCGCGCGGACCGAAATCGCGAAACGCGAGCGCAGAATAGCGCTCTGGGCGCGGTGCTAGCGGCAGCTTGCCCTCGTGCCATTGCGGCAGGGCGACTTCAAAACCCTTTGCACCACGATATACCGCTCCCCAGATGGGCGGATCATTGGCCGTGCCCGACCGCAATAGCGTCAGGCCGATTACGTCTTCGGGCATCGGAATCAACTGACCCTGTCTGTCGATCGGGGTGTATAGCCAGGAATTGGGAAATCCGGGGCCCATTGGCATCATACGGCTCACGAGGAGGGTCGTGGGGGGCGTAGGGCTAAACGCCCGGATGGTAACTGTTCGGACGAGTTCAATAAGCCCAACCGCCGTGCCTGCCGGATCGCCGGCGCTGTTAAGCGGCACGGAAATCGCCGATCCGTCGGGCGCGGTCATGTTCTGGAACACCATTCCGCCGATTTGCGGAAACAGGAGATCCCTCAGCTGTTCCTGTGTCCTACCATCATAAATCGAGGCGCCCCGAAAATCCTGCCCAAAACGGTCAGTGCCGAATACCGCCTTGCCGCCAACGCCTTCCACGACCTTCGGCTGGTAACTGTGGCCCGAAAAAATCGTAGCATTCACTGTTGTGGAATCGCCGGGCTTGATCGGTGCTATTGCAATTACCAGCGGCATCACAACCGGTGGATTCGTTGCCATTACATTCCCGGTCTGACCCGGATACAGCGCTTGCTCCAAGGTTGGCCCCGACAGTGGCAGTGCAGGTCCAGGCTTCTTGCCAAACATCACCAGGGCCGGCTTGCCGAAATCCAGTTTCGCAATCCCGTGCTTCGCTGACAGCGGAATAATCTCCCCATCTGCTTGGTGCAGCAGCTTGCCAGACACATCGAGCACCCGCCAGCGCTTATAGCTGCTTACGCCCTGGCAATATTCACTGACAAGCTGGAGGCGGACAAGCTCGTCGCTGTCCGGCTCACGCGGGACATCGACTTGGTGTTCGATCTTCGGCTTTCCCAGTTTCTTGCACTTAGCCTGAGCATAGGAGGGCGATGGCGTAAGCAGTAGCGACATCACAATGGCGCATGCTGCAGTTATTATTCCCATGACGCGCATCGTGTCCCCCCTTTTACTTCCAGACGTGTGGCTTGCATGTTCCCCGTCAGGCGCTTCGTGGCATGAGCACGTTAAGCCACAGCTCTCCTACAGCAATTCGATCATATCCGGTCACAACGCCTAAGCTTGATCTTCAGCAAATGTGCGCATGTCGGCAAGATGGAACAACTCATTTCTGATCAAGATCTGCGCAGGCTGCTGCGGGTTTGGGCGGCAGCTTTCCACTTCTCGTAACGGGGAACCTTACAGTCAGGTTCCTGCACATGAATTATCGGAACGCTATTGGCAAACTGGTCAGGCAGCAAAGCGCCCCAATTGTCGCCGTTTAGCGACGCGATCAACCAACCCGGAAGCAGCCGTACGTTCATTGTCGTCGCGCCACGCGCAGAACGACCGGCTTTGGGACTTTGCCGCCGTTCTAAGAGATGTGTCGAATGGCGGTCTTTGTCAGGAGCCGACATCTGGAGTTTGCCCGACCGGCACCGCAGAACGGCAGCAATGGCCATCATCGGAACCGCATTTCTGTGTGCAGCGGCTATTGAAAAATGCGCCGTCTGATATGGTGCACCGATGATCGAAACCGATGCGCAGCCTGACGACACGATTCCGGCGATGCGGTTCGCACACGTCATCGCCAGCACGACCTATCCGATCGTCTCCGCCTACGAGTTCGATGTGCTCCAAGAGGAGAAGGTCATCCGAGAGCGGTGGAACGATTCCACAATCTATCTCATTGTCCAGCGACCGCTGACCTATTTCGACAATGTCGTGATTGACGACACCTTCGTCCATTTCGAGATCGCTGATGGCCAAAATCCGCCGCTGGTATGTCGGATAAACCTCGTCACCAACGATATCGGTAAGGTTGGCGAGACGGTTGATATCGAGGTCGGCTTCCACTCGGACGAACCTGGCGATGTGCAGCCATTCCGCAATGTCGGCGCGTTCAAGCTGTATCGCGAGAACGGTGACTTCATTCTTTGGTGGAGCCCCCAGAAGCTGCTTTACGAGATGTTGGTCAAGAATTTGGTCGTCGAGATCGCTGAGGGGGGCAACCCGTTCGCCTTCCTCGACTTCAAGGTCCATTATATCGGCCAGAACTTCTCGCAGAAAGTCTGGGACCGTCTAACCGGCCACAAGAAGCTGCAGCGCATCCTGACCCGGGAGCGCGAGGTAGGCCGGGCACCGGAGGCGCGTGCCCCATTTGAGATTTCGCTTATCATCCTGCAGGTCACCGGGCTCGACGATATGCCAATGATCGGAGGTGGTCCCGACCATCCCATGGCCGGCCCCAATCCGATCATTCATAAGCTGAAACTTGAGGAAGAAGCGTTGGAGCGCTTTCAGCATACTTCGCCGGTACAGCTCGGCGATGAGGCCCTGACGCGCGAACTTGAGGCGTTCCTCATCCACAATTTTAAGCCCGCCTACAATCAGATCCTCTTTGACAATTACCCCAAAATTGCTGGCGGGATGCGGTCCAAGGGCTACAGTTGGACGGAGTTCACGCTCGATCTTCTGCCAGCCTTTCTCTACACGGACCACTATACCATGGAGCCTTGGAGCATGCCGGACGAGGATTAGATCGTGCCGCTTCGATTAATCCTCGTAAAAGCTGCCTTTATCGACGTCGGTGAACGAGCCAAGCTTTCGCAAATGCGGCCTGATTTTTGTGATCCACTCGCCCTTGGAGCGATCCACCTTGGTCTGCGAGATCCTGAGCGCGTCGAAAAATCTCGGGGCATCCAGCAATTCGATGGGCATGCCGAGGGCGCTGAAGCGGCCCGCGTCCTCGACGGCGCCCGAGCGGAACGACGATGTCGTGACGAACATTCCCTTGGTGAACCCAGCAATGATCATCGCGCCCATCAGGCTGTGTATCTGGGTCGCCTCGACCTTGTTCTTCCATCGTTTGACCTGAACGCCGATCCGCTTCTCGCCGGCAGACAGAATGACATCGATTCCGCCGTCGCCTGAATAGGCGGTCACCTCGGCGACATAGCCATGATCCGCGAAGACGCTTCCCACCGTCAGCTCGAAAAGGCGCGGATTCATCTGCAGCCGGTCCTCATATTTGGCTGTCAGATAGTCTCGGACCTCCTGCAATGGCGTCTCGACGTTGGTGAGGTCGAGTTTCTTGAGAACTCCGAATGACCCTAGCTCATACACGGCGGTCGAATAGTGGTCGATCCGCTCCCTGGCTTCGCCCCGCGCATTCCACCACCCGCAGATTTGGCAGATGCCGACCCACACCTTCGTGAAATAGCCGAGGCGCCCATCGTCCGTTTCAGGATCGAGTTTCTTGAGCCGCGCGCGGCAAAACGGGCACGCGTCAACGAGGTAGGCCCTTTCGATCAATTCATAAGCACACTGCGCATAATCCCAAACCGACATCGCAAAGCCTCCCGAATGTCTCGCACATTACAACCATGTTGCGTGACCTCTGTCGAAGAATCGATCTATGGTAGCGAGGTGAATGCGGGTCGGGTGACTACGAGTGAAGGACGTCGCACACCCTTAACTTGCCGCTCTTGCCGCGGCTCTGATGGCAGCTCACGTTCAGAACAGTCGTTGCGCAACGAGCTCAGGAATGACCAGACTTGGTCGGAAGCTCACGTTGGACCTCATGGCGGATTGAACGTCTGCTTCTCGCATTCTCGCGCATGAAAGCAGACGGGCCGCTACCGGCCCAAAAGCTGCGGGACTGGTTTCATCTTCAGCTGCCGGTCGGGAATGCGCCCCAATATCAGTCATTCAGCCCTGGCTGGCGAATCCTAAAAGCGGTCGTTCGTTCAGTCTGCCGCGAAAGGTTCACTGTGTGGAGAGCGAATGTTGCAGACATCGCACTTAGACCCCGTAGCGTTTGTTTCCGCCGCTGGTGATGCAATAGCGCCCGCCGCGCGGCCCGATACAGACGGTGCCACCAGAGCAAGGGCATCCGCCCGGGGCGTAGCTCCGGGACTTACGTCCGGTGCGCGATTTCCTGGTCCGCTTCGTCTTGCGAGTCGCACTTGGTGTGTAGTCGCCGGTGAAGCGCGACGCGCTGGTAGACGCGGAAGAACGGTACGTCTCGCCGCTGGAAGTCGTTGGGCTCTTCAGCTCCGTAGATGCGAACGCGCGCGCCGGCGCATTGCCAGAGCTTGCCGCCGGCATTGTCGCGCCGCTGTCGTCCGCCTGCCTCCGTCCGTGCATGGCCCTGGGGATCGCGGCTTCGTTCCGATGCTGGCCGCGATCGCTCGCGAGAAAGGCGTTTCGGCCTTCATCGGTGCCGGCGAGAACCGCTGGACGGCAGTGCACCGGCTCGATGCGGCGCGTGTCTATCGGCTGGCGCTGGAGCACGGTGCGACATCGCGGGCATACCACGCGGTCGCCGAAGAACAGGTCGCGTTCCGCACGATCGCGGAGGCGATTGGCCGGCAACTCGGGTTGCCGGTACGGTCGATTTCCGCAGACGAAGCAGCAAGGCATTTCGGCTGGTTCGCAGCGTTCGCAGCCATGGACACACCTGCATCCAGTGCGCAAACCCGCGCGATGCTGGGCTGGCGGCCGGAGCAGGTCGATCTGCTGACCAATCTGCTTTCCGGGGATTATTTCATTTAGCCGTCTGTGTGAAAGATGGCGGGCTGACTAGTGTCGGCCCCGCCATTCATAGGTGCAGATCTCACGCGTCGAAGCCTGCATCAACCGCGAAGGTAGAGCCATTCCTGAAACGCGCGGCGCGACCGTTAATCCACCCGACTAACGTTGAATTAGCGGCGGGTGCCCAGCTGTAGCGTTTAAGTCTACGTTGCGCCCCAAAAGCGGTTATTCGAACAGATTTACGCCAGCCCCGAAACCTGTCGTTCCATCGGTGCTGTTTGAAATGGCTGCATTTGGGTGGAAAGCTGCCACTCAGTTTAGAACGATCAATACCGCAATGGCAGCAAGTGTGCCGCTGATAAAGATAATCCGCGCGGCAGTCGGATGACGCTTGAACCACGATCCAAACATCGTGTTACCGAGCCATGCGCCGATACCGGCGGTAATCCAGTCGTCCATCGTCCAACACCTTTAACGAGACAACTTTAGCGAACATTTTGAATGTCCGCTACAGGGTTGCTAGCTGCCGTTGGACTGCAGGCTTGCTGGCCCGGCAACTAAGCGCCCAAATTCCCGCCGTTCGTCATGGGCGGTGACGAACTGGCCTGCCGCCGGTTTGGTGGACACCGAGATAGGATGTTTCCACCTATCGGAGGTCCACGATGCAACGAAGGAAGTTCAGCCGCGAGTTCAAGCTTGAGGCGGTGAGGTTCGTGCGCGAGCGCGGTGTCGCGGTTGCGCAGGCTGCTCGTGATTTGGACGTGCAGGAAATCGCGATGCTGGCGGAAAAGGGGCCCTTCAGGTTCCGCCCCAGTTGCAGCTATACCGTGGAGCCTGTAGCTCCCAAACAGCGCTAGCCTCAAAAGCTAGATTGGGAGAAAGCGTTGATCGACATCGTGTTCGTACTGTTCCCTCTGACAATTGTTGGGGCTCTATGGACGATCGGCTTCGCGCTGCATCGGCAGGGCAGGGGCGGCCCATTGGTCAAGGCAACTTTCTGGTGGTGGAATAATGGCCGCTGAAGTACTTTTTGACACTGCAAACGGCAGCTTCCCACCCAGTCGCAGACATTGAACCGTCAGCGGCGGTCGCCTGACAACTGACGGTCAGCTTTGCACCGTTCTCAGCCAAGACCTGCCATTCCTCAAACGGCCCATTAGCGGCCTATCTGCAATTGCAAGAACCAGCTAGTCGGCAAAGCGCCCTAATCAGGACCATTCAGGCGGGTGGCCCGCGGTCCCGATAGCTGCCGCTCGCCAAGGTAGCTGTGAATGGTAGCAATTGGGTGGGGAGATGACTGGCTGCTCTGATCGATCTGAAACGGGCGTGCCTGGAAAATGATCAGTCATGCCGAGGGCGTTCAGCTATCAATCAATGCGCGCCTGAGGAAGGCGATAACCCGCAGCCAGCTATCGGCCCGCGCAGCGGTATTGCCTTCCACGCTGCCGCCATATTCCCCTAATCTAACAGACCTCCCGCAGGCACGCAGCAATTCACAATGGATCGTGCACCAGACGACAAGTTCACGCCGCAGCTTTTGCCTATGACAGTCGACAAGCAGAACCTTGGGAGTGGCCCTCATGAGCGTGACCGATCTGTTGAAGCCTGTTTCCGGTGATCCAGCTTGGCGCGGCGACCGTCTCTCGGACCGAGAAGACTGGATTTACGAACTTTCAGCCGACCAGCTTGAAGAACTGGAAGAACTAGGCAGTCGGTTTGTTGAACAAGACCCTGATTTGCGATGGGTTCATGCGTCCGATTATCCCTTGAATCTAACCTTGGACGCTGTCGAGGCTTGGCGACAAACCGTCGATTTCGGAAGGGGCTTCGTGCTGGTCCGCGGCCTGCGGACCCATCTTTATTCTGATGCTCTGTCAGCAGCGATCTACTACATCCTCGGCCTGCATATGGGTGACCCTATTCGTCAGAACGAGATGGGCGACTTGATCGACCATGTTTATGCGACATCGGACAAAACGATGGACGATCCGACCGCGCGCTCCTCCAAGGTGCGCGACAAGCTCGTCTACCATTCCGACAGCTCGGATATTGTCGCTCTGATGTGCCTGCGACCGGCTCGGAAGGGCGGCTTATCCTGCCTCGTGTCCGGTGCGGAGATCTACAATGAGATCCTTCGCCGCCGACCCGATCTTGCCCCCCTTCTGCTTGAGCCGTTCCACTGGGACTGGCGCCGACAGGACACCGAATCGCCTGAGCTGACTTACACATCTCCGGTCATTTCAATGAAGGATGGCGTGTTCAGCATGTATGCCGGCTCACTCTACATCCTGACCGCCCAGGAATATCCTGGCGTGCCGCAGCTGACCGCTGACCAGGTCGAGGTCCTGCAGCTGTTCGACGAGATCACCTACGAGCCTGGCATGGCAATCGAAATGGATTTTCGTCCCGGCGACATCCAATGGCTTTCCAACTATGCCGCGCTTCACGCCCGCACGGCGTTCACCGACTGGCCCGAACCCCAGCGCCGCCGACACCTCCT
The DNA here is from genome assembly GCF_049889035.1 of Sphingomonas eleionomae. Taxonomy (NCBI): domain Bacteria; kingdom Pseudomonadati; phylum Pseudomonadota; class Alphaproteobacteria; order Sphingomonadales; family Sphingomonadaceae; genus Sphingomonas; species Sphingomonas eleionomae. The sequence goes on along the minus strand of NZ_JBLTWP010000002.1, from coordinate 552,194 downwards.
TCGCCTCTGGCTGAGCAGCAAGACCGATCGCCCGGTGGTCCCCGATTTTGGCAAGAATGGCGTGGTCCAGCACCGTTCCGCGCCCAGGAAGGGCACCGCCGAACATCCGGAAGCGCGCTTCGATATTGCTACCGCTGCCGTACCACGCCTGATCGCTTGATCCAGAGGCTAGGCAGCAATGCATTCAGGCACTGCGCCCGAATGCATCGCGGTAAACCAGGTCGCTGAGCGGCTTGCGGCTGCTCGGGAGTTCGCGGCTTCGGAGCCCTTCCGGCAAATCCGATGGGTCACCGATCCGGCCGATCGCCGCCGCTGCCTCGATCCGGTATTCATCGGGCAATTGAAGGGCACCCCGCGCCCTCGCCTCGTCAAAGCCCGTCATGCCATGCGCGAACAGGCCTGATCGGACAGCCTGGAGCGCAAGCTGGGCCCAGGCAGCGCCAGTGTCGAATGAATGACTATAGGATGGAGACGTTGCCGTGCCGTCGGCATCTCGGGTCCAGCCATCGGAAACGATATAGATCAGCGCCGAAGCACTGGATGCCCAGCCCTGATTGAACGGGATCAGTGTATCCAGCAGCAGCGACCATGCCGGCGTATCGCGCAAGGCATAGATGAAGCGCCAAGGCTGGCCATTATAGGCAGATGGCGCCCATCGAGCCGCCTCGAACAGCGTCATGAGCAGATCGGGTGCGAGGGCGCTGCCGTCAAAGGCGCGCGGGGACCAGCGGTCAGTGAACAAGGCGTCGACAGGATAGGCAGGCGTCCGCACGTCGGAACCGCTCATCGGCATTCTCCAAATCAGGTTTTCAAGGTCAAAACGGCCGATCGCCCTTGATGGTCACGCGATAACCGGACCGGGTCTGGGGAAAATAGTCCCAGATTGCCGAATGCTGGACAGCCCGGTTGTCCCAGAAGGCAATCGAATTGGTCCGCCAGCGGAACCGGCATTGATATTCCGGCCGCTGCACATGTCGGACAAGGAAGCCCAGCAGGGCTTCGGCCTCATCCTTGGGCAACCCGTCGATCTTCGCCGTGAACTGCTTGTTGACGAAAATTGCCTTGCGGCCACTGACAGGATGGGTGCGCACCACGGGATGCGAAGAGATGTTGAACTGCGTGCCGGGCGGGGCGATGGCACCAAAGACCCGTGCCGCATCATGCGTTGCGGTCAGTCCCTCCAGCATCCCCTTCATCCGGTCCGAAAGCCCGTCATAGGCAAGAAACATGTTTGAAAACGCCGTATCCCCGCCGGTCGGCGGCACCACCGCCATGTGAAGGATCGATCCCAGCGGCGGTTCAGGGTCACAGGTCATGTCCGAATGCCAGTCCTCGCCAGCCACGAATTTTGACTGGGCATCGGCATGGATCCGAACGACTTCGGGATGGCCGGGCACCGCCCATGCTGCCGATGCCGGCGCGACATGAATATCGCCGAACACCCGCGCCAAGGCCTTATGTGCCTCGAAATCGATCGCCTGGTCCCGAAAGAACAGCACCAGGTGTTCCGTCAGCGCCTGGCGCAGCATGTCGGCAGTTTCCTCGCCAATCGGCTGCATCAGGTCAATGTCCAGCAGTTCAGCCCCCATATGCGGGGTCAGCGGCTCAATCCGGAACGGTGCAGTCATAACTGATAGGGTCCGTTACTGAGGTCAGGAGGTTGCCATGCGGTCGGCATGGGCAGTCGACAGCGACAGGGCTTCCCATTGCTTCATCTCGGTTTCCAGCATCACGAAATGCTCCCGGGCATGCCGCAGCGCATCCTCGCCAAGAAACAGGTGTCGCGGCGGCAGATCGGCGCCAAGCGCTGCCAAAATGGCCGCTGCGCAGCGATCGGGATCGCCAGCCTCATGCCGATGCCCCGCCATCAGGCTCTGCCTCGATTGCCGCGCGCCAGTGTCATAGTCCGCAATCCGCCCGCTCGCCTCGACGAGGCTGTCGCCGGCAAATGCGGTTCGCATCCCGCCGGGTGCGACATTCGTCACCGCGATGCCGAGCGGCGCTAGTTCCTGGGCCAGGGTCTGGCCGATGCACTCCAGCGCATATTTGCTCGCCCCATAGATGCCGGTACCCCACCATGGAGCAAAGCCGCTGAGCGAGGTAATGATGACGATGTGGCCGCTGCGCCGCTCCCGCATTGCTGGCAGAGCAGCCTGGATCAAGGCCACTGCCCCGAACAGATTGACGTCCATCAGGGCCCGGGCTTCGGCAATGCCGGTTTCCTCGATCGCGCCGACCATGCCATAGCCCGCATTGCTGACCAGCAGGTCGATGCGGCCCAGCAACGCTTCGGCGGTGGCGACTGCTGCGGGGATCGAGTGGTGATCCCCAAGGTCGACGATCAATGCATGGGCACGGCCAGGCGCCATGGCCTCGAACCGTCGGCGATCAGCATCGGTCCGAACGGTCCCGACCACATAATCCCCGCGTTCCAGGGCGGCGCGCGCCAGCGAGTGGCCGAGGCCGCGCCCTACCCCCGTGATCAACCAGTTCGACACATTCAGCCCCGTCATTTGCGATCAACCGATAGGGTTCACCAAGCCTGCAGGCTTGGCGGCCCTGCCAGGAAAACTTGGCCACCGGCGCACGCGCGCTCGTCGTGCTTGCGCCTCGGCGTCGGCTGGGCTTGCTGATCGGAATGTATGGAGGGAAGGATGCCCGTTGATATCCAGGTCCTGGGGTCGATTAATGTCGACCATCTTCTGTCGGTCGAGCGACTGCCCCAGCCGGGCGACACCGTGCTGGCTCAAACCATTCATCGGCTGCCGGGAGGCAAGGGCGCCAATCAGGCGGTTGCCGCCGCCCGGATGGGCGCGCAGGTCGCCATGACCGGCGCGACCGGCATGGATGGCGAGGGCACGTGGATGCGCCAGATCTTGTCAGACGAGGGTGTCGATATCGATGGGATCGGCACGATCAAGACCGCGCCGACCGGCGCCGCGTTCATCGCCGTCGATGCCAAGGGCGAAAACCAGATCATCGTCAGCCCCGGTGCCAATGCCATGCTGACGTCCAGCAAAACGGTTGATGCCTCGGTCGTTCTTGCCCAGCTCGAAATCCCGATGGCAGTGATCGAGGACCGGTTCGCTGGCGCTGCCGCACTGCGACTGCTCAACGCCGCTCCGTTCGTGCCGGATGCCGTTCGCCTGTTCCCACACGCCGACATCGTGATCGTGAACGAGCATGAATTGGCAGGTTATGCCGGACATGGCACCATCACCGAGCGCACGGCAATCGTCGACAGCGCTCGCAGTCTATTGAGCCGCACGGAACAAACGATCATCGTGACGTTGGGGGCGCTGGGGGCCATCGCCGTGACGAACAAGAGCTATCACCCTGTTGCCCCACTGCCCGTGATCCCCCGCGACACTGTTGGGGCGGGGGATTGTTTTTGCGGCGCGCTTGCCGCGCAACTGGCAGCCGGCGCGTCGCTCGACAACGCGTTGACGCTCGCCAATACAGCGGCGGCAATGTGCACCCTTGGCGTTGGCGCCATCCCGGCAATGCCGCACCGGGCAGCCGTCGAGGCAGTGCTGGCCGGCGCCGCCACCCGACCTGACCAACAGAATATGCGCTGACGATCAAGTATCGTTCCGCGCCGTGCCTAGACTGGCGGTGTTCAGCGGAGGGATTGAATGACGCAGCTGCCCCGCCCCGAGGCGTTCGACCTACCATCCGACACCGGGGGCAAGGACCTCGGTATATTCCTGCCCATGGCGAACGGGGGCTGGATCATGTCAAAAAACGCCCCGCCGCTCGATGGATCCTATGAGTATAACCGGCGGGTCGCTCTTGCTGCAGAGGCCGCAGGACTCGACTTCGTCATGGCGATGGCAAAGTTCAAAGGCTATGGCGGCGAGATCCGGCACTGGGAAAGCTCGCTGGATTCCGTGCTGTTGATGGCAGCGCTCGCCGAGGCGACGAGCCGGGTCAAGATTTGGGCCACGATCCACACCATCCTGCAAAATCCTGGCGTGGCGGCCAAGATGCTCGCCACGCTCGACCAGATCAGCCAGGGCCGCGCCGGGCTTAATCTGGTTACAGGCTCCTATCGTGGCGAATTTGCCCAGTTCGGCGCCTGGCCGGAAGGCGTCGATCATGATGGTCGCTACGACCTTGCCTATGAGTGGATCCGCGCGATCAAGCGGCTGTGGACCGAACCATCGGTGACGATGGACGGCAAATATTTCCAGCTCGACAATGCAACATCCTGGCCGAAGCCGGACAAGGCACCGTTCACGGTCTGCGCGGGGACATCGGCCAAGGGCATGCAGTTCACCGCCGATGAAATGGACGCCATCTTCCTTTCGGGCGGCGATCCGGTCGGTTTGGGCGAGGGCAGCCGCGCAGCCAAGGACGCGGCTGCTGCCAAGGGCCGCTATATGCGGACCTATTCTATGATGGCGATTGTCTTTGGCGATACCGATGCCGAGGCGCAGGCGACTGCGGACCATTTTAGGGCGGGCCTCGACGAGCAGGCCTTGCAGGGAATGCTGCGCGCCTATGGCTTTTTCGACACCGAGCAGGGCGGCAAGGAAAACGCCTTTGTCCAAAAGGCGCGGTCGACCTTCATGGCGCCCTATGTGCTGGGGACGCCCGAGACCGTTACCGACAGGCTGTCCGAACTGTTCGAGATCTCGGGCACTGACGGCCTGATGCTGATCTTTCCGGATTATCTCACGGGCATCCCCCTGTTCGGCCAGGAAGTGCTGCCGAAACTACGCGAGCGGTTTCCAGCGCGCATGAGCGAACTTGCGCATGGCTGAGGCCGACATCCTGCCCCATGTCGAACCAGAAGCACTGGCCCCCATGCTGGATCCGGCCACGACTGCGCTGGTCGTCGTCGATGTGCAGACGGATTTTGCATCGCCCCACGGTCTGCTCGGCCGGGTGGGTGTGGACCTGTCGAGCGTCCCGCCCGCGCTTGCCAACATCCAGGCGCTGATCGCCGCCGCCCGCACCGCCGGGGCCACGATTGCCTTCATGCGGGTCGTGACGCGGCCCGAAACCGATTCCGATGCGCTGAAGACACTGATGCTGCGCAAGGGGATGCCGGGGGGCGAGGCAATCTGCCGGATCGAGGATGGCGGCGCGGATTATTTCGGCGTGACACCCGAACCGGGAGACGTCGAAATCGACAAGCTGCTCTATGACAGCTTCCACGGCACCGACCTCGATGCCCAACTTCGCGCCCGCGGCGTTGAAACCCTTGTCATGACCGGGTTCAGTACTGATTGCTGTGTCGATCAGACCGCACGCGCAGCGTTTCATCACGGCTATCACGTTTTCATCGTGTCCGACGCCACGGCCGCCTATGATCCGACGCTCCACGCCAGCGCGCTCACCATCCTGCACAAGAATTGCGCCTTGCTGGTGACTGCCAGCAACGTGCTTCGCGCGTGGCGTTGAACTTGCTCGTGCAGCTGCATCCAAACCCCCTGCCGCCTTATCCGGGTCGCTTGGCCCGTTCGGTCTGTCGGGCCTGAACCTTTTATTGGAATGACCCATGGACCATGCTGAGCCCGCCCGCGCCGACCTCTTGATCAAGCATTGCTGGATCGTCACGATGAATGGCGATCGCGAGGTATTTCGCGACGGCGCCATCGCGATCCGGGACGACCGCATCGTGGCGGTGGGGCAAAGCGACACCGTCGAACGTGCCGTCGCGGCGGGGGAAGTGATCGATGGCAGCAACCGGTTCGTCATCACCCCGGGGTTTGTCAATTGCCACATCCACATCACTGGTGAGCCGATCACGCGCGGCAATGTGCCCGATGACACGGACTGGGCAACCAATGTCTTCCAGTGGCTGGTGCCTTCCTATTTGGCCCAGACGCCGGGTGACGAACAGGTGTCGGCCCAGCTTGCCGCACTGGAAATGCTGCGAACCGGAACAACCTGCTTCATCGAGGCAGGGACAATCCTCGACCTTGATGCCGTCGTCGATGCGCTGGCGCAAACCGGCATTCGCGGCCGGGTAGGCCAATGGGTCCAGGACCGCGCCTTTGCTCCGGATGACGACCAGGCAATGCTCACTCGCCAAGCCATTGCCACCATCGAGCAAGAGCTTGCTCGCTATCCCTGCGCCGGCGATCCGCTGCTCGCCGCCTGGCCGTGCCTGGTCGGGCACAATACAGCGACCGACGACCTGTGGCGCGAAGCCACCGCAATGGCGGCGGCAAGCGGTGCTGGCATCTCGGCGCATATGAGCGCTGACCCTGCCGATCCCGAATATTATCTGGCGACGTCAGGCCGGCGGGCGATCGCGCATCTAGGCGATCTCGGGGTTCTCGGTCCGCATCTGTCGCTCACGCACGCCATTCATCTCGACGACGAGGAAGTGGCATTGCTTGCGGCTAGCGGCACCAACGTCACCCATTGTCCGATGACCGCGATGAAGGGCGCTTATGGGGCGACCGCGGTCGGCCGATTCCCGGAAATGGCCCATGCGGGCGTCAACCTGCAGCTTGGCACCGATGGCAATAACAATGGCAATGCCGCCGACATGATGCGGGCAATGTTCGTCACTGCCGGCCTGTTCAAGGACTCGCGCCGCGATGCGAGCTTGTTCTCGGCCTATAAGGTGCTGGAAATGGGAACGATCAACGGCGCACAAGGTGCAGGCCTGGCCGACAGCATCGGCTCGCTTGAACCCGGCAAGAAGGCCGATTTTGTCCTCCATGACCGCGACCGTCCCGAATGGCGCCCGCTGTTCAACGCGGTCAACCAGCTGGTCTATTCGGCGGATGGCCGAGGAGTTCACAGCGTCTGGGTCAATGGACGACGGGTGGTCGACACATATCGCTCGACCTTGATCGACGAGGAAAAACTCTATGCCGATGCCGAGGCGGCTGGCGCGGCCGTGCTGGCGCGCGCAGGCCAGCAGACCCCCAGCCTCTGGCCCGTACGATGAGCATGGCGCCATCGCGTGACCGCACCAGGGTGCTGATCGCCTGCACGCTGGGCAATGCCGTCAGTACAACGCCTGCCGTCCACGCAGTGTTCGGCCTGTTCCTGCTGCCCTTGTCAGCGGAATTCCAGTGGCCGCGCGCAGCTGTTTCGGTCGTTCTTGGTATCATGGCCCTGACCGGGGCAATCGTCTATCCACTGGCCGGACGCTATGCCGACGATCATGGCGCACGCCAGATGGTGATTCCCGCACTTGTCCTGTTCGCTGCCGCCGTGGCTGCGCTCTCAATGCTCACCGGATCGCTTCTCCATCTATACGGCGCCTTCTTCCTGGTCAGCCTGTTCGGCAGCATTGCATCGACCCCTATCTATTCCAAGGTCATCGCCGAATGGTACGACAAGGGTCGGGGCACCGCGCTTGGCATATCGGCAGGCCTTGGCAATGGTGCCGGATCGGTTCTGTTTCCGATCGTTGCAGCCATCGTCGTTGCCAGCGAAGGCTGGCGTGCCGGCTATCTCGCAATGGGCGCGCTCATCCTGTCCATTGGCCTGCCAGCAATCTGGTTCCTGCTTCGCGATGCACCGGTGGCCGAGCCACGGGTAGCGGGTCCCGACGGGCCTGTGGCTGGCGCCACCCTGGCTGATGCCATGAGGATGCCGGCCTTCTGGATCATCATGGTCGCGATTGCATCGGGGGCGGGCTGCACCACCGCGATCTTCAGCCATGTGGTCCCCATTCTGGCCGATCGGGGTTATGGCATGGAGGTGGGCACTGCGGTCGTCAGCACATTTGCATTGACGACATCGGCTTGGCAGATCGCGACTGGACGACTGCTCGACCTGGTGCAGAATCCGCGAGTGGTCATCCCGATGGTCGCGATGGCCATTCTTGGGCTCGCGCTCCTGCAATATGGCGATGGCACCGCCATCCTGGTTGTTGCCGGCATTGCCCTGGGCATTGGCATGGGGACGCAATATGGCGCCCTTCCCTATTATCTATCGCGCTATTTCGGCACCCGCGCCTTTGGCAGCATCATTGGGGTCATGTACTCGGCGGTCATCGCAGCGCAGGGCATCACGCCGGTCTTGATCGACCATGCCTTCGACGTACAAGGCAGCTACCAGCTTGCAGTGGTCCTCGCTTGTTGCGCACTGCTCGCCGGTGCTGCGCTACTGCTGCTGCTGCCGCGCTATCCGGTTGGAGATGCCTTGCCTGAACCCAGGCTCGCAGGGCTCCCGGCATGACCGGCACGCCCTTTGCCGATCCGGCCAGTGCACCTTATGCCGTCACCGATGCCGAACGAGCGGCGTTGGCCGAGGCCATCGACACGGACGAGCTGGTGCAGCTCGCGCTTGACCTCGGCAATATCCCGTCACCCTCGCGCAGCGAGGCGGCGGCGGCACAATTCGTGTTCGACTGGATGCAACGCGAGGGCTTCCGGCCGCGCAAGGTGGGCGCGACACCCGACCGACCCAACATCATCGGCGAATATGGGGGACGGGGCGTCGGCGCCAATCTGTTGATGACCGCCCATCTCGACACCGAAAGCCCCAGTGGCATCGCCCATCAGGATCGGTTCCGCTACCGCGAGGCAACCCTTGCCGATCCCGAATGGGCCCGGTGCTGGCTGGACGATGATGGCCGGCTGCGCGGCTATCCCATTTCCAATGACCGCGGGCCAATGTCCTGCTTCCTGATCGCGGCGAAAGCGTTGAGAAAAGCAGGGATTCAGCTTGCTGGGAAAGTCTGGTTGACCGCCTGTCCCGGGGAAATCGGGCCGGAACCGATCGAGGAATATGAAGGGGTCCACTATCTCGGCAAGGATATCGGTGCCCATTATCTGTTCCATCATGGCGGCGTAGCGCCCGACTATGCGATCGCGGCAGAGGGGACCGATTTCGGGCTGACCTGGAGTGGATGTGGTTATGCCCTGTTTCGCGTGCGCATTTTCGGTCGCGGCGTGTTCACGCCGATCCTCGATGCCCCGGACCATGCCGCCGATCATCCCAATCCGATCTATTGGCTTGGTCCCGTCATTGATGCCCTCCATGGCTGGAGCCGCCAATGGGAAGCGGCATCGATCTACGACTCAGCCGGTGGGCGCGCCGTGCCCAAGGTCCAGATCGCGTCAGTCAGGGGAGGGGCACCCATGGACTTCGGTGCCGGGACCGAGGTGTGCGCCCTGTACCTCGATGTGGCGCTGGCCCCCCACCAGAAGGCCGCCGACGCGATGCACGGCATCAATGCCGCAATGCGGACGGTCAGGGTGGAGGATTTTGATGTCGAGCCTGTCGTTGTCCGGCACGGCTTCGAAGCCGATGCCAGTGCGGTAGCGCCGCTTGCCGGTGCGGTAGACCTTGCAACGCGAATGGCTCGGGGAAACGCGCTGGAGCGTGCACATCCTGTCTATTCGAGCATGTGGCGCGACCATAATGTCTTCAACATGCAACATGTCCCGGCGGTGACGACGGGCATGCCGCGATGGCGCCCGAAACCGGAGGACCTCGCCTCGAGCGCGCTCATCTATGCCCTGACCATCTTGTCGGTCTGCGGTCGAGGCCCCGAACCATCGCACGATGGCGCCACGAGTTCGGTGTACGGAGATGATACGGCACCGTTCAGTTGATCCTGACAAGGCAATTGACCCAGATTCGCGATCCTGCATAACTTTCGGCAGCAAGCGGACACGAGATCCGTTGGTGCTGGAGCAGGATGCCGCATTCAAGGAGCGGTGATCGGTGCGCTTCACCACCAATGCCTATCCAAAGGAACAACGGCGGGACGCGTGGCGGTTCGCGCTGCAACGCCTTTCGATCCGGCTCGATGAGGCATTGGACGACGGCTATGGCGAGCTTGTTCATTTTCGCAGCAGCCAGGCAATCGACTTCATCCGCCTCACCGGAACCGCGCAGAGCTGGGTGGTCGAATTCAAGGAAACGCCCGGTGCCTGCTGGCTGCTGCTCGTTCTGGATGGCGCGGCGAGGGTTCAGGCCGGCACCGAAGACCGCGAACTGGCCGATGGCGATATCTTGGTCGGCAGAAGTGACCATGTCGTAAGGTTCAGTTTTCCAGGCGACAACCGGGTCATGCTCGTTCGGCTGCCGCAAGCCGCGATGACTGCCAGGCTCAAAGCCCCGCTCCCGGACCAGCCGCGCCAGATCAGTACCGACAGCGGGTCCGGCCGGGTTTTCTCGGGCATGCTGCGCTATCTTGCCGATACGATCATGGAAATCACCCCGGACCATGCCCGACCGGTTGAACTCGCGCTTCCCGAGTTTCTCTTGTCCAGCCTGCTCGACAACGCGCCCACCAAAGCAATGGGCGGTGCTGCGGGAATGCGTGCCGGGTTACTCGAGCGCATTTTCCAGACGATCGAAATGAGGCTGAGCGACCCCAATCTGAATTATCAGCAGATCGCGACCGAACACGGCATCTCGCCCCGCTATCTTCAGAAACTGTTCGAATCCATCGACGACAGTTTCGGTCACTATGTGAAGGTGCGGCGGCTGGAACGGTGCCGGCTCGACCTGCGCAGTCCGCTGCACGCCCAGAAATCCATTTCGGACATCCTGTTCCAATGGGGATTCAACGACAGCGCGTCGTTCAGCCGGGCGTTCCGCGAACAATATGGCGTTTCTCCCCGCGAGTATCGCAAGGGCATCGGCGCCGACACGCAGGAGGATATGCCCAGACGGGGCCGACCCGCCCGGCGGGACCGGACCGCGCCCGATCCGGCTTTTCGGGCGGAGGAAGAGGATGGCGGCGAGGGCGCATCCCTTGCCATGGATGAAGCGCCGCCAGTGTCCATGCCGGTGCGCCATCATCACCTGCCCGCCAATCCGCAGACGGTGCATTGGGGGTATTTCAGCCGGACGCTGAAGCCCGCTCTAACCATCCGGTCCGGCGATTTCGTCACCATCGAAACGCTGACCCATCACGCCAATGACGATCCCGAACGCATGGTGCAGGGCGACCCGGCGGCCGAAAGCGTGTTCCACTGGACGGCCGAGCACAAGGCTGTGGACCGGCGCGGTGCAGGGCCGATGGATGCCAGCGCTTTCGGCCGCGGCCCCGGCGAAGGGTTCGGCGTACATATCTGCACCGGTCCCATCGCTATCGAGAGTGCGCGGCCCGGCGACGTGATCGAGGTCCGCATCCTCGATCTCAAGGCGCGGCAAAGCGGCAATCCCCGGTTCGCGGGCAAGGCGTTCGGCAGCAATGCCGCAACCTTCTGGGGATTTCACTTCTCCGACCTGCTGACCGAGCCGAAGCAGCGCGAAGTCATTACCATCTATGAGGTCGAGGACGGGCGGGGCCGGCCGCCTTCCGCTCATGCGGTCTATAGCTATCGCTGGACCCCGCAGACCGATCCGTCGGGACGCGTCCATCTGCGTTACGATTATCCGGGCGTACCGGTGAACCCAGCGACGATCGAGCGGAATTACGAAATCCTGCGGAACGTCGAAATCCCCATCCGCCCGCATTTCGGCGTGATCGCCGTAGCGCCTGCCCATTCTGCCTTGGTCGATTCGGTACCGCCCAGCGCCTTTGGCGGCAATCTGGACAACTGGCGGACCGGCCCCGGATCAAGCGTCTTCTTGCCCGTGCAGGTGGCGGGCGGATTGCTGTCGCTGGGCGATCCCCATGCATCGCAGGGCGATTCCGAACTCTGCGGCACCGCGATCGAATGTTCGATGGACGCACTGATCCAGGTGGTGCTGCATCCGGCCAGCGAACTGCGCGAACAGATCCGCGATCTGGATTATCCGCTCATCGAAACCGCGACCGAATGGGTCATCCTGGGCTTCAGCCATGCGGATTATCTGAAGGAGCTGAGCGACGATCCGCAAAGCGAGGTTTACAAGAAAAGCACGCTGGATGCCGCGATGCGCGATGCGTTCCGCAAGGCGCGCCGCTTCCTGATGACCACGCGCGGATTGTCGGAGGACGAGGCGATTTCGCTATTGTCGGTGGGCGTCGATTTCGGGGTGTCGCAGGTGGTGAATGGCAATTGGGGCGTGCACGCCATCATCCGAAAGGCGCTGTTCACCGCCTGACATGCGACCTCAATAGGGTCGGTCCCCGGCAATCGTGACCCGCGTTCCCGTTCGCGTATCGGGAAAATAATCCCACACCGCAAAATGCTGGGTGCAGCGGTTGTCCCAGAAGGCCACCGAATGCCGCTGCCAGCGGAACCGCACTTGGAAATTCGGGTCCTTCACATGCTCGGCCAGAAACCGCAGCAATGCCGCGCTTTCGTTTTTCGACAGCTCGTTGATCCGCGTCGTCTTGGATTCTGAAATGAACAGACATTTGCGCTTGGTCACCGGATGGGTGCGTACCACCGGATGCACGTTGCGCGGATAGGTCTTCTCGACCTCCGGAAACAGCTCGCGGTAGATGTGGTTTGAGTCATGCACCGCCGTCAGCGGCTCTAAAAACGCCTGCATCGCCGGGGACAGCGCGTCATAGGCTTCGTACATGCTGGAAAACAGCGTGTCCCCGCCGGTGTCGGGCAGCGTGTGCATGTAGAGGATGCTGCCCATCGGCGGTTCGGCATGTTCGCTCAGGTCCGAATGCCAGTTTTCGCCAGCGACGAATGTGCTGTTGGCATCGGCATGGATCGACACGATTTCCGGATGGTCCGGCAACCCGGCAACCCCGCTGTGCATCACCAGCTCGCCGAAATAGCGGCCGAAGCGCTTGTGCGCGTCATGCGTCAGTTGCTGGTCGCGGAAAAAGATCACCTGATGCGCCATCAGCGCTTCATGCACTGCCTTGACCGTGGCCTTGTCGAGCGGCTGACCCAGGTCGATGCCGAAAATCTCGGCACCGATTCGGCGGGTGAGCGGACGGATTTCAAGCGCCGTGTGCGACATTGTTCATCTCTCCGGCCTGGTCGTCCCGCCGGGCCTGGCGCCCGGCGATGATCGAGCAGACGATCAGTTGCAATTGGTGGAACAGCATCAGCGGCAGGATGATCATGCCCACCTCTGCGCTGGGGAACAGGGCGCTGGCCATCGGCACCCCGCTGGCCAGGCTTTTCTTTGACCCGCAAAAGGTTAGAACAGCCGCATCCGGCCGCTCCAGCCGCATCCAGCGCCCGATCAGCCCAGTCAGGCCGAGCACGGCGGCCAGCAACGCGGAACTGACCAGAATGACGATCCCCAGATCGTCGATGGACAGGCGGGTCCACAGCCCCTCGACCACAGCGGCGCTGAACGCGGTATAGACGACCAGCAGGATGACGCCGCGATCGAACCGCATCACCCATGGACGGTACCGATCGATATACGTGCCCAGCCAGGGCCGCGACAAATGACCCAGAATGAACGGGCCGAGCAGTTGCGACGCGATGGTCACGACCGCGCTCAAGAAAAAGGAGCCACCCGCCATCCGGCCACCGATCAGCAGTGCGGCCAGCAACGGCGTCAGGACGATGCCGATCAGGTTCGACATCGATGCGCTGCACACTGCGGCCGGCACATTGCCGCGCGCGATCGCGGTAAAGGCGATGGAGGACTGGACCGTGGAGGGCAGGATGGTCAGGAACAGGATGCCCGTCCCGATCAGCGGATCGATGACAGTGCCGATCACGGCCAGCGCGCCTAGGCCAAGCAGCGGAAACAAGCCGAAAGTGGTGAACAGCACCGCCAGATGCAGTTGCCACGCGCCGATCCCCGCCAGAATGGCACCGCGCGATAGTTTGGCCCCGTGCAGGAAAAACAGCAGCGCAATCGCGATGTCCTGCACCGTGTCGAACGCGCGCGCGGCGTCGCTGCGGACGGGGACGATGCTCGCCAGCGCCAGCACCGCCACCAGCACGATCAGAAACGGGTCGATCCTCAGCCGGGCCAGCATCAGCCGTGCCCGCCGATGCGCCAGGCGGGATCAGCCGGGATCACGAACCGACCCCTTTGCACCGAAAATGCGACGGTCGATGCGGCAATGAATGCCCTGGGTCCCGTCGACCACCTGCGTTACGCCGAAATCGCTCGCCACGCTCATCAGCGAATAGGCGTCGTTGCGCGACAGCCCCTGATGTTCGGTCAGCAAATGCAGCATGTCCATCGACGCGCATTTCATCGCCTGATCCAGGTCGGCGCCAAAGCCGTGGACGATCCAGCAATCGCCGGTTTCAAGGAGCGGCGAGGGGAAGCTGAAATCCTTGCGCAGCACGATCTGGAACAGCACGTCGAGCGATGCTTCGATCGCCGTCCCGCTGATTTCGCCGTCGCCCTGGCTGATATGGGGATCGCCGATGGAAAACAGGCCGCCTGCGACCTGGACGGGATAATACATGCGCGCGCCGGCCCCGATACGCCAATTGTCGATGTTGCCGCCGTGCAGGCCGGGCGGGATCGTGCTGACCGGCTCGTTGACCGCAGGTGCCACGCCTGCAGTGCCCAGATGGGGGCGTGCAGGGATGGTGATGCCCGGCAGGGCGGGCTGCCGGTCGCATTCCGGGCAGTTGGTGATGCGGCCCGGCACCACATATTTCTCGGCCACGTCATAGGCATAAAGCGCGCTGGCCGTGTTGGCATTGGCATCGATGCGATAGATGGTGACGCGTTCGGTTTCACCGAATTCCTGATACAGATGGCCCCAATTGGCCTGCAGGTTCGATCCATAGTTGAACCGGGGGATCATTTCGAAATAGCGGACTTCCAGCATGTCGCCCGGCTCCGCGCCCTCGACAAAGATCGGGCCGGTCATGATATGGCATCCGGGCGCGCGCGTTGCGGGGTCGACCTCTTCGAAAATCCGCCGGATCGATTCGTCGAACATCAGCGCGGGATCGTCGCCGGCATGGTGGGTGACCGCCTGGGCCTGGATCAGGTCGCCGCTGCGCACGGTCAGCGCTGGAGGAATGTCGGGCGAGAAATAACCCCAGTGGATCGTTTCGGGCGTGGCGCGCAGCCGGTGGAGCGCCGTTGGCTGAATGGCGTCGCGGATCGCACCGTGCGGGATATGCAGGCCCATAGAGTCCCCCTTCATTGCAAGCTGTTGGACGGCCGCGTTCAGTGCGCGCCGAACACGATGCTGGTCATGCCGATCGATTTGTAATGGATGACATCCGGCCCGACCGCGGCCGCTTCGCCCGGCATCCGGGCGCCAAGGACATAAAGCAGTGGCAGGAAATGGTCGGGATGCGGCACCGACAGCATCGCTTCCTCGCCCCGCTGGTGATAATTGATCACCGTCTCGGGCTGATCGGCAACGACCGCCTCGACCATCGCAGTGTTGAACCGGACGGCCCAGTCATAGGGTGCTCCGGTCGCGTTCGCCCAATCCATTTCCCTCAGATTATGGACGATGTTCCCAGTCCCGATGATCAGCACGCCTTCATCGCGCAGCGGCTGAAGCGCGCGCCCGATTGCCCAGTGCTCAGCGGGGGTCAGCTTGGCATCTATGCTCAGCTGAACAACCGGGATGTCGGCATCCGGAAACGCGTGGGTCAGCACAGACCATGTCCCGTGATCAAGCCCCCAGTCCATATCGATCCGCACCGGCTTGGGCGCCAGCAGCGACTGGATGCGAAGGGCTAGCTGCGGATCGCCGGGGGCCGGGTAGGAGACATCGAACAGCGCAGCCGGAAGCGACCGGCCGAAATCATGGATGGTCGGCGGCGCTGCCATGCCGGTAACTGCGGTTCCTTGGGTGAACCAGTGAGCAGACACGCAAAGAATGGCCCGGGGCCGTTCCATTGAATCGGCGATCGCGCGCCAGCAACGCGTGACGTCATTATCGTCGATCGCGTTCGTCGGGCTGCCATGGCCAAAGAAGATAAGGGGCATTCGGGTCATGGAGCACCTGCTGTAAGCGACGACAAACAGTCCGGAAGCACACGGCCAGTCAGGCCGTGCCCTTCCGATATGGAAAGGCTATGGCACCGGTACCGCGCGGGTCTTGAACCGGGGCGCACAAGTCCTTGTCCGGGCCAGGCATTCGTCGCGTCATTCCCGCGTGAACTTGGCTGGAATCGAAGGATTTTCGCCTGCCTTGCCCCATAGGACGATCTCATTCCCCCATGGATCGGCAAAGGCGTGATTATAGCCATTGAACTCGGACCAATAATGGTCACGCCAGAGGATGGTCGCGCCTAGCCGTTCTGCTGTCCCCAGGATGCGGTCAGCGCTGTCGTCATCACTGATCAGCACCCAGATGCGCGGCTTCCTGCCTGCTGGGGCAAGGGTGCGTGGCTCGACACCGCCGGCATCGGGATGAGGCCGCGCATTGGCCACGTCGAAAATGCCCAGATGCAGGTTGCCAATCTGGCTGTCCGTGCCGTCCTTATGTTTGAAAAAGCCGCCAGGCACCATGCGGTGATAGACCCCCTTTGGCCGTGCATCATTCTCCCAACCGAAAACCTCGGCATAGAATGTGCCGGCGGCATCCGGATCGGTGCTGGCGAGGTCGACGAAAATAAGCGTGTTGGTCATGATGGTCCGTCCTGTATGGCGACGGCCCGACGCGGCACTGCGTCCGATGGCCGGCCAGGTTCGTCGATCAATGAATGCGCTGATCGGCGCGCCTGTCGGAGGTGACTGACAGGCGCGGCAGGGCCGCGACGGCGATCCCACTCGGCCCGGTAGCGTTCGACCAGCCAGACATTGAACTGGCGCTGGGCATCTTCTTGCCAGCTATACCGGCCGCGCGGTGCGAAGCGGGAATTCAGGCCTTGCTGGATCAACAGGTCGACATGCAGATCCTGCTCGACAATATGTCCGGTATATTCGTCGTTGACCCGCCGCTTTTCTTCGAATTCCGGGTCCTCCATCGCATCGGGCAGATAGAGGCTGCCAAAGGTCAGGCCATGACTGCCGGCCGACCGTGCGTCCATGATGATATAGATGACGACATCGTTCAGGATGACCAGCGACAGGGTCGGTGGCAGGTTGACGAACAAGAGGCGGTTCTGCTCCTCCTCGGTCAGCTTCGGGAAGACCGGGAACAGCGCCTTGCCCGTCGGGTTGAAGCTGGCATTGGGGTGGGTCGAGCCATTGAGCCGATAATAACCAGCGGTTCCCTCGGGCACTTCGGGAAAGCTGGCCAGCGCGCTCGGGATATAGTCGTGAAGCCCCTTGTGCAGACGGTTTGCATGATACCCATCATTGTTGTTCTCGAACTGGACCTTCCAGTTCCACGCGAATTCGTGACTAGCCGGCGCCGGACCCCGCAGGCCCTCCAGCTCGTAATTCGCAACAACCGGCTCGATACCGGTCAGGCGCGAGGCAAGCGGCGCAGCGCCCATATCGAAATTGACGAAGATGAACCCGTGCCAGAGCTCGACCTTCAACTGGGGCAGCCGATGCTGCTTCTTGTCGAAGTTACAGGTTCGCCCCATCGCCGGGGCGCCGACCAGCGTGCCATCCAAGTCATAGGACCAGTGATGATAGGGACAGGTAAAGCCGCGGGCATTGCCCGTGCCTTCCGCGACAAGCATCGCTCTGTGCTGGCAGACCGCCGACATGGCCTTGATGTTGCCCTCCCGGTCACGCGCCACAATCAACGGTTCATTGGCGTGGGTCAGCGTGAAATAATCACCGGGATGTTCAATCCATTCCTGGCGGCCTGCACACAGCCATTCTCGATAGAACAGCGCCTCCTTCTCGAACCGGAAAAATGCCTCGTCAGTGTAGCAGGCAGGCGGCAGTGTTTCTGCCTCGACCGTCGGCAGGGTCGAGCTGAGCAGACTGTCGAAAAAGGGATCGGTCAAAAGCGTCATCATCGGTTCCGGTGGATTGATCAGGGGATTATTCGGCGGGGACCAGCGCTTCGACCTGCACAGCGGCGGCAGGGTGCGGTTCGCTGGCATCGGCGATTGCCCGGGGACGGCGAAGGAGGAACGCGGTCGTCAGGATGACCAGGGCCATCAGCGCCGCAAACACGATAAAGACCGGAACGAAGGTTCCGGTCAGATCAGCCACCCGACCAGCGCTCAAGGGCCCCAGCACGGCAAAGGTCGTGGCCATTGTGGCCGCTGCTGTCAGATCCCCGGCCAATGCCCGGCCAAAATAGCGCATGAGAAGAATATGGGCGCTCAGCCAGGCCAGCCCCCAGCCGATGCCGAACAACAAGGCTGCAGCTATGGCAAGCGATGCAAGCGGCGTGGCGGCGAGGAGGATGAGCGAAGCGCATTGCAGCGCCAGACCCAACACAAGCAGCCCTTTCGGCTCATATTTCTCGGCCAAGGCCCCGGTGGCCCCCTTGGCCAGCGTTCCGGTAAGGGCCAGCATGCTCATCGCCGCCGCTCCGGCGGTTGCCAGACCACCATCACCGAGCCCGGCAACATGCGTGACCAGCACCGAGTGGAGCGTTGTTACGGCGGTCTGCACAATGATCATCGCGAGGGCGATGACGATGAAGCTGGGGGTCATCATGGCGCGTCGCACGGTCCATCCGACCGGCTGGTCGTCAATGGCGCTCGCTGCAGCCGCGTTGCGGACCTGGTCGGCACTTTCGACCGCCACGGCATCACGGACTGCGACGAGGAACAGCATGCCCAACACCAGCGCCGAGACACCCATCACCGCCCAGTGGACCCGCCAGCTTCCCGTCAGGGTCACAATGGCACCGACGATCAACGGGCCGACAACGCCGCCGATCGATCCGGCCATGAAGTAATAGCCCAACAGCCTGCCAGGCCGGTCGGGAAACCAGGTTGCGATGAGGAAGACGCCAGGCGATGGCGCGATCAGAGAAAAACCGGCTCCCATCAAGGCTGTCGCCAGGAAAAACAGCGCGATGCCCTGAACGGCGGAGGCGAGGAAAAAGCCCGATGCCAGGACCAGAGCGCCAATGAACAGGGTCAGCCTGGATCCCAGCCGCCGGATCAGGATTGCTGGCAGGGGACTGCCAAGGCCACATGCAAGGCCGAGCAGCGCAAAGCTGGTCCCGGCAGCCGCCTGGGACCAACCAAGGTCAGCGACCATCGAATATAGGACATAGCCGAGCGAAGTGAAGGTGGTTGCGGTCACGAGGGAAAACCCGATGCACACCGCGATCAGAACCCAATGCCTGCGTTCCATCGGCAATCTCCCTCGGCCGACCCATTATCTGCCGGCAAGACTAGGGATAATGACGCCGCTGACTTGATCGGCTGCGCCCGAACAGTTGATCGCGCTTGGCTGCGGGTGCTGCGGCGTTGCGCCAAAACAAGAAGGGCGGCGTGGATGCCACGCCGCCCAGAAAGGCGCCTCGATGCGCGTCGAGATCAGAAACGATAGGCGATGGTGCCCAGGATTTGGCGGGGCGGGATGAAGGTATCGTAGGTTTGGGCGCTGCCATAGGGGTCGGAAAAGCGCGAATTGATGCCGGCCCGGTCAAACAAGTTGGTCGCGGTGAGGCTGAATGAGAGATCCGATCCGTTGGGCTCATACTGCGCGAAAAGATTGACTTGGGCATAGCTTGGCGTCGTGTCGAATGCGGAATTGTTGAACAGCCGATACTGATATTCGCCGCGATAGATCAGGGTGGCCTTTGTCGTCAGGATGCCGTCGCCCAGTGTATCGGTATAGCCAATGGTCGCGCTGCCCTGGAGATCCGGGATCTTCGGAACGCTATTGCCATTGATATTGGCGCGCGCTGCGTCGCGGGCGAGCGCCGCGCGGAAGAAGTTTGCGAAGAATTCGCCAGTGCCATAAAATCCGGCAGCATTCTGGGCCAGAACGGCAGCAGCAGGGTCAAGCGCCAGGAAGTCTGCGTTGAACTTGCCCTTCGTGAATGAAACCGTGCCGGTAAAGCTCCAATGGTCGTCGGGGCGGAAGCTCGTCTCGATCTCCACGCCATAGATTTCTGCACTTGGCGCATTGGCAACCCCCTCGCCGAACAGGATGGCGTCTTCGTCAAGGAACTGGAGATTGTTATAGTCATAATAGAACGCGGATGCGTTGAACGTGCCGGCGCCATTGGCAAAGCTGTTCTTGGATCCCAGCTCGAATGAGCTGACCGTTTCGGGCTGATAGGTCGGGCGGATGCCATTGGCAAAGCCAAGCACCTGGGGAGCTGCCCCGGCGGCCGATCCGTTTAGCCCGCCCGGCTTGAAGCCGCGGGTATAGCTGAAATAGATCATGTTGTCGGGTGTGAGCTTGTAATCGATCGCCGCCTTGCCGGTCCATTCGGTCGTATTGAGCCCCGGGATCGCCCGCTGCTGCAGATAGGCGCCCGAGGTCAAAACCGGCCCGCTGCCATTGGTATCGGCATTGCCCGAATATTCGTCATAATTGTAGCGAACGCCTGCGGTGAGGGTGAGGGCATCGCTGAGGTCAAGCGTGCTCTCGACATAGCCGGCATAGGCCTTGCGCTTCACGTCCGACAGCTCAGCATAGGTCACCAGCGGAACCAAAGGACTGTTGAACGGCGTGGTGATGGGCAGGGCGTCGGCATAGGGATCGCCTGTATTGGCACGATATTCCACGATATATTGCGAGTTTTTCGACCAGAGATAGACCCCGCCGAGAATCCAGTTGAACGGGCCATCCCCATTGGATGCGAGGTTGACTTCCTGCGTCCAGCTCTCGGTGGTCTGTTGCCAAAGCGGAATATGGTCGTACCGCGCGCCCAGCCGCTCCGGATTTCCGTTCAGCGGCGGACGATAGCCGCCGAGGATATTGCGTTCGAACAAGTCGCCCGTCAGCCCGTCGCCGTCCCACGACTGGCGGCTGAACAGTTTCTGGTAGCTGGTAATCGACTTGGCGATGACGGGCCCGGCATCGAAACGGACCACCCCATAATAAAGCTCGGTATCGATGATCGACCGCGCTGGATAATCCTGCGTCAGGATGCGGGGGTCGGGCTCGGGATCCAGAATATTCTTCTGGGCCGGGCCGTTGATATCGCTTTCATACTGGATCGTGCTGAGCAGAATGGAGAAAGTGTCGGTCGGCTCCCAGATGCCCGCAAGCTTCCAGCCGATCTCATTCTGGTCGTCCAGATCATATTCGCTGTTGCCCGGCACGCCGGTCGCGACCGCATAGCCATTCCGTTTGAGATATTGGACCGCGCCCCGGACGGCGAACTGGCCGATCGGGACATTGACCGCCATGTTGCCCTGGGTGAGCCCGTAATTGCCAATGCCCGCGCTGGCCTCGCCTGAAAATTCGCGGGTCGAGGGCTGGTTGGTCACGACGTTAATCGTGCCGCCCGTCGAGCCCTGGCCGAACGTCGTCCCCTGGGGCCCGCGAAGCACTTCGACCTGCGCCACGTCGATAAAGGCGGCGTTCGCGGCGATGGAATTGAAGATGTAGACGCCATCGACATGGAATGAGACGCCAGGCTGGGTATTGGCGTTCTCAGGAGTTTCGGAACCCACCCCGCGAATGGAGATGAGCCGCTCGCCGCCCCCGCTGCGGGCAACGACGAGGCCGGGCACGATCCCGTTGAGCCCCGTGACCTCGGTGATATTCGCTTCCTTGAGAGTCTCTGCCGTTACTGCTGTGACCGACAGCGTGGCTTCCTGAAGGGTCGTATCCCGCTTCGAGGCAGTGACGATGATGTCCTGTGTCTCGTCCTCGGCACCCGGCTCGTCATTGGTCACCGCGCTGTCCGCGATCCGTGTCTCCGGTTCGCCTGCATAAGCTGCGGCAGGAAATATGGTCGTCGAAGAAACCAAGGCTGCCATCAGCAACCGGCGCCCGCTCAATCCGCTTGTCATCGCCATCCCCCACATTCTGCTCATCCTCCCGGGTGCGGGGCTTCCGTTCGTCCGGAATGCTCCTGAAATTGCACTCAAGTGAGCCAGCCGATGGCCTTCGGGTCTTGTGCACGAGCGAATAACTAGTTGACGGTATCGAGGGGCGGATCCTTCGCCCGGCCGACAGCATCGCGGGGGCCACGCTGCGCAACTCGTTCAGAAAAAACGCGTAACGATGCGCAGCCTCTTAGCTGGGCGGCGCGATCAGCCCTGGACGGGCACCTTGCGCTTCAGATCGGCAAATGCATGGACTTGGCATCCGAGTGTCTCGAGCTGCCCGGCAACTGCTGCATCGCTGCACCCACCATCCGCGAATGAGCACAGCGACGAATTGATCGTCACGCCAAGGGGCGTCGGCCATCCCCGAAGGGCATGGGCAATGGAGCGCAGCGCAGCAAGCGTGCTGCCAGTGGCCTGCCACCCATAAGCCGTCACGATGAGGCCCACCGGAAGCCCGTCGAGATAGGGACGTTGATCGCGAGCAGTCTCCTCCAAATAGTCGAGGGCATTCTTGACGATGCCTGAGATGGAGCCGTGATAGCCGGGACTGGCGATCAGCACCCCGTCCGCAGATCGGATCGCCTGGACGAGCGCGTTGCCGGTTGGATGACCTTGCGCGCCCGGCGTCAAGTAATGCGGGAGTGACGCCAGGGCATCGCCGCCGAAAAGCTGGGTCGCAGCGCCCTTGGCCCCGGCGGCGGCAAGCGCGATGCGAAGTGCGTGTTCGGTTGAGGAGCCAGCGCGGGCGGTTCCGCCAATACCAACAATGTTCATTCAGGCCTTGTCCTTGATCGGGCGAGCGCATCTACGCGATCGAGCCATGGACACCGTCGATTGTTGAACACCGGCTGGGGGTCAATCGCGACGTTCGCTCATGCGCCAGCGCTCATCCTTTTGGGCAGGGTTCGACAAATCGGCATCCTCGTCCAGCCGAACGACGACCGATATCTGAACGCACTGCGAAGCTGTCCCGCCCTGCGCGACGGAGTTCACAAAGGCTTCGATCTCCCATTGTCCGGCGGTCCGGCGATGCTTGTGCCGCCCATCGAGACGGGGCTGGCATCAGCCGCCGCATTGGCTTGGTTGGCGGCCAATGCGCTGCCAAGCCCGGCCAACGCCGCCGCGATAAAGCTGGTCAGCATGGGTGATAGCGACATCAGGTAGAAGAAGCAGCTCTTTCCCATCGCCTCAACCGATGGCAGCACGCCGGGAAAGCTCCGGCCTGCCGAACTCGTCGGTAGACCTCAGGCATTGCGCAGTCCAAGCCGGTCGTCGTCATCAACGAGCGTGATGCGCCCTTCCCAGTCCCACAGGACGAGATTGAGCGCCTCTGCGGGAGCGCCGCGGGCAAAGTGCTGATCTGCCGATAGCTTCGGCGCGCTGAGGTTTTGAAGTTCTTTGCCGCATTGCCGCCGTGCCTTGTCGGAATGGAAGCCTCTGCATCGGCCCATCACCGGGGCCGGGAGCTTCTCACCTTTGGCCATGATGTGCAGTTGATGCCGCCAGCTTATGTGAAGCCGTACGTGAAGCGCGGCAAGACCGGATTAGAATGCCTGACTCCAGGCCGCCTTGTAGGCGTCTCATAAAGCCACTTACGAACGATAGTGGCCGACGTCCTCACAGCCATCTGAGCGCTCTTGATCCTTCGTGCGGGCAACTGGTCAAATCCTGAAGTCTTGCAAATATATCGTGGGTTCGATTACTATGGTGGGAGCCGAACTAAGCCTACAAATCGTTGGTTTAGGACGAAAAAGTTTTTAGGCCTTACCGTGGTATATTCCGAGGTATTTGGAAAAATTGGATCGATAAGAATCAAGGCAACTTAGCCGCTTATCAATTTGGTTCGAATCCCTCCCGCTCCGCCACCGGCCATTCCACAAGGGTCCGCACAAGACCGGTGGGATCGACTTTTTCTCCTTGATTACCGACGCTTGGCAGACCGGTTCGGCCTCCGCCGTCCGTGCCCGTCCATGCCCATCCGACGAATTGGAGGGCTCTGAACGTGGTACGCGCGGTCGAAAAACGAGGTATTTTTTGGAGACCGATCGATGCTGACCGTTGCGAAGGTGCGCGCCGCCAAACCGCGCCCGAAACCCCATAAGATCGCCGACGCTAATCGCCTATTTTTGATGGTCCCCATCCGCAGCACCGGGTCTATCCGTACCTGCTGCGCAAGCGGGTGATCGACCGGCCCAATCACGTGTGGTGCGCCGATGTGACCCACATTCCGCTGCGCCGGGGCCTTCTCTATCTGGTCGCGATCATGGACTGGGCAACGCGCAAGGTCCTGGCCTGGCGGCTGTCGAACACGATGGACGCCGGCTTCTGCGTCGCGGCGCTGGAGGAGGTGCTGCCCCGCTACGGCAAGACCGAGATCTTCACTACCGACCAGGGCGGCCAGTTCACGTCGCAGGCCCTCACCCCGGTGCTGCGTGAGGCCGGGGTCCGCCTAGCATGGATGGCCGGGGCCGGTGGATCACCTATTACAACACCCAGCGCCTGCACCCGGGCCTCACCGGGAGGGGCCCGATCGAGCCCTATCGGCAGATCGGGCAATCCGATCATGGGGGGCAGGCCCCCGATGATCTGATGAACAAACAGGCGGCATGAACGACAACCGGGATGAGCTTAACTTGGCCGCCAAACCGTCCAGGAAGGCGGGACCCCCTCAGCGTGGCGCAGTTTACGTCCTTTGGTCGATCAGATTGACGTGCCCATCAGTCCGCCAATGCCTGCCGTCACGACCATCGCCAGCGCGCCCCAGAACGTGACGCGTGCCACTGAACGCGCCGGAGAGGCGTCACCGGCAATCGCACCAAGCGCGCCGAGCACGGCAAGGCAAAGGAGTGACACCATGCTGACTAGCCAGATCAGCAGCGGTGCCGGCGAAAATACGGCCACAAGCAATGGCGCTGCCGCGCCCGCGCTAAAGGTTGCTGCGGAGGTCAGCGACGCCTGAAGTGGCCTTGCAGTCGTGAATTCGGAGAGCCCCAGCTCGTCGCGAGCATGAGCCGCTAACGCATCCTTTGCCATAAGCTGTGTTGCCACTGCTTCAGCAACCATCGGCTGAAGCCCGCGCGCAATATAGATCTGGACGAGTTCTTCATGTTCGATCGCAGGCTCCTCGCCAATCTCGCGACGTTCCTTCGCCAGATTGGCATGCTCACTGTCCGCCTGCGAGCTGACCGAGACATATTCGCCGGCCGCCATGGACATCGCGCCGGCAACCAGTGCTGCGGTCCCGGCGAGCAGGATATTCGCGCTGCCGCTTTCCGATGCAGCGACGCCGACGATCAGGCTTCCCGTCGAGACGATACCGTCGTTCGCGCCAAGCACGGCGGCACGAAGCCAGCCGATCCGCTTTACACTGTGTCGCTCGGGGTGAGTGGTGACGCTGCGCATGACCTTTCCTCTCACCCTTGGTCCATTGCCGCACTAGGTAACATCACCAAGCGCCACATCTGCGGCGCAGGCCTATTTTCCGAGTGGATGCGATGCAGCCGCGTATCGGTTCCGCGTCGATGGAGTCAGGCAATGTACCGCAGCATCCTCTTGCCAGTCGATCTCGATCAGTCACGCTCCTGGAAAAAGGCGCTACCGACGGCCGTTGCACTCAGTCGATGCTTTGATGCGAAACTCTCGCTCGCGAGCGTCGTGCCTGAGCATGTGGCCATGGTCAAAGCGCAATGGTCAGCGATCGGCTATCGCGAGATGATCGAAACAGCGCGCGCAAGACTTGGATCGCTTGCGGCAACCATCGAAGGCGCCGGCAATATCGACTACCATGTGGATTGCGGCGCTATCCATGCGACGATCCTTTCGATTGCCGAACGATTCGAGGCGGATCTCATTGTCCTCTCCTCGCATCGTCCCGTGATGCGCGACTATTTGCTTGGCGCCAACGCACTGCGCGTCCTCCGCCACGCCAAATGCTCGGTATTCGTTGTCCGGGACGCAGCGATCGATGCCGACTGAGCCGGATGCGATCGATCGGGTCTCCGTCTCGCAAGGCACTGATGCAAAGCGTCCGAAGCAGGTCGGATTGGAAGAAGCAGAGGCACGGCGGCGGCTTACGGAGGAAGGCTATAACGAGCTCGCGCGCCGCCGACGCCGATCGACGATTGCCGTTGTGCTCGGGGTGATGCGTGAGCCGATGCTGTTGTTGCTCGTGGCCGGCGGCATCATCTATCTGGCGCTCGGCGATCTGGGTGAAGCCCTGATGCTGCTCGCCTTTGCCGGCTTCTCGATAGGCGTGACAGCGCTGCAGGAAACGCGCAGCGAGCGCTCGCTTGAGGCGCTGAGCGACCTGGCCAGTCCGCGGGCACTGGTGCTGCGCGATGGTCTGCATCGGCACATTCCGGGCCGCGAGGTTGTGCGAGGGGACTTGGTCCTGCTTGGCGAGGGCGACCGGGTGCCTGCTGACGGCTGGATAGTAGAGAATCATGCACTGGCGATGGACGAGTCGCTGCTGACCGGAGAGTCGGCCCCGGTTTCAAAGGCAAGGACAACGGAAGGTGTGGCCGAGACCAGGCCAAGGCCGGGCGGGAATGGCCTTGCCTATGCCTTCTCCGGCACGCTCGTCGTGCGCGGCAGTGGGCTGTGCCGGGTAGCGGCGACGGGAGCGCAAAGCGAAATCGGGCGCATTGGTCAGTCGCTGGTGCTGATGGAGGTCCAGGCGCCGCGGCTCTATCATGAGACACGCCGGCTGGTTGCGCTGTTCGCAATCGGCGCAGTGCTGATCAGCGGGTTCGCCGTGCTGCTGTTCGGCCTGCTCCGCGGAACCTGGCTCGAGGCGGCGCTTGCCGGCATTGCCCTTGGCATGTCGATGATGCCCGAGGAAATCCCGGTGGTGCTCGCCATTTTCCTGGGGATGGGGGCGGTGCGGATGTCCCGCGAGCGCGTGCTCGCAAGACGCGGGGCGGCAATCGAGACACTGGGTTCTGCAACCGTGCTGTGCACGGACAAGACCGGCACGATCACGGAAAACCGCATGACCGTTGCAGAGCTGCGCCTCTCTGACGGGAGCGTCTTTTCTCCCGACGGAACCGAGCTTCCGCACGCCTTTGTGCCGATCGCTGAGTTGGCGCTGCTCGCAAGCGCGCCGCAGGCGGTTGATCCGATGGAGATCGCATTTCACGACCTTGACCGAACGCAGCGCAGCACACGAAATCGCAAGCCCGCAAGAGCCGATTGGGATTTGAGACACCGATATCCGCTCGATCCTGGCCTCTTGGCCATATCCCATGTTTGGCAGACGGGAAGCGCGGCCGAGGACCATCTTATCGCCTCGAAGGGCGCGCCTGAAGCCATCGCCGAGCTGTGTCGATTGGACGGGGATGCGCGTGCGTCGATGCATGTCGCGGTCGACGCGATGGCCCGCGAGGGATTGCGCGTGCTCGGGATCGCCGAGGCGCGCTGGCGCGGAAGTGATTTTCCCGCGACCCAGCGCGGGTTCGAGTTCGTTTTCCACGGCCTGATCGGGCTTCGCGATCCCCTGCGCGCTTCGGTACCTGGGGCCGTAAAACAGTGCCGCAGTGCCGGCATCCGGGTGGTGATGATCACCGGAGACTATCCCGAAACGGCGCGGGCGATTGGTCGGGCCGCCGGAATCGACGAAGGCGAAGTGATCACGGGCACGATGCTCGCTGCGATGGACGATGCCGAGCTGGCGCAGCGTGTTCGGCGCGTGGGCGTGTTCGCGCGGATCATGCCAGAGCAAAAGCTTCGGATCGTCAAAGCCTTCCAGTCCGCAGGCGAGATTGTCGGAATGACAGGTGACGGCGTCAATGACGCGCCAGCGCTCAAGGCGGCTGATATCGGGATCGCGATGGGCAAGCGCGGTACCGATGTTGCGCGCGAAGCGGCGGCAATCGTGCTTCTCGACGACGATTTCGGTTCGATCGCTACTGCGATCCGCATGGGGCGGCGGATCTACGACAATCTGCGCAAGGCAATGGGGTTCATCGTCGCAGTGCATATCCCGATAGCGGGGCTGGCGCTGATGCCCCTGCTCTTTGGGCTGCCGATCCTTCTGGGACCCGTGCATATCGCGCTGCTGCAAATGATCATCGACCCGGTCTGCTCGCTCGTCTTCGAAGCCGAGACCGACGAGGCGGATGTGATGCGCCGCCCCCCAAGGCCGGCGGGCACCCTGCTTCTGTCGCGCGCCTTGCTGGGCTGGTCCATCGCACAGGGATTGGTTGCCCTTGCCAGCGTTGCGGCGGTGTTGATGTGGATGCTGACGGGTGGTGCGCCCGAGACTGAGCTGCGCGGAACGGTGTTCTTCGCACTTGTGGGCGCGATCCTCAGTCTCGTCTTGGTCAATCGCTCCTTCTCGGCGACCCTGCTGGCTGGTTTCGGTCGCCCCAACATGGCTTTAGCGGTGATTGCGGCATTGGCAGCGGCGGTCCTCCTCATCGCCGAATTCCTTCCCGCTGCGGGCCAGCTGCTGGGAATGACCGCGCTCGGCTGGACCGATGGGCTGGTGGCGCTAGGCGCAGGCACAGCCGTGCTTGGCACGCTTCAGGTGGCAAAACATGCCAAGGCAAAGGGGCAGTAACCGGGTGCGCAGACCCACGGCCCGACGGGATGCCGCTATGCCGGATGGCGGCTCGAAGCCGACTTGCCATCGATGCCGGATTGAGTGCGACTGCGTTCAACTGGTCCGGCGCAGCAAGGCCGACTTCATCGCCTCGAGCCGTCCAATCACCGCCGGCATGATTGCAGGCAGATCCTCTGCAATCAGGCCAGGGCCGAATTGCGTCGCCGCAGCTCCATGTATCCAGGTCGCGGCAGCCGCAGCGTGAAAGGATGACATGCCTTGGGCAAGCAGGCCAAGCACGATGCCAGCCAGGACATCGCCGGATCCCGCCGTCGCCAACGTCGGGGGTGCGTTGGTATTGATGATCGCGTGCCCGTCAGGCGCGGCAATGACGCTGTCGCTGCCCTTCAGCACAACGGTTGCGCCGCTCTGGGCAGCGCTGGCACGCGCGCGTTCCAGTCGATCGCCAGCAATGTTGAATAACCTGGCAAACTCCCCGTCATGCGGCGTCAGCACGCAGGGACCGGTTCTTGCTGCATGGAGTGAATCGAGTTTCCCGCTGAATACCGTAAGGGCGTCGGCATCGAGGACGGTTGGACGACCCGTCGCCAACATGGCCAGGACAGCGCCCCGCGTTGCCGATGTCACGCCGGCACCCGGACCAATCAGCATTGCCCCGATGCGCTGGTCGCTGAGGAACCGTTCAAGTGCGTCGGCATCTGCGACCGGATGAACCATGATGCTGGTCAGTGCGGTGGCGTAGATTGGGAAGGCGTCGGGCCCGACAACAACCGTCACCAGTCCTGCCCCCGCTCGCGCCGCCGCTGCCGCTGCCAGGCGAGCAGCGCCGGTGGCCGGGAAGCCGCCCCAAACAACCGCGTGTCCCCTGTCGTATTTATGGGTGGTTTCGTGCAGACGCGGAAGCTGATCGATCCATAAGTCGGGGCTGTTTTCGAAGATCCGGGGATTGACGGCATCGATGATGCCGGCAGCCATGCCGATATCGGCGATGACAAGCTCCCCGCAAAGCGTGCGGCCCGGAAGCAGGAGATGTCCCGGCTTCTTTCGAACGAATGAGACGGTAAGCGAAGCGGCAACAGCACCGGCCGCGACGCCGGTATCGCTCATGACGCCGGTTGGAACATCGACAGCCACGATGGGGATCGCCCGGGACGAGGCCGCCATAAGCACTTCGATCACAAGGCGCGGCAACGCTCGATCAAGGCCCGCGCCAAACACGGCGTCGACAATGAGTTCGGCCTGATCAAGCACGTGCAGGCTGAACGGCTCGATCGGGGACGCCCAGCGGTCAGCGTTGGCCTTGGCAGCGCCCACCAGCTTCACCGGTTCACCGAACAGGGCGAGGCGAACCGGCCAGCCTGCGTCCCGCAGTTTGCGGGCGACGACGAAACCGTCACCCCCATTTTTGCCGGGCCCACACAGGACCGCAACCCGACGACGCGACCAACGGTCCATGATGCAGGCTGCAACTGCCGCGCCTGCATTTTCCATCAGCTGCTGTTCGGAAATGCCCGCTGCGACAGCCAGACGATCAGCCTGCGCCATCTGATCAGTGGTCAATACTGCATAGCCCTGGTCCATGGGTTCATGCCTCATCGCCGCTTTCCTTGAACCCTGCCAACGCGCACATCGTCACGGTTGGTGTTTGATGTAGCGCCGAAACGGATGGAATGGAGCGCAGATCGTTGATCGATGATTTCAGGGTGGTGCGCGCGGCGCTATCGGCTATTGCCGAATTGGTTTCGGATATCGCCGTCGTGCAGCGTGTTGCGTGCGTTCAATGAACAAACCGGCTGGTAGTCATTGCCGCCAGCGCCGCCGTGCTGATGTAGGTCGAAATCGGGCGCCGTCGGCCCAGAGCAAGGCAAACCGGACGGAACCATGAAAGGCTCTCCCAGTCCGGCAGCGAATGCAATCCGGAGCGCGTCGGGAAAGGATTTGGCTCCGAGCTTATGCATGACATGCGAACGGTGAACCTCAACCGTTCGCGGACTAATCCCCAGATCATAGGCGATTGTCTTGTTTGGAAAGCCGCGAACAAGCCCCTCCAGGACCTCCATTTCGCGCGGAGTGAGCGCAGCAATTTTTTGCCTTGCCTGGTCCTCGCGCGCGATCCAGCGCTCCGCCTGCAGCACGTGATCGAATACTGCCTTGACCATTTCCAGCAGTGCCCCGCGATCAAAAGGCTTTTCGATCAGGTCTACGGCCCCGGCTTTCATCGCGTTTACAGCTGCGGCGGTATCGCCATGTCCTGTCAGCACGATGACAGGCACAACAAATCCTCGCTCCCTCATCTCCCATAATGTCTCAAGGCCGTCCTTTCCCGGCATCTGCAGGTCCAGCAACATGCAGCCAGTGCCCGGGGGTCGCTGCTGTTGAAGAAAATGCGAGCCGCTTGGCCAACATTGCGGCTGATAGCTTGCGGCGCGCAGCATGAAACTGAGGGCACGTCTGAACACACCATCATCATCGACGATATGCACGGTCAGGCTGGGCGCTGCCTGGTTCATCAGGTAACGCCTTCGGTCAGTGGCAATGTGAAGCAGAACGCAGCACCTCCGCCGACCTGATTGCGCGCCGAGATTTTGCCGCCATGCGCCTCCACGATCATCTTGCAAATCGCCAAACCGATTCCGAGACCGTCCTGCTTACCCGTGACGAAGGCATCAAAGAGCTGGGAACAATGTCCGGCACCAAGCCCCGGACCGGTATCCGCCACGATTATCTCGGCAAATCTTCCAGCCGGACGGGCGCGGACAAAGATGGTACCACCGCCACCCCGCATCGCGTCGATCGCATTGCGGATGAGGTTGACCAGCACCTGCTGCATCTGAATCCGATCGACACAGACGAGGGGATCGAAACCATCCAGATCGACTTCGGATCGGACGTGCATTTCTGCGGCGCCTGCCATGGCAAGGGTCATGGCATCTTCGATGAGCCGCGAGAGAGGTTCAAAGCTGCGCTGCAAGTCGCCGCGCATGACGAACGCGCGCAACCGGCGAACGATGTTGGCCGATCTCAACGCCTCGGTCGCTGCGGCATCAAGGGCACCACAAGTCGATTCGATCGTACCGCCGGATCGCAGCAAGGCCGCGGCGGTCTGTACGAAGCTGGTGATTGCGGCAAGCGGTTGGTTGAGCTCATGGGCGAGCGCCGCCGCCATGACCCCCATCGCACCAACCCGCGATAGGTGCAGCAGGTCATCGTACAGCGACCGCAACTGCCTGGCCGATTGCTCCTGTTCCTCGAGATCGCGGATGAAGGCGACAAAAACCTGCTTGCCCTGCACGCGGATCCGATCGACGATCATCTCGTATGGAAAAGACGTGCCGTCGCGGCGCACGCCAACGGCATGACGAAAGCGCTGGCCGCCCGTTACGTCTTCCGATCCAAAATATGAGACGATATCAATGTCCTGCCGGGTGCCAGCTGGCAACGACATCAGCTTTCCAATGCTTTGGTTCAGCACCTCATGCTTACCAAACCCGAAAATTTGCTCAGCCGCCGTGTTAAAGAAAAGAACCACTCCGCGGGAATCCATGATGATCATGGCATCAGGAAACGCATGAATAATCTTATTCATCTGGCATGAATCAATTTTACTTATGAAGTCGCCATCGATCGGATCGCGAAATTTTTCATGCCCATGCAACACATCATACTTTTCAGTAGATCCGTTGGCATAAAGATTTTTACTGATGAATTGAGATGGTATCATCATATGTTCTCGATTATCGATTACCCACACTCGATCACGTCTATTGTCGCCACAACCACTGGCGACCTGCCATAAGGAGAATCCCGTAAGCCTGCGCCGACGCTTGCCAGGCCCCGGATGATCCGGTTGCGCGATTCGCCCAGCTGACGGGACGCGACAAAGCCATTCATCGATCCCGGTATCGTTTCGGCGATGAACAATGGGGGACGGAATAAGCAATCGCCCCGCTGTCGATCATGATGAATTCAGCACGGTGCCTGTCGCCAATTGACGCTGCGTTCCAATCCACTGATCGCAGGAAAGACGCGCCCAGGGCGCTGCATGAAACAGAACGCTGCAGCCATCAATGCGCCGGGGGCAGTGATGTTTGCCATTCGAAAGCGTCGAAATCGTGCCGTTAGCGTTCGGTGCCTCGGTTTCGAGGCAGGCAGCCATTGCCTTGCGACTAACGGGCGGAATTGACTGAACCAGGCGCGTTTCAGGCCGCGAACAAGAACCGGGAACGGCTTTCGCTGTTCCCGGTTCCGGCCGGCTATCGATCGCTCAATCCCGACGATGCCGGTATGACTCAAGCCAGCGCGGAGGTGAATCCGTCATGATCCTTAAGTCGAATTGCGAAGGCGCAGCGCTGGGGGATCAGCCATTCCCGGCGCGCTCGGTGACAAGGGTTCGCGTATCCGCGCAGCCCACGCTCATATTCCCCTGGCAAACACACTGGATGCCAATGGCCCTGGCTGGAACGACACCGCCGAATACGGGAATTTCCTGATCGTGCGAATTGCCTGCCGACAAGGCACGTCGATCGGGCCGGCCCTAAAGCGCTGTTGTCTCGATTGACGAGGCGCGGGACGGCACGGCCGATGCGGTGTCAGCCCTTCCAACGAAAGGAGATCCACATGCGTGTGTCCATCATCATCAAGGCGTCGGTTGCGGCTGCAGGCTTCGTCGTCGCCATGCCGGCATTTGCCCAGACCACAGGCGGCCAGACCAATACCACCATCGACGACAACAGCGATGATAACGTCGTCATCAACGATCTGCTCGACGTGTTCTCGGTCGACAACGCCGCTGACAGTTACAGCGAGAGCTACACCAAGACCTATGCCAGCGCCGATCAGGACAATGACGGCAACAACTCGCACAACGGCAATACGATGATTGTCGCAAGCCAGTCCCTCAAAGCGATGAACATCAATCGCGAGCTGGACGAAGTCGTCGATCTGGACGGCGAGGACGGTTCAGAAACCGCTGTTGGCTATAATAGCGGGTCGAACTCGGTCAATGACAATGCATTCGCGGCGTTTGCGGGCATCAACAATGCCGCATGGAACACCGGAATCAACGCCAACACCCAGGCCGCCACCAACATTGCGGCGCAAGGGACCGTCAACTTCGGTGTCAGCGGCAGCGCTGGCAGCGGTGGCGGCGACGCCGACTGACCCCCTGCCTGTCCGGACCGGGGCACCCCGTGCCCCGGTCCGGAAGCTTTTTCAGGCCGGAAGCAAAGGAGCATTTCCATGAATATAAGTCATACCCTCGCCCTCGCGACCGCGCTTTGCTGCGCGACACCTGCTCTTGCTCAATCGAACGATTTGCCGGCGCAGCTTGCGGAGACAGAGCTCGCCGCGCTGCGCGGCGGTCAGACGATCGTGGTCAACAACCAGACGCTTGCCGCAACGACATCGGGCAACATCATGGGCGACAATGTCGCTGGCAACATCTCTCTGGCGGACAATGCCTTGTCCAACTTCAATGGCATCGGTAATTTCGTGATCAATACCGGCGCTCAGAACAATCTTCAGGCTGGCATGACGCTGACGGTCACTGTTCAGCCATGATCCGGTCCGCACCGTCCATGCACCTCCACCTGCCGAGCCTTGGGCTCGCGCGCGCAGCGCTGATCGCGCTGTGCGCGCTATCCGCGGCAGAGGCGCATGGCCAGGTCAGGTTAGGCCCTGAGCAGGGTGGCAACTATACCGTCCGCGTAATGAGCTGGTGGGAAATCCCGTTCCGCACCGTCACGCGCCAAGGCTATGACTTCAGCTGCGGTTCGGCGGCCATCTCGACCCTGCTGAGCTATCATTACGGGCGTCCGGTGTCGGAACGTGAGAGCTTTGCCGCGATGTGGCGAACAGGCGATCGGGACGCGATCCGCAAGCATGGCTTTTCCCTGCTCGACATGCGGACCTATCTGACATCGATCGGCTATCGCGCGGAGGGGTTCAAGCTGACGATGGACCAGCTTCGCCAGGTGCGGCGGCCAACGATCGTCCTGCTCGACCTGAACGGGTTCAAGCATTTTGTGGTGATCAAGGGAATGCGCGGCAACAAGGTGCTAACCGGCGACCCTATGCTGGGCCTGACCCAATATCCCGCCTCGACGTTCGCAAAGCACTGGAATGGCATCGCGCTGGCAATCCTCGCCACGCCGGACAGGCGGCGCCCGACCTTTGATCTGGCCAGTGACTGGGGACCCTGGTCCCAGGCCCCAATGGACGATCAGGGCGCCATGCTGACATCGGTTGGCGACCTGACCAGCTTCTTGCCGCCCGATTACCAGATCTCCCCTCAAATCCTGCTCGACGTCCGGGTCGGCACCGCAAACTAGGATCAGCGACATGCGCGTACCTGCAATCATTCGCTTCATGATGACCACCGGCATGTTGCTGGCAGGGCTGGCATCAACCGCCAGAGCAGAGGAACTGGCGCTTGAATCGATCGAGCCATGTGATGATGCGACACTGGATGCCCAGAGGGGCGGATTCGTCATCGGGGGCATGACCATTTCGCTGGGTGCCGACATGCGGACCTATCTCAACGGCGATCTGGTGATGCAAACCACGGTCCGCTGGCAGGACGGCGGCGCACAGACCGAACGCTGGGTATCCGCCGCGCTGACGCCGGCGACAGCGCAACAGCTGCAAACCGGCTTTATCGAAACGGGGACCCTGCGGCTCAGCGTTGGCAGCCAGCCTGTATTCCTTGCGAATGCAGGCCAGACCGCACTCATTCAGCGAACGGACGGCGGCATTCAGAACATCGTGCTGAACACCGCAAGCGCCACTGCCATGCGCCAGGAAATGGACGTGGCGCTGGATGTGACCGGCTATCAGCCCTTTGGCGACGTGATCGGACAGGCATCGCTTGCAGGCAACCTGAACGACACGATCGCCCGCCTGTCGATCAGCGCCGCCCGTTTCTGATCGTGGCGCTTTTGCGCGTGGTCACAGTCACAAAACGAACGGGAACCGGAGCGTGACGCTGACGTCGGGCGCATCCTCGGTCACGCCGAACTCCACGCCGAAGCTGATGGTCTGGCGCACATTCAGACGATAGGACATGCCGAGCGTCATTGATCCGACCTGCAGGGGTCTGGATCGCTCAATGCCATCCCCAATCTCGGTCTTGGTCGCCATCAGATAGGAATGGCGATACCCCAGTGCGAAGGAAAATCGCGGGTTCAGCGCGAATCCAAATCCCAAATTGCCCGATATTGCATCGCCGGGATCGACATGGCCGATCGGCGCACTGCCGATCAGGCGATCAACGTCGCGGCCGATATGCCAAAGATAGGTCGCACCCGCGAAAATCACCACGGGATCGGACGGCAACAACATGCTGAGACCTGGCTGCACCCCCCAGAAACCGGATCCTGTCGCCAGCCCCGTCGCCACGCCGAATTCGTCATAGGCGATATCGAACGGCCCCTTGCCGGTATCGCTTTTGACCCGCAGCGATGCGACCCAGATCGGGTTCTGACCGCGTTGCGAATTGAGCTGATAGCGTGCTGCAAACTCGATATCGCCGATATCGTCTTCCTTCAGGCTGATGGATCGCACAATCCCCTCGTCGCGCTGCTGCGCCACCTCGATCCGGTCGTACCGGTGCAGTCCGGGGATCCGTGCCTCGATTTCCAGCCGGTTGGTCAGGCCGTAGCGTACGGCCATGGTCGCAGCGATCGTTTCGCGGCGGGCTCGGCTGGCCTCGATCAAGCCGATCTGGATCCCCGGGACCAGCTCGAACCCTCGAAAAACCAGCCGGTCGGTGGCGGATTGGGTATATTCGAACGTCGGATCTATGACGATCCGCCCGGCGGGTGTCAGAACGCCCACATCTTGAGGCACCGCCGCGACCTCGCTGCGAACGTCGCGTTCGACCTCGGGCTGTTCGCCGACCGGCGCGTCCGGCATGGCCGGCTCCGCGGTCTGCTGCGCGGCAGGCGGCGCCGCCTCCGGTCTCGGAGCGCCAGCCTGGGGCGATTTCTGAGCCACGTCGCTTGACGATGGATTCAGCCCCTGCACGCCGCGGCCCCGATAGGTCACGATATCCGCGCCAAGCAAAAGCCCTTGCAGATCATCGATAGCGATCCGTTGCTGTTCGATAATCCGCTGCTGCGCCTCGATCTGCCGCTGCTGTTCGGCAATGGCTGCCTTCAACGCTTCGGCATCGGACACCTGGGGGCTGGCCCAGGCTGCGGATGTGCAAATGCTCGATCCCATGAGCGCGACGAACAGCCGCGCGCTCACAGCGTTGCTCCTGCAAGTCCGAACAGGCGAGTGTCATCGCGATCAACGATCAGCGATGACGGGTCGTCAAGCCCGCCCAACAGCGCCAGGCGGCGTCGATCAATCGCGGATATGCGATGAAGCCCGTCCGTTTCGATGATGCCCATCCGGGCCAGGGTACCCAGCGATCGGCTGACGGTTGAGGGCGTCAGGCCGAGATGGTCGGCAATGTCGACACGCGACATCGGCAGGTCGACAATGTCGCCCCTGCCGATCCGGGATACCAGCCGGTCGATAAAGGCTGCGATCCGCTGGATCGCGCTCGGACGCCGCAACAGCAGAACGCTTTGTTCCAGGCTCGCGATCGCCTGTGCGGCATGGGCGTTGAGCCACTCACCGTCCATTCCGGATAGCGCGTGTCGCCGAAGCACCGTCGGTTGCAGGGTTTCGGCAGATGCGGAATAGACCTCGCTGTTGGTGCCCAGAATATCTCCAGCGAGCGCAAACCGGTCGATATGCCGCGTTCCATCTTCCAGATAGCGGCAAAGTCGAACCGCGCCCTCGACCACCTCGAACCACGCGAAATTCTCTTCCCCCTGATCGAAGACAATGGATTTGGGCTCAAATCTTATCATCGTCTGATCATCGATTATTGCATGAAACCGATCGGTCATCGCTCGCCCCTTATCTGAAACATTTTGCTACAATGTTGTTCAGTTTGCAGATGTTCACGTTCCAGGACGCGCAAAGGCGTCGGACAGATCAAAGGCTAGGGGTCGGCACACTGGGCCAGAATCCGTAGTTTACCTGAGTGTCGGCAAACACTTGGAAACCATGGGCAGAAGCGCGAGCAGGCCGCACGCCAATGTCCGTTTCCGGCCGCACCTGAAAAGCAGCAAAACTCGATGGGTGAAGGCTCGCCTGCGGCTTGAAGTTGTGACAGGCATTGTCCCCGACGAAGCGGACCAGGCGCACGTCCTCGATCCCGTGCCGCTGGCGCAGGTCACCGGAAAGATCACCCGTTGGGATCGGTCTTCCAGCTCACCAGAACAGAGACGAACGCCCGGATCGTCGAGCGTCGCTCTAGCACGCGCCCGATGTCACCGTGTCGGCCGGGACATAGGGCCGCAAGACGACGCGCGAGGGCTGCGGACGCAGCACGAGGTCCAGCGGCTCAGGGCTGAAGGAAGACAATGACCAGCACCCAGAAATCCCGAAACACCGCCCAGGAAAGACAGCCGAGCACAGCGAGCATCAGTGACAAGCCGACAACTGCACCGAGCGTCCGGGTGCTGCGCCTTTCCACCTCACTTTCCGGTGGTGCGGACACGGCGGCCAGCTGCATCGGCACCCATATTGACGAGATGGTCGCCATGGCCGGGACAGGTTGCGGGCCATCGCGTTACGGCATCCCCGCTGGCGCGTCGGGCGACAACCGGACCCATGCAAATGAAGCTGGAGTCGCGGCTCGCTCGAACAAGCGACACCCGGCGCTGCGCCACAGGACGTGCAACGACCAACGCGGCCGCGTTGGAAACAGCCCCGGGTTCCCGCCATCCCGTGTACCCGATCGGCCCGGTTGCGCCGCCAGTCGGCAAAATTGCGGCGATGACCCGTGCAAGTGTCATGACGATGGCCCCGGAACTGGTCTCAGGTTAAAGCCGGTTCGGCCAGCGTGCCCAATGCGTTGTTGTCCGTATCCGCAGCAGGGCGGCAGGTAACATTGCGGATGGCCAACGGCATCGTTTCCCCGCCTTGTTGTCCGACCTTATCAGTGCAACCCAACTTTACGGGTAACCTTGGGGGTCGGGCGACGAGCCACGGGCGGACCCGCTGTCTGTCTGGAAAGCAGTGCTTCCAGCCGGGGCATGGTTCGTGCGGTGATCGTCGGCCAGATGGTCGACCGTGCGGCCCGCCAAACGCGCGCGGCCCGGGCTTCTCTCCCGGCATCGTCGGCAAGCCAGGATCCAACCGCTTCGGCGGTTGCTGGCACGTCTCCGAAACCAACGAGTCTTCCAAGCCCATTACCGAGCAGCTCTTCGGCATGGACATAGGGCGTCGACACGATCGGCTTGCCCAGTGCAAAGGCATAGGCGAGCGTGCCGGAGGTGATCTGCGCGGGATTGCCATAGGGGGTCACATAGACGTCGGCCGCCGCGATCCGGTCGAGCAGGGCTTCTTCGTCGAGAAAACGCGGTTCCCAGCGCAGATTGGCAGCAATGCCGAGCTGCTGGGCGCGGGCGATCAACGACTTGCGATAGGCTTCCCCCTCACGTTCGACAAGGTGCGGATGCGTGGCGCCCACGATCCGGTACAGGGTTTCCGGACAGCGATCGAGAATTGCGGGCATCGCCTCGAGCATGGTCTCAATGCCTTTGTCTCTCGAAAGGAGGCCAAAGGTCAGGATCGTCTTGCGATTCTCCTGTCCGAGGAGATACCGCATGGCGACCGGGGAGATCCGCGGACGATCCGGCGATCCGTGCGGGATAACAGCAATTCGCGCGTCCGGCACATCATAGGTGTCCATCAGCATGGTCCGGGCGCGTTCGGCCATGACGATGAACAGCTCTGCTCGCTTGGCAAGGCGTTCCATCACGTGCCGTTGATCGTTATCTGGGTGGCCGAGCACGGTGTGGAGCGTCACGGCAACCGGAAGGCTGGTAGCATCGAGTAGCTCGAACAGGTGTCTGCCAGCGGGCCCGCCATAGATGCCGAATTCATGCTGGACCCAGATCAGGTCTGCCCCGCTGCGATCGATCCGTAATGCAGCTGCGCGATACGCAGCCGGTTCTTCCTGTTTGATGGTACCACAGACGCTGGTTGGAAAAGCGTATCGCCCGCCGGGATCGATCATGGCATAGTGGTCCACCGCAATCCCGGGTGCAGTCTCCAGCAACGCGTCGCGAACATGGCTGGTATAGGTCGCGAGGCCACAAAGCCTCGGCAAAGCGTTGCCGACCAACGCAATATGTCGCAGCTGTGGACGAACAAGGCGAAGGCCAGGGGGCATTCGGAATGGGGCGCCCCTTGCCGAACCTGGCTCCATCTCCGCACGGGCAACGGGAATCGACCTCATCGAATGATCCCTCATGATCTCGATCGTGGATAGACGGGTGTACTCAGCACCGACCCTGCGACCGGTTGCGAACATTCCGTGGCCCTTGCCCGAGGCGGTCGGGTATTTGCGTCAAAGGGACAATCCCTGTCCGCCGAATTCGTCCGCGATGCATATGCCACATCCGACGTGCGAGCGATTTGACGCGTGCCGCTGGCTACGGCCAGGCAAGGGCCCCGGAGCCGGCTGCGGGGCCGTTTTTGCTGCGCATGATCGGGCTCAGGCCAAGACGATATTGTCGTCGACGCGAAGCACGCCAGGGGCGGCCCAGGCAGCTGCCTCTGCGATTCGCCGCTCATTCCATGCACGAACCCACCCGCCGAGCCTGACGGTCGATCCGTCGACCGACACCTCGATCGAGTTCGCGTCGACTTCAGCAGAGCGCTTGAGTGCAGCAATGATGCGCTCGCGAACGTCAAAGGCTGCAGGACGCTCTCTGACGTTAAGACTGTTTACCACGCTCTTCACGCCGCTGATTCGGCCAGCCGCTTTCGACGCGGCCTGTTTCTGATAGTGCCAGTCCACCTCGCCGGTGAGCGTCACATATCCTTTCTCCACCTTCACCTGGACCCTTCTGTCGGGGATTGAAACATCCCAGGCGAACAGGCTGAGGATCCGCTGCGCGATTTCCTCGTCAGACGTTTTGGGATCGCTCGCGAAGCGAACCTCGATTTCCTGTGCGACAGCTTTTACGCCGATAACACGGCGCGCTGCATGCTCGGCGGCCATTTTCATCGCATAATTTGGGACATGGCCGCTAAGCGTAATCACGCCGCCGTGCGCCGCGACGCCGATATGGCCATGCTCGACATCGGGTGCCCAGCTGAGCTCCTCGACGACATCCTTCTGCAATTGGGTATCCGTTTTCATCATTGGTCTCCGCCATCAACGGTGCGGGGCATCAGGACCCCGGCCTGCCGGACTTTCAACCAACGACACCGATGCGAGAATCAGGAGTGTTGCGTAGTTCGCGTTGGCCGCTTGGAGCCGTAACCGGCATGGCGTCGGGCATCCGACAATCCGACACCCGCAAATGCCGGCTGGCTAAGGGATGTTGCGGATTCGATCCGGTTCCGGACCGCCCCATTCTGGGCATCCCTCAATCAGGATTGAGACCCCTCTTGACCATTATCCGCGCTGGCACTGCTCCACATGACATTCGCGAATGGGCGCACGACTTGCGCAATCTGTTCGGGGCGATCGCATCCGCCCGGCATTTGCTCGAGGATGGACCCGACGACACGCGCAGGCGCCAGATATTGGACGCGATCGAGGCAGCTGCAGCGCGCGGAGGAGCGATCGTCACCAATCTGCTCGCCGCTGCGTCTGAACCACCGCCCGAGACATTCGGCTTGCGCGCGCGCATCTTGCTTCTGGAACCGCTCCTCAACATGATCGCCGGTCCGGGCAATCGCCTGATCCTTGACCTGGTTGATGAGGATTCCTCGATCAAGGCCGTGAAAAGCCGCTTCGATGGGTTGATGATCGAACTCGTCGCCAACGCCAGGGCTGCGATGAGCCGGCCAGGGTCGATCAGGATCCGCTTGCGGGTGCGCCAGGGGCACATCCGGCTCCTCGTCCTTGACAGCGGATGCGGTATGGTCGGGGAGGTCTGCTGCAACCTGCTGACGCAATTGCCGACACTTGGTGCCCACGGAACCGGCTTTCAGCAGGTCCGCCGCTTTGTCGAAGACATGCACGGCAGGCTGCGCCTTCGCAGCAGTCCGGGTGCTGGCACCCTTATCGCGATCGACCTGCCCGCATGGTCCAGCCCCGCGCGCTGGTCCAAAGAACCGCTAGCGCGGGATCGCGCGCTAATGGATATCCCCGGCTATCAGACCGGTGAATGCTCAAACCGGTGACGGCGGCGTCCGTGCAGCAGCGCAGCGCACAGCTTTCGCGCCCGCTCCTCCACACTGGCCAGGCATTCCTCGACATGTTGGGTCGCGCCGCCTTCCACCACGGCGTCGAAATGGACGTGCTGCGTCTCGCAAAAGCCAAAGACGGTCTGGAGATAAAGGTCGAAGGCCTGGTGCAAACTCTGCCATTGCCCCCTCTCCTCAAGCCAAGGGCGGGTCGATGCCGACGAGCTGAAGATGATCAGCTGTTTGCCATGAAGCAGTGGGTGGGGCGTCAAGGTCTTTAGATTATCGGCGGCAAAACCGGCGCCGAAGACGCGGTCGACATAGCCCTTGACGATTGCAGGCGGCATGCCGAACCAGATCGGGTAGACAAGCACAATCACCTCGCAATCGCGGATATGGTCGAGTTCGATCTTGACGTCTTCGCCGAGCGCGCCCCGACCAGAGGTCGATCGCTCGGCGGCGGTCAGGCAGGGGTTGAAGCCGAGGATGTAGAGGTCCCGAACCACCGCTTCCTGCCCGCAAGCGCGAACGGTATCGCCATAGGCGGCAGCGACCGCGTGATTGAAGCCGGCGGGTCCGGGGTGACCGAGGACGATCAGATGTCGGATCTGGGATTCACGGCCGTCCATACCAATTTCCTTCAAATGACCGAACATTGCACAGCGATGCGCGCGCCTCGGCGGGGTTGGCGAAGACTGGTCCGAACCAGGTCCTGGTGCCCATGGCCCCGACAGCGGCGCAAGGGTCGCGGGTTGATCGCGCAGCCATCAACGCATCTCCTTCCCGATGCATGCCAGCGTATCGGCTGCCCCTGAACCGCCCATTCGGTACTTTACGTATCGCCCTGCCAACCCGGACCGGCGTCCGCCGCGGATGTGAGCAGACGCGCTGTCGCCTCGCGCGGGTGGCGACGCATGCCGGTTTGAAGTGCGTATTCTGGTCAACCTGATCTGCGACGCTTCCGGGCTTGCGCCAAATGAGGCACTCGAAACCGAAGCGGTCGGTCGCCGCAAGGCAGCGGCATGACCCTTCAGAATCGACCTTCGCCCATCCCGGCCGCGAACGCGATGCGCAACGCTTCCGAAAGGCTGCGTGCGCGCAGTTTCGACATGATGTTCGCCCGATGCACCTCGACGGTGCGGGGACTAATGCCGAGATCGTAGGCGATCGTCTTGTTAGGATACCCTTGCGCCAGGCCATCCAGAACTTCACGCTCGCGATCGCTCAGGACCCCGAGAACGACTTCCGCGTCGGCCGCGCGGACCATGGTGTCCCTCGACGCTTCGATGCACCTGAACGCACGACCGACCGCATCATGCAGCACATCGGTGTGGAACGGCTTTTCAAGAAAATCGACCGCCCCGGCCTTCATCGCCCGGACGGCGGCCCCGACATCGCCGTGACCGGTCAGTACGATGATCGGCATCGTCACGCCGCGCTGGTTCAGCTGCTGCTGAAGCTCCAGGCCGTCCATCTCCGGCATTCGCAGGTCGAGCAGGATGCATCCGGTTTCAGCGTGCCTGACTTCCTTCAGAAAGCTGACCCCGGATTCCCAGGT
Source organism: Sphingomonas eleionomae (assembly GCF_049889035.1). NCBI lineage: Bacteria > Pseudomonadati > Pseudomonadota > Alphaproteobacteria > Sphingomonadales > Sphingomonadaceae > Sphingomonas > Sphingomonas eleionomae. Next base: position 509,263 of record NZ_JBLTWP010000002.1, on the reverse strand, counting down.
CCGGACCGCATAACCGGATGTTTTGAGGAAAAAGCTCGCGCCTCTCCGCACGGCATCTTCGTCATCGATGATGTGGACCAACAGCCTTTCGCTCATGCCAAAGCCTCCGTGTCGGCCCGGACCAGCGTGAAATGAAAGGCGGTGCCCCCAGCCGGGACGGGCTCCATCCAGATTCTGCCGCCATTCGCCTCGACGATCGTTCGGCAGATTGAGAGCCCCAGCCCCATGCCGTCCAGCTTGGTGCTGTTAAAGGCTCGAAACAGATGATCGACGATCTCAGGCGCCACGCCCGGCCCCGTGTCGGAAACCGTGACGCGGACGAAAGCCGTGTCATCAGTTGCAGCCGCGATGGTCAATATGCGCCGCTCCGAATGCGCCATCGCTTCGACGGCATTGCGGATCAGGTTGATCAGGACCTGTTGAATCTGAACCCTGTCGACGAGCACGGCATCCAGATGGCGGTCAATTTGGAAAGCGACCTCAACGCCTAGCTCGCGCGCGCCAATCAATGCCAGTTTCGCGGCATCATCGATCAGTTGAGACAGCGGCTCGACTGTCTTCTCGATATCGCCGCGCGAAACAAATTCACGCAGCCGACTGACGATGCTGCCGGCTCGCAGCGCTTCGTCCACGGCACGGTCCAGGCCCTCCTCGATCATGGCGTGATCGTCGGCATTGCCTTCTCGATGCAGGTTTCGGACGCCGCCTACGAACGTAATGACCGCCGTGATCGGTTGATTGAGTTCGTGCGCCAGCGTCGAGGCCATGGTCCCCATGGCGCTGATCCGGGCGGCATGGACGAGCCTCGAACGCAGTTCCTCGATCCGCGCATCGGCCTTCAGCTTCTCCGTCAGGTCGTCGATAAAGCCAATGAACATCCTCCGCTCGCCGGCCACCACCTCTCCGATCACAAGGTCATGGGGAAAGGTCGTGCCGTCGCGTTTTTGACCAAGGACAACTCTCCCGCGCCCGATGATCCGCTTTTCTCCGGTGGCAAGATAGTGCCGGATATATCCGTCATGCGCATGGCGATCCGCGGTCGCCATCAGAATACCCAGATTTTGCCCCACCACTTCGTGCTCGCAATAGCCGAACAATCGCTCTGCCGCGGCCGAGAAAGAGAGGATCTGACCCGTTTCGTCGGCCACCACCATTGCCTGGGGAACGGTGGTCAGGATCGCTTTGTGGAAACTTTCGCTGGCTGCGATTTGCTGTTCGGATGCACGCTCATGGGTGATGTCGCGGACGATCTTTCCAAATCCGCGCAGGTCGCCATCGGGCCCGTGCAATGCTGTAACGGTCACATGTGCCAGGAATGACGAGCCATCTTTTCGAATGCGCCAATCCACCGCTTCGAACCGGCCTTGGTCAGCTGCACGCTTAAGGTCAGCATCGGGCTGGCCAGCCGAGACCGACGCTTCGGGATAAAAGATTGCGCAGTGCCGGCCGATGACTTCATCCTCGGCCCAGCCCTTCAGCCGCTGGGCGCCCTTGTTCCAGATTGTCACAACCCCTTGGGGGTCGAGCATGTAGATGGCGTAACCCGCGGTTCCGTCGATCAACAGGTTGAGTTCTTCGGCCAGTTCGTCGGCAAGGTTTGCCCGCCGCTCCGCACGAGCGGCATTTTCCCGGGAAACGCGTTCAATACTTCTGACCCAATGGCCAATCCAGAGAATGATCCCGCACGTCAGGGCAAAGGAGAAGAGCTCGACCATCCTGTCCGCACCGGACAGGCCGTTTGCTTGGATGACGAACAAACCGGCAAGCACAGCGGTGAAAATGGCGGGAGCAATGCCGCCAAAAATGGCCACAACCAGTATGCTTGCCGTAAAAAGCAGAAAATAGGCGCGATCCCCCAACAGCGGTTCGGGGGCCAGCCGAAGTGCTATAGCGACACAAGCCGTCGCGACGGCAATTCCGTAGCGGCGAACCGGGCCCATCGCGCGGATGTCGTGGCCGTCCAGCACAGCGCCTCCCACCCCTTGCCGCCGATCGCTACGGCCGCCTTTCTGCTCTTTTTTTGATTATCGCACGATTTTGACCAAAATGGAATAATTTTCAAATTGATCCCATTATCATGCAGGACACGCCAAAATTGTCCTGGGTGAAATTAGGGATTATTCGTCAAAATAATCAGATAATGAACCGGATATGATATAGTTAAATCTGCTCCGGATTTTACGGATTATTTTCATGTGTAATTATACAGATTCTTGGATGAGAATCAGCCATCGGAATGCTTTAACGAATATCCTGTCCACGGATTTCAGAAATACTCAACGACACCTGATTCCCATCTGCTGCAGGGCTGAGCACCGCCCGGTGCTTGTGATGGCGCTCGACTGCCGGTTTGCAGGGAAGCGCGACTCAGCGGCGATCGACATGATGTGCATGCTCCACCCGCTCGCAGCTAACGCGATCATTCGCAGTCCGTAAAATCCCGCATGTCGGCTCACGGGACCCGGCAATAGCCTCAATTTCCATAGCGGACATGAGGAGGCAGTCATGAAGAACATACTTGTGTTGATTCACGATGACGTCGGCCAGGAAGCGCGATTCCAGGCGGCACTCGATTTGATCCGTGCGCTCGATGGGCACCTGACCTGCATCGACGTGTCGATTGCGCTGGCATTGGCTGACGACTTTGCCATGCAGGGTGGAGCGCTGCTGATGGCGGACGAACAGCACCGGGAGCAAGCCAACAAGACGCGGATGCTGGAACGTCTTCATGCCGAAGACGTGCCCTATGACTGGCTGGATGAGACCGGGTTTCTTACCCCCACCCTGCTCGCTCACGCCGGACTTGCCGACTTGATTGTGCTCAACCGCAGGCTCGAAAGCATCAAGCATCCCGACATGCGCCAGCTGGTCGGCGACATGGTGATCAAGTCCGGCAAGCCAATCATCGCGGTGCCGGAAACGGTCCGCACCTTCTGTGTCTCCGGCCATGCGCTTGTGGCCTGGGATGGCTCGCGAGAGGCGGTGGCAGCGCTGCAAGCCGCCACTCCTCTGCTTGCCAAGGCGGATACCGTCATGATTCTTGAGATTGACGACGGATCGGTAGTGACCCCGGCAGAGGATGGTGCCGAATATCTGTCGCGCCACGACATCAAGCCGGTGATCAAGCGTGAACGCAGCCTTGTCGACCTGCCCAGCACGATCATCCTGGACACGATAGAGGCCACCGATGCCGCCTATGTGGTGATGGGCGGGTTCGGCCACAGCCGCTTTATGGAAGGGGCATTCGGCGGCGTGAGTCGACGCATGATCAACGAGTGTCCGGTGCCTCTGTTTCTGGCGCATTGAACGACGATGCGGTCCGGGGCATGCGATGCTCTGGACCGGGCTGCAATGCTGCACCAACTCCGCCAGCAATGGCTTGCCAGCGAGGGCCGGCACCAGCATCGGCCGGTACAGGCTCGGGTGTCATCGTAAACCCCAGCACGCCCTGTGCCTCTGGCGACCATCGCGGCTTTCCGCGCGCGCCTGACAACCAGCAGCAGCAGGGCAAGGATCGGAGCCGTTGCGCCCAGGACGGAAAGCGCCCCCGCCCGTAAAGCTGCTTCGATCACCCGAGAACAGCGATCCGTGTATCTACTGATCGCCGACCCCCTGGTCTCCTCATAGGCTGACCAGCCAGGCTTCCCGGAGAAGTCTTGGCGGGAGGCAGGCAATGGAGAAAATGCGCGCGGCGGTCGTACGAAGCTTTGGTGCACCGCTGGATATCGAGGAACGATCAGTGCCTAGTCCGCGTGCCGGCCAGATATTGGTCCGGGTCCATGCGAGCGGAGTTTGCCACACCGACCTGCATGCCGCACGCGGCGACTGGCCGGTCAAGCCGACCTTGCCTTTCGTCCCCGGTCATGAAGCCGTTGGCAGGGTTGCGGCACTGGGCCCGGGCGTCTGTGGGATCAAGGAAGGCGACGCGGTGGGTGTACCCTGGCTGCATGACGCTTGCGGATGCTGCGAGCACTGCGAGACTGGATGGGAGACGCTTTGCGAAAGCCAGCACAACACTGGCTACGGCGTCGATGGGGGTTATGCTGACTATGTCCTTGCCGACGCAGCCTATGTCGCCCGGTTACCGCATGATGTCGATTTCCCGGCGATGGCGCCAATCCTCTGCGCCGGGGTGACGACCTACAAGGGATTGAAGGAGACCGAGGCGCGTCCCGGTCAATGGGTCGTGATTTCCGGGATTGGCGGACTTGGCCATATTGCAGTCCAATATGCGAAGGCAATGGGTTTGCATGTCGCAGCGGTCGACGTGTCCGAGAAGAAGCTTGCGCTGGCGCGGGCACTCGGTGCCGATGTCACGATAAACGCCGCTGATCCCGAGTTCGTCGCCAAGCTGCGCAGGGAAACCGAAGGGGGCGCGCATGGCGTTCTGGTCACCGCGCCATCGCTTCCCGCCTTTCGACAGGCCATTGATATCGTCCGCCGCCGCGGGACCGTCAGCCTGGTTGGTCTCCCGGCGGGCGAGTTTCCAATCCCGATCTTCGACGTGGTGCTCAAGCGCGTCACCATCCGCGGGTCGATCGTCGGTACCCGTGCCGACCTTGCCGAAGCGATTGACTTCGCCATTGAAGGGAAAGTGCGATCCCGGATCGAGACCCAACCGCTGGAAGCGATCAACAGCGTGTTCCACCGGCTGCAATCCGGCGACATTGGGGGCCGTGTCGTGCTGACATTTTAACAACTGGGAGCGACATATCCTGGCGCAAGGATGAATCGCCCCGGGGCTTACCAGAAGCAATGGGTTGTGCGTTACGCTGCCACACCCATAGGGTCCGCAGCAGCATGATATTGCGGATCGATCGAAAGCTCGACAGAGAAACCGGCCGTCGAACTGAGCTGACAAGTGTCGGTTATCAGGTGAGCGCTTTTCGGATTCGTTTGGGCATTTTCCAAGGTATCCGAATAGTCCGGATTAAGATTAAGGGTCGCGAAACGGTCGCTGATCAGATTGGTTTGGATCCCTCCCGCTTCGCCACCGGCCATGCCACATGGGTCCGCACAGGGCCGGCGGGATCTTACCGGCGGGCTTGCAGTTGCTGCATCTGTGTCGCCGCCAGCAGATAGGCACCGACGCCATAATATTGGGTATCGTCCGGGTTCACCTGTTCCGGACGATCGCTGACCTGCTGGACCCAGCCCAGGCGGCCGTCGGGGCGGATTGCCCGCCCAAGCGCATCCCAGCCGCGCCGGGCGACCGGGCCATATTGGTCCGCGGAAAGCCGGCCGGTATTGATCCCCCATGCGATCCCATAGGTGAAAAAGGCAGTGCCGCTGGTTTCCGGCGGCGAACCCTCCGCCGCCAGCAGCGACGGCGCCCAATAGCCATCGGCTTTCTGAAGCGTGGCGAGCCGGGACGCCATCTCGGCAAACAGGCGCTCCAGCCTGATCCGGTCCGCGCTCCCCTTGGGCAACAGCGGCAGGATGCGGGGGATTGACGCGAACACCCACCCGTTGCCGCGCGACCAGAATTGCTTGCGCTGCCGGTCATCCCGGCGGTCGAAAAAACGGCTGTCGCGGTAATAGAGCTTTTCGACGGGATCGTAGAGAAAGTCGGTCGTTGCCCAGAACTCGCGCATCGCAAAGTCGCGATACTTCCGCTCGCCCGTTTGCCGCGACAGCTCGACCAGCGCCGGCGGCGACATGAACAGCGCGTCGCACCAGCACCACCGGGTCAGGCATTCGGCATTGCTGTAACCGGTGGGCGGAACGACGAATGCCAGCGTCGTGACCGCGGGCTTGTCGACAACCTGATCGAACATGGCCCGGGTCGGGGCAAGCGCGGCCCGCCCGGCGCCATTGGCTGCGGCCCACAGATAGCTTTGGGTGATGGCGTGATCGTCGGCGAAATAGACCTTCCTGCCCGGCTTCCATTCGTTTCGCCGGCCATTGTCCATGATGGCCTGCCGGATGCGGTCGGGGGCACCGGCATCGGCAAGCGCCGTCATCCCGACCCAGAATACCGCCTGTTCCCACGCGCGGGCGTTGCCGGATTCGCCGGTGGCCCGGTTGATATATGTTTGATCGCTCATCCGCTTGAGCTGCCAGTCGGCAAGCCGGACGGCGCTCTCGATCGGCTGAACCGCCGGCTGGGCCGCGACCATTGCGGGCAGGGCCGCCAACGCTGCGCCAGCCATCCAACGCGTCATCATGCTCCATTCTCCAGTTAACGGCGATCGGTCATCCGGGCCAACACCCGGTCAAGGGACAAGTCGTTCCTTTAACGCCACTCGTCTTTCAGTTATCATATAACCGGGTCATTGCCGGTCAATCCTTGATCGGCTGTTCGCTATGGTGCGAACCGTCGGCAAGGCGGATGTGCCGCGCCAGGCTTTCCTGCATGTGCCGGCGGGCGGCCGCTCGCGCACCCTCCACGTCCAGCCGGGCAATGGCATCGACGATCGCGACATGCTGCGCGTCGACCAGGCTGGCATATTCCTGCGCACCCGCACCCGGATCAGCGCGAAAGGCGAGTTCCCGGGGCGGCACCAGTCGCACGCCCAGAAACTCGCAGAAGCGGATGAAATACGGATTTTTCGATGCTTTCGCGATGGTCAGATGAAATTGCGCATCGGCTTCGGCGGCTGCGGCGGGGTCGGCGCTGACCGCGTGCATATGCGCCAGTGCCGCCTGCATGGCATCGACATCCGCCATGGACCGACGCATCGCGGCCAGCGCCGCCATTTCGGTTTCGAACGCCAGCCGCATTTCCAGCAGCAGGACGACATCGCCGATATCTGCCATTTCGTCGCGGGTAACCTGAAACGCGCGATACCGGGCGCTATCCGCCACGAATACGCCATCGCCCTGCCGCGCCACGGCATAGCCCTGCGCCTCCAGCCGGGCGACTGCCTCCCGAACGACCGTCCGGCTCACCGCCTCGCTGCTCGCAATGTCCTTTTGCGCCGGCAGCCGCGATCCGGGCTGCCATTCGCCCGAAAGGATGCGCGATTCGAACTTCACGAACAGCCGATCGGCCAGCGAACCCGTTTTCATCATGCCTGCCTAACTGCAAAACCCATGGGCTGGTCCGCATATCCCGCTTGCAAACCGGTTGTATGATATCATACCTATTTCAGCGACGGGAGATGGTATGCGCTATACAATGACCGCCATGTTGGCAACCCTGGGGCTGACGGCGCTGTGGGCACAGCCTGCGCCGGTGCAGGACCGGGGGGCTGACGCCGGGACGGGCAAGCCGGCGGCCGTCGTGACGCTGGCGACATACCGGTATGGCGACCTGTTGTGGGAAAACGACCGGACGGCGCATCGCATCTATGGCCGCCCCCTTGAAGCGGCCGAGCCGCCGTCGGGATCCGGGATCGATGCCTGGGGCAAACGGACCGCCCTGCCCTTTGCCGATCGTCAGCTGCGCAGCGCGGATTATCATCGCGACCAAGGTTCCGGCCTGGATTTCTACAGCGTCGGCACCGGCAGGGGGGCCGGGGGGCTGGGCGTCTGGCACGACAACAAACTGTGGACGTCGCGCAATTATGCCACGCACCGGATCCTGCAAACCGGCGGCCCGGTCGCCGAATTCGAGGTGAAATATGCGCCATGGCCGGTCGGCGTCGATCGGCGGGTGTGGGAAACGCGCCGCTTCACCCTGCCCCTTGGCACGCATTTCACGCAGCTTGTCTCGACCATCCACTCCGACACCGATGAGCCGCTGCTGATCGGCATCGGTATCGGCCGCCGCACGACCGGGCCGCGCGAGGGCGAGCTGACCGTCGATCCTGCGCATGGGCTGCTGAGCTGGTGGGGGCCGGACGAGGACGGGCGCGGGCGGATGGCCGTGGCAATCCGTGTCGATCCCCAACGCCTTGTCCGCGTCGTCACGGATGCCGACAATCATCTCGCCCTGATCCGGGTGATGCCGGGAGAGCCGTTCACCTATTATTCCGGATCGGCATGGAGCGGCGGGCAAGGGGGCTTTACCACGCGCGCGAAATGGGATGCCTATGCCCGCGACACGGTGGTCGCGTTCGGGCGCAGCGGTACCGGAAAGCGGACGGCACGATGACGGGTCAGACGAACCGGCGGGGCATCCTGCGTCATGCGGCCGGCGTGATGACCGTTCCGCTGATTGCCGGAACGGGCGCGGGTGGTGCAGCGGCGCTTGCGCAGACGGGGCCTGCGCCCCAGCTGCCCGACGGGGTTACCGACCGGGCCGATGCGGTCGCCCTGTTGCGGCGGATGGCCCAGCCGGTGGTCAGTCGCATGGCGAAGGGCCGGCTTCAGCGCGAATGGTCCCCCGAACTGAGTCCGATCTGGGACGGCCGCAATCCGCGCGTTGGTTATATGGAGGCTTTTGCCCGGCTGGCCGATGGCATCGCGCCATGGCTAACCCTGCCCGTCGATTCCAGCGAAGAGGGAAAACTGCGCGGGACAATGCGCGACGATATGCTGGCCTGCCTGACGCGGTCGGTGACGCCCGGCGACCCCGACTATCTGCTGTGGCAGGGCGCAGGCCAGGCGCTTGTCGATTCCGCCTATTTCACCAGTGCGCTGATCCGCGCTCCGCAGGCATTGTGGGATCCGCTGGACGCATCCGCCAAACGCAGGATCGTCGAGGAAATCAAACGCCTGCGCAGCGTGTCGCCGCCCTATCAGAACTGGCTGCTGTTTGCGGCGATGAACGAGGTGTTCCTGCTTTCGGTTGGCGAGGAATGGGACCCGATGCGGGTCGACCTCACCATCAAGAAGTTCAAGGAATGGTATGCCGGCGACGGCTGGTACGGCGATGGCGAGCGGTTCCATTTCGATTATTACAACAGCTATGTCATCCACCCCATGCTGGTGCAGATCCTGGAGGTGCTGACCAGGGAAAAACCGCGGTTCAACAACCTGAAACCGGCTGAGGAACTGGCGCTGGCGATTCGCCGGATGCAGCGTTTTTCCGAGCATCTCGAACGCCTGATCGGGCCGGACGGCGCCTATCCGCCGATCGGCCGGTCGCTGACCTATCGCACGGCCTTGCTTCAGCCGCTGGGATATCTGGCGTGGCGGGGATTGCTGCCCGACACGCTTGCCCCCGGACAGGTGCGCAGCGCCAGCATGGCGGTTCAACGTCGCATCTTTTCCGCGCCGTCCAATTTTGACGATCGCGGATTTCTGACCATCGGGTTTGTCGGGTACCAGCCGCAACTGGGCGACCGCTATTCCAACGCAGGCAGCATGTACATCGCATCGGAAGGGCTGGTCGCGCTTGGCCTGCCGCCGGACCATCCGTACTGGACCGCCGCTGCCGAACCATGGACCATGCGCCGCGCCTATTCCGGGATGGCGTTCCGCAAGGATTATGCCGTCGATTACTGACCGCGACGACCCCGTGCAGCGAACCGCCGATCGGCTGCCAATCAGCTGGTGGCCCGCACGATCAGGCGCGGGGGCAGGACGATCGACCCGGATGCCTCGCCCGCAATGCGTTCGAGCAGCGATTTGACCAGCATCGCCGCGCCCTTGGCGATATCCTGCCGCACGGTGGTCAGCGCCGGGATCATGGTGGCGGCAAAGGGCAGATCGTCGAACCCGACCAGCCGGATATCGCCGGGCACGGTGATGCCCCGGCTGGCCAGCACCTGGATCGCGCTTTGCGCAATCACGTCGGATGCCGCGAACATCCCGTCCGGCAGGGTTTGCTGAGCATCCAGAAAGGCGCCGATATCGTCGGTGCTCAGATCGCGGACCAGGTGCGTGGGCGAATCGATCAGCATCACCTGCCCCCCCGCCTGCGCAACGGCGTGCCGCGCACCAGCCAGGCGATGCTCGATCTCCACCGCCTGAGGATTGCCCAGAAAGGCGATGCGCCGGCACCCGCGGTCGATCAGATGCTGGACGCCGATCTGCCCGCCGGCAAAATTGTCGGTGCCGACCGAGCAATGGCGCTGGCCCGGATTATGCGCGCCCCATGCCACCAGCGGCAGATACTGGTCGGCCGCCGCCTCCAGCACGCCGATCTGGTCCGACTGGCCGATCAGGATAAATCCGTCGACGCGGTCCAGCGCGATCATGCGCTCCAGCCAGTCGTCCCCGTCCGGAATGACGCGCGACAGCATCAGGTCGAACCCGCGCTCGGTCAGTTCGTCGGCCAGCGCGCCGATCATCGCCATGAAGAACGGGTCGGAAATGTGCTGGCCGCGTTCATGGCCCAGCGGGATGATGACGCCGATGGCGCCGCGCCGCTTGATCCGCAGGTTGCGGGCATAGCTGCTCGGCCGGAACGAATGCTGGGCGGCCAGGTCGATGATGCGCTGCGATGTTTCGGCGTTGACCACGCTCTTGCCGGCCAGGGCACGGCTGACCGTCGACGGCGACACTCCCGCCAGCCGGGCAAGATCGTGGATCGTCCTTACCTTTTTAGGGTCCAAATCGCCGCTCCTGCCCAGGTCATCGACACGCCGATGGCCTGTCACCGCACCGCTTTTAGGCTGCGGGTCGGGGCGATCAAGCGGCGCGGCACGGGGGCGGACCGCGCGGCGATCATTCCTGCGCCAGCCCTGCCCGGTCGCCATCGACCCACAGGCGCAGCGTCGGGGCAAAGGTCGCGCCGAACCGGCGATCGGGTCCGGTCCGCTCTCCCATCCCCCAATCGTCGATGAAACTGATGACCGACAGGTCCGGCAGCACCAGCCAGCTATATGCCTGACGCGGCGCATCGCCGGGGTTCATGAAGATGAGGCCGGTGCCATTGATCGGCCGCCACTGCCCGTCCGCCAGCGAATCGGCCACCGCCCCGTACAGGCCGGTCGGCCCGGCCGGGCCTTCGGGATTGAACACATGGCGCTGTGTCGACCAGAACAGATAATATCGCCCGTCGCGGCGAACGACATGCGGCCGCTCCAGCTCGTTGTTCAGCCCATCCGCGCTCAGCAGGGGCGCGGTCAGCACCCATTGCTCGCCGTCATCGGACTGCGCCGAACCGATCACGCCGTTATAGGGCGACGACGATCCCGCCTGCGATCCGGCAAAGAACAGGTGGTGCAGGCCAGTGTCGCGGTCCAGGAAATAGGCCGGGTCACGAAACGCCTTGATCGTGCCCACACCGCCGCCCGGTCCGGTCGTGGGCATATAGTGGGCGGGGTCCAGCGACACGATTTCGCGCAGCGCCCGCCAGTCGGTCAGCGCATAGCCGTCCGCAGCCCCGGTCAGCGTTGCGGTGGCCGTGAACAGGCGCTGTTCGAAACTCTCGGTCACCTCCCCCCGGCGTCCGGTCGCGGTGAAATAGAGCAGCAGCGTGTGCCCGTCATCCTCCAGTACGGCCGAACCGGACCATTCGCGGCTGCCCGGCGAAAATCCGTCGGGCATGGCCGGGCCAAGCGGCTGCCACTTCCCTGCCCTGTGCAGCAACAGGTGAATGCGGGCATGGCCGTGCCGCTCGTCCGGATCATCGAACCGCGGCGCGCCCAGCGCCATCCACAGCGTATCGCCATTGCCGCCGATCCGGGCCGGGGCGCCGTCGCGATCCTGCACCGGCCATGCGTCCCAGATGTCCAGATCGTCGGAAATCCGCTGGATATCCGCTTCCTCGATCAGCCGGGGGGCGGACGCACCCTCACCGATGCGCGCAACCATGTCGGCATTCCAATGGCTCACGCGCGGCGTTCCCGTGCCGGACAGGGGTGTCGTCGCCTTGGTCGAATCGGATTGTGCGCTGGAAGGGGACATGGGATCGGGCTGGCCTTATCAATGGGCTTCGGATGGGATGGACTGGTTGCGGGCATCGAGGCGCGCGCCCAGCGGGTCGCGGCGCAGCGTCCACAGCGCCAGAAGGGCAAGTGCCACGGCGAACAGGCCGCCCAGCACGATGGTGTATTCAGCGCCGAACAGGTCGCCGACCACACCCATCGCCAGTGGTGCCAGCACCGCGCTGACACAGGTAAAGAACAGCAGCAGCCCGGCGATGGAGCCGTGGCGGTCCCGCTCGAAACAGCTGATCCCCGTCGAATTGAGCGTGGGATAGATGACCGACATGAAAATGCCCGTCGCGGGCAGCGCAACCACCGCAACGTCGCGCCCGCCGATCAGGGCGATGACGAACAGCGCCGCCATGCCCGTGCTGCAGATCGCGATGACCCGTTTCCAGTCATGGCGGGCCAGCAACCAGGCACCGACAAAGCGCCCGGCGGCACGCAGCACGAAGAAGATGGAGACGACATAGCCGGCAAGCACGGCCAGCGATCCGTCATAGCCCGTGAAATAGGTGGGCGCCCAGACATAGATCGCGGCCTCTGCCCCGACATACAGCATCAGGGCGACACCGATGATCCAGGTCGCCGGATCGCGCAGCAACGCCAGCGACTGTCCGGCGCTGGCCGGCGCCTCGGCCCGCACTTCATGCCTGCGGACCGGCGTTGCGACCATGCCGGCAATCAGCACAAGGCACAGCATCGCGGCGATCAGATACACCCATTTCCAGCTTGCGCCCTGCTGGATCGAATAGGCGACGATGGCCGGGCCGATGATCGCGCCCGTGCCGAAAAACCCCTCGACCAGGTTCATGGTCGATGCGTGTTCCCGCGTCGAACCGGTAATATCGCCGATCAGCGCAAGCGCCGCGGACTTGAAGATGCCGATGCCCAGACCCGACAGGAACAACAGGACGACGAACAGCGTGAAATCATGCCCCACCGCAAAGGCGGCCGATGACAGCCCGAACAGGCCAAGACCGATCAGGATCGTCCATTTGCGGCCCAGCCGGTCGGCCAGAAAGCCCAGGAACAGGGCGGAAATGCCGATGCCGCTCATGGTGGCGTAATGAAAGGATCCGGCCGCGGTCAGGCCAAGCTGGAATTCCCTGATGATGCTGGGGATGACGGTGCCGACCGAATCGGTCGTCATCGCGAACGCCGCGAACATCAGAAAGATCAGCAACTTCAGGATTCGGTTCGATGACCATCCCGGATTGGCGGCGTTTGTCATGGTTCTGCTCTGGCCTGTTATCCTGCTCCTGCCACAGGGAAAGCAGAAATCGAGATTGGTTGCAACCGATTGCAGGAAATCAGGCACAGGCTTGGACTTCGGACGGGTTTTGGGCCGACAACCCCCGGAATAGTACGGATGTGGCATTTCGGCAACAAGCGATCCGCCTCATGCAATCGGTTGCAATTTTTGTTTTGCAATCCATTGCAGCGGCGATAGCTGATACGGTCAAGGGCATAAGCCCGGTCTGTGAGGAGAGAGATTATGACCGTCCGGTCAGCACTATGTGCCACCGCAGCGATCTGCGCACTTGCGATCCCCGCCCATGCCCAGGAAGTTTCGGATGCGGCCGCCGTCGCCGCCCCGGCCGATGCGGCCGCCGAGGATGAGGCGATCATCGTCACCGCCGTCGCCCGCGGCCAGAACCGCCTGGAAAGCTCGATCTCGGTCAGCTCGATCAGCAGCGAGGACCTGGTCCGGCTGAACCCGCCCTCTTCCGCCGACCTGATCCGTCAGATTCCCGGCATCCGGTCCGAAGCGTCGGGCGGTGAGGGCAATGCGAACATCGCCGTGCGCGGCCTGCCGGTATCGACCGGCGGCGCACGCTATATCCAGCTTCAGGAAGATGGCCTGCCCATCCTTGAATTCGGCGACATCGTGTTCGGCAATGCCGACAATTTCCTGCGCGCCGACCGCAATGTCGCCCGTGTCGAGGCAGTGCGCGGCGGTTCCGCCTCCACCTTTGCGTCCAACGCGCCGGGTGCGGTCATCAACTTCATCTCGAAAACCGGCACGAGCGAGGGCGGCGCGATTCAGGGTACCGTCGGCCTGGACTTCGAAACCTATCGCATCGATTTCGACTATGGCGCCCCGATTGCCCAGGACCTCACCTTCCATGTCGGCGGCTTCTACCGGACCGGCGAAGGGCCGCGGGACATCGGCTACAACGGCTATAATGGCGGGCAGATCAAGGCGAACCTGACCAAGTCGTTCGCCAATGGCTATATCCGCCTTTCGGCCAAGTATCTGGACGACACGACGCCGACCATCCTGCCCCAGCCGGTTCAGGTGACGGGCAGCAATGGCAGCCCCGAATATCGCGGCCTGCCCGGGTTCGATCCGCGCACCGGATCGCTGTACAGCCGGTTCCTGCCGCCCGTCCTGACGCTGGATGGCAACAACAATCCCGCCACCTACGACTATCGCGACGGCCTGTCCGTGCGCAGCCTGGCGCTTGGCATCGAATCGCAGGTGGAAGTGGGTTCGGGCTGGACGCTGACCAACCGGTTCCGCTTTGCCGACAATAGCGGCGGCTTCCTCTCGCCCTTCCCCGCGGCGGTGGGCTCGGCACAGGAAATCGCCAACGGCATCGGCGGCCCGGGCGCGACGATCCGCTTCGCATCGGGCCCGGAAACCGGCAATGCCGCCAATGCGGCGTCGATCGGCGGCAATGGCCTGCTCACCAATGTCGTGGTGTTCAACACCCGGCTGAACAGCCTGGACAATGTCACCAATGATTTCCGCGTGGCAAAGGATCTGGACCTGGGCGGTGCCACGGCAACGCTGACCGGCGGCTTTTACTTCTCGCGTCAGGATGTGAACACCGACTGGCTGTGGACGTCCCATGTCCAGACGGTGCAGGGCAATGGCGATTCCGTGCTGGTCGACATCCTGCGCGCCGACGGCACCCGCGTCACCCAGAATGGCGTTCCCGGATACAGCGCGGCTGCGTTCGGCAATTGCTGCCGCCGCAGCTATGACGTGGCCTACAGCACCTATGCGCCGTTCGCGTCGCTGTCGACGAAGCTCGACCGCCTGACGCTGGACGCCAGCGTCCGCTATGACTTCGGCAATGCCGATGGCTCCATCACCGGCGCGGAAACCGGGTTTGGCGCGGGGATTGCGGCGGTCGACATCAACAATGACGGCGTGATCAGCATTGCCGAACGGCAGACGGCGGTGCTGCCGCTGGGCGCTGCGCGGCCGGTCAATTACGATTTCGACTATTTCTCGTTCTCGCTGGGCGCCAACTACCTGCTGACCGACGATCTGGGCGTCTTTGCCCGGTACAGCCAGGGCGGCCGCCACACCGCCGATCGCAGCCTGTTCACCCCCGCGATCAGCACTGTCGATGGCGGCACGCCGGGCGGCGATCAGGGCGTGGTCGCAACGGTGGATCAGCTTGAGCTGGGCCTGAAATACCGGGCCAACGGCTTTGGCCTCTATGCCACCGGCTTTTATGCCGAAACCGCCGAAACGAACGTCGAAATCGCGCCGCTGGAGCTGTTCGACAACCGGTACAAGGCCTATGGCATCGAACTGGAAGGCAGCTACACCACCGGGCCGTTCAACCTGTCCGCCGGTGCCACCTGGACCGATGCGGAAATCGTCGAATCGCTGAATGCAGCCGTTGTCGGCAACAAGCCGCGGCGTCAGGCCGATCTGGTGTATCAGGCAACGGCCCAGTACCGGTCGGACGTCTTCACGCTGGGTGCCAACGTGATCGGTACGACCGCCAGCTATGCACAGGACGACAATCAGCTGGAACTGCCCGCCTATGCTCAGGTGAACGCATTCCTTGCCGTGCGGCCCGTCGAGCGGGTCGAACTGGGGCTGAATGCCACCAACCTGTTCAACAGCACCGGCTATACCGAGGCGGAGGAAGGGTCGATTCCCGCCAATGGCATCGTCCGCGCCCGGTCCATCGCCGGCCGCACCGTGCTGGCAACGGTCCGCTTCGACTTCTGATCCCCTGCCCGGCCGGGCCACGCATCGCTTGCGTGGCCCGGACCGGATGACCCCCGGATCAGGCGCGGCTCAGCCGCCCGGCTGCCATTTCGGGATCCGGTCGAAATCGGCCCGGGTGAACGGCACGTCGTTGAACAGATAGGGATAGAAAAACCGCCGGATCGCCGCGTGATAGGCGCGGATCCGGTCCTGATACGCGATCTGCGCGGTCAGGTCGGTACGCGCGATGCGATGCGTCGCCGTCTGGATGCCCACCGTCGGCAACACCCAGCCGAGCCTTCGGGTCCAGCGATCCCGATCGATCAGCGCGGCACGATAGGCACGGCTTTGTCCGGCCACGCTTTCATCGCCCAGCTGCTGAAACGCGAAATACCATTTCCAGTGAAAGGCAAGGCCGACCGGCCTCGTACCGCTCCATTCGGGATGCGTGCGAAAGAACGCGGCCATCGTCGCATCCTTTGGCCGGTCCCAGCCGCCATGCACCGCCTCGCGCTGGGCCAGCGTCAACTCGACCCCCTGCCGCACGGGAATGGCCGCGTTGACCGCCAGATTGGCCAGCGCCGGCAGGACCAGCGTGGTGCCGAACCACATGGCAGCGCCGGTGGCTGCATTGGCGACCGACGACCATCCGGCTGCCCCGATGGCCAGCATGACGCCGGTCCAGAACAGGCAATAACCAAGCGCATGGGCCATCATCCGCGCAAGGTCCCATGACCCCGCCCCCGACAGCACCGCCCCGACGATCAGCGGCAGGATCAGCGCGGCATAGACCAGGCCAACCCGCAACCCGATCCGGCGCAGCCACAGCGCGCGTTCGCTGCGCGCCATCGCCCGCAACAGGGTGATCCGCCCGCTTTCCCGTTCGCCCGACACCAGGTCGTGCAGCAGCGCCACCAGGATCAGCGGCGTAAGGTACGTAAGGACGAATGCCCAGTCGAACCGGCCGGGCAGCGCCAGTTCGGCATTGTACAGTTCGCCATCGTAAATCTGCCCCTCCACCCCCAGGGCGCGGACGCGCAGCATATAGGGCGCAACATCGCGCTGGCCGATCGCGGCAAAGGCCAGCGGCGATGGCGGGTCCCAGGTCGCGTGCGGGGTGTAATAGGCCGCATCGCCCGCATCCCCCTTGCGCAGGACAAACTCGGCAATGGCGCCGACATCTTCCCGCTGCAGCGCGGGGATGCGGGCAATCGCCGCCTCTTGCCGGGCAATTTCGCCCAGCCCCGCCGCAACGCTGGCCATGGCCAGGATCAGGGTCAGCACCAGCGCGGGCAGGGCCATGCGCTGACGCAGGAACAGGCGCAGTTCATGCCGCCACAGGGTCATCGGCCCGCCTCCGCCACGCGGCGCAGGGCCAGCGCCATGAACAGGCCGGCCAGCACCAGCCAAGCGGCCAGCACGCCGATCGCGGGCAATGCGGCGGCCAGTTTTTCGGCGGTGGTCGTGCCGCGATAGCTGAAATCGGGGACTTGCTGCCAGTTGCCGGGGTCGATGCGCACCCGGCGGGCCGCCTCGACATCGCTGTTGCGCGCGCCGTCATCGGCATAGGTGACGGACACCGCCTGCAGCCGGTTGAGCTGCTGCACGATGGCATAACGATAGCGTTCGGCCTGGGTCAGGAACCGCCGATGGCTTTCCAGATCGGTGCCCGCCATCGCCATCGACAGCGATCGCAGCGCAATGGTCGGGCTCAACAGGCCGATCAGGGTGACCGTACCGGACTGATCGCGCTGCGCATCGAATTGCCGCCGCGCATAGGCGTCGAACAGGCCGGAGGTCAGGCGTTCGCCCTCCAGCGCCAGCAGCCCGCGATAATTGAACGGCAGGTCCTCGACCCGCGACACGCCGAACCGCGCCAGCGTCGCCCGCTTGAACGCATCGAAATGCGGGTCGTCGGGATTGTGACTGTCGCCCAGCTGCCTCAGGTCGCGCTGGATGGCGACGTCGGTTTCAATCCGGTTGGCGGTCGGCCGTGCGGCCAGCGCCATGTCGGTCGCAATGCGCGGCAACAGGATCACCGTGACCGCCCACAGCCCGATCAGGGCGATCAGCGCCGCCCGCGCCTGTCCTGCAAAGGCAGAGGCGGCGGTGACCAGGATCACCCAGACCGCCAGATAGACGCCATGCCCGATCGCCAGCCCCGCCGCCTCGACCGGGGGCGCGCCGCCGACCATGGTCATCCATGCCAGCGCCGCCAGGGCCGGCAGGCCGAGCAGCAGCGCCACCCCGCCCAGCGCCAGCGTCTTGCCGGCAAGCACCGACGACGCGCTGACCCCATGGGCATACAGCATTTTCAACGTGCCCCGTTCCCGCTCGCGCGCGACCACGCCAAAGCCGACAAAGATCAGCACCAGCGGCGCCAGCACCTGAAGGACGAATGCCGGGGTCAGCTGGCCAAAGCGGACCAGCAGCGAACTTTGCCGCACATCGCCGAAATTGGCCGTGTTCTGCCGGTGCCCCTCCAGAAAGATGGTCGATCCGGTAAAGGCATCGACGCCCGCATCGAACCCGGCCAGCACGGGCAGCGGGCGGAACACGAAATGGCCGTAATGCACCATGCGGTGCGGATGGCGGGCCGGCTGACCGTCAAACTCCTGATCGGCCTGCGCCTGAAACCGGCTGCGGATGCCATCGCTTGCCTGGCGATGCGAAATCGCGGTCAGCGCGGCGACCAGCGACAGCGCGATCAGCATCAGGATGGCCAGCGACGCCACGCGATTGCGCCGCATCAGCCGCCATTCGTCGCGCGCGATCCTCAATCCCGTCGTCACGCCGCCCGTGCCTCGCCATATCGGCGGTGCAGCGCCATGACGTCATATCCTTGCGCGCTCGTCACCTCCTCGACGATGCGCCCGGTGTCCAGAAAGCCGATGCGGTCGGCGCAATCGGCCGCGCCCAGCAGGTCATGGGTCACCATCAGGATCGCCGTGCCTCGTTCGCGCAGCTGCCGCAGCAGCGCGTTGAAATCCGCCGTTGCGCGCGGGTCCAGCCCCGATGTCGGCTCGTCCAGCAACAGCAGCGGCACCTGCCGCACCACGGCCAGCGCGATCGCCACCTTTTGCCGCATCCCCTTGGAAAAGCCGGAGACGCGCCGGCCGCGCGCTTCGACTTGCAATCCGGCGGCATCGAACGCGGCTTCCTTTTCCGCGGTGCTGCGCGGATCGCCGGCCAGCGCCAGGAAATAATCGATATTCTCCCGCCCGGTCAGATGATCGTACAGCGCGACATTCTCCGGCAGGAACGCGATGCGCCGCCGGGCCGCATCGGGTGCCTCGCCCGGATCGATCCCGTCGATCCGCACGCTGCCCGAAACCGGCTTCAGAAAGCCGAGCAGGGTCGCCAGCGTCGTCGACTTGCCAGCGCCATTGCCGCCCAGCAGCGCATAGATCTCGCCCGCGCCGACAGTCAGCGACAGGTGATCGATAATGGTCCGCTCGCCGCGCTTCACCACAAGGTCCGCGACCTGGACCGGCAGAATTGGATCGGAATTGGTCATGGCCGCCCTCTCAACACGGCCCGAACCGATCTGTCAATTTGAATGATATACCATGACATTGACTTGCGCCGATCGCTCCTGCATCAGCGCGCGCTGACCGGCCGCCCGGGCGGCCCCGGTTTCTGCCGCAACATGGGGGTTCCGAATGACCAAGGGCGCATTGATCCGCACATTCCTGCTCGCCGGCATCGCCGGCTGGTGCCAGCCTGGCCGGGCGGCGGAACCGGCCGATCCGGTGGCGGAGGCCGAAGCGGCACCGGGCGGGGACGACATCGTCATCACCGGCGTGCGCCAGGCGTATCGCGGCGATTTCCAGCTCAGGGAAATTCCCCAGTCGATCGACGTGATCGACGGCACGACGCTGGAGCGGAACAACATCCTGCGGCTGACCGACGCGCTTGATCTGGATGCCTCGGTCGCTCGTCAGAATACGCTGGGCGGCCTGTGGGATGCCTTTGCCGTGCGCGGATTTGCGGGCGACGAAAATCTGCCCAGCGGCTTTCTGGTCAATGGCTTCAATGGCGGGCGCGGCTTTGGCGGCCAGCGCGATGCGGCCGGGATCGAGCGGGTCGAGGTGCTGAAGGGGCCGGCCGCCGCCCTGTTCGGCCGGGGGGAACCGGGCGGCACCATCAACCTGGTCACCAAACAGGCCCAGATTGGCGAGACGTTCGGCACCGTGTCGCTGCAGGCGGGCAGTTTCGACCGATGGCGCAGCGATGCCGACGTCAATCTGGCCGTTGCCGGGCCGGTTTCGGTGCGCCTGATCGGCTATGCCGAGCGGTCGGACAGCTTCCGCCAGTTCATCCGGACGCACCGCTGGGGCTTTCTTCCGTCGGTCGGCGTCCGGCTGGGCGAGCGGACCCGGCTGACCTACGACCTTGAAAAGACGCGCGTCGCGGTGCCGTTTGATCGCGGCATCGTCGTCCTGAACGGCGATTTCAACACCGTGCCGCGCACCCGCTATCTGGGCGAGCCGGGGGACGGCGATCATGTCGCCCGCGCGACCGGGCATCAGTTGCGCCTGCAGCATGATTTTTCCGATGCGTGGAGCCTGTCGCTGGGGGCCAGCTATCGCGAGACGCTGCTGACCGGCACCTCGTCCGACCCGGAACTCGTCGCTTCGCGGCAGAAACTGTTTCGCGACGGCCGCTCGCTGTCGCGCCAGCGCCGCTCTCGGCTGTATGATTCGGATCATTTCGTCCTGCGCGCCGAACTGGCGGGGCGGTTCGACACGGGCGCGCTCACGCACCGCATGCTGATCGGCACGGATCATGACCAGTTCAACAATTATCAGGATTTCCGCCGTTTCCGGCCGCCCGGGCTCAGCAGCAATCCGTCCGACCGGGCGGGCTATGTCCTCGACATCCTGAACCCGGCCTATGGCCGCTTCCCCGCACCGGTGCCCGCACCGCAGAACGACCGGCTGGACGTCCAGCGGGCCACGGGCGGCTATGTGCAGGATCAGATCACACTGTCCGACCGGCTGCAGCTGCGGGTCGGCGCGCGCTATGACAGCTTTCTGCTGCGGACCGACAACCGGATCACCGGCATCCTGTCCAGCCGCAAGGCCGACCGGCTGAGCCCGCAGGTTGGCGCCGTCTATGAACTCGGCGACGCGGTCAGCCTCTATGCCACCTATGGTGAGGGGTTCCGCGCCAATATCGGCACTGATGTCAGCGGCGCGATCTTCGATCCGGAAACCAGCAAATCGGTCGAGGGCGGCGCAAAACTCAGCCTGCTTGGCGGCGCTCTGACCGGCACGGTCGCGGTGTTTCAGATGGACAAGGCCAATGTGCTGGCCAGCGATACGGCGAACCCCGGTTTCTCCGTCGCCATCGGCCGCGCGCGCAGCCGGGGGGTCGAGGTTGATCTGGGCGGCACGCTGCCCGGCGATGTCGATGTTCGGCTCAGCTATGCCTATGTCGATGCACAGGCGCGCTCGACCGTGCTCGATCCCAATTTCTCGTTTCAGATCCGGCCCGGCGATCCGCTGATCAACATTCCCGACCACACGCTCAATCTGATGGCCAGCAAGCGGTTCATGCTGGGCGAGCGCGGTGTCGTGCTGGGTGCCAACGCCCAATATGTCGGCAAGCGCGCGGGCGAAACGGGCACCGATTTCACGCTGCCCTCGCACACCCTGGTCCGCCTGTTCACGCAGGTGGAGCTGGTGAAGGATACCGAGCTGTTCGCCGAAATCAGCAACCTGTTCGACGAACATTGGTACGCCAACAGCTATTCGACGCTGTGGGTTCAGCCGGGCACGCCGCGCAGCGCGTCCGTCGGGCTGCGTTCCCGCTTCTGATTCGCGCCGCCGTCCCACCGGCATCCCGCGACCGGCACTGACCCGCCGGTTGCGGGCATGGCCATACCCGGCACGCGCCGCATGGATCTTCTTCGCCATTTCACGGGGAAAATGGTGCTGCCGGCGAGGATTGAACTCGCGACCTCAGCCTTACCAAGGATGCGCTCTACCACTGAGCTACGGCAGCACGACAACGGACGGGCCGCTGTGGAGGCGGCGCTATGGGCCGGGGAATGGCCGCTTGTCAAGCGAGGCGATGACAAGACGGAATGCCAGGGGGAACCACCGGCCCCCCGCAATCATTTCGGCGCGAGCACCATCAGCATCTGGCGCCCTTCCATCCGGGGATAGGCTTCGACCTTGCCGTCCTCGGCGCAGTCTTCCTGCACCCGCTGCAACAATCGCATGCCCAGCTGGCCATGGCTCAGCTCGCGGCCGCGAAAGCGCAGCGTCACCTTGACCTTGTCGCCTTCGCCCAGGAACTTGTGGATCGACTTCATCTTCGTATCATAATCATGATCGTCGATGTTCGGACGCATCTTGATCTCCTTGATCTCCTGCGTCTTCTGGCTCTTGCGGGCCAGGTTGGCCTTTTTCTGGGCCTCGTACTTGAACTTGCCGACATCCAGGAACTTGGCGACCGGCGGGTCCGCATTGGGGGACACCTCAACCAGGTCGAGCCCGACCTCCGCGGCCTGGGCCATCGCCTCACGCGTGTACATGACGCCGAGATTTTCGCCATTCTCGTCGATGACGCGCACCTTGGGCGACTGAATGAATTCATTATACCGCGGGCCGTTAAGCGGTACGGGCGCCTGCATGGAGCGCCGGGTCAGGGGAGGACGGATAGAAACAGCTCCTTCGTTCTTACACTTCGGCGCGATACATAGCGTTGAACACGGCAAATGAGAAGGGCCGCCGCGGACAGCGGGGCGGGCATGCTTGACCGGGCATTGGCCATGATGGCCCGATGGCACGGGCATCCCGCCCTTCGCCGTTCAGGAAAAGCGCGTGACCCCTTCCACCTTCCCGTGCTCCCGCTCCGGACGGTGATCGTTCGCCACGATCGAAACCCCGATCGTTCCGCCACCAAGCTGGACAAAGCGGGTCAGGAAGATGTGGAGAAACAACGCCCCCGCCACCATCTCGCCCCCTTCTTCGACCGCAAACAGCAGTGTCGCGGGCCAGGAGAACTCATCAAGACCGGCCTTGGTCAAGATCTGGATTTCGATGACTTCAACGCCCGCTGCCGACACAGCAAAGAGAAGTGCCGCACCGACCAGGCGTTGCCCCAATGGCCGGGGCAATGTCCGCCACCAGCCAAACAGGTACCAGGCGAGGGTCAGGCCTGCCAGCAGATACAGGCTTACCCCCAACAGTTTGAACGACAGCCGCGGGTCCAGATAGGCCTCAACCCGGTTCAGCTGTTCATGAAGGCTGACACCCTCGTCGACGGCGAGGATGAGGAAAAAGACGCTGATCAGATTCCAGCCGAGCCTTGCATGCCCCTCGGTCCGCCGCGCGACCGCGCCCGCGACGACACCGGACGCACACAATGCCGCGGCGGAAAACAGCGAGGGGAAATTGGCTTCACCCGATAGCCGGAACAGACGCGACATGCCCAGCAACCCGGCACGGCCCATCGCGGCGAAAATGCCGACAACAATATGGGCCGCGACCAGGATCAGAATGATCTGAAGGTGACGACGCAGGATCCATTCGGGTGAGAGTGTTCGCATCTGTAACAAATGTAGAGCACAATCTTAACATAACTGAAACCTTTCATGTCCGGCGCACCGTCCCATTCGTGCCCATTCGGCGCCGACTTCATTGGATGGCGGCCCTGACCCAGGCGCCACTGGCTCGGCGCAGGCGTCCGTGGTCGCCGCTCGTCGAGCAGGGCGAGCGTGCGCAGGAAACTGGCAGGATTGCAGGCAAGTGCCGGGTCAGGACAGGCCGGGGGCGCTTAACCGGGCATTAGCCATGATGGACTAACCCCACCGGTACCCGCCCGTCGCCGTTCAGGAAAAGCACCTGTCCCCTTCTGCCCCCCTGTCCCCGGTCCGAACGGGTCGATCATCCGGGATTGTGCCGGTGCTGGCCGTGCTGCTGCTGGCGCTTGCCCTCGCGGCGATCAATCCGACCGGCTATATGGGCGGGGGCGGCGATGGATATCATTATCTGGTCGCGGCGCGATGCGCGTCGGAACATGGCGCGTGCCTGCCCATCGATCACTGGTGGCGGCGCTGGCCGATCGTGCTGCCGACAGGTCTGTCGCTGCGCCTGCTGGGCGAGGGGCAGCTGGCGCTTGCCGCCGCGCCGCTGGCCTATGCGCTGGCGGCGCTTGCCCTGCTGACCGATCTGGTGCGGCAGGTGGCGGGGGCGCGGGCGGGCATCATCGCCGGGTCGACGCTTGCGCTCACGCCCGTGTTCACCAGCGGGATGACCGAACTCAACATCGACATGCCGGAACTGGCGTTCACGCTGCTTGCCATGGGGTGCGCGGTCCGGCTGATGGACGACCGCCGCCAACGCTGGGCGATCGCCGCCGGGCTGGCCGTCGGCCTGGCCATTCAAGCGCGGCCGACCGCGCTGGCGCTGCTCCCGCTGGCCGGTCTGACGCTGCTGCGCCCCGCCGATCGCCGGTTTTTCCTGCCGCTGATCGGCGCAGCGGCCCTGCCCAGCATGGCAGAAGCCGTCATTTATGGAATCGCCGCCGGCGATCCATTGCTGCCATGGCGGCTGTCGCTCGGCCACACGACCATCCCGTCCACCGAATTGCTGCCGGGCGTCGATCCGTCGCACAGCCCGTTGTTCAACCCGGAATATATCGGGGGATGGCGTCGGCCGCTGGGGATTGAGGTGCACTGGCTGATCGACGGCCTGCTGAACTTCGTGCTGCACCCCGGCGTGTCGATCACCCTGCTGGGCGGGGCTGCGCTGGCGCTGCTCCACCCGGGTTGGCTGCGTGCCTCGGGCCGTGCAGAGCGCGTGCTCAGGCTGTTCGCGGCGATGGCGATCCTGTGGTTCGCCGTGCTGACCTATGGCTTGGCGGTCGATCCCAAGCCGCGGATGTTCCTGCCTGTCGCCGCGACGGCCAGCCTGTTCTTCGGCATCCTCGCCGTCCGGCTCTGGCCCCGCTATCGCAGCCTGACGGTGGTGATCGGCGCGCTGATCCTGCTCAAGGGGCTGGCGGCCGTCCATGACCGGGCGGGGCTGCGGGATCAGGCCGCAGCCGCCCCGCGCTGGATCGAAGAGACGCCGGCACCCCTGTTTGTCGAGGCGCGCACGGCCCGGTTCCTGGCGCTCGTGCCCGCGGTCCGGGCGCTGCCACTGGCCGATCCGGGTCAGCGACACGGCCGGGTGCTGCTGATCGGCGAACGCGGATGTGCCGACGCCGCAACAGCAGCCGGTTTCGGCGGCTGGCGGGTCGAACGCAGCTGGCTTCAGCAGCGGCAACCGGGCGGCGCGATCGGCTGGCTTCGCCAGCGGCACCTGTTCGTGGCACCGCCGCCGGTTTATGCGATGTGCGTGCTCAGCGCAGGTCCGGCGGTGTCGCCTCGCCGCTGATCAGCGCGACCAGATCGTCCAGCGGTATGACCTTCTGTCCCTCACCGCCCAGCACGCGCAGCGCCACGGTGCGCTCCTCCGCCTCGCGCTTGCCGACGACCACCAGATTGGGAACCTTGGCCAGCGAGTGTTCGCGCACCTTGTAATTGATCTTTTCGTTGCGCAGGTCGGTATCGGTGCGGATGCCCGCCGCCTTCAGCGCCTCGGCAACTTCGCGCGCATAGTCGTCGGCGTCCGAAACGATCGTCGCCACCACCGCCTGCACCGGGGCAAGCCACACCGGCAGACGCCCTGCGAAATGCTCGATCAGGATGCCGATGAACCGCTCATAGCTGCCAAAGATCGCGCGGTGCAGCATCACCGGCCGGTGCCGCTCGCCATCCTCGGCGACATAGCTGGCGTCCAGCCGCTCGGGCAGCACGCGGTCCGACTGGATCGTGCCGACCTGCCACGTCCGCCCGATCGCGTCGGTCAGGTGCCATTCCAGCTTGGGGGCATAGAACGCCCCCTCGCCCGGCAGTTCCTCCCAGCCATATTGCTCGGTCGCCAGCCCGGCACGTACCACGGCATCGCGCAGTTCCGCCTCGGCCTTGTCCCACATCTCCTCGCTGCCGAACCGCTTTTCGGGGCGCAGCGCCAGCTTGATGGAATAGGTAAAGCCGAAATCGCGATAGATGCGGTCGGCCAGTTCGCAGAACGCCTGCACCTCGGCGACGATCTGATCCTCGCGGCAAAAGATGTGAGCATCGTCCTGCGTGAACTGGCGCACCCGCATCAGGCCGTGCAGCGCGCCGTGCGGCTCGTTGCGGTGGCAGCAGCCATTCTCATACAACCGCATCGGCAGGTCGCGGTACGACTTGATCCCCTGACGAAAGATCAGGACGTGCGCCGGACAGTTCATCGGCTTCAGCGCCATCCAGTCCGCATCGTCGGAAACGATCGGCCCTTCGTCATCGACGTTCGGCACCTCGTCGGGAATGACGAACATGTTCTCGCGATACTTGCCCCAATGGCCGGACTGTTCCCACTGGCGCGCGTCCATCACCTGCGGCGTCTTGACCTCGCGGTATCCGGCGGCGTCGATCGCGCGGCGCATATACGCCTCCAGCTCGCGCCAGATCAGATACCCCTTGGGGTGCCAGAAGACGCTGCCATGCGCCTCCTGCTGCAGGTGGAACAGGTCCATCTCCGCGCCCAGCCGGCGATGGTCGCGCTTGGCCGCTTCCTCCAGCTTGGTCAGATGCGCGTCGAGCTGCTTCTTGTTCAGCCAGCCGGTGCCATAGATGCGCGTCAGCTGCGCATTCTTCTGATCGCCGCGCCAATATGCGCCCGACACGCGGGTCAGCTTGAACGCATCCGCCGCAACCTTGCCCGTGCTGGCCAGGTGCGGCCCCCGGCACATGTCCAGCCAGTCGCCGCCGGACCAGTAAACGGTCAGCTCCTCGCCCTCGGGCAGTTCGGCGGCCCATTCCGCCTTGAACGTCTCGCCCTCGGCCCGCCACTTCTCGATCAGCGCCTCGCGGCTCCACACCTCGCGCCTGAGCGGCTTGTCGGCGCGGATGATCTCCCGCATCTTTTCCTCGATGGCGGGCAGGTCGTCCATGCCGAACGGTTCGCGCGTCGCCGGGGCCTTCACGTCATAATAAAAGCCGTCGTCCGTCGCCGGGCCGAACGTGATCTGCGTGCCGGGGAACAGCGCCTGCACCGCCTCGGCCAGAATGTGCGCATAATCATGCCGCACCAGTTCCAGCGCATCCGCCTCGTCCCGGGCGGTGATCAGCGCAAGCTGTGCATCCCCGTCAAAGGGCCGCATGATGTCGCGCACTTCGCCATCGACGCGCGCGGCCATCGCAGCCTTGGCAAGGCCAGGCCCGATCGCGGCGGCAATGTCCGCCGGGGTAGTCCCCGGGGCTACCTCGCGGACGGAACCGTCGGGCAGCGTAATGCGGAACATCTCGGACACGGGGGAAACCCTTTTCGTTGCACTGTGGATAAATCGCGCGGCTTATGCCCGCGCGCGGGGCAAAGTGGCAAGCAGGCTGTTTGAACCCTGCATTTGTCCGACAAACCTTGCCCCTTGCGGCCCGACGCGGCACAGTCACGATATGGGAGCGGATTTCATCATGCGGCGCAGGGAAGTTCTTGCCGCCGGGCTCGCCCTGCCGGTCGGCATGGGCGCTACATCCACCGGCGCGGCTGCGGCCGCCAGGGCGCGGGCGGCAAACCCCCTGGTCCTGCAACGCGCCGATCCGCACATCCTGCGCCAGGGCGGATGGTATTATTTCACCGGATCGGTCCCCGAATATGACCGGGTCGTCCTGCGCCGGGCGCGCACCATCGCGGGCCTTGCCACAGCGCCAGAGGTCGTGATCTGGCAACGCCCGGCCAGCGGGCGGATGGCCGGTTATATCTGGGCGCCGGAACTGCATTTCTTCGACGGCCGCTGGCACATCTATTTCGCCGCCGGCGACGGGGATCAGAAATTCCGCATCCGCACCTATGTCCTTGCCTCGTCCGACAGCAATCCGACCAACGCCAAATGGTCGCTGCTCGGCCAGCTTGAAACGCCATGGGACACCTTCACGCTCGACTGTACCAGCTTTGCGCATCGCGGCCGGCGCTATCTGTGCTGGGCACAGACCGAACCGGGCATCGCCACCAACAGCAACCTTTATCTGGCGCCCATCGACACGCCGACCACGCTGGCCGCGCAGCCGGTGCGCCTCACTGTGCCGACGCTGGAATGGGAGGTACAGGGATACAAGGTGGCAGAGGGACCGGCCGTCCTCGCCCGCAACGGCCGCCTGTTCCTCACCTATTCGGGCAGCGCCACGGATGCGCGCTACTGCATGGGAATGCTCACCGCCCGC
The DNA here is from genome assembly GCF_049889035.1 of Sphingomonas eleionomae. Classification (NCBI taxonomy): domain Bacteria; kingdom Pseudomonadati; phylum Pseudomonadota; class Alphaproteobacteria; order Sphingomonadales; family Sphingomonadaceae; genus Sphingomonas; species Sphingomonas eleionomae. Next base: position 481,338 of record NZ_JBLTWP010000002.1, on the reverse strand, counting down.
GCCGATGCCGACATCATGGACGCGGGCAACTGGGCCAAATCGCCTGTCCCGGTGTTCGCCTCGTCGGATCGGAACAGCGTCTATGGCCCCGGCCATAACAGCTTTGTCGTGGACGAACGGGCGCGCGACCTCCTCGTCTATCACGGCCGGGACTATCGGGAGATTGCGGGCAATCCCCTGTTCGACCCCAATCGCCATGCGCGGGTGCAACCGATCCGGTACCGCCCCGACGGCACCCCCGATTTCGGCGAACCTGTCGCCAACGGCCCGTTGATCTGATCGCATCGGGGGGCCGCGCCCTGCGGTTCGCGCGCATACGTATCCGCGGCTTTCGGCCCTTGCCATCGGTTGTGACCGCTACCATCTGCCGCGATTGTGCATTGCAGCAGAGTTTCGGCCATGACCGCCCCCCATTCGTCCGCTCCCTCCACGGCCACGGCCTTGCCCGCCGCCCGCACCCCGCCCGTCGCGCTGGTGATGCTGGCGCTGGCGATGGGCGGTTTTGCCATCGGCACGACCGAATTCGCCGCGATGAGCCTGCTGCCCTATTTCGCCGAAGGGCTGGGCATTGATGCACCGACCGCCGGTCATGTGATCAGCGCCTATGCGCTGGGCGTCGTCGTCGGCGCGCCGGTCATCGCCGTCCTGTCGGCCCGCGTGGCGCGGCGCACCCTGCTGATCGGCCTGATGGCGGTGTTCGCGCTTGCCAACGGCCTGTCCGCCTTTGCCCCGGATTACACCTGGATGCTGGTGTTCCGCTTTCTCAGCGGCCTGCCGCACGGCGCCTATTTCGGTGTTGCCGCGCTGGTCGCCGCCGGGCTTGTCCCCGCCAATCGCCGGGCACAGGCGGTGGCGCTCGTCCTGTCGGGCCTGACCGTTGCGACGATCATCGGCGTGCCCGCCGCCAATCTGCTGGGTCAGTGGCTGGGCTGGCGCTGGGGCTTTGGCATCGTCGCGGTGCTCGCGCTGATCACCGCCGCGATGGTCTGGCGCTTCGCCCCGCAGGATCGGCCGCAGGCGGGGGCCAGCCCGCTGCGCGAACTGGCTGCCCTGCGAAAAGCCCAGGTGTGGCTGACCCTTGGCGTCGGCGCGATCGGCTTTGGCGGCATGTTCGCCGTCTATACCTATGTCGCCTCCACGATGATCGAGGTGACGGGCGTTTCCGCCGCATGGGTGCCGGCCGTGCTCGCGGTGTTTGGCACCGGCATGATGATCGGCAATCTGGGCGCGGCCTGGCTGGCCGACCGGGCGCTGGTACCAACCGTCATCGGCCTCCTCCTGTGGAGCGCGGCGACGCTGGCGCTCTATCCCTTTGCGGCGGGCGATATCGTCACGCTGTCGCTGTCGGTGTTCCTGATCGGCATGGGCGGGGGCCTGGGCAGCGTGCTGCAGACGCGGCTGATGGACGTGGCGGGCGAGGCGCAGACGCTGGCCGCGGCCCTGCACCACAGCGCGTTCAACGTCGCCAATGCCCTTGGCCCGCTGCTCGGCGGCGCGGCCATCGCGGCGGGCTATGGCTGGACCTCGACCGGCTGGGTCGGCGCGGGCCTCGCGCTCGGCGGCCTTGCCATCTTCGGCCTGTCGCTGTTCCTGGGACGGCGTGGGGCGGCAACCCCCGTCACCCGCCCTGCGACCCAGTGCTGCTGATCCACCAGAAAATCCTCGCAATGTAGGATTTGAGCAGGTTGAATGGCGGGATGTACCCGGCATCCCTGCCCCATTCACCGACAGCGGCCTGTTGCGTGCGCATCGCTTCGGTGTCGCGTCTGTCGCACGGGCGACGCCGTCCTGTCGCGCTGGTGTCGCGTCGCCGTCGTGCCCTTGCGACGCGGGTGGCGCAGTGCCGCCGCCTTGCTGGCGCATGGCCCCGGTTGGCGATCAAAAACCCGCTTTTTGTGCCAAAACTGTCAACCGGTCACGCCACGCCGAACGGCACCACGCGGTTCAATTCGACATGGCCGATCTCGGCCCGGCCCAGAAACGGCACCTCCATCGCCCGGCACCATCGCTCGACGATCTGCTCCACGCTTTCGCCGAACGGCACGTCATTTTCGACCACCGCCGTCACCGCGCCCAGCCGGATGCCCGCAATCCCCTTCAGCTGGGTGGCATTGGCGACCTGGAACAGCATCCGGTCGATCCGGTACAGCGGTTCGTCCACCTCCTCGATCATCAGGACATGGTCGGTCAGGTCGGGCAGCCACGGCGTGCCGATCATCGCCGCCAGGATGGCCAGGTTGAATGCCGCCGCCGGCCGTCCGTCGGCCAGGCTCGGCTCCAGCGCGCGCCGATCCCGGTCGATCAGCCAGCCCAGCGCCCATCCGGCGCCCTCGCCCGCATCGTTGCGGCCCAGGCTGCTGGCCATGCTGGCATGAACCGGCCGTCCGATCCGCCGGGCATAGAGCGCACCCAGCAGGAACCCCATGTCGGAAAATCCCATATAGGTCTTGGCCCGCGCTGCATCGTTCAGTTCGGGGATCACCCGGTCCAGGATGCGGTTCGACCCGTATCCGCCGCGCGCAAACCAGATGGCATCGATCGACGGATCATTGGCATAATCCAGGAACGCCGCCGCCCGCTGCTCGTCGGTCCCGGCAAAATGCCCGGCCTCCGTAAAGCATTGCGGGTGAAAGATCAGGTCATGCGCGGGAAAATGCAGCGCCATGAACGCCCGCATCCGCAACGACCCTTCCTCGCTGACCCTTCGCGCCGGTGCGACGACCCCGATGCGCATCTCCAACCGCTCCCTGCCTCAATTCACCGGAACGGGCGGGCCATGCCTTGCCCCCCATCCATTCCCCCGATAGCCCGGCGCCATGGATAACGGCAAATCATACTATCTGGTCGGCATCGGCGGCAGCGGGATGATGCCGCTCGCGATGATCCTGGCCGGGCGCGGCGCGACGGTGGCGGGATCGGACCGGGGGCTGGATGCCGGCCGCGTGCCTGCCAAGTTCGATGCCCTGCGCGCCCTGGGCATCGCACTCCACCCACAGGATGGCAGCGGGATCGTCTCGCCGGATCAGGTCGTGATCGCCTCTGCCGCAGTCGAGGCAATCGTGCCCGACATGGTGCGCGCCGCTGAACTCGGCTGTGCCCGGATGACCCGCGCCGAACTGCTCAGCCGGTTGTTCAACGACAGCCGCCTTCGCATCGGGGTGGCGGGCACCAGCGGCAAATCGACCGTCACCGGCATGATCGCCCATATCCTGCACACCACCGGGCGCGATCCGACGGTAATGAATGGTGCGGTGATGAAGAATTTCGCCACCGCAGACGCCCCCTTTGCCAGTGCCCTTGTTGGGCCGGGCGACCCCTTTGTCACCGAAGTGGACGAAAGCGACGGCTCCATCGCCCTTTATCGCCCCGATATCGCGGTGCTCAACAATGTCAGCCATGACCACAAGTCGATGGAGGAACTGCGCATCCTGTTCGGGGATTTCATCGCCGGGGCGGGCACCGCCGTGGTCAATGCCGATGATGCAGAGGCCATGGCATTGCTCGACGCCCGCGCACCCGCAGCGGACCTGACCTTTTCCGTCGAGGGCGAGGCTGACCTGTCTGCACGGAACCTCGCCGAACAGCCCTTTGCCATCGCCTTCGATCTTGCGGCTGCCGGGCAGATGGAGGGCCGCGTCACCCTGTCCGTTCCGGGCCGCCACAACATCGCCAATGCCCTGGCGGCATTGGGCGCGACACTGGCCGCCGGGGTGCCGCTGGCAGAGGGGATTGCGGCCATTCAGGGCTTTACCGGCCTTCGCCGCCGGTTCGACCGGGTGGGTGACGCAGGCGGCGTGACCGTGATCGACGATTTCGGGCACAACCCGGAAAAGATCGCCGCGACGCTCGACACGCTGCACGCCTTTCCCGGCCGCCTGCTCGTCCTGTTCCAGCCGCATGGCTATGGCCCGCTGCGGGTGATGCGCGCCGAACTGGTCGCCATGTTCGCCGACCGGCTGTCGCCGGACGATGTACTCGTCCTGCCCGACCCCGTCTATCAGGGCGGCACCGTGTCGCGCGACGTCACCAGTGCCGATATCGTGGCGGACATATCGGCGCAGGGCCGCGACGCCCGCCACGTTCCCCTCCGCGACGATGCCGCCGCGACGCTGGTCGCCCTCGCCCGGTCGGGGGACCGCATCGTGGTGATGGGCGCGCGCGACGACACGCTCAGCCTGATGGCAGCAGACATGGTCGTCAGGCTGGACAGCAGGCTTTCCAATATGGAAAGCTGACTTGACATAGCGCGCTGGCCAAATGTAAAGTTCCCTTGTCGATTCGGAAAGGGAGGTTTCCACATGAGCCAAGTGCCAGCCGCCACGCGCCGCTATTTGCGCCGCTTCATGCCGACCATGGCCACCTATATGGCCGCCCTGTTCTTCGCCAACTGGGCCATCCGGCAATGGGACCCCCAGGGCGCGGCTCTTGTCCTGCTGTCGGTGCTGCCCGCCCTCCCCATCGTCATCCTACTCTGGGTGATCGGGCGGCTGATCGTCGAAACCACGGACGAATATGTCCGCCAGACGATGGTCACTGCGATGCTTGGCGGCACCGGCCTGATGCTGGCGGTGACGACGGTCTGGGGCTTTCTGGAAGATGGCGGCGTCCTGCCGCACCTGCCCGCCTATTGGGCGTTCGTCCTGTGGTGCGCAGGCTGGGGCATCACCCAGTGCGTCCTGGCCCTGCGCGAGCGGGCGGGCGGCGAGGCATGAAGAATCGCCTCCGCGTGCTGCGCGCCGAACGCGGCTGGAGCCAGCAGGATCTTGCGGAACGGCTGGAGGTGTCGCGCCAGAGCGTGAACGCCATCGAAACCGGCCGCTACGACCCCTCGCTCCCGCTCGCCTTCAGGATTTCCGATCTGTTCGACCTGCCGATCGAATCGATTTTCGCCAATCCGTCCAGGGAGGACGCCCAATGATCCGCCACCTCATCACCCTGATGCTCGTCGCATTGCTGTCCGGCCATGCCATGGCCCAGCCTGCCACGCCCGAAATCCGCATGGACCATATCTCGATCACCAGCATGGGTACGGGGGATCCGGTCATCCTGATCCCCGGCATGGCCAGCCCCCGCGCCGTATGGGACGGCGTTGCCCCCGACCTGGCAAAGACGCACCGCGTCCTGCTGGTTCAGGTGAACGGATTTGCCAATGACGATCCGGGCAAGAACCTGTCCCCCGGCATTATCGACGGCATCGTCACCGACCTTGCCACCTATGCTGCCCGCGAAAAGCTGAACAAGCCGGCGGTGATCGGCCATTCGCTGGGCGGCCTTGTCGCGATGAAGCTGGCGGCGGATCATCCCGCGTTGCCGGGCCGGATCATGGCGGTCGACACCCTGCCCTTTTTCGGCGTGCTTTTCGGCGCATCCGACGCGGCGACGGCAGAGGGACAGGCGCAGCGCGTGCGCGCCGCCATTACCGCCGGGGCGATGCCCGCCGCCTCCACCCCGGTGACCAGCGATCCGGGCGGCATCTGGTCCATCACCCCCGCCGGCCGGATTCAGGTCGCGAACTGGTCGCGCATGGCCGACCCGCGGGTCGTGGCTCAGGCGACGTACGAGGATATCGTGCTCGACATGCGTCCCCGCCTGTCCGCGATCACGGCGCCCTTCACCGTGCTGTACGCAACCGGGGCGGGACCGATGGCCAAGACGCTGTGGGAACGCGAATATGCCGGATCGCCCGCCCGGCTTGTGCCCGTGGCGGACAGTTGGCACTTCATCATGCTCGATCAGCCCGCGGCCTTTTCGCGCGAGCTGCAGGCATTCCTGACCAAGTGAACGAACAGGGGTTGCGCCGCCCGGCGCGACCCCGCATCGCTGGCCCATGACCGACGCACGCATCGCCTTTTTCCACCGCCCGGGCACCGGCCCGACCATCGTCTTTCTGCCCGGCTATGCCAGCGACATGACCGGGGCCAAGGCGGTCGCCATCGAACGATGGGCGATGGCGCGGGGTCAGGCGGTGCTGCGGTTCGATTATCGGGGCTGCGGCGCAAGCGAGGGCGCGTTCGAGGATTTCACCCTGGCCGACTGGCGCGACGACGTGCTGATGATGATCGACCGGGTGGCGACCGGCCCGGTGATCCTGGTCGGATCGTCGATGGGCGGGTGGCTGGCGCTGCTTGCCGCACGCGAACGGGCAGACCGGGTGGCGGGTATGGTCCTGATCGCGCCCGCACCGGATTTTACCGACTGGGGCTTTTCGCAGGACGAAAAGCTGAAGCTGCTTCAGGAAGGGCGCGTCGAACGGCCGTCGACCTATTCGCCGCAACCCACGGTGTTTACCCGCGCCTTCTGGTCCTCGGGTGAGGCGAACCGGATCACCCATGGCACCATTTCCATCGATTGCCCGGTCCGCATCCTGCAGGGGCAGGCGGATCCCGATGTGCCATGGGAACGGGCCGTGCATCTGGCCGGGCAACTGCGTTCAGCCGAGGTGCAGACCTGGCTGATCAAGAACGGCGACCACCGGCTGTCCGGCGACAGCGACATCGCGATGATCTGCCGCGCGATCGAGGATGTGAGCACGCCCCGATGATCCTGCCCCTGCTGATTGCCATTCAGGCCGCCGCGACGCCCAGCGCAGAGGATCGCGCGCGGTATGACCGCTGCCTGGACCTGGCCACTGAACAACCCGATGCCGCCGAAAAGGAAGCGGTGGACTGGCGGCTGGCGGGCGGCGGCTACCTGGCGCAGCAATGCCTGGGCATGGCGTACAGCAATCGCGGCAATTATCGGGGCGCGGCCGAAACCTTTGAAAGCGCAGCCCGTGCCGCCGAAGTGGCGCAGGAGCGGCTGACCGGCAATTACTGGACCCAGGCCGCCAATGCGTGGGCCGCCGCTGGCGATCTTGGCCGCGCGCGATCGGCGATCGATGCGGCACTCGCGGGCGGCCTGCTGAACGGGTCGGCGCTTGGCGAGGCGTATCTGGACCGGGCGCGGATCCGGGTGGCGCAGGGCGAACCGGAAAGCGCGCGGGCGGACCTTGATCAGGCATTGAAGCTGGCCGACCGCGATCCGCTGGCATGGCTGTTGTCGGCAACGCTCGCGCGGCGGCTGCGCGAAATGCCGATGGCGGTGCAGCACATCAACAAGGCCCTGGAACTGGCACCGGACGACGCCTCGGTTCAGCTGGAGGCTGGCAATATCTGGGCGGTTACCGGCGATGAGGAAAAGGCCAAGGCCGCCTGGACCGCCGCCGCAACGCTGGGCAGCGGGAAACCGGCCGGCGATGCTGCGACAAAGGCGCTGTCGCAGTTCGAAGCGCAGCCATAATCCCGCTTCCGGTCATGCGGGGGTAACGGCGCGACGATCAACGCGCGCGGCATTTACCCCAGCGCGGCCTGCTTTTCCTCGGCCAGCCGATCAAGTTCCGCCCGGCTCTTCTTTTCCGCCGCGGTCTTCAGCTGCCCGCACGCCGCATCGATGTCGCGGCCGCGCGGGGTGCGCGTGGGGGCGGAAATCCCTGCCTCGAAAATAATGTTCGAAAACGCGCGGATCCGCTCCGGGGTCGAACATTCGTAAGGCGCGCCGGGCCAGGGGTTAAACGGGATCAGGTTAACCTTGGCCGGCAGGCGATATTTGCGGATCAGGCGAACCAGTTCGCGCGCATCGGCGTCGCTGTCATTCTTGTCCTTCAGCATCACATATTCGAACGTGATGCGGCGGGCATTGTTGGCGCCCGGATAATCGGCACACGCCTGAAGCAGTTCCTCGATCCCGAACTTGCGGTTCAGCGGCACGATTTCGTCGCGCACCTCCTTGGTCACGGCGTGCAGCGAAACCGCCAGGTTCACGCCGATTTCCTCGCCCGCCCGCGCCATCATCGGCACGACGCCGCTGGTCGACAGGGTGATGCGCCGCTTGGACAGGGCAAGGCCGTCGCCATCCATGACGATATGGAGCGCATCGCGGACATTGTCGAAATTATACAGCGGCTCGCCCATGCCCATCATCACGATGTTGGTCAGCATCCGCCCCTCGGGCTGGCTCGGCCATTCGCCCAGCGCATCGCGCGCCAGCATCACCTGCCCGACAATCTCGCTGGCGGTCAGGTTGCGGACCAGCCGCATGGTTCCGGTATGGCAGAACCGGCAGTTGAGCGTGCAGCCGACCTGGCTCGACACGCACAGCGTCCCCCGATCGGCATCGGGGATGAATACCATCTCGTAATCCTGCCCGTCATCCGACCGCAGCAGCCATTTGCGCGTGCCGTCGGACGAGACCTGCGCCTCCACCACCTCTGGCCGGGCGATCACGAAGCGTTCGGCCAGCCATGGGTGCTGCGCCTTGGCGATGTCGGTCATCTGATCAAAGGCGGTCGCGCCGCGATTGTAAATCCAGTGCCAGATCTGCTTGGCGCGCAATTTGGCCTGCTTCGGCTCCAGCCCGGCAGCTTCCAGCGCGGCGCGGATCGCATCGCGCGACTGCCCGACCAGGTCGATGCGGCCGTCCGTCCGCGCGGCAGGGGCGCGGGGGACGGGCACGGGGTCGATATGCCCCGGAATGGGCATGGACGGCGATACGGTGTCGAGCATGACCGCCACATAGGCGATTTGGCGCCCGAATGCCAGTTGCGTGACCTATCGTCAGCGTCGGGGGGCGGTGCCGCAGCCAAGCCGGGCCGCATCGATGGCCGCCGCCGCCCCGTTAAGGGCATAGCTGTCGACAAATGGCCGGCCATTGGCGGCGATGGTTTCGACCGTCATCGACCGGGCCGATCGCATTGCGGTGACGATCGCCTGATCGGTTGCTGCATCGGGCGACCACGCGTCCGATGGCCCGGCCATCAGTACGAAACGCCGTTCCCCGACGGCCAGCGTCACGGGTGCGCGCTCGCTGCGCGGGCGGCTCAATCGCAGGTGCAACTGATGCCTGATTCGCTCGCCCGGCCAGTTGGCGATCGCCGCAAATGCCGCTCCGCCCCGATCCAGCGGACGTGCCATCGCATAGCATCGCCGGGGCATCGCGTCGGAAAATGCACCCCATGCGCCATAAACGCCGATCACATTCCGGGCAGTCGCCGGGTCCACTGCGACCAGCAGGCCGACCAGTACCAGCGCGGAAAAAGCCACGCATTTCCCGGAGACGCCGGTCCCGACGCGCCCGTGCAATGGCCAGCGGGTTGTTTTCATACCCCATGGTTTCAAGCCCCTGTGGCGAAATTGCAACGGTTAATCGGCGTTTACGTGCGGTTCATGCAACTGACAGCGTCGCCCTGCGCTTAACCCGCCTCTCCGCGCTCTTGCAGCGGAGTTTTTGAGTAGGAGTTGTTATGCGTACCCTTACCCTTTTGGCGCTTGGCGCCGCCACGATCGCAACGCCGGCCATGGCGCAGGATACCGCGCCCAACTGGACGGGCGGACGGATCGCCGTGCTCGGCGGCTATGACAATGTGCGTTCGGGCAGCACCGAGGATTCGGACATCGATGGCGACGATCAGTCGATCGACGGTTTCCAGTACAGCGCCGAGCTGGGCTATGATTACCAGATCGGTGGCGCCGTGATCGGTGCCGAAGCGGAAATCGGCGATTCGACCGCCAGCGTCGACAACAACAACACCGATCCGAACTATTTCGGCTATGGCCAGGTGAAGACCGGTCGTGACCTGTATGTCGGCGCCCGCGCCGGTATCCTCGCCACACCGTCGACCCTTGTCTATGCGAAGGCCGGTTATACCAATGCCCGTCTGGACGCGACGGCCAGCGACGGCGTGACCGAGGTCGGCCGCAACTTCAAGCTGGACGGTTATCGTCTGGGCGCCGGCGTTGAGCAGGCCATCGGCACCAACACCTTTGCCAAGGTCGAATATCGCTATTCCAACTATGGCGATGCCCGCCTGGAGTTCAACGAAGGCGGCACGATCGGCAATTTCGATGTCGATACCGACCGGCATCAGGTTGTCGCGGGCGTCGGTCTGCGCTTCTGATCGGCAAGCATCGCCAAATCAGGCGGGAAAGGGTCGGGGCCGCTTGCCCCGGCCCTTTTTGCCGTTAAGGATGAGGCGGTATTACCAGCTGTTAACCGAATCCAGTCCACTCGGAACGGCATCGGAAAACAGGGCGAGAAGCCCCGGGGGATAGAACGGACATGAAGGCCACGATCGAACGCGCGACGCTTCTCAAGGGGCTGAGCCATGTCCATTCGGTGGTGGAGCGGCGGAACACCATTCCCATCCTGTCCAACGTCCTCATCGACGCCACCGGCGACGGTGTCATCCGCCTGATGGCCACCGACCTCGACCTGCAGGTGGACGAGACGCTGAAGGCCGATATCGAAACGTCGGGCGCGATCACGGTGCCCGCGCACATGCTGTTCGACATCGCCCGCAAGCTGCCGGAGGGCGCGCAGGTGCAACTGGCCGCCGGCGACGGCCGACTGACCGTGACGGCCGGCCGCGCCCGGTTCAGCCTGCAGACGCTGCCGCGCGACGATTTCCCGGTGATTGCCGAGGGCGAATTGCCGGTCCAGTTCGAACTGCCCGTCGCCACGCTCAAGCAGATCATCGACAAGACCCGTTTTGCGATCTCTACCGAGGAAACGCGCTATTATCTGAACGGCATCTTCCTGCACGTGACGGATGAGGCGCAGCCGGTGCTGAAGGCCGCGGCGACCGACGGCCACCGGCTGGCCCGCGTCACCGTGCCGCGCCCCGATGGCGCAGAGGAAATGCCCGGCGTGATCGTGCCGCGCAAATGCGTGAACGAACTGCGCAAGCTGCTGGACGAAGTGGACGGATCGGTCGGCGTTTCGCTGTCCACGTCCAAGATCCGCTTTGACCTGGGACAGGCGATCCTGACGTCCAAGCTGATCGACGGCACCTTCCCGGATTACAGCCGCGTCATCCCGACCGCGAATGATAAGCTCCTCAAGATCGATCCGAAAAGCCTGATGGCCGGCGTCGACCGCGTGTCGACCATCGCCACGGAAAAGGCGCGGCCCGTCAAGCTGGCGCTGGACCGGGACAAGGTCACGCTGTCCGTCACCAGCCCGGAACACGGCACCGCTGCCGAGGAAGTGCCCGGCGACTATGCCGCCATGGGATTCGAAATCGGGTTCAACGCCAAATATCTGCTCGACATTCTGAGCCAGGTCGAAGGCGATGCGATCGAGGTGCATCTGGCCGATGCCGGGGCGCCCACACTGATCCGCGAAAACGACAAATCGGCCGCGCTCTACGTCCTGATGCCGATGCGGGTCTGACCGGAACCGGGCGGGCCAGCCCGTCCGCATCCGGCACATCCGTCATCCGCTAGGGCAGCGGCGCAATCCCTGCCCGCAGCACGCGCAGCACATTGCCACCCATCACCTTTGCGATATCGCGTTCGGACAGGCCGGCATCGATCAACCCTTGCGTGATCAGGACCAGTTCGCCGGTATCGAACCCGGTGGTCACTGCGCCGTCGAAATCCGATCCCAGTCCGACATGGTCGATGCCGGCAACATCGCGGACGTGCAGGATCGACTGGATGATCGCCGATACGTCCACGGAACAGACCGCGCCGTCCCAATAACCGATGCCGACCACCCCGCCGGTGCGGGCAACGCCGCGGATCTCATCATCGGTCAGATTGCGGTTTTCCCGGCAAACCGCCTGAACACCGCCATGGCTGGACAGGACAGGCCGGCGGACCATGGCCAGGATTTCGGCCACCGACTGATGGCTGGCATGGGCGATATCGACGATCATGCCGCGCGCCTCCATCCGCCGGATCACCTGTCGCCCCAGCGGGGTCAGCCCGCCCCTGGCCACCCCGTGCATCGACCCGGCGACTTCATTGTCGAAAAAATGCACCAGGCCGGCCATGCGAAATCCGGCGGCATACAGCCGGTCCACATTGTCCAGCCGCCCCTCCAGATTGTGCAGCCCCTCGACCGACAGCAAGGCGCCGGTCACCTTTACCCCGCGACGGCGATCGGCGACCAGGCCGTCCAGCGCCGCCGGGCTGTCGATGACCCGCAACGCGCCGGCTGATCCGGCCTCTGCCGCGCGCAGCTTTTCGGCGTGGAACAGCGATCGTTCCAGCAACGAACCCCAGGTGCGCGGCGGCTGCATCTGCCCGATGGCGAGCAGGGTGATGTTGTCCGTTTCGCCCGTATTGGCGGCGTAATTCTGATTTTTCGGGGTCTTGGTGACGCTGGAGAACACCTGAAGCGCGACATTGCCAGCACGCAGCCGGGGCAGATCGACCTGCCCGCGGTCAGAGCGGTTGAGCAGGCTGCGTTTCCACAACAGGGTATCGCCATGCAGATCTGCCACCGCCAGCCGGCGGTGCAGCGCGCGGGCAGCGGGCGTGATTTCAGGCCGTTGGCCGGCAACGACACGGTTCATCCCCCGCTCGGCGATGCCGGGGGCCAGGGTGAAAAAGGCGGTGGCAGCGATCAGGACAAGGGCCAGCACACCCAGCAGCAGCTTGCGGATCATCGCCCCCTCCTCATCCCGTTTTTCCCGCGCGATGCTAACGCGGTTCCCGGCGATGGTCCAAGGCGAACGGCGCTTACCCGCGAACGAGCGTCACGAAACTGAACGCTGGGCGATCCCCCTCGGCGGCATGGTCCTCCCGCGCCGCCTCCCGCCATTCCGGGCCAAAGGCGGGAACGCTGGCGTCCCCCTCCGGCTCGGCATGAACCTCGGTCAGTTCGATCCGGTCGGCCATGGGCATGAACAGGGCAAAAACCTCTGCCCCGCCAATGATCGCCACGTCGGGAACATCGCCCGCCAGTGCCACCGCGGCATCGACACTGTGCACCACCTCGGCTCCGGCAGCGGACCAGTTCGCATCGCGGGTCAGCACGATATGGCGGCGGCCGGGCAGTGGGCTGGGGAAGCTTTCGAACGTCTTGCGGCCCATCACCATCGGCTTGCCCATGGTCAGCGCCTTGAACCGCTTCAGATCGGCGGGCAGCCGCCAGGGCAGATCGCCGTCGCGGCCGATCACGCCATTGGTCGCCCGGGCAAGGTAAAGCGTCATCATACCGCCACCGGTGCCTTGATATGCGGCTGCGCCACATAATCGTGGATCACGAAATCCTCATAGTCATACCCGTCGATGCTGTCCGGGCGGCGCAGGATTTCAAGCCGGGGCAGCGGGCCGGGCGTGCGCGACAGCTGTTCGCGCGCCTGATCGAGGTGGTTCAGGTAGAGGTGGCAATCGCCACCGGTCCAGATGAATTCCCCAACCTCCAGATCGCATTGCTGGGCAAGGATGTGCGTCAGCAGCGCATAGCTGGCGATGTTGAACGGCACGCCCAGAAAGATATCGGCCGACCGCTGATACAGCAGCAGCGACAGCTTGCCGTTCGCCACATGGGTCTGGAACAGGCAATGGCACGGTGCCAGCGCCATGCGGTGCAGTTCGCCGGGGTTCCACGCAGACACGATCTGGCGGCGGCTGGCGGGTTGAGTGCGGATCTGCTGCACCAGATCGGCGATCTGGTCGATCGTGCGACCATCGGGCGTTTCCCAGTGCCGCCATTGCTTGCCGTACACGGGGCCTAGGTCGCCCGCCGCATTGGCCCATTCGTCCCAGATGCTGACCTTGCGATCCTGCAACCAGCGCACATTGGTGTCGCCGCGCAGGAACCAGAGCAGTTCGATGATGATCGATCGCAGATGCAGCTTTTTCGTCGTCAGCACCGGAAAGCCCTTGGCCAGATCAAAGCGCATCTGATGGCCGAACACGCTGAGCGTGCCGACGCCGGTGCGATCGCGCTGTTCCACCCCGTGGTCGAGCGCGCGCTGCATGAGTTCGAGATAGGGAGGCATGGCCCAAGGCGTAGCGGGCGGCGCGCCCCCCGCCAAGGGCCCTCAGTCGATCAGCGACAGCCAGTCGACGGGACGGCCGCGTCGGCGCAGTTCAACGGTCAGTTCCGGCGTGCCGCTGGCCGCCATGCGACCAAGCGGCTGGCCCGCCGCCACCTGCTGCCCCGTCCGGACGCTGATCGTATCCAGGCCGGAAATCAGGGTGGTCCAGCCAGCGCCGTGATCGACGATGACGACCCCGCCATAGCTGCGGAATGAAGCTGCATGGATCACCTGACCCTGTGCCGGGGCGACAACCACCGCCAGGGGCGCTGCTGCCAGCGTCGTGCCCCGCGCGCGCACCCCGGCAGAAGTGACGCCGCCATAGCCGGCAACGACCCGGCCCATCGCAGGCACGCGGTAACCCGGCGCCGTGCCGCGTACCGCCGCCGTCGCCCCGCTCTTGCCCGGCCGGGGCAGCGGATCGGGCAACGCCATCAGGTCGCCCAGCACTGCCTGTGCGCGGTCCCCCTCCGCCATCTGGTCGATCAGGTCGCGTGCCCGTTCACCCAGCGCGATGGCCCGGTCGCTTTCGCCCAGCGCCACCCGACCCAGTCGTTCGGCGCGCAGCCGCTCGGTCGATTCGAGGCGGGCCAGTTCGATCCGCCGTGTCTCGAGCGTCGCGCGGGACCGGGACAGGGCATCGACCGACTGGCTCGCCGCCGCGCGCAGCCGCTGCGATCCGGCAATTTCCCGACGGATGGCTGCCGTGCGCTGGCGGATCACGGGGACCAGCGTGCCCAGCACGGCCCGGGCATGGACGATATCGTCGGTACTGCCCGGCCGGGCCAGCGCGAGCGCGGCGGGCCGGCGGGCCAGTGACTGGATCGCCGCGATCAGCCGCACGATCCCCTGTTGCCGCTCCACCAATCGACGGCGCTGTTCGCCAAGCAGCCGCGCGGCCAGGGCGACACGCGCCCGCGCGGCCGTCAGTTCGGCCTCCGCTTCCGCAATCCGGGCGACCAGTGCCGCCCGCGCCTGTCCGGCACGGATCGCCGCATCGCCGGCATCGGCCGCCTGCTGTTCCAGCGCCCGCGCACGCTCGGCCGCAGCGGCGCTGGCCTGCCGCGCCTCGGCCAGGGCGGCGCGCTGGCGGGCAATGTCGGCCGCTGGCGCAGCACCCAGCGTGGCCAGCGCGATCAGGGCGAGGATCGGCCGGGCTGCCATCACCCCTCCCGATGATAGGGATGGCCGGACAGGATGCTGACCGATCGCCACAATTGTTCGGCCAGCATCGCGCGGGCCAGCATATGCGGCCAGGTCAGGCGGCCAAAGGACAGCAGCAGGTCCGCCGATTTTCGCTCAGCATCGTCAAACCCGTCGGCAGCGCCGATCATGAACCGCGCCTCGCGCACGCCATCGTCGCGCCAGCGGCCCAGCGTCGCCGCCAGATCGACGGACGGCAGGTCGCGCCCCTTTTCATCGAGCAGGACCAGACGGGTTCCCGGCTCGATGGGCGGGATGCGCCCGCCCTGATCGGGCAATTCGGTGATGCGGACGGGCCAGCTGACCCGTTTCAGATAGCGGTCGACCAGCTCCGCCTCCGCCCCCCGGCCGATGCGCCCGCGCGCGACGATGTGCAGCAGCATCAGCCGGGTCGGGCGGGCGGAATCAGGCGGCGCCGCCGGCCGCCGGCGTATCGCCGAACGACCACATCCGCTCGAGATTATAGAAACTGCGTACTTCCGGGCGGAACAGGTGGACGATCACGTCGCCCGCATCGATCAGCACCCAGTCGGCCGTTGCCAGCCCCTCGACCCGCGCCGTGCGGCCGCACTGCGCCTTGATCTTTTCCGCCAGCTTGGTCGCCATGGATGCCACCTGCCGCGTCGACTTGCCCGATGCGATCACCATGTAATCGGCGATGCTCGACTTGCCGGCGAGCGGGATGGAAACGGTTTCCACCGCCTGGTCATCGTCCAGCGAGGCGAGGACTAGCTGGTGCAACGCCTCCGCTTCCTGCGGGCTGGATGGGGACACGGATTGGGGTCGGGTTGCCAAGGAACCTCCTAGCGGCTGGGGAAGGATGGGCGGGTTGGGGATCCCGGTGGCCTGTGCCAGCCGGGGTTGACGGCCCGGATGCGGGTCGCCGAGGTGGGATCGGGGCGGAAGCGCAGCAGCACGAGGGCCGGCAATCTCCACTTCGTCCAGTTCCTGCCCTGGCCTGCGGGGCGGACGAACCGCCGCAGCCAGCTCATCGCGGCACTCGCGCGAGCATCGTCATCATACCCCGGACGGGTCAGAACCGCAATCGGAACCTCCTGCGCGATCCGGCGCCAGCCGCGCCAGCGGTGAAACTGGGCCAGATTGTCCGCGCCCATCAGCCAGATGAAGCGGTGGCGCGGATAGAGCCGCCGGATCGCGCGCACGGTATCCAGCGTGTACCGGGTGCCCAGCCGCGTCTCCAATGCCGATGCCCGGATGGGCGCGCGCCGGGCCATGGCGCGGGCGGATGCCAGCCGCCGGTCGAGCGGCGCCATGTCCGATGCCCCGTCCTTCAGCGGGTTGCCCGGCGATACCAGCCACCACACCTCGTCCAGCCCCAGCGCCCGCATGGCTTCCAGCGAGATATGGCGGTGGCCGCGATGGGCGGGATTGAACGATCCGCCCAGGATGCCGATGCGCTTCAGACGACGCGCCCCCGGTTACGGCCGCACCTGGCCGGTGCCGATCACCTGCCATTTGTACGTCGTCAGCCCTTCCAGCGCGACGGGACCGCGCGCGTGCAGGCGGCCGGTCGAAATACCGATTTCCGCGCCCAGCCCGAACTCGCCGCCATCCGCAAACTGGGTAGAGGCGTTCCACATCACGATCGCCGAATCGACGCCGTTCAGGAATCGCTTGGCAATACCGGCATCGCTGGCGATGATCGCGTCCGTGTGCCGACTGGAATGCCGGTCGATATGGGCCATCGCCGCATCGACGCCATCGACCAGCGCCACCGACAGGATCGGTTCCAGATATTCCGTGTCCCAGTCATTGGCGGCGACCGGTACGACGCGCGGTTCGATGGCGCGCACCGAATCGTCTCCGCGCAGTTCGCAACCCGCCTCGGCCAGCGCGGCCAGGATCGGCGCGGGATTGGCAAATGCCCGGTCGATCAGCAGCGTTTCGGTTGCCCCGCAAATGCCCGTCCGGCGCATCTTGGCATTCACTGCAATGGCCAGCGCCATCGACGGATCGGCCGACCCGTCGATATAGGTGTGACAGATACCGTCCAGATGGGCGAGCACGGGCACCCGCGCCTCTGCCTGCACCCGCGCGACCAGCGACTTGCCGCCGCGCGGGACAATCAGGTCGATAAGGCCGTCCGCGCCCAGCATCGCGCCCACCGCCGCACGGTCGGTCGTGGGAACCAGCTGGATCGCGTCCACCGGCGCACCCGCCGCCGCCAGCCCGTCGACCAGCGCGGCATGGATCGCGGTGTTGCTCTCGATCGCTTCCGATCCGCCCCGCAGGATCGCGGCATTGCCCGCCATGACGCACAGCGCGCCGGCGTCGGCGGTCACATTGGGGCGGCTTTCATAAATGATGCCGATGACCCCGATCGGCACGCGCACCCGCTTCAGCAGCATCCCGTTGGGCCGGGTCGACTGGTCGATCACCCGACCCACCGGATCGGTCAGGCCCGCCACAGCCTCGACCCCTGCCGCCATGCCCTCCACCCGCTTGTCGTCCAGCTTCAGCCGATCAAGCATGGCAGGCGACAGGCCATTGGCGGCGGCGCGGTCCATGTCGCGGCTATTGGCAGCGATGATCGCCGCACCATGCGCACGGATGGCGGCGGCACAGGCGCGCAGTGCAGCGGCCTTTTCAGCCGTCGGCATTGCCGCCAGCGCAGCGGATGCGGCGCGGGCGGCGCGGGCCATCCCCTCGATCAACGCCTTGGGATCGGCAGCGGGGCGGGCGATTTCGACGGTTGCGGTCATCGGCTTTTCTCCGGCCCCCTCTCTCGCATTGCAGCGGAAAAATTGATAGCCCTTCGCACATGACGGGGGGAATCGAGGCGGCAGGGGAACTTGCCACGGGCGCGCTGATGGGTCGTGCGGTGGAACCGCGCGCCGGTGAGGGACATGGCGATGCGGGCACGCTGTGCCTGAATTGCGGGACGACGCTGATCGGGCCGCATTGCCACCGGTGTGGGCAGGCCGGCCATGTCCATCGCAGTATCGGCGCGATCTGGCACGATCTGCTGCACGGCGTCCTGCATTTCGAAGGCAAGATGTGGGCGACGCTGCCCATGCTGATCACCCGGCCGGGCGAATTGACCCGGCGCTATATCGATGGCGAACGGGCGCGATTCGTCTCGCCTATGGCGATGTTCCTGTTTTCCATCTTCACCATGTTCGCCGTGCTCCAGATCATGGGCATCCAGGTGCCGACAGAAGTGAAGATGGACCCGGCGGCGTCGGCCGAAATGAAGGAAGAGCTTGGCAAGGTCCGCGCGCAGCTCAGCACGGAAACGGCCAGGCTGGACGCCATGCCCCAGGATATGCCCGGACGACCCGCTCAGGTGCAGAAGGTCAACCAGCTCAAGATCCAGGCGGATATCCTGAAAAACATGGGTCCCGCCTTTGTCATCAACGGTGACGATGGCGACAGCGCGATCAAGACGGGGTGGAAACGGCTGGACAAGGGCATTGCCAAGGCACGATCCGATCCCGGCCTGATGCTGTATAAGCTGCAGGCAAATACCTATAAATTCAGCTGGTTGCTGATCCCGCTGTCAATCCCGTTCGTCTGGATTCTGTTCGCATGGAAACGGGGCCTGCGCGGGTACGACCATGCGATCTTTGTCACCTATTCCATTTCGTTCATGTCCCTTCTGTTCATCACGGTGACGATCGCGCAGGGGCTGGGTGCCTCTTGGGCCCTGATTGGCTGGGTCATCATGCTTGCCCCGCCCTTCCACCTCTATCGCCAGTTGCGCGGCGCCTATCGCCTGTCCCGGTTCAGCGCGCTGTGGCGAACGGCGATGCTGTCGGTGTTCATTACGATCATCCTGACGCTGTTCCTGATGCTGGTGATCGGCCTGGGGCTGGTCGGATAGCGGCGGGGCGGCAGGATTTGACTCATTGCCAGCCCCGCGCCGCCTTGCTATTGGCCGCGACCTGCCAGCGACCGGATGCCAGCCACCCGGTCCTTCACGTGCGGCCGTGGCGGAACTGGTAGACGCGCAACGTTGAGGTCGTTGTGTCCGAAAGGACGTGGAAGTTCGAGTCTTCTCGGCCGCACCAGAATTGAAAAAGGCGGGGTTTCGGCCCCGCCTTTTTCATTTGCGCCCAGCTCATTGGTGCTAAGCCGGCCCGACCCGCCCTTAATCGCGCAGCAGATCGTTGATGCTGGTCTTCGACCGCGTCTGGGCATCGACCCGCTTGACGATCACGGCGCAATACAGCGCAGGCTTGCCGTCGCCGCCGCCGATGCTGCCGGGCACCACCACCGAATAGGGGGGCACGAAGCCGCGGTGAACCTTGCCCGTCTCGCGGTCGATGATCTTGGTCGACGCACCCAGATAGACACCCATCGACAGGACTGCGCCCTCGCCGACGCGAACGCCCTCTGCCACTTCGGCACGCGCGCCGATGAATGCGCCGTCCTCGATCACCACGGGGCCTGCCTGAAGCGGTTCGAGCACCCCGCCGATCCCGGCACCGCCGGACAGGTGAACGTTCCGCCCGATCTGCGCGCAGGAACCGACCGTTGCCCAGGTGTCGACCATCGTCCCCTCACCGACATGGGCGCCGATGTTGACGAAACTGGGCATCAGGATCGCGCCCTTGGCGATGAACGACCCGCGCCGCGCAACCGCGCCGGGCACGACGCGGAACCCCGCCTCACGGAACCGGGCATCGTCCCATCCGGCAAACTTGCTCGGCACCTTGTCAAATGCGGGCGCCCCCGCCGCACCGCCATCGATGACGACATTGTCATTGAGGCGGAACGACAGCAGCACCGCCTTTTTCAGCCACTGATTGACGCGCCAGCCCCCTTCGCCATCCGGTTCGGCCACGCGCGCCTCGCCCGCGTCCAGCAGCGCAATCGCCGATTCGACGGCATCGCGCACTTCGCCGGTGGTGGTCAGCGACAGGCTGGCACGATCGTCCCATGCCTGATCGATGGTGGCTTGAAGCGCGTCGGTCATGCGAGTTCCCCATGAAGGTCTGCGAGCCAGTGGCTCAGGTCATGCGTCGTGAAATCGATATAATCGGGCAGGGCGTCGGCGGGCGGCTGTTCCGATCCGCCGTCGATCCACAGCGTCGCCATGCCGATGGCCTTGGCGGGCGCAAGATTGCGGGCCAGATCCTCGGCAAACAGTGCGTTTTGCGGCTGCACCCGATGATCGGCGCACAGCGTGGCATAGGCGCGCGGATCGGGTTTTGGGACCAGTCCGGTAGCCAGGATGTCGCACACCCCCTCGAACACGCTGCCCAGCCCGCGCTTGTCCAGCACCCGCTCGGCATAGGCGGTATCGCCGTTGGTAAAGACCAGCTTGCGGCCAGGCAGCGCCGCGATGCGCGCAGCCAGCACCGGGTCGGGGTCGATCACGTCCAGTTCGACCGCGTGGACATCGTCCAGGAAATGCTGCGGATCGACGCCATGCCGGGCCATCAGCCCCGCCAGCGTCGTCCCATGATCGAAATAATACTGCTTTTGCAGGGCATAGGCCTCGTCCTGCGACAGGCCGAGCAGCCGGGCGATATAATCGGTCATCCGCGCATCGATCCGGGCGAACAGGTTCGACGACGCCGGATACAGCGTGTTGTCCAGATCAAAGATCCAGGTGTCGATATGGGCAAGCGCAGGCGGCATGGCGCTGCCCCTTACTGTGCATGGGCAGGAAAGGAAATGGCCGGGCCGACGAGGGCGCGGACCATGGCAGGGACCATGGCCGGTTCAGGCGGACGGCAGGCGCAGCCGGACGAGCAGGCCGCCCAGATCCTCGCTTTCCTCCAGCGCCACGGTGCCTTCGTACAATTCGGCAACGTCGCGCACGATGGCCAGGCCAAGGCCGGTGCCCGGCTTGCCGCTGTCCAGCCGGACGCCGCGGTCAAAGATGCGGATGCGATCCGCCTCCGGAATGCCGACGCCATCGTCCTCGACCTGGATTTCGACATAGCCGGCTTCGGTCACCACGGTGACGAACACGCTGCCCCCGCCATATTTGGCGGCATTTTCGACCAGATTGCCCAGGATTTCGTCCAGATCCTGACGTTCGATCCGGGCGATCGGATCGGTCGGTCCGGTCACATCGATGCGGACATTGGGATAGAGCCGGGCAACCGCCCGCTCGACCGCCTCGACCGAGGGCCATACGGCGGCGCGGCTGTGCGCCGACCCCCGCCTGCCGACTGCGCGGGCGCGGGCCAGATGGTGGTCCACCTGTCGCCGCATCGTGCGCGCTTCCCGGATCACGGTGTCGGCCAGATCAGCCTGACCCGCCGCCGCGCCGTTCATGATGACCGTCAGCGGCGTTTTCAGCGCATGGGCAAGGTTGCCGGCATGGCGGCGCGCCTCTTCCGCCTGACGGTCGTTATGCGCGACCAGTGCGTTCAGCTCCTCGATCATCGGCGCAACCTCGGCCGGCATGGTGCCTGCCACCCGGGTCGTCGTTCCGGCGCGCAGATTGGCGATTTCCTTTTGAACCTTGCGCAGGGGCAACAGGCCGTACCAGGTCTGCAGCACCGCCATCACGATCAGACCGATGCCGAGAATGGCGAAGCTGCGCACGACCGTCTGACGCAGTTCCGCCAGCTGCCCATTCAGCGCCGCCCGGTCCTGTGCCACCTGAAACCGCCAGACGGTCTTTGATCCCGGCAATTGCGCGTCGCGTTCGGCAACCCGCAGCACCTCGTCGCGAAACTGGTTGCTGTCATAGACATGGACGCCGCGATCGAAATGCACGCCGTCGGTGCGCAACCGGCGGTCCCATAGCGAGCGGGAGGGAAAGGGTTCCACCCCGCCGCCGCTGACCTGCCAGTAAAAGCCGGAGCTGGGCTCCAGAAACCGCTGATCGGCAAGTTCGCGGTTGAACACCACCTGCCCCGTTGAATCGAGTTCGGCCGACAGGATCAGCGTCTTGAGCACATAGGTCAGCTGATCGTCGAACGTACGGGTGATCGTGCTGGTCAGCACCCGATCAAGGGCAAAGCCGCCGCCCGCCAGCAACAGCAGGATCCAGGCGGTGGCGATGACGATCATCCGCCTGCTCAGCGATCCCGTCACCCGCACATGGCGCGAGGGGGTGACGTCGTCCGGGGCTGCGGCGCGGCTCGCCTTGTCCCGCGGCCAGGACATCCGGGGAAACAGGTTGCTCAATGCCATGCCAGCCCGCATCCCGCGCCGCCCCTCAGGCGTCGGCCGGTTCGTCCAGGCTGTAGCCCAGGCCACGGATCGTAGTGATAACGTCCGCGCCCAATTTCTTGCGGATGCGCGTCACGAACACCTCGATCGTGTTCGAATCGCGGTCGAAATCCTGATCATAGATGTGCTCGATCAGCTCGGTCCGGCTGACCACCTTGCCCTTGTGATGCAGCAGATAGGACAGCAGCTTATATTCCTGCGCCGTCAGCTTCACCGGCTCGCCGGCCTTGGTCACCTTGCCCGACCGCGTGTCGAGGCGAATGTCGCCCGCGATCAGTTCGGCCGACGCATTGCCAGACGCGCGGCGGATCAGGGCGCGCAGACGGGCGATCAGCTCCTCCGACTGAAACGGCTTGGCGACATAATCATCGGCACCGGCGTCCAGCCCGGCGACCTTGTCCGACCAGCTGTCCCGGGCCGTCAGCACCAGCACGGGGGTCGTCCGCCCTTCCCGCCGCCAGCGGTCAAGGACGGTCAGCCCGTCCACTTCGGGCAGGCCCAGGTCGAGGATGATTGCGTCATAGCTCTCCGTCGAGCCGAGAAAATGCCCTTCTTCGCCATCGGAGGCGGTGTCCACGGCATATCCGGCGCCGACCAGCGTGTTATGGAGCTGCTGGCGCAGATTGGGCTCATCCTCGACGATCAGAACGCGCATCCGTTGCTCCTCTTTTTTGCGTGTGTACCGCGTTAGCGGCCGGTGCGACCCAGGATGCGACCCGACCGTGCATCGACATCAACCCAGATCACATTGCCATCGCGCAGGAATTTCAGCGTGTAAATGGCGGTCCCCGAATCGAAATCGAAACCCAGATATTCCGCGCCCTTCATCTGGGGAACGACGCGCCGCTCGATCTCGCGGGACGGCAGCAATCGCCCTTCGGCACGGCCCTGATGCGCTGCCTGCTGGTCGACGCGCGGGCGCCGCTGCGCCGCCGCCGCGTCGAAGCCTGCACCGCTGACCAGCACAAGCGCCGCCAGAAAGAGGGATTTGCCCGCCATATTCATGGGCGTTGCCATAAAATTGCCGCGTTGAACAACCCGTGAATGGGACGGTAAGCGCCGCGCAAGGCCGAATCCTTTCCGGTGCTTGCCGCAGCGCCACAGTCCACCTAGGTGGCGCGGCATGGCGGCACCCATTCTGAGCTTTGAAAATCTGGGTCTGGTCCAGGGCAGCGGCTGGCTGTTCCAGGGGCTGAACCTGTATATCGGCGCGCGCGACCGGCTGGCGCTGATCGGGCGGAACGGCGCAGGCAAGACGACGCTGCTCAAGCTGCTGTCGGGCAAGATCGAGGCGGACGAGGGCAAGCGGGTGATCGTGCCGGGCACGCGCGTCATCCTGCTGGAACAGGACCCTTCTGTCGCTGGCCATGCGACGCTGATGGACTTTGCGCTGGCGGGTGCGGATGCGCCGGAACGGCACGAGGTCGCGGCCATCGCCGACCAGCTGGGCATCGACATGGAGCGCGAGGCGGCGACCGCATCGGGCGGCGAGCGGCGGCGGGCGGCAATCGCCCGCGCGCTGGCGCAGGATCCCGATGTGCTGCTGCTCGACGAGCCGACCAACCATCTGGATATCGCCGCAATCGAATGGCTGGAGGACTGGCTGACCCGGTTTCGCGGCGCGTTCGTCGTGATCAGCCACGATCGCACATTCCTGACGCGCCTGACGCGCCAGACCTTCTGGCTGGACCGGGGAACCATGCGCCGCTCCGAAATCGGCTTTGGCGGGTTCGAGGCATGGACCGAACAGGTCGAGGCCGAGGAACAGCGCGCGGCCGAACGGCTGGATGCCCGGCTGAAGCTGGAGGAGCACTGGCTGCAGCGCGGGGTCACCGGGCGCAGGCGGCGCAACATGGGGCGGCTCAACAAGCTGATCGAGATGCGCGCCGAACGGGCGGCGATGACCGGGATGCAGGGCACGGCCGCACTTGCCGCATCGTCCGATGACAGCAAGACCAAAGTCGTGATCGACGCCAAGGGCGTAACCAAATCCTATGGCGACCGGGCGATCATCCGGGATTTCAGCTTTCGAATCACGCGCGGCGACCGGATCGGCATTGTCGGGCGCAATGGCGCGGGCAAGTCCACGCTGATCAAGCTGCTGACCGGCGAAGTCGCGCCCGATGCGGGCGAGATCAAGCTGGCCAAGACCATCGACATGATCGTCATCGACCAGCAGCGCAGCAAGATGGCGCCGGACAAGACGGTGCGGGACGTGCTGGCCGATGGCGGCGAGTGGCTGGACGTGCGGGGCACGCGCAAGCACGTCCATGGCTATCTGAAGGAATTCCTGTTCCCGCCGGAAATGGTGGACGCGAAAGTCGGCACCCTGTCCGGCGGTGAACGGTCGCGACTGCTGATGGCGCGCGAATTCGCCCGGCCCAGCAACCTCTTGGTGCTGGACGAACCGACCAACGACCTGGACCTCGAAACGCTCGATCTGTTGCAGGACGTGATCGGCGAATATGACGGCACCGTCCTGATCGTCAGCCATGACCGCGACTTTCTGGACCGCACGGTAACAGTCACGCTGGGCCTGGACGGCAGCGGCACCATCGATGCGGTGGTCGGCGGCTATGCAGACTGGGAGGACAAGCGCCGCATCCGACCAGAGGCGAAGAAGGCGACCGCCAAGCCCGTCGAGGCCGCGCCGCCCAAGCCGAAATCGGTCAAGCTGAGTTACAAGGATCAACGCGACTATGATCTGCTGCCCAAGCGGATCGAGGAACTGGATGCCGCCATTGCGCGGGACGAGGCGGCGCTCGCTGATCCGAAACTCTACACAGCCGATCCAAAGCGGTTTGCCGCGCTGACCGACGCCATCGCCAAGGCGCGGGATGAAAAGGACGCGGCCGAGATGCGGTGGCTGGAACTGGCCGAACAGGTCGAGGCTGCGGGCTGACCCCGCCTTACCGGCAAAAGCCGCGACCGCTCATGTCGAAATGGAAATGGTTGTAGTGCGCGGCATTGTAATCGGGGCTGAGCACCGTGGTGAACCGCTTGCACGCGCTTTCGTGGATTAGGCGCAGGAACCTGCGATCGCGCTCGTCTTGGCTGTTCCATCCATCGGTCAGTGTCACCCGGCGCCCGTCGGACAGGGTAAAGCCGGCAATGTCGATGGCATTGGCCAGCCCGTGCTGTGACACCCGGCCGCTCGCCGCAGTGCCGTTGCCCACGATGCCCCGGCAACTGAACGTGCCATAGGTTTCGATGCGCACCACCGCCTGACCATAAACGATCCGGGCCGCAGGCTGCACCGCATAGCGGGTCCAGGCCACAAATCGCTGGGCCAGCGGGCACCGGATCGCCTTCAGCCCGCTGGTCGGCAGGCCGTAATCGTCGAGCCGCACGGCGCCTTCGACCAGGCAGCCGCTGCCGAAATCCTGATCGGGCAAGGGCGTGAAGCTGACGCCCGCCTGCGCCAGCTCGGCATGGCATTGCAGCGTATCCGCCGTCGCTGGACGCCGCACGGTCACCGGCCCGCCGGCCCGCGGGCGGATGCGCTGTTGCGAGCGTTCATCCCCGCCCCCGCCGAACACGCATCCGGCCAGCATCAGGAGCAGGATGAAAGGGAGGGTCGGACGCAAGCAACTGGGCATGGCCTTGCTATGACGGATGGCGGGGCAACCACGCAACGCCCGGCACGACAGGCCGCACATTCCGGACGGCCCGGCGAAATCGGTTGACAGCGAAGTGCGGGTCTATAGGGCGGTCGATGGGCCACGCGGTCCCAACGCCGCGCGTGCTCTCTGCAAGGAGAGACTGACATGACTGACTTGACTGCCGCCGGCGCAACCCTTGCGCCCGCCAAGCCCGCCACTCTTCCGGCGCGCCCCCATTTTTCCTCCGGTCCCTGTGCCAAGCCGCCCGGCTGGTCGCTCGACAAGCTGGCCGTCGATTCGCTCGGCCGTTCGCACCGGTCAAAGCTTGGCAAGCAACGCCTGCAATACGCCATCGACCTGATGCGCGAGATGCTGCGCCTGCCGGACACCCACCGCATCGGTATCGTGCCCGCGTCCGACACTGGCGCCTATGAAATGGCGATGTGGGCAATGCTGGGCGCACGGCCCGTCACCGCGCTGGCATGGGAAAGCTTTGGCGAAGGCTGGGTGACCGATGCGGTCAAGCAACTGAAGCTCGATCCCACCGTCATCCGCGCCGATTACGGCCATCTGCCTGATCTGAACGCGGTCGACTGGTCGAACGATGTGCTGTTCACCTGGAACGGCACGACCAGCGGCGTTCGCGTGCCGAACGCGGACTGGATCCCGGCCGACCGCGAGGGGCTGTCCTTCGCCGATTCGACCAGTGCGGTGTTCGCCTATGACATCGACTGGACCAAGATCGATGTCGCCACCTTCAGCTGGCAAAAGGTGCTGGGCGGCGAGGGCGCGCATGGCGTCCTGATCCTTGGCCCGCGCGCTGTGGAACGGCTGGAAACCTATATCCCCGCCTGGCCGCTGCCCAAGGTGTTCCGCCTGATGGCCAAGGGCAAGCTGGCCGAGGGTGTGTTCAAGGGCGAGACGATCAACACGCCGTCGATGCTGGCGGTAGAGGATGCCATCTTTGCGCTGGAATGGGCCAAGTCGCTTGGCGGCCTTGAGGGGCTGATCGCGCGCAGCGATGCCAATGCCGCCGCGCTCGACCGGATCGTGGCCGAACGCGACTGGCTGGGCCATCTTGCCGCCGATCCGGCCACGCGGTCCCGCACCAGCGTCTGCCTGACCGTCGAGGGCGCGGACGAGGCGTTCATCAAGCAGATGGCGGGCCTTCTGGAAAAGGAAGGGGCCGCATTCGACATCGCCGGATATCGCGATGCGCCCGCCGGTCTTCGCATCTGGTGCGGCGCCACGGTCGATACCGCCGATATCGAGGCGCTCGGTCCCTGGCTCGACTGGGCCTACGCGACCGTCAAGGCAGC
Source organism: Sphingomonas eleionomae (assembly GCF_049889035.1). NCBI lineage: Bacteria > Pseudomonadati > Pseudomonadota > Alphaproteobacteria > Sphingomonadales > Sphingomonadaceae > Sphingomonas > Sphingomonas eleionomae. Next base: position 454,249 of record NZ_JBLTWP010000002.1, on the reverse strand, counting down.
CTGAAACCCTTATAGCCCTCTCCGCTTCAGGGGAGAGGGTTGGGAGAGGGGCGGCTCCACAAGCAATCCACTCACAGCATAGGGCCGGAGCGAGAAACTGCCCCTCTCCCCGGCCAGTTTTAGGTGAACCGCGCCCCGCGCTGTTCAGGTCATGCCGGGGGCATGACCGACCGCAAAACTCCCCTAAAGGGGAGAGGGAGAAGAAAAATGCCCAAGGTTCTGATTTCCGACAAAATGTCCCCGCTCGCCGCCCAGATTTTCCGCGATCGCGGGGTCGAGGTGGACGAGATCACCGGCAAGACGCCCGATGAGCTGAAGGCGATCATCGGCGAATATGACGGCCTGGCCATCCGGTCCTCGACCAAGGTGACCAAGGACATTCTGGCCCATGCCACCAATCTGAAGGTCGTCGGCCGTGCCGGCATCGGCGTCGACAATGTCGACATCCCCGCCGCCAGCGCAGCCGGTGTCGTGGTGATGAACACGCCATTCGGCAATTCGATCACCACCGCCGAACACGCCATTGCCCTGATGTTCGCGCTCGCCCGCCAGTTGCCGGAGGCGGACGCCAGCACGCAGGCGGGCAAGTGGGAAAAGAACCGGTTCATGGGCGTCGAGCTGACCGGCAAGACTCTGGGCCTGATCGGTGCGGGCAATATCGGATCGATCGTTGCCGACCGTGCTTTAGGCCTGAAGATGAAGGTCGCGGCATTCGACCCGTTCCTGTCGCCCGAGCGCGCGCTGGAAATCGGCGTGGACAAGGTGGAGCTGGACGAACTGCTTGCCCGGGCCGATTTCATCACGCTGCACACGCCGCTGACCGATCAGACGCGCAACATCCTGTCGGCAGAAAACCTGGCCAAGACCAAGAAGGGCGTGCGGATCATCAACTGTGCGCGCGGCGGTCTGATCGACGAGGCCGCGCTGAAGGCGGGCCTGGATTCGGGCCATATCGCGGGCGCGGCACTGGACGTGTTTGTCGAGGAACCGGCCAAGGCGCATCCGCTGTTCGGCACGCCCAACTTTGTCGCCACGCCGCATCTGGGCGCATCGACCAACGAGGCGCAGGTGAATGTCGCGTTGCAGGTCGCCGAACAGATGGCCGATTACCTGCTGACCGGCGGCGTCACCAACGCGCTGAACGTGCCCAGCCTGTCGGCAGAGGAGGCACCCCGGCTGAAGCCTTATATGGCGCTGGCCGAACGGCTGGGCAGCCTGGTCGGCCAGCTGGCCCATGGCGGCGTGCCGCGGGTCTCCATCCATGCCGAAGGGGCTGCAGCGGAACTGAACCTGAAACCGATGGTGTCGGCGGCGCTGGCCGGGTTTCTGCGCGTCCATTCCGACACGGTGAACATGGTCAACGCGCCGTTCCTGGCGAAGGAACGCGGGATCGAGGTGCGCGAGGTGCGCAACGAACGCGCGGGCGATTACAACAGCCTGGTGCGCGTGTCGGTCAAGACCGATGCCGGTGAGCGATCGGTTGCAGGCACCTTGTTCAGCAACGCGGCCCCGCGCCTGGTTGAGCTGTTCGGCATCAAGATCGAGGCCGATCTGGCCGGCGACATGCTGTACGTCGTCAACGAGGATGCGCCCGGCTTTATCGGTCGTCTGGGTTCCACGCTGGGCGAGGCGGGCGTCAACATCGGCACCTTCCACCTCGGTCGCCGCGAAGCGGGCGGCGAGGCGGTGCTGCTGCTGTCGGTCGACGAGGCGGTGACGCCCGAGCTGATCGCCCGCGTCCGCGCCCTGCCCGGCGTCAAGACGGCGATGGCGCTCAAGTTCTGACCGCAACATTCGGGGGGCCGCTTGTGATGAGCGGCCCCTTCGACTAGCGGCTTGCAGCCATGACCGGATTGCTGCCCGAAGGATTTCACGACCGCCTGCCGCCGCTGGCCGATGCCGCGGCCCGGCTGGAGCGGCGCATCCTCGATACCGCCTTTGCCCATGGCTATGAGCAGGTCGATCCGCCGCTGGCGGAGTTTGCCGACACGCTTGGCCAGCGGCTCAAGGCGTCCAGCCTCAAGGATGCGGTCCGCTTCGTCGATCCCGTGTCGCAGCGCACCCTGGCCATCCGCCCCGACATCACGGCACAGGTCGGCCGCATCGCCGCCAGCCGGATGGCGCACCATCCGCGCCCCGTCCGCCTGTCCTATGCCGGGCCGGTGCTGAAGCTGCGCGCGGGTCAGCTAGCGCCCGATCGCGCGCTGCGTCAGATCGGGGCAGAGCTGATCGGCCTCGATTCGGTCAGCGCCGCGCGCGAAGTGGTGGGTGTGGCAGTCGAGGCGCTGACGGCGGCCGGACTGACCGGATTGTCCATCGATTTCACGCTGCCCGATCTGGTCGAGACGCTGGCCGGCGACCGGCTGTCGCCTGCGCAGCTGGCGGCGCTCAACGAACGGCTGGATGCAAAGGATCACGCCGGCGTTGCGGCGATCGCGCCAGATTATCTGCCGCTGATCGAGGCGGCGGGGCCGTTCGGGCGCGCCATCGAGCGGCTGGCCGCATGGGATGCCTCCGGCGCGCTGGCCAGCCGGATCGACGGGCTGCGCGCGCTGGCCGAGGGCATTGGCGGGCAGGTTTCCCTGACGCTGGACCCCACAGAGCGGCATGGGTTCGAATATCAAAGCTGGCTGGGCTTTTCGATCTTTGCCGCCGGGGTGCGCGGCGAAATCGGCCGGGGCGGCGCCTATGTCGTGATGCACGATGGCGGCGTTGCCGAACCGGCCATCGGCTTTTCGCTTTATGCCGATCCCATTCTGGAAGCGGGATTGGCGGTTGCAGAACGCCGCCGCCTGTTCCTGCCCATCGGCACCGATGCCGGTGTGGCGGCACAGTTGCGCGCCGACGGCTGGGTCACGGTTGCCCAGCTGCATGACGGCGACACGCCGCAGGCGCAGCTGTGCAGCCATGTGCTGACCGATGGCACGCCCCGCCAGATTTGATCAGAGGCGCGTCGCGGCAACCCGGCGGATAGCGGCGAAGAAACGCGGAACCGGCCCGTTGCGGGTCATCCAGTCGCTATAGGCCTGATAGTCGGGATCGGCGCCAAGGTGCTTTTCCTCGGTTTTCGCGCGCCAGTAATAGACGCCTGTCACCGCCGCCATCAGCACCGTGTTGCGGATCGCATCGGTCCAGCTGTTCGTCGTCGTCAGGAACGGCAGCGTGGCGATCCACCAGAACAGGTTCTTGGACACATAGGCGGGATGCCGGGTCCATGCATAGGGACCGTGGGTCAGGATGCCGCGATGGGTCAGGTTTGAAAACCGGATGCCGAACGCGATTGTCGCCCAAGCATAGATGGCGGTCAGCGCGACCAGTACTGCGCCGAACCCGGCCATGACCGCCGGATAATCGCGCAGCCAGAACGTCCATTCCGATGTGCCGGGATGATAATCCAGCGGCCCGCCATTGCCCATCAGCGCGAACGGGGGATAGCAGATCAGCGCCGACACCCATCCGGCCGTATACGGCGTGGCCGACCGGATATGCGCATCCAGCGGCTTCATCGTCAGGATATAGCCCGATGTGGCGAACGCGACATCGACCATGAACATGAGGGTGATCAGAAAGCGCGCCAGCATCACCGGATCGCCCAGCAGCATCGACCGGTCCCAGCGGATCACCTCACCAAAGCCGCCTGGCACGATCGCGAGCATGAAGGCCAGGAAAAACCCCTTCACTGCCCATGCCCGCAAATGGCCGTAAATGGCCTCCCGGTCGATCGGCTCATCCAGGTTCATCAGCCACGCGCCAAGGTGCCAGGGGCCGTCGCGCGGCTCGACCAGGTGACGGTCGATCCACAGGACATAGGGGATGGACAGCGCAAGCAGCCACGGCGCGGCCATCTGGAAACACCACATCGCGAACTGGTAATTGCCCTGCCAGTAGAAGCGGGCAACGGCATAGACACCTGCGATCGCGGCCCAGGTGAGCCACAGGCCGACCAGCTTGGTAATGCTGGTGTCGATGCTGTCCCTGAGCGGCCGCTTCAGCGACCAGTCGATCCCGGTCGACGGGTTGCGGTGCACCTTGTCAACCAGCACCGACCACAGGACCATCGGCACGCCCGCCGCCGCAACATTGACCAGCGCGGCGAATGGTCCGTCCATGCCCAGCCAAAGGGCCAGCGCCAGCCACGCCGTCATGCCGGCCAGCCCGGCAAGCCCGACCCCGTGCGACACGGCCGATCGCGGCCGCGGATCGGCATCCGTGCGCGGGGCAAGGGTGGCGTCGTGATACATCCCCGCCCGAGTAGCGCGGCAATGGTAAGCAAGCCGTGAAGGATGATTGATGATTGGGCTGGACGAGCGGCAGATGCGGCGCTTTACTGCACTGCATCACACCGATTTGCCGAAAGGTCTCCCGCCTGATGAACCGTCCTCTCGCGCTTGGCGCGCTGCTGCTTGCCACCACTGCGCCCGCACTTGCCCAGAACAGCAAGCCGCAGCCGGTGCCGATCGTCGACAAGGTGCCGGCCGCGCGCGACGTGCAATATCCCGGCACGCTGAAGCTGGAGATCGACGCAACCAACGTGGCGCAGGGGATCTTTACCGTTAAGGAGACGATCCCGGTTGCCAAGGCCGGGCCGATGATCCTGCTGTTCCCCGAATGGCTGCCCGGTGCCCATGCCCCGCGCGGGCAGATCGAAAAGCTGACCGGCCTGGTCTTTACCGGCAATGGCAAGGTGATCCCGTGGAAACGCGACGTGCTGGACATGAACGCGTTTCACCTGGACATCCCGGCCGGCGTCCGTTCGGTCGAGGCGCGGTTCCAGTTCGCCTCCGCGACGCAGGGCAATCAGGGCCGCATCGTGATGGCGCCCAAGATGCTGAACCTTCAGCCCAATTCGATGAGCCTGTATCCCGCCGGCTATTTCACGCGGAACATCCCGGTCAGCATGACCGTGACCTATCCCGATGGCTGGACTGCGCGGTCCGGTCTGCCCGCCACCAATCGCGGGTCGGTCTACAGCTATCAGACGACCGATTACGACACGCTGGTCGACAGCCCGGTCTTTGCCGGTGCCTATTTCAAGGAATGGGCCTTGTCCGACCGCGTCGACCTCAACGTCTTTGCCGACAATCCCAAGGAGCTGGAGGCCAAGCCGGAGCATATCGAGGCGCACAAGCGGCTGGTGGAACAGGGCGTGAAGCTGTTCGGCGCGCAGCATTACGACAAGTATGAATTCCTGTTCGCCATTACCGACGAGATGGGCGGGATCGGCCTTGAGCATCACCGCAGCTCCGAAAACGGGGTCGGCCCCGGCTATTTCACCGAATGGGACAAGGGGCCGGGCAGCCGCAACCTGTTGCCGCACGAATATACCCATAGCTGGAACGGCAAGTTTCGCCGCGGGGCGGATCTGTGGACGCCGGATTTCCGCTATCCGATGCGCGACAGCCTGCTCTGGGTCTATGAAGGGCAGACGCAGTTCTGGGGTTATGTCCTGCAGGCGCGCTCCGGCATTGTCGGCAAGCAGGATACGCTGGACATGTTGGCCAACATTGCAGCAACGCTCGACACGCGCGCGGGCCGCACCTGGCGTCCGCTGATCGACACGACGAACGATCCCATCATCTCCGCCCGCCGGCCAAAGGGCTGGACCAGCTGGCAGCGGAGCGAGGATTACTACAATGAAGGCCTGCTGATCTGGCTTGAGGTGGATGCCAAGCTGCGCGAGCTTTCGGGCAGCACCAAATCGATGGACGATTTCGCCAAGGCGTTTTTCGGCATCAATGACGGCGACTGGGGCGTCGTCACCTATACGTTCGACGATGTCGTCCGCATCCTGAACGGCATTCAGCCCTTTGACTGGGCGAAGCATCTGAAGGCGCGGACCGAACTGGTCAGCCAGGGTGCGCCGCTGGGCGGGTTTACCGGCAATGGCTACAAGCTGGTGTACAGCGAAGAGCCGACCGCCTTCCTGAAGGGGTCGGAGGCCAAGGCCGGAGGGGTCAACCTCACCTATTCGCTGGGCCTGACCATCGGCAAGGACGGCACGATCAGCGGCGTCGACTGGGGCAGCCCGGCGTTCAAGGCGGGACTTGCGGTGGGCGGCACCGTGACTGCGGTGGGCGGCGAGGCATATACCCCCGACCAGTTGAAGACGGCGGTGAAGGCTGCAAAGGGCGGACGCGAGCCGATCCGGTTGCTGGTCAAATATGGCACGCATTTCCGGGAGGCCGCCATCGACTATCACGATGGGCTGCGCTATCCGCGCCTCGAAAAGACTGGCGCGGGAGAAAACGGCCTCGACCGGCTGCTCAGCGCCAAATAGCCAAGGGGAAAAAGCAATGCGTATCGACATGGTGCCGGTCGGCAATGATCCGCCGAACAGCCTGAACGTCATCATCGAAGTGCCGACCGGCGGCGAGCCGGTGAAATATGAGTTCGACAAGGCGTCGGGTGCGTTGTTTGTCGATCGCATCCTGCACACCCCGATGCGCTATCCGGCCAATTACGGGTTCGTGCCGCACACGCTGTCGCCCGATGGCGATCCGCTGGACGCGCTGGTCATCGCCCGCTCGCCCTTCGTCCCCGGCTGCGTCGTTGCGGCCCGCCCCATCGCGGTCCTGAACCTGGAAGACGAAGCGGGCGGCGACGAAAAGCTGATCTGCGTGCCGCATGACACTGTCTTTCCCTATTATTCCAACGTGATGGAAAAGGACGATCTGCCCGGTATCGTGATGGAGCAGATCGAGCATTTCTTTACCCACTACAAGGACCTCGAAAAGAAGAAGTGGGTCCGCGTCGGCACCTGGGGCGGGGCGGAAGATGCGCGCCGCATCACGCTTGAAGCGATCGAACGCTACAAGCAGGACAAGGAGGCTGCGGCCGAATCCGTCGATCAGACCGGCGTCGAAACCGCTCAGGGCTGAACCGTTCAAGCTGTTTGAAATGGGGCCGGTGCACCGATGGTGCGTCGGCCCCTTTGCTGTCCGGCCCTATTTACCCGCCGTCAGCTTCAGCCCGACGATACAACCGATCAGCGCCAGCATCAGCAACAGCCGCACCGGCGTTGCGCTTTCGCCATAGGCAAGGATGCCGACCAGGATCGTGCCGAGCGCGCCGATCCCAACCCAGACGGTATAGGCCGTGCCCATGGGAATCGTGCGCGCCGCGATTTCCAGCAGCAGCATCGACAGGGTGACGCTGACCAGAAAGGCGATCGTCCAGGGCAGGCTGCGAAAGCCGTCGACATGGCGAAGGCTGGTGGTGAACCCCACTTCGAACAATCCACCCAGGATCAGCCAGACCCATGCCATCGTTCAGTCCTCCTTTGCCAGCCGGGCCAGCGCATCGCCGCTGACCCGCTGCACCGTCCATTCGTCCATGCCGACCGCGCCCATCGCCCGGTAAAAGTCGATCGCGGGCCGGTTCCAGTCCAGCACCGCCCATTCAAACCGGGCACAGCCGCGTTCGATCGCGATCCGCGCACACGCCTTCAGCAGGGCCTTGCCCGCGCCCGATCCGCGCGCGGCGGGCGTGACGTACAAATCCTCAAGATACAGGCCGCGCCGCCCCTCCCAGGTCGAGAAATTGTGGAAGAACAACGCAAAGCCAACCGGCTCGCCAGCCGCTTCGGCGATCAGCGCCTCGGCCGCGGGGCGTTCGCCGAACAGCGCGTCCGTCATCATCGCCTCGTCGGCCTTTACGGCATCGGGCTCACGCTCATATTCGGCAAGTTCGCGCACGAACCGCAGAATGGTGCCCACATCGCCGGGCCCAGCCGCACGCACCATCATATCGCCGCCTCCACGCCTTTGACGGTCTTGCTCCGCGCTGCCAGGATGCACCCCGCAACGATCAGCGACGCGCCCGCCACCGTCCATGGCGACACGACCTCTGCGAACACCAGCCAGCCGAGCAGCGCCGCCCAGGCAAAAGCGGTATATTCCACCGGGGCCAGATAGCTGGCATCGGCGCGGGCATAGGCCCAGGCCAGCGCCTGGATCGACACCAGCGCCAGCACGGCGGCTGCCGCAATCCACCCCGTGCCGCCCCATCCCGCCATCGGCATCAGCGCGACGAACGGCGTCGCCGCCAGATAGCAGAGGAAAAAGACGAAATTGGTGGCAAAGGCGACCTCCAACGGGCTTGCCGACTGGGCCTGCACGCGCAGCATGACGTTGGATGCGCCGTACAGCATGGCCGCGATCAGGATGGCGATGGCCCCGCGAAACGCGTCCGGCCCCATTTCCGCCTGCGCCTGTCCGATCAGGATGACGCCGACCCCGGCAAAGGCGGTGACCGAACCGATGATGGCGGCCCGCCCGACCTGTTCCTTCAGCACAAGGGCGGCCAGCCCGATGGCGACCAGCGGCGAGATAAAGGCAAGCGCAATGCCCTGTGCCAGCGGCACCCGCGTCAGTCCCCAGAAAAACAGGACGATGGACAATGCGCCGAAACTGCCCCGGATCAGGTGGAGCCGCAGCGCTCGCCATCCGGGCAACCGCCCGCCCCCGCCGAAAAAGATCGCACCGCCCAGCACGGAGCCGAGCAGCGAGCGCCAGAACATTGCGCTATAGGCGCCGATGGCGATGCTCTGCGCCTTCATGATCGCATCCATGCCGGAAAACAGGGCGATGCCGACACAGCCCATGGCAAAGGCGATGATGGGGGCGGTGGCAGGGCGGGTCATGCCCCGCGCTTGAAGGTGCCCGCCCCCGGCGTCAACCGCCGCGCTCGTCCGCCAGTCGTTTGTCCAGCCGCGCCTCGGCGGCATCGGCAAAGCGGCGGCATGCGCCCGCCTCGATCATCGGATGCGGCGACCGGCCGTTCCGCAATGCCTTCATCCCCGCCAGCAGCCGGTCGTCGGGTGCGTGCGCGGCAACCGGCAGCGCAGTCGCCAGGATCGCCAGCACAGCAGTAGCCCCCCGCAACACAGGGTTATTCCGCAGCAACGGCGGGCGCGCTCGCCGCTTCGATCTCCGCTGCCTTTGCCTCGACCAGCTTGACGATGTGGTCCAGCATGTCCGCGCTTTCGACGGTGTGGTCGGTGACGCCCGACAGATACACCATATGCTTGCCATTGCCGCCGCCGGTCAGGCCGATATCGGTTTCCCGCGCCTCGCCTGGACCATTCACGACGCAGCCCAGCACCGACAGCGACATGGGCGTGCGAATGTGCTGAAGCCGTTCCTCCAGCGCCTGGACCGTGCGGATCACGTCGAACCCCTGCCGGGCGCAGCTGGGGCATGAAACGACGCGGACGCCGCGGTTGCGGATCCCCAGCGCCTTCAGGATCTCGAACCCGACGCGCACCTCGTCCTCCGGCTCGGCCGACAGCGATACGCGAATGGTATCGCCGATGCCGAACCACAGCAGCGATCCGATGCCGATCGCGCTCTTGACCGTCCCGCCGACGAACCCGCCCGCTTCGGTAATGCCCAGATGCAGGGGGCAATCCACCGCCTCTGCCAGCTGCTGATAGGCGGCGACGGCCAGAAACACGTCCGACGCCTTCACCGCGACCTTGTAATCGTGGAAATCATGGTCCTGCAGCAGCTTGATGTGGTCGAGCGCGCTTTCGACCAGCGCCTCCGGGCACGGCTCGCCATATTTTTCCAGAAGGTCCTTTTCCAGGCTGCCGGCGTTCACGCCGATGCGGATCGCACACCCATTGGCCTTGGCCGCGTTGACCACTTCGCGGACCCGGTCGGCGCTGCCGATATTGCCGGGATTGATGCGCAGACAGGCCGCCCCTGCATCCGCCGCTTCCAGCGCACGCTTGTAGTGGAAATGGATGTCCGCGACGATCGGCACGCGGGATGCGCGAACGATCTGTTTCAGCGCGGTGCTGCTTTCCACGTCCGGCACGGACACGCGGATGATGTCCACGCCCGCCTCTTCACACCGGCGGATCTGATCGACCGTCGCCTTCACATCGGTGGTTGGCGTGTTGGTCATGGTCTGCACCGTCACCGGCGCATCGCCGCCCACGGGGACATTGCCGACCATGATCTGGCGGCAGGGGCGTCGCGCGATATCGCGCCAGGGACGGACAGACATGAAGATTTCCCGGCTAAGAAGGCAGCTTTCGTTCGCGCCGCTATACCCGTAAGGCGGGCGGCATGAAAGACGGTGGTGCGGGCGCGGCGCGACAGGCGCGGGTAACGGATCCGGTCGCGCGGCACCACGGCATGGACTGGCTGCGCATCGGGGCGTTCGCCATCCTGATTCTCTATCATATCGGCATGGTCTATGTGCCCTGGGGCTTTCACGTGAAGTCGCCATCGGGTGCGGACTGGACGACCATTCCGATGCTGGCGGTCAATGCGTGGCGGCTGGGCCTGTTGTTCGTCGTGTCGGGCTATGCCAGCCGCGCGCTTCTGGAACGGTCGAGCGGCATCGCCAGCTTTACCGGCAACCGCACGCTGCGGCTTGTCCTGCCGCTGTTGTTCGGCGTGATCGTCATCGTGCCGCCCCAGCCCTGGGTCGAGCTGGTGACGAAATTCGGCTATCCGCAAAGCTACTGGCATTTCTGGACCACGGACTATTTCCGGTTCGGGAAACTGTTCGGCCTGGTCCTGCCCACATGGAACCATCTGTGGTTCATCGTCTATCTATGGGTGTACACACTGCTGCTGGCCCTGATCGTGCTGCTGCCCGGCGGCGGGCGGGCGCAGCGATTGTTCGACCGGGCCATGAGCATTGGCGGCGGAATGGGCGTGGTGCTGATCCCGCTCGGCTGGCTGCTGTGCGTCCACGTCCTGTGGTTCCCGTTCCGGGGCGAAACGCACGCCCTGTTCGACGATTACATCGCCCATCTGATGTATCTGCCCGGCTTTCTGTTCGGTTTTGCCCTGGCGCGGTCCGGACAGGCGATGGCCGCCATCCGGCGCTGGTGGCCGGTAACGGCGGCGGTTGCGGCGCTGGCCTATGGCTTCAAGGTCTATGCCGAGCTTGCCTGGCCGGGCGACATGCCGGTGCCGAACGCTTTCATCGCCCCATATGCCGCCGCCCATGCCACCCAGCAATGGTGCGCGATCGTGGCAATGATCGGCATTGCGGAACGATTCTGGAACCGGGATCATCCCATCCGGCCGATGCTGACCGAGGCTGTTTTCCCCTTTTACCTGATCCATCAGACGATCATCATCCTGGCGATTTTCTGGCTGGTGCCGCTGGCCCTGCCGGGATGGGCGGAGTTTCTGGCGACGGTCGCGGTGACGGTGGCCGGATGCTGGCTTTTCTATGGGGTGGGACGCACGCTGCCCTGGCTGCGCCCGCTGATCGGCCTGCGCCGCAAGCGGCCGCATCTGCCGATGCCCCGCCCGGTGGCCGCAGTCTGATGGAGTGGATGATGCGCCTGTTGTTGCTGATTGGAGTATGGATCATGTCTGCCCCCGCCACTGCCCAGGAACCGCCCCGCTGGACGCTTGTCATCCATGGCGGGGCCGGGGTGATCGAACGCGACAAGATGACCCCCGAACGCGAGGCGGCGGCCCGTGCCGGGCTGAATGCCGCACTGGATGCCGGTTCCAAGGTGTTGGATGCCGGTGGCAGTGCGGTGGACGCCGTCGAAGCGGCGGTTCGCGTGCTTGAGGATGATCCCGCATTCAACGCGGGGCGCGGGGCCGTGTTCACCTATGAAGGGACGAACGAGCTTGATGCGGCGATCATGGATGGTTCGACGCGCGCGGCGGGCGCAGTAGCCGGGGTCACCGCGACGAAGAACCCGATCGGTTTGGCCCGCCGGGTGATGGAGGCAAGCCCCCATGTCATGCTGGCAGGAAAGGGCGCCGATACCTTCAGCCGCGAACAGGGGCTGGAACAGGCCGGACCCGAATGGTTCGCCACCGAAGAGCGCCGCCAGCAGCTTGAAAAGATGAAGGCGCAAAAGACCAGCTGGTTCGATGTCGACATGAAATACGGCACGGTCGGCGCTGTCGCCCGCGACGCACAGGGCCATGTCGCCGCCGCCACCTCGACCGGCGGAGTGACCGGCAAGCGATGGGGCCGGGTTGGCGACTCGCCCCTGATCGGCGCGGGCACTTATGCCGACGATCGCGCCTGCGCCGTTTCCGCCACCGGCGCGGGCGAGTTTTTCATCCGCGAGGGCGTTGCCCATGAAATCTGTGCGCGGGTCCGGTTCGCCGGAGACACGCTGAAACAGGCTGCCGACACCGTGATGGCAGAAACGCGGGCGCTGGGCGGCACCGGCGGCGTGATCGTCACCGGTCCGTCGGGCGAGATCGCCTGGAGCTTCAATACCCCCGGCATGTATCGCGGCAGCGCGACGGCCGGGGGCGAACGGACGGTCGCGATTTACGGGGACGAGCGATGATCCGCCACCTTTCCCTCATCGGCGCACTGATCCTGGCCATGATCGCCGCGCCGGTCATGGCCTATTGGGAGTTCGGGCACGAAAGCGTCGCGCGGATCGCCCGCGACAATATCCGCCCTTCGACCCGCGCCGCCGTTACCCGTCTGCTGGCCCGCCAGTCCTTGCTCGAAACGCCGCAATGCCCGGCCCGGACGATGGAGGAAGCCAGCGTCTGGGCCGACTGCATCAAGCCGCTTGGCGAACGGTTCAGCTATGCCAGCAGCTGGCATTACCAGAATGTCGATGTGTGCAAGCCGTTCGACCTGAAGGCCGCGTGCAAGGACGGAAACTGCGTGTCCGCCCAGATCGATCGCAACCTGCGCCTGCTTCAGGATCGCGCCGTGCCGCAGCGGGAAAAGGTGATGGCACTGGCGTTCCTCATCCATTTCGTCGGCGATCTGCACCAGCCGCTTCATGCGGGCGATCGCGGCGACCTGGGCGGCAACCGGGTCAAGGCGGGCTATGGCCTTTACGCGCCCGAACGGTTCAACCTGCACAGCCTGTGGGACGGGCCGCTGGCTGAACGGGCGATCACCACACCGCCGCCAGCCGTTCGCGCCTATTCACCCGCAGAGCGGGCGGAACTGGCAAAGGGAAGTGTCGAGGACTGGAGCCGCGAAAGCTGGCAGGTCAGCCGTGATGTCGCCTATGCCCAGGCGATGGGCGGCGATCCGTGCGCCAAGGGGCCGGAACGATCCGTGCTGAGCGATGACCAGATCGCCGCCGCCGTCCCCGCGGCCCGGGATCAGGTGGTGCGGGGCGGCGTGCGGCTCGCCCGGCTGCTGGACGAAGCATTCGATCCGGCCAACAGCTTCGACAGCCGGGAACAGCGGCGACGCCGCTGATCCGGCAAAGCTCATCCCTCCATGTCGTCGCCATGCTCCCCGCCCTTTGGCGGGCGGCCCCGCCGGGCGCGTTCGGGCTCGGCCAGTTTGACGCCGCGCCGCGCCAGCGCCTCGCGCAGCAGGCATTCGACCTGTGCGTTGACGCTGCGCAGGTCGCCCGCCGCCGACCGCTCGATCGCGGCGTACAGCACCGGATCGAGCCTCAGCGGAAAGGCTTTTTTCGGCGGCACCATCGCCGGTCTCTATTGGTACAACGACCCGGCGTTGACCACCGGCTGGGTATCGCGTTCGGCGCACAGCACGACCATCAGGTTTGATACCATCGCCGCCCGGCGTTCGTCGTCCAGCTCGACCACATTCTTGGCCGACAGCTGCTCCAGCGCCAGTTCGACCATGCCGACGGCCCCTTCGACCAGCTTCATGCGGGCGGCGATCACTGCCTCTGCCTGCTGGCGGCGCAGCATCGCCTGGGCGATTTCCTGTGCATAGGCCAGGTGGGTCAGGCGGCATTCGTCGATGCGCACGCCGGCCATCGCAACCCGATCCTGCAATTCGACCTGCAATTCATTGCTGATCGTGTCGGCATCGCCGCGCAGCGTCACCTGTTCCGATTCGAAATCGTCATAGGGATAGCGGCTGCCGATCGCGCGGACCGCGCTTTCGATCTGCACGTTCACGAACGCCTTGTAATCATCCACATCGAACAGTGCCTGCGCCGTATCGGCCACACGCCAGACGACGTTGGATGCAATCTCGATCGGATTGCCGCGCTGATCGTTCACCTTGATCCGTTCGGAGGTGACATTGTGAATGCGCACCGACACCTTTTTCTTGGTCATCCACGGCCATGTCCAGCGCAGGCCCGTCGTACGGTCCGTGCCCCTGTAATCGCCGAACAACAGGATCGCCGCCGCCTGATTGGGTTGCAACAGGTAAAACCCGCATGACCAGAACAGGAACAGCGTCGCACCGATCGCAACGATCAGCACCCGTGCGCCCTTTGCCTCCACCGCGCCGATGCCCAGCACCGTCGCGGCCGCCAGCACCAGCAGCACGAGCAGATGGACGTATCCGCTCATCGTCTGCGCGGGCCGCTCCAGACTGCGGTTCAGCGCGCCCACCCCTTGATCAACCATCACGACCTCCCGATAAATTATGATATCACTTTAATATCATCCTTGAAGGTCGGCAAGCGGATTCGGAACCGCAACGAAAAGGGGGCGTCCCGATCCCGGAACGCCCCCCCAGATCCTGCAATTGGACCGCCGCGTTATTGCAGCGTGATCGTCACCGCGCGGCGGTTCTGCGCCCAGCTGGTGTCGTCCGACCCCAGTGCCAGGGGCCGTTCCTTGCCATAGCTGATCGTCGTGATGCGCGAGGGCGCGATGCCGCGCGCCGCCAGGTAATTGGCGGCTGCATTGGCGCGGCGGTCCCCCAGTGCCAGATTGTATTCGCGCGTGCCGCGTTCGTCGCAATGCCCCTCGATGGTGATGCGGACATTGGGGTAACGCTGCAGCCACTGGGCCTGGCTATCCAGGATCTGAGCGGCACGCGAATCGATCTGATAACGGTCCAGGTCGAAATTGACCGTGTCGGATGCCACGCTGGCCATGAAATCCTCACGCGATCCGGGGACGGGACCGGTCGAGGGCGTGGGCGTCACCGCGCCTGCGCCGGTATCGCCGGGGCCGGGCGGCAGCACCTCGGGGCGCTTCTTGGCGCAACCGGCGGTCGCGATCAGCGCCGCGGATACCAGGATCGTGGCGGTCAGACGGGCCATATCGTTCTCCTTTGTTCGCAGATTGGTTTGATCGTGTAACGGATGAAGCGGATGAATTGATCCCGGCGATCAGGGACGCAGCGCCCCCCAATCGGGATCCGATCCATCCAGCGGAGTCGGCACGCGGCGTTCGTTGACCCCGGTCAGGTCGACGATCCACACATCGCCCCGACCCGAACCCTGGGCCGAACGGAAATAGGTGAGGACGCGGCCATTGGGTGCCCAGTTCGGCCCTTCATCGCCCCATGCCTCGGTCAGCAGCTTTTCGCCGCCGCCGGACGGAGACATGACGCCGATGCGGAATGCACCGCCGCCGATCTTCGTGAACGCGATCTGGTCGCCGCGCGGGCTCCATGCCGGGGTGGCATAGCGGCCGCCGCCAAAGCTGATGCGCTGCTGGTTCGATCCGTCGGCATTCATGACATAAAGCTGCTGCGTGCCCGACCGGTCGCTTTCGAAAACGATGCGGTTGCCGTCGGGCGAATAGCTGCCGCCGGTGTCGATGCCGGGTGCCGTGGTCAGTTGTTCCGGCCGGCCGCCCTGGGTCGACACGCGGTGCAGGTCGGTGTTGCCGTTCACCGCCATCGAAAACAGCACCCAGCGCGCATCGGGCGAAAAGCGCGGCGCAAAGGCGAGGCTGACATTGCTGACCAGCGCCCGCTGACGCCCGTTCTCCAGATCGTAGACATAGAGCGTCGGCTTATCGTTCAGATAGCTCATGTACACGATCTGGCGATTGTCCCGCGACAGGCGCGGGGTCAGCACGATCGACTGGCCATTGGTGAGGAAGCGGTGATTTTCGCCGTCCTGATCCATGATCGCCAACCGCTTGATCCGCTTTCCCTTGGGACCGGTTTCGCTGATGTACACGATGCGGCTGTCGAAATAGGGGCCTTCGCCGGTCAGCCGGGTGTAAATGGCGTCGGAGCATTTATGCGCCGCGCGCCGCCAGTCGGCGGGCGTCACGACAAAGCCCTGCCGCGTCAGTTCGGTGCGGGCGAACACGTCATACAGGTAGCAGCCGACCGTCAGCGTGCCGTTGCCATTGGCGCGGACATATCCCTGAACCAGCGTCTGTGCGCCGGTGCCGCCCCAATAGGCGAAATCGGGGGCCGTCACCTGAGCAAAGTCGGGCGCGCGCAGCTGGCCGGGGCCAAGCGGCTTGAACAGGCCGGAATTGGTGAGGTTGGTGGTGATGATCTGCGCCACCTTCCGCCCCAGCTCGTCCGTCGATCCGGCGGGCGTCGCGGCGACCTGAGGCGTGGGCATGGCGGGGACGGCGATGGGGGCCGGCGCCGAAATGCCGCCGACGATATCCACCTCGACCTGCGCCAGCGCGGGCGCGGCGCCAAGGCCGAGCATCATCGCTGCGGCAGCGGCGCGGATCAGCGGGTTCAGCCAGTTACTCATCACATCTCCTCGTCCGGCACGGGCCGGCGGCTTGGCATTGAAACGGTCAATCAAGGCGGAAGGAAGGCGCATCACGGCAGCCGGTAATTGATGATGATATCCTCCCAACCCCCGGCATACAGATCGGCGGGCAGTTCATAGGGTGCGCACTGAATGAACGCGGCAATCGCCAGTTCGGCGACGCGTTGGGAATAGCGGCGGTTTTCGTCGGTCACGCCGGTCTGCCCGCGCAGCTGCGGCCGGGCGGCCATGGTACCGTCGGGCGACAGCTGAAGCCGGATGCGCGAGCGGATTTCGTTGGCGCCAGGCCCCGGATTGGGGATGCGGTTGGCACAGGGCTGCACCTGACGCTGGATCGCCTGGGCCAGATTGGCCACGGCCTGTGCCCCCACTTGTTCGCCCCGCGGCGTCGCCCCCTTGCCGGGGCTTTCATTGGCGACGATCCCCTTCAGGAAATTGTCGCCCAGCCGGCCGCCGGTGGGCCGGGCCTGATTGCTACTCTTGGCCGTGCCCGCCTGCTTGCTTGCCGCCTGGGCGGATTTCGGCGCGGGCCGGGCGGGCGTTTCGGGGCGGGGCGATCGATCCGCCTTGGCCGCAGGCGGCTTTGGCTGCGCCTTTGGCGGCACCGGCTTTGGCACGGGCTTAGGCGCTGGCGCTTCCGTCTTAGCAACGGGCGCGGGGGCGGGCGTTTCCGGCACCGGTTCGGGTGCGGCGGCGTCTTCCGGCGGGCCGAAATCGGGGGCGACAGAGGTGGCCGGCGCCTCGGTCGTTGGCGGCGCCTGAGAAATCAGGGCCACATCGTCGACGAGCGACACGTCCATCGGCGCGCTGACCCGTTCATTGGTGGCTGGCCGGGACAGGAACACCGACAACAGGGCGAACAGCGCCAGATGCGCCAGCACTGCGACGCCAAAGCCGATCCATTCGCTGCGGTCCGCCCGGGCCATGCCGCGTCAGCGCCCCTCGCCCTGCGTGGTGACCAACGCCACGCGGGTCAGACCCACGCGGTTAAGCTCGCCCATCACCACCATCACCCGGCCGTAGTCGAGGCTGCGGTCGGCCCGCAGCAGAATCTGCGGCGGACGGCCATCAACGGCGCGGGCGGCAATCGCCTGCAGCTGGCCGGGCAGCGCATCGGCCGCCACCGCCTGTTCCCCGACGAACACCGCACCGGTTTCGTCGATGGAAATCGCAACGGGTTCCTGATCCTGATCCACCGCCTTGGCCCGGCTGTCGGGCAGGTTCACCGACACCCCGGCGGTCAGCAGCGGGGCCGTGACCATGAAGATGATGAGCAGGACCAGCATGACGTCGACCAGCGGCGTCACGTTGATTTCCGCCATCGGCGCGCGGCGGCCCTTGGCACGGGCAGAGGGCAGGTTCATCGCCATCGCCGATTATCCTTCCAGCTGGCGCGACAGCTGAAGATGAAAGCGATCGGCAAAGCGCATCAGCCGGGATTCGACGCCGTTGATGCGGTGGCCAAAGCGGTTGTAGGCGATTACCGCCGGAATGGCCGCGAACAAGCCGATGGCGGTCGCAAACAGCGCCTCTGCAATGCCCGGCGCGACGACGGCAAGCGCGGTATTCTGTTCCGCCGCGATCGCGGTAAAGCTGCGCATGATGCCCCAGACGGTGCCGAACAGGCCGACAAAGGGGGCGACCGATCCGATGGTCGCCAGCCAGTTGAGGCGATCCGACAGCTTTTCCACCTCCAGCGCCACACGGCCCGCCATTGCGGTGGCAAGGCGTTCGCGCGTTCCTTCGCGGTCGATGCGGTGACCGGCAGTCGACTTTCGCCATTCATCGACACCGGCGGCAAAGACGCGCTCGATCGCGGTGTCGCCATCGGCACGCTGGCGATAGAGCAGGTCGATATCCTGTGCCCGGTCGAAATCCCGTTCGAACCGGGCGATGGACCGGTGGACCCCGCCCAGCCGCAGGACGAACGCAATGATGATCGACCAGGTCCACAGGCTGGCAGCCGCCAGGCCGATCATCACGATCTTGACGACAATATCCGCCTGCAGAAACAGCGCCAGCGGCGATAGCGACGCGGGATCGGTGGCGAGATTCAATTCCATGATGTTTCCTGTTTCCCCTGCCAGATCAGCGGCGCGAATCGGACCAGCCAGTCCGCCGGCTGACGCCGTGGCCGACCGGCGGGCGTGACGAACACCGCCTCGACCTTTGCATCGACCAGTAAGTCAGTGCCGCGCATGACCCGTTGATGAATGGTGACCGCCGCGGCGCGGACCGCGATCACGCGGCTGACGATCAGCAGCGCATCGCCGAGCCGTGCCGGTGCAACATAGCGCAGCTTGACGTCGCGAATGGCATAGACGCCCTCACCCGCTTCATGGGCCGCGCGCTGATCGATCCCGGCGGTGCGCAGCATATCCGATCGTGCCCGTTCCATGAACCGCAGATAGTTGGCGTGATAGACGATACCGGACAGGTCCGTATCCTCGAAATAGACGCGCAGCGGGAACCGGTGTTCCAGCCCGTCAAAGCGGCCTTGTGCCGGTAGATCGTCGCCAGGTCCGTCCATGCCGCACCGCTGCTACCCATGAACGCGCGCGGGGGAAACCCCATAAGCGGCGAGCGGCCGCGCTTTCGGGCGGTCTGACGTCAGTCGAAAAGGCCGTCCTGGCTCCCTTGCGGCGGTTCAAGGCCCAGATGCCGCCACGCCAGACCGTTCAGGCAACGGCCCCGCGCGGTGCGCGCGATCATGCCGATCTGGATCAGATAGGGCTCGATCACCTCTTCCACCGTGTCGCGCGGTTCGGACAGGCCGGCGGCCAGCGTTTCCACCCCCACCGGCCCGCCGCGATAGACATCGGCGATCATCGCCAGATAGCGCCGGTCCATTGCGTCAAGGCCCAGGGCATCGACCTCCAGCCGGTTGAGCGCCGCATCGGCAACGGCAGCATCGACGATCGGCGCGCCCGCGACATTGGCAAAGTCGCGCACCCGCCGCAGCAGCCGGCCCGCGATGCGCGGCGTGCCCCGCGACCGGCGCGCAACCTCTCGCGCGCCATCGGGGGCGATGGCCAGATCGAGCAGCCCGGCGGCGCGGGTGACCACTCGTTCCAGTTCGTCCACCGTATAGAATTGCAGGCGCACCGGGATGCCGAACCGGTCGCGCAGCGGCGTCGTCAACAATCCCTGCCGCGTCGTTGCGCCAACCAGAGTAAAGCGCGGCAGGTCGATGCGCACCGAGCGGGCCGACGGCCCCTCCCCGATCATCAGGTCAAGCGCGCGGTCCTCCATCGCGGGATAGAGCACCTCCTCGACCGCCGGATTCAGCCGGTGAATCTCGTCGATGAACAGGACGTCGCCATCCTCCAGATTGGTCAGCAGCGCGGCAAGATCGCCCGACTTGGCGATGACTGGGCCGGAGGTCGCGCGAAAGCCGACACCCAGTTCGCGGGCGATGATCTGCGCCAGCGTGGTCTTGCCAAGCCCCGGTGGGCCAAAGAACAGGACATGATCCAGGGCATCGCCGCGCCCGCGCGCGGCATCGATGAACACGCGCAGATTTTCGCGCGCCGCCCGCTGGCCGACAAATTCGTCCAGCGATTTCGGCCGCAGCGCGGCGTCCACATCCTCCGGGCGGCGGGCGGCAGTCAGGATGCGGTCGGGATCGGTCACCGCCGTTCCTTATCCGTTCGCATCCGCGAAGCCAAGCGCCCCGCTGTGCCTCAGGTCGCGGTGCGGGTCGTCGTCGCGTTGAAGGCGTTGGCAATCGCGCTGTACAGCGGTTTCGGCTGGGCGTTGGCGTCATAGGGACAGGGGCGGACCGGCAGGCCGTCGGTTCGCGGGTTGAAGTTTTGCAGCCAGCTATATTTGTCGTTCATGCCCCAGACAAGCACGTCCCTGAGCTGCGGATAGCTGAACAGCAGGTCGAGCCAGGCGCGGCCATAGGTTGCGACATCCGCGTCGCGCTGGGCGATGCTGCCCGACCGGTTCTGATCGCTGACATCGAATTCGGTGATGATCAGCTTGTAGCCCAGCGCCACCACCTGATCGAGCCAGGCGCGCATCTGCGGAATCTGGGCATTGGCGATATCCTGCGCGGTGCCAGAGGAATAAAAGCCGATATGCGACTGGATGCCGAGCGTATCGACCGGCACGTTGCGGTCGCGAAAGCCGCGCAGCAGGTTGAGTACCCCGTTGCGGTGCGTGGTCGATCCCCAGTCCATATAGTCATTATAGACCAGCTCTGCCGTCGGCAGTTCCGCCCGCGCCGTGCGAAAGGCCAGGTCTAGGATCGAATTGTCGCCGCCCACCGCATTGTGCAGGATGTTGGTGCGGACGGCGCCGGTACTGGGCTCAATCGCCTCGTTCACCACGTCCCAGCTCTTGATCCGGTTGCCGAAATGCCGGGCGACATTCTGAACATGGGTGCGCACCAGCCGTTCGGCGGTGGCGCGGGGATTGGCGCCCATGTCGTAATTGCGCAGCCACGCCGGAAAGCGTTCCTGAATGTACCAGAGCATCACATGGCCACGCATTTCCATGCCCTTGCTTTCGGCATAGGCGAGCATTTCGTCGGCGCGGCGCCAGTCGTACACATTTTCGGCACTGGACTGATATTCCCATTTCATCTCGTTTTCGGGGACCAGCAGCTTGCAATCCCGCTCCAGCAGCGCGGCATAGGCCGGGTTGTTGAACGATCCCGCGTCGGCCCCGGGCGCGGCCCAGGCCAGCGTCGATCCGAAGCGCATGCCGCGCGCGGCGGCAGCGGCGGCAAGGGTCGTGGTGGGCGTCGGTGTCGGCGCGGGGGGAGCGGGCGGAGGCGGAGGTGGAGCCGGGGTAGGGGCCGGCGGAGGCGCGGAAATGCTGCCACCGCCACCACTACTGCCGCCGCTGCCGCCGCCACAGGCAGTCAGGCCAAGCGCACCGGCAAGCGCAATCGTTTCCCGTCGAGTATAGGGCTTCATCATCCATCTCCCACCCGGCCGCGGGTGCGGCCCACAGCATCGCCGGAATGATCATCCGGTCTGATGGGGTCGATGGTATCGCTATCAATCCAGCAGGCAAGCAAAATATGATATCGCTACCATCAGCCTATCGCGCCGCGCGCTTCAGTGCCTCCCGCACCAGCGCATCGAGCGACGCGGCGGGGCCGATCGCGTCCTCTGCCGCGCGGACGGCGGCGCTGGCCTCTGCCAGGCGGAAGCCGAGGTTGAGGAGCGCGGAGACAGCATCTGCACCATGCCCGGCCACGGGCGCAGCGCCGATGGCGGCCGGCCCGGCGGCAAGCGGCGCGCCTCCTGCCCGGTCCTTCAACTCGCGCACGATGCGCTCGGCCAGTTTCGGGCCGACACCGTTCGCCCGCGCCACCATCGCCTTGTCCTGACCCGCAATGGCGCGGTGCAGATCGGCGGGCGGCAGGATGGAGAGAATCGCCAGCGCAACCTTTGCCCCGACCCCCTGCACCCCGGTAAGCAGGCGGAACCAGTCGCGTTCATCCGCCGTGGCAAAGCCGACCAGCCGGATGAAGTCCTCTCCCACCAGCATTTCGGTGTGCAGTTTGACGGTGCCGCCAACAGCGCCGATCGCCTCCAGCGTGCGCGACGATGCCCCGACCAGATAGCCGACGCCGTTCACGTCGATCACCGCATGGTCGGCGGCAGTGGCGACCAGTTCCCCCTTCAGATGCGCGATCATTGCAGGACGTCCATGGTCAACCGGCTGACAGTTTTGACAGAATGACAGGGTTTCAGAAATGGCCCCTGCAGAAAATCGGGCTTCAACGTGCAGCGAGCAGGAGGGACAGGCCGGGTCATACCGCCAGCTAACAGCAGCAGGGGCGGGTAGGAAAGGGGCGGCCGTTATGCCCGGCCGCTGACCGCCCGCGCGCTGGCGGCGTGATGGGCATGGCAGATGGCGACGGCCAGCGCATCGGCCGCGTCCGCGCCCGCAATCTTCACGCCCGGCAGCAGGCGGGCGACCATGGCATGAACCTGCGCCTTTTCGGCATTGCCGACGCCGACCACCGCCTTTTTCACCAGCCGGGCGGCATATTCGCCGACATCAATGCCCGACCGCGCAGCGGCGCACAGGACCACGCCGCGCGCCTGGCCCAGTTTCAGGGTGGATTGCGGGTTGGCGTTGACGAACACCTCCTCCACCGCCGCTGCATCGGGCGCATGGTCCACGATCAGCGCAGCGAGCATGGCGTCCAGATGGGCAAGGCGTCGGGGCAGCGGCGCGCCGGCGTCGGTCTTGAGCTGCCCGTTGGCAAGATGCGACAGGCGATTGCCCTCTGCCCGGATCAGCCCCCAGCCGGTCGTACCAAGGCCGGGATCGAGGCCGAGGATGATCAGCCCAGCTTCTCCATCACCTCGTCAGAGACTTCGTAATTGCCCCAGACGGTCTGGACATCGTCATCGTCGTCGAGCGCGTCGATCAGCTTGAACAGCGTCGCGGCGTCGCCTTCGCTGACGGCTACCATGGTCTGCGGACGCCAGGCCAGCTTTGCCCCTTCATATTCGCCGAGCACGGGTTCAAGCGCCTTGGCCACTTCGTGCAGGCTGTCCTGCGCGGTCCAGATTTCGTGGCCTTCATCGCTGCTGGTCACATCTTCTGCGCCCGCTTCCAGTGCGGCCTCGAACACGGTGTCGGCATCGCCCGCGCTGGCGGGATAGGTGATGAGGCCCATCCGGTCGAACGCATGGCTGACCGAGCCGGCGGTGCCGAGGTTGCCGCCATTTTTCGACACCGCCGTCCGCACATTGGTGGCGGTGCGGTTGCGGTTGTCGGACAGCGCCTCGATGATCAGCGACACGCCGCCGGGGCCGAAGCCTTCGTACCGGATTTCCTCGTAATTCTCGGTATCGCCCTTTGACGCCTTGTCGATCGCGCGCTGGATATTGTCCTTTGGCATGGACTGGGCCTTGGCCGCGTTGACCGCGGCGCGCAGGCGCGGGTTCATGTCGGGATCGGGCAGGCCCATCTTGGCCGCGACAGTGATTTCGCGGGAAAGCTTGGAAAACATGCCCGAACGCTTCTTATCCTGAGCGCCCTTGCGGTGCATGATGTTCTTGAACTTGGAATGGCCTGCCATGGGTTCGTTTCTTGGTCTGTTGAACGGACGGTCCCCTGCCCTAGAAGAAAGAACGGCGGTTCGACAAGGTCGGCACCATCCTTCGACAGGCTCAGGATGAGCGAGCGAGGGGGATCAGCCGAGGATCGCGGGTCGGATCAGGCGAGGGTGACGGCGGTGCCGGAGACGGAGACCATCAGCATCGACCCCTTGTCGCCCACCACCTCGTAATCGATGTCGATACCGACCACGGCGTTGGCGCCCAGCCGCGCTGCCTCTGCCTGCACTTCGGCAAACGCGCCATCGCGGGCTTCGCGGAACACGCGCTCATAGCTGCCCGAACGGCCGCCGACGATGTCCCGGATATTGGCGAACAGATCGCGGAACAGGTTGGCGCCGACGATCACTTCGCCAGCGACGACGCCGTGATATTCCCGGATTTCGCGGCCCTGGATGGTGGGGGTGGTCGAAAGGATCACGGCGTCTCTCCCTGTCGGTAGCGGCGGGCCTTAGACCAGGCCCAGCGCCTGCTTGTATGTTTCGAGCAGCATTTCCGCCTCTTCGCGGTGATGCTTTTCCATCTTCCTCAGCCGGACGATGGAGCGCATCGTCTTGACGTCGAAGCCGGTGGCCTTTGCCTCGCCATACACGTCCTTGATGTCGTCGGCGATGCCCTTCTTTTCCTCTTCCAGCCGCTCGATTCGTTCGATGAGCAGGCGGAGCTGTTCGGCGGAGATGTTGTCGCTCATGGATGATTCCCGGTTGGGGTGAGAGGTTGGCCAGCGCGTTTAGGCAATGACGCCTGCCGCCTCAACCGGGATCGTCGGCGCTGCCCTCAATCCTTGTGGACAACCCCGTCGGCCATCACGAAAGCGACGGTTTCAAGGCGTTTGACGTCAGCCAGCGGATCGCCGTCGACCGCGATCAGATCCGCCTGCTTGCCCGGCGCGATGGTGCCGATCACGGCCGACTGGCCCAGCACTTCGGCGGCGCTGACCGTGGCGGCGCGAATCGCCTGGGCCGGGGTCATCCCCGCCTCGACCATCAGGGCGAATTCCTGTGCATTGTCGCCATGGGGCGACACGCCGGTGTCGGTGCCGAACGCGACCTTGACGCCCGAAGCGATGGCACGGCGATGGCTTTCGATGGCGGCGGCGGCGGCCTCCTCTGCCTTGGGGATCGTCGCGGGGGGCAGCTGGCCGCCGCGCGCCTGCGCCAGCGCGGCACGCGGGGCCATCATGGTGGGGACGAGCCAGGTGCCCTTTGCCTTCATCAGGCGGATCGTTTCGTCATCCAGAAAGGTGCCATGGTCGATCGTGTCCACGCCCGCATCGACAGCGGCGCGCGTTCCTTCGGCCGCATGGCTGTGCGCGGCGACCCGGCGGCCCAGGGCATGGGCGGTGTCGATGATCGCGCGCATCTCCTCCGGCTGCATGGCGCGGCCCAGCCCGCCCGACACGTTGGACAGCACGCCGCCGGTTGCCGCGAACTTGATCACCTGTGCGCCCAGGCCCACCTGTTGCCGGACGGCGCGGCGGCAATCGTCGACGCCGTCGCAGACATTGACCTGCGTATCCTTGATCATGTCGGCGATATCCTCGCGCACGCCGTTCGCGCCATCGCCATGGCCGCCTGTGACGGAGATCATCGTACCGGCATTGACGATCGCCGGGCCGGCAATGTCGCCGCGCGCAATCCCGTCGCGCAGTGCGCGAATGCCGCGCGGATTGCCGCCAAGGTCGCGGACGGTGGTGAACCCTGCCGACAGCGTCTTTTTCGCATTGGCGGCGGCATGGATGAGGTCGTCGGACACATCGCGGTTGATCGCCGTCGCCCGCGTCTGGATGGGATCGCCGCGAAAGCCCCAGAGATGGACGTGCAGGTCGATAAGGCCGGGCAGCACCGTCTTGTCGCGAAGGTCAATGACGCTGCCCCCCGAATCGGGCGCGACATGGCCATCGCGCAGGTCCGCCACCTTGCCATCGCGAACGATGATCGTGGTGGGGCCAAGCGGCGGCTTGCCCGGTTCGGCGATGACCCGCCCGGCATGGATGAAGGTGGCCGGCGCGGGCGCCCCCTGGGCAACAGCGGCGGCGGGCCCCATCAGCAGGGCAGCGGCGATCAGGCGGTTCATGGCAATCCCCTTGTTCCTTGTTGCCGCCAGCCTAACGCGGCCGGCGGGCAAGGAAAGGGATTAGCGCGACGGATCCTGAAGCACAGTCGGATCGCTGGCCGGAAAGGTATCGGCAAGCGCATCGTCCAGTGCGGCCTCTGCCTCCGGTACCGGGTTTTTCAGCATGGACAGGCGCATCCGTTCCAGCTGTTCCGGGGTGGCATCGCCTTGATGCTTTGCCTTCCATTCGGCGGCGGGCATCCCGTAGATGAGGTGCCGGGCAGCGTCCCGGTCCAGCGGCGTATTCGTATTCTCGGACGCCTCCTGAACCCAGTCAGCCAGGCAGTTGCGGCAAAAGCCGGCAAGGCCCATCAGCTCGATATTCTCCGCATCCGTGCGGTGGCGCAGATGGCGGACCAGCCGCCGGAATGCCGCTGCAGCGACCGCATCGTCCAGATCGGCAAGCGTCGTCATTGTCATCCCTCCTGTTGATCCAGATCAAATATGAGTTAGAGCCACGGCAGAACAAGCCAAGGATTGCCCCATTTCATGACCATGGCCATCAGCCCCCGTTCGCGTAAGGTCCGCGTGTTGGCGACCCTGGGCCCGGCAAGCAGCACGCCGGAGATGATCGCCAGACTCTACGCAGCAGGCGCCGATGCGTTCCGCGTCAACATGAGTCACGGCGATCAGGCATCGAAGATTCCGTTGATCGAGGCGATCCGCAGCCTGGAAAAGCAGTTCGGCCGGCCAACCACGATCCTGGCCGATCTGCAGGGCCCGAAACTGCGCGTCGGCAAGTTCACCGACGGGCGCGTCATCCTGGAAACCGGGCAGCGGTTCGTGCTGGACCGGTCGGCAGAGCCGGGCGATTCGACCCGGGTGGAATTGCCCCACCGCGAGATTTTTCAGGCGATCGAGACAGGCGCGCACCTGTTGCTGGATGACGGCAAGCTGAAGCTGCGCGTGCTGGAACATGACGAAACGCGCATCGTCACCGAGGTTCAGGTCGGCGGGCCGCTGTCCAATTCCAAGGGACTGAACGTCCCCGACGTGGTGCTGCCGATGGCGGCGCTGACCGAGAAGGACCGCAGCGATCTCGCCTTTGCCGTCGAACAGGGCGTCGACTGGATCGCGCTCAGCTTTGTCCAGCGGCCGGACGACCTGGCCGAGGCGCGCCGGCTGATCCAGGGGCGCGCCGCGCTGCTGGCCAAGATCGAAAAGCCGAGCGCGGTGGCGCGGCTGGACGAGATTGTCGAACAGTGCGACGGCGTGATGGTGGCCCGCGGCGACCTGGGCGTCGAACTGCCGCCGGAAACCGTGCCGCCGATGCAGAAGCGGATCGTGGAGACCGCCCGGCGCATGGGCCGCCCGGTCATCGTGGCGACGCAGATGCTGGAATCGATGATCACCGCGCCGACGCCGACCCGCGCCGAAGTATCGGACGTCGCCACCGCCGTTTATGACGGGGCGGACGCGATCATGCTGTCGGCGGAGAGCGCCGCCGGTGCCTGGCCCGTCGAATCGGTGGCGATGATGGATGCCATCGCACAGGCCGTGGAGCGCGACCCGGCGCATGGCGACCGCGTGCATTTCACCGTCACCACGCCCGACCCCACCACGGCCGACGCGCTGGCCGAGGCGGCGAAGAACATCGCCCAGACGACCAGTGCAAAGGCGATCATCTGTTTCACCATTTCCGGTTCGACCGCCCGGCGCATGGCGCGCGAGCGGCCGTCCGTCCCGGTCATGGTGCTGACCCCGAAACAGGAGACCGCCCGGCGGCTGGGCTTGTTGTGGGGTGTGCACGCGGTGCAGACCAAGGATGTCGCCAGTTTCGAGGAAATGGTGGCCAAGGCAAAGCGCATGGCGCTGCGCCACGGTATTGCCCAAGCGGGCGACCGCGTCGTCGTGTGCGCGGGCGTGCCGTTCGGAACGCCCGGATCGACCAACCTGGTCCATGTCGTGCGCATCACCGGCGACGAGCTGAAGGGCTATCGCGCCGCCTGACTTCGATTTGAGGCTTTCGGAGTAGAGCGAGGCGGGCTAGCATTACTCGGACAAATAAGTGTTCGGGTAGGAGAGGCCGGTGTCGACGCATTGCTGTAACGGGCCGAACCGGCGCGAGGTTCTGAAATCCGCGGGCGCATGGGGGCTGGCTGGCAATCTGCTGACCGCGGCGTCGGCGGCCCGGACCGCCCAGTCTCCCCCTGCCCCGCCGCCAGCCGCTGTGCTGCAGCCGTTTGACATGGCCGATGTGGCGCTGACCGAGGGGCCGTTCCTGCACGCCCAGCGGATGACGGAAACCTATCTGCTGTCGCTGAACCCGGACCGGATGCTGCACAATTTCCGGGTCAATGCCGGTTTGTCGCCCAGGGCCCCGGTCTATGGCGGGTGGGAATCAGAGGCGACCTGGGCCGATATTCACTGCCATGGCCACACGCTGGGCCATTATCTGTCGGGCTGTGCGCTGGCATTCCGGTCGACACAGGATGCCGGTCGTCGGGCCGAGTATCGGCGGCGGATCGAGCATATCGCTGCCGAACTCGCCGAATGCCAGCAGGCGTCGGACAGCGGGCTGATCACCGCCTTTCCCACCGGCGCGCGCCTGATGACCGCCCATCTGTCCGGCCAGCGGATCAGCGGCGTGCCCTGGTACACGCTGCACAAGATCTTTGCCGGGCTGCGTGATGCGGCGGTTCTGGCCGAAAGTGCCGCATCGCGCTCCGTGCTGATCCGCCTGGCCGACTGGGCCGTGGTCGCCACCCGGCCATTGAGCGATGCCCAGTTCGAGGCCATGCTGGAAACTGAGCATGGCGGCATGAGCGAGGTGCTGGTCGATCTGTACGACATGACCGGCAATGCCGAATATCGCGCGCTTGCCGAACGCTTTGCACACAAGGCAGTGCTGAATCCGCTGGTGCGGCGGCGCGACCATCTGGACGGGTTGCACGCCAACACCCAGATTCCAAAGATCATCGGCTATCAGCGGCTATGGGAAGCGACCGGAACGCCGGATTACCGGGAAGCGTCGCGTTTTTTCTGGCACACGGTAGCGACCACCCGGTCCTTTGCCACCGGCGGACATGGCGACAACGAGCATTTCTTTCCCGCTGCCGATTTCGCCGACCATGTCTTTTCGGCCAAAGGATCGGAAACCTGTTGCCAGCACAATATGCTGCGCCTGACCCGCGCGCTGTTCCTGCACGATCCGCAGCCCGGCTATGCCGACTATTACGAGCGGACGCTGTATAACGGCATCCTGGCATCGCAGGACCCGGAAACCGGCATGAGCACCTATTTCCAGGGTGCGCGTCCCGGATACATGAAGCTGTACCACACGCCCGAAGACAGTTTCTGGTGCTGCACCGGCACGGGCATGGAAAATCACGTCAAATATACCGACTCCATCTATTTTCACGGTGCCGACACGCTGGTCGTCAATCTGTTCGTACCCTCCGCTGTGCAATGGCGCGAAAAGGAAGCGGTGATCACTCAGACAACGCGCTTTCCAGATGAGGCAACGACGACGCTGCGCTGGCAGGCGGCGCGGCCGACCCCTGCAACGCTGAAGCTGCGCCATCCGGGCTGGAGCGCGACCGCCGAAGTGCTGGTCAACGGCGAACCCGTTACGCAATCGTCCCGCCCCGGCAGTTATGTCGAGGTCAAGCGGACCTGGCAGAATGGCGATACGGTCGAGCTACGGCTGGCGATGGCTGTGGGCATCGACCGTGCACCGGCAGCGGCGGACATCGTTGCCTTTACCTATGGCCCGCTGGTTCTGGCCGGGGCGCTGGGGCGCGAGGGACTGGCACCGGGCGCGGACATCGTGGTCAACGAACGACGCTATGGCGATTACAACAACAGTGCATTCGCGGTGCCCCGGCTGGCCGGTTCGCCAGAGAGCGTGGCAGCCACGATCCGGCGCATGGACGGGCCGCTGACATTCGAGACGCGGGCGGCGGATGGATCGGTTGTCCGAATGATCCCGTATCACCGGATCGCGCATGAACGCTACGCGACCTATTGGCGGCTGGAACAGCGCGACGGGTAAGTGACCGGTACTGGCGGATTGCAGTGCCCGAAGACGGCCAGTTCAGGCCGCCTCGACCGGCACGAGCAGGCCGACCTGAACCAGATGCGCGCGAAAGGCCGGGGCGGTGGTGAACAGCACCGAATCAATGCCCATCGCGCTGGAGGCGGCGATGTTCGCCGGGTTGTCGTCCACGAACACCGCCTGCTGCGGCGTCAGGCCGAACCGGTCGAGGGCGAGGCGGTAGATCGCCGGATCGGGCTTTACCAGCCGCTCCTCCCCCGACACCACGATGTCGCGGAACCGGTCGAAAATCTCGGCCTGGGTATCGCGGAACGGCGGGAAAAACTCGGCGGAGAAATTGGTGATCGCGAACAGCGGCACGCCGGCTGCATCCAGTTCGCGCACGATGTCGAGCATCCCGTCGACCGGGCCGGACAGGCTTTCGTTGAAGCGCGGCCCCCAGGCAGTGATCAGATCGGCGTGCTGCGGAAAGCGTTCGGTCAGTTCGACCGCGGTTTCGGAAAAGCTGCGCCCGGCATCATGCTGAAAATGCCATTCTTCGTTCACGACATCGCGCACAAACGCTTCCAGCGCCTGATCATCGTCGATCAGGCGCCGGTAGAGGTTGCGCGGGTGCCAATGGTACAGCACGTTGCCGACATCGAAAATGACGGCAGACGCGTGCGCCATGACCGGCCTTTAGCCCTGGCGGGCCTTGAAGCGGGCCTGGGTCTTGTTGATGACGTAGATGCGGCCGCGACGGCGGATCACGCGGTTGTCCCGGTGGCGATCCTTGAGCGACTTCAGAGAATTGACGATCTTCATGACCGGCTGACCTTGCAATCCAGAATGAACAGGGGTTCCGGATTCGGGCCCGGAAAGAGGCGCTCGCCTAATCGAGGGGGGGCATCAAGTCAAGGGATGGACGGCCAAAGCGGGCCAAAACCGGCGGGGATGGACACTGGCGCGGCCCGAGGCGTTAAGGCATGGTGCCGCCGGGCGCCGCGATGGCCGCCCGCGTATCAAGAGGGAACAGGTTACCCATGCCGCAAAATGCCGTTTCCCGCCCCCTGCTGGCGCTGAGCGCCGCGCTGATGCTGGGCGCGTGTGCCACCACCCCGTCGCTGCCGCCGGCCAGCGCGATCCGATACCATCTGAACACGCCGATCGAGCCGGGCACGGTTGCGGTCGAAGCAATGACCAGCGGCGGCGAGCCGAGCCTTGCCTATCGCGCCTATCTGGACGCGGTGGCGGCGGAACTGGGCGATCTGGGCTTTACCATCCTGCCGGACGGACAGGCAGCCAACAGCCGGTATGTCGTCGCCGTGTCGTTCAGCCGCGTGGCGGCAGGTTCGGTGCGCAGCCAGTCGCCGGTGTCGATCGGCCTGGGCGGCGTTTCGGGCGGCATGGGCGGCGCGGTCGGCGGCGGCGTCAATCTGGGCCTGGGCGGCCGGACGCGGCAGATTTCGGCAACGCAGCTGAGCGTTCAGATCCGCCAGCGGTCGGACAGCACCACCATCTGGGAAGGCCGGGCCGAGGGCGAGACGGTGAACGGCACCCCGGCGGGCGAACCGGCGGCGGTCGCACAGCGGCTGGCCGATGGTCTGTTCGCGGGCTTCCCCGGCGAATCAGGCATCACGACGACGATCCGATGAGCATTTGCATCAACGCCGCGTTCGACAGCGGCAATATCGACCTGACCATGATCGAGGGCGACCGGGTGGACCTGACCATCCGGGCGGATCATCTGTCGGAATTCTATCAATGGTTTCATTTCCGCGTGGCGGGGGCAAAGGGGCGGACGCTGACGTTCCGCATCCTGAACGCGGGCAGCGCGGCCTATGCCTTTGGCTGGCCCGGCTATCGCACCCGGGTCAGCACCGACCGGGCGCACTGGCGGCTGGCACCGACGGACTATGCCGATGGCGTCCTGTCCTTTACCCACAGCTTTGACAGCGACGTCGCCTGGTTCGCCTATTTCGCGCCCTATTCGATGGAACGGCATCAGGACCTGATCGCGCGTATGGCGGCGATGCCGGGCGTTCAACACCGCGAACTGGGCACCACGCTGGACGGACAGGCGATCGATTGCCTGACGCTGGGCACCGGGCCGAAACAGGTATGGCTCTATGCCCGCCAGCATCCGGGCGAGAGCATGGCGGAATGGTGGATGGAAGGCGCGCTGGAAAAGCTGACCGATCCGTCCGACGTGCAGGCACGCGCCCTGCGCGACAAGGCGACGTTCCATATCGTGCCGAACATGAACCCCGATGGTTCGCGTCGGGGGCATTTGAGAACCAATGCGGCGGGCGTCAACCTGAACCGCGAATGGCACGCGCCCACGCCGGATCGCAGCCCGGAAGTGCTGTGCGTACGGAATGCGATGGACGAAACCGGCGTCGATTTTGCGATGGACGTACATGGCGACGAGGCGATTCCGGCCAATTTCCTGGCGGGGTTCGAGGGGATTCCGAGCTGGACCGACGCGCAGGGCGAGAAATACTATGCCTATGGCCGCGCACTGGCCGCCAACACGCCGCTGTTCCAGACCGAGCGGGGATATGAAAAGGCAAAGCCCGGCCGGGCCAACCTGTCCATGTCGACCAACCAGCTGGCCGAGCGGTTCGGCGCCGTCGCGATGACGCTGGAAATGCCGTTCAAGGACCATGACCCGTCGCCGGACCCCGAGTTCGGCTGGTCGCCCGATCGCTGCAAGGCGCTGGCCCATGCGTGCCTGGACACGCTGGCAGGGTTCGTCGACGGCCTCTAGCGGGATCAGCAACGGTCGGGGCGAGGCATGGGATTGATACGACGCGGACTTTGGCTGATCGCCGTTGCAACACCCTGTGCAGCGATGGCGCAAACGGGAACCGCCGCACCTGCCGACCCCGTGCTGGTCCCTGCGCCGCCGCTGATCCCGGTGGATGCCTATGCCATGCTGGCCGATGAGCCGGACGATGGCCTGTTGCGCGGGGCCATTCCCCTGGGCCCGGATCGGCTGGGGCTTAAGGGGACGGACGTGCCGCCCGGTGTGCTGACCGAAAAGCGGGCGGTGGACGTGACCGCCATGGTCAGCGTCGGCGCAGATGGCACGGTAACGGCGTGCGAGGAAACCGAGGTGCCACTGCCCGCGCTGCGCGGCATCGTCTGCCGGGCGGTGATGACACGGGCAAGGTTCGTGCCCGCGCTGGATCGCGGTGGCGGACGGGTGGCGGACAGGGTGCCGATCCGGGGCGTGTTCCTGGGCGCAAACATCCCGACCGTGCCTGCCCCGCCCGCGCCGCGGGACGGCGATAACAGCGACCCCCTGATCCGGGCGCACGCGCAGACGCTGGAGTTGCTGTCCGAACCGGATTGGGCGCGGTTCCACCCGGGCGTGGCCGGCGAGGCAGCGGTACGGATGACCGCCTTTCGCATTCAGCCCGACGGCAGCGGATCCTTTTATTGTACCCCGCTGCGGCCGGCGCAGGATCAGCCGTCATGGAAGGCGGCGTGTGCGGCCATGAAGACAGCGCGATATCGCACCCGGCCGGAACTGGGCAGCAACGAGCTAACCATGCTGGTCCGATGGCTGGGCAACTGGGCAGCGACGCTGGAACTGGCACCGGCAGGAAAGATGGGCAAGCCATTGCGCTGGGCGGACCCGGCAAGGCAGCGCGTGCCCGAGATCGTCATCCCACCCGATGCCCGTCCGCAGGCCAGCATGACATTCGCGGTCGGCGGCCGAACCCCGCAATGCCGGATCATCGCCACCACCGGCAGCGATGCGGGTGACCAGGCCGCCTGTCGTCATCTTGAATCGCTGTCCTTCCAATCGCCGGTCGATGTGTTCGGCCGCTCGTTCATGGTCGAGCAGAGGGTCCCGATCCGGGCGTTGTCGCCCGCCGCGGCGCCTGCGATCCCATGAGCATCGTCCTTCGCGAGGGCGGGCTGGACGATGCGGCGGTCGTCGCGCTGTTGCGGGTTCACGCAGAGGGGATGCTGACCGCGTCCCCGCCCGGCAGTTGCCATTTCCTGGACCTGTCCGGCCTGAAACAGCCGGATGTGCGGTTCTTTTCCGCCTGGGCCGGCGACCGGCTGGCGGGGATCGGCGCGCTGAAGCGGCTGGATGCCGGGCATGGCGAGCTGAAGTCGATGCGGGTGGCCGAGGCGTTTCTGGGCCAGGGAGTGGGCCGGGCGATGCTGGAACACCTGATCGCGACGGCGCAGGCGATGGGCATGACGCAGCTGAGCCTGGAGACGGGCAGCACCGCGCCCTTTGCCCCTGCCTTGGCGATGTATGCGGCCCATGGGTTCGAACCGTGCGGCGCATTCGGCGATTATCGGGATGGCGACCCGTTCAGCCGCTTTCTCACCCGCGCGATCTAGGCTAGCGGCACGGCGGAACCCAACCATTCCCGAAAGGAAGCCCATGCCCAGCCTCGTCCTGATCCGCCACGGCCAGTCCGCCTGGAACCTGGAAAACCGGTTCACCGGATGGTGGGACGTCAATCTGACCGAGCAGGGGATCGAGGAGGCAAAGGCCGCCGGGCGGATGCTGGCCGACAAGGGGTTCGATTTCGACCTGGCATTCACCAGCATGCAGACGCGCGCGATCAAGACGCTGAATCTGGCGCTGGAGGAGATGGGGCGGCTGTGGTTGCCGGTGGTCAAGGACTGGCGGCTGAACGAGCGGCATTATGGCGGCCTGACCGGGCTGAACAAGGCGGAGACGGCGGCGCGCCACGGCGAGGAACAGGTCCATGTGTGGCGGCGCAGTTTCGATGTGCCGCCGCCGCCGATGGAGGCCGGCAGCGCGTTCGACCTGAGCACCGACCGCCGCTATGCCGGGATTGCCATTCCGTCGACCGAAAGCCTGAAGGACACGATCGCCCGCGTCCTGCCCTATTGGGAACAGGTGATCGCGCCGGAACTGCGCGCGGGCAAGCGGGTGGTGATTTCGGCGCATGGCAATTCGCTGCGCGCGCTGGTCAAGCACCTGTCCGGCATTTCGGATGCGGATATCGCGGCGCTGGAAATCCCGACCGGGCAGCCGATCGTCTATGAACTGGATGACGCGCTGGGGGCGACGGACCGCTATTATCTGAGCGAACGCTGACCGGCGGCGGCCCCGATCCGTCATCCCGGCAAGGGAGGAAGCGCCGGGATGACGGGGGACGAACGGACGATCCCCAGGGGGATGAAGGGACCGTCCGGCGACCTGCGTGAAGCGCAGAGTTCAGGCGGTGGCGGGTGACGCGGCGGGCCGCAGGAAATTGAACACCGAATCGATGAACTGAATCGCGCGATCGGTCAGCTCGATATGCGGCGCGCCCTCTCCGCCGGGGACCAGGGCGATCATGCCGTCATCGACCAGCCGGTCGAGCACCAGCGCGAATGCACCATCCGGCACCGCAATTTCGTCGCGCACCTGCGCCGGGGTCATCGCCGTCGCCTGTTCGCGCGCGATCGACAGCCGCAGCAGGATATCCCAGCCAGGCTCACCGAAATAGCCGCCGGGCGCATGGGCATCGCGCCAGCGGCGGAATTGATAGACCTCGGCCGGGGTCGAAATGGGCTGACCCACCTCGCCCGCGCTGTGCGCGTGCATGAGTTTCAATGTTCTCGTCCTGATGGATGGCGACAGGGTGCCGCAGTGCCGATCCGTAGTGCCGGCCGGTTTCTCGCTGGAAACAGGGTGCGCTTAGCGGATGAGGCGGCCGCCGTCATGTCCCGTAGGTGCGGGACATTAACCCTGTTCGACCGGGGTTTTTGCGGGTTGGGGCCATAGGCCGGGCCAATCCCCGTTGCTCTTGGCCGGAAGCCCGGCTAACCCGCCGCCCGTCAGGCGTTTCCTGCCGCGGTGAGGGGAAGACAGATGGCCGATCGCCAGCCGCTGGTCGGCATCATCATGGGCAGTACATCCGATTGGGAGACGATGCGCCATGCCGCCGACGCGCTGGCCGCGCTGGCGGTGCCGCACGAGGTCAAGGTGGTGTCCGCCCATCGCACGCCGCAGCGATTGTACGATTATGCCCAATCCGCCGCCGACCGGGGGCTGAAGGTGATCGTGGCCGGCGCAGGCGGGGCGGCGCACCTGCCTGGCATGGCGGCGGCGATGACGCACCTGCCCGTGCTGGGCGTGCCGGTGGAATCCAAGGCGCTGTCGGGCATGGATAGCCTGTTGTCGATCGTGCAGATGCCGGGCGGCATTCCGGTGGGCACGCTGGCGATCGGCAAGGCGGGGGCGACCAATGCCGGCCTGCTGGCCGCAGCGATCCTGGCGACGCAGGACGAGGCGCTGGCCGAGCGGCTGAAGGCATGGCGGGCTGCGCAGACCGACAGCGTGGCGGATGCGCCGCAATGAACGGTGCGCTTCCCCCCGGATCGACCATCGGCATCATCGGTGCGGGCCAGCTGGGCCGGATGCTGGGCGTGGCGGCGGCGCAGCTTGGCTATCGCGTGCATGTGTTCGCGCCCGCCAGCGGCCCGGCGAACGATATCTGCAACGCGTTCACCAAAGCAGCCTATGACGATGCCGACGCGCTGGCCGGATTCGCCCGCGCGGTGGATGTCGTCACCTACGAATTCGAGAATATCGAGGCGGGGCCGATCGCGGCGCTGGCCGACAGCGTGCCCGTGCGCCCCGGCGTCGAGGCGCTGCGCACCGCGCAGGACCGGGTGCTGGAAAAACGGTTCGTCGAGGCGCTGGGCGGGCGCGCCGCCCCCTGGAGGATCGTCGAGGATCGCGCGGCGCTGGACCGGGCGATTGCGGATATCGGGACGCCGGCGATCCTGAAGACCAGCCGCTTCGGCTATGACGGCAAGGGGCAGGCGCGGCTGATGTCAGCGGCCGATGCCGATGCGGCGTGGGCGGCGATTGGTGGACAGCCCGCGATCCTGGAGGGGTTTGTCCGGTTCGAGCATGAATTTTCGATCCTGCTGGCACGCGGCGCCGATGGTGGGGTGCAGGGTTATCCCCCGCCGCTGAACACGCACCGGGACGGCATCCTGGCAACGTCCGCCGTGCCCGCGCCCGCGCCGGTCGCGGCGCAATGGACCGAGGCGGCGGCGCTGGCCGGACGGGTGGCGGAGCGGCTGGGCTATATCGGCGTGCTGACGCTGGAATTCTTTTGCGGGCCGGACGGGCCGGTGTTCAACGAAATGGCGCCGCGCGTCCACAATAGCGGGCACTGGACGATCGAGGGCGCGGAAACGTCGCAGTTCGAAAACCATGTCCGCGCCATCTGTGGCCTGCCGCTGGGGCCGACGGGCCTCACCGGCCAGGGCGTGACCATGGAAAACCTGATCGGCGAGGATGCGCGCCGCTGGCCCGAACTGATGGCCGAACCGGGCGCGCACCTGCACCTGTATGGCAAAGTGGAGATCCGTCCGGGCCGCAAGATGGGCCATGTAACGCGCGTCGTGCGCTGATCAGCGGCCAAGTGCGTCCACGGCGCGGTCGCGCAGACGCTCGATCGCAGCGGCATGGATGCCCGGCGCGGCGGCAATGACGCCGAACGCCTGACCACGGGGCGTGTTGAACCGCAATTTCCGCCCCAGTGCATCGGTGACCAGCGCGCCGGCCTCTCGCGCGATCAGCACGGCGGCAGCGATATCCCATTCATGGCCCCAGCGGATCGTGGCGAGCAGATCGGCATCGCCGCCCGCAACCATCGCGATGCGCAGCGCAATGCTGTTGGGCTTTTCCACCGCGACCAGATCGCGGTCGGCGCTGGGCAGCGTGTCGGCGGGAACGCGCGCGCCGGGCAGGTCGGTGCGATCCGAAGCGCGCACCGGCACATCGTTCAGCACGGTGCCGCGGCCTGCCCGGGCCAGCCACAACTGGCCAGTGACCGGGGCATAGAGCGCGGCGACCAGCGGCTGCTCCCCCTCGACCAGCGCGACCGATACCGCCCAGCCGGGGCGGCGGCGAATGAAATCGCGGGTCCCGTCAATCGGATCGACCACCCAGACCCGCCGCCGCATCAGCCGGTCGGACCGGTCCAGCGTTTCTTCGGACAGCCAGCCGGCATCGCCGTCGATTGCCGCCAGCGACCGCTTGAGATGATCGTCCACCTCAAGATCCACGTCGCATACCGGCTGGCCCGGCGATTTTTCCCAGGCGTTGAACGCGCCCTGCCAGCGATCATGCGCCAGATCGCCGGCCGTGCGGACGGCATCGGCGACCGCGCGGGTCAGGGCATCGCCGCCGCCGTCAGCCACTCGCCACCGTCATCCCGTCGATGCGCAGGGTGGGGACGTTGATGCCATAGCGGAATTCAAGGTCGTTCGCCGGGGTCAGCGCCAGGAACATCTGTTTCAGATTGCCTGCAATCGTGATTTCCTGAACCGCCGGGCCGATCTGCCCATCCTCGATCAGGAAGCCGGAAGCGCCGCGACTGTAATCGCCGGTGATGCCGTTCACCCCCTGACCGATCAGTTCGGTGACATAGATGCCGCGCCGCACATCGCCGATCAGCGTTTCGGGCGGGATGGTGCCGCCTTCCAGATGCACGTTGCTGGCCGTGACGCCCGGCGGACCGGACAGGCCGCGCGTGGCATGGCCGGTGGGTTCACGGCCGAGCTGACGCGCGGAGGCGGAATCCATCAGCCAGGTCTGAAGCACGCCGTGATGGACGATGGCCAGCGGCGACACCGGCAGCCCTTCGCCATCGAAGGGGCGGGAGCGCAGGCCATGCGGGCGATGGGGATCGTCCATGATCGTGATCCCGGCGGGCAGGATGGGGGTGCCCAGCGCGTCGATCAGAAAACTGGTGCGCCGGGCAATGGCCGACCCGGCAATCGCGCCGATCAGATGACCGATCAGGCTGGACCCGACGCGGGGATCGAACAGCACCGGCATGGGTCCGCTGTCGATGCGGACGGGCGCGCGGCGCGCCACCGCCCGTTCACCCGCTCGCGCGCCGACCAGCGTCGGCGGCTCCAGCATCGATTGGTGACGGGCGGTGTGATGCGCGTAATCGCGGTGCATCCCGGCATCGTCGGCGGCAAGCACGCTGGCCGATACGGAATAGCCGGTGGCGGCATAGCCGGCGGCAAAGCCGTGGCTGGTGGCAAGGGCGGTGATGCCGCGGCTGGCGCTGGCCCCCGCCCCTTCGCTGTTGGTGACGCCGGCAACGGCGCGGGCCGCATCCTCTGCCGCAAGGGCGCGCTCCTTCAGCACCGCCGGGTCGGCATCGCCGCCATCGTCGAGGTCGAGCAGCGGGGCGTGCCCGTGCATCAGCCGCTCTGCCGGCGCAAGGCCGGCCCAGTCATCCTCCGGCGCCAGCCGCGCCATTGCCACGGCGCGTTCGGCCATCGTGCGCAGAGCATCAGGGCCGAAATCGCTGGTCGAAACGCTGGCCGACCGTTTGCCGACAAAGACGCGCAAGCCAAGTTCCGCGCCCTCCGACCGGTCGACATCCTCCAGCACGCCAAGGCGCACCGACGCGCCGATCGCGGTATCGGCGGCGATCAGCGCATCGGCGGCATCGGCGCCCGCGCGGCGGGCGGCATCGACGGCGGCGCTGGCCTGCGCCACGGCCTGTTCAATCGTCAGCATCGGTTCGACATAGGGCGCTGCGGCCCATCCGCCAATGGTTCAGCCGCGCTTGCGCGCCTGGGTATAGGTGCCGAGCAGCCGGACCCATTTGGAATGGAAACGCAGTTCATCCAGCGCGCGGTCGACGGCGGCATCGCCCGGACGCCCTTCGATGTCGCAATAGAATTGCGTGGCGGCAAAGCTGGCCCCGGTCTGATAGCTTTCCAGCTTGGTCATGTTGACGCCGTTGGTCGCAAAGCCGCCCATCGCCTTGTACAGCGCGGCGGGCACGTTCTTCACCTCGAACACCAGCGTCGTCATGTGCGGACCAGCAGGCTGCACATCCGGTGCCTGACGCGCCAGCACGACGAAGCGCGTGGTGTTGTGATCGGCATCGGCAATGTCGCTGGCCAGTACCTCAAGCCCATAAAGCGCGGCGGCCCCCGGCGGGGCAAGGGCGGCAAGCGCGGGATCGCCGGATGCCGCGACCAGCGCGGCCGCCCCGGCGGTGTCGGCATAGACTTCCGGTTCGATGTCGTGACTGCGCAGCCAGTGGCGGCACTGGCCCAGCGCCTGTTCATGGCTGATCGCGCGGCGCACGCCCGCCACGGGGCCACGGCCGAGCAGCGCATGGCGGATCGGCAGGAAATGTTCGCCGGTGATGACCAGGCCGGATTCGGGCAGCAGGAAATGGATGTCGGCAACGCGCCCGTGCAGCGAATTTTCGATGGGGATGATCGCGCAGTCCGCGCGCCCGTCGCGCACGGCGTCGATCGCCTCCAGAAAGCTGAAACAGGGCAGCGGCGCGCAATCCGGAAACGCTTCCAGCGCGGCGACATGGCTGTTCGCGCCGGGTGCGCCCTGAAACGCGACGGCGCGCGCCGGATCGGCCAGGGCGGCGGCGGTCATGCGCTGAACCAGCGGACGGGCGGGGGCGGCGAATTGCTGCATCGACGGCGCGATTAGCCCCCACCCCCCGCCGGCGCAAGACGCGGGCAGGATCCCGGGCCGGCGCGGCAAAGCCACGGCTTGCGGTGCTGCACCTGCGTCGGTAAGGGATCACCCGACCTACTTTTCTTCATGCGGGACAACGCACGGAACATGGACAATCAGACGAACACGATCGCGGGTTGGGTGCTGGCGGGATGCGCAGCTGCGCTGGGCCTGTCGATCGCGAGCGGCATGATCTTTCACGGTGAAGCCCCGGAAAAGCAGGGCTATCCGGTTGCAGCGGCCGAGGATGCCGGTGGCGGCGGCGGCGGCGGTGCGGCCGAACCGCCGATCGCGGCGCTGCTCCAGACGGCCGATGCCGCCGCGGGTGCCGAGGTGTTCAAGAAGTGCGCGGCGTGCCATTCCGTGAATCAGGGCGGCGCCAACGGCATTGGCCCCAATCTGTGGGGCATTATGGGCAAGCCGCATGCGGCGGTTGCGGGCTTTGCCTATTCCGACGCCCTGAAGGCCGTCGGCGGCAACTGGGACTTCGATGCGATGAACCAGTGGCTGAAAAGCCCGCGCAAATATGCCGAGGGCACCAAGATGACCTTTGCCGGCCTGTCCAAGCCGGAAGACCGCGCCAATGTCATCGCGTATCTGAATTCGCAGGGGTCGAACCTGCCCCTGCCCGCCGCCCCGGCTGAAGGCGCGGCTGCCCCGGCCGGCGATGCCGCTGCTGCTGATGCTGCCCCCGCCGACGCGATGGCCAACGCCGCCCAGTAAGGCGCGATCCCGTTTCCCTGTCACCGCCGCACGCGTGGCGATGACAGGGACGGTCGATGTTACTGCGCGGCCTGGGCCATTTTTTCGCGCATCGCATAATAGCCCTGGATGTAATCCCATCCTTCCTGCGCCGTTTCAACATAATGGAACAGGTCGAGGTCGCGCGGCGAGATCACGCCTTCTTCGCACAATGCCTCGAAATTGATGACCCGTTCCCAGAATTCGCGGCCATAGAACAGGACGGGCATCCGCTCGACCTTGCCGGTCTGCATCAGGGTCAGCAGCTCGAACGCCTCGTCAAAGGTGCCAAAGCCGCCGGGGAACACCGCGACGGCACGCGCGCGCAGCAGGAAGTGCATCTTGCGCAGCGCGAAATAGTGGAACTGCATCGACAGCGCCGGCGTCACATAGGGATTGGGCGCCTGTTCATGCGGCAGCACGATGTTGAGGCCGATGGATTCGGCCCCCGCCTCGCACGCGCCGCGATTGGCCGCTTCCATGATCGACGGACCGCCGCCGGAGCACACGACGAACTGGCGCGTGCCGTCGGCGTCGACCGGATAGGCGCTGGCCAGCGTGGCGAGCGCCTTTGCCTCGTCATAATAGCGGGATTTGGCGACCAGCCGCTCCGCAATGCGCCGCGCCTGATCGTCGCTGGCCAGATTAAGCAGCGCCTGCGCCTTGGCCGGTTCGGGGATGCGGGCCGAGCCATAGATGACGAGGGTGGAGCCGATCTTTGCCTCGTCCATCACCAGCTGCGGCTTGAGCAGCTCAAGCTGGAAGCGGATGGGGCGCAAATCCTCGCGCAACAGGAAATCCATGTCCTGAAAGGCAAGGCGATAGGAGGGATGCTCCGTCTGCGGCGTATGGGTGCCGCAACGGGCGGTTTCGGCGTCTTCTTCAGCGCGGCGAAACACGCGCTTTGGCAGTTGGCTTTCAGTCATTGGCTCTAGCTAGGCGATCGTTCCGCCCGCCGCCAGCCATCCCGCCCGATTTTCAGGTGACCGGCACCCCGGCCCGCCCGGCCAGATCCACGACATAATGCCAGGCGACCCGGCCCGAACGCGCCCCGCGCTGCGTTGCCCAGCGGATCGCGTCGGCATCGTCGGCAACCAGGCCCAGCGCCGCGGCATGGGCATGGACCACCGCCAGATACTGATCCTGATCCACGGCATGAAAGCCGAGCGACAGGCCGAACCGGTCGGCCAGCGCAAGTTGATCATCGGCGGTGTCGCGCGGATTGATCGCATCCGCCTCTGCCGCGAAATCGCGAGGGACGAGGTGGCGGCGGTTCGACGTGACGACCAGCCGGGCATTGTCCGGCCGGGCAGCGGCCCCGCCCTCCAGCAGCGAGCGAAAGGCGCGGCCCTCGCCTGGCGCGTCAAAGCCCAGATCGTCGATGAACAGCACAAAGGCGCGCGGCACCGCGCCGATCAGCGCGAACAGCCGGGGCAGGGTGGCGATGCGCGCCGCGCCGACATCAATCATGGCGATATCGGCGCCCGTGCCCTGAAGATTGGCGACGACGGATTTGACCAGCGCCGATTTTCCCGTGCCCCGCGCACCCCAGAGCAGCACGTCCTGAGCCGCAGCACCGCCAGCCAGGCGGCGCAGATTGGCGAGCAGCAGGTCGCGCTGACGATCCACCCCGACCAGCCGGGCGAGCGGCAGCGGCCGGAACGCAGCGATCGCCGACAGCGACGCACCGTCCCAGCCATAGGCGGGATACGCAGCCGGATCCGCCATCGGCGCGGGCGGCGGGCTCAGCCGTTCAAGCGCGGCAGCGATGCGGGCGATCGGATCGGTCATGACGGCCGCCCTCCTAGCCCGCGTTCGCCGAACCCTCAAGCAAGCCCGGCGAGCAGCGCCTCTACCTCTGTCCGGTCGACGAAGCGCGGATCGGCGATCAGCGCGCGCAGCAGGGTTGCGGCCTCTGTCCGGCGGCCCGCCCCGGCATAGGCCTGTGCCAGCCGCCAGCGCAGTACCGCCTGATCCGGGGCAAGCGCCACCGCCTTTTCCAGGATGGGTACCGCACCGGCAGCATCGCCCGCGACCAGCCGGGACAGGCCAAAGGCATGGACGGCCACGGCATTGGCCGGGGCAAGGGCATAGGCCCCCTCGCCATAGCGGCGGGCGGCATCGGCATCGTCCAGCCCGGCATATCCCTGTGCCAGCGCGGCGAGCAGGGCGGCGTCGCGATTGCCGATGCGGAACCGGATATCCTCAAGCGTTGCCACCGCATCGTCATAGCGCCCGGCGGCAAGCTGGCGATCGGCAAGCAGGCGCAGCGCCATCAGGTTGCGGGGATTCTGCGCGACGAACCCGGCCAGCACCCCGGAGGCGCCGGCGGCATCGCCGGTCCGTTCCATCGCCTCGATCAGGCGGAGGAGGGCGGGCTGATCGAACCGGATGGCGGCGGCGCGGCGATAGGGCGCGAGCGCATCGACCGGCCGGTTCAGCGTCATCAACACATCGCCGACCAACAGGAACGCGCCGGGCGCGCCGGGATTGTCCGCCGCCACCCGCTGTGCCCGGGCCAGTGCATCGGCCGATCGTCCGGCCTCGATCAGCGCGCGGATATAGGGAATGGCGACATCGGGCCGGCCGGGCGCTTCATCCGCCGCGGCCTGAAGCACCGCCAGCCCGGCATCGCTGGAAAAGGGCGCGGGCGCAGCGCGCACCGGCCAGGCGGCGCGATCCAGAAAGGCGCCCGCCTCTGCCCGCTCGCCAATCCGTTCGAGGCCGCGACCAACCAGTTCCAGCGCATAGCTGTCGGCATCGGCACGCAGGACCAGCGGGCGCAGGACGCGGACGGCGTTGCGCGCGGCATCGACCCGCAACAGGCTGGCCGCGAACAGGCGACGGACGTTAAGGTTCATCGGCTGCTGATCGATCAGCTGACCGAGCTTGGTCGCGGCCTGTTCGTTCGCTCCGGCCTGCATGTCCAGCGTTGCGGCGAGCAGCAGCCCGCCGGGCATGGCCAGCACGCCCGGGCCGCCGCGTTCCAGCACCGAACGGGCCAGTGCATAGCGCCCGGCACGGGCGGCAAGCAGCGCCTGAAGATAGAAGACGCGGGGACTGGTCGGGCGCGCCTCTGCCGCGCGGCGGGTCATCGCCAGCATCTCGACACTGTGCCCGGTGTCGCCAAGCGTCGCGGCCAGTTCGATCAGCGCATCGTGATGATAGCCGTCGATCGCCACCGCCCGGCGGAACCAGGGGATGGACGCGACCAGCCCGGCCTGCTGGCGGACCAGTTCGCCGCGCAGGACCAGCGCGTTCACATTCTGCGGCCGCAACGTGACGGCCCGGTCGGATGCGGCGAGGGCACCGACCAGATCGCCGGCGACAAAGCGGAACCGGCCAAGATCGGTCCAGGCATCGGCGTCGCGCGGGGCAGCGGCCACCGCCTGTTCCAGGTTAGCGCGCGCCGCCGCCAGATCGCCCAGCGCCAGCATGGCCAGCCCGCGCATCCGCAGGGCATAGACGCGGTGTTCGGGCAGCGCCTGACCCACCGCCTGCAACGCGGCGCGGCCGTCGCCCTGGAGCACGATGGCATGGGCGCGCAGATGCTGGACCCCGGCAAGCGGCGTCCCGGCAGCAACGGCGCGTTCCAGTTCGCCCTCTGCCTGTGCCCCCTCGCCCAGCGCCAGATGGGCACGGGCCAGGGCCAGATGCGCCGCCGCCATGTCGGGATTGGCGCGAACGGCCTTCCACGCCCAGGCGCGCGCGCCCGTGGCATTGCCCGCCGCCATCAGCCGGGCGGAACGGGCAAGCTGATCGCGCGCCGCGCCGTCATCGGCGCGAACCGGCGCGGCCACCACGGCCAGCAGCATGGCGAGCGGGGCAAGAACCCTAGGGCTGAAGGTC
Source organism: Sphingomonas eleionomae (assembly GCF_049889035.1). NCBI lineage: Bacteria > Pseudomonadati > Pseudomonadota > Alphaproteobacteria > Sphingomonadales > Sphingomonadaceae > Sphingomonas > Sphingomonas eleionomae. The sequence goes on along the minus strand of NZ_JBLTWP010000002.1, from coordinate 409,577 downwards.
ATAGGCCTTGATCAGGTCATAGAGGGTCGGGCGGCTGATCCCCAGCAGCTTGGCACTGCCGGAGATATTGCCATTGGTGCGGGCAAGCGCGCGCCGGATCGCCCGGCGGTCGGCGATTTCGCGCATCGCCTTCAGGTTGATGGCGTCATCGCCCTCGCCCGGTTCGGCAAGGTCGAGATCGGCGGCAGTGACGCGCGCGCCATCGGCCATGATGACGGCGCGCTTTACCCGGTTTTCCAGTTCGCGGACATTGCCGGGCCAGCCCCAGGCGTCGATTGCGGCAAGGGCATCGGGCGTGAACCCCTTGACCGCCGCATTCATCGACGCGGCATGCTTGCGCAGGAAATGGCGGGCGAGCAGGCCGGCATCGCCGGTGCGTTCGGCCAGCGCCGGGATGGGCACGACGATTTCGGCCAGCCGGTAGTACAGGTCTTCGCGGAAACGGCCATCGGCGACCATCGCATCGACGTCCTGATGCGTGGCGCACACGATGCGGGTATCGACCGGGATCGCGCGGCGGCCGCCGATGCGTTCGATCACCCGTTCCTGCAGAAAGCGCAGCAGCTTGACCTGAAGCGGCAGGGGAATGTCGCCGACCTCGTCCAGGAACAGGGTGCCGCCATGCGCCTGTTCGATCTTGCCCTCCGTCGTCTTGACCGCGCCGGTAAACGCACCCTTTTCATGGCCGAACAGCTCGCTTTCCAGCAGCGTTTCGGGAATGGCGGCACAGTTGATGGCGACGAATGCGCCCTTTGCCCGGCGGCTGGCATCGTGCAGGCCGCGCGCCAGCAATTCCTTGCCCGTGCCGCTGGCCCCCAGCAGCATGACCGAAACATCAGCGGCGGCCACCCGTTCGATGGTGCGCGTCACCTTCTGCATTTCGGGCGCGGCGGTGATGATGCCGCCGATCGAGGCCCGGTCGCCGTCAGGACGTTCGCGCAGGCGGCGATTCTCCGCCTCCAGCGCATGGACGTGAAAGGCGCGCGCAACGATCAGGCCAAGCGCGTCGATGTCGATCGGCTTGGCGTAGAAATCGAATGCGCCCATGTCGATCGCCCGCAGCGCGCTTTCCCGCGCGCCATGGCCGGACGCGACGATCACCTTTGCATCGGGTTTCAGGGCCAGGATATCGGCAAGCAGGGCAAATCCCTCTGTCGTGCCGTCCGGATCGGGCGGCAGGCCAAGATCGAGGGTGATGACGGCCGGTTCCTCTGCCCGCAACGCGGCAAGCGCGCTGTCCCGGTCGCCCGCAACCGTGACCTGATAGCCGTCATAGGCCCAGCGCAGCTGCCGCTGCAGGCCCAGATCGTCCTCAACGATCAAGAGACGGGGGGCATCGGCGCTCATGCCGCTTTCTCCATGCTGGGCGTGTCGGTGATGGCGGCGGGAACGGCATCGGCACGGGCCAGTCGCACGCGAAAGCGGCTGCCGATGCCGGGGGTGCTGTCCACATCGATCCGGCCGCCCATCGCCTCGACCAGCTGGCGCGCCTCGAACGCGCCGATGCCGAAGCCGGTCGGCTTGGACGAGACAAAGGGCCGGAACAGCGAATCGCGGATAAAGGCGGCGGTCATCCCCGCGCCCGAATCGATGACGTCGATCCACACATGGTCCTGCGCCTCGCCCAGCCGCATGGTGACGGGCGTGCCGGGCGCGCTTGCCTCGACCGCATTCTGGACCAGATGGGCGAGCAGCTGTTCCAGCCGCTGCGGATCGGCCAGCGCGACCGGGTGGCTGTCGCCGTCCAGCACGATGGGCTGACCCGGACGGCGGGCGATCACCGCATCGATGACCGGGCGCAGCGATACCGCGCCCATCGCCTCTGCCCCGCCGCCACGCTGCTGGTGCGACAGGCGGGCGATCAGATCGGTCATCCGGCCGGCCGAATCGCGCAGCGTGGCGATCATGTCGGCGCGGAATTCGGGGTTGTCGGCATGGCGTTCGGCGTTGCGGGCAACCAGGCTGAGCTGGCTGACCAGATTCTTGATGTCATGCAGGATGAAGGCGAAGCGGCGGTTGAATTCGTCGAACCGGCGCGCCTCGGCCAGCGCATCCTGAGCCCGCGCCTCGGCCAGATAGCTTGCCGCCTGACGTCCGGCGACGCGAAGCAGGTCGAAATCCTCCCAGTCCAGCGCCCGGTCGAGCGGCGGCCGGGCGAGCAGGATCGCGCCCGCCAGCGTGCCGACATGGGGCAGCGGCACGATGATCCAGGCATCGGATTCGGCAAGGATCCAGGCCGGAACGGACGGGTCGCTGCCCGTCCGGCGTACCGCATCCAGTTCGACGATGCGCTCGTGCGTATCGGCCGGGACGATCATCGACGCAGGGTCGACAACCGGCAGCGACCAGCGCCAACCCGAGGCGACGGACAGGCCATCGCCGGCCGGCAGCAGCAGCAGGCCAGCCGGGGCATCGACCAGATCGGCCACGGCCTTGACCACCCGTTCGTCCAGGGTGGCGCCGCTGTCCGGCTGGCCCAGCGTTTCGGTGAACCGCTGCCATTCGACGCGATAGTCATAGCGGTGGCGGAACAGGTGCTTGGCAAGCTTGACCCGCACCCAGGCACGCAGCCACGGGCTGGACAGGAAGACGAGCGTTGCCGCCGTGGTGCCGAACACGAACGCGGCCTGACCCAGGCGCGCATGGTCGCCGCCGAGCACCGCAATCAGGCTGAGCGCGGAAAGAAGCAGCGTCAGATAGACGATCGCACCGAGCAGCCAGAGCGACTGCATCAACGCGGTGCGCGACACCTGAACCCGCCGGTCGGTGCGCGCGATCAGCGACAGGGCAAGCGCCGCCGCAATCATGCCCATGGCGATGCCGCGCGCCGCCAGCAATTCGTCCGAAACGCCGCCCGCCGCCAGATGGAGCAGCGCGCCGTTCGCCTCGATCAGCCAGAGCACCGATGCCGCAGCGATCACCGCGCGGCCCCGGCCCATCGTCGCGGCGCGATAGCCATTGAGGAGGAGGACGAGCGCCGCCACCGACACCATCAGGTTCAGCGCTGCCGACGCATTCAGATAGGCATCGGCCGTGGCGGGCGAAGCAGCCGTGGCGGCCAGCGCGACCATCATCTGCGTCCCCTGTATCAGCAGGACGACCAGATAGACGAGGCCAAGCGCGGCGGGGGGACGCGTCAGCGCAAGGCGATGGACCAGCGCGGCAAGCAGCAGCCAGGCCATGCCGCGCGCACCGGCCGCCAGCCGGGTGCCAAGCTCCACCGGGCCGACCCCCGCCACCGCCAGCGCCCAGAGCGCAGTCAGGGCAAGCGCGGCGACCAGCGCGGGCCGCGGGACGCCGGGCACGGGCCGGCGCAGCGTCGCCAGCGCCAGGGCGGCAAACAGCACCGCAGCACTGGCATGGCCCCAAAGGATGATCGCGGCCATCATGCCCGCGTCACCGCGCCCCTTCCGGCCACAGGACGACGCGCACCGTCTGAATCAGGATCAACAGGTCGAGAAAGGGCGAATAATTCTTGGCGTAATAGAGGTCGTATTCCAGCTTTTCGCGGGCATCCTCGACCGACGCGCCATAGGGGAAATTGATCTGCGCCCAGCCGGTAATGCCGGGTTTCACCATGTGGCGTTCGGCATAATAGGGCAGTTGCTGTTCCAGATCGGACACGAATTGCGGCCGTTCGGGGCGCGGGCCGACAAAGCTCATTTCGCCCTTCAGCACGCTCCAGCACTGGGGCAGTTCGTCGAGGCGCGTCTTGCGGATGAACCGGCCGACACGGGTGATGCGGGGATCGTCCTTTTCCGCCCAGACGGCGTTGCCTGCCACTTCGGCATCGACGCGCATCGAGCGCAGTTTCAGGATGTTGAACGGCTGTCCGAACAGACCGACCCGGCGCTGGCGGTAAAAGGCCGGACCCTTGCTGTCGAGTTTGACGAGGATCGCGGTCAAGAGGATCACCGGCCCGGCCAGCGTCAGCAGCAACAGGCTGGCCGTGACGTCGAACAATCGCTTGAACAGGCTGGACAGCATCCGGCCCGACGAAAAGCCGTCGGAAAAGATCAGCCAGCTGGGATTGACGCTGTCCAGATCGACCCGGCCGGTTTCGCGTTCCAGAAAGCTGGAAATGTCGTTCACATGGACGCCGGTCGTCTTGATGCGCAACAGGTCCTTGAGCGGCAGGGCGTTGCGACGTTCCTCCAGCGCCAGCACGACTTCGGCGGCGTTGAGCAGCACGACATGATCGGCCAGGTTATAGATCGCATCGCGCGCGATCGCTTCGGGAATGACGCGGTTCGTCTCGCTCATCGCGACATAGCCGACGACGACGAAGCCCGCCCCGCGGGAGGCGGCGAGCCGTTTCAGCCGCTGGGCGCGCGGCCCGGCACCCAGCACGACGACCCGGCGCTTGAACACCTGTCCGCCCAGCGTCTTGCCCAGCAGGATGCGCATCAGCGTCAGCATCACCACCGCCGCCGACATCGCGTAGAGCAGATTGGAGCGCCAGAAGGTCAGCACCGGCACCAGAAAGAAGATCACCGACAGAAAGATGATGCCGAGCGATACGGCCACGATCAGCCGGGCGACCGCGACGCGCAGCGATTGCAGCGCATCGGCGCCATAGACGCCGACCGCGATCATCGCGACCTGAAGCGACAGGGCAAAGCTGAACAGTTGCGGCAGGCGGGTGTGCAGCGGTTCGACCAGCATGTCGATTTGGCCCGCCCGGACGACCCAGCCGATTTCCGCTGCGATCAACAGCAGGATGAGATCGAACAGGCCAAGCAACAGCACGGCATAGGGAACATAATGCTTGAACAGTCTGATCATCGACCCGTCCGATGCGCTTCACTGTCAAATCCGCCGACAGTCGATCCGGCTGTCGCAGAAATTGACAAAGAAAAGCTGAATCGGCGCAGATGGGCCTGCAGACGGCGTCAGGCGGAGCGGCGGCTTCGCCATTGATCGGCGGTCTGGCCCCAGGCATCGACCTGTACCGCCTCATGCGGCGGGGGCAGCGAAACCGGGCCGCCATTCGTCGACCCCAGGCGCCGGGCCAGCGCGATGGAGCGCAGATTGTCGGGGGCGATGGTGTGGATCACCCGTGTCCAGCCCAGCACATCGACGGCATAGTCCATGCACGCCATCGCGGCCTCATGGGCATAGCCGCGACCTGCGAAACCGGGATGGACGCCCCAGCCCACCTCTGTGCCCGGCCAGCCTTCGGGCTGCCAGGGGCCGATCCGGCCGACCCAGCGCCCGGTGTCGCGTTCGATGACCGAAAACATCGCAAAGCCGCGAATGTCCCAAGCACCGCGCATGGTGCACAGTTCCCGCCACGTCACCGCGCGCGATTTGACGCCGCCCAGAAAGCGGATGGCGTCGCCATCGGCATTCATTTCCGCCCAGCCATCCAGGTCCGACGCCTCCGGCAGGCGGAGGATCAGTCGCTGCGTGGCAAGGACGGGCGCGGTCACCGGCCGAAGCGATCGCGCAGGGCGAGCATGGCCAGCGCCGCCTTGGCCGCTTCGCCGCCCTTGTCCTTTTGCGCGGGATCGGCGCGGACCAGCGCCTGCGCCTCGTTCTCCACGGTCAGGATGCCGTTGCCGATGGCGACCCCGTCCATGGTCAGCGCCATGATGCCGCGCGCGCTTTCGCCCGCCACGATTTCGAAGTGATAGGTTTCGCCCCGGATGACGACGCCGATCGCGACATAGCCGTCATAATCGCCCGACTGGTCGGCCAGCGCGATGGCACCGGGGATTTCGAGCGCGCCGGGGACGGTGACCGTTTCATGGTCATGGCCCGCCGCCTGGATCGCGGCACGGGCGCCGGCGAGCAGCAGATCGTTGAGATGATCGTAAAATCGCGCCTCGACGATCAGAAACTTGGCCATGGGATGCTCCTGCAACAATAAGGTTGGTTCCGGCCGGTCCGGGTCGACCGGACAGCGGCGTCAGGGTTCGACGTCGATCGGCCGTTCGCCGACGATGGACAGGCCATAGCCGTCAAGGCCGACCAGCGTGTGATGCGTATTGCTGAGCAACACCATTTCCTCGACCCCCAGTTCGGTCAGGATCATCGCGCCGACGCCGTAATCGCGCAACTCTTCCATATCCACCTCGGTCCGGGTGCCGGCGCGGCGCTCCACCGCCATGGTAAAGGCATCGCTGCGCGGCTTGTTGATGACCACGACCACGCCGGCCCCGGCCTCTCCGATGATCTGCATCGACCGTTCCAGAAGGCCGCCCCGATCCCCCGCCTCGCCGAACAGGTCGCCAAAGGGGGACAGGGCGTGCATCCGCACCAGGGTGGGGGTGGCCGGATCCACCTTGCCCTTCAGCAGCGCGACCTGTTCGGTGCCCGCCGCCTTGTTCCAGAAGGTGATGACGCGCCATTCGCCGCCCCAGCGGCTGGTGAAGCTGGTTTCCGCGCGCCGTTCGACCAGATGGTCGTGGCGGCGGCGATAGGCGATCAGATCGCGGATGGTGCCGATCTTGAGCTTGTGCAGCCGGGCAAAGGCGACAAGATCGTCCATGCGGGCCATGGTCCCGTCATCCTTCATGATCTCGCAGATCACCCCGGAGGGGTTGAGCCCGGCCAGTCGGGAGACATCGACCGCCGCCTCGGTATGGCCGGCGCGGACCAGCACGCCGCCCGGCCGCGCGACCAGCGGAAAGACATGGCCCGGCGTCACGATTTCGTCCGCGCCCTTCGACGCATCGATGGCGACAGAGATGGTGCGCGCCCGGTCCGCCGCCGAAATGCCCGTGGTGACGCCGGTCTTTGCCTCGATCGAAACGGTGAAGGCCGTTTCGTGGCGGGTGCCGTTGGCGCGGCTCATCAGATCGAGGCCAAGCTGATCCACCCGGTCCTTGGTCAGCGACAGGCAGATCAGCCCCCGGCCGTGCGTCGCCATGAAATTGATCGCGGCGGGCGTCGCCATCTGGGCCGGGATGACCAGATCGCCTTCGTTCTCGCGGTCCTCGTCATCGACCAGGATGAACATCCGGCCATTGCGTGCCTCGTCGATGATCTCCTCGATCGGGACCAGGACGGGCGTGTCGTCATTGGCGAAGACAAAGGATTCGAGCTTGCGCAGCGTGTCCGCGGTGGGATTCCAGTCGGGCTGTTCCAGATCGCGCAGGGTGTTGGCATGAAGCCCGGCTGCGCGAGCAAGGCCGGAACGGGACATTCCCCCCTCCACCACCAGCTTGCGGACACGGGCAATCAGATCAGTGGACATCGGACGTCGCTCCAGAACGGAAGCCGCGCCACTATCACATCATAATGTGATTTTCCAGAATAGATTCACATTGCCGGGTGAAGGCGATCCTTCATCCGCGCCAGATAGCGGGCCAGCACGTCAATCTCGATATTCACCGCATCCCCGGGTTGCAGCGTCCCCAGCGTGGTGACCGACCAGGTATGGGGAATGATGTTGACCGACACGTCCGAGCCATCGGCCGTGTCCGCAACCTCGTTCACGGTCAGCGACACGCCGTCGATGGTGATCGACCCCTTTGGCGCGACAAAGGGGGCAAGCGGTTCGGGCAGGCGAAAGCGGACGCGGTGCGATTCGCCATCGGGGGTCACGTCGATGACGCTGGCCACGCCATCGACATGGCCAGTCACGATATGCCCGCCCAGTTCGTCGCCCAGGCGCAGGGCGCGCTCAAGATTGAGGCGGCGGCCGGCAGTCCACATGCCGGATGCCGTCTTGCTGACCGTTTCGCCGGACACGTCGAACCGCACCCGGCCCGGCGCCTTGTCCACCACGGTCAGGCAGACCCCCGAACAGGCGATGGATGCGCCCAGATCGATGCCGGCCACGTCGTAACCGGTTGCCACGGTGACGTGCAGGTCGCCCGTCGCCTCAACCGATTCGATCGTGCCGATATCCGTGACGATGCCCGTGAACATGGCTGCACTCTCTCCGTTATCGCGCCCGCTGGTAGAGCTGCATGATGTCGCTGCCAAGCATCCGCTGATCGAGCAGGTGCCAGCGGCCGTGCGCGGCGGACAGGTTACCCAGACCCAGATCGGGCAGGGTCCGGCCCCCGCCGATCAGGATGGGCGCCCGATAAAGGAGCAGGCGATCGACCAGATCGGCCGACAGGAATGCCGCCGCCGTCTGCATCCCGCCTTCGACCAGCAGATGATTGACCGGCAGGCCGGCGATCGCCCCGGGCGATGCCAGCGTTTCCACGCCCTCCAGCGCCGCGCCGGTCAGCACGTAACGAGCGGGCGAACGGTCGTGCAGTCCGGGCAGCCGGACGTCGAGTGCCGGGCGATCGGTCAGCCATGTGCCGCGCCCGACCAGGATCGCGCCATGCCGTGCGCGTTCCAGATGGGTGTGCGCCCGCGCCTGTGGCCCGGTGATCCAGCGGCTGCTGCCATCCGCCATTGCGGCTGCACCATCCAGCGACAGGGCAAGTTTCAGCGTGACCAGCGGACGGCCCAGCACCTGACGCGTCAGAAACCCCGCCATCGTCTGCGCCGCCGCCACCGCGCCGGTGCCGATATCAACGGCAATCCCCGCATCGCGCAGCCGGGCATGGCCGCCGCCGCTGACGCGCGGATCCGGATCACCCATCGCCGCGACAACGCGGGCGATGCCGGCGGCCAGGATCAGGTCCGCACAGGCCGGGCCGCGGGGGGAGAGATGGCAGCACGGCTCAAGCGTGGTGTAGAGCGTGCCGCCGCGCGCGGCATCGCCCGCCTGCGCCAGCGCCATCGCCTCTGCATGGGGCCGCCCGCCCGGCTGCGTCCAGCCGCGCCCGACCACCCGGCCATCTGGGGCAAGGACGATGCAGCCGACATTGGGATTGGGATCGCTGAGCCCGCGGGTCCGGTCGGCCAGCGCAATGGCCGCCGCCATCGTCCGCTCATCAACCGCACCCCCCGGCACCCGGTTCAGAGCCCGAACCGGCTGAGGCCGTCGTCGATCTTTTGCCACTCGCGGCGGCGCTTTTCCTTTTCGGCGTTGATCTTTTTCAGCCGTTCCAGCTTTTCCGCCTCGTCCACCTTTTGCTGGGCGGTAATTTCGGCATCGGACCGGTCAAGCCGCCAGTCCTTCACATAGACGATCTCGCGCTTGTACGGCTTTTCCCATTTGCTGTCCTGAACGAACCCGAACACGACCAGACCGGTCAGCGTGGCGGCCAGGCCCAGAAAGCCCCATTTGTGCGGAGCGGGACGGATCAGCATGTCATAGGCGTCGCGAAGGGCGCTGCGCGGCCGCACCTGTCGCATCATCCGGAAATGGTTGGGCGAAAGCATGGACAAAACATAGGGGCAGAGGCCGGCCACGACCAGCCCCCGCCCCCAAAACGGCCCGGATCAGTTGATCCGGAAGCGGACTGTCATCTGTTTCCACAGTTCCTGCGGCACGCCGTCGCGGGTGGCGGGGCGGAACCGCCAGCGGGCAAGCGCGTGGCGGCGCGTTGCCTGAAAGAAGCCGTCGGTATCGGCAGAGACGCGCTCCACCGCCTTCACCCGCCCATCGACGCCGATCAGGACGCGGACAGTGACAATCCCTTCTTCGCCAAGGCCAAGTTCGCGGCCTGGATAATCGGGCTGAAACGTCCCGGCATGACGGGGATCGACGGTTGCCCCGATCAGCACGGGGGCGGGCGGATCGACGACGGTGCCCGTGCCTGACCCTGTACCTGTGCCGCCCGACGTGCCGCCGGACGTGCCGATGGTCGGGCCGGTGGGCACAACCGTGGGTTCGGTGGGGCCGGTGATAACCGGGCCAGTCGGCGGCGCTTCGATCACGGGGCGGACAATGTCGATGGTCGATGAACGCGGGGGCGTTTCCACCGTCGGCTTCACCGGTGCCTGCTTTTCGACGGGCAGGGGCGGAGGCGGGGTTTCGATGGGGACGCGATAGGTTTCGATGGTGTCGTCGCCGCGCGGTATTACCGTGACTGCGCCCAATGTGGCGAGCGCGGCGATGATCCCGCCATTCACCAGCAACGCGGAACCCAGCGCCGCCGGGTTCAATCCCTTGTTACGGTCTGCATACATGGCTTCGTCTCCTCTCCAGTGGAGACGAGTGATGGTACAACATCACAGATCGCTGTCAAAGGCTTTCGCTATGACTGGACACAGGCGCAATCAATGAGCCGTCAGGCGGGCCAGTGCGCGATCCCGGCCGATCAGCGGCAGCAGCGCGCCCATGTCCGGGCCATGATCCCGGCCGGTTAGCGCAAGGCGCAGCGGCAGGAACAGGGCGCGGCCCTTTCGACCCGTCGACCCCTTGAGCGCGGCGGTCAGCTGACCCCAGGGATCCTGGTTCCAGTCCAGTGCTTCGGCGACCACAGCCGCCTCGGCCAGGAATCCTGCCTCGTCCGGCTGGACCGGGATGGCGATGTCGCCCGCAATCACTGGCCACCAGTCCGCCGCCTCTGCCACTACTGACAGGTTGGGCCGCACCGCATCCCATGCGGCGGCATCCATGCCAGCGGGCAGGCGATGGACAACGGCATCAAAGGGTAGCTGATGCACGATACGGGCATTGAGCTGCGCCAGTTCCTGTTCGTCGAACCGGGCCGGGGCACGGCCGAAACGCGCAAAATCAAAGCTGGCGAGGAGGGGCGCGGGATCGGCAAAGGGCTCCACCGGATCGCTGGTGCCGATGCGGGCCAGCAGCGACAGGATCGCCGCAGGTTCGATGCCCGCGTCGCGGAAATGATCGCAGCCGAGCGAGCCGAGCCGCTTGGACAGCTTGCCCTCCGCCCCGGTCAGCAGCGCGGCATGGGCGAAGCGCGGCGGGGCAGCGCCCAGCGCCTCGAACATCTGTACCTGAGCCGCGGTATTGGTGACATGATCCTCGCCCCGCGCGACCAGCGTGATGCCAAGGTCGATATCGTCGATCACGGAGGGGAGGAGGTACAGCCAGCTGCCATCCGCGCGGCGCACCACGGGATCGCTCATCGACGCGGCATCGAACTGCTGCGGCCCGCGCACGGCATCGTCCCATTCGATCGCGCCGTCGGCCAGACGAAAGCGCCAGTGCGGCCGCCGCCCCTCGCGCTCGAACGCCGCACGCTGATCGTCGGTCAGGCGAAGCGCCGCGCGGTCATAGACGGGGGGCAGGCCGCGCCCCAGCAGGATCTTGCGGCGAAGGTCCAGCTCTTCCGGCGTTTCGTAACAGGGATAGACCCGGCCCGCCGCCTTCAGCCGATCGAACTCCCGCTCGTACAGGGCAAAGCGTTCGGACTGGCGCACCTCTGCATCCGGGATCAGGCCCAGCCAGGCAAGGTCGGCGCGGATCGCATCGACATATTCGGCGCGGGAGCGTTCGGCATCAGTATCGTCGATGCGCAGCAGGAAGCGCCCGCCGCCCGCGCGCGCCGCCAGCCAGTTGTGGATGGCCGTGCGCAGATTGCCGACGTGCAGGCGGCCGGTGGGGCTGGGGGCGAAACGGGTCACGATGGTCATGATGCGCCCGCGTCTAGGCCGCAGCGGCCCGTGTCGCAATCGCCACTTGCCGGGGGGGCCACCCGCCGCCTAAAGGGCCGCTGTCAAAATTCCTTCATCAACTGCGTGGGGCGCGACATGAAGCTGTTGGCGGGCAATTCCAATCTTCCGCTCGCGCGGGCCATCGCGCATTATCTCGAAATTCCGCTGACCCAGGCGAATGTGCGCCGGTTCGCCGATGAAGAGATCTTTGTCGAAATCCTGGAAAATGTGCGGGGCGAGGACGTGTTCGTCCTGCAATCCACCGCCTATCCGGCCAATGACAACCTGATGGAGATGCTGATCATGATCGATGCGCTGAAGCGCGCATCGGCCAAGCGCATCACCGCCGTCCTCCCCTATTTCGGCTATGCCCGCCAGGACCGCAAACCCGGCCCACGCACGCCGATTTCCGCGAAGCTGGTCGCCAACCTCATCACCACCGCCGGCGCCGACCGGGTGCTGTCAGTGGACTTGCACGCCGGTCAGATTCAGGGATTTTTCGACATTCCGACCGACAATCTGGTCGCCGCGCCGGTGATGTCGGCCGACATCCATACCCGGTTCGGGGACAAGAACCTGATGGTCGTATCGCCCGACGTCGGCGGCGTTGTGCGCGCCCGGTCGCTAGCCAAGCGGCTGGACAATGCCCCGCTGGCGATTGTCGACAAGCGCCGCGAGCGGGCAGGCGAATCGGAAGTGATGAACATCATCGGCGAGGTGGAAGGCCGGTTCTGCATCCTGATCGACGATATCGTCGATTCGGCAGGCACGCTGTGCAATGCCGCCGCCGCGCTGAAGGCGGCGGGGGCCGAAGGGGTCGTTGCCTATTGCACGCACGGCGTCCTGTCGGGCGGGGCGGTCGCGCGGGTCGAGGCATCGTCGCTGGAAGAGCTGGTGATCACCGATTCGATCGGCAATCACAGCATCATCGCCGATGCCAAGCATATCCGCCACCTGACCATCGCTCCGCTGCTGGCCGAGGCCATCCGGCGGATCGCGGAAGAAGCGAGCGTTTCCAGCCTGTTCGATTAATCCGCGCCGGCAGGCATCAAAGGCGCCGGTTCGTCCACCGCATTGTCCGGCCGGGCGGGCCGGACAGCGGCCTTGCCGCCTGCCGAGCGGATCAACAGATAGCCGCCAATCGCGGACAGGATCGACCCGGCCAGCACGCCGATCTTCACCTCGTTGACGAACAGCTCGTTGCCCGGAAATGCAAGGCCGCCGATGAACAGGCTCATGGTAAAGCCGATCCCGGCCAGCATCGCGACGCCATAGATCTGTTGCCAGCTCGCGCCGCCCGGCACTTCGGCAAAGCCGGTCCGGCAGCTGATCCAGATGCTGCCGAAAATCCCGAACTGCTTGCCCAGGAACAGGCCGAGCGCGATGGCGAGCGGCAGCGGCTCAAACAGGATTTCCGGCCCCAGTCCCATCAGCGGCACCCCGGCATTGGCAAAGCCGAACAGCGGCACGATCAGGAACGCGACCGGTTTGTGCAGCGCGTGTTCCAGCCGGTGCAGCGGCGAATCATGCGCATCGGGGGCGCCCGGCGTCGGCTTTACCGGGATCATCAAGGCGGTGAGCACGCCGGCAATGGTCGCATGAACGCCGGACAGAAAGACCAGATACCAGAGCAGTGCGCCCAGCAGCAGATAGGGCCAGAGCCGCTGAACATTCGACTTGTTGAGGAAATACATCCCACCAAGCACCAGCCCCGCCGCCGCCAGCGCCAGCGAGGACAGCCCGGCGGTATAGACAAAGGCGATGATCGCCACCGCACCCATATCGTCGACGATGGCAACGGTCGTCAGGAACAGCTTGAGCGAGGCAGGCGCATGGCGGCCGAGGATCGCCAGCACGCCGATGGCAAAGGCGATATCGGTGGCGGCAGGGATCGCCCAGCCATTGGTCAGCGCCGGATCAAAGCCGGTGACGAACAGATAGACCGCCGCGGGTGCCGCCATCCCCGCCGCGGCGGCGATGAAGGGGAGCCGCCGGTCCGACCAGCGGGCAAGCCGGCCATCGGTAAACTCCCGCTTGATCTCCAGCCCGACCAGCAGGAAGAAGATCGCCATCAGCGCATCGTTGATCCACAGATGAACGGTCATCGACCCGTATTTGGGCGACAGGACAGGGCCGGTATCGAGGTGCAGGAAATGCTGATACCCCTCTGCCGTTGCGGGCAGGTTGGCGGCAAGCATGGCCAGCACGGCAGCAACGATCAGGACAATGCCGCCTGTCGCCTCGCTCTTGAGGAACTGCCGCAGGGCTGATGGAGCCCGGGAGCCGGTAGCCATTGAGATCTCCTGTTGCCGCCCCGACCCACCTCCTAACTGCTGGTCATCGGCCCGCAAACCCCCTATCCGGCAGCCATGGCGAGTTCCTATGAGGGCCATCGAGCCAACCCATTGATCCAATGGTGGCGACAGCACGCCGTCGTGAATGTCGATCATGTCGATGTCGTGGAACGTGTGCGGGACGAGGCCGGCTGGTCAGGCCGCTATGCGTTCATGATCCTGATGTCCGCCGGCATTGCGGTGCTGGGACTTTTGCTGTCTTCGCCGGCGGTGGTGATCGGTGCGATGCTGATCTCGCCGCTGATGGGACCGATCATCGGGCTGGGTTTTGGTCTGGCGACCTTCGATACCAAGGAAATCCGGGATTCTGCCACCGCACTGGCGCTCGGCGTGGTGCTGGCGGTGGCATTCACCGCGGCAATCGTCCTGTTGTCGCCCTTGCAGAATGTGACGGAGGAGATTGCAGCACGCACCCGGCCGACGCTGTACGACCTGCTTATCGCGCTGTTTTCGGCGCTGGCGGGTGCCTATGCAATGGTCCGGGGCCGGGCCGGGACCATTGTTGGCGTTGCCATTGCGACGGCATTGATGCCGCCGCTGGCCGTCGTGGGGTTCGGCCTGGCCACAGCCAACTGGACGGTGTTCGGCGGTGCGCTGCTGCTGTTTTTCACCAACTTGATGACGATCGCGCTGGCGGCAGCGATTGTGGCGCGGCTGTACGGGTTCGGGGCGCATCTGTCGCCGCAGCACACGCTGGTGCAGACCGTCCTGCTGTTGACGGTGTTCGCTGCGCTGGCGGTCCCGCTGGGGCTGACCTTGCGGCAGATTGCATGGGAGGCATCCGCATCGCGGCAGGTTCGGGAGGTGGTGGCGAGCCAGTTTCCGAACGATGCGCGGATCAGCCAGATCGAGGTCAATTATGCCGGTGAGACGGTACGGGTCACGGCCACGATGCTGACCCCGGAGTTGCGGGGGCGGGCGGAGCCGACAGCGGCGGCGACGCTGACGCGGCTGTTGAATCGTCCGGTGGCCGTGGTGCTGGAGCAGGTTCAGGTTGCGGGCGGCGATGCGGAGGCAGCGCAGCTGGCGGCGGCGAGTGCTACGGCGCGCAACCGCGAAGAGACGATTTCAGCGATGACCGACCGGCTGGCGCTGGTCGCGGGGGTCGAGCGGGGCGCGGTGCTGATCGACCGGGAGGCGCGGCGGGCGATGGTGCGGGCGGTGGTGCTGCCGGGCGCCAGCCTGGCGACCTATCGCGGGCTGGAACAGCGGATCGCCGGCACCGCCGAGGGGTGGCGGGTCGAGCTGGTGCCGCCGGCGCTTGCCCTGCCCGACATCCCCTATCGCGAGGACGAGCCGGATGCCGCGGCGCTGGCACTGGCAGTATGGGCGGGCCAGCGGGTCGCCGCGCCCATCGGCGTTTCCGGCCCGGCCCAGCGGGCAGAGGCGGTGGTCGCCCGACTGACATCGGCCGGGGTCCAGGCCCGGGTGACGGGGCGCGCCGCAACCGGCGATGCCGTCACCCTGGGCTGGCTGGCACCCGACAGCGAATAGCCGTTAGGCCTTTGCCAGCGCCTCCGCGATCAGGGTGCGGCTGTTGTCGATACCGTAGAGCGCGATGAAGCTGCCCATGCGGGGCCCCTGGCTGGAGCCGAGCAGGGTTTCATACAGCGCCTTGAACCAGTCGCGCAGGTTTTCGAAGCCGCCGGTCTTGCCGATTTCATAGACCTCGTTCTGGATATCCTCTGCACTGGCATCGGCGGGCAGCGCGGCGAGCACCGCATCGAGCCGGCGGAGGGCGTCCACCTCCACCCCCTCTGGCGCGCGGTGGACCAGGGTGGGGGCAACGAAGTCGCGGTTATAGGCCAGCGCCTTGCCGATCAGTTCATCCAGCGCCGGGTGGCTTTCCGGCGTGGCATCGGCGACGTAATTGCCAAGATAGCCCCAGACCTGTTCCCGCGTCGCGCCAGCGCCCATCACGCCGACCAGATTGAGGATCAGGCCGAAGGTGACGGGCAGCGCCGCGACCGGCGGCGGGCCGTTATGGATGTGATGCACCGGATTGCCGAGCCGTTGTTCGACCGGCTGGCCGTCATAATTGCCCGCAAACTGCCAGTAATCGTCCACCGCGCGGGGGATGACGCCCATGTGCAGCGCCTTGGCCTTTTTCGGCTCGCGGTAGATGTAGAAGGCCAGGCTTTCGTCCGAACCATAGGTCAGCCATTGTTCGAGGCTTAACCCATTGCCCTTGGACTTGGAGATTTTCTCCCCCTTTTCATCCAGGAACATCTCGTAATTGAAGCCTTCGGGCGGGCGGGCGCCAAGGACGCGGACGATCTTGGACGACTGGGTGACCGAATCGATCAGATCTTTGCCCGCCATTTCATAGTCCACGCCCAGCGCGACCCAGCGCATCGCCCAATCGACCTTCCATTGCAGTTTCGCACCGCCGGACAGGATGGATTGTTCGATGACGTCCCCGTCGTCGGTAAAGCGGACGATCCCCGCCTCTGCATCCACGACCTCAACCGGCACCTGCAGCACCACGCCCGATTTGGGGCTGATCGGCAGGACGGGGGAATAGGTCGCCTGACGTTCGGCGCGCAGCGTCGGCAGCATCACGCCCATGATCGCGTCATACTGGCGCAGCACCTGGCGCAGCGCATCGTCGAACCGGCCGGAGGTGTAGTAATCGGTCGAAGAGGCGAACTCGTAATCAAAGCCGAATCGGTCGAGAAATTCGCGCAGCATCGCATTGTTGTGATGGGCGAAGCTTTCGTACTTTTCGAACGGGTCCGGCACTTTCGTCAGCGGATGGCCGATATAGCTCCTCAGCATCTCCTGATTGGGCACATTGTCCGGCACCTTGCGCAGGCCGTCCATGTCGTCGCTGAACGCGATCAGGCGCGTCGGCTGATCCGACAGGGTTTCAAAGGCGCGGCGGACCATGGTGGTGCGCAGCACTTCGTTGAACGTGCCGATATGCGGCAGCCCCGACGGACCATAGCCGGTTTCGAACAGCACCGGCGCGCCCTTTTCCGCCGGATAGCGTTTCAGAAGCTTGCGCGCCTCTTCATAGGGCCATGCCTTTGAAACGAGCGCGGCGTCGCGCAGTGCCTGATCGATGCTGGTCATCATGGCTGAGCCTTTGCCGCGTTGCGGCGCGAATCGCAAACCGCATCGCCCGGCCGCCCCCGCCCATGGCCGTTTGGTTGACAGTTTTGACACAAAAAGTGGGTTTTCCCGGCGGAAGCGGCCGCGACGCGACAGGGAAGCGACAGCCGGGCGACACGCGCGGTGGGCGTCATGGGTGTGCCGCAGGAGGGAAAGAGACATGGGCGTGGCATGGCGGCGAGCATGGCGATCCTGTGCCGTGTAGGACAGGCGCAAAGGAACCTATGTCAAGATCACGGATTGTTGCGCGGCGCCAATGACCGACGGACCCAGCGACCATGATCATTTCCAGCACCCCGCGCTTCAGCCGTATCGTGCGCGATGTGTGGAAACCGCTGACCGTGCTGGCGGTGTGGGACATCATCGTCACCGTCAGCTATTTCGTGCTGCCGTTCCGCGCGCCCGAACTGCCGCTGACCATTTTCGGCACCGTGCTGGGCCTGTTCATCGGGTTTCGCGACAATTCCGCCTATCAGCGATGGTGGGAGGGGCGCATCCTGTGGGGGGCAATGATCAACGCATCGCGCAGCCTGTCGCGCAGTGTCATCGCGTTCCTGCCCGACGAGCCGGAGGCGGCGCGCGAGATGAAGCGGTCGATCATCCTGCGCCACATCGCCTATGTCCACGCGCTGCGCGGGCAATTGCGCCGGTTGCCCGACAATCCCGATATCGACCGCATCCTGGGGCCGGAGGAAGCGGCCGAGGCGCGGTCCTTTGCCAACCCCGCCAACGCGCTGTTGACCGGCAATGGCCGCCGGATCGAGGAGGCACGCCGCAACGGATGGATCGACACCATCCAGCAGACGCAGATCGAGCGGGTCATGGTCGATATTTCCAACGCGCAAGGCGGGATGGAGCGGATCAAGAACACACCGCTGCCGATGCAGTACCGGTTTTTCCCGGCGTTTTTCACGCGCCTGTTCTGTGTCCTGTTGCCTATCGGCCTGGTCGAGACGCTGGGCTGGGCAACGCCGGTCGGATCGACGCTGGCGGGCCTGATGTTCCTGGCCGCGCTGCGCATCGGCGACGACCTGACCGACCCGTTCAGCAATACCGAACATGACGTGCCGATGACCGCGATGTGCGGAACGATCGAAATTGACCTGAAGCAATCCATCGGTGACGAGGCCCCGCCCCCGGTCACGCCGGTGAAGAATGTGCTGTGGTGAGTGGTTCGCTCCTGGCGGCATGACCTGCCGGGGGAAGCGGGGGGGATAAGGCGGGCGAGGGATCGCTTTCTCAACCTCACTCGTCCTGAGCCTGTCGAAGGACGGGTTCCCGTCGCACGGGCGGGGCAGCATCCTTCGACAGGCTCAGGATGAGCGGGTGGGGATGAGCGGGCGGGATGAGCGGGGGCGGGCGGACGACGCGCCGGACGCCGGCTCAAGGCCGGGGTGACGGGGCAGCAACGCTGCCGCGCATATCAGGGGCGTCACCCCGGCCATGCGTTGCAAACCCGCCTGATCCCGGGGCTTTTTTGTTGCCAATCTGTTCCCGTCGCCGCACAAGCGGGGGGTGACCATCGCCCTGCCCCACCCCGCCCTGCACGCCAGCCATTCCGGCGCGTGGATCAGCGACGGCGACGGTACGCGCGCGGTGGGGCGGGGCGAGGCGATCCGGCTGGCCGCCGATACCCCGGTGCTGATGCTGAACGCGCCGCTGGTCGCTGCGCGGCTGGGCTATGCCGATCTGTCCGGGCTGGACGTGCTGGAGCTGTTCGCATTCCTGCACCCGGCCCGGTTTCTCGTGCCGACCCCGGCGGGGCTGGCGCGGGCGGTCGGCCTGACCGTCCCCGAACAGGATGCGGACATTGCCGCGATGCTGCGTCAGGCGGCGGCGGCGATGATCGAGCGGATCGGCGCCGAATGGCCGGAGCGGGAGGGGGCGTGGCACGCGCTGGAATCGCTGGCCCGTGCGCGCTGGCCCTGGGCCCCGGTGCTGGCCCCCCATGTCCGAAAGCCGAAAACGGCCGAACGTTGGCTGTTCAGCCGCCTGCCCGAATGGGAGGAAGGGCCGCCCCGCCCCGCCCCGCGCACCATCGCCATCGAACCGGAAGAGGCGGTCGCCCGGCTGCGCCAGCTGACCGGCGCGGGCGCCGAACAGCGCGAGGGGCAGCGCGCCTATGCCGCCGCAGCCGCCCGCGCCTTTGCCCCGCGCGACCGGCGCGATGCGCCCAACATGGTGCTGGCCGAGGCGGGAACGGGTATCGGCAAGACGCTGGGCTATCTGGCCCCGTCCGCCCTGTGGGCCGAACGGGCGGGCGGCGCGGTGTGGATTTCGACCTTTACCAAGGCGTTGCAGCGGCAATTATCGGCAGAGGGCGAGCGGTTGTTCCCCGACCCCGCGATCCGACGGCAGCGGATCGTGACGCGCAAGGGGCGGGAAAATTACCTGTGCCTGCTGAACCTTGAGGACGCATTGCAGGGCGGGTTTGCCGGGCGGGCGGCGATCCTGGCGCAGCTGGTGGCGCGATGGGCCGCCTATACCGCCGATGGCGACATGGTGGGCGGCGACCTGCCCGGATGGTTGCCCACCTTGTTCCGGCGCAACGGGGCGACCGCGCTGACCGACCGGCGGGGCGAGTGCATTTATGCCGGGTGCCCGCATTACCGGAAATGCTTCATCGAACGCGCCGCCCGCGATTCGGCCCATGCCGATCTGGTCATCGCCAATCACGCGCTGGTGATGGTCAATGCCGCGCGGGGGCGAGAGGCGACGAGCCGTCCGACCCGATATGTGTTCGATGAGGGCCATCACCTGTTCGATGCCGCCGACGCGATGTTTTCCGCCGCGCTGACCGGGCAGGAGGCCATCGAGCTGCGCCGGTGGGTGATGGGGCCGGAGGGGACCAGCCGGGGGCGGCGCCGGGGGCTGGCCGCGCGATTGTCCGATGTCGCCAGTTACGATGCGGAGGGCGCGCGCGCGATTGCCGATGCGGTGCAGGCGGCACAATCGCTGCCCGGCGATGGATGGTTGCAGCGATTGAACGAAGGCGAGCCGTTCGGCCCGGTCGAGCGGCTGCTCGCCGAGGTGCGCGGCCTGGTCTATGCCCGCGCCGAAAAGAATGTGGAGGCTGGATATGGCCTGGAAACCGACCTGGCCGAGCCGTCGCCCGCGCTGATCGAGGCGGCAGGCCCGGCGGCCGATGCGCTGGAGGCGCTGATGCGGCCGCTGATGGTGCTGGGCCGGCGGCTGGAGGCGCTGATCGAGGAGGGGCCGGACTGGCTGGACGGGCCGGCACGGGCGCGGATCGAGGGGGCGGTCGCCTCGCTCGGCTGGCGCGTGGACCTGGTCCGTGCCTGGGCCGCGCTGAACGCCCGGATCGGCGGGCCGGCGGATCCGCAGTTCGTCGACTGGCTGGCGGTCGACCGGATCGACGGGCGCGAGGTGGATGTCGGGCTGCACCGGCACTGGCTGGACCCGACGGTGCCGCTGGCCAAAACGGTGCTGGAACCGGCGCATGGCGTGCTGGTCACCTCCGCCACGCTGCGCGCGGGCGGCGACTGGCCGGTGGCGGAGGCGCGGAGCGGCGCGGTTCACCTGCCCCGCGCGGCCGAGCGGTTCGAGGCGGCAAGCCCGTTCGATTATGCGCGCCAGGCCGAGGTGATGATCGTCACCGACGTGCCAAAGGGCGATATGGCGGCGCTGGCCAATGCGTATGGCAAGCTGATCCTGGCATCGGGGGGCGGCGCGCTGGGCCTGTTCACCGCGATCCGGCGGCTGCGCGCGGTTCATGCGCGGATTGCCGACCGGCTGGCGCGCGAGGGGCTGCCCCTGCTGGCGCAGCATATCGACCCCATCGATACCGGCACGCTGGTCGATATTTTCCGCGACGATCCGCACGCCAGCCTGATCGGGACCGATGCGTTGCGCGACGGGGTGGACGTGGCCGGCCATTCGCTGCGGCTGGTGGTGATGGAGGGGGTGCCCTGGCCGCGGCCCGGGGTGCTGCACGCCGCGCGCAGGCTGGCCGGCGGGGGCAGCGCCTATGACGACCGGATCGTTCGCGCGCGGCTGGCCCAGGCGTTCGGGCGGATGATCCGGCGGGCGGACGACCGGGGGCTGTTCGTGCTGCTGTCTGCGGCGATGCCGTCGCGCCTGCTCAGCGCCTTTCCCCAGGGGACGCCGGTGCGCCGGGTGACGCTGGATGAGGCGGTGGCTGCGGCGAGGCGGCTTTCCTTTACGGAACGGCTGGGGCATGAGGCGGACGAGGCGGCGACCGTGGATCGCCGCGAGGATGCCCGGCCGGAGCCCGAATGAAGACGCTGATCCTGCTGCGCCATGCCAAGTCCGGCTGGGACGATCCCGTCGCACGGGATTTCGACCGGCCGCTCAATGCCAAGGGGATGCGCGCGGCAGAGGCGATGGGCCGGCATGCGCGCGCCATCGGCCTGACCTTCGACCGGATCGTCGCGTCACCGGCCAGACGGGTCGAGGAGACGCTGGCCCATTTCGGCGAGGGTTACGGGACGGCGCTGAACCCCGAATGGGATCGGCGGGCCTATCTCGCCTCGCCCGGCACGCTGCTCGACCTGGTGCGCGAACAGCCGGAAACGGCGGACCGGGTGCTGATCGCGGGCCATAATCCGGGGCTGGAGGAACTGGTGCTCGACCTGGTGCCGGAGGGGGCGGACGAGCGGCTGCGCGCGCTGGTCGAACAGAAATATCCGACCGCGGCGATCGCGGTGATGACGCTGGGCGAGACATGGGCCGAGGTGGCGAGCGGCGCCGCCCGGCTGGCGCGGTTCATCCGGCCGCGCGATGTGGACCCCAGCCTGGGGCCGGACCGGGACTGAACGGCAGCGGTGCTGCGTGCGTGCGGCTCAATCCCGGGCGAGCAGCGCGGCAAGGCGGTTGCGAAGCGCGGTCAGGTCGGACAGCGTGGCCCCGGCCGGTGCGGCAGGCAGCGGTGGCGGGGCAGGCACGGCCGGGCGACCCTCTGTCGCCAGCAGCTGCTGCACCCCGCGGATCGTATATCCCTCCCGCTCCAGCAGGTGATGGATGCGCCGGGCGAGCGCCACATCCTCTGGCCGGTAATAGCGGCGCTGGCCGGCACGCTGGACCGGGCGAAGCTGGCTGAACCGGCTTTCCCAGAAGCGCAGGCGGTGTTGCGGCACCCCCAGATCAGCCGCCAGTTCGCCGATGGTGCGAAAGGCCGTGTCCGATTTCGTCCCCATCGGCAGGGTCAGCAGGCCGGAAGGGCGACGGTCACCGCGGCCCTTATTCCGCGCTGGCCAGCGTATCGCGCATCATCTGGCTGGGCCGGAAGGTAAGCACGCGGCGCGGGGCGATGGGCACTTCGACCCCCGTCTTGGGATTGCGGCCGATGCGTTCGCCCTTGTCCCGCAGGATGAAGCTGCCAAAGCCGGAAATCTTTACATTTTCGCCCTGCGCCAGGGCATCGCACATGTGCGACAGAATCTGTTCGACCAGTTTGCCCGAATCCGCGCGGGACAGGCCGACCTCCTGATGCACCGCCTCTGCGATGTCGGCGCGCGTGAGCGTCCCCCCAGAATTCATGTCATATTCCTTGATGACGATATGTCTTGATTACGCGACTTGGAGACGTCGTAACATATTGGGATGGGAACACAAAGCGCAGCCATGACGGGACCGTATCGACCGCCCGGGCCTGGCGAAAATCCGTGCCGGAACGGGACACCACCACCGGATCAGTAGCGGACGACCGCCGCGCCCCAGGTAAAGCCGCCGCCCATCGCCTCCAGCACCAGAAGGTCGCCGCGCTTGATCCGCCCGTCGCGCACAGCGGTGTCCAGCGCCAGCGGAACCGAGGCGGCAGAGGTGTTGGCATGGCGATCGACGGTGACGATCACCTTTTCCGGGGCCAGGTCGAGCTTGCGCGCGGTGGCATCGAGGATGCGGGCATTCGCCTGATGCGGGACGACCCAGTCGACATCGGCGGCGGTCAGGCCGGCGGCGGTCAGCGCCTCGCCCATCACGGTCGCCAGATTGACGACGGCGTGGCGGAACACCTCCCGCCCCTTCATCCGCACATGGCCGACCGTCTGCGTCGTCGAGGGGCCGCCATCGACATAGAGCAGGCCGTTGTGACGGCCATCGGCGTGCAGGCGGGTGGAAAGGATGCCGTTTTCCGGGCCAGCCTGTCCTTCCAGCACGATCGCGCCGGCACCGTCGCCGAACAGCACACAGGTTGCGCGATCCTCCCAGTCGAGGATGCGGCTGAAGGTTTCGGCACCGATGACCAGTGCGCGGTTGGCCGCGCCCGCCCGGATCATGCTGTCGGCGACCTGCACCGCATAGAGAAAGCCGGAGCAGACGGCGGCGACATCGAACGCCACGCAGTCGGGAATGCCCAACGCGGCCTGAACCAGCGTGGCGGTGGCCGGAAACGTCTGATCCGGGGTGGCGGTGGCCAGCACGATCAGGTCGATCGCAGCGGCATCGATTCCCGCCGCGGCAAGCGCGGCGCGGGCGGCATCGGTGGCCAGGGTCGAGGTCGTCTCCCCCTGCCCCGCGATATGGCGGAAGCGGATGCCGGTGCGTTCGACGATCCATTCGTCGCTGGTGTCGACGGTTTCGGACAGTTCGGCATTGGACACGCGCCGCGCGGGAAGCGCGGAGCCGGTGCCCAGGATCACGGAGCGGCGCATGTCCATCCGATCAGGCCGCGCGCGCTTCGAAATTGCCGAGATCCTCGGCAATCCGGCGGGCCAGATCGTCGCGCACCATCTTGGCAGCGACAGCGATGGCATTGGCCACGCCCGCTTCGTTCGCGCCGCCATGGCTTTTCACGACCAGGCCATTGAGGCCGAGGAAAACCGCGCCATTATGGTTGTTGGGGTCGAGATGATGGCGCAGCAGCTCGGTCGCGGGGCGCGAGATGAGGAACCCGATCTTTGACCGGGTGGAGGAGCGGAAGGCGCGTTTCAAGAGGTCGGCGACGAACCGGGCCGTGCCCTCTGCCGTCTTGAGCGCGATGTTGCCGGTAAAGCCGTCACAGACGATCACGTCCACCTCGCCCCGCGACAGCCGGTCCCCCTCGATATAGCCGCAAAAGTCGAGCGGCAGATGGGGGGCGGCGCGCAGCGCGGCGGCGGCTTCGCGGACCACGTCATTGCCCTTCAGCTCTTCGGTGCCGATGTTGAGCAGCGCGACGCGCGGGCAGGACAGATCGAGCGCGGTGCGGGCATAGGCCGCGCCCATCACCGCGAACTGAACCAGGTTGCGCGCATCCGATTCGGCATTGGCGCCCAGGTCGAGCATCACGGTGTCGGTTTCGCCCAGGCTGGGCAGCAGGGCGGCAAGCGCAGGCCGTTCGATCCCCGGCATGGTGCGCAGTGCCAGTTTCGCCATGGCCATCAGCGCGCCGGTATTGCCCGACGAGATGGCGGCGCCGGCCCGGCCCTGTTTCACCAGATCGATGGCAATGCCCATCGAGCTGGTCTTGGCACGGCGAATCGCCTGGCTCGGCTTGTCATGCCCGCCGATCACAACGGGCGCATGCACGATTTCGGATGCCGCGGACAGGGTGGGATGATCGGCGAGGCCGGCGCGAATCGCAGCCTCGTCGCCGACCAGGAAGAAGCGCAGGTCCTGCGCCCTGCTGCGTGCAGCGGCGACGCCGGCCAGCATGACTTCAAGGCCCTTGTCACCGCCCATCGCATCGATGGCGAGCCAGGAGCCGTGCGTCATCGTTCAGAAAACCCCGTTGACCGGACGGACGTCAGCCTTCGACCGACACCACTTCACGGCCGTTATAATGCCCGCAGGCATTGCACAGATTGTGCGGGCGCTTCAACTCGCCACAGTTCGGGCATTCCTGGAACGCCTCGACAGTCAGGGCGTCATGCGCGCGGCGCATGCCCCGGCGGGAGGGCGAAGTCTTTCTCTTGGGAACGGCCATCTCGGCACCTTCTATTCGGAACAGCAGCTTGGATTCAGGCCGCGATACGCCCAACCCATGAACCGGGCAAGCCGCGCGCCGAACGCGCCACATGCCCGACCGGCGGACAGGCAGGTCGCGAAACGAGCGTGGGCCTATAGCGATTTTCGCCGTGGTTGCAAGCGCGCCGCCGATATGGAAGGGCTGGCAACGACCGATAACCGGTTTTTCGGGGGACGTATCCAATGACGATTGCCCTGCCAGTGGCGCTGACCACGGCCGCCGCCTGTGCGCTGATCAATTTCTGGCTGGCGACACGCATCCTGAAGATTCGCATGAAGCAGGGGATCGCGCATGGCGATGGCGGCGATTCGCGGATGGCGGCGCGGATGCGGGCCCATGCCAATTTTGCCGAATATACGCCGATCGTGCTGATCCTGATCGCGCTGATCGAACTGGCGGTGGGGACCAGCCTGTGGCTGTGGCTGGCGGGCGGCGCCTATGTCGTTGCCCGCATCCTGCACCCCATTGGCATGGACGGATGGATGCCCGGGCGACAGGCGGGCACCATCGGCACCTTTACCGCCATGCTGCTGCTGGCCGTCGCTGCGCTGGCCGTGCCGTGGCTGACCACCGCCGAGTCGCGGACCGTGGAGATCGTGGCCCGATAAGGCCGGGTGGCATCCTTCGACAGGCTCCGAATCAGCGATGTCGGGGATGGGGCAGGACGATGCGCTGCCCCTAGCGCCCGGCCAGCACCGAATCGGCGACGATCGGGTTGGTGCGCCGTTCATGGCCGAAACTGCTGGTCGGGCCATGGCCGGGCACGAAATGCGTCTGATCCCCCAGCGGCCAGAGCCGGCCGGTGATCGACGCGATCAGATCGTCGAAATTGCCCAGCGGGAAATCCCAGCGGCCGACCGACCCCTGAAACAGCACGTCGCCGACCACCGCGAAATCCGATGGCGCGTGGTGGAACACCACATGGCCGGGCGTGTGGCCGGGACAGTGATAGACATCGAGCGCCAGGTCGCCGACCGTCACCTGATCCCCGTTCACCAGCCAGCGGTCCGGTTCGAACGATTCGCCGCGCACGCCATAGCCGGGGCCGTCATCCTTCAGCCGGGCAATCCAGAACCGGTCCGCCTCATGCGGGCCCTCGATCGGCACGCCCAGCTGCTTCGCCAGCGTCCCCGCCTCTCCGCAATGGTCGATATGGCCATGGGTGATCAGGATCTTTTCGATGGTCACGCCCAGACGATCGGCAATGGCGGTCAGCTTTTCGATTTCCGCGCCGGGATCGGTGAACGCACCGCGCATGGTGCGGGTGCACCACAGGATCGTGGCATTCTGTTGCAGCGGAGAGACGGGCACGATCTGGACGCGCATCGGGGGCTGGGTCATGGGCAAAGACGTAAGGCCTTGCGCGGCGGCGGACAACCGGGGCTTGCCCTTCGCAGCGCAGGGGGCCAAGCGGGAGCGGATGATGGTTGATCGCACCCAGCCCTTCGTCCTTGCCGACGACGCGCGACCGGGCGGCCGGACCGTGCTGTACCGGCGGCCGGTGCGGACCGTGACGGCGCGGGATGCGGACGGGCTGGCCGCGGCGCTGGATGCGCTGACCACTGCCAGCGCCAGCGGACTGCATGCCGCCGGGTTCATCAGTTACGAGGCGGGCCATGCGCTGGAGCCGCGACTGGCCCCGCTGATGCGCGAACCTGCGGGCGGACTGCCGCTGATGTGGTTCGGGGTGTTCGAGGCGGCGGAGCCGGTCGATCCCGCCGCGGTGTTGCCCGATCCGGCCGGTGCGTGGATCGGCGCGGCCCGGCCGGGGATTTCGCGCGCCGCCTATCTGACCGCGTTCGACACGGTGCAGGCCGCGATCCGTGCGGGCGACATCTATCAGGCGAACCTGACCTTTCCCGCCACGGTGCCGGTCGCCGGGGACCCGATGGCGATCTATGCCAAGCTGCGCGCCCGGTCGCTGGCCGGGCATGGCGCGCTGGTGTGGACCGGCACCGACTGGCTGATCAGCCTGTCGCCGGAGCTGTTCTTTGCCAGCACGGGCCGCTCGATCACCGTCCGCCCGATGAAGGGCACCGCCCCGCGCGGGGCCGATGCGGATGCGGACCGGGCGACAGCGGCGGCGTTGCAGGCGGATGCCAAGCAACGGGCCGAAAACCTGATGATCGTTGACCTGATGCGCAACGACCTGTCGCGCGTGGCCGTGGCCGGATCGGTGCAGGTCCCCGCCCTGTACACCGTCGAACCCTATCCCACGGTGCATCAGATGGTGTCCACCGTCACCGCGACGCTGGATGCGGGGACGGATGCGGTGGGGGTGCTGCGCGCGCTGTTTCCCTGCGGATCGGTGACCGGCGCGCCAAAGATCCGGGCGATGGAAGTGATCCATGACGTGGAGGCGGGACCGCGCGGTGCCTACACCGGGGCGATCGGCAGCATTGCGCCGGGCGGCGATGCGACGTTCAACGTGGCGATCCGCACCCTGCACCTGAAACCGGGAGAGGCGACCGCGAGCCTGGGCCTGGGGTCGGGGATCGTCGCCGATTCGGTGGGCGGCGAGGAATGGGACGAATGCCTGACCAAGGCACGGTTCCTGACGGCGGGCGAGCGGCCGGTGGACCTGATCGAGACGATGGCGTTCCTGCCCGAACACGGCATCCTGCGGCTGGACCATCATTTGCACCGGATGCGGGAAAGCGCGCGGGCGCTGGGCCATGCGTTCGACCGGCACGAGGCGCGCAACGCGTTGCAGGCGGCGACCTTTCGCCTGGACGGGCCAGCGCGGGTGCGGCTGGTGCTGGGCGCAAGCGGCGCGATCGCCATCGAAACCGGGCCCATGCCCCCTGCCCCGACCGAGCCGGTCAGTGTTGCCATCGTGCCGCGCAAAGTCGCGCCAGACGACTTTCGGTTGCGGCACAAGACCAGCGACCGGGCGCTGTACGACGATCCCCGCCGCGCGGCGGGCACGTTGGAGGTGCTGTTCGCCGATGCCGATGGCCAGTTGAGCGAGGGCAGTTTCACCAGCCTGTTCGTGCCGATGCCGGATGGCCGCTATGCGACGCCGCCGCTGGCCGCAGGGCTGTTGCCGGGCGTGTTGCGGACCGCGATGATCGAGGCGGGCGAGGCGGTGGAACGGCCGCTGACCGCCGCTGATCTGGCGCAAGGATTTTGCGTCGGAAACAGCCTGCGCGGCCTAATTGTTGCGCGGCTGGTTGCGGAAGCGGACCGCGGCTGATAAGCGCGCGCCGCCCCGTTCCCTCTTGATCAACGTCAGGCCAGACCGATGAAGCCCTCTGCAGCGCTCAACCGCATCCAGCCCTCGCCCACGCTCGCCGTCACCTCGCGCGTGCTGGAGCTGAAGCGCGAGGGCGTCGACGTGATCGGCCTGGGCGCGGGCGAGCCGGATTTCGACACCCCCGACTTCATCAAGGAAGCCGGGATGGAGGCGATCCGCCAGAACAAGACCCGGTACACCAATGTCGATGGCACCGCCGAGCTGAAGGACGCCATCGTCGCCAAGTTCAAGCGCGACAACGGCCTGACCTATGCGCCCAACCAGATCAGCGTGAACGTGGGCGGCAAGCATACGCTGTTCAACGCGCTGGTCGCGACGATCGATGCGGGCGACGAGGTGGTGATCCCGGCCCCCTATTGGGTCAGCTATCCCGATGTCGTGCAGTTTGCGGGCGGCACGCCGGTGTTCGTGTCCGCCGGTGCCGACCAGCAGTACAAGATGAAGCCGGAGCAGCTGGAAGCGGCGATCACGCAGAAGACCAAATGGGTCATCCTGAATTCCCCGTCCAACCCGACGGGCGCGGGCTATACCGCCGACGAGCTGCGCGCGCTGGGTCAGGTGCTGGACCGGCATCCCCATGTCTGGATCCTGGCCGACGATATGTACGAACACATCGTCTATGACGGATTCCAATTTGCGACGATCGCCGAGGTGTGTCCGCAGCTTTATGACCGCACGCTGATCCTGAACGGTTGTTCCAAGGCCTATTCGATGACCGGGTGGCGCATCGGATTTGCAGCGGGCGCGCCGTGGCTGATCAAGGCGATGGCCAAGCTGCAGTCGCAATCGACCAGCAATCCCTGCTCCATCGCCCAGGCGGCGGCGACGGCGGCGCTGACCGGGGACCAGTCGTTCCTGGCCGAACGCAATGCCGCGTTCCAGAAGCGCCGCGACCTGGTGGTCGCCATGCTGAATGACACGCCCGGGTTCACCTGTCCGGTGCCGGAGGGTGCATTCTATGTCTATCCCGACATTTCGGGCGTGATCGGCAAGTCGACGCCGGGCGGGCAGCGGATCGAGACGGATGAACAGTTCATCGCCTATCTGCTCGACGATTACCGTGTGGCGGCGGTGCAGGGCGCGGCATTCGGCCTCTCCCCGGCATTCCGCATCAGCTATGCCACGTCGGGCGATGTGCTGAAGGAAGCGTGCAGCCGGATTCAGGACGCGGTGTCCAAACTGCGCTGATCCGGCCCGCGCGAAACGCTTTGTTTCGCACCCGAAAGACGAAATTCGCGGGAATCTGACTTGTCCGTACATCCGGCAGTCACGATCTGCCGTATATCCGATCAGGGCTGGCGCCGATGGGTGCGCAGCAGCCGACGAAACAGAGTATAGGTGAGTTATGCGCCGCTTGCTGGCCAGTGGGTTCACGCACAAGTTTCTTGCCGGCTTTGCGCTGGGCGCGGTGCTCGTGCTGGGCGTACAGCAGGGCATCGATCTGGACCCGTCGATCCCGCAGGCCGCGGCTGAAACCACAAGCGCGCGCTGAACGAACCTGTTGTCGACAGGGTCGCGCGTTGCAATGATGCCGCCGATCCGCCGGAGACAGGCATGATGAACCGCTGGACCCTTCCCCTCGCCCTGTCCGGGGCAGCCCTTGCCGCCGTGACGCTGATCCCCGTCGCCGGCCATGCCGAGCGCGCCGTGCCGATCCCGGCCCCGGCGGCGGACGTGCCGCGCGCGGCGGGATTGCAGACGGCGGTGCTGGCCGGTGGCTGCTTCTGGGGCATGGAAGCGGTGTTCGAACAGGTGAAGGGCGTGAAGGACGTCGTCAGCGGCTATGCCGGCGGCACAAAGGCGACCGCGACCTATCAGCAGGTGCTGACCGAGACGACGGGCCATGCCGAGGCGATCCGCGTCACCTATGATCCGGCGGTGGTCAGTTACGGCACGCTGCTGCGCGTCTATTTTTCGGTCGCGCATGATCCGACGCAGCTGAACCGGCAGGGGCCGGATGCCGGGCCAAGCTATCGCAGCGCGATCTTTCCGCAGAATGCGCAGCAGCAGCGTGTTGCCGCCGCCTATATCCAGCAACTGGGCAAGACCAATGCCTGGGGCAAGCCGATCGTGACCAAGATCGAGCGCGGGCAGTTCTATCCCGCCGAGGCCTATCACCAGGATTTCGCCAGGCGGAACCCCAATCACGGCTATATTGTGCGGTGGGACAAGCCCAAGGTAGCCGCGTTCAAGGCAGGATTTCCGTCGCTGGCGCGGTGACGCCCGCTGACGCTCAGATCAGGCCGAGGCCCGCCAGTTCGCCGACCAGCGTGGTGGGCATCGCGTCCAGTCCCGCGGCATTGCCGCCGCCCATGTCGGGCGGGGCATCCGCCCCCTCCAGATAGCGCCAGCCCTGATGCGCGCGTTTCGGCGCGGGCTGGATGCGGACCAGCGGCAGGCCGATCAGGATGTTGACGCGCCCGCCCTCTGCCTCTGCAAAGCCCAGGATCGGGTTGCGGGCGACAAGCTGATGCTTGATGATCCAGAACAGCGATCCCTGGCCCGCAATCTCTTCGTGCCGTTTGGGCAGATAGCGCGTGGTCAGCCCGATGGGGCCGGTGCCGCGCACGTTCAGCCGGTCGATCAGATGGTCAAGGCTGGCCGCGCCGAACGCGACCTTGGTCAGGTGAAGGGGCATGGCCGCCATCTGGGGATGGCGGGGCGGCCCGATCAAGCCCCCAGCGGCAACAGCGCGGTGGCAAGGCCCAGAAAGACGAGAAAGCCCATCGAATCGGTCGTCATCGTGACAAAGATCGACGAGGCGATGGCCGGATCGGCCCGGTACCGTTCCAGGGTCAGCGGCACGATCACGCCCGCCGCCCCGGCAATGACGATGTTGCCCAGCATCGCCATGGCGATGACGACGCCCAGCAGGCTGTTGTGGAACAGGATGGCGACGGCAAAGCCGATGATCCCGGCCACGCTGGCCCCGTTCAGCACGGCGATGGACATTTCCCGCTTTACCGCGCGCCAGGTGTTGGACGAGGTGAGCTGATTCATCGCCAGCGCGCGCACCGTCACGGCCAGCGTCTGAGTGCCCGCATTGCCGCCCAGCCCGGCAACGATGGGCATCAGCACGGCAAGTTGCCACATCCCGTCGATCGCATCGCCGAACAGATAGATGATCGTGGACGCGACACTGGCCGTGACCAGATTGGCTAGCAGCCAGCGCACGCGGCCGCGATAGCTGTCCAGCACGGGCTGGTTGATGTCGCCCTCGCCCGCGCCGGACAGGCGCAGAATATCCTCGCCCGCCTCTTCGGAAATGATGTGGACCACATCGTCGACGGTGATCATCCCGACCAGCCGGCCGCTGCCATCGACCACGGCGGCGGAGATGAGGCCATATTTCTGAAACCGGAGCGCGACCTCTTCCTGATCCATGTCCACGGGAATCAGCGTCTGTTCGCGCTTCATCACGTCAGCGATCGAGACGGAGCGCGGGGCGCGCAGCACCCAGGACAGGTGACAGGTGCCAACCGGATGATGCGCCGGATCGACGACGAACACTTCCCAGAAATCGGTGGTCAGATGCTCGTCCGCGCGCAGGAAATCGAGCACATTGCCGACCGACCAGTGTTCCGGCACCGCGATCAGTTCGCGCTGCATCAGGCGGCCGGCGGATTCCTCAGGGTAAGACAGCGCCTCTTCGATGGCGGCGCGGTCGTCGGGATCCAGCGCGCGCAGCACGGCGCGCTGATCCTCTTCCGTCATGTCCTCGATAATCGCGACGGCATCGTCGGTATCGAGTTCGGCGGCCAGATCGGCGACTTGGGACGCGGTCAGCGCCTCGATCAGTTCGTCGCGGACCCAGTCGTTGAGTTCGGCCAGCACGTCGCCGTCGATCAGCCCGTGAATGGCCGAGGCAAGCGCTGCGCGCTGATCCGCAGGGGTCAGTTCAATGAGGTCGGCAATGTCGGCGGGGTGAAGCGGTTCGACCCGTTCGCGCGCGGTTTCCTCGTCCCCCGCCTCGACCGCGTCCAGCACGGCGCGGACGAATTCGGGTTTCAGCCGGTCATCCTCGTCCAGTTCCCGGCCATCGGTTTCGATGCCGTCGGGAAGTTCGGTCTCGCTCATGCCGGCCTCCCTTGCTGTCGGTGCCCTGCCGACCCCTAGCTGTTGCAGTGCACTGTGCCAATCGCGCTGATCGCCCCTGCGGTAACGCCCCTTTCCCGTATTTGCCAGCATGGCGGACGGGCGGTATGGCCACAGCCATCAGCCACCCCCCTTTCTGTAGCAGGAGTATCCCCGTTCATGTCCGAAACCTTTTCCAAGCTCGTCCTGACGCTCGACACGGGCGAAGTGACGATCCGTCTGCGCCCCGACCTGGCCCCGGCACATGTCCAGCAGATCGGCGAGCTGGCCAATGAAGGGTTTTATGACGGGGTGGTGTTCCACCGCGTGATCGCCGATTTTATGGCGCAGGGCGGCGATCCGTCCGGCCGCGGTATCGGCGGGTCGAGCCGGCCGAACCTGAAGGCGGAATTTAACGCCGAACCGCATGTGCGCGGCACCTGTTCGATGGCGCGCACCGCCGATCCGAACAGCGCGAACAGCCAGTTCTTCATCTGCTTCACCGACCTGCCGTTCCTGGACCGGCAATATACCGTGTGGGGCGAGGTGACCGACGGCATGGACGCGGTCGATGCGCTGCCCAAGGGCGAGCCGCCGGCCAATCCGGGGAAGATCGTCACCGCCCGCGCGAGCTGATCGGTTGGCGGCACCAGCCCGCTCCCCCACCCCACCACCCATCGACAGGATATTCTGAAATGGGTGGCGGGGTGGGGGAGCGGGCTGGTGCCGGACTTAAATCAGACCGCGCCCAGCGCCTCGATCAGCCAGTCGTGAAAAATCCGCACCGGCCGCTGATTGAGCGCGCGCGGGCGACACACGAACCAGTAGCTGTACGCACTGTCGACATCGATATCGAACAGCTTGACCAGCCGATCGTCGCGCGCATCGGCATAATGGCTTTCCAGCATGAAGGCGACGCCGATGCCCTGGGCCGCGGCCTCCAACATCAGCGAGCCTGAATCGAAATGATCGACCGCCATCGGCACCAGTTCGTCCAGCCCCGCCGCCTGGCGCCATTCGACAAAGGTATCCGGCATGTCGCGGTGGACCAGCACGGTATGCCGTGAAAGCTGGCGCGGTTCGACCAGCGGATTCGGCCCGTCGACCAGACTGCGCGCGCCGATGACATGCACCTTGTTCCGGTCCAGCCGGCGGGCATAGAAGGCCGGTTCCACCATCGGGGCCAGGATGATCGCCACATCGATCCCGTCGCCCAGCCGCGCCAGGCTGTGCCCGCCGGTATCCATATCCAGATGCAGTTGCGGATAACGGGCGCGCAGGGCCGGCATTTTCGGGATCAACCGCTGTGCGGCGAACAGCGGAAGGACGTTGAGGCGCAGGCGCATCACCTCTGTCCCGCTCATCATCGTTTCGACGGCATCGGACAATCGGTCGATGGCAGGCGCGATCTGCGCCAGCAGGCGTTCGCCGTCGTCGTTCAGCCGCAGCGCCTGATGCCGTCGTTCGAACAGCGGCCGGCCGACAAAGCGTTCCAGCGCCTGAACCCGGCGGCTGAGCGCGGGCGAGGACAGCGACAATTCCTCTGCCGCCGCCTTCAGCGAACCCAGCCGCGCGACCTGCACAAAGGCTTCGATCGCGGTCAGGGGCGGCAGGCGTCGCATTGCATCATATTGCGGTGCATCATAGCGGCTTGCAAGAGGCAGAAACCGTGCGATCGTTACGGGGTCAGCCGCGCAATCCCGCGGTTCCCGGCATCAGTTGCAGAAAATGCAACAAAGCGTGATCATTTCGCACTTGCACAATCGCGTGCTGCATTGCACACAGGATGGGCCTTTCAGGCATCCTCTCCTAAACTTTTCCGGCCGATCCGCATGACGGGTCGGCCATTTTTTTTGCCCTGCCCTCCCGGTACGTCGGCGCTTTTCCTATCTGGACCGTTCTACAGGCGAACGGAGGACAATCGCGCATGGCCGATGAGGAAAAGCCGGTGCACCGGTTGCAGGTGGCGCACGCCCGTGCGGAGGATAGCGGCCGTGGCCTGGCCCACCTGCCACGCGCGCTGATGGCGACGCTGGCCCTGGCCGAAGGCGATGTGATCGAGATTGTCGGCAAGCGCGCGACCCCGGCCCGCGCCGTCTATCCCTATCCCGAGGATGAGGGGCTGGCGATCCTGCGCATCGACGGGTTGCAGCGCGCCAATGCGGGCGTCGGTTCGGGCGATTTCGTCGAGATCCGCAAGGCGGAGAGCAAGGCCGCGACTCGCGTCGTGCTGGCCCCCGCGCAACAGAATCTGCGGCTGCAGGGGTCGAGCCAGGCGCTGAAGCGCACCTTTTTCGGGCGGCCGCTGTGCCAGGGCGATATCGTGGCGACGGTCGGCCAGCAGCGCGTGTCCGACATTCCGCCACAAGTGGCGCAGCATCTGCGCGCGCCCGCCTACGCGCTTCAGGAAATCCGCCTGTCGGTGATCGCGACCACGCCGCGCGGCGTGGTGCATATCGATCAGGACACGGAAATCGAACTGCGCCCCGATTATGAGGAGCCGGCGGACGCGCGCCGGGCCGACGTCACCTATGACGATATCGGCGGCATGGGACCGACCATCGACCAGCTGCGCGAGATGGTCGAGCTGCCCCTTCGATATCCGGAGTTGTTCCAGCGGCTGGGCGTCGATCCGCCCAAGGGCGTGCTGCTGCACGGGCCGCCGGGCACGGGCAAGACGCGGCTGGCCCGCGCCGTCGCCAACGAATCGGATGCGCAATTCTTTCTGATCAACGGGCCGGAGATCATGGGTTCGGCCTATGGCGAATCGGAAAGCCGCCTGCGTCAGGTGTTCGAGGAAGCGGCCAAGGCATCGCCGAGCATCGTGTTCATCGACGAGATCGATTCGATCGCGCCCAAGCGGGACCGCGTGTCTGGCGAGGCGGAAAAGCGGCTGGTCGCGCAGCTGCTGACCCTGATGGACGGGCTGGAGGCGCGGGCCAATGTCGTCGTGATCGCGGCCACCAACCGGCCCGATGCGATTGACGAGGCGCTGCGCCGGCCGGGCCGGTTCGACCGCGAGATCATCGTCGGCGTGCCGGACGAGGCGGGGCGGCGCGAGATTTTCGGCATCCATACGCGCGGCATGCCGCTGGATACCAATGTCGACCTGGACGAACTGGCGCGCACGACATTCGGCTTTGTCGGGGCGGACATTGCCGCGCTGACGCGGGAAGCGGCGATCGAGGCGGTGCGGCGGATCATGCCGCGCCTGAACCTGGCCGAACAGACCATCCCGCCCGAGGTGCTGGACAGCCTGTGCGTCGAGCGGCGCGATTTCGTCGAGGCGCTGAAGCGGGTGCAGCCAAGCGCGATGCGCGAGGTGATGGTGCAGGCGCCGACCATCCGCTGGGACGATATCGGCGGGCTGGACGATGCGCAGATGCGGTTGAAGGAGGGGGTCGAGCTGCCGATGCGCGATCCCATGGCGTTCCGGCGGCTGGGCATCCGCCCGGCCAAGGGATTCCTGCTCTATGGCCCGCCCGGCACCGGCAAGACATTGCTGGCCAAGGCGGTAGCGCGGGAGGCCGAGGCGAATTTCATCGCGACCAAATCGAGCGATCTGCTGAGCAAATGGTATGGCGAGAGCGAGCAGCAGATCGCCCGGCTGTTCGCGCGGGCGCGGCAGGTGGCGCCGTGCGTCATCTTTATCGACGAGCTCGATTCGCTGGTCCCCGCGCGCGGCGGCGGCATGGGCGAGCCGCAAGTGACGGAGCGGGTGGTCAACACCATCCTGGCCGAGATGGACGGGCTGGAGGAATTGCAGTCGGTCGTCCTGATCGGGGCGACGAACCGCCCGAACCTGATCGATCCTGCGCTGCTGCGGCCGGGGCGGTTCGACGAGCTGATCTATGTCGGCGTGCCGGATCAGGCCGGGCGCGCGCGCATCCTGAAGATCCAGACGGAAAAGATGCCGCTGGCCGATGACGTCGACCTGGACGACATTGCCCGGCGGACGCCGCAATATACCGGCGCGGACCTGGAGGATGTGGTGCGGCGTGCGGGCCTGATCGCGCTGCGCGAGCGGCTGGATGCGGTGGCGGTGACGGCGGCGCATTTCGATGCGGCCATCGGCGAATCGCGCGCATCGGTGACGCCGGACATGGAAGAGGAATATCGCGCCATGTCCGACCGGCTGAAACAGGGGGCGATGGCGATCCAGCCGATCGGGTTCATCGCGCCCGGCATGGTCGAGGGGCGCGGGCCAAAGGGGTAGGCGCTAACCCCGGCGGAACCGGGTGAGCGCATAGCCCAGCAACAGGATCAGCGCGGCGGCCGCAACGCCATAGGGCAGCGGCCGCCACAGCTCGTACATCGCCACCCCGACCGAAGGGCCAAGGACAAAGGCCGCGCCGTTGATCGACGTGATCTTGCCCGCCACCGACCCCTGTGCCGACGCGCCCACGGCCAGCGATGCCCCGGCGGTGAAGCCCGGACGGACAAAACCAAATCCCATCGAGGCGAGCGCAAAGCCGGTGGCGATGGGATAAAGGCCATTGGCCAGCGCAATCCACGCACAGCCAATGGCCGCCAGCAGGCAGCCCCACAGCACCAGCGCGCGGGGCGACAGGTTGAGGATGGGGATGATCCCCCATTGCACCAGCAGCGCAGCCCCGGCCCCCATCATCAGGACGATGCCGGTCGGTTCCAGCGCCGCCGAAGGTGCCAGCGCCAGCCGGTCGATGATCAGGAAGCCGATGGCCTGCCCCGCCATTGCCTGGGCATGGCCGGCGACCAGGCCGATGATCGTCCAGATGCGGATGCGCGGATCGAAATAGCCGACCTGTTCCCCCGCATCGGCCAGCGCGGCGGTGACGGCCGCGCCCGAGCTTTGCCCGCCGATGCTGGGATAGCTGTTGGCCGCGCCCTTTGCCGCGGGATCGCCCATCCCCTGAACCGGCAGCAGGCGCATGACCGTCAGCCCGACGATCGCGCCGACCAGCGCGAACATGAATGCCGGACCGGAAAGGCCGATTTCCACGCCGCCGACGGACCCGAGCACCAGATAGGGCGCAAAGGCCGGACCCAGGATGGTGCCAAGGCCGAAGGCGGAACCGATCAGGGCGAGCGCGCGGGTGCGATCCGCGCGGCTGGTGCGCGAAGCGACGATGGCCTGCACCGCCGGCGGGGCCGCCGCGCCGAACATCCCGTAGATCAGCCGCCCGCCGACAAAGAAGACAAAGGCGGTGACCGGCGCGATCCAGCCGTTGATCCCGGCCATCAGGAACAGGCCGCAGACCAGGATCGAGGCGGTAAAGCCCCAGATGCCGAGCAGCACCATCGCGCGGCGCCCCTGCAAGTCGGCCCGCCGCGCCCAGAAGGGCGCAGCCACCACCCAGAGCAACGCCGAGACGGAAAAGGCCGCCGCAACCGCACTGTCCGCCACACCCAGCGAGCGGCCGAGCGCGGGCAGCACGGATTGCAGCGCGGTATTCCCCGCCGCGATGACCAGCATCACGGCGAACAGCAGCGCGAAATCGCGGTCGACACGGCCGTTCATGCGCGCGCCCACGCATAGCTGCGCTCGACGCGGGTGACGTGCAGGCGATAGGCGCGATACCAGCGATCCCGCCCGGCATCGCGCATCGCGGCATGATCGGGATGGTCGCGCCAGGCGATGGCAGCGGCGTCATCGGCCCAGTAGCTGATCGTGACCGAGCGCCCCTGGCCATCGGACAGGTGATCGACCCCGCAATAGCCCGGCTGCCGGGCAGCGAGCCGGTCCATCGCATCGGCCGCCGCCGCATAGCCCGCCGGATCGTCGCCCGTCCGTTCGGACAGGAAGATGACCGCGATCTGGCCCTTGCGGCTCTGCATGGCCGTGCGATGAACCCGTCCACGTCTGAATTCAAGTCGCATGACCAATTGACGTCACCCGCCCGCCACCACACATCGGGCATATGGAAAAACTGATCCTGTCCGATGCCGAATGGCGCGATCGCCTGTCCCCCGCTGCCTATCAGGTGCTGCGCCAGGCGGGGACCGAGCGGGCCTTTGCCGGTGCGCTGACCGACAACAAGGGCGATGGCATCTATCTCTGTGCCGGGTGCGGCCAGCCCTTGTTCGACAGCGCCGACAAATATGACAGCGGATCGGGCTGGCCCAGCTTTACCCAGCCGATCACCGAGGATGCGCTGACCAATCATCGCGACACCAGCCATGGCATGGTGCGGGTGGAATGCGTCTGTGCGCGGTGCGACGGTCATCAGGGCCATGTGTTCCCCGATGGCCCGCCGCCCACGGGCCTGCGCTACTGCATCAACTCCATCGCACTGGAATTCCGGCCGCGCGACGCGGACTGACGCCATGGTGCCCGAAAGGGCGCTTGTTTGCCGCCCGCGCGCGGCCTATTCACCGCGTCATCCATGGTAAAGCGCAAGACATCGGCAAATCCTTCCCGCTGGCGGCGGATCTTGCTGTGGGCGGTCGGCATCGGTGCGGCCATCGGCATTGCCGCGCTGATCGCGCTGATCATCGCCGTTTATTCCGCACGGGCATCGCTGCCGAGTTACGAGGCGCTGAAATCTTCGCCCAACGGCCAGATGATCCGCGTGCGCGCGGCGGACGGATCGGTGATCCTGTCGCTTGGTCCCAGCTATGGCGAATGGATCCCGCACGACCAGATCCCGCGCCCGATGCGCGAGGCGATGATCGCGGTGGAGGATCGCCGGTTCGAAAACCATCCCGGCGTCGATCCGGTCGCACTGGCGCGCATCGCCAAATTCGCCTGGGACAATTGGGGCAATGGCCGCCGGTTGCAGGGCGCGTCCACCATCACGCAGCAGGTCGCGCGGACGATATTCCTGTCCAACAAATATGATGTCAGCCGCAAGTTGCAGGAAATGGTGCTGGCGTTGGCGCTGGAGCGCAAGTTCAGCAAGGAACAGATCCTGGAGCTGTACCTGAACAAGGTGTATTTCGGCGGCGGCGCCTATGGCATCGATGCAGCGTCGCGGCGGTTCTTTGGCCATCCCGCCACCGAATTGTCGCTGGGCGAGGCGGCGGTCATTGCCGGGCTGGTCAAGGCGCCGTCGCGTTATTCCCCGTCCGCCGATGCAGAGGCGGCGGTGGGCCGGGCCGGGGTTGTCCTCGACCTGATGGTCGAAACCGGCGCGATCAGCCAGGCAGAGGCCAATGCGACCACGCCCAGCGAGGTGCGGCTGATTCCGCAGCCGCGCGAGAACAGCGTGCGCTATTTCACCGACTGGGCGTTGCCGCAGCTCGAACTGCTGATCGACGAGCGCGAGGCGCCGCTGGAGGTGTGGACGACCATCGACCTGAACATGCAGCGCGCGGCGGACGAAGCGATCGACCGCAACGTGCCCCGCGGGGCGCAGGGGGCGCTGGTCTCGCTCGATTCGGACGGGGCGGTACGGGCGATGGTCGGCGGCACCGATTACGTCGCCTCCATCTACAACCGCGCGACCCAGGCGCAGCGGCAATCGGGTTCGGCGTTCAAGCTGTTCGTCTATCTTGCCGCGCTGGAGGCGGGGTACAAGCCCGACGACATGGTGGTCGACGAACCCGTCACCATCAACGGATGGAGCCCGCGCAACAGCAATGGCCGGTTTGTCGGCGACGTCACGCTGCGCACCGCCTTTGCCTATTCGCTGAACACCATCGCTGCCAAGCTGGGCGAGGAAGTCGGCTTTGGCACCGTGGCGGACATGGCCCGACGGTTCGGGGTTACGTCGCCGATCAATACCCAGCCCGCCATGGTGCTGGGCACCGCCGACGTGCGCCTGATCGACATGACGCGGGCCTTTGCATCGGTGGCGCAAAACGGCGTGGCCGTCGCCCCCTATGGCATTACGCGGGTGACCGCGAACGGCGTCACCATCTATTCCCAGGAAGTGGATACGTCGCGCGTGCTGGTCGCCCCGTTCGTCGCGGCACAGATGACCGACCTGTTGCAGACGGCGGTCAATACCGGCACCGGCAAGGCAGCGCAGATCGGCCGGCCGGTGGCGGGCAAGACCGGGACGACCAGTTCCAACAAGGACGGCTGGTTCCTGGGCTTTTCCAGCGGGCTGACCACCGGGGTGTGGATGGGCCGCGACGATGCGCGCGCCGTCAACGGGTTGCAGGGGGGGACGGCGCCCGCCCGCGCCTTTGCCGCATTCATGAAGCCCGCCGTTGCCAACCGGCCCGTCGTCCCCTTTGCCACCGAAGTGACCCTGCCCGAATGGCAGACCGAGCCGGATGCCGAATCCTATTACGGATCGCCGGACAATGGCGCGTTCGTGGATGAGGACGGCAATCCGGTGGGCGAGGGTGCCGGGTCCGGCTATCCCGGCGACGACCGGCAGCCCGGCCCGCAGCCCGACGAGAGCTTTGACGATTTCCTGGACCGGGCGACCAAGGGGACGGGCGGGGAACAGCGCCCCGCGCGCGAACCCGCGCCAGGTCCGCAGCGCACCATCACGACCGTGCCGACACCGCAGCCGCAGCAGCCCCGCTATCGCGAGCCGCCGCCGGTCGCCCGTCCGACGCAGCGCCCGCCGACGGGCGAGGAATGACGATCAGGCCGTAATCCGGTGCAGGTCCCGCCCGTTGCGGCGCAGCCAGGCCATGGCCGGGGCGGGGTCCGTGCCGTACAGCGCCTCCCACGCCCGGTGAAAGGCGGGGCCGTGATTCATGTGCAGGCGATGCGCCACCTCGTGCGCGGCAACCGCGCGGCGCACATCGGGCGGGGCGAGGATCAGCCGCCAGCTGTAGCGGATCATGCCGCTGGACGCACAGCTGCCCCAGCGGCGGCGGGGATCGCCGATGCCGACCCCGGCGACATGGACGCCCGCCCGCGCGGCATAATCGGCGGTATCCTCGCTCAGCCGGAGCAAGGCGCGATCCTGTAGCCAGCGGAGCACGCGCGCGCCGGTCCGGTCGGACGGGCCGCCACAGGCAAGCACGCCGCCCGCCAGTTCCGGGGCATGGCGGCGCGGTCCGGTCCAGCGGATGATCACCTCTGCGCCTTCGACCATCAGCTGGCTGCCATCGGCGAGGGGTACCGCCCCCTGTACCCGGGCCTGCTGGGCGGCAATCCAGCCCTGCTGCCCCTGTGCCCAGGCGAGCGCCGGTGCCAGGGCGGCGCGCGGGGGCAGGGTGAGGGTCACTGTGCCGTCGAGCGGATCGACCGCCAGCTTCATGCGCCGGGCACGGGGATGGCGCCGCACCTGAATGGCGGCGGTCACAGTTCGCGATCGACCAGATGATGTTCGAGATCGCCGACATCCATTTCGGACACCGTCCAGCCACGCGTCGATTCGCCGGCGCGGTGCACCGCCTCCCGATCGCCGCAGACCAGATAATGCCATTCCGGCAGCGGTTCCCCCGCCGCGCGCAGGCGATAGGCGCAGGTGCGGGGCAGCCATTCGATGCGATCGACATTGGCCGCGCTCAGCCGCACACATTCGGGCACATAGGCGCGGCGATTGCGATAATCGGTGCACTGTCCCTGTTTACGGTCGAGCAGCTTGCACGCGACATTGGTGGCGTAGAGGACGCCGCTATCCTCGTCCTCCAGCTTGTGCAGGCAGCATTTGCCGCAGCCGTCGCACAGCGCCTCCCACTGCGCGCGGTCAAGCTGGTCGAGCGGCCGGTCTTCCCAGAAGCGGTCGCCGGTCATTTCACCCATTTGCCCAGCTCGTCCGCCACGGCCTGACCCGATTGTTCGGCGGGCAGCAGCGCAATCGGCTTGCCGTCCGGGCCCATCAGATAGGCGATGTTGGTGTGGCTCATCAGATAATCCTTCGCCTTGGGATCCCCTTCCTTCGAATAGATGGCGGCATAGCTTTTGGCGACGGCGGCGATCTGTTCCGGCGTCCCGGTCAGCCCGACGACGCTGTCGCCGAAATTGGCGGCGAATTTGCCCACCACTTCGGGCGTATCGCGGGCGGGGTCGATCGAAATGAAGATGGGGACGACACGCGCGGCGGCATCCGGATCCGCCTTTGCCAACAGCTTCACCCCCTGACCGATATTGGCCATGTCGACCGGGCAGACATCGGGGCAATAGGTATAGCCGAAATAGACGATGCGGTATTTGCCCGCGAAATCCGTGTCGCGCACGGTGCGGCCGTCAGCGCCGGTCAGGGCAAAGGGGCCGCCGATCCTGGCCCCTTCCAGCGGGGGGGACTGGCTGGGCTGGCTGCACGCGGCAAGGCCGAGGGCGAAGGCGAACAGGGCGGTGCGAAACGGGGCTTGATTCATGGTGCGATCAGCCATGATCTGATAGGGACGCGAACTCAAGGTCATCGGTTGAGAGTCTGAATAGATGCGTTGGATCCATTTCGCCGCCCCGGTCATGGTGGCGATCGCGGCTGCCGCCCCCGTTGCCGCACAGCAAACGTCGAAAAGCCATCAGTTTCTGGAAGCCGTGCGCGAGGGCGAGCTGGGCAAGGTCCGCGAAATCCTGGGCGAGCCGGGCCAGCGGGTCATCGACACGCGCGACCGGTCGACGGGTGAAGCCGGGCTGCACATCGCGGTCAAGAAGCGCAATCTGCTGTTCGTCCGGCTGTTGCTGGCCAATGGCGGCAATCCGAACGTGCCGGACGGGCAGGGCAACACGGCCGCGATGCTGGCGGTGGAGCAGAACTTTCCCGAGGCGATCGACGTGCTGGTCCGGTACAAGGCCAATTTCAATCAGAGCAATGCCCGCGGCGAAACGCCGCTGATCCGGGCGGTGCAGCTGCGCAATGTCGACAT
The DNA here is from genome assembly GCF_049889035.1 of Sphingomonas eleionomae. Lineage (NCBI taxonomy): Bacteria > Pseudomonadati > Pseudomonadota > Alphaproteobacteria > Sphingomonadales > Sphingomonadaceae > Sphingomonas > Sphingomonas eleionomae. The sequence goes on along the minus strand of NZ_JBLTWP010000002.1, from coordinate 366,724 downwards.
GGTTCGCACGTTGCTGGCGGCGGGGGCCGATCCGGACAAGACCGACAATATGTCGGGCAGCTCTGCGCGCGATTATGCCAAGGGCGATTCGCGCAACCCGGTGCTGTTGCGGCTGATCGAAACCGCGACCAAGCCCAAGGCGGCGGTGGTTTCCGGCCCGACCGGCTGATCCGGGACGGGCAGGGGCGATCACCCCAGCGTTTCGACGGCCGGGGCGTCCGGATCGATCAGCGCGGTGACGCGCCGGGCCGCCCGGCGGGCAAAGCCGAGCGTCAATTTCTTGCGCGTGGCAGCCGCCAGCGGCACGCTGTGCGCCTCTCTTACAATGGCGGCGCCATAACGGTCGGCCACGATGATGCCGGTGCGTTCGGGCAGGAACGCATCGCCCATCAGCGGCGACAGATCGAAACCGGCAGGCACGGCCCAGTAGAACCGGTCGCAACAGCAGAGGTAATCCGGCCATTTCCCGTCGCCGAGCAGATCGGCCCGGCTGACCTTGATCTCGACGATCACGATGCCGCCCCGCGAATCCACCGCCATCAGATCGGCACGCCGCCCGCCGGGCAGCGAAACCTCACCCAGCGTCGCCAGATCGTGATTGAGGAACAGCCGCGTCACACCGCGAGCAACCCCGGCCGCCAACGGGGGGTCGGCGGCCGGAGTGTCTGTCAGGGGCGACGATACGCTACGCATCGCCGATGACTAGAACAAAATTGGAACACTGACCAGAGGTCAGCGATTGATCAGCGATAAAAGACGTGATTGCCGACCGATCCGAGCCGCGCCAGACGCCAGCCCGGCGACACGGTGCGGGCATGGAAATAGAGCGCGCCGGGCATCGGATTGGCCCAATGATCGTCGGTCGCCACCTGTGCCACGGCGACGGCGGTGCGCCAGCTGCGGCTGTCGGTGTTGACGCTGGGCATCCGGCCGCCGCGCACGAACGAAAACTGGCCCGGCTGGGTCAGCACGCTGCACACATTGCGGGGGAACCGGCCCGATTCGGTGCGGTTCAGGATGACCTTGGCAACGGCAAGCTGGCCGGACAGCGGCTCGCCCTTTGCCTCGAAATAGATGCCGGTGGCCAGGCAGCGCAGCTCTTCGTCCAGATCGCGGGGCGTTTCCTGCGATGCAACGGCTGCGGCCAGCGTGTCGAAGGACAGATCGTCGGCGCCGTCGGTGGCATCATCGGCATCGGCGGCGTCCGAAGCGGGCATTTCGGCCGGCAGGGGCTGCACGATTTCGGCAGAAGGGCCCATCATGGGCACAGCTTCGCGGGAAAGACTGCCCGTCACGGGCAGGGGTTTGTCCACGACGGCTTCCGGAGTGACGGCCCGGCCGGGGACTGAGGCACCACCCAGAACTGCGGTGCCGAGGAGGAGCGCGGACGAGATCGCCGCGCGGGCAGAAAAGGACATTCGAAACTGTCAATGTGCGGTGAGAGCGCGTGCTTCGCATTGTTCCGTTCACCGGAACCACGAAACCGGGCAAGCCCCCCGACTGCGTCACTGGCGGTATCGCACCCCGGCCAGCACAACGCGAATTCATTGCGCGGGCCTATCCATTTCGCACTGCGGAATGTCAACCCGACAGAATTGTTTCAGCGGCGAACCGTTCCGCCTGCGCGACATCCACCTCGACCACCCACAGGTCGGGATCGTTTCGCCGCCGTCGCTGCCAATATTCGGCAAGCGCCGAATCATCGGCATCGGCCGGGCCGCTGGCGATGGCCGCGGGATTTCCCGTGGCATCGAGGCCGCGTTCGAAACATTGCCAGCCCGCGCCGCGATCGCCCGCGATGATGAGCAGCGCGCCGGCGGTTTCGTCGCCGCGCGCCAGCACCATCGCCGATCCGCCAGCGGCATGTACCCGGCGGACCAGCGCCTGGACGCGGAACTGGGCGGTCAGCCGGGCCATGTCAGTCGGCAACGCGATAGCCGGGCAGGGTGGCCAGCGCGATCTGGGACCGCATGAAGGTGCCGGTGCCCCGCGCCGCTTCCTCGCCATCGGCATCGATCAGGCGGGCATCGGCAACATAGACGCGCCGTTCGCCGCTGATCCAGCGGCCCTCGGCAATCACGGGCCCCTTTCGCAACGGGCGGGTGAAGAACAGGTTGAAGCTGGTGGTCAGCAGGAAGCGGTCGCTGACCCGGCTGTTCGCGGCATAGAAGGCGGCATCGTCCAGCATCTTGAAATAGCTGGTGCCGTGCGCCGCGCCCGCCGCGTGGAAATAGCGTTCGTCCAGTTCGAAATGGATGCGCGCCACGCCCAGTTCCGGGATTTCCAGCCGCGACAGGAACAACCGGTTGATGGGGGCAGCGGCATAGAGCGATTCGAGCGCACGAAAATGCGCCGCCGCCCCATGCTGTCCCCCGGCGGCCGGATCAGGCGGCGTCGCGGGCATCAATCGCGTTCAAAAGGGCAAGCATCGCATCGCGCGACTGGGCGCCGCGCAGCTGTTCGCGCACCGTGCGGTCGCGAAAGGTGCGCGACACCAGCGCCAGCGCCTTCAGGTGCCGGGCACCCGATTGATCGGGAGACAGAAGGGCAAAGACCAGATCGACGCCCAGATCATCCACCGCGCCGAAATCGATCGGGGCGGCAAGCTGAACGAACAGGCCGCGCACCTGGCCGATCTGGGGCAGGCGGGCGTGCGGCATTGCAAAGCCGCCGCCAAAGCCCGTCGAACCCAGCTTTTCCCGCTCACCCAGGGCATCAGTCACCAGCCGGGCGTTCAGGCCGAACTGCTGTTCAGCCTGAGTGCCCAAAAACTGGAACAGCGCCTTTCGTGTCGGAATATGGACCCCGGCAAAGACGCAGCCGGGGTCGATCAGATCGGACAGGTTGTGCATGGCGTTAAACTGGTTCTTCCGTCGTTCGGTCAGGCGCGGTTCGGCTCTACCCAGCCAATCGTGCCATCGTGGCGCCGATACACCATGTTGAACGCGCCCGTCCCCACATTCTTGAACAACAGCGCGTTGGTATTGCGCAGATCCAGCATCATCACCGCGTCCGACACGCTGGCATCGGGCACATCGACGCGGGTTTCGGCGATTATCACCGGCGCATCGGCGGGTTCCGGCGTTTCTTCGACATCGTCTGCCGGCACGTTGAACACGGTATAGCCGGCATTGTCATAGGCAAAGGTTTCGGCCGCCGCGATCGCATCGCTGGCATGGCGATCGTTCAGGCGGCGCATGTAGCGGCGAAGCTGCTTTTCAATCTTGTCGGCGGCACCGTCGAACGACAGATGCGCCTCCATCGCCATGTTCGATGCCTTCAGGATCAGCCCCTGCATCACATGGGCGACGACATCACAGGTAAATCCGTTGTCATGCGGCCCGCGGCCGAATGTGACCTGAGCCGACAGCGCGCGCGAGAAATATTTGTCGGCAATTCCCTGAAGCCGGGTCGCGACATGTTCCTTAAGGGCGGCGCCGGTATCGACCTGATGGCCCGAGACACGGATTTCCATGGCATTCTCCAATGATTTTGGACGCTGAACCAGGCGCGACAAGCGGCCCGGAGACAGCCTCTAGTGAACGGTTTCCTCCCCCCAGAGAGGCGAGGTGAGATCGGCAACGAAGCGCCGATGGCGCGCCAGCTCCTCCTCAGAAGGCGCGAAATGACGGGGTGGCCGGACAACCTGTTCGACCAGGGAATCAGAAACGGCGATCGCGTCGCTGCGTTCCTCGGCAAGGCCAAGGCCGATCTGTCGCCCGCCGGACAGTTCGACATAAACCTGGGCCAGAAGCTGCGCATCGAGCAGCGCGCCGTGAAAGGTCCGCCGGCTCTGATCGATGCCGTACCGGGCACACAGCGCATCCAGGCTGTGCTTGGCCCCCGGATGGCGGACGCGGGCAATCGCCTGGGTATCGACCATCCGGTCGAGCGGGACGATGGGGCGGCCGCACAGGCCAAGCTCGCCATTCAGAAAGCCGAAGTCGAACGAGGCGTTATGGGCAACCAGCGGCGCATCGCCGTCGATAAAGGCGAGCAGATCCTCGACAATGTCGGTGAACAGCGGCTTGTCGGCCAGAAAGGCATCGGACAGGCCGTGAACCGCTTGTGCCGCGGCGGGCATGGGCCGTTGCGGGTTCACATAGGCATGAAAGACCCGGCCGGTTTCGACCCGGTTGATCATTTCGACGCACCCGATTTCCACCAGCCGGTCCCCGGCCGAAAAGCTGAGTCCCGTGGTTTCGGTGTCGAAGATGATTTCCCTCATCCCGCAGATTATTCACCCGTCCGGCCCGACAGGCAAGCGATCAGGGCACGCACGGCGTCGCTTGTTTCGGCCAATGTGCCGTCCGTCGGGATAAGATGATCGGCACGCGCCCTTTTTTCCGCATCCGGCATCTGACGCGACAGGATGGCATCGAATTTTTCGGGCGTCATGCCGGGCCGGGCAAGCACGCGCGCGCGCTGAACCGGGGGCGGGGCAGAGACGACGGCGACCATATCCACCTGCGACTCGCCGCTGGTTTCGAACAATAGCGGGATATCGAGCACGACCAGCGGCGCATCGGCGTGCGCGGCCAGAAAGGCGCGGCGCTCCGCCGCCACCGCCGGATGCACGATCCCTTCCAGCCGCCGCATTGCATCGTCGTTGCCGAACACCGTTGCACCCAGCAGCGCCCGGTCGACGCCGCCCGGGCCGGTGGTGCCGGGAAACGCCGCCTCGATCGCGGGCAGGATCGCGCCGCCCGGCCCCTGAAGCGCATGAACGGCGGCATCGGCGTCGAACACCGGCACGCCTTCGTCGCGGAACATCGCGGCCACGGTGGATTTGCCCATGCCGATCGAGCCGGTCAGGCCAAGGATCAGCGGGCCGGTGCGCCGCGATGACGTCATGCGGTCAACAAGGCGCGCAGTTCATCGTCCCGGTCGCGCGGCGGCGCTGCGCCGAAAAACAGTTCGAACGCGATTGCCGCCTGGCCGATCAGCATTTCCAGACCATCCACCGTTTCCAGTCCGCGAGCACGGGCAGCGGCCAGCAGGCCGGTTTCAAGCGGGGCGTAAACCGCGTCATAGACCAGCGCATCGTCGGGCAGCGCGCCGAGATCGACGGACAGCGGCGGCTGGCCGGTCATTCCCAGCGAACTGGCATTGACCAGCAGCGCGACGGGCGGCACCGGCGCATCCAGCGGCAGCACCTGACCCGGCAGGCCGAAGACGGAAAGCAGACCCATCGCCTTGAGCGGGGAACGGTTGAGAACCGTTACCTCGCCCACGCCGGCCTGTTTCAGGGCATAGAGCACGGCCCGCGCCGCGCCGCCCGCGCCGATGACCGCCACGGGCGCACCCTCCAGGTCGAAATCGGCGATGGGGGCATAGAATCCGGCGGCATCGGTGTTGGTGCCGATCACGCTGCCATCGGGCTGACGCAGCAGGGTGTTCATCGCGCCGATGGTGCCGCGAATGTCGCCCGGATCATCGACATGATCCATGATCGCCAGCTTGTGCGGGATGGTGACGTTGCATCCGCGCCAGTCGGGATCGACCAGCGCGGCGGACAGATAATCGCCCAGCCGGTCCGGCGTCACATGGACGGCGCGATAATCGGCATCCAGGCCAAGGGCGTCGATCCAGAACCGGTGGATCATTGGCGATTTGGAATGCGCGATGGGATCGCCGATCACTTCGGCACGGACAGTCATGACGTCATTTCCCCGCGAGTGCGCAGATAATCCAGAATTTGCAGCATCGGCATGCCCAGGATGGTAAAATGGCTGCCCTGAACCCGGGCGAACAGCTGAACCCCCGGCCCCTCCATCCGGTAACAGCCGACACAACCCGCGATGGCGGGCCATTCGGCATCCAGATAGTCCTGAATGAACACCTCGCTCAGCGGGCGCATGGTCAGGCGGGCGCGATCGACGAAGCGCCAGACCGCGCGGCCCTGTTCCGCAATCACGGCGGCGGACCACAGATCATGGGTGCGACCCGACAGCATCCGCAGATGCTCCGCCGCCTGTTCCCGGCTTTCCGGCTTGTCGAGCAGCCGGCCATCGTCGAGCGCGACGACCGAATCCCCGCCCAGCACAAGGGCAGGGGGAATCATCAGGCTGACCTTCACCGCCTTGAGCTCGGCCAGCGCATCGGCGATGTCGCGGGGCGGCGCGGCGCGGGCGATCAGCGCCTGCTTGACGGGATCTTCGTCCACGCCGCTGGCCAGCGCCTCATGCGTCACGCCCGCCGCGGTCAGCATGGCGCGGCGGGACTGGCTGGTCGATGCAAGGACAAGCGTCACGACGGGTTCTGGCGATCCTGATAGAGGGTGACGATGGCGGCGGCCGTTTCCTCGATCGAACGGCGGGTGACGTCGATCACCGGCCAGCCATTGTCGGCGAACATGCGCCGGGCATAGGCGACCTCCCGGCTCACCGCATCCTGATCGACATAGGCGGTTTCGGGCGCCTGATTGAGCGAAAGCAGGCGGTTGCGCCGCACCTGGATCAGCCGTTCCGCACTGGTCGTCAGGCCGACGATCAGCGGCCGGTGCAGGGTGAACAGGGCGGGGGGCGGCGGGCTTTCGATGACGATGGGAATGTTCGCCGTCTTGTACCCGCGATTGGCCAGATAGATGCTGGTCGGCGTTTTTGACGATCGGGACACCCCGGCCAGAAGGATGTCGGCATCCTCCCAATCGTCCCATCCGACGCCGTCGTCATGCGCAATGGTCCATTGAATGGCATCGACGCGCGCGAAATAGGCCGCGTCCAGCGCGTGCTGACGCCCCGGCCGGGCCTTCATTTCCTGACCCAGCAGGCTGGTCAGCGCGTCATTGACCGCATCGAGCGGCGCGACGAGCGGCAGGCCGAGCGCCATGCAGCGGGTTTCCAGCATCCGGCGAATGTCGCGGTTGACCAGCGTGAACAGCACGAGCCCCGGTTTCTGGGCAATTTCCTGAAGGATGCGCTCAAGATGCGTTTCGGAGCGCACCATCGGCCAGAAATGGCGGATCGTCTCGACATCGTCGAACTGCGCAAGCGCGGCCTTTGCGATATTCTCCAGCGTCTCGCCGGTCGAGTCCGAGAGCAGGTGGAGATGCAGTTGCACGGGCGCTGTCGATGCTCCTGTGGATAAGCGGTCGAACAAGCGCTAGCGCAACCCCGCCTTTCCGCCAAGCCGCATCAAGGCGTGGACAACCGGGCGATTGTCCACATCCCCGTCGACAGGGGGATGAGGTTGTCCACAGATTGTGGACGATGTGGACAGAGCGGGTGAATCGCCGCGTTCTCGCCATCCGCCAACGTCAAGCTGTTGGCATTTCCGGCACGAGCGGCTAATTCCGCCCTGTCCACGGACCAACCATCACTTCAACCAGATTCTATTTCTTTTACTTTTATAGATGGGAGAGCCCGCTCTGTCCGATTCCCCGACCGACAAGTCCCTGCTGGCCGTTCTGCGCGGCGAGCGGCGTGATCCTCCCCCCGTCTGGTTCATGCGGCAGGCCGGCCGCTATCTGCCGGAATATCGGGCGTTGCGGGCAGAGAAGGGTGGCTTCCTGGCGCTGGCCATGGATCCGGAGGCGGCGACCGAGATCACCATTCAGCCGATCCGCCGGTTCGGGTTCGACGGCGCGATCCTGTTTTCCGACATTCTGGTGGTGCCGATGGCGCTGGGCCAGAAGCTGTGGTTCGAAACGGGCGAGGGTCCCCGCCTGGCCCCCACGATCACCGATGGCGCGACGCTGGACACGCTGATCGAGGACGCGTCCGCGCTCGACCCCGTTTATGCCACCGTGCGCGGCGTGCGGGCGGCATTGCCGGCCAGCACCACCTTTCTGGGCTTTGCGGGCAGCCCGTGGACCGTTGCGACCTATATGATCGCCGGACAGGGCAGTCGCGAACAGGCCGAGGCGCGGCGGCTGGCCCATGCCGATCCCGGATTGATGCAGGCGCTGGTCGACCGGATCGAGGCGATGACCATCGCCTATCTGGCCAAGCAGATCGAGGCGGGCGTGGATGCGGTGCAGCTGTTCGACAGCTGGGCCGGATCACTCAGCCCCGCCCAGTTCGAACGCTGGGTCATCGCGCCGACCGCGCGGATTGTCGCAGGGTTGAAGGCGCTGCACCCCGATGCGCCGATCATCGCCTTTCCCAAGGGGGCGGGCGGCAAGCTGGCCGCCTATGCCCGCGAAACCGGGGCCGATGCGGTCGGGCTGGACGAAACGGTCGATCCGCGCTGGGCCGCCGCTGCGTTGCCCGCAGGGATGCCGGTGCAGGGCAACCTGGATCCGCTGGCGCTGATTGCGGGCGGCGCGGTGCTGGACGATGCAATTGACGGGATTATCGATGCGCTGGGCGACCGGCCGCACGTCTTCAACCTGGGCCATGGCATCCAGCAGGATACGCCGATCGCTCATGTCGAGCAGGCGCTGGCCAGACTGCGTGGAGGAAAGACGTCGTGACGGGATTTCTGGGCCTTGCCTATCCATGGGTGAAGGCGGCGCATCTGATCTTCGTCATTTTCTGGATGGCCGGGCTGTTCATCCTGCCGCGCTATCTGGTCCATCATCAGGAAGGGCTGGGCGATCCGGCCGAACCGGCGCGCTGGATCGAGCGCGAGGCAAAGCTGCGCAAGATGATCCTGACGCCCAGCCTGATCCTGGTGTGGGTGCTGGGGCTGGTGCTGTCGGCGCATCTGGGCCTGTTCGACGGGCAGCCGGGGCTGGGATGGCTGCATGCCAAGCTGCTGATCGTTGTCCTGCTGTCCGGATATCATGGCTGGGCGGTCGCCTATGCCAAGGGCCTGGCCAAGGGCCGCGCGCCCCTGAAATCCCGCCAGCTGCGGATGCTGAACGAAGTGCCGGCGCTGGCCGTCACGCTGATCGTCATTCTGGCCATCGTCCAGCCTTTCTGATCCGCTTGACGGGGCAGGGCGGGCCGCTTACCTGAAGGGATAGCGGGTGGCGGCCATTCACCGCCCCTGTCCCGCTTTCTTGCCCGCCCAGTGCGCGTTCGTCCTGAACTGCGCCGGCATTTCCCCCCAAGCTCCTACGGATTCATCCGATGCACCTTAAAGATTTGAAAAAGACACCGCCGGCCGAACTGGTCGGCATGGCCGAAGCGCTGGGCGTGGAAAGCGCCTCGACGCTGCGCAAGCAGGATCTGATGTTCGCCATCCTGAAGGCTCAGGCCGATAACGGCGAACAGATCATGGGCGAAGGCACCATCGAAGTGCTGCAGGACGGCTTTGGCTTTCTGCGTTCGCCAGAGGCCAATTATCTGGCCGGCCCCGACGACATCTATGTCAGCCCGAATCAGGTCCGCAAGTTCGGCCTGCGCACCGGCGATACCGTCGAAGGCGAGGTTCGCGCGCCCAAGGACGGCGAACGCTATTTCGCGCTGACCAAGCTGAACAAGGTCAATTTCGACGATCCGGATGCGGTGCGCCACCGCGTCAATTTCGACAACCTGACCCCGCTTTATCCCGATCAGAAGCTGAAGCTGGACCCGTTCGACCCGACGCAGAAGGACAAGTCCGCCCGCGTCATCGATATCGTCAGCCCACAGGGCAAGGGTCAGCGCACGCTGATCGTCGCGCCGCCGCGCGTCGGCAAGACGGTGATGCTGCAGAACATCGCCAAGGCGATCACCGACAACCACCCCGAGGTGTTTCTGCTGGTCCTGCTGATCGACGAGCGGCCCGAGGAAGTGACCGACATGCAGCGCAGCGTGAAGGGCGAGGTGGTCAGCTCGACCTTTGACGAGCCCGCCACGCGTCACGTGCAGGTCGCCGAAATGGTCATCGAAAAGGCCAAGCGCCTGGTCGAGCACAAGAAGGATGTCGTCATCCTGCTTGATTCGATCACCCGGCTTGGTCGCGCCTACAACACCGTTGTCCCGTCATCGGGCAAGGTGCTGACCGGCGGCGTCGATGCCAATGCGCTGCAGCGGCCCAAGCGGTTCTTTGGTGCGGCCCGCAACATCGAAGAGGGCGGTTCGCTGTCCATCATCGCCACCGCGCTGATCGATACCGGGTCCAAGATGGACGAAGTAATCTTTGAAGAGTTCAAGGGCACGGGCAATTCGGAAATCGTGCTGGACCGCAAGGTCGCCGACAAGCGCATTTTCCCGGCGATGGACGTCGGCAAGTCCGGCACCCGCAAGGAAGAGCTGCTGGTCGACAAGTCCAAGCTGTCCAAGATGTGGGTCCTGCGCCGCATCCTGATGCAGATGGGCACCACCGACGCCATGGACTTCCTGCTCGACAAGATGAAGGATTCCAAGTCGAACGACGATTTCTTCGATTCCATGAATCAGTGATGCGTTTTTGCAGGGGATGGCACCATCGCCTGCAACCCATAGAAGCCAGCAATGTTCAGACGATGGCGGTTCCGCTTGGCGGTGGCCGCCATCGTCATTAGGAGCGCGGAATGCTCGATCTGTTCTATCACGCTGCCGTTGCCGCCCAGGGGCTGGGGTCGCCCGCCGACATCTGGGCCAACATCGTCAAGGATTTTTCCAACCTGGGTGAGCCGGCGGCGCTGGCTGCATTCGGTTCGGTGCTGATGATCGACCTGGTGCTGGCCGGCGACAATGCGATCGTCGTCGGTGCGCTGGCCGCCGGATTGCCCGCGGATCAGCGCAAGAAGGTGATCCTGATCGGCATTGGCGCGGCGCTGGTGCTGCGCATCGCCTTTGCGCTGATCGTCAGCTGGCTGATGGGCATTGTGGGCCTGATCTTTGCCGGCGGCCTGTTGCTGTTGTGGGTCAGCTGGAAATTCTGGCGGGAAATCCGCGAGGGTGCTGGGCAAAGCGCCGGATCGCCGGAAGTGTCCGGAGACGAGGATTCCGGACTGAAGCCCGCCAAGAGCTTTGTCGGCGCGGCATGGGCCGTGGCGGTTGCCGATGTGTCGATGAGCCTGGACAATGTGCTGGCCGTCGCCGGTGCGGCGCGCGAGCATCCGGGCATCCTGGTCGTCGGCCTGTTGCTGTCGGTGGCGCTGATGGGCCTGGCCGCCAATGCCATCGCCCAGTTGATCGACCGGTATCGCTGGATCGCCTATATCGGCCTGGCGGTGATCGTGTTCGTGGCGTTCCGCATGATCTATGAAGGATGGGTCGGCGGCGGTGAAACGCCGGGTATCCTGAGCCTGTTCGCCTGAGGCACCGGCATGGAATGGGGCGGCGGATGATCCCGCCGCCCTTTTCATTGGATCAGCCGATATGGCTGGCGAAGAATTCGGCGGTCCGCTGATCCGCCATCTGCGCCGCGCTTTCCGAACGACGCTTTCCCATTTCGGTGGCAAAGCCGTGATCTTCGCCCGGATAGTCGTGCAGGACGACATTCGGATGATCGCCGAGGCCCGCGTGCATTGCGGCCTGAACATCGGCGGGGACGAACCCGTCATTGCCGGCGATGTGCAGCATCAGCGGCCGTGAAATCGCCTGGCTTTCGTTCAGCAGATTGTCGATGCCGACCGCGTAATAGCCGACGGTTGCATCCACATCCGTCCGTGCCGCCGTCATATAGGCAAGTCGCCCGCCAAGGCAGTAGCCGACCGCGCCGACCTTGCCGCCGCCAATCCGTTCGCGCGCCGCGTCGATCGTCGCCTTGATATCGTGAATGCCGCGATTCTGATCGAACTGACCCATCAGATCGAGCGCGCGCTGAAATTCCGGTTCGACATCGGGATCCAGCTCGATCCCCGGTTCCAGCCGCCAGAACAGATCCGGCGCGATCGCCAGATACCCGGCCTCTGCCAGCCGATCGCATTTGCGGCGGATACCGGCATTGACGCCGAAAATCTCCTGAATCACCACGATTGCACCGCGCGGCGTGCCGGCCGGTTCGGCGAGATAGGCATTGAAGCTGCCCGTGCCGTCCAGCGGCTGAATGGCGATCGTTCCTGTCATGAGCATACTCCGATTGGGATGCCGCTCGCCTGGGGGGCGGCGGTCGGGGGGGGGAAGACGCCAACGACTATGGGAAGCGGCATGGAGCCAGACAATGGCGGGCGCGTCGATGGCGCCGGATTTTGCGGCGGGGCCATGCGCAGGGGCTGTGGATAAGTTGCGGATACCATGAGGACAGGCTCCGGACAGTCCAGTGCACAGGCAGATCAAGCCATTGAACAGTCACGGTTTTGCCGTGAATGAACACGGGATCGGGCATTGGCATTGCGCAGACGTTCCTTTCCCGCGCATAGTCGGTGTTCATCGCCGGGTTCGTCCGGCACAGATGCTGTTCCGAAAGGCCGCCGATGAAGATCAATGTCGAGGTCGATTGCACGCCCGAGGAAGCCCGGCGCGCCATGGGCCTTCCCGATTTCACTCCCGTCCATGATCGATACATCGCGATGATGGTCGACACGCTGGAAAAGGGGGCGAGCCCCGAACTGATGGAACAGATGATGCGCAGCTGGAGCCCGATGGGCGAGGCGGGCCTGAATTTCTGGCGCGGGATGTTCGAGGCGGGCATGGGTGGAAAGCGCGACGGCTGAATTCGCACCATCGTGCCGATCGGCTAAGGCCAGCGCATGACGGACACCATTTTCGCCCTGTCGAGCGGGATGCCGCCCGCGGCCATCGGCGTTATCCGGATCAGCGGTCCCGATGCGATGGCGTCGGTCGCTGCGCTGACCACGCGCCTGCCCGAGGCGCGCCGGGCGGCGCTGCGCCGGTTGACCGATCCGGCGGATGGATCGCCGCTGGACGATGCGCTGATCCTGATTTTTCCCGGTCCCGCGACAGCGACGGGGGAGGATCTGGCCGAGCTGCACGTCCATGGCGGCCGCGCGGTGGTGGCCCGAATCGAGGCGGTGCTGGCGGCCATGCCGGGATTGCGGCGAGCGGAGCCGGGCGAGTTTACCCGGCGGGCGCTGGCCAATGGTCGCATCGACCTGACCGAAGCGGAAGGGCTGGGCGATCTGCTCTCCGCTGAAACGGAGAGCCAGCGGCGGGCCGCACTGGCCAGTGCCGAAGGTGCCGTGCGTCGGCGGGTGGAGGGGTGGCAGGCACGGCTGCTGACCCTGTCCGCCGGGATCGAGGCAGTGCTGGATCATGGCGATGAGGGTGATGTGGATGCCGACCCGGCCGCGCTGGATGCGATCCGGACGGGTGCGGCATCGCTGGCGGACGAGATGGCGGCGGTGCTTGCCAACCCGCCGGTCGAACGATTGCGCGACGGCATCCGGGTCGTGCTAGCCGGGCCGCCCAATGCCGGCAAATCGACGCTGATCAATGCGCTGACCCAGCGGGACGCGGCCATTGTTTCCCCCATCGCCGGCACGACGCGCGACCGGATCGAGGTGCCGGTGCAGCGCGGCGGGCTGGCCTGGCTGTTCACCGATACCGCCGGGCTGGCAAAGGCGACCGAAGATGCGATCGAAGCCATCGGCATCGAGCGGTCGTTGAGCGCGATGGCGGCAGCCGACATCCTGTTGTGGCTGGGCGATGGGCCGTCGCCGGTTGTGGACGCGGTGCTGATTCACGCCCGGTCGGATGTGCCGGGTCGAGCAGAGGTGCCGGAAGGGCGCATCCCCCTGTCCGCCGCGCGGGGCGAGGGGCTGGACGCACTCTGGGCCGAGCTGGACCGACGGGCCGGGGCGCTGGTGCCCAGGCTGGACGAGACGGTGCTGAACCGGCGACAGGCGGCGTTGATCGGGGGTGCCGCCGATCATGTCCGTTCAGCAAGTACGGCGTTCGATCCGTTGATCCTGGCGGAGGAGCTTCGCGCGGCACGGCTCGCCTTTGATCGGGTGACGGGGCGGGCGGATACGGAGGCGATGCTGGACATGCTGTTCAGCCGGTTCTGCATCGGCAAGTGATGTTTCACGTGAAACACTCAACCCGATTTTGACCCGACCGCCAAGCTGCGATAACGGCGGTGGCATGAGCACATTCGACGTAATCGTGATCGGTGGCGGCCATGCCGGAACCGAGGCGGCGGCCATGGCCGCCCGTCGCGGTGCGCGCACTGCACTGGTCAGTTTTGACCTGTCGAAACTGGGTGCGATGTCGTGCAACCCCGCAATTGGCGGGTTGGGCAAGGGACATCTGGTCCGGGAAGTCGATGCGCTGGACGGCCTGATCGCCCGGGCGGCGGACCTGGCGGCGATCCATTACCGTTTGCTCAACCGCAGCAAGGGGGCGGCGGTTCAGGGGCCACGCGTGCAGGCCGACCGGGTGCGCTATGCCGCCGCCATCCAGTCCATGCTGAAGGCGCAGCGCGGGCTGACCCTGATCGAGGGGGAGGCCGAGGCGCTGATCCGCCATCCGGATGGCGCGGCGGCCGGTATCCGACTTGCCGACGGGCGCGAATTGCTGGCCCCGGCGATCGTGCTGGCCACGGGTACCTTTCTGGGCGGGCGAATCTTTCGGGGCGAGGAACGGGGTACGGGCGGGCGCGTCGATGAACGGTCGGCGATCGAGCTGGGCCGGCAGTTGCGCGAACAGGGGCTGCCGCTCGCTCGGCTGAAGACCGGAACGCCGCCGCGCCTGGACGGGCGGACGATCGACTGGGCGGTGCTCGACGAACAGCCGTCGGACGATGATCATTGGACGATGTCGCCGATGACGACGGGCGGGCGGCCGCTGCCCCAGCTATTCTGTGCGATGACGCGGACCACGGCAGAAAGTCACGAGATCATCCGGGCGTCGCTGGACCGATCGCCATTGTTCACGGGTGCCATCGGGGCGGCCGGTCCGCGTTACTGCCCGTCGATCGAGGACAAGATCCACCGCTTTGGCGATCGCGACGGGCATCAGGTGTTTCTGGAGCCGGAAGGGTTGGACAGCCATCTGGTCTATCCCAACGGCATCTCGACATCGCTGCCCACCGATGTTCAGCTGGCCATGGTGCGATCCATGCCGGGCTTGGCGCGGGCAGAGATCGTGACGCCGGGATATGCGGTGGAATATGACTATGTCGATCCACGGGCGCTGGATCACCGGCTGGCGTTGCAGGCGATCCCGGGGCTGTTCTGTGCCGGGCAGATCAATGGCACGACGGGGTATGAGGAAGCGGCGGGGCAGGGGCTGATCGCGGGGGCCAATGCGGCGGCCCATGCGCTGACCATCGAACCACTGCTGCTGGACCGGGCGACCAGTTATCTGGCCGTGATGATCGACGATCTGGTGATTCAGGGGGTGACCGAACCCTATCGGATGCTGACCGCGCGTGCCGAATACCGGTTGCGCCTGCGTGCCGATAATGCGGAGGGGCGGCTTGGCCCGATCGGTCGGGCGCTGGGTTGCCTGTCGCCGGAGCGGATCCGTCACCTGGACGCGCGCGAAGCGGCGCTGGCGGACATCCGGGCGGCTTTCGACACGCGGATGACGGCGGCTCAGCTGGCGGCGCTTGGGCTGGCCGTGGCACAGGACGGTGCGCGAAAGCCGGTCAGCGAGTGGCTGCGGCTGAATGACGTCACCATCGATCAATTGCTGCCGGGGTGCCGCGAGCAGCATGATCCGGCGCTATTGTCCGAAGCGGTCGAGGATGCGCGCTACGCCCCCTATCTGGAGCGACAGGAGGCGGAGATTGCTGCGCTGAGGGCAAGCGAGAATGAGCCGCTGGCCGCGACGTTCGATTTTGCCGCAGTGCCCGGCCTGTCGCTGGAAATGATCGAGCGATTGGGCAAGGCGCGGCCCCGGACTATGGGTGAGGCATCGCGCATCCGCGGGATCACCCCCGCCGCGTTGGCGGCGATCCATCTGCACGCACGACGCAGAGCGGCGGCGTAGCGCGATGGATGAAGCACAGGCCCGGCAATGGCTGCGCCACCGATTCGGTGTTTCACGTGAAACAACACTCGACCGGTTCGTCGAGATGGTGCGCGACGAGGCAGGTCGCCAGAACCTGATCGCGCGGTCGACGCTGGATCAGTTGTGGCACCGCCATATCGTCGATTCGGCGCAGCTGCTGGACCATGCCACGGGTGTCGACGGATTGTGGATCGATATCGGCACCGGGGCCGGGCTGCCCGGAATCGTCATCGCCATTCTGCGTGACGGGCCGATCCGCATGGTCGAGCCGCGCCGCCGCCGGGTCGAGTTTCTGAACGAGGTGGTCGGTTCGCTTGGCCTGAACAATGCCGAGGTCGTCCTGGGCCGGATCGAGACTGCGCCGCGCACCGGCCCCGCCGCGATCATTTCTGCGCGTGCCGTCGCCGGGTTGCCGGAACTTTTCGCCGGGGCGCAGGGCAATGCCGATCAATCCACATTGTGGATCCTGCCAAAGGGACAAAGCGCGCAATCCGAGGTGGCGGCCGCGCGCGGCACATGGCAAGGTGTGTTCCACGTGGAACCAAGCATCACTGATCCTCAATCCGGCATCGTGATCGCCAACAAGGTCAGGCCCCGATGATCTGCATCACCATCGCCAATCAAAAGGGTGGCGTGGGCAAGACAACGACAGCGATCAATGTCGGTACCGCATTGGCGGCGACCGGATCGCGGGTGCTGCTGATCGATCTGGACCCGCAGGGCAATGCCTCCACCGGCCTTGGCGTGCCCAAGGCGGAGCGGGAATATTCGACCTATGACCTGTTGATCGGAGAGGCGACGCTGGATCAGGCAGCGGTCGCGACCAAGGTGCCGCGGCTGGATATCGTCCCGGCAACGGTCGACCTGTCCGGCGCGGAAATCGAGCTGATCGATTTCGAGGCGCGCACGCATCGGCTGGATCAGGCGATTGCCCGCAGTGCCGATCGCTGGGACGTGGCATTGATCGATTGCCCACCCTCGCTTGGCCTGTTGACGATCAACGCGATGGTCGCTGCCCATGCGTTGCTAGTGCCGTTGCAGTGCGAATTCTTTGCGCTTGAGGGGTTGAGTCAGTTGCTCAGCACGGTCGAGCGCATCCGGGCCCGGTTCAATCCGGGGCTGTCGATCCTGGGCGTCGTGCTGACCATGTACGACCGGCGCAACCGCCTGACCGAACAGGTGTCGGACGATGTGCGGCAGGTGCTGGGCAAGGTGGTGTTCGACACGGTGATCCCGCGCAACGTCCGCCTGTCCGAAGCGCCGAGCCATGGGCTGCCCGCGCTGATCTATGATTATCGCTGTGCCGGGTCGGAGGCGTATATCGCGCTGGCCCGTGAACTGATTGCCCGTCTTCCCAAACCCGCAAAGGCCGCATGACCGATCCCGACACCACGCCCGCACCGCCCCGCAAACCCCGTACCGGCCTGGGCCGTGGACTGGGCGCCCTGCTGGGTGAGGCGCCGACCCCGGAAAAGCCGGAAGTCCCCGGCAGCCCGCGGGCTGGCGGCGGTGTGCGCATGCTGCCGGTCAGCGCGCTGTCGCCGCATCCCGAACAGCCGCGCCGCCATTTCGACGAATCGGCGCTGGACGAACTGGCCCAGTCGATCGCCGCGCGCGGGATCGTTCAGCCGATCGTGGTCCGCCCGCATGGCAAGGATTATCAGATCGTCGCCGGGGAACGCCGCTGGCGCGCTGCACAGCGGGCACGGCTGCACGAAGTGCCGGTCATTGTCCGCGATCTGGACGATGCGGCCACGCTGGAAATCGCGCTGGTCGAGAATATCCAGCGGCAGGACCTGAACGCGATCGAAGAGGCGGATGCCTATGCCAAGCTGATCGAACAGTTCGGCCATACCCAGGATGCGCTGGCAAAGATTGTCCACAAATCGCGCAGCCATGTTGCCAATCTGCTCCGCCTGCTCGACTTGCCGGCAGAGGTGCAGCGCCATGTGATCGAGGGACGATTGAGCATGGGCCATGCCCGTGCGCTGCTGGCGGCGGAAGATGCTGAAACGCTGGCGGCTGACGTGATCGCGCGCGGGCTGTCGGTTCGCGACACGGAAAAGCTGGTCAAGGGCGGCAAGACCGGCGGCGACGGGAAAGGTGGCGGCGCGAGCAGCGGTGCGCGTGGCGAGCCGGGGGGCATGAACGCCGACCTTGCCGCGCTGGAGCAGCATCTGGGCGATGCGCTGGGCCTGAAGGTGCGGATCGTGCACGGGCAGGGTGGCGGCACGCTGACCATCGATTATGCGACGCTGGATCAGCTCGACATGGTTTGCCAGCGACTGACGGGCGATAAATTCTAATAATTACAACAGGTTAAGCGTGGATCAGCGCAACTGGGTGCCATCCGCGGCGATCCGGATCAGCGCCTCTGCGCCAAGCAGATCGCCGACATTGCCGCTGCTTTTCATCGCGCGTTCCGCCGATTGAAGCCGGACAATCGCTTCGGCAATGCGGGGTGAGGTCCAGCGGCGCAGCTGGCGCGTCACCTTTTCCTGTTCCTTGAAATGGATGCGCGCTGCCTCGACCGCGTCCTTGACGCCGGCACCGCGATCCACCTGTTGCCGCATCTGGGCCAGGTCGGTCAGCCGGCGCACGGCCGCGCGCGTGACGGCAATGCCGCTGATGCCCTCTGCCTCGAACCGGGTCAGATCCGCGCCAAGGACCGGCAGATTGCCGTCCAGCATCGCATCGACCAGATGCCCGACCTCATGCTCCTCAAGGTCGGCGCCGATCGCGGCAAGTGCGTCCAGCCGGGCATCGACCGGATGATCGGGGCTGGCGTCCAGATACAAGGCGAGCTTTTCGATCTCCCGCGCCATGACGGACCGGTCGCCGCCACTGGCCACCGCGAGCCGTTGTGCCGCGCGCGGATCGAGGCGAAGGCCCTCTGCCTTTGCCAGATCGGCCGCAATCCGCGTCGCCGCCGCCGCATCCGGGATATAACAGCCATAGGCGATCGCCTTGCCATGCGTTTGACAAAGCTTGACCAGCTTGCCCGACGTCTTGACGCCAGGCGCGATCATCACCGCAGGATTTCCGGCTTTTTCGATGCCGAGCAATTGGTCGGCAGCGGCCAGCGACTCCTCGCCCGCGCCGGTCACGCGGATCCAGCGACGATCCCCGAACAGAGAGAGGGAGGCGGCTTCCTCTGCCAGTCGACCGGGGTTGGAGCGCAGCGTCGGCCCGTCCAGATCGACCCGTTCGGCCTGTTCACCCATTGCACGGCGCAGCCGGTCGACCAGCGCGGCGGCGCCCGCCTCGTCAGGGCCGTGCAGCAGGAACAGCCGGACCTGATCGTCCGGCCGGTCGAGCCGGGGTGCAATCTCGGCAGGCTTGGTGAGTTTCACTCGTCCCTGGCCTGGCGCTGGGCGAACAGGGCCAGCCGCGCCACCATCTGATCGGCGATGATGCCGGACAGCCGCTCAAGCGCCGTCCGCTCCGCCGCAATGGTGGCATATTCCGATCCGACCACGTCGATGCCGGCATCCGAACCCGCCGTGGCATCCACCACCACCTGCCCCGTCGACAGATCGACCAGTTGATACCGGGCGCGCAGCGTGCGGCGTTCGCGCGCCACACTGTCGTCGCCGCGCACGCCCAGGCCGATGATCTGATCGTCCAGCGTCACGTCCAGTCGATAGGCGGGGGCGCCGCCCGCCTCAGTCGCGGCCATCCGGTCGCGCAGGGCATTGGCGACCAGCCAGCCGGACTGCCCCTCAATCGGTGCAACCTCGATCCCCGACAGCAGCGTGCGGGTCGGGCTGTTCATCCCGCCACCATAAAGCGGGCGAAGGCCGCACCCTCCCGTCAGGGCAAGCATCAGCAGCGGGGCGATTATGCGGATCATGCGACGATGTTGACCAGGCGATCAGGCACCACAATCACTTTTTTCGGGGTCGCCCCTTCAAGGATGCGCTGAACCTTTTCGGACGCCAGCGCCGCTGCCTCTGCAACATCCTTTGCAGTACCCTTTGGCAGGGTCAGCGTATCGCGCAGCTTGCCGTTCACCTGCACCGCAACGGTGACCTCGTCATCGACCAGCAGGGCGGGATCGACCGCCGGCCATTCGGCGTCCGCGATCAGGCCCGAATGGCCCCAGCCGGCCCAGGCTTCCTCTGCGATATGCGGGGCCATGGGCGCGACGATGCGGGCAAGCGCACGGATGGCGACGGTGCGCGACGCCGATGGCGCGGCCTTTTCGATGGCGCTGACCAGTTCATAGAGCTTGGCGACGGCCTTGTTGAAGGCGAGCGCCTCCACATCCTCTGCCACGCCCGCGATGGTACGGTGCAGCTTGCGGTCGAGCAGCTTGTCCTCGCCAGCGGCATCCTCAAGCCCATCGAACAGGCGCCACAGCCGCTGGATGAACCGCCACGCGCCCTCAATGCCGTTTTCCGACCATTCCAGATCGCGTTCCGGCGGCGAATCGGACAGCATGAACCAGCGGACGGCGTCCGCCCCGTACTGATCGACGATTTCGGTCGGATCGACGGTGTTCTTCTTGGATTTCGACATTTTCTCGACCCGGCCGACCGTCACCGGCTGGCCAGAGGCGATTTCGACGCCATCGCGAATATCGTCGGGCGACAGCCAGCGGCCATCCGCCGACTTGTACGTCTCGTGCGTCACCATGCCTTGCGTGAACAGGCCGGCGAACGGCTCCGCCACGTTCAGCTTGCCGATATGGTTGAGCGCGCGCGTCCAGAACCGGGCATAGAGCAGGTGCAGGATCGCGTGTTCCACCCCGCCGATATATTGCGCGACGGGCAGCCAGCTTTCCGCGACGCCCCTGTCGAACGGCTGATCGTCCGGCTGGCTGGCAAACCGGATGAAGTACCAGCTGGAATCGACGAACGTGTCGAGCGTGTCGGTTTCGCGCTGCGCAGGCTTGCCGCAGGACGGGCAGTCGACATGACGCCAGGTCGGATGCCGGTCCAGCGGATTGCCGGGGATATCGAAACTGACGTCATCCGGAAGGGTGACGGGCAACTGCTCCTTTGGCACCGGCACCGCGCCGCAGGTTTCGCAATGGATGATCGGGATGGGCGTGCCCCAGTAACGCTGGCGCGAGACGCCCCAGTCGCGCAGCCGCCATACGGTGGTGCCCTTGCCCCATCCTTCCGCCTCGGCCCGGTCGATCACTGTGCGCTTCGCCGCATCGACCGACAGGCCGTCAAGGAAGCGCGAGTTCACCAGAGCGCCGGGACCGGTATAGGCGGTGTTGCCTTCGAACACCGGGTCAGTCGCATCGCCATCGCTGACCACGCGGCGGACGGGCAGGGCGTATTTGCGGGCGAAATCCAGGTCGCGCTGATCATGCGCGGGCACGCCGAACACCGCGCCGGTGCCATAATCCATCAGCACGAAATTGGCGATATAGACTGGCAATTGCCATTCGGAATCAAAGGGATGGGTGGCGCGCAGGCCCGTGTCGAGGCCCAGTTTCTCTTGCGTCTCGATCTCGGCCGCTGTCGTGCCGCCCAGCTTGCACTGGTCGATGAACGCCTGAACCGCCGGGTCGTTCGCCGCCAGCGCCTGAGCAATCGGGTGATCGGCGGCGATCGCGACGAAGCTGGATCCGAAAATCGTGTCCGGCCGGGTGGTGAACACCTCGACCGAGCCGCCGTCGGACAGCGCGAAGCGGAATTGCAGGCCGACCGATTTGCCGATCCAGTTTTCCTGCATCAGCTTTACCTTGTCGGGCCAGTGTTCAAGCCCGTCCAGCCCGGCCAGCAAATCCTCGGCAAAATCGGTGATCTTGAGGAACCACTGGCTCAGCTTGCGCTTTTCAACGAGCGCGCCGGAACGCCAGCCGCGCCCGTCGATCACCTGTTCATTGGCCAGCACGGTCATGTCGACCGGATCCCAGTTGACCGCGCTTTGCTTGCGATAGACGAGGCCAGCGGCATAGAGATCAAGGAACAGCGCCTGTTCCTGCCCGTAATAGGCGGGATCGCACGTCGCCAGTTCGCGCGACCAGTCCAGCGCAAAGCCCAGCCGCTTCAGCTGTGCCCGCATCGTGGCGATGTTGTCATAGGTCCAGGCGCCGGGATGTACCTTGCGCTCCATCGCGGCATTTTCGGCCGGCATCCCGAACGCGTCCCAGCCCATGGGGTGCAGCACCTCCATCCCCTGCATCCGGCGGAACCGGGCGAGCACGTCGCCCATCGTGTAGTTCCGCACATGGCCCATATGGATTTTCCCCGACGGATAGGGAAACATCTCAAGCACATAGCTTTTGGGTTTGGGGGAATCGTCGCGCGCGGCAAAGGTCTGGCGCTCGTCCCAGACCGATTGCCAGTGCGCGTCCGCTTTCAGCGCGTTGAAGCGTGACGCCATGAGGGGGTGTGCCTGACCTTTAATTGACGACGGCGGCGCGGCGCAGATCGCGCGCGCGAGTGAGGATGATGTCCTCAAGCTTCTGGACCGTGGCGGCCTGAACCGGGGCATCGACCCACTGGCCGGCGCGGTTCACCTGACGCTGGGCGGCAATGCGCAGCGCATCGGCGCGCAGATCGCGATCCAGGATCGATACCGTGACCTTGCTCCGCTCGGTCGGGGTGTTGGGGTTCACATACCAGTCGGTGACGATGACGCCGCCGTTCGAATCGGTCTGCAGCAGCGGCATGAAGCCCAGCGTGTCCAGGCTGGCCCGCCACAGATAGCTGTTGACGCCGATGGTCGTCACCTGAGACGCGGCCAGATCGGCCTTGGGACGGTCCCGACCGCCACAGGCGGCAAGCGCCAGCACGGCAGGAGCCAGGATCAACAGACGCGACAGGCGGATCATCGGCATTTCCCTTGAACAAACGGGCGGCACTGCGAAGACGCGCGCCACCGGCTTCTATAGATGCTGACGCACAAGCCGCAAGCCGGGCGCCATTCATCGCCCCTCTGTGGATAACGCGCAACAGGTTGGCGGGAAAGCGACTCTGGCAGTGGAACTTGCACCGTCGTTCGTGGTAGCGCTTTCAACGGGAAGGACGAACCGATGACATTGGGTCG
Organism: Sphingomonas eleionomae; assembly: GCF_049889035.1. NCBI lineage: Bacteria > Pseudomonadati > Pseudomonadota > Alphaproteobacteria > Sphingomonadales > Sphingomonadaceae > Sphingomonas > Sphingomonas eleionomae. The sequence goes on along the minus strand of NZ_JBLTWP010000002.1, from coordinate 343,997 downwards.
GATCATGGCCGGGACGGGAATAGTCGCGCTTTTGCTCGGCACTATCGTCGCGCCTGCGATCAGCGCCCGTGAAACCGCGATCGACCGTGCGCCCGTCCGCTTTACCAACACCGTTGCGACCCCGCTGGGCAGCTTTACGCCGGCGACCGCCGACCCGCGACTCGCGGCGCTGATCGCGCGCACGGGGATGAGCGCAACCGGGTTCCGCTTCACGCCCGCCAGTGATTCGGTCGATCGGCGCAAGCCGGTGACGGTTGCGGTCCGCGCCCGTTCCAGCCGGATGCCGGTCCTGTCCGACCGGACGGCCGCTGCCGCCCCGTCGGGCGTTGCGCTTGCCCCGATCGCCTATGACCTGGGCGTTTCGGTCGGCTGGAAGCGGTTTGCCGTTTCCGGTGCGATGACTCGCGTCGACCTGGCCGGTGCGCCGGGCAGCCAGGAACGCGTCGACCTGGGCCTTGGCTATCGCGGCAAGCGCGCCAGCGCTGCTGTGAATGCCGGCACCAGCCGCCCGCTGACCGACGTGCCGGTCGCGGTCACCGATCTGCCCAGCTATTCGGTCGACCTGACCAGTTCCTATTCGCTGACCCGCAACCTCGATGTGACGGCGGGCGTGCGGTACAAGGCGGAGCGGGATCGCCTGCCCCAGATTCAGGACAATCGCCGCGACAGCCAGGCGGTTTATGTGGGCACTGCCTTCCGCTTCTGATCGCTGAGGGCTGGTCCGCTCAGCGGCGTGCCATGCCGCCGGAAAACGCTTCTATTCCCGCCCAGCCGTAAATGCCGCGCCAGTTGAGGCCGCGCACCCGCCGCACATTCATGCCGCCCAGCAGGATGACCGGGGCCGGTGCGCCGATCACCAGCCGCCGTAGCCGCGACCGATCCAGCGGGGGCGCGCCCGGATGGGACCGGGTGGCAAAGACCGGCGAGAGAAACACGAGGTCCGCCCGCGCCCGCCGGGCCAGGCGAAGTTCCGCCGGGTCATGGACGGGCATGGTTCGGATCGCCGGGCGGCCGCGCACTGCATGGCGGCCATGCACGCCCGCCTCCCGAGCGGCCAGCCGCAGCGGGCCGGCACGCAGCACGAGCAGGTGCCGCGACCGTGTAATCCGCAACACCCGGTTGAACAGCCGCCGCCGCTCTGCCGTCGGGGTGGCATAATGGCGCAGGACGATGCCAGTGCCGGGGGGCAGGCGTCGGACGATATCCAGCAATCGATCGCCCAGCCGCTCGTCGGTCATCAGCCATGTTCGCGGCAGCAGGGAGGGGTGGCGGCGGGGCATTGCCCTGCCTATAGCGCGGGCCATGTCCGAACTCGATCCCAAGACGCGGCTGGCCGATGTGCACCAGCAGATTGATCGCGCCGCCCGGCTGGCGGGGCGAAAGGCCGATGCGGTGACGCTGATCGCTATCAGCAAGACGCATGAGGCCGATGCGATCCGCCCGCTGATCGATGCCGGCCAGCAAGTATTCGGCGAAAATCGGGTGCAGGAGGCGCAGGGCAAATGGCCCGCGCTGATCGAGGCGACGCCGGACCTGACGCTGCATCTGGTCGGACAGTTGCAATCGAACAAGGCGGAGGATGCCGTCCGCCTGTTCGATGCCATTCATTCGGTGGACCGCCCGTCGCTGGTCAGTGCCCTGGGGAAGGCAATGGATCGCACCGGGCGGCGGCCGGATTGTTTTATCCAGGTGAATATTGGGGACGAGCCGCAAAAGGGCGGATGTGCGGTGGCGGAACTGCCCGCGCTGCTGGCCGGGGCGCGCGATGCGGACTTGCCCGTCGCCGGGCTGATGGCGGTGCCGCCGCTGGAGGTGGATCCCGCCCCCTATTTCGCGCTGCTGGCCAAACTGGCGCGCGATCATGGCCTGACCGGCCTCAGCATGGGGATGTCGGGGGATTATCCGACCGCCGTCACGATTGGCGCAACCCATGTTCGGGTCGGCAGCGCCCTGTTCGGAGCGCGGGGATGAGCATGATCCAGCGCCTGTTCGGGCTGGTGTTGCCCAAGGCATGGATGCGCGGGCTAGAGCGCGAATCCCGGCAGTGGATCATGCGGTGTGTCGCGTGCGGCCACGGTCGATCGGTGTGGGATGCAGGCGGCATCCGCTATGGCGCGACCGCAACCCCGCGCATGCGGATCCGCTGCCGTCAGTGCGGCGGCAGACTGGGACAATTGCGACGCGAGGAAGATGATGCGCTTTGAAGGTATCCTGTTCGATTTCGACGGCGTCGTCATCGAAAGCGAATATGAAGGCAACGCCCATATCGCCGATTATCTGTCGCGGATCGGCCATGCGACCAGCGTCGAACACGCGATGACGCATTTCATGGGCCTGTCGGGGCGTCAGTTCATCGGCGCGATCGAGGGATGGATCGGCCGCCCGCTGCCCGAGGATTTCTATGCCGAGCGCGCGGCGGAGGATGCCCGTGCGATGCGCGAGGGGGTGGGGCCGGTCAACGGCGCGATTGCGTTTATCCGGTCGCTGCCCGCCGATCTGCCGATCGCCATCGCATCGTCGTCCAGCCATGCGTGGATCCGCCGGCACCTCGACCATAATGGCCTGCTCGACCGGTTTGACGGCCGGATTTTCAGCGGGAAAGAAGATGTGCCGCCCGGCCGGGGCAAGCCGGAGCCGGACCTGTATCTGTACGCCGCACAGGCCATCGGGCTGGACATCGCGCGCGCGGTCATTCTGGAAGATTCGCCGGTGGGCGTCACTGGCGCACTGAAAACCGGGGCGACGGTGATCGGGGTGACGGCCGCCAATCACTGCGTGAACGGTCATGCCGACCGTCTGCGCGCGCTGGGCGTGCAGCATATTGCCCAGGATTATGGCGCGGTGCGCGATCTGATCGGTCTGACGACCGCCTGACGGGTTCGTGGGAAAGGTGCCAGGGGTTCTGTTGCCCGGCCCCCTGGCGGCCGCTGGTGTCCACTTCTGTTGCCCGGTGTGGCCCGAACCGCGCTTTTGTCTGACTAACCTAGTCCGTGAGGACTTGGGTTAGGCCGCAATCGCGAGCGCCTCGTTATCGTTGGCACTTGTAAAATGGGCCGTCGCGGTGGTCCCATTCCGAGCGAAAGCTGCGCCTTTCAACACACGTCGATCCTAGTTCGGCCCCGTCAATCAAGCTGAGGGCTTGCCGCCACGCATGAAGCGTGGCGCCGAGCGCCTCAGCTCGGGTGGTGGAGCCGCCGGGTACTGCCCCCGGGTCCGCTGCGCCTACTTGATACGCCGCAGTTTATCGCCATAGCCGGGCGAACCCGGCACAACCGATATAGGCAGCGCGCCGAATAATGCCAAGTCCGATCGGAATTCGCCATTTCCCCGCCACAATGCGGGCGTTATAGGACAGTCATGCTCACCCAGCGTTCCCGCTATGCCCTGCGCGCAATGCTGTTCCTGGCGACTCAGCCGGTCGATGGCGCGCCGACGCCAATGAACCGGATCGCTGCCAATGCCAATGTACCGCGCAAGTTCCTTGAGCTGATCCTGGCTGACCTGCGCGAGGCGGGGTTCATCCATTCGATGCGCGGCAAGGCGGGCGGCTATCATCTGTCGCGTCCGGCGCACCTGATTTCGCTGGGCGAGGTGATCCGCGTGATCGAAGGGCCGCTGGCGCTGGTCCCCTGTGTCAGCCGCACCGCCTATCGCCCGTGCAAGGATTGTGCGGACGAAGCGACCTGTGCCATCCGCATCGCCATGGCGCGCGTTCGGGACGAAACCGCCCGCATCCTGGATGGCACCAGCCTGGCCGACGCCACCGCCAAGGAACTCGCCGCGGCCTGAACCGCGCGCTAGAAGCCCAGCCGCTTCGCCGCCGCCATCAACCGCGCCTCCCGATCCGGGGCCAGGCGGTCGGCCCGTGCGCGATAATCGGCAATCGTTTCAGCCATCGCGCGATCGGGCGACCCGCTGTCAAAGGGCGGGGCGGGATCATATTCCAGTGCCAGCTGAATCAGCCGTGCGTGGTCCTCTCCCCGGATCGCGGCGGTCAGCGCCAGGGCAAAGTCGATCCCCGCCGTCACGCCGCCGCCGGTCGCCCGATTGCGGTCGATCACGGTGCGCGCGTGGACCGGTTCTGCGCCGAAACGGGCAAGGTGATGGTGCCACATCCAGTGCGTGGTCGCGCGATAGCCGCGCAGCAGCCCCGCGGCACCAAGGATCAGGGCGCCGGTGCAGACACTAGTGACCCATTGCGCCTGTTCGCCGACCTGTCGCACCCAAGCGAGGCTTTCAGGATCGTCGATCACGTCCTCCACCGCCATACCGCCGGGCACCATCAGGATATCGGCCCCGGTCACGTCGCTCATGCGCGCGGTTGGCAGGATGGCAAAGCCGCTGTCGGTCGGCACCGGATCCAGCGTTCGCGCGACATAGTGCAACGGCCCGGTGCCCAGCCGCGACAGCACCTGAGCCGGCCCGGTCAGGTCAAGCTGTGTCATGCCGGGAAACAGCAGGAACGCGATGCGGGGCGCGCCGTCCATCGCTATTCCGCCGCCATCAGATCGCTGGCCCCGCCCAGATCGACGCTGACCAGCCGGCTGACGCCGCGTTCCACCATCGTGACGCCGAACAGGCGGTGCATCCGGCTCATCGTCGCGGCGTTGTGCGTGACGATCAGGTAGCGGGTGCGGGTTTCGCGCGTCATCGCATCCAGCAGGTCGCAGAACCGGTCGATATTGGCATCGTCCAGCGGCGCATCCACTTCGTCCAGCACGCAGATTGGCGCGGGATTGGTCAGGAACAGCGCAAAGATCAGCGCAACGGCGGTCAGCGCCTGTTCGCCGCCCGACAACAGGGTCAGCGATTGCAGTTTCTTGCCCGGCGGCTGAGCCATGATTTCCAGCCCCGCCTCCAGCGGATCATCCGAATCGATCAGTTCCAGATGCGCCTGGCCGCCATCGAACAAGGTGGTGAACAGCCGCCGGAAATGTCGGTCCACCGCCTCGAACGCAGCGGTCAGCCGCTGGCGCCCCTCCCGGTTCAGCGTGCCGATGCTGCCGCGCAGCCTGGCCACCGCCTCGGCAAGTTCCGCAGCTTCCGCCGCGCTCGTCTCACGCGCGCCTTCCAGTTCGGCCAGTTCGCTTTCGGCGACCAGATTGACCGGCCCGATGCGTTCCCGGTCCAGCATCAGCCGTTCATGCGCAGCCGATTCGCTGGCCGGATCGCGCACCGCTGCGCCATCGAAGCCCACGCGTTCGGGCAGCAGCGGCGGGGGACATTCGAACCGCTCGCCCGACAACCGGCCCATTTCGACCCGGCGCAGTTCCTGATTTTCGGCACGGGCGGCGGCACCAGCACGGGCCTCGCGCGCCTCGGCCAGCGCCTCGGCAGCGATCCGGCTGGCCTGTTCCATGGCGGCCAGCGCCTGTTCGGCGTCGCGTTCATGCTGACGGGCGTGAACGGCGGCCGATTCGATCCCCAGATAGGCGTCGGCAAGCGCGTCGATCTCTGCCGTCAGGGCATCGGGCCGGTCCGCAATCGCGGTCCGTTCGTCGGCCAGCGCCGCCGCACGCGCATCCATATCGGTGATGCGGCGCGCCGCTTCGCCTGCACGGGCGTTCCAGCCCTGTCGCTCGGCACTGGCGGCGGCAATCCGCTGCCGGTCGCTGGCCATCGCCTGATCCAGCGTGGCGCGTTCTGCGCGCCGCAGGGCCACGTCGGCGCGGCGTGCCTCGGCCTCACCCGACAGCAGCGCCACCTGAGCGACCGTGGCGCTGCCATCGGGCAGGGCGTCCAGCGCAGCGGCAGCGCGATCACGCTCGGCAAGGGCATCGCCATGCTCGGCCGCCACCCGTTGTTGCCGGGCGGCAAGGTCGGCGCGCTGGGCCGCCAGCCGCTCGATCTGCGCGCTCAGCCGGTCTTCTGTCCGGGTGGCGTCGCGCAGTTCGATTTCCCCCGATTCCATGTCGCGCCGCGCCAATGCGATGGCCGTGCGACACGCGCCAAGCCGTTGATCGATCGCCGCCAGCGCGGCATCGGCAGCGGTCAGCGCCGCCTCTGCCGCCGGCCGCTGCGCCTCGATCGCGCGCAGCCGGTTGACCCGGATCAGCCGTTCTGCCGCCGCAGCGCCGCCGCCGCGCGTGACATAGCCATCCCAGCGCCGCACGGCCCCGGCCAGCGTGACCAGCCGCTGACCCACGGCCAGCGGCTGACCCGCATCCTCGTCCACCACCAGCACCTGTGCCAGCCGCCGGGCAAGCGCAGCGGGCGCATCGACATGCCGGGCAAGCGGGGTCGCCCCGGCGGGCGGGGACGGATCGCCGGGCAGGGGGTTGGCCCCCGCCCAGTGCCGGTCTGCCGCAGGATCCAGCCCTGCCTCAAGATCATCGCCCATCGCCGCTGCCAGCGCGCGTTCGAACCCGTCCGCAACGGTCAGCCGGTCGAGCAGCCGGTCGTTCGCAGCCGCCGCCGTCGCCTTGCGCAGCGCCGCCGCTTCTCCGTCCAGCATCGACAGGTCGGCATGGGCATGGGCGCGCACGCCCTGTGCCTGTTCCCGCGCGGCATGGACGGCGCGTTCCTCCGCCTCTGCATTGGCCAGCTGAGTCCGGGCCGCATCGATGCGGTTCGCCGCCGCTTCGCGCCGCTGCGCTGCGCTGGTCCGTTCGGCCTCAAGCGGGGCGGCATCGCCCAGTGCGGAAAGCTCTGCAGTGGCGCGGGCGACATCGCGCTCGGCCCGTTCTAGCCGCTGTCCGGCGGCGGCCAGCGCGGCGCGGGCAACCCGGATATCCGCAGCCTCGCTGGCCTGTGCCGCCAGGATTTGGGCCAGCGCGACTTCGGCATCGCGGGCGGTCCGCTCTGCCTCGGCCAGGGTGCTGTCCATCGCGGGCAGCCGGGCCGAAGCCTCGCGCACCTGTTGCTCCAGCGCCTTGACCTCGCCGGTCAGCCGGGCAATCGCCTCTGCCGCATCGCTGGCCAGCGCGCCTTCCCGCGCGCGGTCAGCGGCCAGCCGTTCTTCCGCGGCCCGGATTTCGGCAAGCCGCCGTGCGGCGCTGCCCTGTTCGGAGCGGAGCGTTTCCAGCCGGTGGCGGGTTTCCGCCGCCCGGTCGTGCGCGGCAAGGGCATTGGCGCGGGTCGTTGCCAGTGCATCGGTGGCGGCGCGGGCGTGGGCGGCGGCGGCATCCAGCGCGGCCATCCGATCGGCGACCAGCGACTCGGCGGCCTTTGCCTCGGCCCGCGCCGTATCGGCAGCGGCGGCGGCATCGCGCCACCGGGCATAGATCATCCGCGCCTCTGCCACGCGGATCTGATCGGAGAGGGTGCGATATTTCTCCGCCTGTCGCGCCTGACGACGCAGCTGTGCGATCCGCCCCTCCTGATCGGCGATCAGTTCGCCAAGCCGGGTCAGGTTCGCCTCGGTCGCGCGCAGTTTCTGTTCGGCGTCCCTGCGCCGCACATGCAGCCCGGCGATGCCGGCCGCTTCCTCCAGCATCTGGCGACGTTCGGCCGGTTTTGCGGCGATGATCGCACCGATGCGGTTCTGGCTGACCAGTGCGGGGGAATGCGCGCCCGTCGCCGAATCGGCAAAGAGCAGCGCGACATCCTTTGCCCGGACGTCGCGGCCATTGATCCGATAGGCGGATCCGGCACCGCGTTCGATGCGGCGCACCACCTCCATCTCCTCGCCGCCGTCCAGATCGGCGACCAGCGAGACTTCGGCAAATTCGCGGGCAGGGCGCGATGCCGTGCCCGCGAAGATCACATCCTCCATCCCCGAACCGCGCATGGACCGGGGGCTGTTTTCCCCCATGGTCCAGCGCAGCGCCTCAAGCAGGTTGGATTTGCCGCACCCGTTGGGGCCGACGATCCCGGTCAGCCCCGGTTCGATCCTGAGATCGGCGGGATCGACGAAGCTCTTGAAGCCGGTAAGGCGCAGCCGCTTGATCTGCACGGGTGGTTGCGGCCCTCCCGCTTCAGGCTGCGCCGCCGGTCATCAGGCGCCGGCGGCCTTTAGCGCGGCTTCGACCTGGCTCCATGCCGAAGCGTCGATGGAACGGCCGTTCAGCAGGAAGGCCGGCGTGCCGTTCACCTTGAACTCGGTCGTCGCGGCCTGGGTCTGCTTGGTCAGCCGCTCGATCGCCGCCTTGTCGGCCAGACACGCCTTGGCCTTTGCCTCCGGCACGCCGCGCTGCTTGATGAAATCCAGATAGCCCATCGTTTCGCCGATATAGGCGGCAAGCGCATTGGGATCGTTCTGCAACGCCTGGGCGCGCTGTTCGGAAATCGACGACTGCTTGGCGATGAAGGCCGACTGGTTGGCCATCATCTGATCGAGCACCGGGAAGAACGCGGTGTCGGGCACGCAGTTGCCCAGCAGGATCGGCGCCAGATCGACGACGCCGTGCACCGGAAATTCCCGGAATTCAAAGCTGACCTTGCCGGTCGAGATATAGTTGGCCTTGAGCGGTTCCATCCCCTCGATCGCAAAGCGGGCGCAGGTCGGGCAGGTGCGCGATCCATATTCCACCAGCTTGAGCGGCGCATTGGGGTTGCCCAGGCGAACGCCGCCCTCCGGCGTGCGGGCGACCGTCGTCGTCCAGTTCTGGCCCGCGGGCGGGGGCGCTGCCTCCACCGGGCCTTCGGCAACGACATTGCCCTCTGCACCGCCGCCACAGGCGACCAGAACCAGAGGCAGGGCGAGGATGAGCTTACGCATCGTCAACGACGGTCTCCTGACAAGATATTTCGGGCGTTCTGGCCGGTTCCGCGCGCGGGATCAACTGATCTTGGCAATCGGCAGCGGCAGGGGCGGGCTATCCTCGATCCCGGCGGCCAGCGCCTCCAGCACCCGGAGCAATTCGGGATCGGCAACGGCGCGGACATTCTCCCCCACCTGCACCGGATTGGGTGGCGGCGCCGGGCGGGGCGGGGTGGGTGCGCGGCGGGGCGGCGCGGCCTGCCGGAACACGATCCGGGCGACGGCGGCATAGCCGAAGAACCGGTTCACCCGGTCCATGATCTCTGGCGAGATGTGCTGCATCATCGTGCCATAGGCAGGCGATACCTGCAGCGTCAGCACGCCATTGTCCCGCTGTCCGTGCGGAAAGCGGAGCGATTCGGGCTGCGACACGCGGGCATAGCGTTCGCCGACGATTTCGGGCCAGCGCGTGACGATCGCGCTTTGCACGAAACCGAACCGGCGAAATGCCGCCCGGCCGACATCGGGCAGCAGATCGGCGACCGACCGCGTGCCGCCGACGCGCTGGCGCGGCAGATCATGAGTCGGTGCAGGTTGTCGGGATTTGGCCATGGCCACTTTCATGCCATAGGGCGGCCGTGCCCGCCAGTCCGTCAGACCCCATAGCCATCGCGCCCGCCCTGCTGGGCTGGTACGATCGCAGCGCGCGCACCCTGCCCTGGCGTGCGCCGCCGGGCGCGCCGGCCATGGACCCCTATCGCGTCTGGCTGTCCGAGGTGATGCTGCAACAGACGCAGGTCGCCACGGTCATCCCCTATTTTCACGCCTTCACCACGCGCTGGCCCGGCTTTGCCGCACTGGCTGCGGCGGACGAGGGTGACGTCATGGCGGCATGGGCGGGGCTGGGCTATTATTCCCGCGCGCGCAACCTGATCGCCTGTGCCCGCGCGGTGGCGCAGGAGCATGGCGGGCGGTTGCCCGAGACGGAGGCTGCGCTGCTGATCCTGCCCGGAATCGGTGCCTATACCGCCGCTGCCATTGCCGCCATCGCGTTCGGCCGGCGCGCGGTGGTGGTGGACGGCAATGTCGAGCGGGTGGTCGCGCGGCTGTTCGCCATCCGCCAGCCGCTGCCGGGGGCAAGGCCGCTGATCCGTGCGCAGACCGATACGATCACGCCGGACGACCGCCCGGGCGATTTCGCGCAGGCGATGATGGACCTGGGCGCGACCGTCTGTACGCCGCGCAATCCCCAATGCCTGATCTGTCCGCTCCGCGATGGCTGCCGCGCGGCCATGGCCGGCAATCCGACGGAGTATCCGGTCAAGGCGCCGCGCAAGGCAAAGCCGGTTCGCCATGCGACCATGTTCTGGGTGGAACGCGATGGCCACGTCCTGCTGGAGCGGCGGCCGGATCGCGGGTTGCTGGGCGGGATGCTGGCGTTGCCCACCGGGCCATGGGCGGATGCGCCGCCGGACCTTGCCGATGCGCCGGTGCCGGGGGACTGGCGCTGGGCCGATGGCACGGTGCGCCATGTGTTTACGCATTTCGAACTGCATTGCCGCCTTGCGACCGTCACATTGCCGATGCACATCCACAGCAATGGCCATTGGTGGCCGGTGGATCAGCTGGACCGGGCAGGGCTGCCGACGCTGTTCGCCAAGGTCGCCGGATTGCGAAGGAACGGATGATGAAGCGGTTGATCCTGATGCTGGCGCTGAGCAGCATTGCCTGTGCCCCGGTGATGTCGGAACCGGCCGCGCCTCCCGTCGCACCCGCCCGGGCATCGGTTGACCTGTCCGGTCTGGACGCCCTGGCGCGCCGGTATGTCGCGGAAAACAAGACGCCGGGCATCGCCATGGCGATCGGTGTCGGCGATGCGCCGACGACGTTCATCAGCGCGGGCAAGCTTGCCGACGATCCCAATGCGCCGGTGGCAACGCCCGACAGCCTGTGGCGCGTCTATTCCATGACCAAGCCGGTGACGGCGATGGCGGCGATGATCCTGATCGAGGAAGGCAAGCTGCGCCTGGATCAGCCGATTGCCGAGGTGCTGCCCGAATTCGCGCAGATGAAGGTGCTGACCGATCCGGCCAAAAGCCTGGACAGCCGGCCGACAAAGACGCCGATCACCGTACGCCACCTGCTGACCCACACCGCCGGGCTTGGTTATTCGATCGTCACCACCGGCCCGTTGCTGAATGAATATAACCGGCTGGGCCTGCTGCCTGCGGCGGTCAATGTGCAGATGGAAGCGCAGATGGCGGCCGCCCGGCCCGACAGCCTTCAGGAATTCGCCCGCCGCGTCGCCAGCGCGCCGCTGATCGCCGAACCGGGCACGGTGTGGAGCTATTCCATCAGCCTGGATGTGCTGGGCGCGGTGATCGAAAAGGCGAGCGGGATGCCGTTCGACCGGTTCGTCCAGACGCGACTGTTCGATCCGCTGAAGATGACGTCAAGCTATTGGACCGTCCCGGAAAGCGCGGCGACGCGGCTGGCCACCAACTATACCTTTGTGGGTGAAAACCGGATTCCGGTCGATCCGGGCATCGGATCGCTGTGGACCCGCGCGCCGGAATTTCCCTATGGCGGCGCGGGCCTGGTCATGTCGGCGCGCGATTATGACCGGTTCCTGCATATGCTGCAGAACAAGGGCGAGCTGGACGGTGCCCGCGTGATGAAGCGCGAGACGGCGGAACTGGCGATGTCCAACCTGTTGCCGCCGGGCGTCGATTACGAACGGGCAGCGGCCAATACCGGGGGCGACCGCGCGGCGGCGACCATGGGGTATGGCGCAGGCGGCAGCGTCTATCTGGCTGACAAGGCGGGCGGTGCGGGCGCGGGCACCTATGGCTGGGGCGGGGCGGCGGGCACCGTCGCCTGGGTCGATCCGAAAAACGGGGTGCGCGGGACGATCATGGTCAATTATTTCCCCAGCGACAAATGGCCGCTGCGCGATGAAGCGACCAAGGCCGTTTACGCCGACATTGCCGCCAGGTGATTCCGCAGCCCGGATTTAGCGGCGGCTGGCTGGACCGCGCCGATGCCCTGCGCCAGCAGCCGGACCGGGTGGCCGCGATGCTGGCCGATCCCGCATCGCGCCTGTTGCGGCTGACGGCGCTGGAGCCGGAACTGGACGGCGCGGGGCGGCTGGTCTGGGACGGGATTGCCGCGCTGGCGGCGGATGCGCGGCCGCTGCTGCTGGGGATCAATGACGGCATCGCGCATTTTGCGGCCGTGCGTGCCGACGATCCGGCAGCGTTCGGCCGGTCGCCGACGCTGACGGCGTTGCTGGGCGAAATGCGGCATGAGGAGGCGGCGGTCTATGCCGTCGCCCGCAGCCTGACCGACTGGCACCGGCGGCACGGGTTCTGCGCCAATTGCGGGCAGGCGACCGACATGGCGCGGGCGGGATGGATGCGCGCCTGTTCCGGTTGCGGGGCGGAACATTATCCGCGCACCGATCCCGTCGTCATCATGCTGGCCGAACGCGGCGACCGGGTGCTGCTTGGCCGCCAGCCCAGCTGGCCGCCGGGCCGGTGGTCTGCGCTGGCCGGATTTGTCGAGGTGGGCGAGACGATCGAGGAAGCGGTGCGGCGCGAGACGATGGAGGAAGCGGGTATCAGCATCGGCCCGGTCCGCTATATCGCCAGCCAACCCTGGCCATTCCCGTCATCGCTGATGATCGCGTGCATTGGCAAGGCGCTGGACGAGGCAATCACGATCGACGCCAACGAGCTGGAACAGGCGCGCTGGTTCACGCGGGACGAGGTTTCCGCCGCGCTGGCGGGAGCGGCGGATGCCGCGTTCATTCCCGCGCCGCCCTATGCCATCGCGCACACGCTGATGACCGCCTGGCTGGCCGGGGCCTAACGCCGCAGCAGGAACACCGCGTGCTGCGCCGTCCAGTTCGCCGCCCAGGGCGAACGCAGCTGACCGTCGGTCAGATACCAGGCACCCTCGACCGCGATCTGCCGCTCGTCCAGAAAGGCGCGGAAATCGTCGACGGACAGGTGATGGATGTTGGGCGTATCATACCATTGCGCGGGCAGCGCCCGCGTCACCGGCATCCGGCCATGGCGAAGCAGGAACAGGCGCATCCGCCAATGCGCGAAATTGGGAAAGCTGACAAAGGCGCGCGCACCGATGCGGAGCAGTTCGTCCAGCACCCGGTCGGGCCGGCGCGTCGTCTGCAACGTCTGGCTGAGGATCGCGTAATCGAAACTCTGGTCGGGATAGCCGGCAAGGTCGGTATCGGCATCGCCCTGCACCACCGAAAGGCCGCGGCCGATCGCGGCGGCGACATTGGCGGCATCCAGTTCAAGCCCGCGTGCGCTCACCCCGCGCGCATCGCGCATGGCCGCCATCAACTGTCCATCGCCGCATCCGACATCCAGCACGCGGGCACCCGGCGCCACATTGTCGGCAATGACGGCAAGGTCGGGGCGCAGCGCCGTCATCGGCCATTCCCCAGGAAACCGGCCACCACCTGATTCATTTCCGGCGCATCCAGCAGGAATGCGTCATGGCCGAACGGGCTGGACAGTTCGACAAAGCTGGCCTCTGCCCCGGCGGCGTGCAGGGCATGGACGATCGCGCGGGATTCGGCGGTGGGATAGAGCCAGTCGGTATCGAAACTGACCACGCAGAACCGGGTCCGCGTCCCCTTGAACGCATTGGCCAGCAGGCCGCCATGCTCTTCGGCCAGGTCGAAATAATCGAGCGCGCGGGTGATGTAGAGATAGCTGTTGGCATCGAACCGGTCGGTAAAGGCCAGGCCCTGATGCCTGAGATAGCTTTCCACCTGAAAATCCGCGTCGAAGCCGAAGGTCTTGCTTTCCCGCGCCTGCAGCTTGCGGCCGAACTTTGCCGTCAGCCCCGCTTCGGAAAGATAGGTGATGTGCGCCGCCATCCGCGCCACGGCCAGGCCGGCGGCGGGCGGCTGGCCCTCGCCGTAATATTCGCCGCCGCGCCAGTTGGGATCGGCCATGATCGCCTGACGCCCCACCTCGTGAAACGCGATGTTCTGGGCCGAATGGCGCGCGGTCGATGCGATGATGACGGCCGAGCGCACCCGGTCGGGGAACGTCGCGGCCCAGCTCAACGCCTGCATCCCGCCCATCGACCCGCCGACCACGGCCTTCAGCGTGCCGATGCCCAGATGATCCAGCAGCATCGCCTGTGCCCGCACCATGTCGCGGATGGTGATGACCGGAAACCCCATGCCCCAGGGGCGGCCCGTGGCCGGATTGATCGTCGCCGGACCGGACGAGCCCATGCAGCTGCCCAGCACATTGGTGCAGATGACGAAATGATGCGCGGGGTCGATCGGCTTGCCCGGCCCGATCATCCGCGTCCACCAACCGGGCTTGCCGGTAACAGGGTGGGTCGATGCAACGTGATGATCGCCGGTCAGCGCATGGCAGATCAGAATGGCGTTGGAACGATCGGCGTTCAGCGTGCCATAGGTCTGATACGCGATTTCGACGGGTGACAGCTGCGCACCCGAATCGAGCACGAGCGGTCCGGGCAGGATCGCCGTTGGGCTGGAGCCGGGCCGTGCATCGTCTGACATCGGTCGCGGAAGTAGGGCCAGCTAGTGCGCGGCGCAAGCAGGACGGCGTGCCTTGCCATCCCGGCCAAGCTGCGCCATGGCCCCCGGCCATGAACGCTCCCATGCCCAAACCGTGGATCATGGACATCGCCCCCTATGTGCCGGGCAAGTCCAAGACCGACAGCGGCACCGTTGCCGCCAAACTTTCGTCCAACGAAAATCCGCTGGGCTGCTCGCCCCATGCGGAGGTGGCGTTCGAGGCGGGGCGGACCAGCCTAGCCCGCTATCCCGACGCCAGCGCCGCCGGGTTGCGCGAGGCGATTGCCGAGGCGCATGGCCTGGATCCCGCCCGCGTCATCTATGGCACCGGGTCGGACGAGGTGCTGCACCTCGTCGCCGGGGCCTATGCCGGTCCGGGGGACGAGGTGATTTTCGTCCGCTACGGCTTTTCGGTTTATGAAATCGCCGCCCGGCGCGTGGGCGCAACGCCCGTCATCGCACCGGACAAGGATTATGCGACCGATGTGGACGCGATCCTCGCCTGTGTCAGCCCGCGCACCCGCATCGTCTATATCGCCAATCCCAACAACCCGACCGGCACCTTTGCCCCGCGCGAGGAAATCGCCCGGCTGCACGCAGGCCTGCCCGGTGACGTCATGCTGGTGATCGATCAGGCCTATGCCGAATATCTGTCGGCGGAGGAGGACGATCTGGGCCTGGAAATGGCCCGGACGCTGCCCAATGTCATCGTCACGCGGACCTTTTCCAAGATTTACGGCCTGGCCGCGGAACGCATCGGCTGGGGCTATGGTTCGGCCGAGGCGATCGGCGCGATGCACCGCATCCGCGCACCGTTCAACGTGACCACGGCAGGCCAGATGGCCGCCATCGCCGCGCTGAAGGATCAGGATTTCGTCGCGCACAGCCGCGATCACAATGCCCGGTGGCGCAGCTGGCTGGAGGGGGAGATTGCTGCGATGGGCAATCACGGCCTTCGCCTGGTGCCAAGCTGGTGCAACTTCATCCTGGTGCTGTTCGAGGGCGCGGTGACGGCAGAGGTCGCCTATCACGCGCTGATGGAGCGGGGCTATATCGTCCGCTGGCTGCCCGGACAGGGGCTGCCCCATGGCCTGCGCATCTCGATCGGGACCGAGGATGAGACGCGCGGCGTGGCCGCTGCGCTGCGCGAGATCGTGACGGCGGGATGAGCGCGGTCCGTTCGGTCGCCATCATCGGGCTGGGCCTGATCGGCGCGTCCATCGCGCGGGCGACGGCCGCGATGCTGCCGGACGTGCGGGTGACCGGGCATGACAGGGATGCGGGCGTGCGCGAACGGGCACGGGCAATCGGCCTGTGCGATGTGATCGACGATCCGGCCGAAGCGGTGGCTGGCGCGGACCTGATCGTGCTGTGCGTGCCGGTCGGCGCGATGGGCGATGCAGCGCGGGCGCTGGCCCCCGGCCTGTCGCCCGACGCGATCGTCAGCGATGTGGGATCGTGCAAGGCGAGCGTCGCGGCCGCGCTGGGCGACGCATTGCCGGGCGCCATCGTCATTCCTGCGCACCCGGTGGCGGGGACCGAACAAAGCGGCCCGGAGGCCGGATTTGCCACCCTGTTCCGGGGGCGGTGGTGCATTCTGACCCCGGCGAAGGGCACCGATCCGGCGGCGGTCGAGCGGCTGGCGGCGTTCTGGCGCGGTATCGGCGCCGATGTCGAGACGATGGATGCCGAACATCATGACCGGGTGCTGGCGATCACCAGCCACCTGCCGCACCTGATCGCCTATACCATCGTTGGCACGGCGTCGGACATGGAGGCGGTGACCCGCAGCGAGGTGATCAAATATTCCGCCGGCGGGTTCCGCGACTTTACCCGTATCGCCGCCAGCGACCCCACCATGTGGCGCGACGTGTTCCTGGCCAATCGCGAGGCGGTGCTGGAAATGCTCCAGCGTTTTTCAGAGGACCTGTCGGCCCTGCAACGCGCCATTCGCTGGGGCAAGGGCGATGAGCTGTTCGAACTGTTCAGCCGCACCCGCGATATCCGGCGCGGCATCGTGGAACAGGGTCAGGACGATGCCCGGCCCGATTTCGGGCGGGTCCACGATTAGCGGGACAGGGTTCCGGGGCGGTCGAGCACGTTGATCGCCCGGTGCACCTCAACCTCGATCGCGTCGCGGGAACGGACGGCCGGAATGGTATCGCCGATCCGCATCGTCACGGTGCCTGGGCGGAGCGGGCCTGTGCGAGGCCAGGCATATCCGCTGTCCACCGCGATCGGCACGACGGGCAGGTCGAGCAGCTTGTACAAACCGGCGAAACCCGATTTCAGCGGCGGTTGATCGCCGGGCTGCACCCGCGTCCCTTCCGGGAAAATCGCGATGGACCGGCCGCGCGCGGCGGCGGCGCGCCCTTCCTTCATGATGTGGCGCAGCGCCCGCGCCGATGCGTCGCGATCGGCAACGATGCAGCCATAGCGGACGGCCAGCCATCCCCAGACGGGGATTTCGGCCAGTTCGCGTTTCAGGATGATCGCCGGGCCACCGAAATGCGCGGCCATGACCAGCGTTTCCAGCATCGACTGGTGCTTGATGGCATAGAGCACCGGCCCATCGGGCCGCGTCCCTTCGATCCGGATGCGGACGCCGGCACAGATCCGCGCGATCGCCAACGCCATCGCCGCCCAGCGCCCGGCATAGACGATCAGGCCGCGTTCCCCCCAGATCAGGCTGACCGGTGCGGCGAGCACGACCGGCACGGACAGGGCGACGAACACCAGCTGGAACAGGCGGTGGCGCAACCAGATCATCATGGGTCAGCCGCCAATGCCCAGCAACAGCGCCAGCCGCCGCACCACATATTTGTGATATTCGCGCAGCAGCGCCCGGAACGGTGCATTGGTTGCCACCGGATCCTCGACCACGCGGATATCGGGGCCAAGCGAATTGCGCAGTTCCAGGCTGGCGCGGGCCATGTGCCAGTCGGACGTCACCAGCCGGACCGACCGATAGCGGCGCGACATGACCCAGGCGCGGGTTTCATCGGCATTGGACCGGGTATCCACCGCCTCATGCCCCAGATCGACGCAGCAGCGGAACAGCGTGGTCGGCGCGCCATATTGAACGGCCAGTTCGACCGGGCGGACATCGGGGTCGACGCCCGAAATCAGCATCCGCTTCGCCTCGCCCGCGCGCATCAGCGCCAGGCCACGGTCGATCCGTCCGGCGGCGCCTGTGACCACGACGATCGCGTCGGTCCGCTCGTCCGTTGCCGGCTGTCCGAACGAGACGAGGAACCATGCAAGGCCGCCGATCCACAGGATGAACGCCAGCGCGATCAGGCGTGCGGCCCAGCGAAGGAGCATCATGGCACCTGCTCCAGCGCGCGCATCACCGCGATCCGCGCGGCGATCAGGGCGGCAAGGCCAAAGGCAACGGGCAGCGCGATCAGCGCCAGCGCATCGCGCGGGCCCAGCAGCCCGCCCTCGATCATCGCGGAATCCATCGCCGCTGCCTGCCACTGGACGACGATCAGCACCAGTGCCGCCGCGCCCGAACCGATCAGCCCGCCGATCAGCGTGTCGAGCGCGATCCGCGCCTCGAACAACCGGGCGACCTGCTTGTCCATCGCCCCCAGCAGGTGCAGCACGTCGATCGTCAGCCGGTGGGTGTCCAGCCCCGACCGGACGGCCAGCACCACGACCAGCGTGGTTGCCAGCACCATCAGCACGACGATGCCCAGCGCCAGCCAGCCGAGCAGCCGGAACATCGACCGCACCGGCGCGAGCCAGCGGGCGTGGCGTTCCACCTGCGCCCCGGGCGATAGCCTGCGCACCGCCTGTTCGACCGCGGCCATCGCCGCTGCATCGCCGCCCGCCACGTCCACATCGATCATCGCGGGCAATGGCAGATCGGGGTCCAGCCCGGCATCGCCCAGCCATGGCTGAAGCAGCTGCGCCATCGCCGCGCGCTCGACTGGCCGCACGCCGGCGACCTGGGGCACGCTGCGCAGCTGTCGGGCAAGGCCGGCCGCCGCCCGGTCCCGTGCCGCCGCATCCCCATCGATCAGCTGCACCGTCAGCCGGCCGGCCAGCTGCCGGTCGAGTGACTGGCCCGCGCGTGCGAGCATCAGGCCGGCGGCGGCCGCCAGCGTGGTCAGGAACAGCATGATCGCCATGGTCCACAGCATCGCGCGGGTGCGGTGCCGTTCGTCCAGCAGGCGTCGGTCGGCGGGCGAGGGGAGCCACAGGTCGAGCCGCTTCACAGGCCGCGCCCCGGCGGATGGCGCAACAGGCCGGACGGATCGACCAGCCGCCCCTTGTCGATGCGAAGCATTTCGGCCCGCGGGATCCGGCCGATCAGGTGAAAGTCGTGCGTCGCCACGACCACGGTGGTCCCCATCTGGTTCAGGCTTTCGAACAGATAGAGCAGCCGTTCCGCCATGTCGGGATCGACATTGCCCGTCGGTTCGTCCGCGATCAGGATTTCGGGGCGCGAAATCACCGCGCGGGCGATGGCCACGCGCTGCTGTTCGCCGCCCGACAGGGTTTCCGGCGTCGCCCGGTCAAGCTGGGCCAGCCCGACCCAGGCCAGCATTTCGCGTACCGGCGCCTCGATCTCCGTCTCGCGCATCCCGGCAACGCGCAGCGGCAGGGCGATATTGTCATAGGCGGACAGGTGCGGGACCAGCCGGAAATCCTGGAACACCACGCCGATGCGCCGCCGGAATCCGGGCAGCCGGTCGCGGCGCAGCGCGCTGACATCCTCTCCGAAGAGGCGGATGGCGCCGCGCGTCGGCCGCTGTGCCAGGTACAGCAGGCGCAGCAGCGACGTCTTGCCCGCGCCGGACGCACCAGTGACAAAGGTGAACGCGCCTTCCGACAGGGCGAAACTGATGTCGCTGAGCGTTTCCGCGCCCGTGCCGTAACGAAGGCCGACCTGCTCGAACTGAACGATCTTGGCCATTCGCGCGCTGTCCCGCCGCTCCCCGTTTTCGTGCCACAATGCGACACGCCATCGCACGGTTGCCGGAATGGCTCAAGCCGGGCGTCTTTCGCTTGCCTTCACCATCGGACAACGCCTAGATTCGCGCATTCGCCGCAGTGTCGGTGTCTGACTGTTTCCGGGCCTGTCCATGATCATTGAATGCACCGAATGCCAGACCCGCTATCTCGTTCCCGATGCCGCCATCGGTGCCGAAGGTCGCACGGTCCGGTGCGCGAAATGCCGGCATAGCTGGTTTCAGCCGCCGACCATGACGCAGCCAGCACCCGCCGCCGCGCCGCAGCCCGCAATCGCGGCTCCGGCGGCACAACCGGTGATGCCGGCGGCGACGGCGGTGGCAGCTGCCGCAGCGGCAGTCGCTGCACCATCCCGTGCGGCGGGGCCGGGGATCGATGCCTTTGCCCATCGCGCACCATTTCGTCCCCGCCGCAATCCGGCCAAACGCTGGACCGCCATGGCGGTGGGCGCGGGTGCGCTGATGCTGCTGGCCACAATCGGCATCCTGTTCGTCGATACGCCGGGCATTGCGCGTCAGATGGGGCTGGATTTCGTGTCGGCCGAAACGCCGCTGGGCCTGGTCAGCGATCCGGTCGACCGGCGCGCGCTGTCGGGCGGCAGCGAACTGTTCGCCGTTTCAGGCCGCGTCACCAACCCGACGGGCAGTGTTCAGCGCGTTCCCGATATCCGGGCGGACCTGCGCGATGGGCAGGGTCGGCTGGTCTATAGCTGGACGATCGCCCCGCCACAGCGGAGCATCGAGCCGAACGGCGAAGTGCGGTTCAACACCGTCAAGCTGAACCTGCCCGCCAATGGCAAGCGCGTGGAATTGAGCTTTACCGGCCCGATCTGACGGCCAGCCTGCGCGCCACGACCCAGAACCGCGCACCGTTGAGCGCGGCGGCCGCGACCATGCCCAGCCCCGATGCCAGCGCAAGGCCGGTGCCGCCCCATCCGGCCGCGTAAAACGCCCAGCCAAGGCCGCCGGTGATGACGAAATAGGCAAGGATCGAGTTGATCCCGGCCGCCACCTGATCGCCCAGCGAGCGCAGGGCATAGACCAGCACCACCTGAATCCCGTCGAACAGGATGAACGGCGCCCAGAGCATCAGCATGGCCGCCGCGACCGTCCGGGTTTCCGCTTCTGCCGGAAACAGGGCCGCCACGCTGCCCGGTGCCAGGATCATCGGCAGGGCAAGCAGGGCGGTGACCGCCGCGGCCAGCCCGACCGCGATCAGCGTGCGGGGAATCGCCGCCGCCGCCGTTCCCTCGCCCACCGCATTGCCCACCCGGACGCCGGCGGCAGAGCCAAGCCCGATGGCAAAGGAAAAGGTGACGTTGTGGGCGGAAAACACGATCTGGAACCCGTGCGCCACCTGATCCCCCAGCCGCGTGGACAGGGCGATCAGGATCGAAAACCCGGCCAGTTCAAGCGCAGAGGCAAGCGCGGGCACGAAGCCAAAGCGCAGCAGGGCGGCGACGTCGCGCCACTGGATCGTCCAGCGGCTGCCCGCCAGTCCGCGCTCGGCAGAATCCGGCATTCGCCACGCCGCGATCAGCATCGCGCCAGCGCCCACTGCCGATGCGGTGGCCGTTGCCGCCGCCGCGCCGACCGCACCCAGCATGGGCAGGCCCAGATGTCCCCCCGACAGCGCCCAGGCGAGCAGCGCGTTCAGTGGCAGGATCGCCAGATTGATGACCATCGCGATGCGCGGCCGGCTGATCCCTTCGAAAAAGAAGCTGCAGGCCAGGATCACCAGCTGAAACGGCGCGGCCAGGGCCATCACCTGAACCACCCGGGCAGCGGCGGGCAGGATGTGGGGATCGACGCCGATCACGGTCAGGATGGGCGCCGCGAACAGCGCCAGAAGGGCAGTGACGATCGCGGCCAGGCCGAGCGCCGCGACCAGCCCGTGGCGCAGCGTCCGCCCGGTGGCCGCCCGGTCGCCCGCACCATCGGCCTGTGCCGCATGGACCAGGATGCCCGACAGCCAGCCGACCGCCATGACGATGCTGATGAACGTCACCGCGCGGCTCGCCCCCAGCGCCGCTGCCTCCTGCGTCCCGGTCAGGCCGACGACGATGATGTCGGTGACGTGCAGGATCGTCCAGTTGAGGCTGGTCAGCACCACGGGCCAGGCCAGCGCGAAAAGGCGGCGTGCCTCGGTTCGGGCAGGCTGGGCGGCGGGGAATGACATGACGGGCGGCGTGTAGCGCGCCGCCCGTCAGAAGGGAAATCAGGGTCGCACGGCGATCAGGCGGCTTCCGCCTCGGCCAGGGTCGGATAATCGGTATAGCCTTCTGTTCCGCGCGAATACCATGTCGCCATGACGTCGGGGGCAAGGTCCGCCCCGGTCTTCAGCCGTTCGACAAGGTCCGGGTTCGAAATGAACGGCCGGCCAAAGGCGATGCCGTCGGCATGGCCGCTTTCCACTTCGGGTGCGGCATTATGCGCGCGATAATCCTGGTTCAGGATCAGCGGACGGGTGAACACGCGGCGGATGGCGGGCGAAATCTTTGGCTGATCGGTCTGGCCGAACGTGCCGTCCGGACCAACTTCGCGCAGTTCAAGGAACGCGATGCCCTGATCATTCAGCCATTGCGCGGCGGGCACGAACACCGCCTCCGGGTTGCTGTCGATCACGCCCTGCGTTTCGCCATTCGGGCTGAAGCGGACGGCGACGCGATCCGCGCCCACTGCGCCAATCAGCCGCTCGACCGCCTCTCGCAACAGGCGGGTGCGGTTTTCCGGGCTGCCGCCATAGGCGTCGTCGCGATGGTTGCTGCTGTCGCGCATGAACTGGTCGATCAGATAGCCATTGGCGGCGTGCAGCTGAACCCCGTCGAACCCGGCGGCGCGGGCGTTGCGCGCGGCGCGTTCATAATCGTCGAGCACCCGGGCGATATCGTCCAGCGTCGCGGCCCGCGCCTCGCCATAGGGGCGCTTTGCCGTCTCGCTTTCCTTCAGGCTTTCATAGGTGCGCACCGCGCCCGGCGCCGTGGTCGCGGATGCCGACAGCGGCGCTGCGCCGCCCAGGAAATCGGGGTGGACCAGACGCCCCATATGCCACAGCTGGGCAAAGATGCGGCCGCCGGCACGCTTGACCTGTTCGATCACGGGCTTCCACCCCTCAACCTGCTCATCGGTCCAAAGACCGGGGGCATAGGCCCAGCCCAGTCCTTCGCGGCTGATCCCGGTCGCTTCGGAAATCAGCAGGCCGGCGGTGGCACGCTGCGCATAATAGTCGCCCATGATCGGGGTGGGCACGTGCGCCTCGGTCGCGCGGCCGCGGGTCAGCGGCGCCATCAGGACGCGGTTGGGCGCGGCGACGGCGCCAAGCTGGATCGGATCAAACAGGCTGGGCATGAAAAACTCCCGAAAAAGTCATTGCGTTGCGGCAAAGATAGGGGTGAAGCGGATCGATGCACCCCCAGCCGCCTGCCGAAAGCGTTTCAGCGCCCCAAGAAGAAGTTGCTGCACCTGCTGCCTCGACGGGTGCGGGGCCGCTGCTCGCCCTGATCGCGTCGAACATTCTGCTCGCCTTCGGGCCGCTGTTCGTGCGGCTGGCCGATACCGGGCCGGTGGCATCGGCGTTCTGGCGCATCAGCCTGGCCGTGCCGGTACTGTTTGCCATTGCCGCCTGGCGCGGGCGCGGCTGGCTGGGCGAAGTGCCGCGGCTGTGGTCGATCTTGATGGTGTCCGGCATCGCCTTTGCCGCCGATCTGGCGGCCTGGCACCTTGGCATCCTGAAAACCTTCATGGCCAATGCTACGTTGTTCGGCAATTCGACGACGCTGTTCTTTCCAATTTACGGGTTCATCGTCCTGCGCGCCTGGCCCAGCCGGGCGCAGGCGGCGGCGTTGGCGATGGCGATGGTGGGGGCCGCGCTGCTGCTTGGCCGGTCGGCTCAGCTCAGCGCCGACAATATCCTGGGCGATCTGCTCTGCCTGCTCGCCGGGCTGCTCTACACCGTCTATTTCATCCTGATGGCGCGGGTACGCGAGCGGCTGGACGCGGTGCCTGCCCTGGCGCTGTCCAGCCTGATGAGCGCCGCGCCGCTGCTGATCTTTGCCATCCTGCTGGGCGAGCGGATCTGGCCGGGGGACTGGACGCCGCTGATCGCTTTGGCGCTGTGCAGCCAGATTCTGGGGCAGAGCCTGATCATCTATGCGCTGCATCACGTCTCGCCGCTGGTCGTCGGCATCGCCCTGTTGACCCAGCCGGTGGTGGGCGGGGTGACCGGATGGCTGTTGTTCGGCGAGCGGCTGGGCGTGCTCGACCTGATCGGTGCGCTGCTGGTCGCAGCGGCGCTCGTGCTGGTCCGACGCGGTCCGGCGCTTGCGAAGTAGCGCCGCCGATCTAGATAAGACGTCAGGAGACTGAGCATGGCCGATCTGTCCGACGCGACCCTGGATGAACTGCGTGAGGCGCTGGCAGCGGAATTGCCCGCGCAGGCGGCGTTCGATGGCTGGAAACCGGCTGCGGTCGATGCCGCCGCCGACGCGCTGGGCGTCGACCGCGATGTCGCGCGCCTCGCCTTTCCCGGCGGCGCGGTCGACATGATCGATGCCTGGTTCGCGCAGGTGGACCGGGAAATGGAGGCACGGCTGCCCGCCGAGCAACTGTCCAACCTGAAAATCCGGGATCGCATCACCCGCCTGCTCGAAACGCGGCTGGAAATCCTGGCCCCGGACCGGGAGGCGCTGCGCCGGGCGCTGGCCATTCTGGCGATGCCGCAAAACACGCCGCGCGCCGTAAAGCTGGGCTGGCGATCGGCCGACCTGATGTGGCGGATGGCGGGCGACACCGCGACCGATTTCAACCATTATACCAAGCGGGTGACGCTCAGCCTTGTTTATTCCAGCACGATCATGGCGTTTCTGGATGACGACAGCGACGATTTCGCCAACACGCGGGCATTCCTGGCCCGTCGCATCGACAATGTGATGCAGTTTGAAAAGATGAAGGCCAAATGGCGCGGCGCAGGCGGCGAACGCCCCAGCCTGACCCGGTTCATCGGCCGCCTGCGCTATCCCGCAATCTAATTGATAATCAGTCGCAGCAACGCTAAGGCGGGCAGGTGATGTCATCTCATTCGCTTGCCCAGCTTCGCGCGCGCGACCGCGCCATGGTGATCGCCATCGATTGGCAACGCCTGTCCGAGCCGGAGGCGCGCCGCCTGCGCGAGCTGGGCATGGATGAGGGGGTGGAGGTCGAGATGGTGCGCCGGGGCGGCATCCTGGGCGGGCCGCTAGCCTGCCGGATCGGGCGGATGACGGTGGCGCTGCGCCGCCATGTCGCCCTGGCGGTCACGGTCGAGCCGGCGGCATGAGCACGATCCCCATGATCGCGGTTGTCGGCAATCCCAATGCCGGCAAGACCGCGTTGTTCAACGCCCTGACCGGTGCGCGGCAAAAGGTCGGCAATTATCCGGGCGTGACGGTGGAGCGGCATTCGGGCCGCATCGCGCTGGCCGATGGCCGTCCGGCCGAGCTGGTCGATCTGCCCGGCACCTATAGCCTCAACCCTGCAAGTCCCGACGAGGCGGTGACCCGTGACGTGGTGATGGGCCGTTTCGTCGGCGAGCGGCGGCCGGATGCCATTCTGGTCGTGGTCGATGCCGGCAATCTGGACAATCATCTGCGGTTCGCGCTGCAGCTGATCGCGCTGGGCCTGCCCGTCGTCGTGGCGCTGAACATGGTCGATCTGGCCGAGCGCGACGGCCTGACACTGGACCCCGCGCGCCTGTCCGCCGAACTTGGCGTGCCGGTGGTGCCGACCGTGGCGGTGCGCCGGCGCGGGCTGGACGACCTGCGCGATCAGCTGAGCGAAGCATTGCGGACCAGGGCGGTCGTCGCCCCGGTGGCGGACGTTCCGGAGTTTTCCGATGTGCAGCGGCGCGCCCGCGCCATCGCCCGTGCCGCGACGCTGAGCGAAACGGCGACGCGGCGCTGGACGCACCGGATCGATGCCGTGGCGCTGCATCCCGTATTCGGCCTGATCCTGCTGCTGGGCCTGTTGTTCGTCATGTTCCAGGCGGTCTTCGCGTGGTCCGAAGCGCCGATCGGCTGGATCGAGGACGGCATCGCCGCGCTGGGCGGGGTGGTGGGCGAAACGCTGCCGCCGGGCATCCTGCACGACCTGATCGTCGATGGCATCATTGCCGGCGTGGGTGCTGTGATCGTGTTCCTGCCCCAGATCCTGATCCTGTTCGGCTTTATCCTGGTGCTGGAGGCATCGGGATACATGACGCGAGCGGCGTTCATGATGGACCGGCTGCTGGCCGGGGTCGGCCTGTCCGGTCGCGCGTTCATCCCGCTGCTCTCGTCCTTTGCCTGTGCCATTCCCGGCATCATGGCGACGCGGACGATTGCGGACGAAAAGGAGCGGCTGTCGACCATCCTGATCGCTCCGCTGATGACGTGTTCCGCGCGGCTGCCCGTCTATACGATCATCATCGGCGCGTTCATTCCCGCGCGCGCCGTGCTGCCGGGTGTGGGGCTGCAGGGGCTGGTGCTGTTCATCCTGTACATTGCCGGCATTCTGGGCGCGCTGGCGGCGTCCCTGTTGCTGCGCCGGACGGTGACCAAGGGCGCGTCGTCGGGATTCATGATGGAGCTGCCGCGCTATCAATGGCCCAATGCGCGCGATCTGCTGCTCGGCCTGTGGCAGCGGGCGAGCGCGTTCCTGAAGCGCGCGGGGACGATCATCCTGGTCACCACCGTTCTGCTATGGGCGCTGCTCGCCTATCCCAAGGCGCCGGAGGGTCAGGCGCAGGTGGAATACAGCTATGCCGGGCGGATCGGCGCGGCGATCGAGGTGGTCGTCGCCCCGATCGGATTCAACCGCGACATCGCGCTTGCCCTGTTGCCTGCCATGGCGGCGCGCGAGGTTGCCGTGGCGGCGATCGGCACCGTCTATGCCGTCGAGGATTCGGAAAGCGCCGACGGGCAGACGACGATCCGCGACAATCTGCGCACCCGGTGGAGCCTGCCCACCGCGCTCGCCTTTCTCGCCTGGTTCGTGTTCGCGCCGCAATGCATCTCGACCATCGCGGTTGCGCGGCGGGAGACGAATGGTTGGAAATGGCCCCTGTTCATGGTTGGCTATCTGTTCCTGCTGGCCTATGCCTCGGCCGGCATCGTTTATTGGGGCGCGGTCGCCCTGGGGCTTTAGGGACAGATCATGGCAGGCAGCGTCAACAAGGTCATTCTGGTCGGCAATCTGGGCAAGGACCCGGAAGTGCGCAGCTTTTCCAATGGCGGCAAGGTCGTTGAACTGCGCATCGCCACGTCCGAAAACTGGAAGGACCGCCAGACCGGCGAGCGCAAGGAAAAGACCGAGTGGCATACGGTCAAGATCTTCAATGACGGCCTGGCCGGCGTTGCCGAACGCTATCTGAAAAAGGGCAGCAAGGTTTACATCGAAGGCGCGCTGACCACCCGCAAATGGCAGGATCAGAACGGGCAGGACCGGTATTCGACCGAAGTCGTGCTGCAGGGGCTGAACGGCAATCTGACGATGCTGGATGGCGCGCCCGGCGGCGGTGGCGGCATGGGCGGTGGCGGATCGCGCGGCGGCGGCGACTGGGATCAGGGCGGCGGCAACGAATTTGCCGGCCAGTCTTCGCGCGGCGGCAATGGCGGCGGCGGTCGCGGCTTCAATGACTTTGGCGGCGGCTCGGGTGGCGGCGGCGGCTTCCCCGACGATCTGGACGACGACGTTCCGTTCTGATCGGCGCCTATAGCGTCGAAATCTCCGCAATGCCGAACCGGCCCGCCTGATAATCGCGATAAGCGGCGTGGATTTCCTCCACGCTGTTCATCACGAACGGGCCGTGCGCGACCACTGGCTCGCCGATCGGATCGGCATGGCACAGCACGAACGTAGCGCCCAACGGGGAGGCCAGGGTCAGCCGGTCGCCCGGCCCGAACCGGCCCAGATGATGTTCCGGCAGCGCCCGTCCGCCAATGTCCAGCGCGCCGCGCACCGCATAGACGAACAGGTCGCGGCCGGTAACGCCGTCGAGGCTCAGCGAAGCGCCCGGATCGAGCGTGCCGAAACTGGCGAACACGCCGGTCAGCGATTCGACCGGCCCGCTTGCATCATCGAAGGTGCCGGACACCAGATGCAGCCGTGCGCCGTCACGGGAGATCACCGGGATGGCGGCTGCGCTGACCCCGATATAGCGGGGCTCCGTCATCTTGAGCCGCGCGGGCAGGTTCACCCATAGCTGCAGAATTTCCATGGGTCCGCCGTCGCGCTTGAACGCCGCCGGGCTGACTTCCGCATGGACGATGCCGCGGCCCGCCGTCATCCACTGGATGCCGCCTGCATCGATGATGCTTTCGTGCCCCGCCGAATCAGTATGCGCCAACGACCCTTCCAATACGAAGGTGACCGTTTCAAATCCGCGATGGGGATGCGGGCCGAAGGGCAGGCCGTGATTGCCCGGCGGATAGGTTTGCGGGCCGTGATGGTTCAGGAACAGGAACGCGCCGATCCGGTCCAGCCCGATTGCCGGCACCGGCCGCCGCGTGACCAGATCGCCGATATCGTCCCGATGGGCTGGGTGGACGAACAGCAGCGCGATATCGGCCATCGACCAGCCGGATGTCAGTATGCGCGGGCGACGGCGAACTCGACCGCTTCGACCATCGCGTCCTTGGCCTTGCCATTGGCGAACGCGCCCAGCGCGTCGATGGCGCGCTGGCCGTAATGGCGGGCGCGGGCCAGGGTGTCGTCCACGCTGCGACTTGCCTGAACCAGGCCCACTGCCTCGGCAAAATCGGCGTCCGATGCGCGGCGGCCGGCAATGGCGTCGCGCCAGAAGCGGCGGGCTTCCTCGTTACCGCGCGCATAGGCGAGGATGACGGGCAGGGTCATCTTGCCCTCCCGGAAATCGTCGCCCGCATCCTTGCCCATCGTGCCGGCGTCGGACGTGTAATCGATGGCGTCGTCCACCAGCTGGAACGCGATGCCCAGATTGCGGCCATAGGCGTCGAGCGCGGCTTCCTCGCCCTCTGGCCGTTCGGCCACGACGGCGGCGATGCGGCACGCGGCGGCGAACAACGCGGCGGTCTTTGCGCCGATGATGTCGAGATAGCGGTCCTCGCCCAGCTCCACCTGCCGCGTCGCCGTCAGCTGGTTCACCTCACCCTCGGCGATCACGGCGCTGGCGTGGCTCAGGATCTTGAGCACCTTGAGGCTACCGTCCTCGACCATCAGTTCGAACGAGCGGGAGAACAGGAAATCGCCCACCAGCACGCTGGCCGGATTGCCCCAGATGATGTTGGCGGTGCGTTTGCCCCGACGCAGGTCCGACCCGTCGACCACATCGTCGTGCAACAGGGTGGCGGTGTGGATAAATTCGACCGCGGCGGCCAGCTTGTGATGGCGGTTGCCGCCGTAATCGAGCAGCCGGGCGCTGGCCAGGGTCAGCATCGGCCGCATCCGCTTGCCCCCGCCGGCAATCAGATGCCCGGCCAGTTCGGGGATCAGCGGGATTTCCGACTGCATCCGGTCCAGGATCACCTGGTTCACGGCGTTCATGTCGGCCGCGACAAGCGCGATCATGGGATTGAGCGAGGGCTCGGCCCCGGTGCGCAGGCGGTGGATCGTCGCGGTCATCAGCAGGGGATGTGGCGGCTCGACGCGCCAAAGGCAAGGCTTTGCCCTTGCCTTTGCGTAACGTCACCGCGAAAGCAGCGTTGACGAAACGGGGACCGGGCCAGGGACGCACAATGACGGATGCTACGCTCGCACGCTATCGCCAGAGTATCGACAATATCGATGCCGCGCTGATCCATATGCTGGCCGAACGGTTCAAGATCACTCAGGCGGTCGGGCTGCACAAGGCGCAGGCCGGATTGCCCCCCGCCGATCCGGGCCGAGAGGAACGGCAGATCGAACGGCTGCGCCAGCTTGCCGATCAGGCCGGGCTGGACCCCGAATTTTCGGAAAAGTTCCTGCGCTTCGTCATTGACGAGGTGATCCGCCATCATGAGCGGTTTCAGGAACGCTGAACCCCCGCGTTTCCGCCGACCCTAGCGGCGGCAATCCTCGACCACGCGCAGAAACTCCGGCCAGGCGGGAATGACCAGCGTCTGGCCGCCGCCGGTCACGACGAACCGCCCCCGGCTGAAGCCGATCGCGTCGAACAGGCGTTCATTGGCCGGCCGGACGAACCCGACCATCCCCGGCTGACCCGGCAATGGCGACAGGACGACGGGCGCCGTCATCGAACTGGTCTGCACCTCTGCCGACGCCGTTCCCGGCGGCAGGCGGAAGCCAAGGGTCAGCTGACGCGATTGGCATCCCGCGCTGACCAGCGGCGGGGCGCCGGCGCTGCCATAGGTCGCGATACCCGGCCGCCACTGCCAATCCCCCGGCGTGACCGGCCAGTCGCGCCAGTCGGCAGAGCTGCTGGGTGTGGGTGCCGGGGCGGGTGCAGGCGCGGGGCTGGGCGCCGGGCGCGGGGCGGGTGGCGGAGCCGGCGGATCGACCCGCGGCACGCAGGCGGCGACAGACAGGCCGAGCAGGATCAGCGGCGTACGGGAGAAACGGACCATGGCCCGCTTATGGGCGATGCACGCCGCAGCCTCAACCGCCGATCACCGCGACATGAGGGGAAAGCGGAACGGGTCAGCGTCCGGCGCGTCCACCCCCGAATTTGCGCTGCGTCTTTCCGTAGCGCGTCTTGCGCGTGCCGGGTTTCCCTTCGTTCGACCGTCCCATGACGGGCGCCTTGCGCTCGCCCTCCGGCAGGCCCAGCTCCTCCGCCTCCAGCGACCGGATTTCGTCGCGGATTCGGCCGGCCTCCTCGAACTCCAGATTGGCCGCTGCCTCGCGCATCTTCTTTTCCAGGTCTTGGATATAGGCGCGCAGATTGTGGCCGACCATGTGGGGCCGGTCTTCGATCCCGGTATCGACCGTCACCTGATCCTTGCTGGCGACATGGGCGATGATGTCGCCGATATTGCGCTTGATCGTGGTCGGCGTGATGCCGTGCAGCGTGTTGTAGGCGACCTGTTTCTCCCGCCGCCGGTTCGTCTCGTTGATCGCGCGTTCCATGCTGCCCGTCATCCGGTCGGCATAGAGGATCACGCGGCCCTCGACGTTTCGGGCGGCGCGGCCGATCGTCTGGATGAGCGAGGTTTCCGAACGCAGGAACCCTTCCTTGTCCGCGTCCAGAATGGCGACCAGCCCGCATTCGGGAATATCCAGCCCCTCGCGTAGCAGGTTGATGCCGACCAGCACGTCGTACACGCCCAGCCGCAGGTCGCGGATCAGCTCGATACGCTCCAGCGTCTCGACGTCCGAGTGCATGTAACGGACCTTGATCCCCGCCTCGTGCATATATTCGGTCAGATCCTCGGCCATCCGCTTGGTCAGCGTGGTGACGAGGGTGCGATAGCCCTTGGCCGCGGTCGCCTTTGCCTCGACGATCAGGTCCTGGACCTGTTCCTCGACCGGCTTGATCTCGACGGGCGGATCGATCAGGCCGGTGGGGCGGATGACCTGTTCGACGAACACGCCGCCGGTCTGTTCCATTTCCCACCCGCCGGGGGTGGCCGAAACGCTGACCGTCTGTGGCCGCATCGCATCCCATTCGTTGAAGCGCAGCGGGCGATTGTCGATGCAGCTGGGCAGGCGGAACCCATATTCAGCCAGCGTGATCTTTCGCCGATGGTCGCCGCGCGCCATCGCGCCGATCTGCGGCACCGTCTGGTGGCTTTCATCGACGAACAGCAGCGCGTTTTCGGGCAGATATTCGAACAGGGTCGGCGGCGGTTCGCCGGGCAGGCGGCCGGTCAGGAACCGGCTGTAATTCTCGATCCCCGCGCAAGAGCCGGTGGCGGCAATCATTTCCAGGTCGAAATTGGTCCGCTGTTCCAGCCGCTGCGCCTCCAGAAGCTTGCCCTCGATCTGTAGCTCCTTCAGCCGCTCGGCCAGCTCGAACTTTATCGCTTCCATCGCCTGTTTCAGCGTCGGGCCGGGCGTCACATAGTGCGAATTGGCGTAGACGCGGATGCTATTCAGGCTGGCGACCTTGGCCCCGGTCAGCGGATCGAACTCGGTAATCTCCTCGATCTCGTCGCCGAAGAAGCTGACGCGCCAGGCGGTGTCTTCATAATGAGAGGGAAAGATTTCGAGGTTGTCGCCGCGCACGCGGAATGCGCCGCGGGTAAAGGCCGCGTCGTTGCGCTTGTACTGAAGCGCGACGAGCTTTCGGATAATCTCCCGCTGATCGACCGACTGGCCTTTCTTGAGGTCGAAGATCATCGCCGAATAGGTTTCAACCGAGCCGATCCCGTACAGGCAGGAGACGGAGGCGACGATGATCACATCGTCCCGTTCCAGCAACGACCGGGTGGCCGAATGGCGCATCCGGTCGATCGCCTCGTTAATGCTCGATTCCTTTTCGATATAGGTGTCGCTGCGCGGCACATAGGCTTCGGGCTGGTAGTAATCGTAATAGCTGACGAAATATTCGACCGCGTTTTCGGGAAAGAAGCTCTTGAATTCGCCGTACAGCTGCGCAGCCAGGATCTTGTTGGGGGCAAGGATCAGCGCGGGGCGCTGCATCGCCTCAATCACCTTGGCCATGGTGAACGTCTTGCCGGAACCGGTGACGCCCAGCAGCACCTGATCCTTTTCGCCCGCGCGGGCCTGCGCCACCAGTTCCTCGATCGCCTGGGGCTGATCGCCCGACGGGGTATATTCCGACACGATTCGGAACGGCCGCCCGCCCTCGCTCTTTTCCGGCCGCGCCGGGCGGTACGGAATGAAGCTTTCCCCGGTTTCTGGTTCGTCCAGCCGCGTGCGAATCTGAATTGCCATGGGGCCAATATGGGGGGAGGATGCTGCGTTGACAAAGGCCGGGGAGGGCCAAATTCATGATTGGGTACACGATTGCCGGCACCAATGACGTCGAGCGTGCGCGGGGCTTCTACGATGCCCTGTTCGGCGCGATCGGCGTGGGGCGGCTGATGGAGTTCGGCCCGCGCGGTTCGGCATGGGGCGTCAGCTGGGGACAGCCGATGTTCGGCATCCTGACCCCGCATGACGGCGAACCGGCCAGCGTCGGCAACGGCATGATGATCGCGCTGGCCGCGGACGAGCGGGCCAAGGTGGACGCGCTTCATGCCAAGGCGATCGAACTGGGCGGCACGTGCGAAGGTCCGCCGGGATTGCGCGGGCCAGAGGGGCCGCAGGCCTTTTACGCCGCCTATTTCCGCGACCTCGATGGAAACAAGCTGGCGGCGTTCCGGGTCGGTCCGGCCTAACGCAGCGCGCGCACCGACGGGGTATCGAGACAGCGCAGCAGCGCATCCCGGCTCATGGCGGGTCCGCCCTGCATGGTTGCGCTCATCGCCGCAATGGGCGTCACCGCACCCAGCGCAATGGTGTCGAACTGTCCTGGCTGGCGGGTACAGGCCATGGCGGCGGCCAGCAGCTTTGGCGGGGTGTCATACCCCTCATAGGACAGGCGATAGGTGCCCCAGTGGATGCCGATGCCGCGTCCGGCGCCCAGTCGGCGGAATATCTCGACGGCATCGACCGGGCCGATATGGCTGCCCGTGCCCATCTGGCCTGGGGTAAAACGGAAGGCGCCGATAGGGAGGATGGCCAACCGAACCGGGCCATGGCGCGCGGCCTCGTTTGCCCAGTTGCCATCGCCGAACCCGGTGTCGCCGGCAAAGAACAGGTTGCCGCCGGTGGGCAGCGTGACGACGAAGCTGGACCAGAGCGCGCGGTTGCGATCGGCGAACCAGCGGCTGCCCCAGTGATGGTTGCGGTTGACGATCACGTCGACGCCGGGCCGCACGGTCACCCGCCCGCCCCAGTCGGCGGTGCGGGCTGGCACCCCGGCCTGGCCGATGACGCTGTCATTGCCCAGGCTGGTGACGATCAGCGGCCGGTCCCGTTCCCACAGCTTTTTCAGCGTGGCGAGGTCCATATGGTCGTAGTGATTGTGGCTGACGACGATCAGGTCGATACGGGGCAGGTCGTCGAATGCCACGCCGGGCACGGCGACCCGCGCCGGACCGACGCCAAACGGGCCGGCGGTGTCCGCATAGATCGGATCGGTCAGGATGTTCAGCCCCTGCGTCTGCACCAGCACGGTGGCATGGCCGATCCAGGTGGCGAGCATCGCCTCGCCCTCGACCCGTGCGGGCGGCTTGCCCTGCTGCACCTCGACCCGGTCCGGCCAGCGCGGCCGGTCGTCGGTCAGCATCCGGGTGAAAAAGCCTGCACGGCCCCCGCCACCCGGCGGGGCGGCGGTATCTTCGCCATCCGGATTGAAAAACCGCTCGCCATCATAATGGCCGCTTTCCGGCCCGTCATAATAGAGGCGGTCCAGAAAGCGCGGCACGATGGTCACCGCGAGCAGTGCAGCGATGACCAGCCAGAGCAGTCCGGCACCAATCCAGCGGAGCAGGGCGATCATGCGCCCTGCAGCAGCCGCTCTTTGGCGATCCTGTCGCGCCAGACCAGCGGGGCGAGCTGGTGGACATTGTTGCCCTCGCTATCCACCGCCACGGTCACGGGGAAATCCTCGACCTCGAACTCGTAGATCGCTTCCATGCCAAGGTCCTCGAACCCGACGACCTTGCTGCCCTTGATCGCGCGGGCGACCAGATAGGCCGCGCCGCCGACCGCCATCAGATAGGCGGATTTGGCGTCCCGGATCGCCTCGGTCGCGGCCGGACCGCGCTCTGCCTTGCCGACGCAGGCCAGCAGACCCTGATCCAGCATCATGCGCATGAACTTGTCCATGCGGGTTGCGGTGGTGGGGCCGGCGGGGCCGACCACTTCTTCGCCAACCGGATCGACCGGGCCGACATAATAGATGACGCGGCCCTTGAAGCTGACCGGCAGCGCCTCGCCCGCGGCCAGCATGTCGGCGATCCGCTTGTGCGCCGCGTCGCGCCCGGTCAGCATCTTGCCGTTGAGCAGCAGCCGGTCGCCCTGTTTCCAGCCCTGCACCATTTCCGGCGTCAGGGTGTCGAGGTCGACGCGGATCGCCGCCTTGTCCGGGGTCCAGTTGACGTCGGGCCATTCGTCCAGCTTTGGCGCCTCCAGATAGGCGGGGCCGGAACCGTCCAGGCTGAAATGCGCATGGCGGGTGGCGGCGCAGTTGGGGATCATCGCCACTGGCTTGCCCGCCGCATGGCAGGGCGCATCCAGGATCTTGACGTCCAGGATGGTGGAAAGCCCGCCCAGCCCCTGCGCCCCGATGCCCAGCGCGTTCACCCGGTCGAAAATCTCGATGCGCAGCGCCTCGATATCGTTCTGTGGCCCGCGTTCCTTGAGGACGCTCATGTCGATGGGTTCCATCAGCGCCTTTTTGGCCAGCAGCACGCAATGTTCCGCCGTGCCGCCGATGCCGATGCCCAGCATCCCCGGCGGGCACCAGCCGGCCCCCATCTGCGGCAGCATTTCCACCACCCAGTCGACGATGGAATCGCTGGGGTTCATCATCTTGAATTTGGACTTGTTCTCGCTGCCGCCGCCCTTGGCCGCGACATCGACATGGACATGATGGCCCGGCACCATTTCGACATGGAGGACGCAGGGCGTGTTGTCGCGCGTGTTGCGCCGGGTAAAGGCGGGATCGGTCAGAACCGATGCGCGCAGCTTATTTTCCGGGTTCAGATAGGCGCGGCGCACCCCTTCATCGACAATGTCCTGCAACGAACGCGATGTGTCGTCCAGCCGGCAGTCCATGCCCCATTGGATGAACACATTGACGATGCCGGTATCCTGACAGATCGGCCGATGCCCCTCTGCGCACATCCGGCTGTTGGTCAGGATCTGCGCGATCGCATCCTTTGCCGCCGGCGCCTGTTCGGCCCGATAGGCCGCGCCCAGCGCCCGGATATAATCCATCGGATGGTAATAGCTGATGAACTGAAGCGCGTCGGCCACGCTGTCGATAAGGTCGGCGGTCTTGATGGTCACAGTCATGGGCATTCCCGGCACGGCGGATCGAAAGCGCATCTATGCAGCGCCCGGCGCTTCTCCAAGCCGTAATTGTTGCATGGTCGTGGAAACGAATTCTCAAACAACTTCGCGCTACGCGTTTCGAAACGGATCGGATGATGAAACGAGTGCTAGGCGCATTTCTGTCCAGGACATCGGCAGCAACGGCTGCCCGCAAGGATGGGGAGGCGGATGGCGCGCTCGCTCTTCAACTCGTGCGCGCGTTCGAGGATCATGGCAGCGGCTGGTTCTGGCAGACGGATCGCCAGGGCAGAATCACCTATCTGACCGCAAAGGTCTCGGCCGACGTCTGCGAAAGCGAAGAGGCCGCAGTCGGCGCGATGCTGACCGACCTGTTCCGGATGGACGAGAACTCACCCGATTCGGAACGCAGCCTTGCCTTTCATCTGACATCGCGCACCGGGTTTACCAATTATTCGGTGCGCGGCGCCCGTCATGGTGTCGAACGGTGGTGGTCGATTTCGGGCCGGCCGGTGTTCGACCATCTGGGGCATTTTCAGGGATTTTGCGGCAGCGGCAGCGACCTGTCCGAACAGCGGCGGGCAGAGGCGGAAATCCAGCGGCTGGCCATGTTCGATGCGCTGACCGGCCTGGCCAACCGTCAGCGGATGCGCCTGTCCCTCGATCAGATGCTATCGATCAACGGCCGGGCCAGTTATCGCGCCACGACGTTGCTGCTGCTTGATCTCGACCGGTTCAAGGCGGTGAACGACACGCTGGGCCACCAGACGGGCGATGCCCTGTTGAAACAGGTGAGCCAGCGGCTGACCCGGGCGGTGGGCGACAAGGGGCTGGTTGGCCGGCTGGGCGGTGACGAGTTCGAGGTCGTGCTGCCCGGCGAGGGGCATCAGGATACGATCAGCGAGATTGCGCGCACGATCATTTCCGCGCTCAGCCACCCCTATTTTATCGGTGGGTCATCAATCAGCATCGGCTGTTCGATCGGCGTTGCGATTGCGCCGGATGATGGCGGGGATGCCGAAACGCTGACCCGCAATGCGGATCTTGCGCTGTATGCAGCCAAGGCGGACGGGCGCGGCGTGCACCGGTTTTTCCGCCCCGAACTGCTGGCAGGCGCACAGGGGCGCAAGCAGCTTGAGGACGACCTGCGTTCCGCCCTGGCGCAAAACCAGTTCCACCTGGTCTATCAGCCGGTGGTATCCACCCGCGACCCGCGCATCGTGGGGTACGAGGCACTGATCCGATGGGATCACCCGGTGCGCGGCCCGGTCAGCCCGGCCGAGTTCATCCCGATTGCCGAGGATTGCGGCCTGATCGAGGAAATCGGCAGCTGGGTCCTGCGCACCGCGACGATCGAGGCGGCGACCTGGCCCGACCATGTCCGGGTGGCCGTGAACGTGTCGCCCATTCAGTTCGCCAATCCCGCGCTGCCCAGCACGGTAACCAGCGCGCTGGCCCGGTCCGGCATCGCGCCCGCCCGGCTGGAACTGGAAATCACCGAAGGCGTGTTCCTGACCGAAAATGCCGCCACCGAACGGATGTTCACCAGCCTGAAGGGGCTGGGCGTGCGGCTGGCGCTGGATGATTTCGGCACCGGCTATTCCTCGCTCGGCTATCTGCGCAATGCGCCGTTCGACAAGATCAAGATCGACCAGAGCTTTGTGCGCGGTGCGGCCCAGCCCGGCAGCCGGAATGCGGCCATCATCCGCGCCATCGTGACGCTTGCCGAAACGCTGCACATGGAAACCACGGCCGAGGGCGTGGAAATGCAGGATGAGGTGGAGCTGATCCGTAACCTGGGGTGCAGCCACATCCAGGGCTTTGTCTATGGCAAGCCGGTGCGCTGCGAACAGGTGCTGCAGCAGTTGCAGACGGGCGAGGGCGAGGTGAAGGCGACCGGCCACCGCCATTCCCGTGCACCGCGCGCGCGGATGCTGCGCTGGGCGACGTTGCGGGTGAACGGTGCGGCGGGCGAGGTGCGGATCCGCGATCTGAGCAGTTCGGGCGCGATGATCGACGGGATCGAATTTCCGCAAAGCGCGCTGGGCTGCGCGGTGCAGATCGAGATGATCGAGGGCGAATGGGCCGGGGCGACCGTGCGCTGGGCGCGGGGCGAACAGGCGGGAATCCAGTTCGACGAACCGTTCAGCCTGGATCGGTTGAACACGCCGCTGCGCCCGTCGCGCATCCGCAAGTCCGCCTGACGCCGAACGGGCGGCCGCCGCGCCACCACGGGGCTTGATCCGCCGGGGGTCGGCCCGCTAGCGCAGTGTACATGGACCGGATGCCCGCCACCGATAAGGATGCCGCCGAGGCGCTTGCCCGGCTGGCCGAGACGATCGCCCGGCACAACCGGCTGTATCATGCCGACGATGCGCCCGAAATCAGCGATGCGGACTATGATGCGCTGGTCCGGCGCAATGCCGCCATCGAGGCCGAGTTCCCGCATCTGGTCCGCGCCGATTCGCCGTCGCGTCAGGTGGGCGCCGCGCCGGCAGGGCACCTGACCAAGGTGGCCCATGCCCGCCCGATGCTGAGCCTGGACAACGGATTTTCCGACGACGACGTCGCCGATTTCCTGGCCAGCATCCGCCGGTTCCTGAAACTGCCGGTCGATGAACCCGTCGCCCTGACCGCAGAGCCCAAGATCGACGGCCTGTCCTGTTCGCTGCGGTACGAAGGGCGGCGGCTGGTTCAGGCGCTGACCCGCGGGGATGGACAGGTGGGCGAGGATGTGACGGCCAATGCCCTCACCGTCGCCGACATTCCCCGCACGCTGCCCGAGGATGCGCCGGACCTGTTCGAGGTGCGCGGCGAGATTTACATGGCGAAGGCGGATTTCGCCGCGCTGAATGCCCGGCTGGCGGCGGAGGCGGAGGACAGCGGCAAGCCCGCCCGGCAATTCGCCAATCCGCGCAACGCCGCTGCCGGATCGCTGCGGCAAAAGGATGCTGCCGTCACGGCCAGCCGCCCGCTGCGGTTCTTTGCGCATGGCTGGGGGGAGGCAAGCGCGCTGCCCGGCACGACCCAGGGTGCGGTGGTCGATGCGCTGCGCCGCTGGGGCTTTCCTGTCGCCAGCCATTTCGCGGTTGCCGACACGCTGGCTGCCGCGCTTGCCGTGTACCGCGCGATCGAGCGGGAGCGGGCCGACCTGCCATTCGACATCGATGGTGTGGTGTACAAGGTCGACCGGCTTGACTGGCAGGATCGGCTGGGCTTTGTCGGCCGCGCGCCGCGATGGGGGCTGGCGCACAAATTCCCGGCGGAACGGGCGCAGACGACGCTGAACGCCATCGACATTCAGGTCGGGCGGACGGGCAAGCTGACCCCCGTGGCGCGGCTGGAGCCGGTGACGGTGGGCGGCGTGGTCGTGACCAATGCGACGCTGCACAATGCCGACGAGATCGGCCGGCTGGGCGTGCGCCCCGGCGACCGGGTGGTGGTGCAGCGCGCAGGCGATGTCATCCCGCAGATCGTGGAAAACCTGACCCGCGACGAGCCACGCGCGCCATGGCTGTTTCCGGCGCATTGCCCCGAATGCGGATCGGAAGCGGTGGCCGAAGAGGGCGAGGTCGATATTCGCTGCACCGGCGGGCTGATCTGTCCGGCGCAGCGCATCGAGCGGCTGCGCCATTTCGTCAGCCGCGGCGCGCTGGACATCGAGGGGCTGGGCGAAAAGACCATCGTGGAACTGGTCGGGCTGGGCTGGATCGGGGAACCGGCCGATATCTATCGCCTGGCCGGGCATCGCGATGCCCTGTTGCAGCGCGAGGGGTGGCAGGAAAAGTCGGTCGACAATCTGCTTGCCGCGATCGAGGCCAAACGGTCGCCCGACGCCGCCCGGCTGCTGTTCGGGCTGGGCATCCGCCATGTCGGCGCGGTGACGGCGCGCGACCTTTTGCGCCGGTATGAAACGCTGGAAGCCGTCAGGGACCTTGCCGATGAGCTGATCCGCCTGCGCGACGGGCATCATCCCGCGCTGGGCGAGGATGCGCGCAAGGCGCAGGTGCGGCTGGACAAGGCGCTGGCGGAGCGGATCGGGGTGGATCAGATCGGCGCGGCTGTCGCCCATGCGCTTACCGACTTTTTCCACGAACCGCACAATCGCGCCGTCTGGGACGATCTTCTGGTCGAGGTCAGCCCGCCACCTTTCGTGGTCGAGGCGCGGGCATCGGAAGTGACGGGCCAGACGGTGGTATTCACCGGCAGCCTGGAAACCCTGTCGCGCGACGAGGCCAAGGCGCAGGCAGAGGCGCTGGGGGCAAAGGTGGCGGGGTCTGTTTCGGCCAAAACGGACCTGGTCGTGGCCGGGCCGGGTGCGGGCAGCAAGCTCAAGAAAGCCGCCGATCTCGGCATCCGGGTGATCGATGAGGCAGCATGGTCGGCCATCGTTGCCGCGGCGCAGTGATGCAATTTTGCAACGCGGCAAATCTTCGCGTCGCCCCCCTTTGCGCATTGTAACATTCCGGCAATAATGCCGTCCCATGGGCGGCGACAGACGGTGAAATGCACCGCATCCGCCTGTTTGGGGCTTTCAAAGGGAAAACGATGCGAAACCATCTGTTTATGGGCGCGGCTGTTGCTGCGCTGATGATGCCTGCCGCGGTCAGCGCGCAGCAGATCACCACCGGAATCGAAGGACGCGTGCTCGATGAATCGGGCCAGCCGATCACCGGTGCCTCGGTCACGGTCACCGATACCCGCACGGGTTCGGCTCGGACGCTGACCACCAACGACAATGGCGGGTTTCGCACCGACAATCTGACGACCGGCGGTCCCTACACCGTCGCTGCCAATGCCGAGGGGTATCAGGGCCAGACGATCGAAGGCGTGATCACCACGCTGCAGGGCAACACCAGCCTGGCGTTCAACCTGAGCTCGGGTGAGGGCGATATCGTCGTCACCGGCACGCGCGTCGCCGTGACCCAGCTGGCGGTCGGTCCGGGCACCTCGTTCGGTGCCGAAGTGCTGGCCAATGCGCCCAGCTTCAACCGCGACATCCGCGATGTCATCCGCATCGACCCGCGCGTCAGCCTTGACCGCGATGATGGCGGGTCCGGCGTCGACCGCATCTCGTGCCTGGGCGGCAACGATCGCGGCAACGCCTTCACCGTCGACGGCATCAGCCAGGGCGACATCTATGGCCTGAACGACACGGGCTTTGCCTCGCGCAGCTCGACCCCGGTTCCCTATGATGCCGTGCGCGAAACCCAGGTGCAGTTTGCGCCGTTCGACGTCGAATATGGTGGCTTTACCGGTTGCGCCATCAACGTCGTTACCCGTTCGGGCCAGAACAAGATCACCGGTTCCGCCTTTTTCGAATATTCGAACTCGGACCTGCGCGGCAAGCGCGTCGCCGACCGCAATGTCGCTCCGATCGAGCCGGAAAAGCGCTGGGGCGTGGCGCTGGGCGGCCCGATCATCCCCGATCGCCTGTTCATCTATGGTGCCTATGAGCATCAGGAAGCCGGTCAGAGCCAGGATGACGGCCCGGCCGGTGCTGGTTATCCCAACTCGCTTGCCGGTGTGCCGGTCGCCGAGTTCAACCGCATTTCCGAAATCCTGAGCCGCGTCTATGGTATCGAGAC
This sequence comes from Sphingomonas eleionomae, assembly GCF_049889035.1. Taxonomy (NCBI): domain Bacteria; kingdom Pseudomonadati; phylum Pseudomonadota; class Alphaproteobacteria; order Sphingomonadales; family Sphingomonadaceae; genus Sphingomonas; species Sphingomonas eleionomae. Next base: position 303,245 of record NZ_JBLTWP010000002.1, on the reverse strand, counting down.
CGGCCCGCTGGTCACCAGCCGCGATTTCAGCAACGATCGCTATTTCGGGCGTCTCGACTGGTACATCAACGACGATCATCGTTTCGAGGCGACCTATCAGCGCCTGGAAGAAGGCACGGTTCGCCCCGACGACTTCTTCACCGGCACGACGTCGCCGCAGGTGACGGGCGCCAACACCTTCTTGGTCAGCGGCACCATCTCCGACTATTATTCGGCGCGCCTCTATTCCAACTGGAATGACCGCCTGTCGACCGAGTTCCGCTACTCGCTGTCGAAGGTCACCGATCGTCAGGACCCGCTTGGCGGCGGCGAAGCGCAGTCGGCCAATCCGATTCCGCGCATCATCGTCGGCATCGACAATGCGACCGGCCCCGACGGCACCGTGCTGGCGGGCCCGGGCAATTCGCGTTCGGCCAACGACCTGCGCACCGAACTGCATCAGGTCCGCGCGCTGGCCAAGTATGACGCCGGCGACCACCAGCTGAAGCTCGGTTTCGAAGCGAACTATGCCAAGCTGTTCAACCTGTTCGTCCAGAACGCGACGGGTACGCTGGTCTTCCGCAACGCCGCCGACCTGGAAGCCGGTCTGCTGTCGCCGGGCCTGGGCAACAACCAGACGAACACTACGCCGGCGAACGTCATTCCCGGCCTGACCGAAGGTGCGTTCGGCAACTTCACCTCGACCGGCAACGTCAACGATGCTGCCGCCGAGTTCGACCGGACGATCTGGACGGTTTATGCTCAGGACGACTGGCAGCTGACCGATCAGCTGAGCGTCGTGCTCGGCCTGCGCACCGACTGGTTCTCGGGCGGCGCTCCGCGTCCCAACTCGGTGTTCTTCGATCGCTATGGTCGCACCAACTCGGTTGCGTTCAGCAATCTTGAGCCGATCCTGCTGCCGCGCGTCGCCTTCACCTTTGAACCGAACGACTTTGCGATCTTCTCGCGCAGCTCGTTCCGCGGCGGTGTCGGCATGTTCTCCGGCGGCGATCCGCTGGTGTGGTTCGGCAATGCGTTCCAGAATGACGGCCGCGGCTTTGCGACCGGCACCACGCAGGATGCGGCTTGCGGCCTTGCCGCCGGTCAGCAGCTTGACGTGGTCGTGAACGGTCAGTTCACGGGCGTTCCGAGTTGCTTTCAGCAGAGCGCGTCCGCCATTGCCAGCCGTGGCCTGGGCAACGTCCAGTCGATCGATCCGGGTATCAAGACGCCGACGGTTCTGCGCGCCAATATCGGGTTTCAGTCACAGCTGGATTTCGGTGGCGAAGGCTTCTTCAGCGGCTGGAACGTCAATCTGGATTATATCTACAGCCAGTTCCGCAATCCGTTCACCATCGTCGACCTGGCTCAGGCGGTCGATCCGCGGCAGGGCCTGAATGGCCGGACCGTGGATGGGCGTCCGATCTATCGCGGTGTCGATCTCAACCTGACCGGTTGCGATGCCATCCTGGTGTCGACCAATCCGAACCCGGTGTTTTCGGGTCTGACCCCGGCGTGCTTCACCACGACGCGGTTCGACGAACTGATGCTGACCAATTCGGCCGGATGGCGCAGCCATATCGCGTCGTTCATCCTGTCGAAGACGTTCGGCAGCGGCCTGATCACCGATGGTGGTTCGACCTTCATCAGCCTCGGCTATTCGTACACCGACTCGCAGGATCGCCGGAACCTGTACAACTCGACGGCCGGGTCCAACTATGACCTGACCGCCGCGTTCGACCGCCAGAATCCGTCGGCATCGCGTGGCTTCTATGAAAGCCGTCACAACATCTCGTTGCAGACGACGTTCAGCGAACAGTTCTTCTCCGATCTGAACACCACGCTGAGCGCGACCTTCGTGGCGCGTTCGGGCCGTCCGTACAGCCTGACCTTTACCGGCGGAAGCGTGTTCAATGTGCCGCAGTCGGGCAACGACAACGCCCTGATCTACATCCCCACCGGGGTGAACGATCCGAACGTGTCGCCGTCGTCCAATCCCACGGCTGTGGCTGATCTGGCGGCGTTTGCGGCCAATCTGAACTGCGCGAAGGACTATGTGGGCCGCACGGTCGAGCGCAATACCTGCACCAACGACTGGTATTTCGACCTTGATCTCGGCTTCTCACAGGATCTGCCGGGACCGGGCCGTCTGTTCGGTCAGAACGACAGCCTGCGCCTGTACGCGACGTTCGACAATTTCCTGAACTTCCTGGATCGCGACTGGAACATGCAGCGCCGCCGGAACTTCTCGGGATTGCAGGATCTGGCGACGGGCGGCGTGGATTCGCAGGGTCGCTACATCATCACCAACTTCATCGGCAACGACTACAACACCGACAATCAGATCAACGTCAGCTCGTCGGTGTGGCGTCTGAAGGTCGGCGTCAGCTACAACTTCTGATCGATCGCCGATCGCATCCCTTTCGCCGCCGTCCCAGCAATGGGGCGGCGGTTTTTCTTTGGGTCCGGCCGGCCGGATTTGCTCCGGCGGCAATCCGCGCCTAGATTGGCGGCGATGCGTCCGCCCGTGCTTTCCCGCCCGTTTTTCGAAGACAAGAGCCGCGCCTTCTGGGTGCTGCAGGCGGCGGGCTGGTCCGGCTATCTGCTGCTGCGTACGGTTTCCAGCATTTCGAACAGCTTTGACGTCGACACCGTCCTTTCGGTGATGATCAATGCGATCGTCGGCTATTGCCTGACGCTGCTGCTGTCCGTTCTTTATGCCATGTACCGGCGGCTGCCGCGCCTTTCGGGCATTTTGCTGACCGTGCTGACGCTGGTCGGGGCAACGGGGCTGTATGCCGTCATCGATGCCTTTACCTTCGTCTTCATCCGTCAGGCGGCGCCCAATGTCGATCTTCAGCTGGTGCTGGGCCTTGTCTTCCTCAATTTTACCGTGCTGGCCGGATGGTCGGCGCTGTATTTCGGCATCAATTTCTATCTGATCGTCGAGGCGCAGATCGATCAGATGCAGCATCTGGAAAGCCAGGCCAGTTCGGCACAGCTTGCGATGCTGCGCTATCAGCTCAACCCGCATTTCCTGTTCAACACGCTCAATTCCATCTCGACGCTCGTGCTGTTGAAACAGACCGAGCGGGCCAATGCGATGCTCAGCCGGCTGGCCTCGTTCCTGCGCTATACCCTGGCGAACGAACCGACCGCGCACGTGCCGCTGGAACAGGAGGTGGAGACGCTGAAGCTCTATCTCGAGATCGAGAAGATGCGGTTCGACGAGCGTCTGCGCCCAAAGTTCGATATCGACGTTCGCGTCGCCCAGGCGCGGCTGCCCTCGCTGATCCTGCAGCCGCTGGTCGAAAACGCGATCAAATATGCAGTGACGCCGCTGGAGGAGGGGGCAGAGATTGCGGTCGTCGCTCGCCTCAACGGGGAACGGGTGCAGATCACCGTGTCGGACACCGGTCCCGGCTTGATCGACCGGCCAAAGCGGCCAAGCCTGTCGACTGGCGTAGGACTGACCAACACGCGCGAGCGGTTGGCCCAGGCCTATGGCGACCAGCATCGTTTCGAAACGCGATCGAAACCAGGTGGGGGATTCAGCGTTCTGATTGAATTGCCCTTCCAGCTGGAAGAACCCGATCGAGAGGCAGCATGACAATTCGAACCATTTTGGTCGACGACGAACCGCTGGCGATCCAGGGCCTTGAGCTTCGGCTTCAGGCGCATGAGGATGTCGAAATCGTCGAGAAATGCGGCAATGGCCGCGAAGCGATCCGCGCGATCAAGACGCACAAGCCCGACCTTGTGTTTCTGGACATCCAGATGCCCGGCTTTGACGGGTTTTCGGTGGTGCAGGGCCTGATGGAGGTCGAACCGCCGCTGTTCGTATTCGTCACCGCCTATTCCGATCATGCCATCCGTGCATTCGAGGCGCAGGCATTCGATTATCTGGTGAAGCCAGTGGAGGAGAGCCGTCTGGCCGACACGCTGGAACGCGTGCGCCAGCGGCTGACCGAAAAGCGGGGCAGCGCCGAGGTCGAAAAGCTGAAGGAAGTGCTGGCCGAAGTCGCCCCCGATGCGGTCGAGGGGCTGAGCGTCGGTTCCGATGCGCCGGAATCGAGCCGGTACGAGCGGCTGATCAACATCAAGGATCGCGGCCAGATTTTCCGCGTCGATGTGGACAGCATCGAAAGCGTCGAGGCGGCGGGCGATTACATGTGCATCAAGACCGCCGACAACACGCTGATCCTGCGTCAAACGATGAAGGACCTGGAAAAGCGGCTGGATCCGCGCCGGTTCCAGCGGGTGCACCGCTCCACCATCGTCAACCTGGACCTGGTCAAGCAGGTGAAGCCGCACACCAATGGCGAATGCTTCCTGGTGCTGGATTCAGGCGCGCAGGTAAAGGTCAGCCGCAGCTATCGCGACGTGGTGGCGCGTTTCGTCCACTGAATTCGGCGAAGCCCCGGTAAATGCCGGGGCTTCGTGCCGGACGGGATGGGTGAATGGGCGCCAGCGTCCGCCGGCACCTTCGGTCAGTCGGCGCTGGCGTCGCCCGTGTCGCCGCCCTCGTCGGCAGCGTCAGCCGCGCCGACATCCTGATACCATGCCTCGACCGGACCGGTCAGCTTGATGGTCAGCGGCTGGCCGTGGCGATCGACCTTCTTGCCCAGCTGGACGCGGATCCAGCCTTCGGAAATCGAATATTCCTCGACGTCGCGGCGTTCCACGCCCTTGAACCGGATGCCGATGCCACGGCGCAGGGTTTCGGCATCGAAATGCGGGCTGTTCGGATTGACGGACAGATGGTCGGGGGGCGTGTCGCTCATGCCCGCCGCATAGCGGGGCGATGGCCGGATGCCAAGCTGGCTTTGGCCCGGTGCAGCAGGTCAGTCGGCAGTATCGGCCAGATAGCCGTGAACGGCGGATACGACCACCGATCCTTCGCCAACCCCGGATGCGACGCGCTTGACCGACCCCGCGCGGACATCGCCCACGGCAAAGATGCCCGGCTGCGATTTTTCGAACAGACGGTCGCCCTGCGTCTGGACGAACCCCTTGTCGTCCAGCGAGACGCAACCCTCCAGCCATGCCGTATTGGGCTGCGCGCCGATCATCACGAACAGCGCGCCGACCGCCTTGTGCGTTTCCTCGCCCGTATGGCGCTCGGTCCAGCGGACCGCGGCCAGATGTCGGTCGCCCTCCAGCGCCGTAATTTCGCTATGCGGATGCAGGGTCACCGTTTCGCACGCTTCGATCCGCTCGATCAGATAGGCCGACATGGTGTCCGCAAGGCCGCGCCCGCGCACCAGGATGTGAACATGGGCGGCATGGCTGGACAGGAACATCGCCGCCTGACCGGCCGAATTGCCGCCGCCTATGACGACCACCTCGCTGCCCGCGCACAGGCCCGCCTCCATCGCCGTGGCGGCGTAATGGATGCCATTGCCCTCGAACCGGTCATATCCGGCCAGGTGATCCAGCTTGCGATAGCGTGCACCGGTGGCGATCACGATGGCCCGCGCCTGCACGCTGGCGCCGTCGTCCAGCATCAGGCGATAGGGCCGCGCCTCGCAGTCGATGCCGCTGACACTCCGCGAAACGGCAAGCCTGGCACCGAATTTCTGTGCCTGAACCTGCGCTCGGCCGGCCAGCGCCTGGCCCGAAATCCCGGTTGGAAAGCCCAGATAATTCTCGATCTTGGAACTGGTGCCCGCCTGTCCGCCCGGTGCCATCCCCTCGATGATCAGCGTCGAGAGCCCCTCTGACGCGGCATAGACGGCGGCGGCCAGCCCCGCCGGACCCGCGCCGACCACGGCGACGTCATGCACCTGATCCGGATCAAGCCCGACGGTCAGACCCAGGGCATCGGCCAGATCGGCATTGCTGGGATTGCGCAGCACGCCGCCATCGACCAGCACCACGGGCAGGGCATCGGCATCCACTCCGAATGCATCAAGACAGGCGGGCAGGTCTGCCTCCCGCTCCGTATCCACCGTCTGATGGGGATAGCCGTTCCGAGTGAGGAAGGTTTCGATCCGCGCCGTTGCGGCAGCATGGGCCGGCCCCACCAGCGTGACGCCGCCCTGCCGGTGACGCATCAGGCCCACCCGGCGCAGGATGAAGGCGCGCATGATGATCTCGCCGATATCCGGCTCTGCGGCGATCATGCGCCGGAAATCGGGCCGGGCGACGCGAATGACGCGCGTATTGGCCGCCGCCTGCCCGCTGACCAGGATCTTGCGGTCGTTGAACAGGTCAAGCTCGCCGGTAAACTGGCGCGGCTGGTGATGATGAACGACGCGGTCGCCATCGGTGGCATCATGATCCAGGATCGCGATGCTGCCCTGTTCGACCAGAAAGAAATCGACGCTTCGGTCGCCGCGACGGAACAGGAAACTGCCCTCTTCCGCGGGTTCGGACCGGCCATAGGCGGTAATGCGTCTGGCCATCGCTTCGCTCAGCACCGGAAAGGTCTGTGCCGTCCGGGCATAGGGATCGTCTGGGGCGAGCGGTGCCGAATCGCTTTGCGTCATGGGTTCAGCGTAACCCGGTTTCGTTACGCCGCCGAGTCACCGCATCCATGGCCCGTACCCCACGAAAAAGGCGGCGCCGATGGGCAGCGCCGCCTTTCCGGCTGGATCAGTAGCAATAACGGACGCGCACCCGCCGCCCTTCATAGGGATCCCAGACCCGACGCACGTCGCAGCGGCGATGATCGCGGTACCGCTGGGCATAATAGCCATTGGCGGGATAGTAGCCGCGGTCGCGATAATAGCGGCGATCATAATCCCAGCGGCGATCGTCCCAGCCGCGGTTGTCCCAGCGGCGGTCGTAACCGCGGTAACGGCCGCGATCCCGGTCGGCCAGCGCCGAACCGATCACGATCCCAGCAATGCCGCCGACGATCGCGGCTGCGGCGACGTCACCGCCCCGGTCCCGGTCGCGATAGCGATAGCGCTGCGCCTCTGCCGGGCTTGCTGCGGTCAGGGTGGTGGCGACCAGCACTGCGCCCAACCCGATCTTGTTCAACATCGTCATCTCGGATGCTCCTCATTCTCCCCGCCCCCGGCCGGATGACGGCGCATCCGGCTTTCGGCATGGGATCATTCATGGCAGCATCGCGCTGAATGGAGGTGGAACCCCCCGTTCAGCGGCGGTTTATCGCAGGAGACAGCAAAGGCATGGCGCACTGGCTGATGAAATCCGAACCGGACAGCTATGGCTGGACCGATCTTGAGCGCGATGGGGCCACGCTGTGGGATGGCGTGCGCAACAATGCCGCCCGCCTGCACCTGCGCGCGATGCGGCCGGGCGACACCGCCTTTTTCTACCATAGCGGCGCGGAAAAGGCGGTCGTCGGCATCATGGAGGTGACCGGCAATCCGGTGCCCGATCCAAAGGATGGCGAGTGGATGGCCGTTCCGGTGCGCCCGGTTCGCGCCATGCACCCTGCGGTGCCCCTTGCCGCGCTGAAGGGTGAACCGGCACTGGCCGGCATGGCCATGCTGCGCCAGTCGCGCCTGTCGGTCAGCCCGGTCAGCGATGCCGAATGGCAGGCGGTGCTCGCCATGACCGGTTGACACGGACGGACAGTCACGGTCCCCTTGCGCCAACAGGAGAGGAGGCCATGACCCCGATGATCGACCGCCGCACGCTGATCGGGCTGGCTGCCGCCATGCCGCTGGCCGCCCCGTCCCTTGCCGCTCCATCTCTGGCCGCGCAGCCGGCGACGGCCGTTGCGCGGCACGGCATCCTTGAGGTGAGGGACGGCCGCCTGACCGATCAGTCAGGAAAGCCGGTCACGTTGCGCGGCATGTCGCTGTTCTGGAGCCAGTGGATCGCAAAATACTGGAACGAGGCGACGATCCGGCGGCTGCGCGACGATTGGGGCATCACCCTGATCCGCGCGGCGGTGGCCGTGGATCAGGGCGGCTATCGCGAACATCCCGACCGGGAATGGGCAAAGCTGGAAACGGTGGTCGATGCCGCTGTGGCACTGGGCCTGTATGTCATCGTGGACTGGCATGCGCATGAACCGCACCCGGCCGATGCCGCTGCCTTTTTTGCCCGGGTGGCGCAGCGATGGGGCGCGTTGCCCAACCTGATCTACGAACCCTATAACGAGCCGCTGCAGAACCATGGCTGGTCGGATGTGCTAAAGCCCTATCACCGGCAGGTGCTGGCCAGCATCCGCGCCCATGATGCGCGAAATCTGGTCGTGCTGGGCACCCGCACCTGGAGCCAGGCTGTCGAGGAGGCGGCGGCCGATCCGGTTGCCGATCCCAACATCGCCTATACGCTGCATTATTACGCAGCCACGCATAAGCAATGGCTGCGCGATGCGGCCGACCGGGCGCTGGCGAGGGGCGCGGCGCTGTTCGTCACCGAATATGGCGTCACCGAAGCCAGCGGCGATCGCTCGATCGACGCGGCAGAGGCGCAGGCGTGGTGGGACTGGATGGAAGCGCGCGGGATCAGCCACGCCAACTGGTCGGTCAGCGACAAGGCGGAATTATGCTCGATCTTTACGCCGGGAACGACAACCGATGGTCGCTGGACCGATGCCAACATCACGACCGCGGGGCAGCTGGTCAGGAACGAATTGCGTCGCCGAAGCTCAGCTGCAGCATGATCCTGCCCCGCTGTGCTGGCGCCTTCCGGATTCAGGCCGAACCAGTCGCGGCAGGGCAGCCCGTGATGTCGTCGGCTGCGCGGGTCCACCCGCCCGCTTTTTTGCCGATTATTGTTTAACGGTATCACCTATATCGAAAAGCAATAAAACCGATTGACGCTGCTACCGCATTGGCATATCGAAAAACAATAACGACAACATCGAGGTTCGATATGACCAAGGTTCAGGATACTGCAGCGGGCGGCGCGCTGATCGCGATCGCCGCCGTTGTCACCCGCATCATCACCCTTTTCCTGTGGTTCGCGCTTGGCGTCGTGCTGCTGGCCATCCCGACGGTCGCCCTGTTTCAAGGCCAGTTCATGCACGGCATCGCCGATGGCCTTGCGCAAAACCGCATCATCGTCGATCCGGCAAACCTGGCGTGGAAGATAATCGCCATCCTGATGGGGGCGGCCGTCACCCTGGCCCTGACCATCGCGTTCTTTACCCTGCTCTACCGGATTGCGTTGACCGTACGGGCAGGGGATCCGTTCATCGCCCGCAACGCCGAACGGCTGCGCAGCATGGCCTGGCTGTTTCTGTCGCTGGAGGTCGGGAGCGTCATTCTGGGCATCATGGCCCGCACCCTGCTGCCAATGGCCAAAGAGGGCGGCATCGATATTTCGGTAACCAGTCTGGTGGCCATCCTGGCGCTGTTCGTCCTGGCCCGCGTTTTTGAACAGGGGACGCAGATGCGCGCCGAGATCGAGGGGACGGTGTGATGCCCATCATCGTAAAGCTGGACGATCTGCTCCACGCCCGCCGCATGACCCTGTCCGATCTGTCGGAGCGGGTCGGCATCACGCTGGCCAACCTGTCCATCCTGAAGACCGGCAAGGCAAAGGCGATCCGATTTTCGACCCTGAATGCGCTGTGCCGGGAACTGGATTGCCGCCCCGGCGACCTGCTGGACCATGTGCCGGGCGATGAGGAGGCGGACGATGAAACTGACGCTTGAATTCAGCCTGCCGCCCCGGATCGTCGCGATCCTGTGCCTGGTGGCGGTGACCGTGCCCATACTCGGTTGAGCGGCGGACACCAAAAAGCGGCCCTGGTGTCAATCGCGCCAGGGCCGCTTTCTGTTATGGCAGTGCCGTTACCGGCTGGCCGATTCCATCCCGTCCAGCCCCTTGCTGACCAGAATGTTGACCGAGACGCGGCGGTTCTGCGCCTTGCCTTCCTCGGTCGTGTTGTCGGCCAGCGGATCTGCCTCCGCCATGCCGGTCGGGGTCAGCATGCGATACGGCTTCCACCCGCAGGCCTGCTGCAGGTAATTCACCACGCGGCCCGCGCGCTTTTCGCTCAGGGTCTGGTTGAATTCCTCATCGCCCGTGGAATCGGTGTAACCGACGACCAGCAGCAGCGCGTTGTCCATTGATTCGGCCTGCTGGGCGGCGCTGCAAAGTGCGGCCTTGCCTTCCTCCGACAGCACGGCCTTGCCGGTGTCGAAGTTCACATTGGTCGTCGCCTTCACATTATACTGGTCGATGTTCGCCACACGTCCGCGCAGGTCCGCAACGCGGGTCCGCACTTCCTCGGTCGCGGCGGTCTGTTCGGCGAAACGCTGGTCGGTGCCGGACCGGATCATGGATGCGACCTTCAGGTCCTTGTTCGCCAGCTTGACCTGGCTGGCGACCAGACCACCGCTCCACTGCTTGGTCTTGATCGTGACGGGCAGGCCGTTCAGCAGCGAATCGGCGGCCAGCTTGCTGCGGCCAAGGCCGAGGAAGCCGCCGCTGCCGGTGACGCGCGTGCCTTCGCTGACCAGCACGACGTTCTGCTGACCATCCTTGGTCGTCACCTGGATCTGATTGGCGTTCCGGGCGGAAATGATGCCCTGAACCTCGGGGCCTTCCGGCAGGCCGGCGGGATCGGGCACATCGCCGACGACATTGATGTCGGGACCCGACTGGGTCGGCATGGCCTGTTCCTGCGGGGCCTGTTCCTGCGGGACCTGTTCCTGGGCCATCAGGCTGGCGGGCGCCGCGCCGGCCATCAGGGCCAGCGCGATGAACATTCGGCTTTTTCCGGAAAGAGTGGACATAGGACTGCTCCTCAACACACGATGAATGACCACCATCGCGTGTTGAAATCAGCCTTTCACACAGATGAACAAGCCATCATCCGGCCTGGTTGTCGCGGCGACGTGACCAGCCCGCGCGGTGGACCGAACGGGATCGATCCGGCCGGCGCGGGCCTGTTCAGGGTCAGGCAGCGTCTTTCTTGCGGCTTGCCTTCTTGCGCTCATGCGGGTCGAGAATCGCCTTGCGCAGCCGGATTGTCTTGGGCGTCACCTCGACCATTTCGTCATCGTCGATATAGGCGATGGCCTGTTCCAGCGTCATCTTCTTGGGCGGGGTCAGGCGGATCGCATCGTCCTTGCCCCCCGATGCGCGGAAGTTGGTCAGCTGCTTCGCCTTCATCGGATTGACTTCCAGGTCATCCGTCTTGGCGTTCTCGCCGATGATCATGCCTTCGTACAGCGCCTCGCCATGCCCGACGAACAGGATGCCGCGATCCTCAAGCGACGCCAGCGCATAACCCTGTGCCTCGCCCGAACCGTTGGAAATCAGGACGCCGTTCTTGCGGCCCTCGATCGCGCCCTTGTGGGGCCCATACTTCTCGAACAGCCGGTTCATGATGCCGGTACCGCGCGTGTCGGACAGGAATTCGCCGTGATAGCCGATCAGGCCGCGCGACGGGGCGCTGAACGTGATGCGCGTCTTGCCGCCGCCGGACGGCCGCATATCGGTCATCTCGGCCTTGCGCTGGTTCATCTTGTCGACAACCGTGCCCGAAAATTCTTCGTCCACGTCGATGACGACGGTTTCATACGGCTCTTCGCGGCCATGCTCGCCATCGCGGAACAGCACGCGCGGGCGGCTGATGCCCAGTTCGAACCCTTCGCGGCGCATCGTTTCGATCAGCACGCCAAGCTGAAGCTCGCCGCGGCCGGCCACTTCATAGCTGTCGCGGTCGGCGCTTTCGGTCACCTTGACCGCCACGTTCGATTCCGCCTCGCGGAACAGGCGGTCGCGGATCATGCGGCTCGTCACCTTGCTGCCCTCGCGCCCGGCAAACGGGCTGTCGTTCACGGCAAAGCGCATCGACAGGGTGGGCGGATCGATCGGCTGTGCCTGCAGCGGCACGGTGACGCTGGTGTCGCAGATGGTGTTGGACACAGTCGCCACGGCCAGCCCGGCCAGCGAGATGATGTCGCCCGCCTGCGCCTCTTCCACCGGCACGCGGTCGAGGCCGCGGAACGCCATGATCTTGGACGCGCGGCCCGCCTCGATCACCTTGCCGTCGCTGTCGAGCGCATGGATCGGCTGGTTCAGGCGGACGGTGCCGCTTTCCACGCGGCCGGTCAGGATGCGGCCAAGGAAATTGTCGCGGTCGAGCAGGGTCACCAGGAACTTGAACTCGGCATCCGGATCGACGCTGGGCGGCGGCACATGGGCGACGATCTTTTCGAACAGCGGGGTCAGCGTGCCTTCGCGTGCTTCGGGATCATCGCTGGCATAGCCGTTGCGGCCCGAGGCATAGAGAACGGGGAAATCCAGCTGTTCGTCGGTCGCCTCCAGCGTGACGAACAGGTCGAACACCTCGTCCAGCACTTCCTGAACGCGCGCGTCGCTGCGGTCGATCTTGTTCACGACGACGATGGGGCGCAGGCCGAGTTTCAGCGCCTTGCCGGTGACGAACTTTGTCTGCGGCATCGCGCCTTCGGAGGAATCGACCAGCAGGATGACGCCGTCGACCATGCTCAGGATGCGCTCCACCTCGCCGCCGAAATCGGCGTGGCCGGGCGTGTCGACGATGTTGATGCGCGTGCCGTTCCATTCCACGCTGGTCGGCTTGGCCAGAATGGTGATCCCGCGTTCCTTTTCCAGGTCGTTGGAATCCATCGCGCGTTCTTCGACGCGCTGGTTGTCACGAAAGGTCCCGGACTGGCGGAAAAGCTGGTCCACAAGGGTCGTCTTGCCATGATCGACGTGCGCGATGATGGCGATGTTGCGCAGATTCATTCAATTTTCCCGGAAACAAGTTGGCGCGCGCATAGCCGAGTTGCCGCAGATGCGAAAGGGCAAAGGCATCAGGCCGCTTGATCGGTCAGGTGTGTTGCTTATATCATACAGTTGAAGGAAGTGCCGAACCCGGTCATGCTGGGCCACCTGGCATGGAGGAATGAATGGCCACCGAAACCGCGACTGCAACCGCCGATCTTCAGCTGACGCCGCCCGATCCGGTGCCGGTTGTGGCGGCGACCAAGGCGGCGGGGCTGGTGCCCGTGGACGAGGCCAAGCGGACCGAGCTTGAAGCGCGGGTGGACCAGTTCGTCGACGATCTGGTGGCGCAGGACGTCAATTCGCCCGAATTCGGCAAGCGCGTCGATGCGATCACCGCGATGGGGCAAAAGGAAATCCGCGAGGCGGCGGGCCAGTCCAACCGCTTCCTCGATCGTCCGGTCAAGGCGATGGACAAGGACAGCGGCATCGGCGCCGACCTGATCGAACTGCGCCGTACGGTCGAGCGGCTTGACCCCGGCGCCAATGGCAAGTTCTTCAACAAGCGCGGCTTTCTGGACCGGATCTTCGGCGACAAGATCAACAATTATTTCGACCAGTACAAATCCTCGCAAAGCCACATCAACGGCATCCTGAAGTCGCTGGCCAGCGGCAAGGACGAGCTGTTGATGGACAATGCCGCCATCGATGTGGAGCGGCAGAATCTGTGGGCGGCGATGGGCCGGCTGGAACAGATGATCCATATCAGCAAGGCGATGGACGCCCGGCTGGAGGATCGCGCCAACGATCTGGACGCGACCGACCCGGCCAAGGCCAGGGCGATTCGCGAAACCGCGCTCTTCTATGTCCGCCAGCGGACGCAGGACCTGCTGACCCAGATGGCGGTGACGGTGCAGGGCTATCTGGCGCTGGACCTGGTCAAGAAGAACAATGTCGAACTGGTCAAGGGCGTGGACCGGGCCAGCACGACCACCGTGTCCGCGCTGCGCACGGCAGTAACGGTGGCCCAGGCGCTGACCAACCAGAAACTGGTGCTGGATCAGATCACGGCGCTGAACACCACCACGGCGGGCCTGATCGATTCGACCGGCGAAATGCTGAAATCGAACACGGCGCGGATCCATGAACAGGCAGCGTCCAGCACGATCCCGCTGGAAACGCTGCAACGCGCGTTCCAGAACATCTATGACACGATGGACGCCATCGACACGTTCAAGCTGAAGGCACTGGACAGCATGAAGACCACGGTCACGACGCTGTCGAACGAGGTGGAAAAGTCCAAGGGCTATATCGCCCGTGCCGAGGGTCAGGCCGCCAATGCCGGACAGGGCGGGGCGGACCTTTACAAGCTGGAGGCGCTGTGACCGACGTCGACCGCGAGATCGAGCGGGCAAGCGCCGTGCTGGATCGCACGCGCGACCGGTATCGCGCGCGCGGACGCCAGCGGCGGGAGGCGGAGATCCTGCGCCGCCTTGGCCGGATCGCGGTGGCGGACATCGCGATCATCGTGGCCGCGCTGGCAATCGGCTGGTTCGTCCCGCTCGGCATGGGCGGCGCGTTGCTGGTGATGGGACTGCTGATCGCGGTAACGCTGTTCTTTGCGATCTTTCCGCTGGTCCCTGCGCCGACGCCCGAACGGCTGGCCGAAGTGCCGTTGAAGGCATTACCGCAGCAGACAGAGGCGTGGCTGGAACGGCAGCGGCCGCTGCTCCCTGCGCCTGCGCTCAATCTGGTGGACCGGATCGGCGTTCAGCTCGACGCGCTGGGTCCGCAGCTGGCCAAGGTGGGCGAGGGCGATCCCGCCGGGTTCGAGGTCCGCAAGCTGATCGGCGAGCAGCTGCCGGAATTGATCCGCGGCTATGAACAGGTGCCGCCGACGCTGCGCAAGGTGGAACGGCACGGCCGCACGCCGGACCAGCAGCTGGTCGATGGCCTTGCCCGGATCGATCAGGAGATTGCGGAGATGAACGCCCAGCTTGCCGAAGGGGCGCTCAATCAGCTGGCGACGCGCGAACGCTATCTGCAGATCCGCTATCAGGGCGACGGCCAGGGCTGAACCATGGCCGGTCGCGGCCGGGCATCAGAAATCGATGGCGATGCCCTTCAGCTCCCAGTCGCCATAGCGCGTCGGGCTCTGACCGTCCGGGTCCTTCTGATCCGGCTCCACCGCTTTCGGTTGCGGCACCGGCGGCGACTTGGACAGATAGGCGGGCGGCTTGATGTGGGCGGGGCGCTGGCCCATGGCAGTGGCTCCGGATGATTGCGAAATCGCAGGTTCGCTCCCAAATTAGGGGGCGAAGGAGTGTGTTCAAGTGAACGGAATGAAGACGGCGATGCTGCTGGCGGCGATGACGGCGCTGTTCATGGCGCTGGGCCTGACGCTGGGCGGCCGGGGCGGCATGATCATCGCGCTGCTGGTGGCGGTGGGCATGAACCTGTTTACCTATTGGAACGCCGACAAGATCGTCCTTCGGATGCACAATGCGCGCGAGGTGGATGCCGCCAGTTCGCCGGAATTTTACGGCATCGTCCGCGACCTGGCGCAGCGTGCCGGCCTGCCCATGCCGCGCGTCTATGTGGTGGAGGAGGCTCAACCCAACGCCTTTGCCACCGGCCGCAATCCCGAAAACGCGGCCGTCGCCGCGACCACCGGGTTGCTCCGCATCCTGGACCGGGACGAGGTCGCGGCGGTAATGGCGCATGAGCTTGGCCATGTGAAGAACCGCGACACGCTGATCATGACGATGGTCGCGACGATTGCCGGGGCCATTTCGATGCTGGCCAATTTCGGGCTGTTCTTTCGTTCGGGGGATGACCGGTCGGCCGGGATTGCCGGGTTGCTGGCGGTGCTGGTCGCGCCCTTTGCCGCGATGATCGTGCAGATGGCGATCAGCCGGACGCGCGAATATGGCGCGGACCGGGCCGGGGCGGAGATTTCCGGCAATCCCCGTGCGCTGGCCAGTGCGCTGGCCAAGCTGGCGCGGGGGGCGGAAATGATCCCCAACAGCGTTGCGCAGCGCATCCCGGCAACGTCGCAGCTGTACATCGTCCCCGGCCTGTCGCGCGGCGACAACCTGTTTTCCACGCATCCCGATACCGGCAACCGGATCGCGGCGCTGGAGGAAATGGCGCTGGAAATGGGCGATCGTCCGGTCAGCCGACCGGCAACTGGGCCGCGTGCCAGCGCGCTCGACCCCTTGCGGCGCGGCTGATCCGGCTTGGCCCGCCCCGTTCTTGCCAGCGATCCGCCCGGTGTCGCCGCCCGCCGCGCCAGCCTGAAGCTGCTTGATGCCGTGCTTCGGCGCGGCCTGCCGCTGGAGGCTGCATTGGACAGCGCGGCGGCGGGGCTGGACCGGCGTGAGGACCGCGCGCTTGCTCATGCCCTTGCCGCCAAGGTGCTGCGCTGGCTGCCCGATCTGGACGCGCTGATCGACGGGGCGACCGCGAAAAAACTGCCCGATGATGCCAAAGCGCGGTTCGTGCTGCGCATGGCGCTAGCGCAGTCGCTGGAGCTGAACACGCCCCCTCATGCCGCCATTTCGACCGTGCTGCCGCTGGTCGACGGCGGCCCGCGCAAACTGGTGCATGGCGTGTTCGGCGCGCTGATGCGGGCGGAGGCGGCGCTGCCGCCCAAGCCGACCCTGCCGGATGCGGTCGCACGCCGCTGGCGAAAGGCATGGGGCGACGCCGCCGTCCATGCTGCCGCCCGCGCACTGGCGGCTCAGCCGCCGACGGACCTGAGCCTGGCCGATCCCGCCGCGACCGATCGGCTGGCCGCATCGCTGGGCGGGCACAGCCTGCTGCCCGGCCATATCCGTGTGCCGCCGGGCGGATCAGTGCCCGCAATGGACGGCTTTGCGGAGGGCGAATGGTGGGTGCAGGATATTGCCGCATCGCTGCCCGCCCGGCTGCTCGGCGGGGGCAGCGGCACGGCGCTTGATTTATGTGCAGCGCCGGGCGGCAAGACGCTGCAGCTGGCGGCTGCCGGATGGACGGTGACGGCCGTGGATTCGTCGGAAAGTCGTCTGGCGCGACTTTCCGAAAATCTGGCGCGCACGGGCCTTGGCGCCAGCGTGGTTACCGCCGATCTTGAGCAATGGGCGCCCGATGTACCGGCGGACATCGTGCTGCTGGATGCGCCATGCAGCGCCAGCGGCATTTTCCGTCGTCATCCCGATGTCCTGTACCGGGTGCGGCCGCGCATCGTCGCCGAACTGGCCGAGCTTCAGGCGCGGCTGCTGGACCGCGCTGCCGACTGGGTGCGGCCGGGCGGCCTGATCGTTTATGCCACCTGTTCGCTGGAGCCGGAGGAGGGCGAGTCGCAGATCGAACGCTTCCTGTCCGCGCGGGGCGATTTCGCGCTGGACCCCGTGCTGCCCAGCGAGTTGCCCGAAGGCGTCGGCCCGGCCCATCCGCGCGGCTGGCTGCGCGTGCTGCCGGGGATGCTGGCGGATGCGGGCGGCATGGACGGATTTTTCATGGCGCGAATGATGCGAACTGGCTGACGCGCCTTGCGGCACTGATTCGCGGTGGTAGAGATAGGGGGTTGCTTCGCAAGAAAGCGGACCCACCCGACGTCGCCGTAATGAAAAAGAGCCGCATGACCCGCCCTGTCCGCATCGCGCCTTCCATCCTGTCCGCCGATTTTTCCCGCCTGGGCGAGGAAGTGCGCGCCATCGACGCGGCCGGCGCGGACTGGATCCATGTCGATGTGATGGACGGCCATTTCGTGCCGAACCTGACGATCGGTCCGGCAGTCATCAACGCGTTGCGCCCCCATTCGGCCAAGCCGTTCGACGTGCATCTGATGATCGCGCCGGTCGATCCGTTCCTTCAGGCCTTTGCCGATGCCGGTGCGGACTGCATTTCGGTGCATCCGGAAAGCGGCCCGCATCTGCACCGCACGCTGCAGACGATCCGTGGCCTGGGCAAGCGGGCGGGCGTGGTGCTCAATCCCGCAACGCCGCTGTCCGCCATTGCCCATGTCACCGACCTGATCGATCTGGTGCTGGTGATGAGCGTCAATCCCGGATTTGGCGGGCAGAAGTTCATTGAAAGCCAGCTGGACAAGATTGCCGATCTGCGCGCGATGATCGATGCGTCGGGCCGGGCCATCGACCTGGAGGTGGATGGCGGCATCGACCGGCAGACCGCGCCGCGCGCCATCGCGGCCGGGGCCGATGCGCTGGTGGCGGGCACCGCCACCTTTACCGGCGGTCCCGGTGCCTATGCCGACAATATCCGGGCGCTTCGGGGCGAATGAACATTCAGACGCCGCCGTCGCCGCCCGGAGACGGGATTGATGAGGGCAAGCGGCTTGTCCGCCTTGGCGGCGATCGCGGCCTTTCGCTGGCGGAACGGCTGACCGACCGGTTTCAGCGGCTGGCATGGCGCACGCCGATCCACCGGCTGGCACTGCGCGGCCGCTATCCGCTGAAACTGCTGGCGGTGGCCGATGATCCGTTCATGGGTGACGCGGCGCGCGGCAATGCGATGCTGCAGGGGATGCTCAGCTATCGCGGCGAAACGCTGAACATCGCCGGATTGTCGCTGGATCGGCCCGGTTTTTCGCGTCCCTTTGCCGAATATGTGCACAGTTTCGCCTGGCTGCGCGATCTGTCGACCGTCGCGCCGCGGGTCACCGCCGCGCCGATCGCCGAATCGATCATGCGCCAATGGCTGGATGCCCATGCCGAACGCGTCGGCGATCCGGCATGGCGTGCGGACCAATGGGGTCGCCGCATCCTGTTCTGGGTCGCGCACGCGCCGCTGATCCTGTCGAGCAGCGACCTGATTTACCGGTCCAGGGTGCTGAACACGCTGGCGCGCGGATCGCGGCATCTGGAACGGGTGGTGGACAAGGCACCGGCCGGCCTGCCGCGCATTGCCGGATGGTCAGGCATGGTCGCATCGCTGTTGATGATCCCCGGCGGCGACGGACGCCGGGCGGGGGCAGAGGCAGGGCTGGAACGCGCGCTTGGCGCATCGCAATTCGCCGATGGCGGCGTGGTTTCCCGGTCGCCCGATGCCCAGGCAGAGGCGATCATGCTGCTGACCATGCTGCGCGCCACCTATGCCGCACGCCGGCTGGATGCGCCGGGCTCGCTTGAACAGGCGCTGGTGCGGATGGTCGCCGCGTTGATCGGCCTGCGCCACGGCGATGGCGGCACTGGCAGCTGGCAGGGATCGGCACCGATGGATGCCGATGCGCTGGATCAGATCGTTGCCGCCACAGGCGTGCGCACCCGGCCGCTGCGCCAGCCGCGCGACTGGGGCTATCACAGCATCACGGCCGGCACCGCTGCCCTGATCCTGGATGCTGCGCCGCCGCCCGTCGCCCGGGTGGTGGAGGGGGGCTGCGCATCGACGCTGGCGTTCGAGCTGTCGGACGGGCCGAACCGGATCATCGTCAATTGCGGCGGCGCGCGCGGATGCCACCATTCGGTCGCCGAAATGCTGGGTGAGGGGCTGCGGACCACGGCCGCCCACTCCACGCTGGTCATCGCCGACAGCAATTCCACCGCCATCCATGCCGATGGCACGCTTGGCCGCGGGGTGGGCGAGATCGAGCTGACCCGGCAGGAAGGCGACGGATCGTCCCGGATCGAGGCGAGCCATGACGGCTATGTCCGCCGCTTCGGCTTTGTCCATCGCCGCCAGCTGATCCTGTCGGCCGAGGGACGCGATCTGCGCGGCGAAGACATGCTGTTGCCGCGCGGGCGCAAGCGGCGGGGGGACACGCCCTTTGCCGTGCGGTTTCATCTGGCGCCGGGGATCGAGGTTGCACCCACCGCCGACGGACAGGGCGCGTTCCTGCGCGTGCCGGGCGGGGCGCTCTGGCAATTCCGGGCGCGGGGTGCGGCGATGAGTGTCGAGGACAGCGTGTGGATCGACCCGCGCGGCCGCCCGCACGGCACGCGTCAGCTGGTCCTGTCCGGCGAAACGCCGCCCGGCGGCACCTCTGTCACCTGGGTTCTGCACCGCAGCCGCTGATTTGCCCTTGCCCTTCGCCCCGCGATCCTGAAAAGGCGCCGGGCATGGATATGGTCCCGCTGCGCCGCGCCCTGTTGTCGGTTTCCGACAAGACAGGCATCGTCGAACTCGCCACAGCCCTTGCCGGGCACGGCGTCGAACTGGTGTCGACGGGCGGCACGGCAAAGGCGCTGCGCGATGCGGGCCTTGCCGTCCGCGACATCAGCGACCTGACCGGCTTTCCCGAAATGATGGATGGGCGGGTCAAGACGCTGCACCCGATCGTTCATGGCGGCCTGTTGGCGGTGCGCGACAATGCCGATCATGTCGCCTCGATGCAGGCGCATGGCATCGGCGCGATCGATATCGTCGTCGTCAACCTCTACCCCTTTGCCGCGACCGTGGCCAAGGGCGCCGACCGGGACGAGATTATCGAGAATATCGACATTGGCGGGCCAAGCATGGTGCGTTCGGCCGCCAAGAACCATGCCAGTGTCGCCATCGTCACCGATCCGGCCGACTATCCGGCGCTGATCGGGGAACTGGCGGACAATGCTGGGGCAACCTCGCTCGCCACCCGCCGTCGCCTCGCGGCAAAGGCCTATGCCGCGACCGCAGCCTATGACAGCGCGATCGCGCAATGGTTCGCCTTTGCCGATCAGGGCGAGCGGTTTCCCGCCACGCTGCCGCTGGCATTCCGGCTGGGCGAAACGCTGCGCTATGGCGAAAATCCGCATCAATCGGCCGCGCTCTACCTGCCGAAAGGCCCTGCGGCGTCCGGCATTGCCCAGGCCGAACAGGTGCAGGGCAAGGAACTGAGCTACAACAATTATAACGACGCCGATGCCGCGCTTGAGCTGTTGACCGAGTTTCGCGACGGCCCGCCCACTGCGGTGATCGTCAAGCATGCCAACCCGTGCGGCGTCGCCAGCGCGGACACGCTGATCGATGCCTATCGTGCCGCATTCCAGTGCGACAGCGTATCGGCCTTTGGCGGGATCATCGCGCTCAACCGTGCGCTCGATGCAGAGACGGCGCGCGCGATTACCGAGATTTTCACCGAAGTCGTCGTTGCGCCCGGCGCGTCCGATGAGGCGCGGGCGATTTTTGCCGCCAAGAAGAATCTGCGCCTGTTGCTGGTCGGCGATCTGGCCGATCCGCGCCGCCCCGGCCTGATGGTCAAGACGATTGCCGGCGGCCTGCTGGTCCAGTCGCGTGACAATGGCGTGCTGGCCGATGTCGAACTGCGTCAGGTGACGAAGCGCGCGCCGACGGGGCGGGAACTGGCCGATGCCAAATTCGCCTGGACGGTGGCCAAGCATGTGAAGTCCAACGCCATCGTCTATGCCCGCGACGGTGCGACCGCCGGGGTAGGCGCCGGCCAGATGAACCGGCTGGAAAGCGCGCGGATCGCGGCGTGGAAGGCAAAGGACGCGGCGGAAAAGGCCGGGTGGGATGAACCGCGCACCATCGGTTCGGCGGTGGCCAGCGATGCGTTCTTCCCCTTTGCCGACGGCCTGATGGCGGCGGTCGAAGCGGGCGCGACCTGTGTGATCCAGCCGGGCGGGTCGATCCGTGATGACGATGTGATCGCCGCGGCCGACGAAGCGGGGCTGGCCATGCTGTTCACCGAAATGCGCCACTTCCGCCACTGATCGGCGGATTGGTGAGGATCACGCCTCGGCCAGCGCCGCTTCCTGTTCCTGCGCCTGACGCGCCCACATTTCGGCGTAAAGCCCGCCCTGCGCCAGCAGTTCGGCATGGGTGCCGCGTTCGGCGACCATGCCCTGGTCCAGCACGACGATCTGGTCCGCGCCGACAATGGTGGACAGGCGGTGCGCGATGATGATCGTGGTGCGCCCGCGCTCGATCGATTCCAGTGTCGACTGGATTTCATGCTCGGTTCGCGTGTCAAGCGCGCTGGTCGCCTCGTCCAGGATCAGGATCGGCGGGTTTTTCAGCAACGTGCGCGCAATCGCGACCCGCTGCTTCTCGCCGCCCGACAGTTTCAGGCCGCGCTCGCCGACACGCGTGGCATAGCCATCGGGCAGGCTGTCGATGAACGCGCCGATCGCCGCGCCGCGCGCCGCCGCCTCGATTTCCGCCTGGCTGGCGCCGTCGCGGCCATAGCCGATATTGTATCCGATGGTGTCGTTGAACAGCACCGTGTCCTGCGGGACGATGCCGATGGCGGCGCGCAGCGACTCCTGCGTCACCCGGCCGATGTCCTGCCCGTCGATCGTCACCCGCCCGCCGGTCAGGTCGTAAAACCGGTACAGGATGCGCGCCAGCGTCGATTTGCCCGCGCCCGACGGCCCGACCACCGCCAGCGTCGATCCGGGCGGAACGTCCAGGTCGATCCCCTTCAGGATCGTGCGTTCGGGGTCATATCCGAACCGCACCCCTTCGAACCGCACATGGCCGCCTGTCACGGTCAGCGGCATCGCGCCCGGCACGTCCACGACCTCTGCCGGCTGATCGATCAGGTCGAACATCGCGGCCATGTCGATCACCCCCTGACGAATGGTGCGATAGACCCAGCCCAGCATGTCGAGCGGCCGGAACAGCTGTGACAGCAGTGTCGATACCAGCACCACGTCGCCGGACGTGAATTCCCCCCGCGCCCAGCCATAGGCGACAAGCGCCATGCCGAATGCCAGCATCGCGTTGGTGATCAGCGCCTGCCCGATATTCAGCCATGCCAGCGAGTTTTCCGATCTGACCGCCGCATTGGCATAGGCGGTCATGGCGCGTTCGTACCGGTCGCCTTCGCGCTGTTCGGCGTTGAAATACTTCACCGTTTCGAAATTGAGCAGCGAATCGACCGCATGGGCGACCGCCCCGGTGTCCAGATCGTTCATCTGCTCGCGCAGCTTGGCCCGCCAATCGGTAACCCAGCGAGTAAAGGCGATATAGCCGACCACCATCGCCAGGGTGCCCGCGACCAGCCAGCCGCCGAAGCGCGATCCGAAAATCTGCAGCACCAGCGCCAGTTCCAGGATGGTCGGCGCGATGTTGAACAACAGGAAATAGAGCATGGTATCGATGCTCTTCGTCCCGCGCTCGACCACCTTGGTGATCGCGCCGGTCCGGCGTTCCAGATGAAAGCGTAGCGACAGGCGGTGCAGATGCCGAAAGGTGGCTGCGGCCAGCCGACGCGTTGCTTCCTGTCCCACGCGCTCGAAAACGACGTTGCGCAGATTGTCGAAGAACACGCCGCCAAGCCGCGCGGCTGCATAACCGATGACCAGCAGCACGACGAGCGTGACCGCCGACCGGTCGTCGATCGCCATCCGGTCCACCGCGCCCTTCAGCGCAAAGGGGGCGCCATAGACCTGCACCAGCTTGGACAGCAGGACGAACGCCATCGCCCCCACGATGCGCAGCTTCAGCCCCGGGGCATCGGTCGGCCACAGATAGGGCAGAAACCGGCGAATGGTCGGCCAGAGCGGCCGATCGGCGCTGGAAGGTTCGGAGATTGGCGGCATGGTCAAGCGCCCATGTGGGACAGCCGCCGCAAGGATGCAACGGCCCGACGGAACCGTTTGCCACTTCGCTGCATTGATGATGCAGGAGGACGGGACGATGGACCAGCTGATCTACGTCATGGCGATCCTGGGCTGCGCCGATGACGGCAGCCAGTGCCAGCGCCAGCGGATTGCCCCGACGGGGTATCAGACGGCAGCGTCGTGTCAGGCGCAGCTGGAGCCGGTGCTCGCCCGGTCCGGCGACATTCCTTATCCGACCATCGAAGTGCGGTGCGAGGCGATGAGCATCCGCGACGCCAGCCGCGCCATCGGCAAAATGCCTGTCATGGGCTGATCGACTCCCGTTCGTGCCCCCTTCCTGCTAGAATGGCGGTGTTAAAGGGGGGGACGGGGGATGGTCAGGCGAATCCTGGGGGTCATTGTCGGCATCATATTGTTCGCAGTGGGCACGACGATTGTTGAGCTGATCGGCAATGCGCTGTTTCCCCCGGCGGTGCCGATCGACATGACGGACCCGGCGGCGGTCGCCGCAGCGGTCACCGCAATCCCGCTTGGTGCAAAGCTGTTCGTGGTGCTGGCCTATTTCGCCGGCGCCCTGCTCGGTGGCTGGGTCGGGATCCGCATCGGCCAGTGGCGGGCTATCGCCTGGTGGGTGCTGGGCAGTGCGTGGATCGGCAATGTGCTCAACATCATGGCGATCCCGCATCCCGTCTGGATGATCGTCGCCTCGTTCCTATCGCCGCTGATCGGCGCGCTGCTCGCCCTGCGCCTGAGCCGTTAAGGGCGCGGCCCTAGCGCGGACGGGTCCACAGCTCGGCCGGGCGCGGCGTGCCGGCATACAGCGCCTGGCGCCGGGCCGCCTGCCCCGCCGAACGCGCGATCCAGCCCAGTTTCTGAAGCCCGCTGGTCGTCACCCGGTGATCCCAGGCGTGATCCCCCCGTGCCGCGACCTGCCGCGCAATGTCGCCATAGATGCCGGCCGCTGCCAGCACCGCCCAGGCGGAGCGAAAGGACAGCGCCGGCGTGCCGCCACGGGCGCTGGCCTCGTAACTTTCCGCCATCGTCGCCAGCCGCCGGGCAAGCACGGTCAGGCGCGAGCGGAAAGGGGGCTTCATGTGCTGACCGGGCGGGATGTCCATTTCGACCAGCCATTCGACCGGCAGGTAACAGCGCGCCGCACGGTCATCCTCCTCGATATCCCGCGCGATATTGGCCAGCTGAAACGCCAGGCCCAGGTCGCAGGCGCGATCCAGCGTCGCGTGATCATCGGGCCGCACGCCCATGATGACGGCCATCATGCAGCCGACGACCCCGGCGACGTGATAGCAATATTGCATCAGGTCGTCGGTGGTGCGCGGCCGCCATTCCTCTGCATCCAGTGCAAATCCGGCGATCAGGTCACGGGCAAAGCGGTGCGGCATCGCCGTTTCGCCCGCCACGATGCGCAGCGCATCGAATGCCGGATCGCCCACCACTTCGCCGGCCAGCGCCTGTTCAGTGCGCCGGGTGATCAGCGCCAGCCGGTCGGCGGCATCGTCCACCACCTTCATGCCATGGCCCAGTTCCTGCCCGTCGGCCTGGTCGTCGCACGCCCGGCACCAGGCATAGAGCAGCCAGGCCCGCTCCCGCGTCTGCCGGTCGAACAGCGTGCTGGCCGCGGCGAAACTTTTCGATCCCTGCCCGATGATCTCGCCGGCGGTCGCAACGATCGCAGCGCGGGCGGGCATCGGGTGGGACAGGGTCACAGGTCCTCGCGGCGCATCTGGATGATCGGCGTCGCACCCTGCCATGCCGCCATCCGGTCCAGCAAGCCGTCCAGTTCGGTATCGACGATCAACAGGCCCTGATGCTGCGGCCGGACGAACCCGACATCGCCCATCTTGTGCCAGAATTCGATCAGCCCGTCATAATAGCCCGCGACATTCAACAGGCCGACGGGATCGCTGTGATAGCCAAGCTGTGCCCAGCTCAGCGCCTCCCACAATTCGTCCATCGTGCCGGTGCCGCCCGGAATGGTGACGAACCCGTCGGCCAGGTCGGTGAACAGCGCCTTTCGTTCGTGCATGGTGCGCACGACGTGCAGCTCGGTCAGCCGCTTGTGCGCCACCTCGGCATTGACCAGTGCATCGGGGATCACGCCGATCACCTCGCCGCCCGCTGCCAGCGCGCTGTCGGCCACCGCACCCATCAGGCCCAGCTTGCCGCCGCCATAGACCAGCCCGATGCCGCGTTCCGCCAATCCGCGCCCGACATCGCGGGCGCATTGTAGATACACGGGGTCGGCGGGGCTGGCGGACCCGCAATAAACGGCCAGTCGCTTCATCGTCATGCCGCCCCGATAGGCGGGATTGCCGGGGCTGGCTAGGGCCGGGAAATGCAGGTCCCGGCCCGCCGGATCAGTCGCCCGTGCCCAGCATCAGCCGCGCCGTCGCCTTCGCGCTGCCGACGACGCCGGGGATGCCCGCGCCCGGATGCGTGCCCGCGCCCACGAAATACAGGTTCGGGATATGATCGTCGCGGTTGTGCGCCCGGAAATATGCGCTCTGCGTCAACAGCGGCTCCAGGCTGAACGCGCTGCCCAGATGGGCGTTCAGGTCCTGCACGAAATCGCTCGGCATATAGCTGAACTTGGTGACGATCCGTTCGTGAATGTCCGGGATCAGGCGACGGCCCACTTCGTCCAGGATGCGCTTTTCCAGAATGGGGCCGACCTCATCCCAGTTTGCCGGGAACTTGCCCTGATGCGGCACGGGGCACAGGGCATAAAAGGTCGAATGACCCTCTGGCGCCATTGCGGGATCGGTCACCGTCGGATGGTGCAGATACAGGCTGAAATCCTCGGCCAGCACGCCATGGTCGTAAATGTCGGCCAGCAGGCCCTTATAGCGCGGGCCGAACAGGATCATGTGGTGCGGGATGCCGGGCCAGGTGCCCTTCAGTCCGAAATGCACCACGAACAGGCTGGGCGAAAACCGCTTCTTTTCCAGCGATCCCGCCGTCCGGCGGGCCGAACGCGATCCGGACAGCAGGTCCTTGTAGCTGTGCATCAGGTCGGCATTGCTCGCCACCGCGTCGCAATCGACATGAAAGCCGCTTTCGGTCGTCACGCCGGTCACCCGGTCGCCCAGCGTGTCGATCGATGCGACGGGATCGGACAGGCGCAGCTTGCCGCCCAGCCGTTCGAACTGCGCGACCATGCCCGCCACCAGCCGGTTGGTCCCGCCCTTGGCGAACCACACCCCGCCGTCGCGTTCCAGCTTGTGGATGAGCGCATAGATGGCGCTGGTCTTCATCGGATCGCCGCCGACGAGGAGCGTGTGGAACGACAGCGCCTGGCGCAGCTTCTCGTTCTTCACAAAGCTCGACACCATTGAATAGACCGAGCGCCACGCCTGATATTTCATCAGCGCGGGCGCGGCCTTGATCATCGATGCAAAGTCGAGAAAGGCGACGTCGCCCAGCTTGACATAGCCTTCCTCGTAAACGCCCTTCGAATATTCCAGGAACCGGGCATAACCCGCGATATCGCCCGGATCGAGCTTGGCGATTTCGGCACGCAGCACCGTGTCGTCATTGGTGTAGTCGAAATTGGTGCCGTCCGGCCAGTTGAGGCGATAGAACGGGCTGACCGGCACCAGCTCGACATCGTCGGCCATCCGGTTGCCCGACAGCGACCACAGCTCCTCCAGCGCTTCGGGCGCGGTGATGACCGTCGGCCCGGCGTCGAACGTGAAGCCGTCCTTCACCCAGTGATAGGCGCGGCCACCCGGCTTGTCCCGCGCCTCCAGGATGGTGGTGTCGACGCCGGCCGATTGCAGGCGGATCGCCAGCGCCAGTCCGCCAAAGCCCGATCCGATCACCACTGCGGTTTTCAATTCATTCACTCCCTGATGGCGGCAATAGCCCGGCCAATGGGCACCGGCGGCTTGCCGGTCAAGATTCGGGCTTTGTCGAGCAATGTCGATTGACCCGCATAGAAGCGGCCAATCAATACCGGATTCAGCCGGTAGAAGCGTTCCATGACGCGGTACCGGTCACCCGGATCAGCGGCGCGGAACAGCATCTTGGTCAGCATCCGGTAAAAACCGCGCGCTTTCCACACGGACCGGGTGTAATTCAGGGTCAGGTCGTGCAGCGCAGCGCCCGACAGGTCGCCCGTCCGCGCCAGCAGCGCCGCCAGCCGGACGCTGTCGGGCAGGGAATAACCGGTCAGCGGATGGAACAGCCCGGCCCGCATCCCGCCCTTTGCCACACCGATGCCGCCCGACCGCCAATATCCATCGAAATCGCCGTCCATCGCCACGGGCAGCGCGCCCACCTCGGTCCGTGCAACGCGCTCCACCTGCCACCCCTGCGCCGCGGCATAATCGGCGATGCGCGGCATCAGCGGATCGCCATTCGCCCCCGGCCGGTGGCTGAGCGGCGTCAGGTCAAGGTCGGGCGTGTCGCTGTAATAGGTATCCTCGACAAACATCGTGGTGGGCGAAAAGGGCAGGCAATAGACAAAGCGATAGCCGTCGATCTGCGG
Organism: Sphingomonas eleionomae; assembly: GCF_049889035.1. Taxonomy (NCBI): domain Bacteria; kingdom Pseudomonadati; phylum Pseudomonadota; class Alphaproteobacteria; order Sphingomonadales; family Sphingomonadaceae; genus Sphingomonas; species Sphingomonas eleionomae. Next base: position 275,621 of record NZ_JBLTWP010000002.1, on the reverse strand, counting down.
CACCGTCGCGTCCATGATGACCGGATCGGGCTGATCGTGCGGGGCGGCCAGTTCCAGTTCCTGGCCGATGAACTTCTGCCAGCCGAGGTCGAGCAGGCCGGTATCGCCCGGTCCGCGACAATCGATCACGCCGCCCGCCTCGATCCGGTCGCCACTGGCCAGTTCGACATGGGTCGGTCCAACGTCGGCCACCGGTGTGCCCGTCATGATCCGGTGCGCAGGCAACCGTTCCTGCACGATCCGGTCCAGCCGCGCCGATTCGATGCTGTGATATCCCTGACCGATGATGCGTCGATGCGCGGGAAAGCGGATCGCGTGCTGTTGCCAGTGATGGACGATCAGCGGATCGACCATCCACCGGTCGGCAGCATCGATGTCGCCGGTAAAGAACGACCAGAGGTGATTGCCGCCAAGCCGTGGCCCGGCCTCGATCAGCCTTAATTCCAGGTCGGGCCGCGCGCGATGCAACGCCAGCGCGATCAGCGAACCCGCAAGGCCGCCGCCGACGACGGCCAGATCGCACCGGATGATGTTCGCCATATCGATGGCCTAGCCGATCGCCCGACACAGGGGAAGGGCGCGCAGCCTGTCGCGCTGTGCTGCAATGCACAAACTATAGAATGACGTCATGGCCGCGTTTTTCTGGACAGCCGCAGAACAGTTTTATCGATTACGCACATTTACCAATTTCTATTTGTCGAAAATCTACAATAGGGTAATAAATGTGAAACAGGAGAGGTGGTCGCAATGCGGATGCGGGTCGCAAAGGCTGATGCCGTGCACGGACAGGGTTTTCTGTCCATGGTAAAGCGGCTGTTTCTCGGTCGTCAGCCGACCGAAAGCATCGCCGACCTCTATCCCGCCACCAGTGTTACCGCGACCTGGCCGATGACGCCGCCGGTCCGCCCTGTCGCCGCGGCGCTTGACGATATTCTCTCGGCCCGCATCGCGCTCGACCTGTTTGACCTGCTGGCCGATCTGCCTGGTGGTGCCAATGCGGCAACGCTGGCCGCACGAATCAATGCGGGCGGGGAAGCGGCCGTCAGCGCCGTCGAGGTTCAGTCCACGCTGGAACAGTTGTTCGATCAGGGGCAGGTTGCCGGATATGGTCCGATCTTCTGCCTGCCGGAACGTGTGACGGCGCTGCGCACGCAATGGCTGCTGCGCGCTTCGCTGATCATGCCCGATGCCCGCCGCGATCCCGCCGCCGAGCGGCTCAAGAACGAAGCGATGGGCCGGCTGTGCCAATGGAATGGCTGGAACATGCCGATCGCGCGCGGGCTGACCAACTGATCCCGATCGGTTGATCCTGGTGCCGGTTGCCGTGGGGGTGCCTGCGGCCTAAGGGCAGGCCATGCCCGCCGATCCCATTGCCGTCCTGCAATCGCTGTTCGGCTATCCCGCCTTTCGCGGTGTCCAGCGCGATGTGATCGACCGGGTGCTGTCCGGGCGCCGGACGCTGGCCGTGATGCCGACGGGTGCAGGCAAATCGCTGACCTATCAGCTGCCATCGGTGATGCTGGACGGTACCGCGCTGGTGATTTCGCCACTGATCGCCCTGATGCACGATCAGTTGCGCGCGGCAGAGGCGGTGGGCATCCGCGCTGCGACCCTGACCAGCGTGGACGACAATCGCGCCGAAACCATTGCGCGGTTCCGGGCGGGCGAGCTGGACCTGCTGTACGCCGCGCCGGAACGGGCATCGTCCCAATCCTTTCGCGATCTTTTGGGGCAGGGCCGCATCGCCCTGTTCGCGATCGATGAGGCGCATTGCGTCAGCGAATGGGGCCATGATTTCCGCCCGGATTACCGGCTGCTCCGGCCGCTGTTCGATGCCTTTCCGTCCGTCCCGCGCCTTGCGCTGACGGCGACGGCCGATGCGCATACCCGCGCCGATATCCTGGAACAGCTGGGCATCCCCGCCGATGGGATGATCGTCGCCGGGTTCGACCGGCCCAATATCCGCTACAGCATCGCCCCGCGCGATCAGGGGACGCGCCAGATCCTGCGGGTGATCGAGGATAATCCCGGCCCCGGCATCGTCTATGCGCCCACCCGCGCCGCTGCCGAACGGCTTGCGGACAGTCTGGCGGCGTCGGGCCGGCCGACCCGCGCCTATCATGCCGGGCTGGACCCGTCGGTGCGCGCCGCCAATCAGGCCGCGTTCGTCGCCAGCGAGGACATGGTCATCTGTGCCACCGTCGCGTTCGGCATGGGCATCGACAAACCCGATGTCCGCTTTGTCGCCCATGCCGCGCTGCCCAAATCGATCGAGGGCTATTATCAGGAAACCGGCCGCGCCGGCCGCGACGGCGATCCGGCGACGGCGCATCTGTTCTGGGGCGCGGACGATTTCGCCCGTGCGCGCCAGCGGATCGGCGAGATGGATCAGGGCCGCCATGCGGGCGAGCGGGCACGGCTGGGGGCGCTCGGCGCGCTGGTGGAAACCGCCGGATGCCGGCGTCAGCTGCTGCTTGCCCATTTCGGCGAAACGCTCGCCAGCCCCTGTGGAAACTGCGACAACTGCATCGATCCGCCCCAGGCGATCGACGCAACGGTGGCGGCACAGAAATATCTGTCCGCCGTCTATCGCACCGGCCAGAGTTTCGGCGCGGGCTATATCGAAAGCGTGCTGACCGGCAAATCGACCGAGCGCAGCCTGATGAACGGGCATGAACGGCTGTCCGTCTGGGGCATTGCCGATGCGACCGACGCGGCGCTGATGAAACCGGTGCAGCGTGCCCTGCTGGTCCGCGACGCGCTGCGCCCGACCGAACATGGCGGCCTGATGCTCGGCCCGGCGGCCCGGCCGCTGCTGAAGGGGGAATCGGACCTGCGCCTGATCGTCCCGCCAAAGGCCGAACGGCGGTCGCGGCGTGGCGGTGGGTCTGGCGGCGGCGCGAACCCCATCGGCAATCCGCTGTTCGAGGCGCTGCGCGCCCTTCGCCGCGAGATCGCCCAGGAAACCGGCCTGCCGCCCTATGTCATCTTTCACGATGCCGTGCTGCGTGATCTGGCGCTGATCCGGCCGGGCAATCGGGCGGCGATGGCGGAAATCCCGGGCATCGGCGCGCGCAAGCTGGATGCCTATGGCGATGCGTTCCTGAAGGTCATAAAGGACCACCGGGATTAAGGGAGACTGTCCATGCCGACCATCCGCCGCATCAATGACCGGATCAGCGTGGCGCCGCAGATCGACGCCGCCGATATCGCCGCGCTGAAACAGGCGGGATTCGTCGCCATCGTCAACAACCGCCCCGATGATGAGGAAACCGGCCAGCCCGCCGGGGACGCCATCCGGGCGGCGGCAGAGGCGGCGGGCCTGGCCTATACCGCCATTCCGGTCACGCATGCCGGATTTTCCCTGCCACAGGTCGAGGCGATGGCCGGCGCGCTGGCTGCGGCCGACGGCCCGGTGCTCGCCTATTGCCGGTCGGGCACGCGCAGCTGCAACCTTTGGGCATTGGCCGAGGCGCGCGGCGGCGGCGATGCTGATGCGATCATCGATGCAGGCGCGGGCGCGGGCTATGACCTGTCCGCCATCCGCCCGCTGCTGGATCAGCTGTCGCATCAGGGATGAACTGGGCGGTCTTGGCCGGGTCGCTGGTCGCCATCCTGGCGCTGGCCGGGGTTGCCCGGCTGCTCGGCCTTGGCATCGCTCAATCGCTGACCGGGGATCAGGCGTGCCGGATTGCCGCCGAACGCGTGATCGGGTTTACCGGCGACCAGGCGTTCGTCGGGGATGCCGGGCGCACCGCGCTGGTGCTGGGGCAGGGGACGGCGGTGGCCATCCGGCAGCATGGGATGGGGCTGATCGTCGCGCCGCTTGCGCTGCCGCTGGTGATGACGGGGGAACCGGACGCCATCCGCCTGGACACTGGCGACCCCCGGATCGGCGTCGTGTCGCTGCCGCGCGACCCAGCCTTACTGACATACTTGTAAGTTTCGCTGGAGCGATTAGGCTGACGGGGTCATGGAGAGGTTGCCCGATCCCGTCACGCTGGCGATCCCTGGGTTCGTCCTGCTGGTGCTGGCCGAGATGCTGGTCGCCCGGCTGCGGGACCGGGGGCGATATTGCCCGCGGGATACGCTAACCTCGCTGATGCTCGGGCTGGGCAGCACGGTCGCATCCGCCCTGGCGGCGGGTACGGTGTTCGCCATCGCGGTCTGGGTGCATCAGTTCGGGATCTTTGACATCGGCTGGCAATGGTACTGGTTTGTCGCGGCGTTCGTCCTCGACGACCTTGCCTATTATGCCTTTCACCGCAGCGCCCACCGCGTCCGCTGGTTCTGGGCCAGCCATGTGATCCATCACAGCAGCCAGCATTACAATCTGTCGACCGCGCTGCGTCAGAGCTGGACCGGTTTTTTCAGCCTGGCGTTCCTGTTCCGGCTGCCCCTGTTCCTGATTGGCTTTCCCCCTGCCATGGTGTTCTTCTGCGCCGGGCTGAACCTGATCTATCAGTTCTGGATTCATACCGAGATGATCGGGCGGATGCCGCGCTGGTTCGAAGCGGTGATGAACACGCCATCGCATCACCGCGTGCATCATGCGACCAATCCCCGCTATCTGGACACCAACTATGCCGGCGTGTTCATCGTGTGGGACCGGATGTTCGGCACGTTCACGCCCGAACGCGATGACGATCGCCCGCGCTATGGCATTGTCCACGACCTGGGGCGGTTCGACATATTGTGGGCGGCGTTTCACGAATGGAGCGCCATTGCCCGCGACCTGATCCGCGCGCCAGGCTGGGCCGACCGCTGGCGCTATATTGCGCGCGAACCCGGCTGGACGCATGACGCCACCCGCGAAACAAGCGCGCAAATCCGGGCCCGCTGGCTGGCCGCGAAACGCCGGCCCGATGCAACAGAGGATGATCGTTCATGGACGAAGCCGATATCGTCGTCGTCGGGGGCGGATCCGGGGGCTGTGCCGCCACAGGCCGCCTGAGCGAGGATCCGGCGCTGACCGTCTGCCTGCTGGAGGCGGGCGGCCGCGCCGATGGCTGGCGCACGCGGATGCCCGGCATGATGCCGTTTCAGAAGCGGACGGTGAACTGGCGGTTCGAAACCGTGCCTCAGCCGGGGCTGAATGGACGGCGCGGTTATCAGCCACGGGGCCGCGGGCTGGGCGGATCCAGCGCGATCAACGCCATGCTCTATGTCCGGGGTCATCCCTGGGATTATGATCACTGGGCCTCGCTTGGCTGTACCGGCTGGGGCTGGGACGATGTGCTCCCCTGGTTCCGCCGGGCAGAGGGCAATGCCCGCGGCGCCGATGCCTGGCACGGGGCCGACGGCCCGCTGAGGGTCAGCGACCAGAGCCATGCCCATCCGGCATGCGAAGGCTTTATCCGCGCCGCCGAACGGATGCAGATCCCGCGGAACGACGATTTCAACGGCGCGCGACAGGACGGGGCAGGGCTGTATCAGGTGACGCAGCATGGCGGCGAACGCTGGAGCGCGGCGCGCGCCTATCTCGATCCCGCTCGGGGCCGGGCCAACGTCTCGGTGCAGACGGAGACGCTGGCCGAGCGCATCCTGTTCCAGGACGGGCGTGCCGTCGGCGTCCGATACCGGCAGGGCGACCGGGTGCGCACCGTCCGTGCGCGACGCGGCGTCGTGCTGGCCGGGGGCGTATTCGGCACGCCGCAGCTGCTGATGCTGTCCGGCATCGGGCCGGCCGGCCATCTGGCCGGGCACGGCATCCCCGTGCTGATCGACCGCGCGGGGATTGGCGGCAATCTGCAGGACCATCTCGACTACACGGCCTGTTTTTCCACCCCCGGCACCGGGTTTCTGGGACGGTCGCTGGCGGGTTCGGTCAAGGGGCTGCGCGACATGGCCCGTTGGTTCGCTGCCCGCACAGGCCCCATGACGACCCCCTATGCCGAGGCGGGGGCGTTTTTCCGCACGGACCCGGCGTTGCCCGCGCCGGATATCCAGCTGCATTTCCTGATCGCGATCGTCGAGGATCATGGCCGCACCGCGGTGCCGGGCCATGGGTTCAGCTGCCATGCCTGTGTACTGCGCCCCGAAAGCCGGGGGACGGTGCGGCTGCAATCGGCCGATCCGGCCGCGCCGCCGCTGATCGACCCGGCCTTTCTGTCCGACGAGCGCGATCTTGATCGCCTGATCGCCGGGGTTCGCACCATGTACCGGATGCTGGATGCGCCGGAGGTCCGCGCCTGGGGCGGCGTGGATCGCCATCCGGTCGACCCTGAGGATGGCGCGGCGCTGGCGGCGATGATCCGGGCGCGGGCCGATACCATCTATCACCCTGTCGGCACCGCGCGCATGGGATCGGATGCGGACGCGGTCTGCGATCCCGGCCTGGCGGTGCGCGGCGTGGACGGGCTGTGGATTGCCGATGCGTCGATCATGCCGACGCTGATCGGTGGCAACACCAATGCGCCCAGCGTGATGATCGGCGAGCGGTGCGCATCCTTTGTCGCGGACCATCTGCGCCAGGCCCGTTAAGGCCCCCCGCGCCCCGTCGCGCAAACGTCGATTGCGCCTTGCCCGCGCCGCAATCCGTGCCTAGACCCGGCGCTTAGGCGGCACCGGCCCGCTCCTGCACCCGGCTACCCAGCGGCAGTATCTCATGGGTGGCCGGGTGGAAGAGCGGGCCGGTGCCGCTTCCGTATGGACAAACCGTGCCTTGCGGCCTGTGCCTTGTTGCCGTGCGTATCGTGAGAGGGGAATTATGCGTTTGTTGCTCGCCTCGGCCAGTGTGGCCGCAATCGCCGTGGTCTTTGCCACTGGCGAGGCTCAGGCCCAGCGCCAGATCACGACCGCCATCACCACACCGGTGACGACGGGCTCTGCGGCCGACAATGGCGCCCCCGCCGACATCACCATCACCAGCGCGGGCAGCATCCGGCCGACGACCAGCGGCGCCGCCGTCACGGTGAATAGCGACAATGACGTCACCAATCAGGGGACGATCGGGTACAACAACGTCAACAATGCCGACGGCATCCTGATCACGACCGGCGGCACCGGGACGATCACCAATTCCGGCGCGATCACGCTGCTGGAGGACTATACACCGACTGACACCGACACCGACGGCGATATCGACGGCGCCTTTGCCCAGGGGCAGAACCGGTTCGGCATCCGCACGACGGGCGCGTTCGTCGGCTCCATCGTCAACAGCGGCACGATCACGGTCGAGGGCAATGATTCGGGCGGCATCCGTCTGGCCGGCCCGATGACGGGTTCGCTGAACAGCAGCGGCACGATCAATGTGCTGGGCGATCGCACCATCGGCATCCGTACGGATGACGTGTCCGGCAATGTTACCGTTCGCGGCGCCGTGACGGCACAGGGGCGCGATGCCGTTGGCGTTGCGATCGACGGCGATGTCGGCGGCGCGCTGGTGTTTCAGGGGACGGTGAACGCCACCGGATACCGGTCGATCAATCGCCCCGCGATCGTCACCACGCTGGATGCCGACGACCTGCTGATCGGCGGTCCGGCCATCCGCATTGCGGGCAATGTCGCTGGCGGGGTCCTGTTCGATATCCCGCCCGTGGAAAGCAACGCCAACAGCACCGATGACGACAATGACGGCATCGCCGATGCTCAGGAAGGGACGGCGGCAATCGCCTCCTATGGTTCTGCCCCGGCGCTGGCGGTCGGTTCTGCCGACAATATCGTGATCGGCGGGGTGGCGGGCGATGCCGAGGGACACGGCATCGTCGTGCGCGGCTCGATCCTGGCCGCCGGTGTCTATGACAATGTCGATGCGGTTGCGATCCGGATCGGTGGCCAGGGCGGCACGGTCGACCTGACCGGCGGCATTCGTCTGGGCGGTACCGTGTCGGCCACCGGCACGCGCGATGCGACGGCAGTGCAGCTTGCCGCTGGCGCGCTGGTCGACCGGGTTACGATTGCGAACCAGCTGGGCGTACAGGTGGGCGGCACCGGCACGGCGCGCGGCGTCCTGATCCAGCAGGGGGCAGTGGTGCCGGTGCTGGCCAACAGCGGTGCGATCGGCGTCGCCGCCGGGGACAAGGGCAATGCCATCGCCATTCAGGATCAGTCCGGCACGCTGGCACTGGTCACCAATACCGGCCGGATCGCCGTTGGCGCGACCACCGGCACGCTGACCAATGGCACCGCCATCGATCTGGCGGCGAACACCAGCGGCGCGACGATCCGGCAACAGGCAAGCACGGCCAATGCCTCGCCCGCGATCCTCGGCAATATCCGGATGGGCAGTGGTTCCGACCTGCTCGATCTTCAGGCGGGTTCGATCATCGGCAATGTCGATTTCGGCGGCGGAGCGGACCGACTGGTGATCGCCAACAACGCTATCCTGATCGGCAGCCTGACCAATGCCGCCGCACTGAGCGCGGATCTTGCCGGGCGGCTTGAGTTCGGGAGCGGGACGGCGGCATCCATCGGATCGCTGTCGGTCGCATCGACCGGCGTGCTGGGCATCACCATCGACGAGTCCAGCACCAATGCCTCGCGCCTGAATGTCGCGGGCAACGCATCCTTTGCGCAAGGCGCGACGCTGGCCGTCAATCTGCGCAGCGTCTCGACGGCGCAGGGCAGCTATTCGATCCTGGATGCCGGTACGCTGACCGGAGGGCAGAACCTGACGCTGGGGACAGCGGGATTGCCCTTCCTGTTCGACGGCACGCTGGTTGTCGACAATGCCAATGCCGCCATCACGCTGAACGTCGATCGCAAGACGGCGGGCGAGCTTGGCTTCAATCGCTCGCTCAGCAGCGCCTATGACGCGGTGTTCGCGGTGATCGATCGGGATGACGATATCCGCGACGTGTTCCTGGCCGCGCCCGACGCGGAAACGGTGCGCGAACGGTTCGGCAGTTTTCTGCCCGAACATACCGGCGGTGTGTTCCAGAACGTCACGCTGGCCACGCGCACGGCCGCGCGCTCGCTGGAAACCGTGCCGACCGATGCCATCGCGTCGCGCGGGACGGGCGTGTTTTTCAACACCATGGTCTGGGGCACCAGCAAGGATGAAGGCGATACCCAGGCGTATCGCGTCAACGGCTGGGGCGTGCAGGGCGGCGGCGAATTGTCGCTGGGCGATGCCGGCCGCATCGGCGCCTCGCTTGCCCTGTATCTGGGCCTCAACGAAACGCGCGGCAATTTCAACTCGGTCGAAACCAGCCAGTATGAAGCCGCGGTGCACTGGCGTCGCAAGGCGGGCGGCCTGACCACCTTTGCACGCGGCGCCTATTCGTTGATCGGGTTTCAAAGCCAGCGCCGGTTCGACGTCGTCTCCGAAAGCGTCAATTTCAGCCGGGTCGCCACTGCCGATTATGGCGGCGGCCTGATCTCCGGCATTGCCGGCGCGACCTATGAGGCGCGGCTGAGCGACCGGTTCCGCGTGCGCCCGCGCGTGGCGGTCGATTATTTCCGCCTGACCGAAAACGGCTTTACCGAAGAAGGCGGCGGCAACGCGTTCAACCTGATCGTCGACAAGCGCGTCAGCGACGAGGCGGCGGTCGAAGGTACGGTGACGCTCGGCTATGAGCTGGGCAGCCTGGACAATGCCGGCACGCCCGTGCGCGCAGAGGTCGAAGGCGGCTATCGCAAGATCGTCGGCGGATCGGTGGACAACACCACCGCGCGCTTCACTGATGGCCAGCCCTTTACGCTGGAGCCGCAGCGCCGCGTTGACGGCTGGGTCGGCCGTGGCCGCATGCTCGGCGGGTCCGAAGGGTTCCAGTTCGGGGCCGAAGGTAGTGCAGAGGATCAGGCCGGTGCGCTGAACCTTGGCCTGCGCCTGGGCGTCCAGATCGGCTGGTGACGCGCCGACGCTCCGCCGGGCCGTCCTGCGTCGGCCCGGTGCACAGCGTGGAGATTGCGAGCGCCGCTTCCTCGGTCTTGTTGCCGATTAGCCTCTGACAGCCTGCTTGATCGGGGCGACTGCCGGCGGCCGTCATCGACAGCCGACTGATCCACACACCGGGCTGGGCCGGGGGGCTGAACCCCATTCGCGCGCCGGATTGACGGGCAGCGGCGGCGCGATCGGCCGGCCCTGATCCGTCACCCGCATACGATCTGACTGCCCCCGGTGCCAGCCAACCGCTCGCCCTGCCGCGCAAGCAAATCCGCCTGCACCACGTCTTCCCCGCTGTCCGGCGCATCGATCGGGCGGAGGCCAAAAAAAGGGGCCGGTGGTCGAAACCACCGGCCCTTAGGGGTCCGCAGGAGGAACCTCTTGGGGGCGGGCGCTTCTGGCGGCGCCCGCCCGATTGCATCACAGGTTGTAGGCGCGCTCCCCGTGCTCGCTGATGTCGAGGCCGTCATGCTCGACTTCGGCGGTGGGACGCAGGCCGATGGTGTATTTGAGCGCCAGGAACAGCACGGTGCTGACCACGCCGGTCCACACGATGGTGGTGCCGACGGCCCAGATCTGGGTCATGATCTGCGCTGCCATGTCATACGCGCCTGCCTTGGCGACCGGTGCGGTGTAATCGATCCAGCCCTGGCCACCGAAGTTCGGGTTGGCGACGATGCCGGTGCCGATGGCGCCGATGATGCCGCCCACGGCGTGGATGCCGAACACGTCCAGCGAGTCGTCATAATTCAGCTTGTTCTTCACCGTGGTGACGAAGAAGAAGCAGACGAGCGAGGCGACCGCGCCCAGCAGGATCGCCGTGCCCGGATGGGCAAAGCCGGCGGCCGGGGTGATCGCCACCAGACCGGCGACGACACCCGACGCCCCGCCCAGCAGCGACGGCTTCTTGTGAACGATCTGTTCGATGATCGCCCAGGTCGCGCCGGCAGCGGCGGTAGCGGTGAAGGTGTTGATGAAGGCCAGCGCACCGAACGCATTGGCTTCCAGACCAGAGCCCGCGTTGAACCCGAACCAGCCGATCCAGAGCAGCGAAGCGCCGATCATGGTCATCACCAGGCTATGCGGCGGCATGGGCTCGCTCTTGTAGCCGATGCGCGGGCCGATCACGATGCAGCCGATCAGACCGGCGACACCCGCATTGATGTGGACCACGGTACCGCCGGCAAAATCCAGCGCGCCCCAGCCCCACAAAAGGCCGCTGTCATCGGGCGCGGCGTGCAGGAAGTCCGGGCCGGCCCAGTACCACACCATGTGCGCGATCGGGAAATAGGCGAGCGTCAGCCACAGCACCGTAAAGATGATCAGCGGCGTGAACTTCACGCGCTCCGCAAACGCGCCGACGATCAACGCGGGCGTGATGCAGGCGAACGTCATCTGGAAGATGACGAACACATATTCGGGCAGATAGACGCCATTGGAAAACGTCGCTGCCAGCGTGGTCGGATCGACGCCGGCCAGGAACATCTTGGAAAAGCCGCCGACATATTTGTTGAGGTCGCCGCCGCTGGTGAATGCCATGGAATAGCCCCAGGCAAACCAGACCAGCGCCGCGACGCAGACGATCGTCAGCACCTGCATCAGCACCGACAGCATGTTCTTGGCGCGCACCAGACCGCCATAGAACAGGGCCAGCGCGGGCACCGACATCATCAAAACCAGTGCGGACGAAATCAGCATCCAGGCGACATCGCCCTTGTTGACCATTTCCGCCGTCGGCGTGAACGGCGCAGGGGCCGCCATGGCGGGCAGGGCTGCGAACAGCCCCAGGCCGGCCGTCGCGGCCAGCTTGAACATGTGCTTCATCGATTCCCCCTTGCTCACAGCGCGGTCTCGTCGGTCTCGCCGGTGCGGATCCGCACGGCCTGACCCAGGTCGAGAACGAAGATCTTGCCATCGCCGATGGCGCCGGTGTTGGCCGCGGCCTGAACGGCCTCGACGACGCGGCCCGCCAGGTCGGATGCGCACGCAACCTCGACCTTCAGCTTGGGCACCATGTTCGTGCTGTATTCGGCGCCGCGATAGATTTCGGTCTGGCCCTTTTGCCGACCGAATCCCTTGACCTCGGTAACGGTCATGCCCGTCACCCCCAGTTCGGTCAGGGCTTCGCGGACTTCATCAAGCTTGAACGGCTTGATGATGGCGATGACTAGTTTCATTGCGCCCCCTTTGCGATTGTTCCGGGGGCATTGATGCAATCACCGTGCCAAAGGGGCGTTCCAGCGTTTTTCGGCAGTTTCGTGACAGGAAATGTTACGAAGCGGTAAAAATTTGTGCAGAAGCGACGCTGTGCCTAAAAATCAGGCAGCCTGAATGTCAGGCAGCGTCGTTCATCAGCGCGCGTGCGGCGTCCAGATCGTCATCGTCCACCATGACGCGCACGGGGATCAGCAGGAAGCTGCCATCGGCAATGCTGGAATCCCCGTCAAATGCCACCGCGCCGATGCCGTGCGATTCCAGCATGCCGACGATCAGATGCGCCTCCACCCGGTCAAATCGGCCAAGCTCTGCCAGCGCCATCAGACGGCGGTTCCGCCCACCGTCAGCCCCTCGACCAGCAGGGTCGGCTGACCGACGCCGGCGGGCACGCTTTGTCCGCCCTTGCCACACATGCCGATCCCTTCGTCCAGGGCGAAGTCATTGCCGATACCGCGCACCTTGGTCAGGCAGCTGGGTCCGTCGCCGATCAGCGTCGCCCCCTTGATCGGGGCGCCCAGCCGGCCGTCCTCGATCCGGTACGCCTCGGTACAGCTGAACACGAATTTGCCGGACACGATATCCACCTGTCCGCCACCGAATGATTTAGCGAAAATGCCGCGCTTGACCCGCGACAGCAGTTCCGCCGGATCGTCGTTGCCGCCCCGCATGAAGGTGTTGGTCATGCGCGGCATCGGCGCATGGGCGAAACTTTCGCGCCGGCCATTGCCGGTGGGCGCGACACCCATCAGCCGGGCGTTCATCCGGTCCTGAATATAACCGCGCAGGATTCCGTCCTCGATCAGGATATTTTCCTGCGTCGGCGTGCCTTCGTCATCGATGGACAGTGACCCGCGCCGCCCGCCGATCGATCCGTCGTCCACCACCGTGACGCCCGGTGCGGCGACGCGGGTGCCGATGCGGCCCGAAAAGGCGCTGGTGCCCTTGCGGTTGAAATCGCCCTCCAGCCCGTGGCCGACCGCCTCGTGCAGCAGCACGCCGGGCCAGCCGGGACCGAGCAGCACGGTCATCTCGCCCGCGGGCGCATCAACCGCCTCCAGATTGACCAGTGCTTGGGCCAGCGCCTCGTCAATCGCGCGGTTCCACGTTTCCGGCGCGATCAGCCGGTCGTAAAGCTCGCGCCCGCCAATGCCGAAACTGCCGGATTCGCGCCGGCCATGCTGTTCCACCACGATCGAGACGTTGAGCCGGGTCAGCGGCCGGATATCGGTGGCGACAAAGCCGTCGGGCCGGACGATCTCGACCACGCTCCACGCGCCGGTCAGCGATACTGACACCTGCACCACGCGCGGGTCGCGCGCGCGGGCGGCCGCATCGATCGTCTGACACAGGTTCACCTTCACATCGAAGGGGACAAGGTCGATCGGATCGGCATCGGTATAGAGGTGCCGGTTATTGCCGCGCGGGGCCAATGCCTTCGGCCCCGTGGCCGGATCGATCAGGGCCAGCGTGTCGCCCGCGCGCGCAATGGCGGCGGCGCTGATCTCGCTGGCATGGGCAAACGCGGTCTGTTCGCCCGACACCGCGCGCAGGCCGAACCCAGCATCGGTGTTGTAGCTTGCCGTTTTCAGCCGCCCGTCATCGAATCCGAACGCCTCGGTCTTTCGATATTGCAGGTACAGCTCGCCATCCTCGGCCCCGGACAGCAGGCGCTCGGTCAGCGATCGTGCCTCGTCGGGTTCAAGCCCATGGCCATAGAGAAACGAGCGGGGATCGGCAGCGGCAATCGTCATGCCACCGAATATAGGGCCCTCAGGCGCTGGCGCCAGACGCGATGTCGAGCAGGGTGGCCGGATCGACGCCATCCGCCGGTCCGCCGATCAGGATGAAGCGCCGGTCGCAATAGCCGCAATCGACATAGCCATGCTCGTCGATTTCCAGGAACACGCGCGGATGGCCCAGCGCGGCGGGAATACCGTCATAGGCACCGTCACAGGAAACGCGGACGGTCGAGGTGCGGGTGATGGTCGGCGGCGTCATCATGATACGCCGATTAGCAGCGCACCGGGACTGCTGCAATCGCCCGCGTAACCGGCCCGCTTCATTCGAACAGCGCCTTGACCTCGGCTTCCATGCGCCTGCTGCAGCCGACGCTGGCCTCCCGTGCCTGTTCTGCGGTCATTTCGGCGTCGATTTGTTCGAACCGCTGCTTGGTGTCGGCCCCGCAGCGGGCATGAAGCTTGCCGACGAAATACATCCCGGCGGTTTGGAACCCGCCTTGCGCATCGGGTTCCACGATATCGATCATCTTCATCAGCGCCACGGCACAGGTCGTATCGGCGCGCTCTGCCTCTGCCTCTGCCTGAGCGGACACGACCATCAGGGCAGCGAGCGCAAATCCGGCGATCATTCATTTTCTCCGACACGGGACGGAATGTCCGGTCCGTGGCTGAACCGAAATTGCCGGGTTCGCAAGCGCTGGCGGGACGGCGGGGCTTGCACTGGCGCGCCATGCGCCGCACATCGCGGCACATGACCGACGCCGCGATCCGCATCGACAGCCTGGCCAAGACGTACAAGGGCGGCAAGCGCGCGCTTGACGGTGTGACCTTTGACGTCCCGCGGGGCCAGATCTTTGGCTTGCTGGGGCCGAACGGCGCGGGCAAATCGACGCTGATCAACATTCTGGCAGGTCTGGTGAACAAGACTGGCGGCACGGCCGAAATCTGGGGCTTCGACATCGACCGGCACCCGCGCAATGCCAAGGCGTCGATCGGCATTGTCAATCAGGAGATTATCTTCGACCCCTTTTTCACGCCTGCCGAAACGCTGGAAATCCAGGCCGGCCTGTTCGGCGTGGCCAAGGGCGATCGGCGGACGATGGAGCTGTTGCGCGCCATGGGGCTGGAGGACAAGGCCAATGCCTATTCCCGCACCTTGTCGGGCGGCATGAAGCGGCGGCTGATGGTGGCCAAGGCGATGGTGCATTCACCGCCCGTGCTGGTGCTGGACGAACCGACGGCGGGCGTGGACATTCAGCTGCGCCAGCAATTGTGGGATTATGTGCGCGGCCTCAACCAGCGCGGCGTCACCATCGTGCTGACGACGCACTATCTGGAAGAAGCGGAGCAGCTGTGCGACCGCATCGCCATCATCAATCACGGCCGGCTGATCGCCAATGAACCGACCCGCGCGCTGGTCGGCATGGCTCAGGAAAAGCTGGTCGAGGTGACGGTGGACCGCGATCTGGCCACCCTGCCCCAGGCGCCGTGTTTCCAGAAGATCGAGCGAAAGGGCGACCGTATCCTCGACATCACCTATCGCAAGGATCAGGCGAATGCCGGCGACGTGCTGGGCGCGGTGCAGGCGGCCGGATACGGCATCGTCGATGTCAGTACGCGCGAGGCGGATCTGGAGGACGTGTTCCTGAACCTGACGGCGGCGGCCTGACGGCTAACCTCGGCCGGCGCTATCGACGCCGATGGCGGGACAGGAACGCCCACAGCGCGTCATTGTCCGGCGTCCAGACATGGCCCGCGCCCCGCGTGACCCAGCCGATCACGCGCGCCCCGTCCCGGCAGTCGCCATATCCCTGTTCGATGATGCCGGGGGCTGCCTCGCGCGCGGCCAGCATCGTGCGACAACCATTGATGTCGGCCCATCGGGCCATCGCCCGCGCCATGCCATATTGCCAATAACCCGCACCGCCGCCCGCCACCGGGTTCACCGTATCGGCATCCCCGGCAAAGGCGATGACGGGTACCGGGCGATCCGGCGCACAGGTTGCCGGATCGGGAAAGCCGGAACCATCGCTGCGCGGGTTGCCCGCACGAAGGCCGACCACCGGGGCGATCGCCGCGATGCGATCCGACGCCACGCAGCCGAGCCATGAGGTCATCCGGCCACCGCCCGAAAAGCCGGTGGCATAGACACGCTGCCGATCGATGCAGCCTCTTGCCGCCAGCCAGTTGATCGCGGCGCCGATAAACGCGACATCGTCGGCATCCTGTGCCGTGGGCATGGCCCCGGTCACGGTCGGCACGCCGGGAATGTTCCAGACGAAACCCCCGCCCGCCGCGATGCCGCCATCGGGCGCGATCAGCAGAAATCCGTGCCGGTCGCTGGTATCTGCCAATCCCGATTCCTTCAGGATGGCCGATCCCGATCCGCCGCTGCCATGCAGGGCGAACAGCACGGGCAGGCGACCCCGTTCATGGTCCGCGGGACGATGGATCCATGCCGACCGCCCGGTCTGGCCGATGGGCACGCGGCCGGTGGTGCCGGGGTCGGGCAGGCGGCAATCCTGCGCAGCGGCGGGGGAGACAAGCCAGCCAAGGGCGATGAGCAACGCGAACAGATACCGCATGGGACAAAGCCTAGGCCGCTCTGCCTGCAACCGAAAGGTTGAACTTTCCGGCGCTTGCCCATAGCGCGGGGAAAAGGGAGTTCCGCTTGTCCAACGATCCCCATAGCGCAGACATCCTGGTCATCGGTTCCGGCGCCGCCGGGCTGACGGCCGCGCTCAACCTGGCCGACCGGTTCCGCGTCACCGTGCTGGCCAAGGGCGGGCTGGCCGAAGGGTCGACGGCCTGGGCGCAGGGCGGCATCGCGGCGGTGCTGGAGGAAGGCGACACCTTCGAAAGCCATATCGAGGATACGATGGTCGCGGGCGCCGGCCTGAATGACCGGGCGACCGTCGAGTTCGTGGTCGAGGGCGCGCCAGCGGCCATCCGGCGGCTGGAGGAGCTGGGCGTTCCGTTCAACATGGACGGCAACACGCTTCACCTGACGCGCGAAGGGGGCCACAGCCACCGGCGCATCGTCCATGTCAACGACGCGACCGGATGGGCGGTGCAGGAGGCGCTGCTGAACGCGGCGCGCGCGCACCGCAACATTACGTTGGTGCCCGACATGGTGGTCATCGACCTGGCGACCAGCCGCCACGAAACCCGCTACTCCGGCGCGGGGCAGGTCTGGGGCGTCTATGCGCTCAACCGCGCCACCGGCCGGGTGGAGCTGTTCACCGCGCGGGCGACTGTGCTGGCGACGGGCGGGGCGGGCAGAACCTATCAGTTCAGTACGGCGCCACGCGGCGCCACGGGCGACGGCATCGCCATGGCCTGGCGGGCGGGCGCGCGCGTGTCGAACATGGAATTCATGCAGTTCCACCCGACCTGCCTGTTCAACCTAGACGTCAAGAATTTCCTGATCACCGAGGCGGTGCGGGGCGAGGGCGGGCATCTGCTGATCCCCGACACCGGATACCGGTTCATGCCGGATTTCGATCCCCGGCTGGAACTTGCGCCCCGCGACGTCGTGGCCCGCGCGATCGATCATGAGATCAAGCGGCTGGGCCTGGATTACGTCCATCTGGACATCAGCCATCGCGGCCCGGATTTCGTGAAGGAGCATTTCCCGACCATTCATGCCAAGCTGCTGACGCTGGGCATCGACATGACGGTCAATCCGATCCCGGTGGTGCCGGCCCAGCATTATACCTGTGGCGGGGTGGTGATCGACCGCGACGGGCGCACCGACCTGCCCGGCCTGTATGCCGCGGGCGAGGTGACGCAGTCCGGCCTGCACGGCGCGAACCGGCTGGCCAGCAACAGCCTGCTCGAATGTTTCGTGTTCGGCGAGGCTGCGGCCAGGCATATCGATGCCAACTGGGACGAATTCCGCCCGGTGCCCGCCATCCGCCCCTGGGACGAAAGCCGGGTGACGGACAGCGACGAGGAAGTGATCATCAAGCAGAACTGGACCGAGATCCGCCGGTTCATGTGGAATTATGTCGGCATCGTGCGGACCACCAAAAGGCTGGAGCGCGCCGCCCACCGCATCAAGCTGCTGACCGAGGAGGTGGAGGATTATTACGGCCATTTCCGCGTCACGCCCGACCTGATCGAGCTGCGCAACCTGTTGCAATCGGCCGATTTGATCGTCCGCTCGGCGCTGCATCGCAAGGAAAGCCGGGGCCTCCACTATACGCTGGATTATCCCGACCTGCTGCCACAGGCGCTGGACACCGTGCTGGTTCCGTAACGGGATTCGGTTCATCGCCGCACTGCAACAGTCCATCGCATCCGGGCGTGGTTGTTGTTGGGCTGTTCAGCCTGCTGATGTCATGAATCCTGCCATGAGCATCGGGGCATGATCGGGACGGAGCGGGATCCACGGCAACATCCGCTGTCGAGCATCGGCGCGCTCGCGCTGCTGCTGGTCGGCTGTGTCGCGCCGTCCAGTCCGCAAGCATCCGTGCGACCCGCCATTGGCGTGCCGCAGGCTCAGGCCCGGACGACTGCACAACGGACAGTGCAGCCGCCCGTCCGCCCGGTTTACACCCCGCCGCCCATGCCCGTGCGGCGGCCCGCGCCGCCCCCGCCGCCCGTCGCGCCCGCCGCCCTGTCGGCGACGATCGACCGGCTGGGCCGCGATTTCGGCGGCAAGCTGGGCATTGCCGTGGTCAGCACCGATCAGCGTTGGTCGACGGCGTTCAATGGCGATGTGCCCATGCCGCAGCAAAGCGTCAGCAAGCTGTGGGTCGCCATCACGCTGATGGACCTGCGCGATCAGGGTCGGTTGACGCTGGACGATCCGATTACCGTCCGGCCAGAGGATATTACGCTGTTCCATTCGCCGGTATCGGCGCTGGTCAGGGGGGACGGCTATCGCACCACGGTGCGCGACCTGCTCGCCCGGGCCATGATGTCCAGCGACAATACCGCCAATGACCGGCTGCTCAATTATGTCGGCGGCCCCGAAGCGGTGCGCCGGATGGTCGCGCAAAAGGGGCTTGGATCGATCAAGTTCGGCCCGGGCGAACGATTGCTGCAATCCCAGACCGCTGGCCTTGCCTGGCGTCAGGAATATGCCGGGCGGGCATTCTATACGGCGCGGGCCAATCTGCCGCTGGTCACCCGGCAAAAGGCATTCGATGCCTATGTCGCCAATCCGATGGACGGCGCGGCGGCCAGTGCGATCGCTCATGCGCTGGTGCGCCTGCACAAGGGCGAATTGCTGTCCGAAGGATCGACGGCGCATCTGATGGGCCTGATGGAAGGATCGCGGACCGGCAAGGAACGGCTGCGCGGCGGCGTGCCCGTCGGCTGGCGGTTCGGACACAAGACCGGCACGGGCCAGGATCTGATGGGCCGGACGGCCGGCTATAACGATGTCGGCATCCTGATCGCGCCGGACGGGCGCAGCTATGGCCTTGCCGTGCTGATCGGCGACACCCGCCGCCCGATCCGCGAACGACAGGCGCTGATGCAGGCGGTGGTGCAGGCCATCGTCGCCAGCCACGCCGCGCCGCTTGGCTGACGTCGCAGCCGCTCGCCATCCCCGTCCGCCGCTGCTAAGCCGCCGCCATGGCGAACCATCTGTATCTGGTCGACGGATCGAGCTTCATCTTCCGCGCCTATCACGTGCTGCCCAAGCTGACGAACCAGCATGGCGAGCCGGCGGGCGCGGTCTATGGCTATACCACCATGTTGTGGAAACTGGCCAAGGACCTGAACGATGCGGATGGACCCACCCATCTGGCGGTGATCCTGGATAAGTCGGAAACGACGTTCCGCAACGCATTGTACGATCAGTACAAGGCGCATCGTCCCCCCGCGCCAGAGGATTTGCGGCCGCAATTCCCGATGATCCGCGATGCGACCCGCGCGTTCAGCCTGCCTTGCATCGAAGAGGCGGGGTGGGAGGCGGACGACCTGATCGCCAGCTATGCCCGCGCCGCGACCGCGCGGGGGTGGCAGGTGACGATCGTCAGCTCCGACAAGGATCTGATGCAGCTGCTCGATCATCCCGGCGTCGATATGCTCGACACCATGAAGGACCGGCGCATGGGGCCGGAGGCGGTGGTCGAAAAATTCGGCGTCGGTCCCGAAAAGCTGGGCGAGGTGCTGGCGCTGATGGGCGACAGCGTGGACAATGTGCCCGGCGTTCCCGGCGTGGGGCCGAAAACGGCGGCCAAGCTGATCCTGGAACATGGCGATGTGGAGGGCGTGCTGGCCGCCGCGCCGTCGATGAAGCCGGGCAAGCTGCGCGACAATCTGATCGAACATGCCGACATGGCGCGCCTGTCGCGCAAGCTGGTCGCCCTGGCCGAGGATGTGCCGCTGCCCGAGCCGCTGGACGACATGGCACTGAACGGCATTCCCGAAGCACCGCTGCGCAGTTTCCTTGAGCATCACGGCTTTCGATCGCTGCTGGCCAAGCTGGCCCCGGCGGCTGGCGGCGGGGCGGATGCGGGTGCAGCCCCCGCCGCCGGCGTCCAGGCTGCGCCTCAGCCGGCAATGCCGGTCGCCCCGTCCGATCCGCCCATCGACCGGTCGCGGTACGAAACCGTGACGACGATCGATGCGCTCGACCGCTGGGTTGCGGATGCGCGCCATATCGGCGTGGTTGCGGTCGATACCGAAACCTCGGCGCTGGACTGCATGGCTGCCGAGCTGGTCGGGATCAGCCTGTCCACCGCGCCGGGCAATGGCTGCTACATTCCGCTTGCCCATCGCGGCCATGACCTGTTGTCCGACCGGCCTGATCAGCTTGCGCTGGCCCAGGTGGTCGAACGGCTCGGCCCGCTGCTGGCCGATCCCGGCGTGCTCAAGGTGGGGCACAATCTGAAATACGACCTGATCGTGCTGGCCCGGCACGGCATGACGGTCAGCCCCTATGACGACACCATCGTGATGAGCTTTGCGCTGGATGCCGGTCGCCGCCCCGGTCATGGCATGGACGAGCTGGCGATGGACCATCTTGGCCATCAGTGCATTGCGTTCAAGGAAGTCGTTGGCACCGGCAAGGCGCAGAAAAGCTTTGGCGAAATCGACCTGGCCAGCGCCACCGCCTATGCTGCCGAGGATGCGGAGGTGACACTGCGGCTGTGGCGTGCCTTCAAGCCGCGCCTGGCGTTCGAGGGCGGCACGCGCGTCTATGAATGTGTCGATCGCGGCCTTGTCCAGGTTCTCGCCGGCATGGAAATGGCGGGGGTCAAGGTGGATAGCGCCCGCCTGTCCCGGCTCAGCCACGAATTTGGCGAGCAGATGGTGGCGCTGGAGGCGCGGATCCATGAGGCAGCCGGTGGTCCCTTTGCCATCGGCAGCCCGAAACAGCTGGGCGAGGTGCTGTTCGACCGGCTTGGCCTCAAGGGCGGGCGCAAGGGCAAGACGGGCACCTATTCCACCGACGTCACCGAGCTTGAACGCATCGCCGCGATGAAGGACACGCCGGGGGCAGAGGTCGCCCGGCTGGTGCTCGACTGGCGACAGCTGTCCAAGCTGAAATCCACCTATACCGATGCGTTGCAGCAACAGGTTAACGCCAGCACGGGCCGGGTGCACACCAGCTATTCCCTGACCGGCGCTCAGACAGGGCGCCTGTCGTCCACGGACCCCAACCTGCAGAATATCCCGATCCGTACCGAAACCGGCCGCCAGATCCGCGACGCGTTCGTGGCGGAACCGGGCAATGTCATCCTGGCCGCCGACTATTCGCAGATCGAATTGCGGCTGGCCGCGCACATTGCCGATGTGCCTGCCCTGCGCGAGGCGTTCGCCGCCGGAGAGGATATTCACAACCGGACGGCGATGGAATTGTTCGGAGAGGTCAATCGCGACACGCGCGGCCGGGCCAAGACGATCAACTTCGCCATCCTCTACGGCATTTCCCGCTGGGGTCTGGCCGGGCGGCTGGATGTGACGCCGGATGAGGCGCAGTCGATGATCGACCGCTATTTCGACCGGTTTCCGGGGATCAGCCGCTATATCGCCGACACGATGATGATGGCCAAGGAAACGGGCTACACGGAGACGCTGTTCGGTCGGAAAACCCATTTCCCGCGCCTGAAATCGCCCAATCAGAATGAACGCGCCGGTTCGGAGCGCGCCGCGATCAACGCGCCCATTCAGGGGACGAGCGCCGATATTATCAAACGCGCGATGATCCGGATGGGACCGGCGCTGGCCGAGGCGGGGCTGCCGAACGTACGGATGCTGATGCAGGTGCATGACGAACTGGTGTTCGAACTGCCAGCCGGCGACGTCGATGCCGCCCGGCCGGTGATCGAACGGGTCATGGCGACGGCGGCCGAACCGGCGGTGACGCTGACCGTGCCGCTGGGCGTCGAAATCGGCGTCGGCGACAGCTGGGGCGCGGCGCATTGAGCCCAATGCGATGAGCGCCGCCAACGAAGAAATCGCCGCGCTGGCCAAGGGCGGGCGGACCAATGTGATGGGCTTTGCCCTGCGTCTGCTCGCGCGGCTGCCCTTCCTGTTCATCGCGGGCCGGTTTTACGGGCCGGAAATTGTCGGCCGGTTTGCGGTTGCCGTACTGGTGGTGGAATTTGCGGCGCTGGTCGCGACGCTGGGCCTCAAGCGCGGCCTTGCCCAGGCATTGAGCACCACCAGCCGCCCGCACACCCATGTCGTCTGGGATGCGCTGATCGTCGCACTGATCGCGTCGCTGATCGCCAGTGCGCTGCTCATCGCCTTTCCGCAGGCCATGTATCCCAACAGCCGCGTGATCGGCTTTGAACGCCTGTTGCCCTTTGTCGTCTTTGCCATTGCCGGCACCGACATTGCGCTGGCGGCGCTGGCCTATCGCCACAATGTCAAGGCGACGGTGACCGCGCGGGCGATTGTCGAGCCATGGACGATCTCCATCGCCGCCTTTGTCCTTTATTACGCTTCCTCCCGCGATGGCCTGATCCTGTCCTATGTGCTGGCGACGTTGGCAACGCTGGTCGCGGCGCTGGTGCCGTTCCTCAAAAGCTATGGCCTGCCGCGCGGCTGGGTGCCGCATCCGACGCCGATGTTCGCGCTGGCCCGACGTAACATGCCGCTGGCCGGGGCCGACACGATCGAATGGGCGACACGCAATGTCGACCGCTTCATCCTGGGCCTGTTGTTCGGTCCTGCGGTCGTGGGCGTCTATTACATGGCGCAACAGGTCGCCTCGCTCCCGCAAAAGCTGAAGACCAGTTTCGATCCCGTGCTTGGCCCGGTGGTGACGCAGGCGCTGAAACGGGATGACCGGGCGGCGGTGGCGGCCCAGATCCGGCAGGTCGGTTTCTGGATCATGGCGGCGCAGGCTGCGCTGGCGCTGATCGGCTCCATCCCGGCCGAAGGGGTGATGGGCGTGATCGGTCCGCAATTCGTGGTCGGCGCGGGCGCGCTGTGCTTCCTCCTATGGGCAGAGGTGCTGGCCAGCCCCGGCGCGGTCGCCGAAAGCGGCCTTGTCTATGTCGCGCGTCACCGCAACCTGATGGTGTCGATCCTGATCCTGTCGGTGCAGGTCGCGCTCAGCTTTGCCCTGGTTGCCATCATGCGCCGGCTGGGCTGGCCGGAGGCGTGGCAGGCGGCTGGCCCCGCCGTTGCGCTGGCCGTCACGCTGATGCTGGGCTCGGCGGTCAAGGGCTGGCTGCTCGCCCAGCTGCTCAAGGCGCCGGTATCGCCGCTGCGCTGGGCGTTCGTCTGGGCCGTGCTGGCGACATCGCTGGTCGGATCGGCGATGACGCAGCTGCCGGAATGGGCGGAGCTGACGATCGGCATTCCAGTGATGCTGATCGTCTATGGCGTGATCCTGTGGCGCTTTGCCTTTGGGCCAGAGGATCGGGCGCTGTTTTCCCGCATCCCGCGCAATGAGGAACCGACGCTGCCGATCGACGAGCGGGTCTGACCCCGCCCGCCGCGCGCAGGTGGTCCTTACCGCCGCACGTCGCGCTCGCCCGAACGGTATGCGGCCAGCAGCGCCGGTGCGATGATCGGCATGTCGCCGGGGATCGAGTGTTTCAGCACCGTCATCGCCAGGCCGGTTTCGGAAATCGTCCGGGCATCGTCGCCGTTCAGCCAGGCATGCAGGCAACCGGCGGCAAAGGCATCGCCGGTGCCGATCCGGTCGACGATCCCGCCGACCGCCTGTTCATCGGTCTGATGCGCGGCATCGGGCAGGTCGATGCGCGCGGCAATCCGGTTGGTGTCGGCATCGACCACATGGCGTGCGGTCGATGCGATCAGCTTGAGGTTGGGGCACAGGGCAAAGGCCGCCTCTGCCGCCTCGCGCCGCCGGTCCTCGCCATCGCCGGAAAAGCTGCGCCCGGTGATCAGCGAGATGTCGCGGTGGTTGCCGAACAGGATATCGGCCTGACCGATCAGTTCGGTCAGCACGCTGCGCGGATCGCTGTCCCATGCCTGCCACAGCTGCGCCCGGTAATTGCCGTCGAAACTAACCGCGACACCCGCCGCCCGCGCCTTGCGCACCGCAGTCAGCGCGGCAGCCGCGCCCGCCGGGCCCAGCGCCGGCGTAATGCCCGAAAGGTGCAGCAGTTTTGCGCCAGACAGCGCGGCGTCGAAATCAAAATCGCTGGGCTGGGCAAGCGCAAAGGCCGAACCGGCGCGGTCATAGGTGATGGCGCTGGCTCGCGCGCCCTGACCCGGTTCCAGGAAATACAGGCCCATTCGCCCCGCCGTCCGGCCGATGGCATCGGTGGCGATGCCGCGCGCTGCCAGCGTGCCAATGGCAAGATCGCCCAGCGGATTGTCCGCCACCCGGCTGATCATCGCCGTCGGGTGGCCCAGCGCCGACAGCCCGGCAAGCACATTGGCCTCGGCCCCGCCGACCTCGATGTCCAGCGACTGGCTCTGCACGATGAGCCGCTTGCCCGGCGGGGTCAGCCGCAACAGCAATTCGCCAAACCCGATGATCCTGCCCTGCATCATGCCTCCTGTCCCTCTGCCGTCCTGCGTGCGGGTGAGATTGATCCACCCGGCACGCCGGCGGCCGACCTCTATCAACCCGGCGTCTGGCCGAACACCGGCAATTTGCAACCCGCCTGTCCCGGCGCGTACCGGTTATCCGGTCTGCACCGGATCTGCACGCCGCCTTCGCCGAAACCGGACGGGAACGACCATCGCCCGTCAATCCCGCCCCGCCATGACCCGTCATGCAATCATGGGAGCCGGTCGAATGCAGATGCGATGGCAGGGAAGTTTCATTGTCCGATGCGGGGTCGCGATCCTGCTTGTGGCGCTGGGCGACTGGCTGTTCTGGCAATGGGGCGGGCTGGGGTCGAACATCGGCTGGTTCACAGGCGCGCTGGCGCTGGCGGCGGTGTCGTTCCGGCCGGGCATTGCCCGATCCGCGGCCGCCATCATCCCGGCGCTGGCCGCGCTGATCCTGGCTGCGATCCTGGCCGATCAGCCAAGCCTGCTGGGCCTTGTCCTGTTCATCGGGGCGCTGGGGATTGCCGTGCTGATCGGGCGGCATCGGGGGTTTGACAGTGCATCGCGCTGGATTGTCCGGATCGTCGTGCACTGCATCCTGGCCATCGTCGGGCCATGGCGCGACCTGATCCGGCTGAGGCGCCGGAGCCGACCGCTGACCGGCGCCGCGTTCTGGCGGCTGGTGCCGCTGCCGCTGATCGGAGGCGCGGTGTTCCTTGCCCTGTTCGCCATGGCCAATCCGGTGATCGAGGTCTGGCTTGGCCGCCTGACCCCGCCGGACCTGGACGCGGAACTGATCGCGCGCTCGATCCTCTGGCTGATGCTCGCCACTTTTGTTTGGGGTTATCTGCGCCCGCGCAAATGGACGCTGCCTGCCGCCAAGCAGGGGATGCCGGGGACAGCTGAAATGCCCGGGTTCACGACCGGGTCGGTCACGACGGCGCTGGTCACGTTCAACCTGCTGTTCGCGCTGCAGAACGGGCTCGACATCGCCTTTCTGTGGAGCGGTGCGCCGTTGCCCGACGGCATGACGCTGGCCGAATATGCGCATCGCGGGGCCTATCCCCTGATCGCAACGGCGCTGCTGGCGGGGCTGTTCGTCCTGGTCGCGCTGCGTCCGGGCACGGCGACGGCAAGCAATCCGCTGGTCCGCTGGCTGGTCATCCTGTGGACCGGCCAGAACCTGTTCCTCGTCGCATCCACGATCGAGCGGACGATGGATTATGTCGAGGCCTATTCGCTGACGCGGCTGCGGATCGCGGCCCTGATCTGGATGGCGCTGGTTGCGGTGGGTCTGGTGCTGATCCTGTGGCGCGTGCTGCGCGGCCATGACGCCCGCTGGCTGGTCAATGCCAATGCGGCGGTGGCCACCGCCGTGCTGATGACGTGCAGCCTCGTCGATCTGGGCGCGATGGCCGCGACGTGGAATGTGCGCCATGCGGCCGAAGCGGGCGGGCGGGGCGCCGAACTTGACCTGTGCTATCTGGATGATCTGGGCAGCGCGTCGCTGATCCCGCTGGTCGAGCTGGAGCTGGCGCGCAACCACGACCCCGTCTTTCTCGATCGCGTCGCCTGGGTACGCAGCGGCCTGTTGCGCCAGACGCTGGGCCGCCAGACCACGGGCGACTGGACCTGGCGCGATCATCGCCGCATCGAAACGGTCAAGGCGATGACCCTTGCCCGCGGGCTGCGCCTGCGCGCATCGCCCGATGACGGCCCGAACGGGCGCGGATGCGACGGCACGCCCAATCCGCCTCCCGTCACGGTTGAGCCGGCGGATGCGCCCGCCGCCGCGCCATCCGCTCCGTCCCCCGATGACCGGACCGGCACGGTGCCCGCCAATCCTTCATTGACGACGGAGGCGGCGCAGTGATCATGTGTTCCATGCCCCGCACCATCCTGGTCGTCGATGATGATCCCCATATCCGGCAACTGCTCAGCTTTGCGTTCGGCAAGGCGGGGCTGGATACGATGGAGGCCGAACATGGCGAGGCGGCGTTGCAGATGGCCGCCCGGCATCCCGTCGATCTGGTCGTGCTCGACATCAACATGCCGCATCTGGACGGACTGGAAACCTGTCGGCGGCTGCGCGCTGCGGGCGATTTGCCGATCCTGTTCCTGTCGTCCCGCGATGACGAGATCGACCGGGTGCTGGGGATCGAGCTTGGTGCCGACGATTATGTCGTCAAACCCTTTTCCCCGCGCGAAGTGGTGGCCCGCGCCATGGCCATCCTGCGCCGGACCAGCGTCAGGCCGGTGCCGGTGGATCAGGGCCGGATGCCCGCGCATGGCCGCCTGTCGCTGGATCTGGAAGGGTGGCAGAGCCGCTGGGCCGATCAGCCGGTGCAGCTGACGGTGACCGAATTCACCATCCTGCGCACCCTGGCATCGGTGCCGGGCAAGGTGTTCAGCCGCGATGCGATCATCGACCGGCTCCACGGCCCGGGTTTTGCCGTGACCGACCGCACGATCGACAGCCATATCCGCAACCTGCGCGCCAAGTTCGCCCGGCTGGGCGGGACGGACGTGGTCGAAACGCGGCCCGGCATTGGCTATTGCCTGGGGCCATGCCTTGGCGGGCCGGCTTGATCGGATTGATCGGATTGGTGAAGCAGCGGCTGAAGGGCTGGCTGAAACGCCATTGGCCTTCGCTTCGGCTGCGCACCATCCTGTTCGGCACGTTGCTGTTCACCGCTGCCCTGCCGGGCGTCGGCGCGCTGTTCCTGCGCGTCTATGAAAACACCCTGGTCCGGCAGACAGAGGCAGAGTTGATCGCGCAAGGGGCGGCGCTGGGCGCGGTGGCACAGGCCCTGTGGCCCGGGGCCCTGCCTGCGCCGCCGGTGCCCGGCTCGCCGTTCCGTCCCGAGGCTTCGACCATCGACCTGCGCACCTCGCCGATTTTGCCGGAGCGTCCGGCCGCGCGGTCGGTGCCGCTGCCCTTGCCCCCCGATGCCGCCCTGCTGGGCGCGCGGCTTGCCCCAATTCTCGACGGGACGCGCCGCACCACCCTTGCCTCGATCCAGGTCGTCGATGCCAATGGCCGCATCCTGATCGGCTATCAGGCGGGGGGCAGCTATGCCGCCGTGCCGGAAGTGCGGTCGGCACTTGCCGGGCAGGTGCGCACCGTGCTGCGCAAGAACGGCGCCTATAGCCAGCGTTACGCCTTTGAATGGCTCAGCCGCGCATCGTCGCTGCGCATCCATCATGTCCGCCCGATCCGCGTCAACGGGCAGGTGGTCGGCGCGCTGCTGCTGTCCCGCTCGCCACGCGCGCTGTTCCGCGGCCTGTACGAGGACCGGGGCAAGATCCTGCTCGGCATCGGGCTGATCTTTGTCACGCTGGTCGGCCTGACCGTGCTGTTGTCGCGGGGCATCGCCCGGCCGATCGACCAGCTGGCGCAAACCACGCGGCAGGTTGCGCTCGGCCGCGGCGTGGTGCCGGAACCACCGGTAACGGCGGCGGTCGAGATCCGCGACCTGTTCGACAATTTCCGGATCATGGCCGACGCGATCGACCGCCGCTCGCGCTATCTGCGCGATTTCGCCGCAGCGGTCAGCCACGAGTTCAAGACGCCGCTGGCCGGGATCTCAGGCGCAGTGGAATTGTTCGAGGATCACGGCAACAGCATGACCGCCGGGGAACGGCAGCGTTTTCTGGGCAACATCAAGGCGGATGCCGCCCGCCTTTCGCAACTCGTATCCCGGCTGCTCGACCTTGCCCGCGCGGACATGAGCCAGTCGGGCAACCAGCCGACGCCCGACCCCATGGCCGTCGTCCGCCGGATCGCCGACGCCAATTGCGTGGAAGGGTTTTTGGTGGAAGCCGTTCCGATGGCCCGCGCCGTGGCGGTACGGGTGCCGCCCGAAAGCATCGAGGCGGTGCTGACCACCCTGATCGACAATGCCCGCCAGGCAGGCGCGGGCCGTGTAAACATCGATCAGCGGGACGATGGCGATATGCTGTGTCTGTCGGTTCAGGATGACGGTCCGGGCATCAGCCCTGCTGAGTCGGACCGGATTTTCGAACCCTTCTACACCACCCGCCGGTCCAGCGGCGGCACCGGCATGGGCCTGACCATCGCCGCCTCCCTCCTGCGCGCGGCAGGCGGATCGATCCGGCTGTCGGCGCATTCGGGGAAAGGCGCACGATTCGAAATGATGCTGCCCAAGGCATAGCGGGCGGCGCGTGCCGTGGCAGGCTGTGACAGTTGAGTTGGCAAGAACAATAGTTCCGAAAGGAACGCTGCTACCAATAAGATTGCTGATTACAAATCAATCGATTAACAGTAATCGAAAGTCAAATGTCACAAACATATTTCGATATAGAAAAATTCTAATCAATAAATAATGAAGCGGGAGCATATTGCATTTGCTGCTATCGTATAGGGTGGACGCGTCTTGGGAGATATAATTCCTGAAATGGAACCATATCCAAAATTTGAGGACGATCGGTAGATAGGGTGACGCAATGTTCGCCGAATATATGGACTTTTGTCGCCCCATTTCGCCATCCTGCTAAACGCGGTTTGAGTACGACAAGCATCGACCTGTCCATTCCATATCTCACCGACCTTTAGCTTCGCGACCAATACGAAATGATGGCACGCCCCTGGGTGAGCGTTGCCAAGGCCAAGCGACCGGATCCAAACCAGCGAGAACCACGAACCTGGATGACCAGGAGTCGGGCAACTGGCCTGGTTGCAGCAGCGGATGGGCGATTTGACCGCATCGCACGGGCGGCGATTTTTGATAGCTATCTCGCGGGCTTGATTTTCACCGTCTCGTCCCCTTCCCTTGGTCCAGAAGTTTCCGTCGACCTCGTCTCGATGCACCGATCGGCCGCAAGCTGTTTTGGAATCGGCGTCGATCGACTAACACACGCCAATGACTTACTCGCATTCCGCTCGCCGATCCTCTTTCCGGCCTGATCTGCCACTTATCTTCACAATCGGGCTGCTGACACTGCTCTGGGTTGCGGGCGGAGCCTCTCGCGCGGATGTGATGGGTCAGGTCGTGGTGCGCGCGGGATGCTGGGCAATCCTGATTGCCGCGATCATGGCTGGCCCGCGGCCAGCGCTGACCGGACTGAAGCCGGTGCTGTTGCTGCTGGTTGCCGCCATCGCGCTGCCGCTGATCCAACTTATTCCTTTGCCCCCTGCATGGTGGCAGGCGTTGCCCGGCCGCGACATCCTGCTCATTCCCGGCGAACCAGTGCCATGGCGCCCTTGGACGATGACACCGGCTGCGACGCGCAATGCACTTGGTTCGCTCATCGTGCCGGTGACAATGTTTGTGGTGCTGACACAGGCCAACGAGCGAGTGCTCCGTTGGCTGCCGACGATCCTAATGGCGATGATCCTTGCTGCGGTGCTCTTGGGGCTGGTCCAGTTCTCGGGCGCAGGGTTCAACAGCCCGTTCCTGAACGATACGCCGGGTGCTGTCAGCAGCATCTTTGCCAACCGCAACCACTTTGCGCTGTTCTTGGCGGTCGGTTGTCTGGCCGCGCCGGTGTGGGCTTTTGCCGACCGCGATGCGCTTCGGTGGCGTGGGCCGCTTTGCGCAGGCTTTGTGCTCCTTGTCGTGCTGACGATCCTGGCAACCGGATCGCGCAGCGGCATGCTTCTCGGCGCTCTTTCCCTGGCGCTCGCGCTTGCACTTGTCGGGCAACAGCTGCGTCGGCGGCTGCGCGGCGCGCCGCGCTGGGTGCTGCCCGCGCTGGTCGGCGCCTCGGTGCTGGTGATCGCCGGGGTGGTCGCATTGAGCTTCGCCGCTGACCGGGCCGATGCGATCACGCGACTGATCGCGCTTGAAAGCAGCGAGGACATGCGCACTCGCGCGCGTCCGACCGTGCTCGCGATGATCGCTCATTACATGCCTTTCGGCTCGGGATTCGGCGGATTCGATCCCGTTTTTCGGATCCACGAACCGTTTGAGCTTCTCAAGTTTACCTATTTCAATCAGGCGCATAACGACTTTCTCGGCGTCGCGCTTGATGGCGGGCTTGCCGGCGTTGCGCTTCTGGTGGCAGGGTTCCTATGGTGGCTGTTCGCCACGGTGCGCGCGTGGCGCGCCCCTGCCAGCGAAGCGGTAGCACTCGGCCGACTGGGCTCGGCAATAATCTTTCTGGTGCTGGTCGCCAGCTTAACGGACTATCCGGCGCGCACCCCGACGATCATGGCGGTCGTCGTCATTGCCGGCGTCTGGCTATCGCGCGCGCGGCCAACTGCGGCGCACGTGGCTTTACCCGCCTGAATCGTAAAGCTATAGGGCGGCCTGCCTCCCTTTTCTCCGGCGGAACATCCACGCGCATGCGCTTTTCTTTTCTTCCCCTATGCTTAGCACTCATGGCGGCCGGTTGCGGCTCGCCCGAGCCGGTCCAGTCGAGCGGTAGCCTGACTGTCGTCGAGGGAAGCAAAGTGCTGCCACCGCCGGGCCGCGGCGATCTGACCGCCGCCGACCGACCTGCCCTAATCGGTCCGCTTGACACCATCGAGGTAACCGTTTTCGGGATTCCCGATCTCGACCGCGAGATGCAGGTCGATGCCAGCGGCCGCGTTGCAATGCCGCTTGCCGGCACGATCGATGCACGCGGCACGACGGCCGAGGAGCTGGCAACAAAGATCGAGAACGCGCTCAAAGCGAAATATGTTCGCGATCCGGAGGTAACGGTAAACATCAAGAGTTCGGTCAGCCAGGTTGTGACGATCGACGGTTCGGTGGTTGAGCCTGGCCTCTATCCCGTTACCAATCAGATGACTCTGATGCGCGTCGTCGCCTCGGCCAAGGGGCTTACCGAATTCGCCAAGCAGGAAGAGGTCGTGATCCTGCGCACCGTCGGCGACAAGCGGATGGCAGGGCTCTATGACATCTCGGCGATCCGCCGCGGTGCCTATGACGACCCGCCGGTCTACGCCAATGACGTCATCATTGTCGGTGATTCGCCACAGCGTCGCCTGTTCCGTGACTTCGTATCGCTGTCGCCGGTGCTCGCCGCACCGCTGATCGCCGTGCTGCAGTAAGGCCATTCCGATGAATCTCGTTAGTCCGCCGCTACGGCCAGTCGTCCCGGCGGGTACGCCCAACCTGCCAGCTGTCGTCACGCCCGGTGATTCGATGCCCGTGATCCGCCAATATCTGCGCATGGCGATGCGCTGGCGCTACGTTATCATTGGGGCCGTTGTCGCATGCGTCGTGCTTGGCCTCATCATTACGCTCCTGATGACGCCGAAGTTCACCGCTACTGCTACGATCGAGATCGCGCGTGAATCGAAGCAGGTCACCAATTTCGAGGGAATGGAGCGCGAGACGAGCGTCACTGACCAGGAGTTTTACGAGACGCAATACGGTCTGCTCCGCTCGCGCGTGCTTGCTGAGCGCGTTGCGACGCAGCTCCGTGTTGTCGATGACAAGGCGTTCTTCGAGCGGTTCAACGTCGATCAGGACGAGCCCGCTTTCGCCCAGGCCAACGGCCGTTACACTTCTGCCGGCCGGGGTGAACGCCAGCGCATCGCTGGCGAGGTGTTGCTGGAGAACGTCGGCGTCGAACCGACGCGCCTTTCGCGGCTCGTCGCGATTAACTTCACGTCCGCAGATGCCGGCTTCTCGCAGAAAGTTGCAAACGCCTGGGCTGAAAACTTCATTCAGACGAATCTGGAGCGCAAGATCCAAGCGACGTCGTACGGGCGCAACCTGCTCCAGCGCGAGCTTGGACAGGCCAAGGAACGCCTCGACGAATCGCAGCGGCAGCTCGTCACCTATGCCGAGCAGCAGCGGATCATTAACTTGCCCGCGCAGGGCTCGGGCGAGAACCAGACTGTCGAGCGATCGATCGTCGCCGATGAACTCGCCTCACTCAACACCGCGTTGAGCCAGGCGACTGCTGACCGGATCGAGGCCGAAGCCCGCTTCCGCGAGGCGGGCCGCGCTGGCTCATCGGCAGAGGCGCTGCGCAACCAGGCGATAAACATGCTTCGCCAACGCCGCGCGGAGGCGGCCGCCGATTACCAGAAGCTTATGGTGCAGTTCGAGCCGGACTATCCGCCGGCACGCGCGCTCCAGTCGCAGATCGATCAGCTCGACCGGTCGATCGCGCGCGAGGAAAGCCGTGTTTCGGGATCGGTTCAGGCGGAATACCGACAGGCCGCTGAGCGCGAAACGGCGCTTCGCCAGCGGGTCGAGGGGCTGAAGTCGAGTTACCTCGATCTGCGCAGACGTAGTATCCAGTACAATATCTACCAGCAGGAAGTGGACACCAACCGCGCCCTGTATGACGGCCTACTCCAGCGCTTCAAGGAGATCGGAGTCGCGGGCGGCGTCGGCGTGAACAATATCGCCATTGTCGATCCGGCGGATGTGCCGCAGGAACCGTCCAGTCCGCGTCTGTTGCTCAACCTTGCTCTTGCGCTGCTCGCCGGGCTCGGTATCGGTGCTGGTCTTGCGTTCGCGTTCGAGCAGATGGACGAGGCGATCGCTGACCCAAGCGAAGTCGAACGCCGGCTCGGTCTGCCGCTGCTCGGCTCGGTGCCGAAGGTGGAGGGCGTCGCCCCGCGCGACGCGCTACTGGATCGTAAGTCTGATCTGGTGGATGCCTATCTGGCGATTCAGGCAAGCCTCGGATTCACGACCGAACACGGCGTGCCGCGATCTCTTGCCGTCACTTCGACGCGCCCCGCCGAGGGCAAATCGACCACTGCGCTTGCGCTAGCGACAATGCTTGCGCGTGCGCACAAGAAGGTCATCCTTGTCGACGGCGACATGCGCTCGCCTTCGGTCCACCATTTGGGCGGCGTCGATCACGATCGCGGATTGTCCAACTTCTTGGCTGGGCAGGACGAAATCGCGAAATTGACGTTCGAGATGCAAGACCTCGGCCTAACCGCGATGTCAGCGGGTCCGATCCCGCCTAATGCTGCCGAACTCTTGACTGGCCACCGCCTACAGCTGCTGATTACCCGACTGCTTGAAAGCTACGACCATGTCGTGATCGATAGCCCTCCGGTGATGGGTCTGGCAGACGCCCCGCTGATCGCCAGCCGGGTGGAGGGTGTCATCTATGCGGTGGAATCTCATGGGATTCGTTCGAGCATCGTCAAGACAGCTCTCCAGCGTCTACTCTCGGCCAACGCGCACATCCTGGGCGGCGTCCTGACCAAGTTCGAGGCGCGCAAAGCCAATTATGGCTATGAATACGGTTATGGTTATGGTCGCGACAAGGTCTGATCGCACCGTCATGACCCGGCGTCCCGCGCGACGTCCAACCTCTGCGCGTAGTTCGCGCGAATGGGCTGTGCGCGGCGGGCTGGCGGTTGCGGCCCTTGCGCTGGGCTATGTCTCGACGACGCAGACGCTTGCTTATGCGTTGGTCAAGAGTGATCCCGAGCGGGCGTTCGCACTGTCGCCGAACGACGGCCGCGTTGCAGGTACCCTGGCGCAGAAACTTGCTGTCAGTGAGCAGGCCATCCGCCAGCGCACCGATCGCCAGCGCGCCGACCGGCTCGCCGGTCGGGCGCTGGCCGCCGAACCGCTCTCGGTTAAGGCGCTGACCGCGCTTGCAATCGGTGTGGATATCGCGGGCGATACCCCCGCGGCGCGGCGCCTGTTCGTCCATTCGGATGCGCTGTCCCGGCGCGAGCTTGGCACCCGGATCTGGCTGATCGAAGATGCGGTATCGCGGGGCGACGTGCCCGGCGCGCTCCGTCATTACGACATCGCGCTGCGTACCGAGCCCTCGGCGCCTGAACTTCTGTACCCAATCCTAACCGAGGCGATCGCCGAGCCCGAGATCGCGACCGGCTTGCTCGACCTCCTACGCACGCGGCCGCCATGGCGTGAAGGCTTTCTTGGCCATGTCGGCGCCGCCGGTACCGCCCCTGCCGACAGCGCCCGCTTCTTCGAACGCGCTGCGCGGCGCGGCATTCCCGTGCCCGAAATGGCTCGGATCAGCGTCGTCAACGCCCTGGTCGGGTCTGGCGCCTATGACCTCGCTTGGAATTATTATCGCTGGCTAAGGCCAGGCGTCGACCGCCGCATCTCTCGCGACCCGTCGTTCGAGATCCGATCAGACATTCGCGCGCCGTTCGACTGGGTGCCTATTCTGAATGAAGCCGGGGTCAGCGTGGACATCGGAGGGGGGGGCGTACAGTTTGCCGCCCCGCCTGTCGTCGGCGGTCCTATCCTTCAGCAGGTCCAGTTCTTGCCGCCGGGTCGCTATCGCCTTGAAGGCGAGGTCTCTGATATGGAGCAGTCCGACGACGCGCTCCCATATTGGCAATTGGTATGCACCAGCGGCCGCGAGCTCGGCAGGGTCGACGTGCCGAATGTAAGCGGTCGCGCAATCGGCTTCGGCGGAGACCTGACGGTCGGCGGTGACTGTCCGGCACAGATCCTTCGCCTTGTGCTGCGTCCGACGTCGAATGTCGGCGGGACGGCGGGACGTCTGGATCGGTTGGCGCTTCGCCCTGCAGGCGACAGGCCATGACGCGCGCGTTCTTCGGGCCACGACTGACGATTGCGGCTGCGATGCTGCTCGCCTCCACCCCGCTCGCAGCGCAGCTGGCTCCGCAGACGGAAGCGCCGCCTGCGCCGGTGATCGACACGGCCGCGCGGCAGGCGCCCGTGACCGACGCCGGCCAGATAGGCCAGCGCCAGACACGCGCCGACATTGCAAATGGCGCCGGCATTCAGCCCATGGCGCGGATCAACAACCGCGTCTCAACCAGGGTTGAGACGCGGTTCCGCAACCGGCTGGATCGCAACTATTCGGAACAGTCTCTTCTCGGCTGGCCGCCGGTACGATGACGGAGGATTCGACGGCGTGATCAATCCCTCCAGTCGTCGCGACCTGTTCGGCAAGCTGATTGCCGGCGGCATCGCCCTTAATATGACACCGGGCGGGGCGGAGGGCCAAGGCCTCGGCCTTGCCGGAACGACGGGTTCCCCAGGAAGCGTTTCCTTCATCCCGCTTTTCGCCGAGTTGGCCGACACGCAACTGCCCGACATGTGCGACCTCGTCGTGACCGGCGGCTATAGCGAGCCAGGACGCGGTGGTGCCAGCTATCGACGAGATCCGCAGGTCGACCGTGTCTGGGTTGCGCGCAATCCGCGCACGGCGTTCGTCGATGCTGCAGGTCGCGGCTATCGCCTATCCGAATCGAGCATTGACGTGCTCCAGACGGGGGCTCTTGGCAACGGAACCGCGGACGATGCGCCCGCGATTCAGGCCGCCCTCGACGAGATGGAGCGTGCCGGCGGCGGCACAGTCTTGCTGCCCCCAGGCAACTACCGGACGCTCTCGTCGCTACGCTTGCCGCCGCGTACTGGCCTGTGCGGCGCAGGGCCAGCATCGGTTCTGAGGGTTGAGCGTACTGACGGCATCGTCGTTGGTGCCGCTGACGATATTGGGCCGCGGCGGCTCGCCGATTTCATGTTGCATGGGCGCGGGTGCGAGGGATTCCGCGCAATTGTCGTGGACTTGGCGAGCGGCAAGCGGTGCCAGGGACCGGTGTTCGAGCGGTTGTTCCTTGCCTTTTTCGGTACCGGCGTCGCCAGCCGCGGCCTGTGGCACGCGACGTTCCGTACAGTGACGATGCATCAAATCTGGCGCGGGTTCCAGTTCACCGGCCAGAACGTCAAGATCTTGATCGACGACTGCCGACTGACTCATGGCGGCCAGCTTCGTGGCAGGGGCCTGTCGATTGGCATCCAGGTCGGCGACGACAGTTCGGGCGCCCGCGCGGAGGATGTTCAGGTTGCGCGCACGATGGTCTACGGCTTCGACAAGGCCATCGTCTGGCGAAGTGCACTGTTTGGGGGGGTCGTGCACTGCGATCTTGACGCCTGCGGCCAGAAGGGTCTTGAGATGGTGACTGCTGATGGCGGCTTCACCTTCGCTAACAACTGGATCAACGTCATCGGGCCGTCGGGACGGGCGATCGACTGCGTCCCGCTCGGCTACCAGCCGGAGGTGACTAACATTCTGATCGCAAACAACAATCTGAATGGCCGGGCGGCATCGCGCGGATCGTGCGGTATCGCGATCGGTAATCAACAGGCGGACATTATCCTGGATGGAAACAGCGTGAGTGCTGTGTTCGAGACGGGAATCAGCGCGGTTGGCGTCCGCCGCTTGGCGCTACAGCGCAACAAGGTCGCGCGCGCCATCGTTCTTCAGCGCTGCAACGAAGTGGTGGCGACTCAGAATTTTGCCGCCGATGGCCT
This sequence comes from Sphingomonas eleionomae, assembly GCF_049889035.1. Classification (NCBI taxonomy): domain Bacteria; kingdom Pseudomonadati; phylum Pseudomonadota; class Alphaproteobacteria; order Sphingomonadales; family Sphingomonadaceae; genus Sphingomonas; species Sphingomonas eleionomae. The sequence goes on along the minus strand of NZ_JBLTWP010000002.1, from coordinate 238,677 downwards.
GAAGCTGGACGGAAATATCGGCCTGGACCTTGGTACCAGGGGTGGCGGGACACAGTGACCCGGCGCGAAATCGTTCTTCGGCACCGCAGCGATGAAATCCCGGTTGCGTGCCGACGCCGCCAGGGACTAACGCCGAAGTCCCGCTCGCCGCTTGTCTATCCTCCCGGAGCGATGCGGTCGGCGACGGGCTGGATGCGATGGAGCGGCGAGTTGAAGACAAGCAGGATCGATTGGCCAGGGCCGGCGCAGATGCGCCCTTGCGCAGGGTGTCGCGGATGACAAAACGTCCGCTCGACGGCGCTCGCATCCTCGTGATCGGCATCGGCTTTTACGACTACGAAACCGTCATCGCCGCCGAACTTCGCCGACTCGGCGCGGAGGTGCTGAGCGACATCGAGAGCGCGCCAGAGGCTCGCGACCGTTTCGCCCCGCTACGGAGCCGCATCGCGCCGGTCACAGCGGCGGACCACGCACGGCACCACGAGCGGATCCTTCAGCGCGCGCGGCATTTCGGGCAGATCGATCATGTAGTCGTCATCAATGGGCGGCTGCTCAGCGAAGCGTTCGTCACCAGGTTGCGCACGGCACAGCCGCAGGCGAAATTCACGATCTACCTGTGGGATTCGCTGTCGCGGTTCCCCGATCTCGCCGATCGCTTCGACCTTTTCGATCGAGCGCTCACCTTTGATCCGGCGGATGCGGCGGCGGTGCCTAGCCTTTTGTTCCGTCCCACATTCTATCGACCTGAACTGCTTGCTGCGTCTCCTGCCGCGCCGGTCGACCTGTGCTTCGTGGGCTGGCTCCACCACGACCGGATGAAACAGGTCGAAAGTTTGCGAGCCCAAGCTGATGCCCTTGGTCTTCAGGCGTTCTTTTATCTATATACCGGGCTCGCCACCGGCCTGCGCATGCTGGCACAGCGGCGCAATAGGGACGTTCACGTGCGTACGCTCCCGTTCGAGCGATATGCCAGCCGGGTCGCAGCCACGCGCATCCTAATCGACCTGCCGCACCCGATGCAGACCGGCCTGACAATGCGCGCGGCGGATGCGGTAGGCGTCGGTTGCAAGCTGCTGACGACCGCTCGGGGCGTGACTGCCTACGACTTTTACCGGCCCGAGAACGTCGCCGTAATAGACGATGCGGCGCCGGTTCTCGACCCTGCATTTCTGGCTGTGCCGCCCGTGGCGCTTCCGCCCGAGATGACGACGCGCTATTCCCTGAAAGAATGGGCCCTAGATATTCTCGGTGTGACCGAACCCTCCGGGTTCCTTGCCAACAACTACGGCCGGACATGAAGGGAGATGCGGACACGCTCGCTGGCGGCGTGATGGCAGTATTGGTTCTCTACGGGCGCCACGTCGAGGAAGCGGCGGCATGGCCGGTACTTCGTGCCTGGCTGGGAGCGACCAGTTCCTGCGCGCTGCGTTACTGCCTGATCTACGATAATTCGCCTGAAACACGGATCGATCCGGCGACCCTGCCCGACAATGCCGCGCTGATCCATGATCCGGCCAATGGCGGCACGAGCGCCGCTTATCGCGCGGCGGCAGCGCGCGCAGGTGCTGCGGATTGCAAGTGGCTGCTACTCCTCGATCAGGATACCGGGCTTCCCCCCGATTACCTAGCCAGTGCAGGCTGTACTGTCGCCGCTGCGGCCGACGCGGCCGTCCTCGTCCCGCGTATCCGGCACGACGGTCTCCTCGTCTCGCCTGCGACGATCACGCCTGCCGGATCGATTGTACCGACTGACCGACCGGGGAAAAACGGCGGCATGGCGACGGCGATTTCATCGGGCGTAATCGTGCGCAGCGCAGTCATCGAAAAGGTGCGGTTCCCCGCCGCCCTCTGGCTCGATTACGTCGACCATTGGGTGTTTCTGGCCTTTGCACGCGAGGGAAGCAGCGTTGCCACGATCGACGTCGACCTGGCACACGATCTGTCGATTCGCACGCCGCGGACGCTTTCGCTTTCCCGTGTAAAGAGTATTCTTGCAGCAGAGCGGATTTTTTACCAGACCTTGGGCGGGCGCGCACGCACTCTGCTGCCGGCCCGCCAAGCGCTGCGGGCCGTACGGTATGCCCGGCTCGGTCGGCTTGATCTCGCCGTGGCTGTGCTGCAGGCGATGATTGCACCGCCGCGCGGACGGCACCAGTGATCGAGACCCTGTTTCTCCTAATCTTTGGCGAAGTTGTGGTGGGCGGTGGCGGCCGCACGTTTGCTATGGGAACCATCAGCCTTCGCATGCTATTGTTTGTTGCTGGCCTGCTGGCGACGTCGGTCGGGCTGCTCAGCAGCGGCCGTTCGCGCGACGGCGTGCCGACAGCGGCGTTGCTGGTGCTCGCCTTCTTTGCCAGCATGCTGCCCGGGCTTCTCGTCGATGCTGGTCGCGGGACGCCCCCGGACATCGTGTTCGAAGAGATCCAGCCGCTGCTGTTCTGGTTGTCGGCGCCATTTTTCGCATTCGCTTTCCAGGACGTTCGGACGATCAATCGCGCGGGGTCGCTGATCGTCTATGGGGGCTTGACTGTCGCAATCGTCACCTCGCTGCTAATGGTCGGCTTGTCGATGGGTGTCGTCAATTTCGGCGCGCTCTATCTCTGGTCCGAAGAAACCGGCGAGTTCATCTTTCGCGGACCGACCAACTTTTTCTACAAGGGGCATTTCTTTGTCGGCGTGGCTTTGGTCTTCGTTGTTGTGCTGACGCCGCGCTGGTGGAAGTCGATGGTGTTCGTCCTCGCCTTGTCTCTTGGCCTGTCGCTCACTCGTGGGCTTTACCTTGCGGTCGCGGTGACGCTCGCGCTTAGCTTCGTCTCGGGCCGTCGCCGGGTGGCGATTATGATAGTTGCTGTGGCTGCGATCCTGCTGCTCGGGCTCTATAGCCAGGCGATCCTCGACCTGCTGTTCGACCCCTCGCGCGCCAGCTCGGCCGAGACGCGATCACGCGACCTGTCCTTCTTCCTGGCGACATTCGACTACAGCACGCTGTTGCTCGGCGAAGGCGCCGGCACGTTGCTCAACGGCCGCGCGAATATCGAGAATAGCTTCCTGTGGGCAATCTGGCGATTTGGCGTTATGGGCCTCGCATTCATGTTGCTTCCGCTGATGATGGCGGCGCGGTATTTTTCCGAGATTCCCTTCGACAGTGACGTGCGAAAGCCTGCGAGCGCGTTCTTCTTCGGCATCGTCATGTTGTACATTGTCACCGCGTTCAACCCATTCGTGAACAATTCTATCGGCCTCACCTATCTGCTGTGTGCGCTGTTTGCGCTTCGCCGGATGCGCGAGATGGCGCGCGAGGCCACCGCGCTTCCGGAACCCACCGCATGACCAGCACCCGCATCAGTTTTGTCCTCGCCAGCTACAACGGGGCGGAATACATCGCCGAACAGCTAACGAGTATCCTGGCGGCGCTGGGATCGGCGGACGAAATCATAGTGTCCGACGACGGATCGAGCGATACCACGCTCGAGCGCATCCGGGCCATCGACGACCCGCGGATCCGATTGCTATCGGGCGGCTATCGACTTGGATACCAAGGTAATTTTGCACGGGCGATCGCCGCCTCGACCGGTCGGTACATCTTCTTCTCGGATCAGGACGATGTGTGCCTTCCTGCGCGCGTGCCTAGGTCGCTCGATGCACTGGAGCGGAAATGGTGCGTGTGCGGCGACGCTAAGGTAGTCGACTCACAATTACAGCCTTTGCAGAACAGTCATTTCGAAGCGCGGGCGGCTCGGTTCGACCTCGTGTCGCTGATCGCACGGCCATCGGTGATCGGCGCGACTATGGCATGCCGACGTGACTTCATCGATGCATGCCTGCCCTTTCCGGCGCAGATACCGCATGACATGTGGCTTGCGGCCCAGGCGGCTCGCGAAGGCGAGCTTGCCGTCGTGCGTGACCCATTCATCCTCTATCGCCGTCATGCCGCGGTCGTCTCTGCCACCGCATCGACGAGCCGGCGCGCGACTCGGGAGCGTCTGGTCGAACGCGTTCGGCTGTTACACGCGATGACGACACGACCTGTCCGGCTTGCCCGATCCTAGTCGAACTGCTCGATCGTCTCCCGATTGATGCGGTCACGCTCAGCATCGATGAACCAGCCCCATTTGAAGAAATATTGCGACAGGCTGACGGCGGCATAGCGGATGCGGCGAAGGGACGGTCGGCTCTGGCTCCGATATTCATGTACGACGCTTGCATCGGGGTTGTAGAGCGTTTGAGATACCTGGCGCACCCGCCGCGACAGGTCGAGATCCTCGGCATAAAGAAAATACCGCTCGTCGAAATGCCCGACGCAGTCGAGGATCGAGCGCCGCAGGATCATGAAGCAACCCGACAGGAACGGGAATTGCGCCACCGTGTCGTAATTCCAGTTGTGAAACTCGTACCGCTGATTGCGCTCGCGTCCCCAGCGCACGCGGTGCAGGAGGCGGCGGGCGACCATGTCGCGCGGATCGGGCAGCAGCCGGCATAGTCGCTGAAGTGATCCGTCCGGGTAGCGCACGCGAGGCATTCCCAGCCCCGCCTCGGGATGGGCATCCATGAATGCGACCATCCGCCCGATCGCGTCATCCTCGACATGCAGGTCGGTGTTCATGACGATGTGATAGCGGCATTTTTCACGGCTTGCCTCGAGCGCAACGTTGTGGCCTCGCCCGTAACCCACGTTCTGCCGCGTGGCGACGACGGTAGCACCCATCTCTCGGGCGAAGGCCAGGTCGAGTGGCGGCTCGCTGTTGTCGACGACGACGACATGCGTACGCACGGAAGCCGCTTGTGCCTGACGAATCGCATCGACGATCTCCTGACGGTCGTTGCCGAACAGGACGAACGACACGCAGGCGTCTATGTCGTCGGGCAGCGCCGCCCGGACTTCACCTACTAACCGATCGAACTCGTGCAACGTCGATTTTCCTTGAGGCGGATGGAGGGAGTGTGTGTTGCTGATCTGCGAGCAAGGCCACACGTGGCGTCGAGGCCATGCTAGCTAGCGCCGCCCAGCGTTGCAGTAAAGCGAACCGTCGCCTATGCCCTGTCTCGATGAAGACCGCAGCAATCACTGGCGTTACTGGCGTCGCAGGCAGCCATGTCGCGGCCGCTCTGACCGTTAGGGGCTTTCGTGTGGTCGGCATCTCTCGAGGCGGCCGTGAGGGCAATGGCGCGTTGCGGATCGTGCCGGACTTGAGCGACGCAGCTGCGCTCGAGCCGGCGCTGAAGGGATGCGACATCGTCTTCCACTTCGCCGATCGCGCCGATCGCAAAAGCTATACCGAAGCCGATGTCAACACTGCGGCCACGGTGATCACCGCAATCCGCAACGCGGCGGTGCGGTGCGGGATTACACGGATCGTCGCCGCAAGCTCGGTTTATGCGGAGTCGGCTTCGGCGGGTGCCCTCTACGGCCGATCGAAACGCGCTATGGAGGTGGCGGCGACCGCGCCCGGCTTTGGCGAGCCGGCTATCGTCCTCCGGCTTCCACCGCTCTACGGGCCCGGGGCGCGCGGTGCGGTGAGGCATATCGCGCGGGTTGCAGAGAGGGGGTGGCCGCTGCCTTTCGGCTTGGCGCTAGCACCGCGGCGATTCCTGTCCCTCGATTCGCTGGCCGATCTGTGCGCGCATCTGACGGCGCTCGACGAGGGTACGTTCAGCCGGGCGACGGGCCGAATCTTAGTCCCAAGCATGAACCGGGTCGACAGTCTCTACACGCTGGCGAATTCGCTGGCCAGCGGGTGCTCACGCCTACTTCCCGTACCGATGATCGATCGCCTGTTAGCCGGCGGGCGGGTCGAGGCGTCCCAACTGGCGCGCGATCGCGAGGCCGTCCACTCGGCGATCGGATGGCGCTCGCCCGATTAACGGGCTAGAGGCGCGCGGCATCCCCGCGACCACGGCCGAGCCCGGTCTGAAGCAGCAACACCAGGTCGCGGCGAAGCGACCATGGCCCGATATAGGTCGCATCCTTTTCAGCGAGTTGCGCGGGAGTTGACATGTCGAGCCCCGCAACCTGCGCGACACCGGTGATGCCAGGCAGTAGCCGATCGACGCCGTAGCGACGGCGGCAATTGGCCAGCTCAACCTGGCTGGGCAAGCCGGGGCGCGGACCGACGAAGCTCATCTCGCCACGAAGCACGTTCCAAAGCTGCGGCAGCTCGTCCAGTTTCGTACGGCGCATCAGCCCGCCGATGCGCGTGATATGCTGCCGGCCGGCTTCGTGAGAGGGTCGGTCCCCCGTCCCTACGCGCATCGTGCGCAACTTGACCAATCGGAACAGGCTGCCACCGCGGCCAAGTCGGGTCTGGACAAAGAACGGGTTTGCTCGATCGTCGAACCAGATAATTACCGCTGCAATTAGGCAGGCCACCACCGCTGGAACGGCCAGGATCAGAACGAGCACGAGATCAAAGGCACGTTTTTCGGCGATACCCGGTAGACGCTGTTGCATAGGTTCGGCCGATAGGAAAAATTGCATCGTCTGGTCAAGCGACGGTGTTCGGCGTAAGAGCGCACAGCTCGAGAGTTGGAAGAAAGTGTCGCTCCCTATGCGATTGGTTAGCGTAGCTCAACAAGCGATCCGAATGCCCCGGTGGAGCAAGCGGATGCTAATAGTCACGGTCGATGCCAGCCTTTGCATTTTGGCGGTCTGGGTCGCGTACTTTCTTAGACTCAGCGCTTGGGTCCCGCTTCACGGCCCGCCCATGTGGGCAGTGCTCGGGTCGCTTGCGCTGGCCTTGCCGATCTTTGGGATGTTCGGCGTTTATCGGCCGGTGTTCCGGCACGCGGAGATTTCGACGTCAAATCAGGTTTTGGTGGCCTCGCTCGTCTACGCGCTTGCCTATTTCGCGATCTTCACAGCTTGGAGCCTACCGGGGGTACCGCGAACGGTCGGCATCATCCAGCCCGTGCTGCTGTTCGTTTTCATGGTGCTCGCACGCTGGGGCGCTCGTAGCCTTCTGAACACGCTGCTGGGCCGCGGCGAGGGCGCGGCGGTGCGCCAGCGCGTCCTGATCTACGGCGCCGGCCAGTCGGGGCGACAGTTGGCCGCGGCGATTGCGAATCGCCCGGACATGCGCGTCGTCGGGTTCGTCGACGACAACAAGGGACTGCACGGTGCGACTGTCAGTGGCATCCGTGTGTTCTCGCCGGACCGAGTGCTCGAAACCGTGCGTAAATACAACGTGGACGAAGTGCTGCTGGCGGTTCCATCGGCATCTCAGGCGCGGCGTAACGAAATTCTCAGTATGCTGCGTGCTCTGCAACTGCGCATCCAGACGCTTCCCGATATTGTCGATTTGGCTTTAGGTAACGTTCCCGATGGGAGCATCACCAATCTAGATATTAACGACCTTCTCGGTCGAGATGTTGTCGCTCCTGCAACCGCTGTCATCACCGCGCATTTGGCCGGACATGTTATTCTGGTGACGGGGGCCGGCGGATCGATCGGCTCCGAGCTGTGTCGACAGATTATCGCTGCCCAGCCCGCAACGCTGCTCCTGCTCGATAACAGCGAATTCGCACTCTACGAAATCCATCGCGAGCTGGAGCTGTCTCTCGACGCGCAAGCCAAGGATCGTGCGAAAACCCAGATCATCCCGCTTCTAGGCTCAGTCCAGAACGAACAGCGCGTCTCGGAAATCATCGACTGCTGGCGACCTAGTCACGTTTATCACGCTGCTGCCTACAAGCATGTGCCCTTGGTCGAGCACAATCCGATCCAGGGCGTGGTCAATAATGTGTTTGGCACGCTGAACGTCGCACGAATTGCTATCCAGTATAAGGTTCGCCACTTCGTCCTCGTCAGCACCGACAAGGCAGTCCGCCCGACAAACGTCATGGGTGCGACGAAGCGGCTCGCTGAAATGTCACTTCAGGCCCTGGCGGATGAGAAGCCCGAAACCTGCCTGTCGATGGTCCGGTTCGGAAACGTCCTCGGCTCGTCGGGCTCGGTCGTTCCGGTCTTTCGCAAGCAAATCATGGCCGGCGGCCCGGTGACGATCACCGACGAACGGATCACTCGTTTCTTCATGACCATCCCCGAGGCGGCCCAGCTGGTGATCCAAGCCGGTGCAATGGCGTCCGGCGGGGAGGTGTTTGTGCTCGACATGGGCGAGCCCGTCCGCATCGTCGATCTGGCGCGCAACATGATCGAACTGTCGGGCTTGACGGTCCGCGACGCACAAAATCCGTTCGGCGACATCGAGCTCAAGTTCATCGGGCTTCGGCCGGGCGAGAAGCTGTACGAGGAGCTGTTGATTGGCGATGCCCCACTGGGGACAGCGCATCCGCGTATCCGCAAGGCGATGGAGAACTTCCTGCCTGCGGCAACGCTCCGTATGGGGCTTACCGAGCTGGAACAGGCCATCCGCCAGCGGGACGCCGCGGCGGTTCGGCGCATCCTCCAGGAGACGGTGTCCGAATATGCGCCGTCATCGAGCCTGGTCGACCATATCTTTATCGAGCGTCAGCAGCGGTCCGTAACGACTGATCCGGCATTGGCAGGCTCGCATGACGTGCCGCCCGCAGCCAAGATCGAGCATCCGCACAAAGCAGCAGCGATGGTCAACGGCGAAGGCGTGGGATTCGGTCGATAAACCGGGATACAGGCGTGAGCGCGACGAGCTCATCGGTCACGCCCACCCGCGCCAGCAGGACGACGCTGGCATAGACTAGCATTCCCCAGCCGGTCAGGATGAATAATTCAGCAGCGGTCCCGGGACTTAGCATCCATCGAAGCGCGGCTATGGCTACGCCCATGACGAGCGAAGCGGCGAGAACCCCGACGAGGTCACGAAGCTGAGCCAACGGGCGATAGCCGATCATGCGTCCCGCCACGCCCGCATTGATCGCATAGCCGAGATAGATCGAAGCAGCGAGGCCGATGGCAACCCCTGTCAGCCCAAAGGCACTGCCGGCGAAGATCGCGATCAGCCCGATCAATTTCTTGATCGCCTCGACCTTGAAGCTCAGGCCCGACCGGCCCTGCGACAGGACGAGCTGCATATTGACGATCTGAAGCGGGAACAGCACGCCGCCGAACGCCATGATCGCTAGAAGCGGGGCCGTCGACAGCCATTTCGCCCCATAGAGAAACCCGACGATCAGGTCGGGCATTACCACCATCGCCACCATCAGTGGCAAGTTAACGAGCATGATCGCGCCCTGCACCAGCCGCACCCCGCGGCGCAGCGCGTCGTGGTCGTGCTGCTGCGCGGAAAACAGCGGTAGCGCAACGCGCGTGACGATCGCCGCGAGGATATTGCCCGGCAGGTTCTGCAGGTTCTGCGCCCGGTTGAAGAAGCCGAGATCCGCCGCGCCGTGGAGCCGGCCGATAATCAACGACGCGGCGTTCATGTAGACCACGTCCATCAGGCTCGAGAGCGTCACGAAACTGCCGAAGCGCAGCATCAGTGCTGCCTCCCCGAAGCGCGGCCACGGGCCCGGGCGCCAGTCGCACCGAATCCAGATCAGGGCGCTGTTGATGACCGAATAGGCACCCGCCTGGATCGCGAAGCTCCATACCCCTGCACCGTAAAGGGCGGCGACGACCGCCGCTACGGCGCTGACGCTGGAGGAGACAAGACCGGTCTTGGCGATTGCTTCGAACCGGAGTTCACGCTGGAGGATTGCAGTGGGAACCGAGGCGAGTGCGCTGACGACGACGATACCAGCGCAAACATAGAGCAGTGGTTGAAGTACCGGATAGCGAAAATAAGCGGCAAATGACGGTGCCATTAGTCCAATGGCAACTGCCATGACTGCTGCTATCGTGAGCGTCGTCCAGAACAGCGCATTCTTCTGGTCGGCAGATTCTGCCTGCCCCTGGATCAACGCGGTCGCGAGACCGCGGTCGACGAGGACCTGCGACACCATCACGAAGAACATGACCAGCGCGAAGATGCCGAAATCTGCCGGTGTTAGAATACGGGCAAGAATGATCGACGTGACGAACGAAACCACGAGCCGAACAACAAGGTCAACTGTGCTCCAGATGCCGGCCTTGACCGCCCTGCCACTCGCCACAGGTAATCCCCTATCGTTCGATCGGTGCGCGGACGCCTCGTCCGGCGCGCCTGCGGTTCAGACGCGAGCCTGCTCTTGATGCTCATCTACCGCCTTCAGGATCGCGCGGCCATAGGCGGTCTTCTTGAACCGTTCGCCGGCGGCGCGGGCCTTGTCGGCGTCGATGAAGCCCATTTCGAAGGCGATTTCCTCGAGGCAGGCGATCTGGATGCCCTGGCGGTGCTGGAGCGTGCGGACGAACTCGCCCGCTTCTAGCAGGCTGTCGTGCGTGCCCGTGTCGAGCCAGGCATAGCCCCGGCCCATCTGTTCGACGAACAGGTCGCCAGCCTCCAGATACAGGCGGTTGAGGTCGGTGATCTCAAGCTCGCCGCGCGCGGAGGGTTTCAGGTTTCGGGCCATCTCGACGACGCGGTTGTCGTAGAAATAAAGGCCCGTGACCGCATGGTTCGATTTCGGCCGCTCGGGCTTTTCCTCTAGGCTGATCGCCTTGCCGCCTTCGCCGAACTCAACGACGCCGTACCGCTCCGGGTCCTCGACGCGGTAGCTGAATACCGTCGCGCCCTTGGGCCGCGTAACCGCACTCGCCAGCAGGTCTGTGAGGTGCGCGCCGAAGAAGATATTGTCGCCCAGCACCAGCGCCACATGGTCGTCGCCGATAAAGTCCGCGCCGATCGTGAACGCCTGTGCCAGCCCGTCGGGGCTCGGCTGCTCCGCATATTGGATGTCGAGGCCAAAGGCGGAGCCGTCCTGAAACAGCCGCTGATAATTATCGAGATATTCGGGGCTGGAGATGATCAGGATCTCGCGGATCCCAGCCAGCATCAGCACGCTCAGCGGGTAATAGATCATCGGCTTGTCATAGACCGGCAGCAGCTGTTTGTTGACCGCGAGCGTCGCGGGATGCAGCCGGGTGCCCGATCCGCCGGCGAGGATGATGCCCTTCATTGCGGTACTCCGATGAGTTCGTCGAGGATGTCGCCAAGCGCCGCCTGCCACGGTCGCGGCTCGATGCCGTATGCGGCGCGGATTGCGTCGTGGCTGAGCAGCGAATTGGCGGGCCGGCGGGCCGGCGTCGGATAATCGGCGGTGGCGATCGGCTTGACCGCGGCGACCGCGCCGCCGCGCGCGCCGCTCTGCGCGAAGATTTCGCTCGCAAAGCCGGCCCAGCTGACCGCGCCCGCATTGCTGAAGTGGAAGGTGCCGGTGGGTGCGCCCTCGTCCTCAATCAGGCGGATCGCGATGGTAAGGAGCGCGGCGGCAAGGTCGGCGGCGCTGGTCGGGCTGCCGCGCTGGTCATCGACGACGCCCAGTTCGTCGCGGGTGGCGCCCACGCGCAGCATCGTCTTGACGAAGTTATTGCCATGCGCGGACACGACCCACGCCGTCCGCACGATTGCATGGCGCGCGCCCGAAGTCCGCACCGCCAGTTCGCCGCCAAGCTTTGACGCGCCATAGACGCCCAGCGGGGCGACGGGATCGTCCACGTGCCACGCGCCGGCCTTGTCCCCGGCAAAGACATAATCGGTCGAAACCTGCACGATCGGGATTCCAGCGGCGGCGCAGCCTTGCGCAAACGCGGCCGGCGCCATCGCATTGACCGCCCAGGCCGCCACCTGATCACTCTCGGCCTTGTCGACCGCGGTATAGGCCGCGCCGTTGATGACTGCGGCCCAGGGACGCTCGGCTACCTTGGCAACGATCGCGGCGGTGTCGGTCAGGTCGAGCGTGTCCACATCGACCGCATGGATCGCATAGCCCGCGGGCAGCGCCGCGCGGCGAAGCTCGGTGCCGAGCTGCCCGCCCGCGCCGGTGACGAGGATGTCGCGCATCAGGCGGCAACGCCGCGGCGTTCGGCCGCCTTGGCCGCGACCAGCGGGCGCCACCAATCCTCGTTGGCGAGATACCATTCGACCGTCTTGCGGATGCCCGTCTCGAACGTCTCCGCCGGCGTCCAGCCCAATTCTTCGCCGATGCGGCTCGCATCGATCGCATAGCGCTTGTCGTGGCCGGGGCGGTCGGCGACCTCTGTCATCTGCTCGGCATAGGGGCGGCCGTCGGCGCGGGGGCGCAGTTCGTCGAGGATGCTGCAAAGCGTCTTCACCACCTCGATATTCTGCCGCTCGTTATGCCCACCGACATTATAGGTGCGGCCCGGCGTGCCGCGCTCGAACACCGCCTGCAGCGCGCGCACGTGATCCTCGACATACAGCCAATCGCGGACCTGATCGCCCTTGCCGTAAATGGGCAGCGGCTCGCCATCCAGCGCCTTTGCGATCATCAGCGGGATCAGCTTTTCGGGGAAGTGATACGGCCCGTAATTGTTCGAACAGTTGGTGATCAGCACCGGCAGGCCGAACGTGTGCCCCCACGCACTGACCAGATGGTCCGACCCCGCCTTCGACGCCGAATAGGGCGAGCGCGGGTCATAGGAGGTTTCTTCGGTGAAAAGGCCGGTGTCGCCCAGCGTTCCGTACACCTCGTCGGTCGAGATGTGGTGGAAACGGAACGCCGCCTTCGCCTCAGGGTCGAGGCCCAGCCAATAGGCGCGCGCCTCGGCCAGCATCGTATAGGTGCCGACGACGTTGGTCTGGATGAACGCGCCTGGCCCGTCGATGGAGCGGTCGACATGGCTCTCCGCCGCCAGATGGGTCACGACGTCGGGCTTGAACCCGGCGATCGCAGCGCGAACGGCCTCTGCATCGCAGATGTCGCCCTGAACGAAGCGATAGCGATTCGAATTTGCCACCCGCTCGACCGTTGACAGCGTGCCCGCATAGGTCAGCTTGTCGAAGTTCAGAACTTCGTGAGTGGTGTTCTCGATCAGGTGGCGGACCAGCGCCGAACCGATGAAGCCGGCGCCGCCGGTGACGAAAATGCGCATGGGTATGTCCTTCAGGCGAGCGGCGCCAGCGGGCGGCCGTCATAGGCAAAGGGGCTGTCGAACTCGGCAAGCGTCGGCTGCACCTTGTCCTTCGGGCTTAGTTCGGGGGTGGTCCCCCCGGGCATCGGCCAGTCGATGCCGACGCTGTCCCACCGGATGCCGCCGTCGTTCGCCGGGGCATAGGTGTCGGAGCATTTGTAGGTGACTTCGCAATCGGGCTCGAGCGTCAGGAAGCCGTGCGCGAAACCAATCGGGATGAAGAGCTGATGCCCATTCTCGGCGGAAAGTTCGGCGCCGACCCACTGGCCATAGGTGGGCGAACCGCGCCGCACATCGACCGCGACGTCGAAAATCCGCCCGCGGACACAGCGGACAAGCTTGTCCTGCCCCCGGTCCGGTGTCTGGAAATGCAGACCGCGCAGGGTGAAGGCCGGGACTGAAAGCGAGTGATTGTCCTGCACGAACATGCAGGGAATACCCAGCGCGGCGAAGGCGGGCACCGAATAGACTTCGGTGAACCAGCCACGGGTATCGCCGAAGCGCTTGGGTCGGATAAGCTGAACGGGCGGAGTGTCAGTCATGGCGGGTGCCTAACCGGATCGGGTACGACCTGCAACTTGCCGTCGTACAACTTTCCCTTGTCTGCCCCGCGAAGCGGAAACGCGGGCAGCCCCAACGGCGTGTCGATTAATGCGCAGATCATCGCCTTCCACTCCGAACTTGATCGCCGTCAGGACCGGTTCGACAATGTGCAGCGGGGGCCCAGGGACAATCCCCTTCGCTCAGCAACGAGGCGCTGGAGATGATGTTCGGGATCAGCGTTGGCAGAGTGGAGGCCGCGCTGGTCGAAGGGGCTCAAGCGGCTCATCGAGACAAGGCCCGAACCTGATCCATTCTGGCGGCATCTCTGGCCATGGTGAGCCTGGCCAATGACTTGCCATCCATGATCAAGCCCTACAGGGTGAGGAGACCATGCGCAGCGATATCGATCATCTCCCCCCGGCCAAGCAGCGCGAGCTGGAGCGGGTGCTGCAGATCCTGTTCGAGGAGTTCGACGACGCGCTGGCGCTGGCCAAGCATGAGTGGAAAAAGAAGGGGCGCATCCTCAAGGTCATCCTCTATGGCAGCTATGCCAGGGGCGGATGGGTCGATGAGCCGCATACCGCCAAGGGCTACAAGTCGGACTTCGACCTGCTGGTCATCGTCAACGACAAGCGCCTCACCGACCGCGTCAGCTACTGGCTGAAGCTGGAAGACCGGCTGAACCGCGAGCTGGGCATCACCAGGACGCTGAGCACCCCGGTCAACTTCATCGTCCATACCCTGCAGGAGGTAAATGACGGCCTTGCCCATGGCCGCTACTTCTTCATGGACATCGCCCGCGACGGCATCGCGCTCTACCAGTTCGACGATACCGAGCTCCACATCCCCAAGCCCAAGACACCCGAACAGGCGCTCGCCATGGCGAAGGAGTATTTTGAGGAGTGGATGCCGGGAGCTTTGCAGTTTCTTGAGACTGCAAAATTCACCATCGACAAGGGATGGAACAAGAAGGCGGCGTTCCTGCTGCATCAGAGTACAGAGTCACTTTACCACTGCCTGTTGCTGGTGGTTACCTTCTACACGCCGCATGTTCACAATATCGGGTTCCTGCGCACCCAGGCCGAGCGGCTGGACCGGCGGCTGGTCGATGTCTGGCCAGCCGATCGCCGGTTCGAGCAGCGCGCCTGGGAGAAGCTCAAGGAAGCCTATGTGAAGGCACGGTACTCGAAGCACTACCGGATCAGCGAGGAGGAACTGCGCTGGCTTGGTGAGCGGGTTGAGGAGCTTGGCCGCGTGGTGCATGGGGTGTGCTCGGAGCGAATTACTCAACTCCATTTAGAGCAGGCGGGCTAGCGGCAACTTGAGCTGATGGGGAGACCCCCTTCGAGCGGCGTCATATGATGCCGGACCGGCGCTGAAAGGCGCCTTGCGAAGGAGGAGCAGATGACCGACGTCCACATCGTGGCCATCGACCTGGCGAAGCGCAGCTTCCAGATCTTAGCGACAGCGCCGGGAGGAGCGTCTATTCGACCGGACTGTGTCATGGGCCATCCAGTCCGGCGACCTTGAAACGACCAAAGTCGGGCGTGCAACTTTGGTCCAGTATCGAAGCCTGAAGCTGCTGACGGATAATGCCGGCCCTGTCCTGGAAGGTTGAGCATGAAGTGGTTTGCATATGCCCTCAATTCGACGGATTGACCTTTATAACGCGCTCTGCGGTTGGCCGCTCTAAGTGCCATCACAGCTCCCTGAGGCCAGCTTCGAGAAGGTTCAGTCGGCTGCTGATTGCCCGTTCGATGCTCTCGTAAAGCTCGAAGGAGAAATCGGATGGCATCCGCTCCACCGCTCGGGCTGGCGCGGTACCTGCACGCTGTAAAATGCTGTGTATCGCCATTTCGATTGGTGTCTTGCCAATCCCTGCCTCCTTGGCCGTCTGTATGAAGTGGCGTCCGGCAATTTCGAGAATTTTGTACTTCCGGCTGTCCCCGGCAGACATGGCCAGCGTGTACTTGTTGTTAGGTATCTGCAACCGGTCGAAGGCGGGTTGGGATGAAAGAACATCGTACATCGGCGTCAAGCGATAGCGGCCGCCTGGATGCAGGAAGATCGAGAAATTCTTGGCATGGCCATCCGTAGCTCCGATCAGCCAGAACAGAATGAGAGCGATGAAAAAGTCTCGCTGGTCATCCATTGGCTCATTGGACCCCTGAAGCAGGCCGAGTATGCTGACTGCGCCGGGCCCGCCTTGGCTCTGATACTTTTTGGCTGGAGGCACCCCGAGAGCCTGACAGCAGTCCTCTTGTGGCATACGCAGAAGATCGTTCGTGCCGCGCCAGCGTCTGTCGAAGCGCTCGACCACAAGGACGCGGCGCTTGCCGAAGGTCTCGGTCCAAGTGGTGGCGACCTTGAGGCCGAACTCCTCGAGCAATGTCAGGCAATAGTGCTCGTTGTCGACACTGGCATTCATATCGATGATACCAGAGGCGGTCGGAATCTGGCCAAGCTGAGGCTTGAGAAGGTGCGTTGTCGGTGTCGCTCCCGAGGGGCGTATCCATTTTCCGTCTTGCAGGAGCAGTGCAGTCTTTTCCTGTGCGCCTGCAACGGAGATCCGGAAGTCATTGTCCATATCCATGCCGAGCGGTGCCCGTGCAAGACCTGCCAGAATGCGCTCGATATCCTCTTCGGACACTGCCTCGCCTTCGATCTTCGGCACGAGATCATGGTCATCGTCTGCATGAAGGAATTGCATTGCCCCTACGCAGTCGCGCCCGATTTCCTCCAGCAGACTGTACGCGTCCGTACCGGCTGCCCCGGTGCGTTCGGCGACCTTTTTCCGGATGTTGGGATTGTCGGGCAGAAGGTTCTCGAAGACAGCCACGACGGATGCTCCGGTCCACGGTGTTTCGCGGAGCGGAAGCGAGAGGGAGATGGCAAATGCATGTTCCCAGTCTAGCCAGCCCCGGGCGTAGGTGAATTTAGTGGCACCGCTGGCCTCTTTCTCGAGGTGCCCGACCATCCGCCCGTTGATGAGGACGTCAAGCGGCGCATGGACCCTCCGGCGTGGCATCAGAAAATGTCCTCGATATCGGCGGTCTGCCTGGCGTTTCGCGCCTCGACCACTAGATCGAGGCTTAGGGCTGCGAATATCGCGTGAATGGTGGACAGCTTCGTGCTTTCGTGTCCGGTCTCTATTTTGGAGACTAGCTCTTGGCGCAGGCCCGCGTGATCTGCGAGCTGCGACTGTGTCCAGCCGCGGTTTTTGCGTGCACGCCTTATGACGTTACCGAGCTGAACTGACGATCTGACAAGCTGCGACATGTTTGTTCTCCTCGGCGCTTTATGCCAGAAATCGCATAAGTGTTTAATATGCTATTTTTAGCATAAAGATCAAATATGTGCAAAAGAGCATAAAAATAAATTATGTTTAAAATCGCATAAAAAACCATCACATATATGAGGCAAATCCAGGGGGGTTTTACGAACAGGCGACAGGTTGGGTACGACCCGACGTCAGTCGTTCAGTCATGGCGCACCCCTCCCCGTGGAAGCCATCACCGAGGAGCCAGCGTTTTTTGATCGGCGCAGCGGACGGACTTTGGTCAACCAGTGCGTCCAACGATGACAAGGAGTGAAGGGCTCCGAAGGTTACAAAGCCTCGGGCACGATCCGATCCTGTCCGAGGTTTCCTCACTAGTTTCCAACTCATGTTGGTCCTATTCCGGCGCCCTCCTGCCAAAATCGACTTTCATCACATTCCTAGCGCCGCGCAGCTGGTCGAGATGATCCGACCAATGCTGCATCAGGCGAACGCGTTCATCCCAATATTCTCCGTGGGTGTAGACGCGCCGCACGGCGCTAGCATCAAGATGGGCCAGCTGCTTCTCGATCGCGTCAGGGTTCCAGATGCCCATTTCATTGAGCAGGGTCGCGACCATTGCCCGGAAGCCGTGCGCAGTCATTTCCTGCTGGCTGTAGCCGAGACGGCGCAGCGCCTGGTTGACCGCGTTTTCGGACATTGGCCGCTTGGGATTACCCATGCACGGAAACAGATCGTCGCGATGGCCAGTATGGCTGCGGCGGCGATGGCCGCAACGCCCGCACGCTTTTTTTCGACGGCCGGGTCGCGGCCGGCTGCAATAAGGCGACGTGCCTCGTCACGCCGGCCCCTGGCGTCGGCGAGGCCTACATCCGGCCAAATGCCGAGATGCAGGGTCTTCTGCTTGCCGAGATGACGAAAATTCAGCTTCCGCAGTTTTGAGCCGTTGGGCTGGACCGTAAGGAACAGTCCTTGCCCGTCGGAGAGCTTGTATGGCTTGGCGGCGCTGATTCGGAGATGAGGCAGCATGTCGATTTCCCAGCAAAGCCGGGTCGATCCACCACGAACAATAACACCAACAGATGTTGGTGTTTGGGCTGGAAAGCGGTGGACGTCGCCGGAAGGTCCGTCGGCGATTTTCCGTCGAATTGTACTGCAAAACTAACTATTTGCTGAACACCCCCGGATCGTTTCGGAAGCGTTTTTGGTGCCCAGAAGAGGACTCGAACCTCCACGACCTTGCGATCGCCAGCACCTGAAGCTGGTGCGTCTACCAATTCCGCCATCTGGGCACGGGGTAGGCGGCGGCCTCTAGGGGGAGAGCGGGGCGCTTGTCAACAGGGGAAGTTGCCGGATCGCAAACAGGGGCCGCTCCGGCGCGTCGCGGCGGCTTGGTCTTGCCGTTTGTGGCCACAAAAGGCATTGGGGCGCCGACCCATGGATCATGTGATCCCAAGCATGAGGCAGTGATGCAGGACCGGCTGATTACCCTGTTCGGTGGCGGCGGATTTCTGGGCCGGTATATCGCCCAGGAATTGCTGGCTGCGGGCGCGCGCGTTCGCATCGCACAGCGCGACCCGCGCAAGGCGTTCTATCTGAAGCCGCTTGGCGGCCTTGGTCAGGTTCAGTTCGTCGCGGCTGACATCACCCGGCCGGACAGGGTGGCCCGCGCGATTGCCGGGTCGGATGCGGTCGTCAATCTGGTCGGCATTCTGAATGGCCGGTTCGATGCGGTCCACGCCGTCGGCGCAGGCAATGTGGCGCGGGCGGCGGCTGATGCCGGCGTGTCTGCGCTGGTTCAGATTTCCGCGCTGGGTGCCGATGCCGGTTCGCCCAGCGCCTATGGCCGGTCAAAGGCGGCGGGCGAGGCGGCAGTGCTGGCAGCGTTTCCGGCGGCCACCATCCTGCGTCCGTCAATCGTGTTCGGGCGCGAGGATCAGTTCGTCAATCGCTTCGCCGGAATGATTGCGGCGGCCCCGGTCGTCCCGGTGCTGAAGGCCGATGCGAAGTTTCAGCCGGTCTATGTCGCCGATGTGGCGCAGGCGGTAGTCCGCGCGATTGCCGATCCCGGCAAGCATGGTGGCAAGACCTATGCCCTGGGCGGGCCGGACATCATCACGATGGGCGGCCTCAACCGCTGGATTGCAGAGGCGATCGGCCGGTCGTCCGCCATTGTCGAGCTGCCCGACTGGGTCGGCGGCGGCATTGCCCGGCTGGGCTTTCTGCCCGGTGCGCCGATCACCCGGGATCAATGGGCGATGCTGCAAAGCGACAATGTGGTGCCGGCGGGTGCCGAGGGGATCGAGGCGTTCGGCATCGATCCCGTGCCGCTGGCTACGGTCGCGCCGGGATGGCTGGTGCTGTATCGCCGCCATGGCCGATTTGCCACGCCGCCGGCCTGATCCCGCACTTTTGCTCACCTGGCCCGCGGGCCGCCCCCAACCCCGCTGCCGGAGACCCGAATGAGCCCGTTGCTGATCGCCATCCTGCTTGGCATTGTCGAAGGCGTGACCGAATTCCTGCCGGTGTCGTCGACCGGCCACCTGATGCTCGCTACCGAATTTTTGGGGTTCAGCGCGGCCGACTGGTCGGTGTTCAACATCGCCATTCAGCCGGGCGCGATCCTGGCGATCGTGCTGCTGTACTGGCGCACGTTCCGCGACATGGCGGTCGGCCTGTTCCGGCTGGATCCGCTGGCCATCGCCTTTACCCGCAACCTGCTGATCGCGTTCATCCCGGCGGTGGTTCTTGGTCTGGCCTTTGGCGATGCGATCGAGCTGCTGCTTGAGAATATCGTGGTCGTCGCCTGGGCGCTGGTGATCGGCGGCATCGCCATCCTGATCGTCGAACGGTTTGCCCGGCCCACCGATTCCGGCGGCGTGGCAAAAGTCGGTTTTCGCACCTCTACCGCGATCGGGCTGGTCCAGTGTCTCGCCATGGTGCCGGGGGTCAGCCGGTCGGGCGCCACCATCCTGGGCGCGATGGCGATGGGCGTGGATCGCAAGACGGCGGCGGAATTCAGCTTTTTCCTCGCCATGCCGACGCTGGCCGGCGCAACGGTGCTTCAGCTTGCCAAGCATGGCGACAGGCTGACCAGCGACGATCTGGGCCTGATCGCGGTGGGTGCGGCGGTGTCGTTCGTCGTCGCGCTGGTGGTGGTGAAGGCGTTTCTGTCGATTGTCACGCGCTACGGCTTTGCCCCCTTTGCCTGGTATCGCATCGTGCTGGGCGCGGGCACGCTGATCTGGCTTGGACTGAGATAAGTCCGATACGGAACTTATGAAAGGAAGTTGCGCGGCCTAATCCGGCATCTGACGTTCCGGCCGGGAATAATAGGTCACAGTAGCTGACCTATATGCTCAAAAGTGCGTGACTCCGCGCTTTTCCGACGCTATGCGCAGCCCCGTAACAAGGGCGATGATCCATGGCTGATGACAAGATGCTGAAATTCGTGGTGCGGGATCAATCCTATCCCGCCAAGCGCGCGCCGGAATTGCGTGCCAGGGATTTCCGGGAAATCGCCGACCGCTATGCCCTGCCCAGCGCCGAGGATCAGGCTGGGCGCTGTTCGCAATGCGGCGTGCCCTATTGTTCGGTTCACTGCCCGCTGCAGAACCATATCCCCGACTGGCTGCGCCTGACGGCGGAAGGACGGCTGCGCGAGGCGTATGAGCTGTCGAACAGCACGTCGACCATGCCCGAAATCTGCGGCCGCATCTGTCCGCAGGACCGGTTGTGCGAGGGGAATTGCGTCATCGAGTTTTCGGGCCATGGCGCGGTCACCATCGGCTCTGTCGAAAAATTCATCACCGACACCGCTTGGGAACAGGGATGGGTCGAACCGCTGGTCGCGGGACCGGCGCGTGGCCAGTCGGTCGGCATCGTCGGCGCGGGTCCGGCGGGGCTGAGCGCGGCGGATTATCTGCGCGCGCTGGGTTATGACGTTCATGTCTATGACCGGCACGACCGGGCGGGCGGCCTGCTGACCTATGGCATCCCCGGCTTCAAGCTGGAGAAGGAAGTCGTCATGCGCCGGGTCGAGCGTCTGGCGGCGGGCGGGGTTCAATTCCACCTCAATTTCTCGGTGGGTGAGGATGCGACGCTGGATGACCTGCGCTCGCGCCATGACGCGCTGCTGATCGCGACGGGCGTGTACAAGCCGCGCGAGATCAAGGCGCCGGGCATCGGCAGCACCGGGGTGGTCGAGGCGCTGGATTTCCTTACCGCCTCCAACCGCAAGAGCTTTGGCGATGCCGTGCCTGCGTTCGATGATGGCAGCCTGAATGCGGCCGGCAAGAACGTGGTGGTGATCGGCGGCGGCGACACTGCCATGGACTGTGTCCGCACCTCGATCCGTCAGGGCGCGAAATCGGTGAAGTGCCTGTATCGCCGCGACCGCGCCAATATGCCCGGCTCGCAGCGCGAAGTCGCCAATGCCGAGGAAGAGGGCGTCGAATTCGTCTGGCTTTCCGCGCCGGAGGCGTTCGACGCGAATGGCGAGGGTCATGTGACGGCCGTCCGCGCCACGCGGATGCGCCTTGGCGCGCCCGATGCCAGCGGCCGCCGCGCGCCGGAGGCGGAACCGGGTGGCGAGTTCCGCCTGGACGCCGATCTGGTGGTCAAGGCGCTGGGCTATGACGCAGAGGATCTGCCCAAGCTGTTCGGGGCCGAGGAACTGGGCGTCACCCGCTGGGGCACGGTCCGCGTGGATCATCAGACGATGATGACCAACCTCTATGGCGTGTTCGCCGCCGGCGACATCGTGCGCGGGGCCAGCCTGGTCGTCTGGGCGATCCGTGATGCCCGCGATGTCAGCCAAAAGATCCACGCCTGGCTGAAGCAAAAGGCTCGCGCCGAACAGGTAGCGGCATGATGCGTGCCCTGCTGATCGCGGCATTGCTGCCGGTTGCTGCCCCCGCCGCGGCTCAGACGGCGGCACCCGTTGCAACGCCGTCCACGGCCACTCCATCCGGGGCTGCCGACCGGGTCGCCGCCGCACTGATCCCGCCCGGCATCTATGGCCGCATCATGCAGGACATGTTTCCGAAGATGGTCGATACCATCATGGCCCAGTCCATGAAGATGACGGGGGCGGAACTGGGCGTCGATCCCAGCGACACCGAAACCGTCGCGGAAAAGGCGCGAAAGGCGGACCCCGCCTTTGAAGAGCGCACGAAGATCATGACCCGCGTCATGGGCGAGGAAATGGCCGTGCTGTTCGGCGAGATGGAGCCGGTCATCCGCAGCGCCCTGGGCCGTGAGCTTGCCAAGCGGTATTCCCCGGAACAGCTCACCGACCTGGACCGGTTTTTCGCGACGCCCACCGGCCGGACCTTCGCCGGCGACTATCTGGTGCTGTTCACGTCACCGGAAATGATGAGCGAGATGACCACGCTCAGCCCGAAAATGATGCAGGCCATGCCCGCCATCATGAAGAAAGTGGAGGCCGCGACTGCGCATCTGCCCGCCCCCTCCAAGCCAGCCGAAAAGAGCGAATGACCATGACGCAGCATCTTGATTCCGAACGCCTCCGCCTTGCCAGCGAGGGGATGTACCGGCCGGAGTTCGAAGGCGATGCCTGCGGCGTCGGCCTGATCGCTGCGACGGACGGGCGGCGGTCGCGCCGCGTGGTTCAGGCGGGCATCGATGCGCTGAAGGCGGTGTGGCACCGCGGCGCCGTGGATGCCGATGGCAAGACCGGCGACGGCGCGGGCATCCATGTCGATCTGCCCATCGCGTTTTTCGACGATGCCATTGCCGACAGCGGCCACCGCGTGCTGCCCAACCGGCTGGCGGTCGGCATGGTGTTCCTGCCGCGCACCGACCTTGGCGCCCAGGAACTGTGCCGCACCATCGTCGAGGCCGAGCTGATCGACGCTGGCTTCACCATCTATGGCTGGCGCCAGGTGCCGGTGAACGTCGCGGTGATCGGGCAGAAGGCGCAGGCCACCCGGCCGGAGATCGAACAGATCATGATCGCCGGGCCGCTGCCCGATGCAGCCAGCGAGGCCGAGTTCGAAAAGACGCTGTATCTGGTTCGCCGCCGCATCGAAAAGCGAGTGATCGCGGCGCAGGTCAGCGGCTTTTATATCTGTTCGCTGTCGTGCCGCTCGATCATCTACAAGGGGCTGTTCCTTGCCGAAAGCCTGAGCGAATTTTATCCCGACCTGCTGGACGAACGGTTCGAAAGCCGCGTCGCCATTTTCCACCAGCGGTATTCGACCAACACCTTTCCGCAATGGTGGCTGGCCCAGCCGTTCCGCTGTCTGGCGCATAATGGCGAGATCAATACGATCCGCGGCAACAAGAACTGGATGCTCAGCCACGAGATCAAGATGGCGTCGATCGCGTTCGGTGAGCGCAGCGAGGACATCAAGCCGGTGATCCCGGCGGGCGCATCCGACACGGCGGCGCTGGATGCGGTGTTCGAGGCGCTGGCCCGGTCCGGCAAGGACGCGCCGACGGCCAAGCTGATGCTGGTGCCGGAGGCATGGCAGGGCAATGACGATGTGCCGGCCGCGCACAGCGCCATGTATCAGTATCTGGCCAGCGTGATGGAGCCGTGGGACGGCCCGGCCGCGCTGGCAATGACGGACGGCCGCTGGGCGGTGGCGGGCCTCGATCGCAATGCGCTGCGTCCGCTGCGCTATACCCGCACTAATGACGGCCTGCTGATCGTGGGTTCGGAAACCGGCATGGTCCCGGTGCCGGAGGCGACGGTGCTGGAAAAGGGGCGGCTTGGGCCGGGTCAGATGATCGCCGTCGATCTGGACGAGGGTGCGCTCTACAAGGATCAGGCGATCAAGGACCGGATTGCCGGAGAGGCGGATTACGCCGCGCTCGTCGCCAATTTCCAGTCGATCGCCGACCTGCCCGATACCGGGTCCGGCGTCCTGCGCTTCGACCGGGCCGACCTTGCCCGGCGGCAGGTCGCGGCCGGTCAGACGCTTGAGGATATGGAACTGATCCTGTCGCCCATGGTCACCACGGCCAAGGAAGCGATCGGATCGATGGGCGATGATACGCCGCTGGCGGTCATTTCCGACAAGCCGCGCCTGATCAGTCAGTTCTTCCGCCAGAATTTCAGCCAGGTGACCAACCCGCCGATCGACTCCTTGCGCGAACGGCAGGTGATGAGCCTGAAGACCCGCTTCGGCAATCTGGCCAACATCCTGGAAACGGCCGAACGGCCTAACCCGGTGCTGGTGCTGGATTCGCCGGTGCTCACCTGCGCCGAATGGGATCGGCTGCGGGCCAATTTCGGGGCCAGCGCGGCGACCATTTCCTGCCTGTTCCCCGCCGGTTCGGGGGCAGAGGGGCTGCGCGCCGCCATCGCCCGCATCCGGGCAGAGGCGGAACAGGCTGTGCGCGAGGGCAAGGCCGAACTGTTCCTGACCGACGAGGCGGTCGATGCCGACAACATGGCCATACCGGGCGTGCTGGCGGCGGCGGCGGTGCACACGCACCTGGTTCGGCAAGGCCTGCGTTCCTATGCCAGCATCAACGTCCGCACCGCCGAGTGTCTGGACACGCATTATTACGCCGTCCTGATCGGCGTCGGCGCGACGACGGTGAACGCCTATCTGGCCGAAGCCGCCATTGCCGACCGCCATGCCCGCGGCCTGTTCGGCGATATCGCCATTGAAAAGGCGCTGGAAAATCACCGCAAGGCGATCAACGAGGGCCTCTTAAAGATCATGTCGAAAATGGGGATCGCCGTGATCTCCAGCTATCGGGGCGGTTATAATTTCGAAGCGGTCGGCCTGTCGCGGGCACTGGTCCACGACCTGTTCCCCGGTATGCCGGCCAAGATTTCGGGCGAGGGCTATGCCTCGCTCTACGTCAACTGTTCCGAACGGCACGAAGCCGCGTTCGATGCGGCGGTCGCCACGCTGCCCATCGGCGGTTTTTACCGCCACCGCGCCGATGGCGAGGCGCACGCCTATTCGGCGCAGCTGATGCACCTGCTTCAATCGTCGGTGTCCAGCGATAGCTATTCGACCTATCTGCAATTCTCGCGTGGGGTCCGCGACCTGCCGCCGATCTATCTGCGCGATCTGCTGGAATTCAATTTCCCGGGCGAAGGCATTGCCATCGATCAGGTCGAGGCGATCACCGAAATCCGCAAGCGGTTCGTCACGCCGGGCATGAGCCTGGGCGCCTTGTCGCCGGAAGCGCACGAGACGCTGGCCATCGCGATGAACCGCATCGGGGCCAAGGCGGTGTCGGGCGAGGGCGGCGAGGACAAGATCCGCTATTCCCCCTATGCCAATGGCGACAATGCCAATTCGGTCATCAAGCAGGTGGCGAGCGGACGGTTCGGCGTCACCGCCGAATATCTGAACGCGTGCGAGGAAATCGAGATCAAGGTCGCGCAAGGTGCCAAGCCCGGCGAGGGCGGCCAGCTGCCGGGCTTCAAAGTGACCGAGTTCATCGCGCGCCTGCGCCATTCAACGCCGGGCGTGACGCTGATCTCGCCCCCGCCGCACCATGACATCTATTCGATCGAGGATCTGGCCCAGCTCATCTATGACCTGAAACAGATCAATCCGCGCGCGCGGGTGTGCGTGAAGCTGGTGTCCAGCGCGGGCATCGGCACCGTCGCGGCGGGCGTGGCAAAGGCGCATGCCGACGTTATCCTCGTCTCCGGCCATGTCGGCGGCACCGGCGCATCCCCGCAGACCAGCATCAAATATGCTGGCACGCCCTGGGAAATGGGCCTGTCGGAGGTGAACCAGACGCTGACGCTGAACGGCCTGCGCGGCCGGGTGAAGCTGCGCACCGATGGCGGGCTGAAGACCGGGCGCGACATCGTGATCGCCGCGATCCTGGGTGCCGAGGAATTCGGGATTGGTACGCTCAGCCTGGTCGCGATGGGCTGCATCATGGTGCGTCAGTGCCATTCCAACACCTGTCCGGTGGGCGTGTGCACGCAGGACGAGGCGCTGCGCGCCAAGTTCGTCGGCACGCCGGAAAAGGTCATCAACCTGATGACCTTCATCGCCGAGGAAGTGCGCGAGATCCTGGCCCGGCTGGGCGTCCGCTCGTTGGACGAAATCATCGGCCGCACCGAATTGCTGAAGCAGGTGTCGCGCGGGGCCGAGCATCTGGATGATCTCGACCTCAACCCCATCCTGGCCAAGGTCGATGCGACCGAGGCGGAACGGCGGTTCAGCCTGACCACCTTCCGCAACGAAGTGCCGGAAAGCCTGGACGCGCAGATGATCAAGGATGCCGCGCCGGTCTTTGCTCGCGGCGAAAAGATGCAGCTGCAATATTCGGTGCGCAACACGCACCGCGCGGTCGGCACGCGCCTGTCGAGCGAGATCACGCGCATCTTTGGCATGGATAAGCTGAATGACGGCCATGTCCATGTCCGCCTGCGCGGGTCCGCCGGCCAGTCGCTGGGCGCGTTCCTGTGCAAGGGGGTCACGCTCGACGTGTTCGGCGATGCCAATGATTATGTGGGCAAGGGGCTGTCCGGCGGCACGATCATCGTGCGCCCGCTCGTCTCGTCGCAGCTGGTCAGCCAGGACAACACGATCATCGGCAACACGGTGCTGTATGGCGCGACGAGCGGCCGGCTGTTCGCCGCTGGTCAGGCGGGTGAGCGCTTCGCCGTCCGCAACTCGGGCGCCGAAGTGGTGGTCGAGGGCTGCGGCGCCAATGGCTGCGAATACATGACCGGCGGCACTGCCGTCGTGCTGGGTCCGGTGGGCGCCAATTTTGGCGCGGGGATGACCGGCGGCATGGCCTTCATCCACGATGCCGATGGCAGCTTTGCCGCCCGCGCCAACCCGGAAAGTATCGTGTGGCAACGCATCGCCTCGGCGCATTGGGAGGGCCGCCTGCGCGCGTTGGTCGAGGCGCATCGTGCCGCCACGGACAGCAAATGGGCGGGCGAGCTGCTCGAAGATTGGGACCGCGCGGTCGGGCAGTTCTGGCAGGTGGTGCCAAAGGAGATGCTGACCCGACTGCCCGAACCGCTGAACGACGACGCGGATCAGGAAATGGTCGCCGCCGAATAACCGCATCTCGCCCGTCGTACCGGACCGGCAATCCATCCGGCACGACGGGCGATGACCGCGGTTTGTCGTCCTGAACCGCGATTCGATCGGCTTGCCCGCTTCCCCCCGCCCGGCGTGCGGGTTATGTCGGCATGATGTGGCAGCTTCTTCAGTTCACCCTGTGTCCCTTTTCCCGCAAGGTGCGGTTGATGCTGGGGGAAAAGGGCGTCGGCTATGAACCCGTCCGCTATCTGCCCTGGGAACGGCAGGACGAGTTTCTCGACCTGAATCCCGCCGGCCAGACGCCGGTCATGGTCGATCAGGCGCGCGGGCTGAAACTGATCGATTCGGTCGCGATCTGCGAATATTTCGAGGAAACGGTCGACCGCGCCACGCTGATGGGCGGGACCGCGGCCGACCGCGCGGAAATCCGCCGCCTGATCGCCTGGTTCGACACGCAATTCTATCGCGATGTCACCGCGCCGCTGCTGCTTGAGCGGATGGAAAAGCGGCTGGTCCATCGCCTGTCGCCCGACACCGCCGTGCTGCGTCAGACGATGAAGGCGGCGGTGGAGCATCTCGATTATATCGACTTCCTGCTCGATCACACCAACTGGATCGGCGGGTCGACCATGAGCCTCGCTGATCTGGCCGCGGCGGCGCAGATTTCCGTGGCCGACTATCTTGGCGGCATCGATTGGAAAACGCACGAACAGGCAAAGCGATGGTATCTGGGCATGAAAAGCAGGCCCAGCTTCCGCCCTCTGCTTGCCGAACGGATGGAAGGGATCAAGCCGCCGGCGCAGTATGAAGCCCTGGATCTCTGATCGCGGCAGCGACGATGCGGGCGATGCCCGCGCATTGAACAGCCATGTCGCGCGGGCGCTGCGCATCCTGGCGGTCGCGCTGGGTTTCGGTTTCCTGGCCTGGCTGAACATCACGATGACGCGGGAAGGAACGCGCGTCGCCGCCCTGTGGCTGTCCAACGCCTTGCTGGTCGCCGCGATCCTGCGCGACCGGCCGCGCGTCGCGCCGCTCTATATCCTGGCCAGCTTTGCCGCCAACGTCGCGGCCAACACCCTGACCGGCGACACCCCCGGCCATTCGCTCACCCTGGCGCTGGTCAATGCGGTCGAGGTCACGATCCTGTTCCTGTTGATCCGCCGCATCGCGCCGGATGGCCTGCGCATGGACGCGCTGCCCGATCTCGGCCGGCTGCTGGCGGCGGTGGTGGCGGCGACGACGGCCTCGTCCAGCCTGGCCACTATCATCCTGTTGCCGGACGGGGCATCGCTCAGTTGGACGGTGTGGAGCACCTGGTTCATGGCCGATGCGCTCGGCCTGATGCTGCTGACCCCGCTGATCCTGATCGCGGCGGATGCGGTGCGCCATCCGGCAAAGGCGGCGATCCTGATGACGCCGGGCGGCATCGCCGTCCTGCTGGGCACGATCGGCACCACCGCCATCGTCTTTACCCAGGCGACCTATCCGTTCCTGTTCCTTGTCTGTCCGATGGTGCTGTACGCCGCGTTCCGCACCGGCATGGTCGGCACGGCTGTCGCCATCGCCTTTGTCTCGCTGATCAGTTCGGCGGCGACGCTGGCGGGATGGGGGCCGATCGCGCTGCTGGTGGATGGCGGCAGCACCGAACAGCTGTTCGCGCTGCAACTGTTCCTCGCAGTCAATTTCGCGATGGGCCTGCCCGTGGCGGCGCTGCTGCGCGGACGGCAGGCGATGGCCGATCAGCTGTCCGAAAGCCGCAATTTCGCGGCCTCCATCCTGACCAACATGTCGGATGTGGTGTTCCGCACCGATGCGGAGGGGCGCTGGATATTCCTCAATCCCGCCTGGGAAGTGCTGACCGGCTATACGGTCGCGGAAAGCATGGGCTGGTACACCACCCGGCTGCTGCACCCCGATGATTATGCCGCTGCCCTGGCGCTCTATCCGCGGGTCGAGGCGGGCGAGATCGAGGAGGCGCGGCTGCGCCAGCGGTTCACGGACAAGGCGGGGGCGCTGCGTCACATCGAGGTGACGATCCGGCGGCTGGCCAATGACGATGGCAGCTTCGCCGGCGTCACCGGCAACATCCGCGATGTGACCGAGGCGCATCTGGCGCTGACCGCCCTGTCGGAAAGCGAAAAGCGGTTCCAGACGCTTGCCGTGCTGTCGCCTGCTGGCATTTTCCGCACCGGCCGCGATGGCCACAGCAACTATGTCAATCCTGCCTGGCTGCAGATGAGCGGCGTGACCGAGGAACAGGCGCTGTCCGGCAATGTCGTCGACGCGATGCACCCCGATGATCGCCAGCGGATCATCGACGGCTGGCTGTCCACCGTCGCCGCCGAACGCGAATTTCGGGAAGAGATGCGCTGGATCCACACCGATGGCAGCGTGCGCTGGGTCGATCTGCTTGCCGCGCCGGAACGCGATGCCAACGGCACCCTGATCGGGTTCATCGGCGTGACCGTCGACATTACCGATCGCAAGGAAATGGCCAAGGTGCTGGCCGACCGCGAGCGCCAGCTCAGCCTGCTTGCCACGCATACGACCGATGCGATTTTCCGGATCGGGCTGGACGGCATCTGCCGCTATGCCTCCCCCGCCACCAGCGACCTGCTCGGCCTGCCGTCCGAGGGGCTGGTCGGTTACAACATGCTGGACCGGTTTCATCCCGACGACGATGTGCGGGCGCGCGCCGCCTTTGCCGCGCTGGTCAGCGGAACCACCGATCGCTGCGTCGTCGCCTATCGCACGCAACTGGTGCATGGGATGCGCGACTATCTGTGGGTCGAGGCGAGCTGCCGCCTCGTGCGGTCCGAGCAGACCGGCGAGCCGGAGGAGGTCGTCGCGTCGATCCGCGACATTTCCGCGCGCAAGGCGCTGGAGTTTGACCTTGAGGAGGCGCGTCAGCGCGCCGAACAGGCCGCGGCGGTCAAGGCAATGTTCCTAGCCAATATGAGCCATGAGATCCGCACGCCCATGAATGGCGTGCTGGGCTTTGCCGATCTTCTGCTCGCCTCTGATCTCGACACCGATCAGCGGCGGCAAGTGGAAATGATCGTCGATTCGGGTGGGTCGATGATGCGCCTGCTCAACGACATTCTCGATCTGTCCAAGATCGAGGCTGGACAGCTTCAGGCGCGGCCGGAACCGCTGGATCCCGCTGCGCTGACCCGGTCGGTCGCCGCCCTGTTCGAACCCGTCGCGCAGGGCAAGGGCGTGGCGGTGGTTGTCTCGGTCGCGCCTGACGTGCCGGTCCGTATCCAGTCGGATCCGCTGCGGATGCGGCAGATCCTCGTCAACCTGACCGGCAATGCGGTCAAGTTCACGCAGCAGGGGCAGGTATCGCTGTCCGTTTCCGTGCTGGCGGACCCCGGCGGCGACCGGCTGGCGATTGCCGTGCGCGATACCGGCATCGGCATTCCCGCCGATCAGCATGAACGCGTGTTCGCCGCCTTTGCCCAGGCGGATGCCGGGGCGCTGCGCCAGCATGGCGGGACCGGCCTTGGCCTTGCCATTTCGGCGCAGCTTGCCGACCTGCTTGGCGGCGCGATCACGCTGGACAGCCGACCGGGCGAGGGGGCCTGTTTCACGCTGACCCTGCCGCTGGTGCTGGCACCGCCGGATGCCGCGGTCGCCATGCCCCCGCCGCCGGACGCGCCGCTGCCCCGCACGCCGCCGCCGCGGCCCGCCGCCGGCGCCACCCTGCCGCCCGGTGCGCCGCGTGTGCTGATCGCGGAGGATCACGACATCAACCGCGCGCTGATGGCCGATATCGCGGTCCATGCCGGTCTGGATGCCGATTTCGCGCATGACGGGGAACAGGCGGTGGCCATGGTGGCGCGCGCGGCAATGGCGGGCACGCCCTATGCCCTGGTGCTGATGGACGTGCAGATGCCGGTGATGGACGGGCTGGCCGCCACGCGCCGCCTGCGTCAGGCGGGATTCGATTCCGACCGCCTGCCGATCGTCGCGCTGACCGCCAATGCCTTTGCCGACGATGTCGAACGCTGCCTCGATGCCGGGATGCAGGCGCATCTGGCAAAGCCGGTAACGGCGGCGGCGATCAGCGCGGTCGTTGCCCAGATGACGCGCGGCGATGCGCCCGCAGGCCCGGTATCCGGCGCACGGGCGGGCGACGATCCGCTGGCTGCGCGCTATGCCCAACGCCGGGCCGAAGCGGTAGCCATGGCGCGCGAGGTGGCGGACGGATCGGGCGATGGCGCGCGGCTGGCCGATGTGCTGCATCAGCTGGCGGGCGTTGCGGGCAGGTTCGGCGACGCGCCGCTGGGCGATGCGGCGCGGCTGGCCGAACGGCGGCTGCGCGATGCGCCCGGCGATGCGGCCGCAATCGCCGCCGACTGGCTGATCCACGCCTGACCGGCGGTCAATCGTTCAGCCGCGCCATCCCCCGGCCGATCGCCGCCAGCAACTGTTCCGGCGGCACCGGCTTGACCAGCATTTCCATCGCCCCGGCGGCCAGTGCCCGATGCTCCAGTCCCCGATCGGCCGAACCCGTCATCAACAGGGTGGGCAGCATCGCCAGCCGCCCGGCATAACCGGCCAGCACCTCGATCCCCGTCTGCCCCGGCATCTGCTGGTCCAGCAGCACGACGCCCGGCGGCACCCCGTCCGCCACCGCCAGCCATGCCGCCCCGCCATCGAATGCGTGCAAGGTCAGGTCGGGCATCAGCCCCAGCAACAGCGCCATCGAATCGCGCAGGATGGGGTCATCGTCGATCAGATAGACATGGCGCTGCATCCCCCGCGCTTAGCGCCTGCACAGGCCGCTTCGCAACGGCGCGCCGGGCCGTGCCGCATTGTTGATTGCGCCGCATCCGGCTATGCGCGCGCCATGCCCCAGGAAACTCCAGAAACCCGTTCGGTCCGCCTGCTGCGCGTCGGCGAACAGGTGCGCCACATCTTGTCTGAAATCCTTCAGCGCGGCGATGTGCATGACGATGTGCTGGCCAGCCATCCGGTCAGCATCACCGAGGTGCGGATGTCGCCCGACCTGAAGCACGCGACGGTCTTCGTCAAACCGCTGCTCGGGCGGGACGAGGATGCGGTGCTGAAGGCGCTGCGCACCAACACCGCCTATCTTCAGCGCGAAGTGGCGCGGCGCGTGAACCTGAAATATGCCGCGCGGCTCAAGTTCCTGGCCGATGAAAGTTTCGACGAGGGCGGACGGATCGACCGGCTGCTGCGCGATCCCCATGTCGCCCGCGACCTTGCCGAGGACGAGAGCGGAACCGAATAGGGGGACTCCGGCTTACCAGCGGCAGAACCGTTCCACCGCCATCCGGTAGCTGTCGGCATAATGGTGGCCGACCGCGCGGGCATAGACAGGCGCAGTCCCCTGACTGGCGGCGATGCTCCGGTCCACCGCCTCGCTCACCATGCCCCAGGTCGCGGCATCGCCCGTCGCCTCGCGCACCCGGTCGCGATAGAATTGCGCCACCTGTTCCGGGGCCAGCCGGTGATTGTGCCCCGCCTCGTTCGGCACGGTGGTCAGCACGTCCATCACGCCCAGCCGGTCGACCATGCGCCAGCCGGGATAGGGAGTGCGGTCGGCATAATCATGCACGAACAGCGCGCGGCCCGGCACGGCGGCAAAGCCGGTCAGATAGGCGAAATGATCGAAGCAATAGAACCAGTAGGGCACGGCATCGCGCCCCGGTTGCGGTTCGGGGACGAACAGCATCCCCTTCTTCATCACCTCGGTGAACATGAACAGGCTGTCGCCATAGGTGTGATAGGCAAGCTGTGCGCACATGCTTTCGAAATAGGCGCCCGGCTCGCGAATCGCGGCGTGCCATTCCAGCGTGGTGACGCCCGCATCCGCCGCCGCTTCCTCGATCAGCGCGGCGACGCCGGGGTTGAAGATCGCGCCCTCCAGATCCTCTGACGACAGGATGGCGGTGCCGCACCCTGCGGCCTGTGCATCCGCGATCATCCGCTCCAGATGGCTGGCATCGCCGTTCAGCAGCGCCCAGGCGGCGGCATGATGGGCGGGATAGTCGGGCTGACGCTGATACCACACGCCGCGCGCGGCCAGCGCGTCCGCGTTCAGGTTCAGCAGATGCTGAAGATAGGTCGATGCCGTCTTGTGAAACCCGATATGCACGATCAGCCGCATGGCCGCCTGTCTCCCCGATACCGGCCCTGTCTATCGCGGGATGGTTAACGCGGCGGTAACGACGCGCGGGCTGGATTTCCGCGCGCCTCGCGGCCAACAAGGGGCGCATGGCCAAGCTCTATTTCTACTATGCCTCGATGAACGCGGGCAAATCGACCACGCTGCTCCAGGCCGATTTCAACTATCGGGAACGGGGTCAGCGGACCATGCTCTACACCTCGGCGGTGGACGACCGGGCGGGCCGCGGCGTGATCGCATCGCGGATCGGCCTGTCCGCGCCCGCCCACTGCTTTGCACCCGCAACCGATCTTCATAACGAAATCGCGGCGGCGCACGGCGATGCCCGGATCGACTGCGTGCTGGTGGACGAGGCGCAGTTCCTGACCCCGGATCAGGTGGATCAGCTGGCCCGCGTGTGCGACACGCTGAACATCCCGGTGCTTGCCTATGGCCTGCGCACCGATTTTCTTGGTCAGCTGTTTCCCGGCTCGGCCCGGCTGCTGGCCATTGCGGATGCGCTGATCGAGCTGAAATCCGTGTGCGAATGCGGGCGAAAGGCGACGATGAACCTGCGGGTCGATGCGGGCGGCAATCCGGTGGTGCGCGGCGCACAGACGGAGATTGGGGGCAATGACCGCTATGTCGCGCTATGCCGCCGCCATTTCATGGCCGCGTTGGCGGGTTAGGGGGTCCGCTGCGCGTCGATCGCGCCCTTCAGCGCCTCGGTCCGCGCCATCAGTTCCTGCCGCTCGCCCGATGACAGCCCTGCGCTGCGATAGCGCCGCTGCGCCGCCGCAATGACGGCGGCCTGCCTTCGCAGCGATCGTTCCTCCTGCCGCGTGATCTGGCCGCTGCGCCTTGCCGTGCGCAGGTCGCGCCGCAGGTCGTTCAGCATGGGTGTCACGCCGGGGTCGGCGGGCATGGGCGTGTCCGGCACCGCCGACCGTCCGCCGTCCCAGATCTGTGCACTCGCTGGCGATGCCCCCGCCAGCCACAGGCCAATCACCATCGCGAAGTTGCGCATCGCATCGCTCCCCGTCGCTGTCGCCGTCGGATAGGACGCTTTCCGTCCTGAACCGGGGATTGACGGCCCGACGATGGATTGACGCGAGGCCGGGCAGGGGCCACCTGCCGGACATGTTGGACACCGTCTATACGATTGCCACCTGGCTGGTCCCGCTGGTCATCGCCATCGTGTTTCACGAAGTGGCGCATGGCCTGGTGGCGCGGATGCTGGGCGATCCCACCGCGGCGCGGCTGGGGCGGCTGTCGCTCAATCCCATCCGCCATGTCGATCCGTTCGGCACGGTGATCCTGCCGATGGCGCTGGCCATTGCCAGCCTGCCGATGTTCGGCTGGGCAAAGCCGGTGCCGGTGCGGCGGGACCGGCTGCGCAATCCGCGCTGGCACATGATGCTGGTCGCGCTGGCCGGGCCGGGGATGAACATTGCGCTGGCGCTGATTGCGACGGGCCTGCTCGGCGGGCTGATCGCGATCAATGCCGGATCGCTGGATGCGGGCGTGGCCGAATTCATTGCGCAGAACCTGTTCAACTTTGTCGTGATCAACGTGTTCCTGGCGATCTTCAACCTGCTGCCCATCCCGCCCTTTGACGGGGGGCATGTGGTGGAAGGGCTGCTGCCGCGCGCCGCCGTTCCCGCGTGGAATCGGATCGGGCGGCTGGCGCTGCCGGTGCTGATCATCCTGCTCGTCGTGCTGCCGATGGTCTCGCCCCAGGCGAATGTCGTGCTGCGCTATGTCGGGCCGGTGGCGGACATCGTGATCGGCTGGCTGTTCTCGCTGATCCAATGAGCGTGCATGGCTGGATCATTCTCGACAAGCCGCTCGGGCTTGGATCGACGCAAGGGGTCAGCGCGGTCAAGCGCGCGCTGCGCGCGGCGGGGCATGGCAAGGCAAAGGTCGGCCATGGCGGCACGCTCGACCCGCTGGCGACCGGCGTCCTGCCGATCGCGATCGGCGAGGCGACGAAGCTGGCTGGCCGGATGCTCGACAGCGACAAGGTGTATGCATTCACCATCCGTTTCGGCGAGCAGACCGATACGCTGGATGCCGAAGGCGCGGTGATCGCCGCCAGCGACAAACGCCCTACCCGGGCAGAGGTGGACGCGGTGCTGCCGCGCTTCACCGGTCCCATCGATCAGGTGCCGCCCGCCTATTCCGCGCTGAAAGTGGACGGTGAACGCGCCTATGACCGCGCGCGGGCGGGGGAGGACGTGGTGCTCGCCAGCCGCCGGGTCACGATCCACGCGCTGACCCTGAAGCCCGGCCCGGGCGATGGTCCGCTGGACGACGCGACGCTCAGCGCCCATGTGTCCAAGGGCACCTATATCCGCAGCCTTGCCCGCGACATCGCCCTGGCGCTTGGCACGGTGGGCCATGTGACGATGCTCAGGCGGACAAGGGCCGGTCCGTTCGGTCTGAATCCGGCGATATCGCTGGACAATCTGGCCGATGCTGCTAAGGGCGGCACGCTTGAACACCATATCCTGCCGTTGAGGGCGGGGCTGGACGACATCCCGGCTTTCTCCCTCACCCCCGATCAGGCAGGGCTGCTCCGTCAGGGGCGGGTTCTGGTCGGGACTGCCGCAGCCGATGGCCTGTGCTTTGCGATGCTGGACGATGTGCCGGTTGCGCTGGCAGAGGCGATTGCCGGGGAACTCCGGGTGGTTCGCGGCTTCAACCTGTAGAAAAGATGTCGAGGGAAACGCATTCATGTCGATTACCGCAGAGCGCAAGGAAGCGCTGATCAAGGACCATGCCCGCGCCGATGGCGACACCGGCAGCCCGGAAGTCCAGGTCGCGATCCTGTCCGAGCGCATCGCCAACCTGACCGAGCACTTCAAGGGCCATGCGAAGGACAACCATTCGCGCCGTGGCCTGCTGATGATGGTCAACAAGCGCCGTGCGCTGCTCGACTATCTGAAGAAGAAGGACGCGGACCGCTACACCGCGCTCATCGCGAAGCTGGGTCTTCGCAAGTAATCGTGAAGGGCGCCTTCGGGCGCCCTTCTCATTTATCCCGGCATTTCGCCGGCGATTGAGAAAGGGCTGCAATCCGGCATCCCTTTCACCGGGCCAGGAACGGCCCTCAGAACGGGTCCGATGGACGGACCCACCCAAGAGGCCCCCGACTGCATCGGGCAGCGGGGTGAAGGAAATCAAATGTTCGACAAGAAAACCGTATCGATCGAGTGGGGCGGCAAGACGCTGACCCTCGAAACGGGCAAGGTTGCCCGTCAGGCCGACGGCGCCATCATGGCGACCCTCGGCGAAACCGTCGTTCTGTGCGCCGTCACCGCTGCCAAGAGCGTCAAGGACGGGCAGGATTTCTTCCCGCTGACCGTCCATTATCAGGAAAAATATTCCGCCGCCGGTCGCATTCCGGGCGGCTTTTTCAAGCGTGAGCGCGGCGCGACGGAAAAGGAAACGCTGGTTTCCCGACTGATCGACCGCCCGATCCGCCCGCTGTTCCCCGAAGGCTTCTATAACGAGATCAACGCCATCGCTCAGGTGCTGAGCTATGACGGCGAAAACGAGCCGGACATTCTGGCAATGGTCGCCGCGTCGGCCGCGCTGACGATTTCGGGCGTGCCGTTCATGGGCCCCATCGGTGCTGCCCGCGTCGGCTATCTCAACGGCGAATACATCCTGAACCCGACTGACGAACAGGTTGCCGAGGGCGAGCTGGATCTGGTCGTCGCCGCCACTTACGACGCGGTGATGATGGTCGAATCCGAAGCCAAGGAGCTGTCGGAAGAGGTCATGCTGGGCGCCGTGCTGTTCGCGCACGATGCCTGCCGCGAGGTGATCAAGGCGATCATCAAGCTGGCTGAACAGGCCGCCAAGGAGCCCTGGGAAATGGCGTCGTCGGACGACAACGCCGCGATCAAGGCCAAGCTGAAGGCGCTGATCGGCGACGATATCGCCGCCGCCTATAAGCTGACCGACAAGTCGGCGCGTTCCAACGCCCTGAACGAGGCACGGGCCAAGGCCAAGGCGCAGTTCGTCGAGGACGGCCTGGATCCGCAGGCGGTGATGGCCGGCATCAAGCTGACCAAGAAGCTGGAAGCGGAAATCGTCCGCGGCGCGATCCTGAACACCGGCACGCGCATCGACGGTCGCACCACGACCCAGATCCGCCCGATCGTTGCGGAAACGCATTTCCTGCCCCGCGCGCATGGCTCGGCGCTGTTCACGCGCGGCGAGACGCAGACGATCGCGACCTGCACCCTTGGCACCAAGGATGCGGAACAGATGATCGACGGCCTGAACGGCCTCAGCTACCAGCATTTCATGCTGCACTATAACTTCCCGCCCTATTCGGTCGGTGAAGTGGGCCGCTTCGGTGCGCCGGGCCGCCGCGAAGTCGGTCATGGCAAGCTCGCCTGGCGCGCGCTGCACCCGGTGCTGCCGACCAAGGAAGAGTTTCCCTATACCATCCGCCTGACCAGCGACATCACGGAGTCGAACGGCTCGTCGTCGATGGCGTCGGTGTGCGGCGGGTCGCTGGCGATGATGGATGCCGGCGTGCCGATCAAGCGGCCGGTGTCGGGCATCGCCATGGGCCTGATCCTGGAAGGCGACAAGTTCGCCATCCTGTCGGACATTCTGGGCGATGAAGATCATCTGGGCGACATGGACTTCAAGGTCGCCGGCACGTCCGAAGGCATCACCACGATGCAGATGGACATCAAGATCGCCGGCATCACCCGCGAAATCTTCGAGGCTGCGCTGGCTCAGGCCAAGGACGGCCGCGCGCACATCCTGGGCGAGATGAACAAGGCGCTGGGCGAAGTGCGCAGCGAATTGTCGGCGCACGCGCCGCGGATCGAAACGATCACCATCGACAAGTCCAAGATCCGCGACGTGATCGGCACGGGCGGCAAGGTGATCCGCGAAATCGTGGCCACCACCGGCGCCAAGGTCGACATCGACGACGAAGGCGTGATCAAGGTGTCCT
Organism: Sphingomonas eleionomae; assembly: GCF_049889035.1. Taxonomy (NCBI): domain Bacteria; kingdom Pseudomonadati; phylum Pseudomonadota; class Alphaproteobacteria; order Sphingomonadales; family Sphingomonadaceae; genus Sphingomonas; species Sphingomonas eleionomae. The sequence goes on along the minus strand of NZ_JBLTWP010000002.1, from coordinate 200,784 downwards.
CGTCCGACCACAGCCAGATCGAAGCCGCGATCAACTGGATCAAGGGCATCGTCGAGGAACCGGAAGTCGGCAAGGTCTATAACGGCAAGGTCGTCAACCTCGTTGATTTCGGCGCGTTCGTGAACTTCATGGGCGGCAAGGACGGCCTGGTTCACGTGTCCGAGATCAAGAATGAACGCGTCGAAAAGGTCGCCGACGTCCTGTCCGAAGGGCAGGAAGTGAAGGTGAAGGTGCTCGAGATCGACCAGCGCGGCAAGGTTCGCCTGTCGATGCGCGTCGTCGATCAGGAAACCGGTGCCGAGCTGGAGGATACCCGTCCCGCCCGCGAACCGCGCGAGCGTGGCGAGCGGTCGGACCGCGGCCCGCGTCGCGAAGGTGGCGGTGGCGACCGTGGCGGTCGCGGCGAGCGTGATCGCGGCCCGCGCCGTGACCGCGGCGATCGCGGTCCGCGCCCGGAACGCGCCGAAAAGGAAGATGGCGGCGATATCGGTCTGCCGTCGTTCATCACCGAGGAATAAGGGCACCCCTTATCGTTCGGGAAAAGATGTGGGGGGTCTGGCGACAGGCCCCCCATTTTCCTATGTTGGCCCCCGGCTCCTGACGGACCTTGTTGAAAAACGCGTTTGGCGTAAACGACTTAACGATGAGAAGGGGCCGGATGCACAGCGCAGGGGATGGAAAGCGACAACGGTTTCTGGAACGGCTGCCGCTGTTCGCGGACCGGCCATGGACTGCGCTTGGCCTGGCGCTGCTGATCAGCGGCGGGGCGATTGCCCTGCGGTTCGCCACTGACAAGCTGCTGCCGCCCGGCTTTCCCTATGTCACCTTCTTTCCCGCCGTCATCCTGATCTCGTTCCTGCTGGGCGTGCGGATGGGCGCGCTGGCGGCGCTGATCTGCGGTGTCGTTGCCTGGTATTTTTTCATCCCCGAATTCAACAGCTTCACCCTGCACGGGTCGGGCGTTGTCGCGCTGGGGTTCTATCTGTTCGTCGTCGTCACCGACATTTTCCTCGTCCACTGGCTGCAACAGGCAAACAAGGGGCTGGCGGTTGAGCGCGAACTGAACCGATCGCTCGCCGAAACCCGCGCGCTGCTGTTCAACGAATTGCAGCATCGCGTGTCGAACAATCTTCAGGTTGCGGCCGGCCTGTTGTCGCTGCAACGGCGCGGCATTCAGGATGAACAGGCAAAGGGCGCGCTGGACGAGGCTTCGCGCCGCCTTGCCCTGATCGGCCGGATCAGCCGCCAGCTTTATCATGCCGACGGCGCGGCCCGCTCGCTGCACGAGTTTCTCAAGCCGCTCTGCGCCGACATTGTCGAGGCCAGCGGCCAGACCGGCATCCAGTGCCGGATCGAGGCGGAACAGGATGCTGCCGTTTCCCCGGATCAGGCCGTGCCCCTGGCGCTGATCGTGGCAGAGGCGATGGCCAATGCCATCGAACATGGCTTTGCCGGCCGCGAAACCGGCACCATCCGCGTGTCGCTGACCCGCGATGCCGATGGCCAGATGCAGGTCGATGTGATGGACGATGGCCATGGTCTGCCCGACGGGTTCGATCTGGCCAAGAGCGACAGTCTGGGCCTGCGCATCGCGGCGATGCTGGCCAAGCAGCTCAATGGCACGTTCGAACTGTTCGCTGCCAGCGGCACGACGGCCCGGCTCGTCCTGCCCGCCTGACCGGCAGATACGTGCGTGTGAAGCGCGGCCCGTTCAGCGTTCCTGTCTGAGCGGGCGGGCAAGCAGCGTGCCGATCACCCCGGCCACATCCGATCCGTTCAGCAGTGCACACACCGCATCGACCACCGGCATTTCCACGCCCGCCGCCCGTGCCGCCTTGGCCAGCACCGGCGCGGTCGATGCGCCCTCCGCCACCGTGCGCCGGTCGGCCAGCAGGTCGGCGGCGCGCTGCCCCCGGCCCAGTCCCACGCCCAGCGAGAAATTGCGGCTGCTGGTCGATGAACAGGTCAGCACCAGGTCGCCCAGCCCCGACAGCCCGGCCAGCGTTTCCGCCCGCGCGCCCAGCGCCAGGCCGAACCGCGTCATTTCGGCAAAACCGCGCGCGATCAGCGCCGCCCGCGCATTCTGGCCCAGCCCCGCGCCCTCAACCACGCCGCACGCGATGGCGAGCACATTCTTGACCGCGCCGCCCACCTCGGCCCCGGTCACGTCGTCGGTGACATAGGGGCGGAATGTCGGCAACGCGATCACCATGGCCAGTTCGCCCGCCAGCGCCGCGTCCGCCGCCGCCAGCGTCACCGCCGTCGGCTGGCCCCGCGCCACTTCATGGGCAAAAGTCGGGCCGGACAGGACCGCAATCGGCGCATCCGGCACCGCCTCTGCCGCCACCTGATGCATCAGTTTCAGCGATCCCGCCTCGATCCCCTTGGAACACAGGATCAGCGGTGCGGTGATCGCGGGCAGCCCGGTCAGCACGCTGCGCATATGCTGGGCCGGCGTCACCACCAGCACCGCCCGACTTTCGGCCAGTGCGGACAGGTCACCGGTCATCGCAATGGCCGGGGACAGGGGCACGCCCGGCAGGTACAGGCGGTTTTCCCGCGTCGCCCCCACGGCCTCGATAACCGCGGCATTGCGCGACCACAGCCGCACCTCGTGCCCCGCCATGGCCAGCACCTGCGCCAGCGCGGTGCCCCATGCGCCCGCGCCGATGACGCCGACGGGCGCGCTCATGCCTTTACTCCTGCGCCGCGCACGGGCGCTGCATCGGGGTCGAGCGGCCAGCGCGGCCGGGCGGGCAGATCCAGCGGATCGGTCAGCCCGGCGGCGAATCGCTCTGCCCCGGCCCAGGCGATCATCGCCGCATTGTCCGTGCACAGCCACAGCGGCGGCGCGACAAAGGGCAGGCCATGCGCCGCTGCCAGCGCTTCCAGCGCACCGCGCACCGCCTTGTTGGCCGCAACGCCGCCCGCCACGACCAGCGCGGTCGGGGCCGTTGCCCCCCTCGCTCGTCCTGAGCCTGTCGAAGGACGCTCCCCTAACGCCTGCGTTGGGCGATATCCTTCGACAGGCTCAGGATGAGCGGGTTGCGGCTGTAACGCGGAATAAGCAAAAGACTTTTTCAGCGCGATCCGGGTGCGATCGACCAGGCAATCGACCGCCGCCTGCTGAAACGATGCGGCAATGTCCTGCGGCCGGTGCCGCCCCGATTCGACCGCGCGCAGCACCGCGCTTTTCAGACCCGCGAACGAGAAATGCGGCTCGCCCGTGCCGACCAGCGGGCGGGGCAGCGGCACGGCATGGGGATCACCGCTCATCGCCATGCGCTCCACCGCCGGGCCGCCGGGATAGCCAAGGCCGAGCAGCTTGGCCGATTTGTCGAATGCCTCGCCCGCCGCATCGTCGATCGTCGTCGCCAGCCGCCGATATTGCCCGACGCCCTCAACCAGCAACAGCTGGCAATGCCCCCCGGACACCAGCAGCAACAGATAGGGAAAGGAAAGGTCCGCATCGGCAAGGCGCGGGCTGAGCGCATGGCCCTCAAGGTGATTCACCCCGATCAGCGGCTTGCCCGCCGCCAGCGCCAGCGCCTTGCCGGTGACCAGCCCGACCATCACCCCGCCGATCAGGCCGGGTCCTGCCGTCGCCGCAATCGCGTCGACATCGTTCAGCGTGACGTTCGCCTCGGCCAGTGCCTGTTCGATCAGCGGACCCAGCATCTCGACATGGGCGCGCGCCGCGATTTCGGGAACAACCCCGCCATAGGGCGCGTGCGCCGCTTCCTGTCCCGCCAGCGCATGGGCCAGGATCCGGCGATCGCCGGTGACCAGCGCGGCGGCGGTTTCGTCGCAGCTCGATTCAAGTCCCAGGATCAGCATGGCTTTCCCTTAGTCCCGCCACCCGCTAGCACAAGCCATGGCTCTTTCCGCTCCCTTCCGTCTCGGCACCCGCGGCTCCCCGCTGGCGCTCACCCAGGCCAACATGACCCGCGCCGCGTTGATCGCCGCACATGGCTGGGATGACGCAGATGTGGAGATCGTCGTCATCAAGACAACCGGCGACCGGGTTCAGGACCGGGCGCTCGCCGAAATCGGCGGCAAGGCGCTGTGGACCAAGGAACTGGACCGCGCCCTGTTGCAGGGGGAAGTGGACGCCTGTGTCCATTCGATGAAGGATGTGGAAACGATCCGCCCGACGCCGATCGCGCTGGCCGCCATGTTGCCGCGTGCCGATGTGCGTGACCGGCTGATCGGTGCGGACAGCATCGATGCGCTGAAACAGGGTGCGGTGGTCGGCACCAGCTCGCCGCGCCGCTTGGCGCAATTGCTCAATCTGCGCCCCGATCTGTCGATCACGCTGCTGCGCGGCAATGTCGACACGCGGCTGGCGGCGGTATCGGGCGGCACGGTCGATGCGACCCTGCTGGCCGCGGCCGGACTGGAACGGCTGGGCAAGGCGGATGGTACCGCCATTCCGCTGGACGTGATGCTGCCCGCCCCGTCGCAGGGCGCGGTGGGGATCGAGGTGCGGGCAGAGGATGAACGCTCGCGCACGATCATCGACGCGATCAACCATGCGGATACCTGTACCTGTGTCGGGGCCGAACGCGCGATGCTGGCGGCACTGGGTGCGGATTGCCATTCGCCGGTCGCCGCGCTTGCCCGGATCGAGGGGGATCAAGTCGTCCTTCGGGCGCAGCTGTTCAGCATGGACGGAACCGACACCGTGCGGGGTCAGGCCGCGTCCGCCATCGGCGATATCGCCATGCCGGAGGCGCTGGCCGCCGATCTGCTCGCCCGCGCGCCCGAACCCGTCGCCCGGCTGTTCGCGGGGCAATGACCCGGCCCATCGCCGTGCTGCGCCCGCAACCGGGTAATGCGGCGACGGTGGCGCGGATAGGGGGGGCGGGGCGATCCGCCCTTGCGCTGCCGCTGTTCGAAATCCGTCCGCTCGACTGGACGCCGCCCGATCCGGCCGGGTTCGACGCGCTCATCCTGACCAGTGCCAATGCCGTGCGCCATGCCGGGCCGGGGCTGGCGCGGCTGGCCGTGCTGCCCGTGCTGGCGGTGGGGGATGCGACCGCAAGCGCGGCGCGTGATGCCGGGCTGACCGTGCGGGCCGTCGGCGATGGCGACGCCGCCGCGCTGGCCGATCTGGCCGTGACGCACGGCATCACCCGCGCCCTGCACCTCGCCGGGGCGGATCATCGCGACCTGCCACCAACGGTGGTTGCCCGGACCCTTCCCGTCTATGCCAGCGTGCCGCGTGATGCCGACCTGTCGGCGCTGACCGGTGCCATCGCCCTGGTCCACTCGCCCGCTGCTGCCGAACGGCTGGCGATGCTGGTCGATGCACAGCAGCTGGACCGGGCCGGCATCGCGGTTGCCGTGATCAGTGCTGCTGCCGCCGCTGCCTGTGGCGGCGGCTGGGCTGCGCTGGCCGTGGCCGCCCGCCCGCGCGAGGATGCGCTGCTTGCCGCCGCGCTGGCCCTGGACGATTGACCCGCCGGGGCGGGGCGGGGATAAGCGGGCATGATGATGCCCAGCAGTGATCCCGTCAGTTCCCCGTCCTTGCGCCAGGACCGGCAGGGCCGGGGCGGGTGGCTGCCCATCCTGATCGCCTTTGCCGCCGGGCTTGCCGCGATGGCCGCCGCCTTCTGGTTCTGGGGTCCCGATATCGCCCGGTTGCGCTCGCCCGGTGCCGCGCCGACGCCGGCCGCGGCACCCGAAGAGCCCGAACTGGACGCCGGACAGCGGGCCGGCCGAGTCGCAGCGCTGGAATCGCGCGAGACGGAACTGGCCGAACGGATTGCCGGGCTGGAACAGCGGCTGGCCAGTGTCGACAACGACACGCGCCTGGCCTCCAGCTTCGCCAGCCGCGCCGAAAGCCTGCTGATCGCCTTTGCCGCCCGCCGCGCGATCGATCGCGGCCTTGCCCTTGGCTATGTCGAGGGACAGCTTCGCACCCGCTTTTCGGCATCGGAGCCGGAGGCGGTGGCCACGGTCATCACCGCGGCGCGCGAACCGGTGACGCTTGAGGAACTGCGCGCCGCACTCGACACGCTTGCCCCCCGCCTGCTGGCGCAGGGGCGCAGCGAGGATTGGTGGACCGCGCTTCGCCGCGAGCTGGGTCAGCTGATCATCGTGCGCCAGGAAACGGCTCAGAGCACCCTGCCCGCCGACCGGCTGGCCCGCGCCCTCCGCCTGATCGACGCCGGTCAGGTGGAGGCCGCGCTGGCCGAGGTGAACCGGATGCCCGGCGCGGCCGCGGGACAGGCGTGGATGAGCGCCGCCCGACGCTTTATCGAGGCGCGCCGTGCGCTCAATGCGCTGGAAACCGCCGCTATTCAGGGCCGGGTGATCGCCCCCGCACTGCCCGCCAATCCGCCGCTGATCAGCGCCCCGGCCACGCCGACACCGGCCGAGCCGGTGCCTGTGCCGACCCCCTGATCCCCGCAGCCGCGATGACGCCGCCGGATCGTCAACCGGTGCTGAACGGCACGCTGGTCCAGCTTCGCCCGACCGTGGCGGCGGATTTCGACGCCCTGTTCGCCGTCGCCGCCGATCCGCTGATCTGGGCAGTGCACCCCGCGCATGATCGCTGGCAGAAACCGGTATTCCGCGCCTTTTTCGATGCAGGGCTGGCATCGGGCGGCGCGCTGACCATCCTGGACCGGGCAACCGGCGCCGTCATCGGCTCCAGCCGGTACGACAACTGGCTGCCTGATGCGGACGAGATCGAAATCGGCTGGACCTTTATCGCCCGCAGCCATTGGGGTGGCATCTATAACCGCGAGATCAAGCGGCTGATGCTGGAACACATCCACCGTTTTGTCGGCACCGCAACCTTCATGGTCGGCGCGGACAATATCCGTTCCCGCCGGGCGATGGAGAAAATCGGCGGCATCCTGCGCGACGGCACCCATCAGCGGCTGATGGCGGGCGAGATGAAGCCGCATGTCGTGTACGAGATCGCACGGCCGTGAAGCCCCTTGCCGGCATCCGCGTGCTGGAACTTGCGCGCATCCTGGCCGGGCCGTGGTGCGGGCAGTTGCTCGCCGATCTGGGGGCGGAAGTCATCAAGGTGGAGCGGCCCGGCGCAGGGGACGATACCCGCCACTGGGGCCCGCCTTTTGTCACCGGGCCCGACGGCGCGCACCTGGACGCCGCCTATTTCCACGCCTGCAATCGCGGCAAGACCAGCCGGTTCATCGACATCACGACGCCGGAGGGGCAGGCAGAAATACGCGCGCTCGCCATGGACAGCGATGTGGTGATCGAGAATTACAAGGTCGGCGGCCTTGCCCGCTACGGCCTTGATCACGCCAGCCTTTCCGCGCTGAACCCGCGGCTTGTCACCTGTTCGATCACCGGCTTTGGTCAGACCGGCCCCTATGCCCCGCGTGCGGGCTATGACTTCATCATACAGGCGATGGGCGGCGCCATGTCGATGACGGGGGAGCCCGATGGCGCGCCTCAGAAATCGGGCATCGCCTATGCCGATCTGTTCACCGGCGTCTATTCGGCGGTCGCCATTCTGGCGGCGCTGCGCCAGCGGGACGAAAGCGGCCGGGGCGCGCATATCGACATGGCGCTGCTCGACACGCAGGTCGCGGTGCTCGCCAATCAGGCGCTGAACTGGATGGCCAGCGGGGTGACGCCGCACCGGGCGGGCAATGGGCACGCCAATCTCGCCCCCTATCAGACGTTCGAGACGGCGGATGGCGCGCTGGTCGTCGCGGTCGGCAACGATGCGCAATTCGCCCGGCTGTGCGGCGTGCTGGGCCTGGCCCACATGGCGACCGATCCCCGGTTCGCTACCAATCCGGGCCGCGTCGCGAACCGGGCGGCGCTGATCCCGCCGCTGGCCGGGGCAATCCGCGGCTGGCAAAAGGCGGCGCTGTATGAGGCGCTGGAGCGGGCAGGCATCCCCGCCGGGCCGATCAACACCATCCCCGAAACCTTTGCCGATGCTCAGGTCGCGGCGCGCGGCATGGCGATCCGCCCGGATGGCGTGCCGGGCCTGGCCAGCCCCATCGTCATCGATGGCGAGCGGATGGTGGCGGACAGGGCCAGCCCCGCGCGCCCGCCGGCATCCTGACCGGTTACGGGCGGTCGGCTGCCGCCTCGTCGGCCTGTGCCGGTAACGGCTGTCCCCGCAACTGGGCCAGCACCTGCCACCCGGTGATGAACAATGCGGCCACCAGCGGGCCGACCACGATGCCGCTGATCCCCAGCAGCTCGATCCCGCCCAGCGTGGTCACCAGGATCAGCCAGTCGGGAATCCCGGTATCGCGCCCGACCAGCAGCGGCCGCAGAATGTTGTCAACCAGGCCAATCAGCACGACGCCGGAGACGATGACTACCACCGCCTGCCAGATCGCGCCCGTCGCCAGCAGATAGATGGCAACCGGTACCCAGATGATCGCCGGGCCGATCGCCGGCAGCAGAGACGCGATTGCCATCAACACGCCCCACAGCAGCGATGCGGGCAGCCCGACGATCCAGAAGGTGATGGCCCCCAGCGCGCCCTGCGCCAGCGCGACCAGCCCCGACCCCTTGATCGTCGCGCGCACCACGACGACGAACCGTTCGGCCAGCCGATCGGCCACCGCGCGCTCCAGCGGCAGGGCGCGGACCACCGCCGGGCCAAGCTGCTCGCCATCGCGCAACAGGAAATAGGTGACATACAGGCCGACGCCGAACACCAGCAGGAAACTGGCGGCATTGGCCCCGATCGATAGCGCACTGGTCGCCAGCATCGACGCGCTCTGTGTCAGTGCGCGGGTCAGCTGTGCCTGTACCCGTTCGAAACTGCCATAGCCGGACCGGTCGATGAACGACTGGATCCGGTCAGGCAGCGCGTTGTGAACCTGTTCGAAATAGGTGGCAAAATTGATCTGTCCGCCGCGCATCTGGGTGAATACGCCGGCCGCCTGATCGATCACCATCGTTGCGATGGTGACGGCGGGAATCACCACCGACACCGTGATGATCGCCAGCGTGACCAGGGCCGCGGTATTGCGCTTGCCCGGCCAGCGTTCCAGCGCGCGCTGGAACATCGGCTGGAACAGCAATGCCGCCAGCGATGCCCAGAGCAGCGCGCCCAGAAACCCGGAAACGATCATCACCATGCCGATGGTGGCCAGCGCCAGGAATACGAACAGGCCGCCCTGCTCCACGCTGGCGCGGTTCAACCGCATCAAATCCGCTCTCCGTTCAGCAGCCGGGGCAGCTTGCCGCTCTCGCCGCGCGCCTCGGCCATCAGGCGGTTCTTGATCGGCGGCAGCCTGTCGATCGCGCTCATCCCGAACCGGCGGATGGCGGATGCGGCCTTGCCCGGCACGCCATAGATGCGGGTCAGGCTGTCCGTCGCCAGCGCGACCAGGAACGTGTCCAGTCCGCGCCACCGCTGATACCGGACCATCAGTTCCGGGTCGCCAAGGTCCAGGCCCAGCCTTTTGCCCTCCACCAGCACCTCGACCAGCGCGGCGGCATCGCGAAAGCCCAGATTGACGCCCTGCCCGGCGATCGGGTGGATGCCGTGGGCCGCATCGCCGATCAGCGCCAGCCGGTCGGCGGTGATGCGCGCGGCGTGGTGAAAGCCGAGCGGATAGCTGGATCGCGGCGACAGGCCCCATATGCGGCCCAGCACGCTGCCCATCCGCTTTTCCGCCTCCGCCAGATAGGCGCGCTCCGACAGTTTCAGCATTCCCGGCGCCTCGGCCGATTCGACCGTCCATACCAGCGCGGACCGGTGCCCATCGGCATCGTCCAGCATCGGCAGGATGGCAAACGGCCCTGCGGGGTAGAAAATCTCGAACGCCACATTGTCGTGCGGCACCTCGTGATGGAACGCGGTGATCATCGCCACATGATCATAGGACCAGCGGGCGACGGGAATGCCCGCCGCCTCCCGCGTCGGGGATGGCCGACCGTCCGCGCCGACCAGCAGCTGCGCACGAACCGTCGTCCCGTCGTTCAGTGTCGCGGTCACGCCGTGCGGGCCACGCTCGACCTTTGTCGCGCGGGTCAACATCCGCTGATCGACATGGGCCGCATCGCGCGCTGCCTCGAACAGCGCGGTTTTCAGCCGCCAGTTCTCGATCATCACGCCCAGCGCGTCGTCCCCCGGATCAGTCAGGAAATCCAGCACACCGGGGGCCAGCCCGTCGGTTGCGCGGATCGCGCGAATCGGGCAGCCATGGTCGGCCACGCGGGAAATCACGCCGATGGCGGTCAGCATCCGGTAACTGGTGCTCGATACCGCCGACGCGCGACCATCGAATTCGGATGCCAGAACGACGGCCGGATCGGCGGGATCGACGATGATCGACGTGACGCCGTGCACGTCCAGCGCGACGGCCAGGGCATTGCCGACCAGCCCCCCGCCAAGGATAAGGACATCGGCCTGGGCATCGGCGGGGGCGGGGGCGGTTGGTTCCATGGGCAACCATCTAATGCGCCGCGCATCCGCTGCCAATGGCGACCGCTTGACGCCAGACTCCGGTCAAGCGAGACTCCGGCCGCGCTTTCTTCCATTCATCGTTCCGGAATTTCGACCATGGCCAGCCGCCCGTCCCCAATGCTGATGCGATCGGCGATCCGCGACGGCGCGGTCCGCTCCATGGCCCTGATCGGCGGGCTGGCGCTGCTTGTCCTCACCCTGCTGGCGGGCGTGGCGCTGGCCACCTATTCGCCGGCCGATCCTGCGCTCAACACGGCGGCGGGCGGGCTGGTGATCAACCGGATGGGCATTGTGGGTGCCTATGTCGCCGAACTGATCTTGTTCCTGTTCGGCGTTGCGGGCGTCCTTTTGCTGCCGCTTGGCCTTGTCATCGCCTGGCGGTTGCTGCGCGACACCGGCCTTGGCGGCTGGCGCGGGATGCTGCGCGATTGCGTGATCGGCGTGCTGCTGATGGGGCTGGCCATGGGGTTCCTGTGGCGCGATGCGATGGCGGACCTGCCGGCCGGCTGGGGCGGCATCGTCGGCCTGGGCGTTGCTGGCGGGGTGCGGTCGCTGATCGAGCTGATCGGTGGGCCGGTGGTCACGCTATGGGCATCGCGGCTGCTGGCGGTGGCCTCGTTCCTTGGCGGGGTGATGCTGTGGTCGCGCGCTTTGTCCATTGCCTGGCCGCGCCCGTCGCTGCGTCTGCCGCGTCTGCGCCGCGATGGCGGGGATGCCGCTGCCGCACCCGCCCCGGCGCGGGAACGTCGCAGCGCCCCTGTGCCGTTCGACAGTGACGAGGATGACGTGACCGGCATCGAGGATGCGGCCCCGCGCCGCCCGGTGATTGCCGAACCGCGCCCTGCGCCCGTCATCGCCGATCGCGCCGCGCCGCCTGCCGTGGCCAAGCCAAAGGCGGTGCAGACCAGTTTCGACCTCAAGGACGATTACCGCCTGCCGTCCATCGACCTGCTGAAACCATCGCCGCCGCGCAAGAATGCGGGCGCCGACCGTGCCGCGCTGGAGCGCAATTCCCGCCTGCTCGAAACCGTGCTCGACGATTTTAACGTGAAGGGTCAGATTGTTAAGGTCTCGCCCGGCCCGGTCGTCACCATGTACGAACTGGAACCGGCGGCTGGGATCAAGGCCAGCCGCGTCATCGCGCTGGCTGACGACATCGCCCGCAACATGAGCGCGATCTCCGCCCGCGTCGCCACCATTCCGGGGCGCAGCGTGATCGGCATCGAACTGCCCAACGCCAATCGCGAAATGGTCAGCCTGCATGAACTGGTCGCCAGCCAGTCGTTCGAGGACATGAACGCGCAGCTGCCCATCGTGCTCGGCAAGAACATCGCGGGCGATCCCGTCATCGCCGATCTTGCCCCCATGCCGCACCTCTTGGTCGCGGGCACCACCGGTTCGGGCAAGTCCGTCGGCCTGAATGCCATGATCCTGTCGCTGCTCTATCGCCTGACCCCTGATCAGTGCCGCATGATCATGATCGACCCCAAGATGCTGGAACTCAGCATCTACAAGGGCATCCCGCACCTTCTCGCCGATGTGGTGACCGAGCCGCCAAAGGCGGTGCGCGCGCTGAAATGGGCGGTCGAGCAGATGGAGGAACGCTATCGCATGATGGCGAACGTCAATGTCCGCAACCTTGCCAGCTTCAACGAAAAGGTCCGCACCGCGCGTGCCAAGGGCGAAAAGCTGGGCCGCCGGGTGCAGGTCGGATATGAGGATGGCAAGCCGGTCTATGAGGAGGAAATCCTCGACCTGACCCCGCTGCCCCAGATCGTGATCGTGGTGGACGAACTGGCCGACCTGATGATGACCGCGGGCAAGGAGGTGGAGTTCCTGATCCAGCGGCTGGCGCAAAAAGCGCGGGCGGCCGGCATCCACCTGATCATGGCGACGCAGCGCCCCTCGGTCGACGTCATCACCGGCGTCATCAAGGCGAACCTGCCCCGCCGCATCAGTTTCCACGTTACGTCCAAGATCGATTCGCGCACGATCCTCGGCGAACAGGGCGCCGAACAGCTGCTGGGCAAGGGCGACATGCTCTACATGTCCGGCGGCAAGCAGCTTGCCCGCATCCACGGCCCGTTCGTCAGCGACGAGGAGGTTCAGGCGGTGGCCGATCACTGGCGCGCCCAGGGCGAACCCGATTATATCGACGCCGTGACCGAGGAGCCGGAGGATGGCGGCTTTGCGCTCGATGGCTCCCCCGTCGACGGCGACAGCCCGGAGGACAATCAGTACCGCCAGGCGATCATGTTCGTCGCGTCAAACCAGAAAGCATCGACCAGCTGGCTCCAGCGCCAGATGCGCATCGGCTACAACTCCGCCGCGCGCCTGATCGAGCGGATGGAAAAGGACGGGCTGGTCGGCCGCCCCGACCATGTTGGCCGACGCGAGGTGCTGATGGACGAGGACGGCCGCCCGCTGAATTGATCGCAACCCGATGGGTTCACCGCGCGTTCAATGCCGCCAGCTTAGCCCGTGTCCGATGATCTGGAGAATGACCCCCATGTTCCGCCCCCTTGGCGCCGCCCTTGCGCTGACCGCCATTGCAGCGCCCGTCGCCATCCATGCACAGGCGCAGAATGTGACGCTGGCCGATGTGCAGCGTCATCTGTCCGCGACCGAAACCATGACCGCCGCGTTCAGCCAGACCGACCGCGCGGGCAAGGTGCTGACCGGCACGCTCACCCTGAAAAAGCCGGGCAAGATCCGTTTCCAGTATGAAAAGGGCGTACCGATCCTGATCGTCAGCGACGGCAAGTCGCTCTATTTCCTTGATTATCAGGTGGGCCAGAAACAGCGCTGGCCCGTCGGCAATTCGCCGCTGTCGATCCTGCTCAACCCCGACCGCGACGCATCGAAATATGCCCGCATTGTGCCCAGCGTCGATCCCGGCGTGGTGACGGTGGAGGCCTATGATCCCAAGCGGCCCGAATATGGCCGGATCCGCCTGATTTTCGTGCGCAATGCTGCTGCGCCTGCGGGCCTGATGCTGCAGGGCTGGGTCGCCACGGACGCGCAGAGCAACCGCACGACGATCCGCCTGAGCCAGCAGAAGTTCAACGGCCCGGTGGGCGACAACGCCTTCAAGTTCAACGAACCGCGCAAACCCGCCCGGCCAAGCTGAACGGTCCCGTTCATATTGGGGCAATCTTGCCGCTGCTATTTCCGATCCTGTGATGCGCCCCGCCGGGATTCCCCCCTGTTGCCCGGCCCCCGCGCGTCACGCCTGCGTGACGAACGCACGGTTGGCCCCTGCTCCATGCCCCCGGAGCAGGGGCCTTTCCGTTTCCGGTTGAGGCGGCACCCGCCCGCTTCCCCGCTCGGTGCCGAACCATACCGCCTTCCAATCTGGCGGAACCGCGCATCGCCCGCTACATCCCGGCCATGGCCAGCCTGCGCATTGCATCGTGGAACATCAATTCCGTCCGGTTCCGGATGGAGATCGTCGAACAATTCCTGCGCGAATCGGCGCCGGACATCCTGTGTCTTCAGGAGACCAAGGTCATCGACGGCGATTTCCCGCACGCTCCGTTCCATGCGCTTGGCTATCATCACATCGCCCTGAACGGTCAGCGGATGCATCATGGCGTCGCCGTGATCAGCCGCGTTCCGCTGGCCGAGGATGACCGCCTCGACTGGCAGGCGAACGGAGAGGCGCGACATATCGGCGTGCGGCTGGCCAACGGCCTGCGCCTCGAAAATGTCTATGTGCCCGCCGGCGGCGACATTCCCGACCGGGAAGCCAATCCGAAGTTCGGGCAGAAACTCGATTTCATCGAGCGCATGACGCAATGGTCGGCCGGCCTGTCGGGCCAGCCGGTGCTGCTGGTCGGCGATTTCAACATCGCGCCGCTGGAAAGCGATGTATGGAGCCACAAGCAACTGCTCGACGTGGTCAGCCACACGCCGGTGGAGGTCGATGCGCTGGCCCGGCTGCGCGCGGCGAACGACTGGGTCGATCTTGGCCGCCATTTCGTGCCCGCGCCCGCGCGCCTCTATACCTGGTGGAGCTACCGGGCAAAGGATTGGCTGGCATCGGATCGCGGCCGCCGCCTCGACCACATGTGGGCGAGCCGCGACGTCGCGGCCCGCGCCGTCGCGCACCGCGTCCATGAACATTGCCGCAGCTGGCTGAAACCGTCCGACCATATCCCCATCGAAACCGAGTTCGATTTCTGATGGACGCATCCCGCCGGGTTGCGCGCGCCATGGATGCGCTGCGCCGCGGCTGGCCGGTCACGCTGGCCGGGCCGGACGGGGCATTGTCGCTGCTGGCGATCGAAACCGCGGACGATGCGCGGCTGGCGGCGTTCGATCCCGATGGCCGGGCAGCGATCCTGATCAGCTTTGGCCGCGCCGCAACGCTCAAGCTCGCCAATCAGCTTGGCGCGGCTCAGCCCGATGCACCCGTCTGGGTCGATCGCGCGCCCTGGATCGATTTCCGCATCGCCACGGCGCTGGCCGATCCGCAGCTCGATATGGCGACGCCAATGAAGGGGCCGTTCCGCGCGATGTCGGGCTATGCCCCCGCCGCGGCCGCCGCCGCGCTGATCCTGGCCCGCAACGCCGGCTTGTTGCCTGCCTTTTTCGCGGCTCCCGGCGATCCGGCCGATCCCGACGCGATCAGCCCCGACGATATCGCAGCGCATGACGATCCCGTCCGCCTGACCATCGCCGCGCGCGCGCGCCTGCCCGTCGCGGTGGCGGAGGATGCGGAAATCGTCGCCTTTCGCACGCCGGAGGGGCCGGGCGAGCATGTCGCGCTGTTGATCGGCCAGCCGGACGGCAATCCGCCGCTGGTCCGCCTGCACAGCGAATGCCTGACCGGCGATGTGCTGGGCAGCCTCAAATGCGATTGCGGGCCGCAGCTGCAAGCCGCGCTCGCCGCGATCCGGGCGAATGGCTGGGGCATCCTCCTCTATCTGCGTCAGGAAGGACGCGGCATCGGGCTCATCAACAAACTGCGCGCCTATGCGCTGCAGGATCAGGGCTATGACACCGTCGATGCCAATACCCGGCTGGGATTCGCCATCGACGCCCGCGATTTCCGCGTGGCGGCCCGGATGCTCGCCCTGATGGGCCAGCGCCGGGTGTGCCTGCTTACCAACAACCCGGAAAAGGTGGCGGGGCTTGAGGCGGCGGGGATCGCGGTGGCGGAACGGGTGGCGCACAAGCTGCCGCCCAACCCGCATAATGAACGCTATCTCGCCACCAAACGCGACCGGACGGGGCATCAGCTTTAGGGCGGGGCCATATCCTGCCCTCGCTCATCCTGAGCCTGTCAAAGGATCCGCGCCAGCACCGCCGCCGCCCGAACGCTTTCCATGTTGGGTTTGCGCTGCTTAGCTGATCGGCATGGCCCGCCGACAATTCCGGTCCCGCCCATTCATTCCGTCTGCGGGATTGGCCGGGGGGCGATTTTGAAGCCGACGTAGCATCACCTTCGCCACCTTCCGACCGAAGGGGCCCCTTCGCCCGGCCTCCGAATCAGCCTCCGGATCAGTGCCCGCCGCGACAGGCGAGCGCGTTCAGGATGTCGTCGATCCGCGCCGGATCGCCCGCCGCGATTACCTCGCCATTGCTGCCGGCGTGCAGCGGATCGCCCGACCAGTCGCACATCCGCCCGCCCGCGCCCTCGACCACCGGCACCAGCGCGGCAAAGTCATGCAGCTTCAGCCCCGCCTCGACCACCACGTCGATCCATCCGCCGGCGACGCTGGCATAGTTATAGCAATCGCCGCCCAGCACGGTGGATCGGACCGCCCCGTCCAGATGCTCGAACGCGTGCAGCTGATCGTCGCTGAACAGCGCCGGGCTGGTCGTCGCCAGCAGCGCGTCGGCCAGCGCCTGACAGGTGCGCGTCCGCGCAGGCTTGCTGTTGAACAGCGTCTGCCGCCCGACCGCGCCGACCCATCGTTCCTTCAGCACCGGCTGGTCGATCACGCCCAGCACGGGCCAGCCATCCTCGATCAGCGCGATCAGCGTGCCGAAAATGGGCCGTCCGGCGATGAAGGCGCGGGTGCCGTCGATCGGGTCGAGCACCCAGACGCGCCCGCTCGTCCCCTCGCGCACGCCGAACTCTTCGCCGTGAATCCCATCCATCGGCCGTTCCGCGACAAGCAAGCGGCGCATCGCTTCCTCCGCCTCGCGGTCGGCCAGCGTGACGGGCGATGCGTCCGCCTTGGTGACAAGGCCCGCCTCGCCCCGGAAATAGCGGCGGATGATGGTGCCCGCCGCATCGGCAAGCTGTTCGGCAAGGGCAAGGTCTTGAGAGGAAACGGCCATGCCGTCCGTTAGAACATTGGCAGCCGCAGGGAAACCGTCAGCGATCGCACATCCGCTTCACGGAACCGCAACATCGCCGTGTCACGCCGTTGTCATGCGTATCCTGATCGCGCTTGCCGCCCTCGTCGCCCCGCTGCCCCTTGCGGCACAGACCCGCATCCTGCCCGACCGGCCAGCCGACGCAGGGGCGGCCGTCGACGGCGTGCCGGTGTTCATCGTCAATGAAGGGGCGGACCCGGCCACTGTCCCGCTGCCCACCCGGATCGACCTTGTGGCCGCCGACGGCACGCCGCTGACGCTGTTTCGGGAGGGGGAGGCGAGTGTCACCGTCGCGCCCGGCGGGTTCGCCCGCGCCCGCTATCGCAATGTCGATCCGCGTGCGGTGGCGCTGGCCCGCGCCGATGATGCCGATGCCGCGCCTCCGCCAGCGGTGGTCGAGACTGGCGAACTGGTGATGGTTGACAGCGATGCCGGCGCCGATCGCGGATTCCTGACCCGGTTTCGTCCGCATGAGCCGGTTTATGGCGCGTTCGGCCTGGGCGACGATGGCGCAAAACTGCAACTCAGCCTCGCCTTTCAGCCCTTTGCCGATGACAGTGGGCTGGCCGGGCTTCGCGTCGCCTGGACCCAGACGATGTTCTGGGCGCTTCAGGAACCGTCCGGGCCGATCCGCGAACAGATCTATAGCCCTGAGGTGTTCTGGCAGCTGCCGGTCGCCGATGGCTGGACCGGCGCGGCTGGCTGGCGGCACGATTCGAATGGCAAGGGGACGGCCGGATCCATCGATGCCAACCGGATTTACGCTCGCGTGACCCGCGATGTTGACCTTGGCGACGGCTGGTCGGGCAGTATCACGCCGCAGGCATGGTTCTATGTCGGCACTCAGGGGATTGCCCCGGATCTTCAGGATTATTGGGGCTATGGGTCGGTTCAGGCCGCGCTGGTTCAGCGCGACGGGCTAAAGCTGGCGGCGACGCTGCGCGGCAATCCGGCAACGGGTCGCGGCGCGGTGGAAGGGTTCGTATCCTATCCGCTGGCGCGACTGGGCGGGGGCCTTGGCCTGTCGCTGTTCGGACAGGTGTTTACCGGCCATGGCGAAACGCTCAGCGACTATCGGCTGCGCTCCACCGCCGCGCGGCTCGGCATAGCCTTTGTGCGGTAATCGACTTTGCCGGCCGGGGGCACTACACCGGCACGATTGTTCGATGGAGTGAAGCCAATGCGTCGTCTTGCCCTGACCCTGATGGCCGCCGCCCTTGTCGCCATGCCCGCCAGCGCCGCACTGAAGCAGGGGGTAAAGGCGCCGATGTTCGTCACTCAGGGCGCGATGGCGGGCAAGGTGACCAAGGTGGACCTCAAGGCCGAGTTGAAGCGCGGGCCGGTCGTCCTCTATTTCTTCCCCGCCGCCTTCACCAGCGGCTGCAATGCGGAGGCAAAGGCCTTTGCCGACCAGCTTGATCAGTTCAAGGCGGCGGGTGCGACCGTCATCGGCATGTCGGCCGACGATGTCCCCACGCTGCAGCGCTTTTCGAATGAGCATTGTGCGGGCAAGTTCCGCGTGGCGACCGCCAGCCCGGCGCTGGTCAAGCAGTTCGACGTGGCGCTGGGCCGCGAAATGAACGGCCGCGCGATCACCAACCGCACCAGCTATGTCATCGCGCCCGATGGCAGCATCCTGCTGTCGCACACCGACATGAGCCCCATGTCGCACATCCGCGAAACCCTGGCCGCCGCCAAGCGCTATCGGGCCAGCCGCGGCTGATCTCGGCTTGCCGGTTGCCGGACGGTTAACGCTGCAGCAACCAGCTATTAGCCTTTTTCCGATAGATCATCCGCGTAACGATGGCGCATCCGGGCCATTGTCGAATGCGATGAAGCGGGAAGGGGCGACATGGCCAGTCAAGTTGCCATGGGTTCGGCCGGGAAGATGGTCGGCAGCGATGGATTGTTTAGGCGAATCGGGTCGTTCCTGACGAATCAGCGGCTCGATCCGAACCCGGCAAACTACACCTTTGCCTATCATGTCGTCGCCGATCCGGATGGCCCGATCGCCAAGGCAGTGGCTGCCCTTACCGACGGCGGCGTCCGCCTGACCGCCCGCGAGGTCGATTCGATCGGCGGGCATATCGAAGGCGGGTCAGCCGACAGCGCAACGACCCTGTCCGAACAGCGCCGCATGGTCGAAGGGCTGGTGGCCCGCACCCAGATGCAGGTGCAGGGATTCGAGGACATGATGCGCGACATGCAGGCGGAAACGGCCGATTTCGGTCGTGACCTCGCCGAAAGCGCCGCCGCGATCGCAACGCCGCACAGCGATGACGAAACATTCGAAACCGTCATCGACAAGGTGAAATTCATCACGGGCACCATGCTGGAACGCGTACGGGTCGCTGAATCCCGGCTCGATCTGGCAACGCGTGAGGCCAGCGAGCTGCGCGCCAAGCTGGAGGAAGCGCGCGACAACGCCCGCCGCGACCCGCTGACCGACCTGCCCAACCGCCGCGCGTTCGAAGAGGCGTTCCAGGCGCAGGCCGCAACGGGCGAGCCGCTGATTGTCGCGATCTGCGACATCGACCATTTCAAGGCGGTCAACGACCAGTTCGGCCACGCCGTGGGGGACCGGGTGCTGAAGGCGATCGGTCAGGCGCTGGCCGGCCAGTGCACCGGCCATTTTGTGGCTCGGCATGGCGGTGAGGAGTTTGCGATCCTGTTTACCGGGATCGAACCCGGCGAGGCGGAGCGGCTGCTCGACACCTGTCGCCATGTCGTTGCCCGCAAGCGGTATCGGCTGCGCGAAACCGATATGCCGGTGGGCGAACTGACTTTCTCCGGCGGAATGACCTGCATCCTGCCGGGTGAGCCTCTTGCGGAGGCCTTTCAGCGCGCGGACGTCGAACTGTACCGTGCGAAGGAATCCGGCAGGAATCAGATCTGCACAGATTGGTAATATCTGCCGAACAACAGTGTGAATTGCAGGTCTGGATAGGTAATTATCGCCAATCTTTTTGAAGCCGTTTTACAAACCGTTGAAAATGAACGATAAATGAATTTGGCACGCTCTCTGCATTACATAGTGCATCAGCGACGGACGGTCCGATACGCTGGATACAGGGAGTGACTATCATGATGAACGTTTCCAACATTTCGCGTCAGCTGGTGTCGCTGGTCGGTGCGCTGTTCGTCACCGTTGTCCTGGTTGCCTCGGCGACCCCGGTCCTGCCGATCGCTTGATCGCGGCATGACCGCCACCGGCCCCGGGCGGGAGCGTCATTCGCAGCGCTGACCCGCCCGGACAGGCCGAGACATCGGCGGAACTGATCGGAACCGCCCGCCGTTTCCTTGCCAACCATCAGGCAAGGAGAGCCCCAATGTCCGATCCCATCGACATGTTGCACGAAGACGCGCTGCCCGGCGAAGAGGCGTTGCTGACGCCGCCACCCGACTGGCAGCCACGCTATCCCGGTTCCGGCCGGCTGAGCGGCAAGGTGGCTGTCATCACCGGCGCAGACAGCGGCATCGGCCGCGCCGTTGCAGCATTGTTCGCCCGCGAAGGCGCCGATATCGCCATCGTCTATCTGAACGAGCATGGTGATGCGGACGAAAGCAAACGCATCGTCGAAGCAGAGGGTCGTCGCGCAATCACGATTGCCGGCGATATCGGTGACAAATCCTTTTGTGCCGCGGCCGCGCAAACCGTGATCGAAGCGTTCGGCACCGTCGATATCCTGGTCAACAATGCCGGGGAGCAGCATCCCGACAAGGAGCTGACCGACATCAGCGAGCATCAGCTGCGCCGGACA
Organism: Sphingomonas eleionomae; assembly: GCF_049889035.1. Lineage (NCBI taxonomy): Bacteria > Pseudomonadati > Pseudomonadota > Alphaproteobacteria > Sphingomonadales > Sphingomonadaceae > Sphingomonas > Sphingomonas eleionomae. The sequence goes on along the minus strand of NZ_JBLTWP010000002.1, from coordinate 180,267 downwards.
TTTCAGACCAATGTCTTTGGCATGTTTTTCATGACGCAGGCTGTGCTGCCGCACCTTCGGCCCGGATCGGCCATTGTGAACTGCACCTCGGTCACCAGTTATCAGGGTGAGCCGGAACTGCTCGATTATTCGTCCACCAAGGGGGCGATCACTGCCTTCACGCGGGCGCTTTCCGAAAATCTGGTCGGCAAGGGGATCCGGGTGAACGGTGTTGCGCCCGGTCCCATATGGACGCCGCTTAATCCGATGGGCGGGGCTTCACCCGAAAAGCTCGCGCATTTTGGCGAGGGGACGCCGATGGGCCGGCCGGGCCAGCCCAATGAGGTTGCCCCCGCCTTTCTGTTCCTGGCCTGCGACGATTCCAGCTACATGTCGGGACAGGTGCTGCATCCCAATGGCGGCACCATCGTGAACGGGTGAAAACGTGAACGGGTGAAAACCAGGGTCGGCGGACGGGCATCGCCCACTTGCCGGCCCTGTTTTCCCGTCAGCGGGTTACCGTCGCCACGTTATCGTCGGAATTGCGGTCGACATATTTGTTGTAGGGATCGACGCCCGCAAATTTGGGTTCGCCGTTGGTGACGATCCGGATCTGCTGCTTTCCGCTGTTCACCGGGCGACGCTCCATCATCAGCACGTCCTTGGCGGCAAAGGCGCCCACTCCGGGACGGGCGGTGAACAGCCCGATGTCGATTGTGTCGGCCAGCGGCGCCTCGGTTTCCTTGCCCCGGCCATCGGCGTGGAACTTCTTGCCCTCGACCGTAATGACCGTTTCGAAACGCCCGCCACCGACCGGCCTGGTCTTGGCGTCGGTCACCTTGAGATCATAGATCGTGATCCGTTCGAACAAGTCGCTGATCAACTGCCGTTCGGCAGGATTGCGGGCGATGCCGTTCAGGCCGGCCAAGAGGTCGGTCGATGCGGCATAGGGCGCGCCCTTGAACCGATACCGGTCGAGCAAGCCCGCCAGCATCGCGTTCATCCGGTCCTCGCCCAGACGATCCTGAAGCAGGTACATGACCAGCGCGCCCTTGCGGTAATGGATATAGCCCTGGTTCTCGACGCGCAGCAGCGGCAGTTCCTCGATCGCCTCGCTGCCGCGCGAGCGCAGGTAATTGTCCAGCTCATATTTCAGGAAACGGCGGATCTTGTCCTCTCCGTACAGCTTCTTCATCACCATCAGCGCCGAATATTGCGCCATGGTTTCGACCAGCACCGTGCCGCCCTGCTGATCCGCGCTGATCAGCTGATGTGCCCAATATTGGTGGGCAACCTCGTGCGCGGTGACATAGGTGACATAATCGATCTCGTCCGGATCGCTGTTGTCGGCAAGGAAGCCCAATGATTCCGAATAGGGCATGGTGCCGGCAAAGGCCTGGGCAAAGCTGGCATAGCCCGGAAACTCAATGATCCGGGCATAGTCGAACTGATAGGGGCCGAAATTGCCGCGGTAATAATCCAGCGACGCCTTCATCGCCTTCAGCATCGTGTCAGTGTTGTAGGCATGGGCAGGATGGTAGAACACCGTCAGTTTCACGCCGCCGCCCGCATCCATGGTCTTTTCGGCATAGCGCGCGGACTGCACCGAGAAAAAGCTGAGGATCGGGGCGGTCGACACGAAACGGGCGGTGCGTCGGCCATTGGCCGAGCTGTCCGCCACCTTGCGCCCCGGTGCGATCGGGGTCTGGTCCGCGTCCGTCGACACGGTGATGTCGCTGCGCACCCAATCGGCATTGCCGACATAGTTGCGCATCCGGGCGGACTGATCCTCCAGCTTGGCTGGCCGCAGTTCGGGTGTCAGGCCATAGCGGCGGCGCTTTACCCTGTCCTGCAACAGACCGGACCGGTCCATGCCGATCTGCGGGGCGAACTCGCCATTGTTCAGGAAGGTGCCGTTGGCGACCAATCGGGTATCCTCGCCATTGGCGCGAATGCCCTTTTGCTCGCGGATCGTCTCAAAGCTGAGCGTGCCGGTGGCACCGGGTGCGAGTGGCCTAGCAAACCGATAGATGCGGTATTTGAACGCCGCATCGTTGCTGGCCAGCGTCGCGCCTGGCACGGTGACCGACACCAGCCGCGTCTGCTGATCCTGCAGCCGCACATGCAGTTCCGGCACCGGCTGTCCAGTATCGTTCACGAACTTGTACACGCCGTTGACCATTGCCCGGCGATCGGATGGGTGGATGGCGACATCCAGCTTGATGTCGGTCAGCGCCGGCTGGGGCACCCGTTCGTATTTCAGATATTTCTTCTCGTAATCGGCCAGCAGCTTTTCGGTATCGTCGCTGTTCCGGTACACGTTCAGGACGTTCATGTTGTAGAAAATCCAGCCGCCGCTAGCCGCTGCCACAACGACCCCCAGTGCCAGAAGGACGCCCGGTCCGCCCGCAAGCCGCGCTGGCATCCGCCGCAATCGCGGGCTCAGCCGGTCCTCGGTCCCCCGCCGCCACAACAGATGGGCGAGCACGGCCAGGATTAGTGCCCATGCACCCCAGTACAGGCGCAGCCACCAACCGGTCGCTCCGCCGATCTGATCCCCGTTCATGTCGGAAAAGCGGGCCGCACCTGTCGATCCGTACAGATAGAGCGGGTGGTCGAAGCCGAGGTTGGACAGCGTCAGCGTCGCCACGACGTAAACGACCATTAGACCCCAGCCGAGATACTTGTTCGGCACCAGCGCCTGGATGAACACGGCCAGGATGGCGAGGATGATCATATCGACGCCAAGTGGCAACAGATACCAGCCGAAATAGCTGCCCAGCGCCAGGTCCGTCTGACCCCGGAACAGCTGCACGAGCACGGCGGCAATCACCGATATGCCAAGCGTCGCGAACAGCACCAGACTGACTGCCAGCACCTTTGGCACCAGATAGGCCCAGTTGGGCAGCGAGGTCGCATCGACGATCTCGTGCATCTTGCGGTCGCGGTCGCGCCAGACGAGTTCGCCTGCATAATAGACGGCGATGATGATCGGGATCAGCGTGAAGGCGCCAAGAAGAACCGGGATCAGTGCAAAGGTGAGCGGCCGGGCCGGCGTGCCGTAAATCTCGTTGGCAAAGATCAGCGCCCCGACCGCGTTGAACAGGCCGATGACCATCAGCACGAAAAAGGCCGGGCTCTTGAACACCTGCGCCATTTCGAAGCGGCACCGCGCCCACAGCCGGCTGGCATTGGCTGCATCCGGCCGGGTATCCGGCAGGCGGGCGACCAGCAGCGGCTCGCCGGGCGGTACCTTGCTGGGCTTGGACGAAGCCGCGCCCTTTTCGATGAACCGGAACCGCCAGATCGCGATCAGCAGTGCGACGATGGACACCACGAACCAGATGGCCCGGTTGATCAGCAGCATTCCGGCAAAGGCCGGCATCATCGTGTTCGCTTCGGCGGCCGTCCAGTATCGCGTGACATAACCGACCGCGCCCAGGCCGAAGGGCTCAAGATAGGCTGCCGTCTCCCGCCATTCCGGCTGGGTCGAAACCACCGCCAGCAGGACAGTGTAGAGCACGAGGAACAGGACGACGCCGACATAGCTCCACATCATTGACCGCGTCAGCGTGGCGACACCGAAAAAGATCGCGGAGGTGAGCAACAGGTTCGGCAGCGCCAGCACCACGAACGCATAGGCGTAGTGCGACAAGAGACCCGGCCCCAGGGTTTCTGCATCGACCCACGGCATGGCCGAACCAACGATCATGCCGATGGGAATGGACAGAAACGCAATGGCCGCGATGATCCATGCCCCGACGAACCGGCCCATCAGATAGGCGAACTTCGACACCCGCGTCGTTCGCACGATCGGGCCGAACCCGCTGTCATCGTCTCGTACGACCACGTTGGCGACGAAAGCGACCGTGACGAACATGAAGAACAGCGAGAAGATCTGATAGGACTGCATGATCGCCTGCGGGCTGTTCTTGTGAACATTCCCGCCCGATCCGATGCTGATGTTCGGGGTGGCGACCGCGCCGAATGCGAACAGAAAGAAGAGGATGAACACGACCCAGAAAACCGGGTTGCGAAACTGATAGCGCAGCTCGAACGCCGCGATCTTGCCGAACATCGGGCTTTCTCCGGATCAGGCGGCTGCGGGCATGGGCGAGGCGGCGCGGCGGGATTTTGCCAGGGTGGAGAAATAGACATCCTCCAGCCCGCCCGACACTGCGGCAAAACCGTCGCCGGGATCACTGGGCGACAGGATATGGATGATCGTCCGTCCGGCGAACAGCCGCGTCGAGATCACCTCGTACCGTGCCTTGTGATCGTCCAGCTCGGTCCTCGCGATGGTCTTGGCCCAGATCGTGCCGCGCGACCGGTCGATCAGGTCGAGCGGTGCACCCTCTAGCTGGATACGGCCATCGGCCAGCACCGCCATGCGCGGGCACAGATCCGCCACATCCTCGACAATGTGCGTCGACAGGATGATGACGACATTCTCGCCGATTTCGGCGAGCAGGTTGAGGAAGCGGTTGCGCTCCTCCGGATCAAGGCCGGCGGTCGGTTCGTCGACGATGATCAGTTCGGGGTTGCCGATCAACGCCTGCGCAATGCCGAAGCGCTGACGCATCCCGCCCGAAAAACCGGCAATCGCTTTCTTGCGGAACTTCCACAAATTGGTCTGATTGAGGAGCGTTTCGACCGTTTCCTTGCGTTCGCGCGCATTGGCGACGCCCTTCAGCACCGCCATGTGATCCAGCATGTCATATGCCGAGACGCGCGGATAAACACCGAAATCCTGGGGAAGATAGCCGAGCGTGCGGCGCAGTGCCTCCGGCTGCTTCAGCACGTCGATCGCGCCAAAGGTGATGCTGCCCGTGGTGGGCGACTGAAGCGTTGCGATGGTCCGCATTAGCGTGGATTTGCCCGCGCCATTGGGGCCGAGCAGGCCGAACATTCCCTTTGGAATGGACAGCGTCACCCCGTCCAGCGCGCGCGTTCCGTTGGGATATACATGGGTGACATTGTTGAGTTCGAGCATCACGAATCCCCCTGATATGCGCGCAGAATATCAACGGTGTGTTATAATGCTAGAGCGGTAATTCAGCCGGGCGGCGTATCCAGCCAGGCAGCGACCCATAGCAGCGGCGCGTTCCAGTTTACCGCGACCTCGTTCAGTTCATAGGCGCCAATATCGTCGGCCCAGCACGTCTGGTGAACGCATTTGCCCTCCAGTTTGCGCCCTGCCGGCGAGGAAAGGCGGCTGTTCGGCCCGCCGGAAAGCACGCCGGGCGGCGGGGGCGGCAGCGCCGGGTCGGCAGACGGCGCCCAGAAGCGGTGATGGGGATGTTGTATCGGCCGCGCACCAAAGCCGGACACATAGCTCTGGTCGAGCGGGTTGCGGCCGAGAAGATAGTCCATCGCATCGACGACACCCTGACGATAGGCGTCGCGTCCGGTCAGGTCGTGCGCCAGACCCAGCAGTATTGCCCGGTTCAGCACGTTGGAATTGGATCCCCAGGGCAGGTTTTCCGGGCCATAGGGGATGGCATAACCGACCGACTGCCGGTCGCTGACGAACCGGTCGGCACCGGCCGTCAGCCCACGCAGCAATGCCGCGCGTTGTTCGTTGCCCAGGGCGGGACGGCTGACCATCAGGGTGATCGCGCCCAGCGTCGCGGTCGATCCCCAGCCGGGTTCCGACAGCGGCTCACCCTTCAGCAGCGGCGATGCCTCAACAACGGCGCGGGCGTCGGCATCGCCTGTCGCGGCGAACAGTTCAGCGGCGGCCCAGAAGAATTCGTCCGACAGCGTCCCGTCGCCATAACCGCCCGATCCGGTAAAGGGCGCGATGGCATAGACATCGGGATTGCGGCGCGCGGCGGCCCAGGCGGCTCGCGCCGATGCCAGGCAGCGGTCGGCAAAGCGATTGTCGATGCCTCGCCACAGCCGGGCGCATTGCGCGGTGACCGCCGCCAGGTTCAGCGTGGCGGCGGTCGAGGGCGGGAACAGCACGCGCTTTGCCGTGTCGAGGTGCGGCGGGGTGGGCAGCGGCGTCCAGTTTTCGTCGCCCATCTTGTGATGCGCCATCCCGCCCGCGTCGATTTCCGTGAAGGAAAGCCCGGCCTGCGCCTGCTTTTGCCCGACCGGAACGGACAGGCGGGTGCCGGCGGGCACCTGCATCTTCATCATCCATTCCAGCTCGAACCGCGCCTCGTCCAGCAGGTCATCGACGCCATTGCCGCTTTCGGGGATCAGCCCGCCCTTGTCGCCAAAAGGCTGAGCCTCACCCCGCCGGGTGGCACGTTCGTACAGGTTCATCAGCGTCCAGACGCTGATGCCGCCATTCACCACATATTTGCCCTGATCGCCCGCGTCATACCAGCCGCCCGACATATCGGGGCTGTATGTGCAGCGCGGCCAGTCGTTGCCGAATTCATCGCGTCCGCCGACGCAGCTTGCCGTTTCGCCGGCATGGCCCGCCGGTCGCGCCCAGCGTTCGCCGCCGGCGAACCGCGCCTGGATGGGCACCCCGGCGCGCTGCTGGTAGAAAAAGTTGAATGCCGCCCGCTTCAGCGGGCCATAGGGGGCGGGCTGAACGGAAAAGGGTCGGCTTGTTGCCGGTCCCGCTGTCAGCCGGTATCCCTGTCCCGACAGCCGGGCCGCATCGAAGGTGATGCGATGCACGCTCTGGCCGGAATGCCGGTCTGCGCCGAACGCCGCCGTCCTGCCGCTGGCCACCCGCTTTCCGGTCGCATCGATCAGTTGCCAGCCAATGGGCGATTGTCCCGGCGCGATCAGGATCGCGGTCTGGCCCGGCTCCGCCAGCACGGCGTGCTGATTAAGGCGGATGGCAGGCGCATCGGCCGGTTCGGCATGAACCAGAGCGGGCGCCGACAGGGCGATGATCGCAGTCAGCATTCCGGTAATCGCCCGCATCGTCCCGCGCTCCTGTTCCCGATTAATCAAAGCTGGCCCAGCATCTGGCGCAGCGTGGCGCGCATCCGCTGCATCATGCCGGCATCCGCATCGCCCAGCACGCCGCGGGCGGCGCGGGGCAGATGATCCGCCACATCATCGTCGAACACCAGGTGCATGAAACTGTGCCGCCACGCCGCCCGCTGATCCGGCGGCAACTGGCGCAGCGCGATCAGTGCGTGCATCAATGCGCCATAGGGATTGGGCAGATCCCGTCGCCCGGCATTCCACCAGTAATTGACGAACAGGTTGAACCGTTCCAGCGATTCGACCCCATGCCACCAATGGAACGGGATATAGATGGCATCGCCCGGTTCCAGCAGGGCCGACTGGGCCATGGACGCCGCCTCTGCATAGCGGGGAAAGCGGTCCAGATCCGGCGCAACAGTATCGACCAGGCTGACCGGCGTTCCGGCGGGGGTAAGCTCGATGGGGCCAAGATAGAGATTGCGGGCCTGATCGGGCGGAAACAGGGTAAAGCGCCGCCGCCCGGCAACGACGATGCCGATGTTTTCCATCAGGTCGTAATGCGGGGACACGCGGATGCGGTTGCCGATCCACGCGCGCGCCGGGGTGCCGGTGGGCGGCAGCGGGCTTTGATGGTCGGCAATGAAGCCGGGCATCAACTCATCCAGAATTTCCGATTGGACCGCGATGGAAAAGGGAGCGTCCAGCGCCCGATCGTTCAACAGCCGCTCGAAAAAAGCCTCAAGGTCGATTTCCCCGCGCGTGAAGTTGAGGCTGCGATAATCAGGCGTGTAGAAAAACCGCCCCTGGATCTCTGGCGCGCCAACCAGGACCTGAACCGGGCGCCGCGGATGATGCGCGGCAAACAGTGCGGCCAGCGCCTCGTCCGATTGCCGGGCAGCGTGGACCGCCGGCCAGTGTTCGGCATGGCCGCGCAGGACAACCGGCTGTCCGGCCGGCTGGATCTCCGAAATGAACCGGGCGCGATCGACGCCCGCAAGCTCGCGGATCGGCGTGGGCGAGGGCAGGGTGGTCACGATGCCTTGCGCAGCACCTCGCCGGACGCGCTCCCCTCGGCAATCAGGAAGTCGCGCTGGGTGGGCATCCGGTCGGCGGTGTCGGCGATGATCGCGCGAATGTGATGGAGCCGCTTCAGCGTTTCGGCATCCGGCAACAGGTCGGCGGCCGGGTGATAGCCGCCTGCCTCGATCCCCTGACCCACCATGACGGACAGCCAGCTGGTTTCGGTGAACAATTCCTCATGCTCGCGGAACACCCGGCCGTTGGACCGGAACATGGCGAGCTTTTCCTGCAACCCCTCGGGCGGGGTCAGCGTGCGGCAATAGCGCCAGAAATCGGAATCGTCCCGCTCCGTCGCCTTGTAATGCAGGATCAGGAAATCGCGGATATCGAGATATTCCTTGACCGATCCGCGATTGTACCGGTCAATTTCCTGCTGATGAAAACCCTGTGTCGGGAACAGGGACATCAGCCGCGCAATCCCCGACTGGATCAGGTGGATGCTGGTCGATTCCAGCGGTTCCAGGAAACCGCCGGCAAGGCCCATCGCAACGACGTTCTTCTCCCAGGAACGATGGCGATGCCCGGCGGTGAAACGGATCGGTTTCGGGTCGGCAAGGGCGGGCGCATCAAGATGGGACAGCAGCGTCGCCGCCGCCTCGTCATCGCTGATATGGGCGCTGGAATAGACATAGCCGTTGCCGGTGCGATGCTGTAGCGGGATGCGCCATTGCCAACCGGCCGTGCGCGCGGTCGATCGCGTGATCGGTTGCTGGTCGCCCGAGCTTTCGCACGGCACCGCCATTGCCCGGTCACAGGGCAACCAGCGCGTCCAGTCCTCATAGCCTACACCCAGCGTCTCGCCCAGCAGCATCGAGCGAAAGCCGGAGCAGTCGATGAACAGGTCGCCCGCGATTTCGCGCCCGTCCTCCAGCACGACTGCGGTGACGAACCCCGATTCCGGATGCTGGTTTACCCGAGTGATCCGCCCCTCGGTCCGGGTCACGCCGCGCGCTTCGGAAAAGCGGCGCAGGAAGCGGGCGTAGAGGCCGGCATCGAACTGAAACGCGTAGGCGATCTTTGAAACCGGCGAATTGCGCGCTTCGGGCTGTGGCCGCAGAAACTTGGAATTGCGCGCGGCGACGACCGACATTGAATAGTCATCAAGCTCGGACGTGTCGCCCAGCATCCGCCCCTTCAGCCAGTGATGGTGGAACTCGATCCCCATCATGTCGATGCCATAGGTGCCAAACGGGTGGATGTAACGATGGCCGATCCGGCGCCAGTCGACGAATTCGATCCCCAGCTTATAGGTCGCGTTCGTCTCCCGCATGAACTGGATTTCGTCCAGGCCCAGCAGGGCGTTGAACAACGTGATCTGCGGGATCGTCGCCTCGCCCACACCGACCGTGCCGATCGCGTCGGATTCCACCAGTTCGATGGACAGGTCGGGGAGGCTGCCCATCACCTGCGCCATGGCGGCTGCGGTCATCCAGCCGGCGGTGCCGCCGCCGACAATGACCACCCGGCGGATGCGATCCGGCCTCATGATGCCATATCCATCGGCATGCCCTGATGCTGAAGAATGCGGGCAATGAACGTTTCGTGAGAGGGAAGCTGGCCGACCGTGCCGGCGATCTCCTGCCGATAGCGTTCGAGCATGGCGGCAACCGCGTCATCGTCCAGCCCATCGGCGACCGGATCATAGCCGGTCGGCATCTGGCGCTGGCCCATCATTACGGCAACCCAGCTGGCCGGGGAGAACAGCTCGAACCCATCCCGGAACGTGCGGCCACGCCCCCGGAACAACGCCATCTTGTGCGCCAGCGGTTCCGGGATCGGCATCGTGCGCATGTAATTCCAGAAGGATGAATCATCCCGTTCCGTGGCGTGATAATGAAGGATGATGAAATCACGCAGATCTTCGAACTGATCCTGCAGCACCATGTTATATTCGGTGCGCTCGACATCGTTGCGCCCGGTGTCGGGGAACAGGGCGATCAGCCGTGCTATCCCTGTCTGGATCAAATGGATGCTGGTCGATTCCAGCGGCTCGATGAACCCGGCGGACAGGCCGATCGCCACGACATTATGGCTCCATGTCTTGCGCCGCCGCCCCGTCTTGAACCGGATGGTTCGCGGTTCGGCCAGCGCTTCGCCCTCCAGGTTCGCCAGCAGCGTCGCCGTTGCCTCATCCTCGCTGATGTGCGCAGTCGAAAATACATGGCCGTTCCCGGTCCGATGCTGCAACGGAATCCGCCATTGCCATCCTGCCGAATGCGCGATCGAGCGGGTATAAGGGGTCAGCGGCCCGACGTTCGCGCTGGGCACCGCAACGGCCCGGTCGCAGGGCAGCCAGTGGCTCCAGTCGTCATAGCCCGCACCCAGCGCCTCTTCGATCAGCAGCCCGCGAAAGCCCGAGCAATCAACGAACAAGTCACCCGCGATGCGTTCGCCATTCTCCATCTGAACCGACGCGATGTCGCCGCTTTCGCCATCGCGATGCGCGCCCACGATCCGGCCTTCGATCCGGGTAACGCCGCCGCGTTCCGAATAATCGCGCAGGAACCGGGCATAAAGCGAGGCATCGAAGTGAAAGGCATAGATCATCTCACGGACGATGGACTGGGCCGTTGCCGCGGGGCGGGCGAACCGGTTGTGCGCGGCCGCCATCGACGGCATCGAATAGGCCGAAATGTCGGGCATCGGCCGGCGCGCCCGCTCATGCAGGTAAAGCTGGTGAAAGGGGACACCGTTCACCGGATGGCCGTAATGGCCGAACGGATGGAAATACCGGTCGCCCTGGCGTGCCCAGTTGACGAATTCGATCCCCAGTTTGAACGTGCCGTTCGTCGCGGCGATGAACTCGTTCTCGTTGATGCCGAGCATCTGATTGAACGTCAGGATGGGGGGGATTGTCGCCTCTCCCACGCCAACCGTACCGATGGCGTCGGATTCGATCAGGGTGATGCGGGTCCGGTCCCGCGCAAGCATTCTGGACAGCGCCGCCGCCGTCATCCAGCCGGCCGTGCCGCCACCCACAATGACTACCCGCTCGATCTGCTTCGTCATCCCTGCTCCCCGGCATCGATCGTGCTGCACTTATGCTGCAGTGGCTTGCCGACATAAATCATATCATTCGCTGCGGCGGCCAGGCGAAGAGTAAGCGCCATGGGGCAACTCCGTCAAATCGGTATGACAACTGTGTCAATGTCGTCACACATTGGCAGGTAATGCTCGAATCAGCTCTTGCTAACGCTACCATCAACAGATAAAAATTTGAGTCGAGCGCATATCAGGGGCATTGATAGCGCCGGGGTATAAAACACAGGGGGAGGGCATGATGCGTCATAGCGACGGTCTGCGGTCTGATATTCAATCATCATCCAACATTGCGAAATTGCTGCGCGGAAGCGCATCGCTGGTGGCGATCTGCGCCATGGCTGCTGCGGCCCCCGCATTCGCGCAGGATGCTGCGGCCGAATCGGATGCCGCTGCTGCACAGGACGCGCCGACCGGCGATGACGTGATCACCGTGACTGGCATTCGTGCCAGCCTAGCCAATGCGCAGTCGATTAAGCGCGGCTCCGACACCGTTGTCGACGCCATCACCGCCCAGGATATCGGCGCCCTTCCGGATCGGTCGGTGACCGAAGCGCTGCAGCGTATCCCCGGCGTTTCGATCAACCGCTTCGCCGGTTCGAACGATCCGGACCACTTCTCGGTCGAAGGGTCCGGCGTCGTTATCCGTGGCCTCAGCTATGTGCGGTCCGAATTCAACGGCCGCGATACCTTCTCCACCGGCGTCGGCGGACAGTCGATCAACTTTGCGGACGTGCCCGCCGAACTGCTCGGCTCGGTCGTCGTCGCCAAGAACCTGACCGCCGAAATGATCGAGGGCGGCCTGTCGGGTGTCGTCGATCTGCGCACGCGCCTGCCGTTCGACCGGCGCGGCCTGCACGGCGGCTTCAACCTTGAGGCCAATTACGGCGATCTTGCCAAGCAGGCGTCGCCCACCATGTCCGCTCTGCTGTCGAACACGTGGGACACAGGTGCCGGCACCTTCGGCCTGCTGGCCAATGTCAGCTATTCGCAGCTGCTCAGCCGGTCCGACGGCATTCAGGTCGCGAATTTCCAGACCCGCGACTATCAGCTGGCGGTTGAAGCCAACAGCTCCGACTCCTCGGTGCAGCGTTGCGCAAACCCGCTGCCCGGCAATTCCGATACGCAGACCCTGCCGGGCAACAACGCCCTGTGCGGCACGCCGCAAACGGCGGGCGCGGATGGCCTGGCCGACTGGGCCAACCTGCTCTATGCGCCGCTGGGCGGGCAGTTCCGGACCCAGGATTATGACCGGCGCCGCAAGGGTGTGGCACTGGCCGGTCAGTGGGAAAGCCTTGATCGCCGGGCGATGCTGACCGCCCAGTTCCTGCGCACCGAAGCCACGCAGCGCTGGGGCGAATATACGGCTGCGGCCGCGCCTGATCTGTCGGATTTCAACACCTACCCCTATGGCTGCCGTCCAAACGGAAATGGTGCCAACGTCGTCAACCAGGGGCTCCCCACCGGTGGTTCGACCACCCGTGCCGAATGCCCGCTGACTGGGTCGCTGCCGTTCCGGAACTTCGAATATGACGAGAATGGCGTGTTCGAACGCGGCTACATCACGCTGCCCGGGTCGGGCTGGCGTTCACAGGATTCGGGTGGCACGTGGCGGACCCCGACCGGCGGTATGCAGCAGGAATATTCACGCCGCGAGGTTGATGAAAAGAATGTCGTCGCCGATTATGGCCTGAATTTCAAATTCACCCCGAACGATCGCTGGTCGTTCCAGGCGGATGCGCAATTCGTGCAGGCGCGCCGGGATCAGATCGATTTCAGCCTGTTTGGTGGCGGCTTCGCTGACCAGGAGCTGGACATTTCCGGCAAGATTCCGGTCGTCGTCAATCACAAGCCGCTGTGGCTGTCCGCAGACTGGGCTGGGGCGACAAGTCCGAATGGATCGCCCTGTCCCACGCCTGGTACGTGCTCGCCCAACGCGCGCATCAATGGCCAGAACGATCAGCAGTATTTCACCGATCCGGGCAACTACTTCTTCCGCGCTGCCATGGACCATTTCGAGCAGTCGCAAGGCGAGGAAGCGGCGTTCCGCGGGGACATCCAGTATAATTTCGACGAGGATTCGTTCCTGAAGCGGCTGAAGGTCGGCGGCCGCTATGCCGACCGTGACCAGACCGTCCGTTACAGCAATTACAACTGGGGTACCTTGTCCGAAACCTGGGGCGGCAATGGCCCGCAGTGGATGGACGATCCGCGGTTTCGCAACAATGTGTCGTTCTTCTCGTTCGACAACTTCTTCCGCGGAGCGACGCCGGGGCCGATCGGCGGCTTCTATTACAATGGCGACCTTATCGAGAATTATGATCAGGCCGTGCGGTTCGCCCGTCAGGTTTCCGACGCCGGCGGTATTGGTGGCTCCTGGCGGCCTGCTGCTCAGCGCGCCAATGCCGATCCGCTAACCGGTTTCCGTCCGGATGAGATCCAGCAGGTCTCGGAACGCAACATCAACGCCTATGCCATGCTGAGCTTCGATAGCGATCGGGGCAATGGCGGCCTCGCGGTCAGCGGCAATATCGGCGTCCGTTTCGTCGATACCGAAGTCCGTTCGGTCGGTGCCTTCACCTTCCCCACGCGGCAGGAAGTCGGCGTTGCCGACGATTTTGCAACGCGTTGCCGGGACGTGACGCTTCCTTCGCCGCCCGCGCCGCCGAATACCACCCGGCCTGCGGGTGGGATCTGCGTCCTTGGCCAGGCCGCCTATGATCAGGTCCGGCTGTTCGCCGATGGCCGGAGCGATCCGAACACTGCGGTCAACAAGTATCGCTACTTCCTGCCCAGCTTGAACCTGAAGGTGCAGCTGACCAACAACTTGATTGCGCGATTTGCCGGATCGCGGGCCCTTGCCCGTCCGGAGATGAATCAGATCCGCAATTTCTTCACCTTTGGTTCGAACCAGAACGACCCGAGCCGGCTGCAGGGCAATGCGGGCAATCCGTTCCTGAAGCCTGCGATTTCGGACCAGTTCGACGTCACGCTGGAATGGTACTTCGCTCGCGTCGGTTCGCTGACGATCAACGGGTTCTACAAGGATATCAAGGGTTTCTTCTACCAGAACGTCATTCCGATCCAGTTGACCAACAACGGCGTCACCCTGACTGCCAATGTCCGTCAGCCGGACAATTTCGACGGGTCGGGCAAGGTGAAGGGCTTCGAAGTCGCCTATCAGCAGACCTTTGATTTCCTGCCCGGGTTCCTGAGCGGCCTTGGCTTCAGTGGTAGCTACACGTTTATCGACAGCGAAGGTTTGCCTGCAAACCGTCCGGTCTTTGGTCCTGCGACCAATCTCGATCCGGGTCCGCTGCCGTTGGAACAGCTGTCACGGCACAACGTCAATGCTTCGGTGTTCTATGAAAAGGGGCCGGTCTCTCTGCGTGCCGCCTATAACTGGCGCTCGCGGTTCCTGCTGACGGCGGCGGACGTGATCCATCCCTTCTATCCCATCTTCAATGATGAGACGGGACAGCTGGATGCCTCTGCGTTCTTCTCGCTGTCGCCGGTGATCAAGGTGGGTGTGCAGGGCGTGAACCTGCTCAACGAAACCACCCGGACGCTGCAGCAATATACCGGCCTGCCGAACACCTATGTCGGGCCGCGTTCCTACTTCATCAACGATCGTCGCTTCGCCTTTATCGTTCGCGGCAGCTTCTGATCTACGATCTCTGATCAAGGGGGGGTCTTCGGCAACGAAGGCCCCCTTTTTCTTTGCGCGCGAGATGGCGATCGCGCATGATCGCGACCGGTTCAGTGGAGGGGATATGCGCATCAAACTCGCCTTGGCGCTGATGACTGGCGCTGCACTGACAGCGTTGACAATGCCGGTACTGGGACAGGATGCTGCACTGTCGGATGGCTTCGTCCTGTCGGAAAAAGGCTATCTGACGCGGCCCGGCGTCGACGTGATCGTATTCGACGACATTTATCCCGATGGCCATCAGACCGGCGTCACCATCATCCAGCAGGGCAGGCGGGTGGCCGCAAATGGCGATGTGCGGCTGGATGCGATGCCCGGGCAATGGTCGCCCATGCCCAAGGGCGGCGAGCGCAGCGTTGACGCAACATCGCGCAGCATCACCCAGCGTCTGTCCTTTCCCGATCCATCGAAAAACGGGCGTGGGTTCAATCCGATCTTCTATCCGCCGGTCGATCTTTCCTATGCAGTCACCGTGACCCCGGCGGGCGCCAACCGATTTCGGATCCGCGTCGACCTGGATCGCCCGGTGCCAGCCGAATGGCTCGGCCGCGCCGGTTTCAACCTGGAGCTTTTTCCAACCGAACTGTTCGGTAAGGCATGGCTGATGGACGGGGCGGGCGGCATTTTCCCCCGCCAGCCGAACGGCCCGATCGTCCGCAGCAAGGGCAGCACCATTCCCGTGCCGCGCAACGCAGAGGCGAACGGGCCGGTTCAGGATCCCAATGGCCAGGCGCTGGGTGCGCCATTGGCCAGGGGCCGCAAGCTGGTCGTCGCACCGGAAACGCCGGGTCAGCGGATCATCATCGAAAGCGCCGACGGGATCGAACTGATCGACGGCCGCAGCGCGCACAATAATGGCTGGTACATCGTGCGCGGGGTTCTGCCCGCGGGCCGGACTGCGCGCGCGCTCGAATGGACGGTAACGGTCGATAGCGAGCCCGGATGGACCTATCGCCCGGTGATTCAGGTGTCGCAAGTCGGCTATGCGCCTGCCCAGTCGAAGCGGGCCTTGTTCGAACTGGATGCGCGCAGCACAGACGCTGGTGAAGCGGTGCTGTATCGTCTCACCGAAGCCGGCGAACAGGCGGTGCTGCGCGGTTCGCCGCGCGAATGGGGCAGTTTCCTTCGCTATCGCTATCGTGCCTTTGACTTCAGTTCGGTGAAGACGCCGGGCATGTACCGCATCGGCTATGGCGATCAGCGGTCCCAGCCGTTCCGCATTGCTGATGACGTCTTTTCCCGCGACGTGTGGCAGCCGACGCTGGAAACATTCCTGCCGGTGCAGATGTGCCATATGCGGGTCAGTCAGAAATACCGGGTGTGGCATGGGCATGACCATCTGGATGACGCGCGGATGGCGCCGGTCAGCCTCAACCATTTCGACGGTTATGCGCAGGGGCCGCAAACGCTGACCCGTTTTCGGCCTGGCGATCCGGTGCCCGGCCTGAACGCCGGGGGCTGGCACGATGCGGGAGATTATGACCTGCGGGTTGAATCGCAGATCGGCACGGTCTGGCTGCTCGCAAAGATGGTCGAGGAATTCGACCTCGATTACGATGCGACCCGGATCGATCCGCAGGCAAAGACGGTCGAGATTCACGATCCGGATGGCCGCAACGATGCCATCCAGCAGATCGAACATGGCCTTGCCAGCGTCCTTGGCGGCTATCGTTCGCTGGGGCGGCTCTATCGCGGCATCATCACGCCCAGCCTGCGCCGCTATGTGATGCTTGGCGATGCCGGCAGCCACAGCGACAATGTGCCGATGAAGCCGGTGGACGGGCTGGGCGTCGATGCGAATGGCGACCCCGTCACCGCGGACGACCGGTGGGTCTTTACCGAGGACAATCCCGAGCGCGAGCTTTATGTCGCGGCCGGCCTTGCCGGTGCTGCCCGGGCGCTGCGCAGGGAAAACCCCGCTCTGGCGGCAGAGGCGCTGGCGGCGGCGCGTGCCATCACCGATGCGGCGATCGATCGGGGCGGGGACAGCCCGAACCGCATTTTCGCGCTTGCCGAACTCGCGCTTGCAACCGGCGAACAGCGTTATGTCGATCGGATTGCTGCGCTGGGTGACCTTGCGCTGAAGGACGTATCGAAAACGGGATGGATGCTGGCCGGGCTGCGCGGGCGCCTGCCCCGCCAGTTCCGGGAACGGCTGGACCGGGCGGTGCTGGAGTATCAGGCTGGCGTGACGCGCGATGCCCGTACCGACAGCCCCTATGGCATCCCCTACAAGCCTCAGATCTGGGGTGCGGGATGGGACATTCAGCGGCGCGGTGTCGAACAATGGCTGTTTGCCAAGGGATGGCCAGAGGCAGTCGATCCCGACAGCTGGCTGAATGCGCTCAATTTCGTGCTGGGCGTGCATCCGGGGGAAAACACGGCCAGTTTCGTGTCGGGGGTCGGCAGCCATTCGGCGACCGTTGCCTATGGCGTCAATCGGGCGGATTGGAGCTACATCCCCGGCGGCGTGATTTCCGGCACCAACCTGATCCGGCCCGATCTGCCAGAGCTGAAGACATGGCCCTATTTCTGGCAACAGACCGAATATGTCATGGGCGGCGGCGAAACCAATTTCATGTTTCTGGCCCTTGCCGCAGACCGCCATTTCGCCGGTCGCAAGCGATAGGGTGTCCGCCATCGTCCGGGTGATGCAGGAATGATGGGTGGCACAATAAGGGATTTTTCGATGACATTGACCAGACGCCATCTGATCGCCGGGATCGCCGTACTGGTTCCGGCGGGGTGCATCGCCAGGCCGACGCCAGCGCAAGACACCCGCATCGGCGCCATCAACCGGGTGGATCCCGGACTGGACGCGGTAATTGACGCCGATGCGCCGATCGAGGTGCTGGGCACTGGCTATGACTGGGCAGAAGGCCCGGTGTGGGTATCGGACGGCGGCTATCTGCTGTTCACCGACGTGCCGGGCAACCGCATCTGGCGCTGGACGCCGGGAGCGGGCGCGCCGGTGCCGTTCCTAGATCCGTCCGGCCCGTCGCCCATCCCCGCCGGTGTGCGGGAAGCGGGCGCCAACGGCCTGACGCTGGACCGGCAGGGGCGGCTGCTGATGGCAGGCAGCGGGACGCGCGCGATCGAGCGGCTGGACCAGAAAACACGGTCGCGCACCATTCTGGCCGACCGGTTCGAAGGCAGGCGGTTCAACAGCTGCAACGACCTGATCGAGGGGCGCGATGGCAGCATCTATTTCACGGATCCGCCCTATGGCCTGGCAGACGGCGATCAGTCGCCGTTGAAGGAACAGGCGGCCAATGGCGTCTATCGGCTTGCACCGGATGGCAGCGTCAGCCGGATCGATGCAAGCTTGAGCCGGCCCAATGGCATTGCGCTGTCGCCGGATCAGCGCACGCTGTACGTCACCCAATCCGATCCCGATATGCCCGAGCTTTACGCCTATTCGCAGCAAGCCGATGGCAGGTTCGGCGAGCGGCGGGTGCTGGGCAATTTCCGGGCTGGTGTCGCCGCCGGCAAGCCTGGCCTGCCCGACGGGATGAAGGTGGCGGCGACGGGTCACCTGTTCATGACCGGGCCGGGCGGCGTGCTCGTGCTGGCCCCGGACGGTCGGCATCTTGGCACGATCGGGACGGGCAAGGCGATCGCCAATTGCGCGCTGGCGCCGGACGGCTGGCTCTATCTCACCTCAAGCGACATGGTGGCGCGGGTCAGGGCGCGGGCGCGCCCTGCGTCCTGACCCGCCAGAGATCAGCGGGCGCAGCTGACCGTCACGTCCGCCACGGTGCCCAGTGCGACCCGGCCCAGGCTGAACGTCACCCGGCCGGCCGTTTCCAGCTGAAACGGCGTGCTCACCCGGCTCATGTCAGCGCCGCCAGCCCGGAAGCATTGCAGCGGCACGGCCACGGTTTTCCATTCGCCGACCGGCAGCGCAGCCAGTTCGGGTGCTGCGACGGTCGCCGTCTTGCCATCCGCGCTGGTCAGGCTGAACTGCATGGCGGATGCGGGCTTTTCATCGATGCGCAGCGTGGTCAGCAACAGCACCTCGCCATTCGTTTCCCGCGATACGTCGACCGGTGTGAAATTGTTCAGTTGAACCACCTGACGCCCACCGCCAGCCATGACGAAGCGGCGTGCCCCTTCCTGTATCCCGTAGTCGACCGGCGTCACGGTAACGCGGCCGTCCAGCGCGCTGGCCGATCCCGTCGTGATGCGCGTGCCGCCATCGGACCCGCCGGCAACGATCAGCGACCAGCTGGACGCCGGTACGCCGCGGGCGAAATAGACGCCGTTTTCCGCCGTCTCCCGGATCCCGGCATCTTCGGATAGCGGCTTCCATGTCGGCTGCGCCATCCGAGCGGACAGCCCATAGCCAAAGGGGTAGAGGGTCGGGCCGCCATGCACGGCATTGGCCGGCCATGCGGTCGGCAGCTTGCCGGTAAAGTCGCGCTTTGCCTGACCATTGCGGCCTGCCACCATCACATCTGCGACACCTGCGCCCTCCGACCCCGGCAACCAGGCGACGACGAATGCGTCAGCCGCGTTGAGCGCCGGATTCATGTAGAGCGGCCGGCCCGTGATCATCACGGCGACCACGGGAATGCCCTGCGCCTTCAGCTTTTTCATCGTTTCGATGGGGCCGGTCAGCTCCGCCTTGAGCTGCAGCGACTGAATATCCCCCTGAAACTCGGCATAGGGGGTTTCGCCGAACACGACGACGGCGACATCCGGCTTTTTGGTATAGCTGCCATCGGGCGACAGGGACGCACTGCCCCCGGCATCCTTGACCGCGGTTTCCAGCCCCTTCCAGATGCTGGTCGCGCCCGGAAACTGACTGTTGTTGAGGCCGGTTCCCTGCCACGTCAGCGTCCAGCCGCCAGCCTGCCGCGCGATATCGTCCGCCGCGTCGCCAGCGACCAGCACATTCGCACCCGGCTTCAGCGGCAGGAGGGAGCCCTGATTCTTCAACAGGACCAGCGACTTGGCAACCGCCTCCCGCGCGATGGCGCGATGTTCGGGCGCGCCGAGCAGGTTCCACTGGCCGGAATAGGGACGCGATGACGGCTTGCCCGCCTCGAACAGGCCAAGCCGCATCTTGACGCGCAGAACCCGGGCCACCGCCTCGTCCAGCCGTGCCATCGGCACCTCGCCCGACTTCACCTGTGCGGTGAGCGAGGCATAGAGGTCCTTCCACGTGTCCGGGGCCATGTACATGTCGATGCCCGCATTCACCGCCGTGGCGCAGCTGGCGTTGGTGCACCCCTTCAGCTGTCCATGCGCGTTCCAGTCCGTCACGATGAAGCCGCCAAAGTTCATCCGGTTCTTCAGCACATCGGTCACCAGCCCGCGATGGCCGGCAATCTTGACGCCGTTCCAGCTGGAAAAGCTGGTCATCACCGTTTGAACGCCCGCCTCGATCGCCGGCACATAGGGGGCCCCATGGATGCGGATCAGCGTATCCTCGTCGATCGCGGCGTCACCCTGATCCCGGCCGTCGGTCGTGCCGCCATCGGCCAGAAAATGCTTGGTGCTGGCGATGACATACGGCCCTTTCAGCATCGGGCCGCCATCGACGGGGCCCTGAAGCCCCTTGATCATCCGCCCGACATAGCTGGCGACCAGTGCCGGATCGGACGAATAGCCTTCATAGGCGCGGCCCCAGCGATAATCCTGCGGCACGGTGATCGTGGGGGCAAAGGTCCATTCCTGACCGGTCACGCGGATTTCCACCGCCGTCGCCTTGCCGATCTTTTCGATCAGGTCCGGATCACGCATCGCACCCAGTCCGACATTATGGGGAAACAGCGTTGCCCCGATGATGTTGGAATGGCCGTGCACGGCATCGGTACCCCAAACAATGGGGATACCCTGCTTTCCGTCGCTTTCGTCCATGGACGCGGCGTAGAATTCGTCCGCCAGCTTCAGCCAGTCCTGCGCCGGGCCAAGATCGTTGCCATAGGGGCCGGAATTGCCGCCGTTCAGCACCGATCCCAGGTGATATTTGCGCACATCCTCGGGCGTGACGGCTGCAAGGTCGGCCTGAAGGATCTGGCCGACCTTTTCCTCGACGCTCATCCGCGCGATGATCGCCTTGATGCGGGCTTCGTGATCGGCGTTGACCGGCACCTTCCATTGCGGCGCGGGCCACTTTTCCGGATGCACCTGCGCTGCTGCCGGGACGGTCAGTGGATCGTCACTTGCGGCGGCAGCGTTGCTCTGTGCCGTGTTTGCCTGTGTCACAGTAGCCGCGCATCCCGCCAGCAACATGCTGGCTGATGCGGCCAAACCGGCGCGTGCGAACATTATCCTCTCCCCCATCGGCTCCATTGTCCCGCCTTCCATGCCTCAGCCTGACAACGCTGACAAGTTCCTGTCGCCTGCGCTTCCGCTGCTGCGCCTCTTGGCCCGCGAACGATCAGCGGGCCGCCTCGCGCAGCGACGGCGTCGATCCGGACGGGCGAAAGACGACGATGACGATCAGCGCAACGATCGCACTTACGATGATTGCCGGAATGACGGAGCGCGTTCCGGTAAGGCTGAGCGCGATCAGCTGCGGTGCAATCGCCTGCGCCAGTTTCCGGGCGATGGAGCACAGCGCATAGGTGCGCGCGGCAAAGCCCGTTCCCTGATCGCCCGATCGTTCGACCACCACCGGGACCAGCGCCCAGAACATGACCGACATGCCGTTCCCTGCCGTGATCGCCAGCGTGATTGCCCCAAGGTGAAAGGGCAGGCCAAGCGGCAGGATCAGTGCCAGGACAGCCGCAACATTCAGCACGCCCGCAATGACCAGCACGGCGACACGACCCCGCCGCCTTGCCGCTGCGGCCCATAGCGGCGTTGCAATCAACAGCGTCAGGCCGGGCAGGAACGTGGCAAGATAGCCCGCACGCAGCGATCCCTGTTCCTCGAACAGCAAAAGGAGCGTCTTGTTGACCACCGTCACGGCGCATCCCGCGACCAAGATGGTGGCAAGCAGCCGGCGCAGCACGGCCGATCCCCGCAGCATGACGGGCAGGGCGGCCATGGTCTCCATCAACGATCGGCTGTCGGATGGGGCGGCGGTGCTGATCCGTTCCCGCACGCCGATCACGGTCGCCAGAAAGGCGGGCAGGGCCAGCACCGCGAGCAACAGCGCGCCGCTGCGGAAATCGGCAATGCCGCTGCCATTGGCCGGCATCGCGAAATAGACGCCGGCCGCGATCATTCCGCCGATCGCCGCACCCTGCATCCGGGCGCCGGTCAGTGCCAGATGGTCGAGCGGCCGGTCCGAAATTCGCGCGGTCAGCGCGGCATAGGGGATGTTGCCAAGGCTGTAGCAAAAGCGCAGCGCGACATGGATCGCCAGCACGGCGGCGAACAGCGGCCATCCGTCCAGCGGCAACGGCATGAACGCCAGTGCAAGCAACAGGCCGGACAGCGGGCCGCCAATGCCGACCCAGATGCGCATCGGGCGCGTCCGGCTCATCCGGTCTGCAACCGCACCGACGGTCGGGTCGGCAACCCAGTCGATGACCGAACCGATCAGAAAGATCAGCGACGCCGCCCCTGCGGACAGGCCAAGCCCGCGCAGGTAGAAAAAGAGCAGGAACAGCTCCATCGACTGCCAGACGAAATTGAAGCCCAGATCGCCCGCGGCATAGGCAATCCGTTCCCGCCGCGTGATCATGCGGCGACCATCACCGGCGCGGCGGCGCCACCGAATCGCGCAGCATCAGCGTGTGGGGATGCACGACGCTGTCGGCACGCTCGCCCTGTTCCAGCTGCTGGATCAGCATCTCTGCGGCGCGAAATGCCATGTCGTACACCGGCTGTTTCACGGTCGTGATCCGGGGCCAGGTGATCCGGGAAACCTCGGAATCGTCAAATCCGACGATTGAAACATCGCCTGGCACGTCCAGCCCCAGATCCCGGGCGGCCATCAGTGCACCGACTGCCATGTCGTCATTCTGCGCCAGGATGGCCGTGGGTCGCGGCTTGGCGGACAGCAATGCCTGCGCCGCCTCGAACCCGGATTCAAAGGTGAAATAGCCCTGGCCGCGCGGAGCCTCTGCCATGTTCAGGCCATGCTCGGCAAAGGCCTGTCCGAACCCTTCGATGCGGGCCTGGCTGGCGGAATGGGTCGGATCGCCGAGGATGATCGCGATCCGCCGGTGCCCCTGTGCAAGCACGTGATTGGCAATGCCGCGCGCCGCCGCCACATCGTCCAGCAGGTTGTTGTTGCCCAGTTCCAGCATTTGCGTTGGCGCAATGCGGGCAAAGGGGAGCTGCGCCGATGTCAGTTCGCGCAGGATGCGGGGATGATCCGATGCCGGCGGGGCCAGCACGACGCCGTCCAGCGCCGCCGACCGCAACAGTCCCGTCACCTCATGCGCGCGCGTGGCGATCGAGTGAACCGGCAGCACGATCAGGCGATACCGCTCCTCCCGCAACCGGTCGAGCACGCCCATCTGAAGGTCGACGACATAGCTGGGGCTGGGCTTTTCATAGACCAGACCCAGCAGATAGGAGCGACGCCGCACCAGCCCCTGGGCCAGCATATTGGGGTGGTAATCCAGTTCCCGTGTGGCGGCGTTCACGCGTTCGCGGACTGCTGCGGTCACATGGGGTTCGTTGTTCAGGACGCGCGACACCGTCTTGGTGGAAACGCCAGCGCGCTCCGCGACCTCCCGGATCGTTGTCCTCTTTGCCCCTGTCACTCCGCAAGTCCTGACGGCAAAGCACTGGATCGTCAATCATCCTGACGCACCGGCCCCGGCCTCGACCCAGGCCCGGGCAGCCGCCAGTTCCTCCACGAATCTGCGCCGCTCCGTTTCGGCAAGCGCTGGGTCGGGCAGGCGCAGCAGATAGCTGGGATGGACCGTGATCCAGCCCGCCCCCCCGTCTGCAAACTGCACCGGCCGTCCCCGCTCGCGCCCGATGGTGACGGCTTTTCCGGCAAGTGCGCGTGCCGCCGTTGCGCCCAGCGCGATGGTCAGCCGTGGCCGCACGATCGCCCGCTCCTGATCCAGCCACCATTGGCATGCCCGGATTTCGTCCGTGACGGGCGATTGATGGATCCGCCGCTTGCCGCGCGGCTCGAACTTGAAATGCTTCACCGCGTTGGTGACATACAACCGCGCGCGATCCAGCCCGGCCTCGGCCAGCGCGGCGTCCAGCACCTGACCCGCCGGGCCGACAAAGGGATGGCCGGCCAGATCCTCCTGATCGCCCGGCTGTTCGCCGACCAGCATGATGTCGGCGTCCGGTGGCCCTTCGCCAAACACCGTCTGCGTTGCGGGTTGCCACAGGGGACAGCGACGACAGCTTACCGCCTCTTCCCGCAGGGCGGCGATGGCGCCGGCGGCGTTGCCGGATGGAGAGGGCTGCGCAGCGGTGTCGATCATGCGGCTTTCCCGTTGATGCGCCCCCGCAATCAATTGTCCGATCAACGCCGTTTCGGCCATGTTGTGCCAGTATTTGCGCGGCATTTCCTTCAGCATCGCGCCGATCTTGACGCGGGCGGGATTGAAGATCGCACCGTAATAAGTCTTCCAGATCGCCTCGACCGGGTCGTCCGCAGGCGCATCGGCGCGCGTTGCACCGGGCCCTTCGACCAATGTTGATCCGTCCCAATGGATCGACAGCGCCGGTGTCAGGATCGACCAGCGCATCGCGGCAAAGCGATCCACGAAGAACCGGGCATTATGCCGCACGATATGATGCTGCGGTTCGAACCACGCGACGAACCGGTCCCCGTCCTGATCCAGCACGGTGCGGAACCGGACAAAGGCGCGCATCTTGTGAATGTCCCGCCGCACTGCCTTGGCCATGTCCTCCAACTGGCGAAGCGCCGGGTCCGCCCGATCCTCGATCGCCCCCGGTTGCCGCTGCAGCCGGATCAGCAGGGCATAGAGGCGCGCGAACCGGCTGGGGTCGCTATGCTGGATGGCGCTTCGGGCAAGGTCGAGAAACGCCCGGGGCACGCGCAGATTGACGGGCGGATCGGATGGCGGCGGCAGCGGGGCATCGGCGCCGAACAGATCACCCGCATCGCCCGCCACGCGCCAGACCGCGCCATCGGGCACAACGCGGGCCAGCGCCAGCGCGCGGGCCGCCTGTCGCCAGCCGTCGAAATCGTCCGGCTCATCCAGCGTGACCTGATGCGTCAAGCCGGGAACAGCTCCAGCTGTTCGCGCTGCGGCCTGAGGCTGCGTTCGATTGCCAAGCTGTCGCTGAGCATTACCGGGCGCCAGTCCGCCGCGACAAGGAACGGCCGAAGCCTGGCAATGGAAACGGTAAGCCGGGCCACATCCTCCAGCCGAAGCCGCCGATGGCGCCGCGCCGCAAGGATGGCGTTGACCGCCTTGACGCCCAGACCCGGTACCCGGAGCAGCATTTCGCGCGGTGCCCGGTTGATGTCGACCGGAAACCGTTCCCGGTGCTTGAGCGCCCAGGCCAGTTTGGGATCGATGTCGAGCGGCAGCATTCCCGTTCCGCTGTCTGCCGCATCGGCAACCTCGGCCGGCGCAAAACCGTAAAACCGCATCAGCCAGTCCGATTGATACAGGCGATGTTCCCGCATCAGCGGCGGGCGTTTCAGCGGCAGGACCGTGCTGGCCGACGGGATCGGGCTGAACGCTGAATAATAGACGCGGCGCAGTGCAAATCGGTCATACAGCGTCGCTGCTCGGCCCACGATGTCGCGGTCGGACGCGGCGTCCGCTCCGACGATCATCTGCGTCGATTGGCCACCGGGGGCAAAGCGCGGCGCCGAGCGATAGCGTTTGCGCGCATCGCGGGCGTCCAGGATCGACCGGGCCATGCCGCCCATCGCGCCTTCGATCTGTCCCTCCGACTTTTCCGGGGCCAGTCGCTTCAGGCCCGCGGCGGTCGGCAATTCGATGTTGATCGAAATGCGATCGGCATGGCGGCCCGCCGCCGCGATCAGTTCCGGGTCCGCGTCCGGGATCGTCTTGAGGTGGATATAACCGCGAAACTGGTGATCCTCGCGCAGCGACCGCGCAACCTCGACCAACTGTTCCATGGTGTAGTTGGACGAGTGGATGATGCCGGAGGACAGAAACAGTCCCTCGATATAATTGCGGCGATAGAAATTGAGCGTCAGATCAACCACTTCGCGCGCGGTAAAGCGGGCGCGGCGCACATTGCTGCTCTTCCGGTTGATGCAATAATGGCAATCAAACACACAGCTGTTGGTCAGCAGGATCTTTAACAAGCTGATGCACCGGCCATCGGGGGTGTAGGCGTGACAGATGCCCGACCCTGTGGTCGAACCCAGCCCCTTTCCATCGCGCGAATGGCGCTTGGTCGTGCCCGATGACGCGCAGCTGGCATCATATTTGGCCGCGTCGGCAAGGATTTCCAGTTTCTGCCGCGTATCGAGCTGTGCCATCCGTTCCTTTTATGTTCTGTTGCCGCAAAGGGCAAGGGGAACGCGGGCGGGGCGGGTTATTCCAGCGGCAGATCCGTCTCTGCCTCACGCCGGGCGCGCGAATCGGCCTTTGATGCGCGGGCGGCGCGGGCGAAGCACCCGGTGCCACCGCCGGCTCCGACGGTCGAGCAGCTGCCCGTGCCGAAATCGCCGACGCGCAGCGCATCTTCCTGCCGCACGGCCCAGCTTTCCTTGCTGGGTGCGATTTCCGGGTCGCGGAGTTTCTGCGGGATGCGGAACCGCTCACCTTCGGGCAGGCGGCGGCAGACATAAATCTCCTCGCCATCCGAATTGGTCGGGCATTTGTCATCGCCGAAGATGTCGAGCACGCCGCCGCGCACCGTCTGCGCGCTCGCCGGGGCGGGGATCGTTGCAACGCCGGCAAGGGCCGCCAACGCGATCAGTGCAGTGCGGGTCATCCTGTTAAGCTCCTCTCTCTGCACCATTAACGCATGACGGGGGTGAATGGCATCAAATTCGCTTCGACAGCGCGATGGCGGCTCGGCAGCCCAGGCGGATCACGCCGGACAGCACGGGATAGGCGATGGCCTGTTCGGCGCCTGCCTCTAGCGCTGCGTCCTTGTGCTCCAGCTCTTCGGCCCGAAATTCTGCAACCGCCGCCGACAATTCGGGGTCGGTATCGCCCAGTTCGTCGAGCTGATCGCGATAATGGCGGTCAATCTCTGTCTCGACCGCAACGGTGCAGGCCATCGCCGCCTTCGGGCCGATCGCGGCAGTGACAGCGCCCAGCGCGAACCCCGCCGCATCCCACAGCGGATGCAGGATGGTCGGCCGCACGCGCCGTTCCGCCATCATCCGGTCGAAAAAGGCGCGGTGGCGCTCTTCCTGCCGGGCCATGCCGGCGATTGCGCGGGCCGCCTCACCGCGATCGCCCATCACGGCAAGCTGGCCGGCATAGATGCGGGTCGCGCCATATTCGCCCGCCTGATTGACGCGGATCATCGATTCGATGTTCGGGGCGGAGCGGGGGGCTGCGATACTCATAGCGGCTTCCTCATGACCAACAGCGCCAAGATGGTGAGGGCGCCGCTCAGCGACAACAGCGCATTGAACCCGGCAAGGGAAATACCGGCAAAAGTCCATTGCGGCTGGTCGCAGGAGATGACCGGCATCGCCAGGATGTCCTCAATCGTGCCCGCACCGGTCATCGTTGACGCGCAGGGCGCAAGATTGGGCCACCAGTGATATTCCACCCCGGCGTGATAGACGCCGATCAGCCCGCTGATCAGGATGGCCAGCATCGCCAGCGTCACCAGGCCGGTCCGCTGGCTGCGCCCCGGAATGACAAAAGCCAGTCCGGCCAGCACGATCGCCGCGTAATGGGGCCAGCGTTGCCAGTGGCACAGCTCGCACGGGTACAACCCGCCCAGATATTGCGATGCCAGCGCCCCCAGGATCAGGGACAGCGGCAGCAGAAACGCGATCCAGCGCGCCAGCCGGAGGGACGGGCTCATGCGGCGGTGCTACCGGCGATCAGCGGCCGCCCGCGGGCTTGCCCGCCGCCGCCTTTTCCGTCGCGGCCTGTCGCACGTTCGGGCCAAGGCGGCCGATGGTCTGCAGCGCATAATGCAGCTGGAAATCCTCGATGCCCTGCTTCTTCAGGTCCTCTGGCTTGGCGGAGAAGCGGGGATCGTCCTTGGCATCGTCTTCGAGCAGCTTGTCGTCGACCTTTGCCTCGTTGACCAGATGGCGGCGCAGGTCCGCCTCGCGGATCACGCGGCGGCTGCGCCGGTCTGGGTCGCTGATCTGGGGCACGGCGAGGTCGGGGCTGATGCCGCCTTCCTGTACCGACCGGCCGGACGGCGTGTAATAGCGCGCCGTCGTCAGGCGCAGCGCGGATTGCGGGCCGACCTGAATCAGGGTCTGCACCGACCCCTTGCCGAAGGTGGTTTCACCCATCACGAGGCCGCGATGGTGATCCTGAACCGCACCGGCGACGATTTCGGATGCCGAAGCGGTGCCGGCATCCACCAGCACGATCAGCGGCAACCCGCCGGTCAGATCGCCCTTCACCACGGTGCGGCCTGACTGGTACCGATCAGGCTGATCGGCGAAATAGCGTTCGATATCGCCCTTTTCCCGGCCGCGCTGCGACACGATTTCGCCATTGGCCAGAAAGATGTCCGACACCTCGACCGCCTGGGACAGCAGGCCGCCGCCATTGTCCCGCAGGTCGATGACATAGCCGAGCGGCTTTTTGCCCAGCGTCTTGTCGATCGCCGCGATCGCGGCGCGGGTTTCGGCGCCGGTCGTGCCGGAAAAGGTGTTGATGTTGATGATGCCGATGCCGTCCTTAACCTCCCACTTCACCGCCTTTTGAACGATGGTTTCGCGGGTGAGCTGAACGTCCATCGGCTTTTCGCGGCCGGGGCGGACGATGGTGATGGTAATCTTGCTGCCCGGCGGGCCGCGCATCGAGGTGACCGCGGCGTCCAGCGTTTCGCCGTAGATCAGCTTGTTATCGATATGGGTGATATAGTCGCCCGCCTTGATCCCGGCGCGGAAGGCGGGGGTGTCTTCGGTCGGGGCAATCACCTTGACCACCCCGTCCTCCATCGTCACCGACAGGCCAAGGCCGCCATAATTCCCTTCGGTCGCGATGCGCATATTCTCGAAATCGAGCGCATCGACATAGGAGCTGTGCGGATCGAGCGCGGCCAGCATCCCCTGGATCGCGCCCTTCATCAGCGTCTTGTCGTCCACCTGGTCGACATATTGGGCGCGGACGCGGGTGTAGACGTCCATGAAGGCGTCCAGCTCGCGATAGCTTTCGGTATCGACCTGCGCCATCGCGCCGGTGGCGACCGGGATCATCGCCAGCGCGCCCACCAGGGCAGTGGCTTGCAGCAGGGGACGGATCATCGGGCGGATCGCTTTTGAAGTGGCCATGGCACCAGACTAGCGGCTTAAATAGCCACTAGCAAAGGCCTGCCGCGATGAACGCCGGATGAAGCGCAATCAGGGGGTGACGACGCGGGCCGTTTGCCCATCGCCCTGCGGCGCGGCGATAATGTCACGGGTGGTCGTGCCCTTGTTCACCACGCTGGTGTCGGGATCGCCGACCGAGGAGCGCACGCCGACCTCTGCACCCGAAGCGCCAGCGGCTTCCAGCATCGAGGTTTCGGTGGCGCTGCGCGGTGCAGGCTTGCCGAACAATGCCTCCAGCGCTTCCTGTTGCGGGCCGTTTTCCTGCGGACGGGCGGCGCCGGGCTGCGGCGGCACCAGCGCGAAATCGGGCGGGATCACCAGCGGCGCCTGACGCGCGACGGCGAATTCGTCGGGCCGGTTGCGGTCAAGGCCGCCACGGCCGCCACAGGCAGCGGTGCTGAGCACGATGCCGGCAAGTCCGGCGGCAAGGATGGCCTTACGCATTCACATTCTCCGTTGCGGAATCGCTGGGTCCGCCCTGTTGCTGCGGCTTGTCGCGCACAAGCAGGGCGCGCGCAAGCAGGATAACGACACCGATGCTGATCGCGGCATCGGCCACGTTGAACACCAGAAAGGGCGACCAGTCGCCGAAATGCAGGTCGGCATAATCGACGACATAGCCGAACCGGATTCGGTCGATGATGTTGCCGATGGCCCCGCCCAGCACCAAGCCAAGCGCAAACAGATCCGGGCGGCTGGTTTCCCGCGTGATCCACCAGGCAACGGCAATGGCAATGGCGCCGGTCATCGCGACCAGGGCCCAGCGCATCAGGTCGTTTTCCGCCTGAAGCATCCCCATCGACACCCCCTCGTTCATCACGAAACGCAGGGTGAAGATGGGCAGGACGGCGATTTCCTGTCCCTCCTGCGTCAGGCCGAGCGGGCCGGTGACGATATATTTCACCACCTGATCCGCGATCAGGACGAGAAGGGCGGTGATGCCGCCAAGGCCAACCAGGTTGCGGATCATGCAATCACCTCTGCGCACCGGTCGCACAGTGCGCCGTCCTCGACAACCTCGGGCAGCAGACGCCAGCAGCGGCCGCACTTGTGATGTGCGGTGCGGGCGACGGTGATGCCGTCATCCGCGCCGTCATGCACGGCGGCGACGATGAAGATTTCGGCCAGTTCGCCCGCCGGACGCAGCAGGTTCGGCACCGTCACCTCCGCCTCCAGGCTGGAGCGGACGATTTTTTCGCGGCGTAGCGGCTCGATCGCTTCGGTCACCGCCTCGCGCTGGCGGCGGATATCGGCCCATTCGGTCATCATCGGATCGTCGCCGGGCAGCGCAGGCAGTTCCGGCCATTCAAGGAAGTGGACCGAGCCGTCCTCCGACGGGAAGCGGGCCTGCCACACTTCCTCTGCCGTGAAGCACAGGATGGGCGCGGCATAGCGGACAAGGGCGTGGAACAGCACGTCCATCACGGTGCGGCAGGCGCGGCGCTTCACGCTGTCCGGCGCATCGCAATACAGCGAGTCCTTGCGGATATCGAAGAAGAAGGCGGACAGATCGTCCTGGGCGAAGTCGATCAGGGCGCGGCTGTAGCGGTTGAATTCGAACGCTTCGGCGGCGGCCCGCAATTCCACATCCAGCGCGCCGAGCCGGGTGAGGATATAGCGCTCAAGCTCCGGCATCTGTTCGACCGGCAGCTTCTCCGCATCGGTGAAGCCGGCCAGCGCGCCGAGAAGGTAGCGGAAGGTGTTGCGCAGTTTCCGATAGGCATCGCCGGTGCCCGCCAGCACTTCCTTGCCGATGCGCACATCCTCGAAATAATCGGTCTGCGCGACCCAGAGGCGGAGGATGTCGGCGCCCGATTCGTCGATCACCTTGAGCGGATCGACAACATTGCCCAGCGATTTCGACATCTTGCGGCCCTGACCATCCAGCGCGAAGCCGTGGGTCAGGACGGCATCATAGGGCGCACGGCCGCGCGTGCCGCAGCTTTCCAGCAAGCTGGACTGGAACCAGCCGCGATGCTGGTCCGACCCCTCCAGATACAGGTTGGCGCGGGCACCCTCGCCATAGCGTGCCTCGACCACGAAGCTGTGAGTGGAGCCTGAATCGAACCAAACGTCGAGAATGTCGGTGACGACATCATAATCGGCGAGATTGTGGTCGGTGCCAAGCAGCGCCTGATGATCGGCGACGTACCAGGCGTCGGCTCCGCCGGTGCGGAAGGCATCGAGGATGCGGGCGTTGACCGCTGGATCGCGGAGGTAATCGCCCGTCTGGCGGTTGACATAGAGCGCGATGGGCACGCCCCAGGCGCGCTGGCGGCTGATCACCCAGTCGGGCCGCCCCTCCACCATCGAACGGATGCGGTTGCGGCCCTTTTCCGGGACGAATCGGGTGCGGTCGATGGCGTCGAGCGCCTTGTGCCGCAGCGTTCCAGTACCAGTATGACCAGTCGCAACTGCCAGCTTAAGCCCGTCCGGCTCCCGGTCCATCGGGATGAACCATTGGGGGGTGCAGCGGAAGATGATGCGAGCCTTTGACCGCCAGCTGTGGGGATAGCTGTGCTGGAAGGGGGCGGCGGAGAGGAGGGCACCAGCCGTGCGCAGGTCTGCGCAGATCGGGCCTTCGGGGGCGTTGAACTTGGCGTTGATGACGCTGAGGCGGCGTTCGTCCGCACCGCCTAGCCATGCCCAGTCGTCGCGGTAGCGGCCATCGTCCATTACCGCGAAAACGGGTTCGATTCCGTTCGCCTTGCACAGCGCGAAATCGTCCTCGCCATGATCGGGGGCCATGTGGACAAGGCCGGTGCCCGCGTCGGTGGTGACGAAATCACCGGGGAGGAAGGGGCGCGGCTTGGCGAAGAAGCCGCCCAGTTCGTGCATCGGATGGCGCGCCTTGGCTCCGGCGAGGGCGGTGCCTTTGCCGGTCCATAGCACTTCGCCTTTTATTGGCTGAAATGTCTTCCCCTGAATATTTATTGAGCCGATACGCTCGAATAGATCCAACAACAGTGCATCACGTCCAGCAAATGCATCCGGCCAGGCGATTAGGATTCGGAGTGGATCAGGCCCACTCGCTATGAATTGAGGCGTTCCATCAAGCTGCTGAGTTGAATGTACATAAAAAAGTTCAACGACTGCATAGTCTATTTCCGGCCCGTAGGCCAAAGCCTGGTTCACCGGGATCGTCCAGGGGGTGGTGGTCCAGATCACGGCGTGGGCGCCGACCAGTTCGGGGGCGTTGGGTGCATCGACGATCTCGAATGCGACGTCGATCTGGGTGCTCGTGACGTCCTCATATTCCACCTCGGCCTCGGCCAGGGCGGTTTTTTCGACGGGGGACCACATCACCGGTTTGGCACCGCGATAGAGCTGACCCGACTCCGCGAACTTCAAAAGCTCGCCTGCGATCGTCGCCTCTGCCTCGAACTTCATGGTCAGGTACGGGTCGGTCCAGTCGCCCATGACGCCGAGGCGCTGGAACTGCGCGGACTGCACGCCCACCCAGTGCGCCGCATAGGCGCGGCATTCGGCGCGGAACTCGGCGGGGGGCACCTCGTCCTTCGACTGCTTTTTCTTGCGATACGCCTCCTCGATCTTCCATTCGATCGGCAGGCCGTGGCAATCCCAGCCGGGGACATAGGGTGCGTCCTTGCCCATCAGGGATTGCGAGCGGACGATGATGTCCTTCAGCACCTTGTTCATCGCATGGCCCATGTGAATGTCGCCATTCGCATAGGGCGGGCCGTCGTGCAGGATGAAGCGTTCGCGCCCGGCGCGCTGCTTGCGCAAGGCATCGTAAATCCCGATCCGCGCCCAGCGATCGAGGATCTGCGGTTCCTTGCCCGCAAGCCCGGCCTTCATCGGAAAGTCGGTGACGGGAAGGAAGACGGTGTCGCGGTAGTCCCGCTTGGGATCGGTCGTATCGGTCATAGGAACTGCGCGCATTAGCGCGGGCAGGCGGGGGTGACAAACCGTTTGCGCTAGGGGCGTGGCGGGCGGTTGACGGGCGAGTTTTGACAGTTTTGACAAAATGAACCGGTTTACGAGCGACGTCGACTGGCCATGCATGGGTACAGGAGGGCGAAGCGGGCGCGATCATGCCGCCAGCGAAGCAGACGAAATCCTACATTACCAGCGGTTTAGCGGGCGAGCGCCGCGCGCGCCGCATCGCAATCGCGCGCCATCTGATCCTTGAGCGCATCGAGGCTGTCGAACCGCCCCTCCGGCCGGATGAAGTCGATGAATTCGACCTCGATCCGCTGACCATAAAGGTCGCCCGAAAAATCGAAGAAATAGGGTTCGAGCAGCTCCGTCGCCTGACCCTCGATCGTCGGGCGGATGCCGAGATTGGCCGCGCCGTCCAGCACGCGCCCGTCGGAAAGGTGGCCGCGCACGGCATAGATGCCATAGGCGGGGCGCAGATACTGGCCCATCGACAGGTTGGCGGTGGGATAGCCGAGTTGGCGCCCCAGCTTTGCGCCATGTTCCACCACGCCCTCGACCGCGAAGGGGCGGGTGAGCAGGCGCGTGGCTTCGCGCGGGTTTCCCGCCTGAAGCGCGGCGCGGATGCGGCTGGAGGAAATGACTTCGCCATCGCTGACCGGAGCGACGATGCGGGCGGAAAAGCCGAGGGTTTCGCCCAGCATCGCCAGCACCTGCACATTGCCGTCGCGGCCCTTGCCAAAGGTGAAGTCAGCGCCGGTGACGACGCCCGCCGCCCCGGCATGCGCGACGAGCCGTTCGGCACAGAATTGCCGGGCGGACAGACCGGCCAGCGCGGCATCGAAGCCGAAGACAAGCATCGCATCGGCCCCGGCATCGGCGAACAATCGCTGCCGCTGATCCAGCGTGGTCAGGCGGAAGGGCGGGGTGTCGGGGCGGAAAAAGCGGACGGGATGCGGATCGAAGGTGGCAATGATTGCCGGGCGGCCAAGCGCGTGCGCCCAGCGGATCGCCTCATCCGCCACGGCCTGATGCCCGGCGTGAAACCCGTCGAAATTGCCCAGCGCGACGATGCCGCCGCGAAACGCGGGGGGCAGCGCCGAGCCGCCGTCAAGCCGCTCCATGGCGGCGGGCTATAGGGGCGGCGGACCCGGAAGCCAATGCCGTCGGCGGGCGGTATCCGGAGGGGCCGTGTCGGGCCGCGCCGGTTACTGAACCAGACCGCGCCGCCAGCCGACCCAGATCGAGGCGAGCAGATAACCGGCCATCAGCACGGTCAGCATCGTCCAGCTGGACACGTCGGGCACCAGCGCCAGCTTGGCCAGCGTCGCCCAGATGAACAGGGCAAGCTGCATCGTCCAGAAACAGACCGCGCCCGTCTGTGCGATGATCGATCGGTTCAGTTCGTCCGACCGCCGCCACAAACGGATGTTGAGCCAGCTTTCCACCGCCACCAGCGCCAGGATCGCGACGGCAGCAGGCGCGCCGATGGCGGGCAGATCGGCGAGGTTGGCGAGCAGCGGCGGGGCGGCGAACAACAGCCCGGCCAGCGTGCACAGCGCGGCCTGCATCCGCGCGGACCAGATGGCGTCGGGATCGACCGTTTCGCCCGGTTCCATCGTCTTGTCGATCATCCGGGCATAGCGCGCCGGGCTGGACGCGGCGAACCACGTCATTACGCCGGCAAACACCAGGACCGCGGCGATGGCGAGCGAGGCGATATCCTCACCCGGCCAGGGGGCCGCGCCATCGAGCTGGCCCGACGTCTTCAGCCATTTGCCGAACAGAAAGCCGACCAGCCCGCCAACCACCGCCCCGGCCAGAAGCTTAAGGCCGATGCCGACCAGTTTCTGCCGCCAGCCCGCCGCTTCATTCGCCATCGTCGCCGTTCCCGTCATCATCCGTTCCTCCCGTCAGCGGTTCGGGGGGCGTCCAGTCGTCGAGAAAGATCGAATCGACACCCGTGCCGAACAATCTGGCCAGCCTGAGCGCGAGCGGCAGGCTGGGGTCGTATTTGTCGGTTTCGACCGCGTTGATCGTCTGACGCGACACGCCGAGCATCCGGGCCAGATCGCCCTGGCTGATGCCCGTTTCGGCCCGCATGACGCGCAGCCGGTTCTTCACGCCCGCACCTGACAAACACTCTGGTCCATATGACAAGAGTTCTTGTCATGATTCGCCCCAAATGTAAAGAGTGTTGGACAGGCGCGGCGAGGTTGTGCCCCCTCTTGATTCCGCAGTGCACACCAACTATTAACACTCGTGTAAGTAGGAAGGTGGCTATGGCGACCCAGGCTGAAATGATTCGCATTGATCCCGCGCCGACCGCTGCGGTCGAGGTGGCGGAGACCCCGCATAATCCCGGGCATAATCCCGGTATGCCGGTGCGGCGCAACTGGGGTGCGGCGTGGCGCGCGACCCGCGCGCTGATGGCCAATGGCGACGATACGGTGCAGGTGTTCCGCATCATGCGCGCGCTGAACGGTGATGTGACGCTGCGCAATTACCGCCGGATGCTGGCGCATCCCGTCGGCGGGCGGCTGGCCTATCACCGGCGCGAACTGTCCGAGCGGTTTTGCGACCGGGCATGGCTGGACGCGCTGCCCGAAGGTTCGGTGGGGGCGCATTACCGGGCGTTCCTGGATCGCACCGGATTTTCGGCCAAGGGGCTGGCGGACATTTCGGTGGCCGACAACGAGGGCTGGCAGTCGATCGAGCACCCCGTTGCATGGATGGGCCGGCGCGAGCGCGACATTCACGACATCTGGCACGTGCTGACCGGCTATACCGCCGAAGAGCATCTGGGCGAGGCGTGCCTGGTCGCGTTTTCCTATGCACAGACGGGCGGGCTGGGCTGGGCCGCGATCGGCGTGGCGGCGGCGCTCAAGAGCCTGAAGGTCACGGGCGAGCGGCTGTTCGCACAGGCGGTGATCGAGGGATATCGCAACGGCAAGCGCGCATCCTGGCTGCATGGCGAGGATTATGAGGCATTGCTGGCCGAGCCGCTGGACGCGGCGCGCCGCCGCCTGAACATCGCCGAGCCGGTGAAGTACAAGGCGGCGCAGGCGCGGCTTCGCGAACAGGGCATTCAGGGCATCTGAACCCGCCGCGATTGACCCCGGAATATACGGATCGTATATGGTTCGTATATTCATGGAGGATTGCGGCGCATGGGCATCGTGAAGATCGAGGACGAACTGCACGAGGCGGTGCGACGGGCGAGCGCAGTCATGTGCCGGTCGATCAACGCGCAGGCCGAATTCTGGATGAAGATCGGGATGCTGGCCGAGGCCAATCCCGCGATCAGCTTTACCGAGATCGTGCAAATGGAGATGCAGCGGGCGCGGATCGAGCCGGATCACGCCCGTGTCGCCTGATCTGATCAAGACGCCCGCCGAACTGGACCTGATGCGGATATCGGGCCGGTTGCTGGCGCAGGTGTTCGAGATGCTGGACAGGATGGACCTGACCGGCCTGTCCACCCTGGCGATCAACGACCGGGTCGAGCGGTTCATCACCGATGACTTGCACGCGCGACCGGCGAGCAAGGGGCAGTACGGCTTTGCCTATGTCCTCAACAGTTCGGTGAACAATGTGGTGTGCCATGGCGTGCCCGATGCAGCGACGATCATCCGCGACGGCGATATCGTCAATCTGGACATCACACTGGAAAAGAACGGGTTCATCGCCGATTCCAGCAAGACATACATGGTCGGCAACGTCGCGCCGCACGCCCGGCGGCTGGTGCAGGTGGCGCAGGAATCGATGTGGAAGGGCATCGGCGCGGTGCGCGCGGGCGCGTATCTGGGCGATGTCGGCCATGCCATCGAACGGCACGCGAAGAAGCACGGCTATTCGGTGGTGCGCGACTATTGCGGCCACGGCATCGGGCGGGAGATGCACGAGGAGCCGTCGGTGCTGAATTTCGGCAGGCCCGGCACCGGCATGATGCTGCGCGAGGGCATGGTGTTCACCGTCGAGCCGATGATCAATCAGGGCACCCGGCGCGTATCAACGCTGGACGATGGCTGGACGGTGGTGACCGACGACGACCGGCTGTCGGCGCAGTTCGAGCATACCGTGGCGGTGACGCGCACCGGGGCGGAGGTGCTGACCCTGCGCAAGGACGAGCGGATGGCGAAGGCCGCGGCGTAGCGGCCCGAAGCCGTCATTGCGCCAGCACGGCGCTCGCCTTTGCCTCGCCCTCGGCCTTGATGGCGCGGGCCTTTGCTTCTGCCTGATCGGTCACGACGGCGGCCTCGCGCTTCAGCGCGTCGGCGCGGACCTGAAGCCGCTTGGCCTCATAGGTGCCCATCTGGCCCGCCTCGTTCATCAGCGCCTCTGCCTGGCTTTCCATGCCGGCGGTGACGTTGCCCGCCTCTGCCATCACCGATTCGGCACGGGCCGCAGCCTCGTCGCGCAGCTGGTCAGCCTGTTTTTCCTGCGGCGTCTGCGGCGTGCAGGCGGCGAGCGTCAGGGTGGCGAGGATCAGGGCGGTGCGGATCATGCGAGGTTCTCCTGTCGGTGCAGCTTTAGTCGATGCGCCGGGGAAATGAAAAGCGCGCTGATGCGTTTGGGGTTCCCGATGAAATGAACGAGGCGTAACGCTGCCCCCCGTGCTGTCCCGCCTGACCCTGACCGATTTTCGCAATCATGCCGCGCTGGACCTGGATCCCGGTGCCGGCTTCGTCGTGCTGACCGGCGACAACGGGGCGGGCAAGACCAATGTGCTGGAAGCGGTGAGCCTGTTGGCGCCGGGCCGGGGGCTGCGCCGGGCCGCGCTGTCGGCCATGGCGCGGGACGGGGGGCCGGGCAATTTCGCGGTGACCGCCGAACTGGATGGCGGCACGCGGGTCGGCACGGGCACGGCGGCGAGCGCGCCGGAACGCCGGATCGTGCGCGTGAACGGCGCCAATGCGCCCGCCGGTGCGCTGGCCGAATGGCTGAGCGTTCTGTGGCTGACCCCGGCGATGGACCGGTTGTTCGTCGAGGCGGCGTCGGAGCGGCGGCGGTTCCTGGACCGGCTGACGCTGGCGCTGGCCCCGCGCCACGGGACCGAGGTGACGCGGTACGAGGCGGCGATGCGTCAGCGCGGGCGGTTGCTGGCGGACGAGCGGCCGGCCGATCCGCAATGGCTGGATGCGCTGGAGGCGCGGATGGCCGAGCATGGCCGGGCGGTTCATGCGGCGCGGGCTGCGACCGTGGCGATGCTGGGCGAGCGGCTGGCCGAGGCGCCCGCCGACCGGTTTCCGGCAATGTCGGCGGTGCTGGAGGGATGGGAAAGCCAGGCGGATCTGGCCGCGATCCTGCGGCGCGGGCGGACGCGCGATGCGGCGGCGGGCCGCGCGATCGAGGGGCCGCACCGGGTCGACCTGTCGGTCACCCATCTGGGCAAGGGGCAGGCGGCGGCGAATTGTTCGACCGGCGAGCAAAAGGCGCTGCTGCTGTCGATCATGCTGGGCCATGCCGCGCTGGTCGAGGAACGGCGGGGCGCGCCGCCGGTCCTGCTGCTGGACGAGGTGGCGGCGCATCTGGATCCCCATGCGCGCGCCGCTTTGTTCGAGCGGCTGGCCGGGCGGGGGCAGGTGTGGATGACGGGGACGGAAACCGCGCCCTTTGTCATGCTGGGCGATCGGGCAAGCTGGGTCCGGATCGGGGGATGACCGAGCCGCCGGAGCAGCCGGAGTTCGAGGTGGCGGGGCATCGGCTGCGGCTGCTGGATACCGGCCCGCGCCGCTATGCCGCGCTGATCGACCTGATCGATGGGGCCAGCGAGCGGCTGGACGTGCTGTATTATATTTACGAGCCGGACGATGCGGGCGCGGCGGTGCTGAACGCGATGGTGCGCGCGGCCGGGCGGGGCGTGGCCGTGACGCTGATCGTCGATGGCCTGGGCAGCGATCCGGCATCCGACCGCGACTTCTTTCGTCCGCTGATCGCGGCGGGCGGCGTGGTTCGGGTGTTCATCCCCAAGCTGGGCCGCAAATACCTGCTGCGCAATCATCAGAAGTTCGCGATTGCCGACCGGGCGCGGGTGATCGTCGGCGGGTTCAACATCAAGGCGGATTATTTCGGGCTGGCCGACAAGGGCGCGTGGCGCGACCTGGGCCTGTGGGTCCAGGGGCCGGCGGCGGCGCGGCTGGCCGATTATTTCGCGGGGCTGGCCGAATGGACCGCCCGGCCGCGTGCGCCGATCCGGGCGCTGAACCGGCTGCTGGCCGACTGGAGCGAGCCGGAGGGGGCGGTCCGATGGCTGATGGGCGGGCCGACGCGGCGGCTGTCCCCCTGGGCCCGCGCGGTAAAGCGGTCGATGCGGCGGGCGCGGCGGGTGGACATGATCGCGGCCTATTTTGCCCCCGGCCCTGCGATGCTGCGGCGACTGGGCAAGGCGGGCAGGCGCGGGCGGGTGCGCATCGTCCTGCCGTCCGTCACCGACAACTGGGCCGCGATCTGGGCATCGCGCTTTACCTATGCCGGGCTGCTGCGGCGGGGGGTGCGGATCTTTGAATATCGGCGGACCAAGCTGCACACCAAATTGCTGGTCATCGACGATGCGGTGCATATCGGATCGGCCAATTTCGATTTCCGCAGTCTGTTCCTGAACCTTGAGGTGATGCTGCGCATCGAGGATGCGGCGTTTGCCGCGCATGTCCGCGCCTATATCGACGGGGAGGTCGCCGATTCGGCGGAGGTGACGGCGGCGATGCACAAGGCGCGATCCACGCTGCCCCGCCGGATCGGACAGGCTATCGCCTATTTCGGGATGAGCGTGCTGGACCCCATCGTGTCGCGCCGGCTGGTCGGATGGGGCGAGCGCACGCGCGCCCACCTGTCCCGGTCAGATCGAGGCGCGGTGTAACCCGGCGGCGGCTGCGCGCGAACAGGGGGGCAGATGTGCGTGCCGCTGAAATACCGATGACCGCCGATGACGAGACGCTGGCGCGGCTGATGGCGCTGGCGCAGGGCGGCGACAAGGCAGCGTATCGCGATGTGCTGATGGCCAGCCGGAAATGGCTGGAGCGATATTTCGCGCGGCGGATCGCGCCCGGGCTGCTCGACGACCTGGTGCAGGAGACGCTGATGTCCGTGCACCGCAAGCGGGCGACATACGACCCGGCGCGCCCGTATCTGCCGTGGCTGGCGGCGATCGCGCGCTATCGCTGGGTCGATCAGTTGCGGCGCAGCTATCGCGCCGACGAAACCGAACTGCCCGCCGACCTGTCGGTGGCGGATCATGAGGCGGCGGTGATGGCCGCGATCGGCATCGACCGGATGCTGGCGATGCTGCCCCCCGGCCAGGCGCTGGCGATCCGGCTGGTCAAGATCGACGGCCTGTCGGTTGCGGAGGCCGCCAAACAGGCGGGCCAGTCCGTGCCGCTGGTCAAGGTGAACATCCATCGCGGGCTGAAACGGCTCGCCACACTGATCGAGAGCGAGTGACGATGCGTGAGGCGTTGAACATCGAGGCACTGGTCGACGGGCTGACCCCCGTCCGGCGGATGCGGCCGGGGCAGGGGATGATGCTGGGGCTGATGCTGGCTGCCGCCGTGGCGGTGATCATCGCGCTGACCAGCGGCATCCGGGCCGATATCGCGGCGATGCGGCCGCTGCCCATCGTCGTGCTGCGGTCGGGCACGCTGTTGCTGCTGGGCCTTGCCACGCTGAAGGCGGTGACGGCGATGGCGCGGCCGGGGATCGGGGGCGCGCAGCGCGGATGGATGTGGATGCTGGCGGCGGCGCTGCTGTTCCCGCTGGCCAGCGTGGTCGGCATGATCGACGAGGGCCGGGTGCCGATGGAAGCGGTGATGAACGGCGCGGCGCGCGACTGCCTGAGGCTGAGCCTGTCGGGCGCGCTGGCCATCGGCACGGCAATGATCCTGTGGCTGAGGCAGGGAGCGGTGGTCAATCCGGCGCGGGCGGGATGGCTGACCGGGCTGGCGGCGGGCGCGTTCGGCACGCTGGCCTACAGCCTGCACTGCGGCGAGAATTCGGTGCATTACATCGCGATGTGGTACGGCGCGGCGGTGACGGCGAGCGCGGTTGCCGGGCGGATCGCGGTGCCCCGGCTGATCCGCTGGTAGGGCCGGTCAGCGGCGATTGGGGACGGTCACTCCGGCGCGGGGGACGGCGCGCATCGGGCAATCGTCCATGACGACCGCCAGTCCCGCGGCCTCCGCCCGGGCGGCGGCTTCGTCATTCACCACGCCAAGCTGCATCCACACCGATTTCGCGCCGATGGCGATGGCTTCGTCCACGACCGCGCCGGCGGCTTCGGCGTGGCGAAAGATTTCGACCATGTCGACCGGCTCGGCAATGTCCGCCAGGCTGGCGACGACCGGCTGGTCATGGATCGTCTGGCCCGCAAGGCCGGGATTGACCGGGATGACGTGCCAGCCCCAGTCGATGAGCGCGCCCATCACGCCATAGGCGGCGCGATCCGGCTTGTTCGACGCGCCGACCAGCGCAATCGTGGTCACGCCGTCGAGCAGCGCCTTTTTCCCCGCATCATCGATGATCGGCATGGTTCATTTCCCCTGCTGGGCCAGCCAGTCGCTGACACGGGCCGCCAGTTGGTGAAACACCGCGCCCTCCGCCCCGGTTCCGGCGGCCGGGGGCTGGCCCGCATCGGAACCGGTGCGGATGGCCAGCGTCAGCGGGATGCGGCCAAGGAACGGGATGCCCAGCCGCTCCGCCGCCGCCTGTGCCCCGCCGGAGCCGAAGGGGTCGGACACTTCGCCGCAAT
The DNA here is from genome assembly GCF_049889035.1 of Sphingomonas eleionomae. Lineage (NCBI taxonomy): Bacteria > Pseudomonadati > Pseudomonadota > Alphaproteobacteria > Sphingomonadales > Sphingomonadaceae > Sphingomonas > Sphingomonas eleionomae. The sequence continues at coordinate 138,561 of NZ_JBLTWP010000002.1, read as the reverse complement.
GGGGGCAGGCATAGCCCGCCATGTTTTCGATCAATCCGATGATCGGCACATTCGCCTTGTTGAACAGGTCGATCGCGCGGGTCGCGTCGATCAGCGCCAGATCCTGAGGCGTGGAGACGATCACGGCGCCGGCCGGACGGTGTTTCTGGATCATCGTCAGCTGAACATCGCCGGTGCCGGGCGGCAGGTCGAGGATCAGCGTATCGGTGCCCGCCCAGTCGCCATCGGCCAGCTGGCCCAGCGCGCCGCCCGCCATCGGCCCGCGCCAGGCGATCGCCTGACCCTCTGCCACCAGCTGGCCCATCGAGAGCAGCGGCACGCCATAGGGGGTGGGGACGGGGATCAGCGTCTTGTCGCGCGCCTGCGGTTTGATGCCCTCCACGCTCATCAGCCGGGGCTGGGACGGGCCATAAATGTCCGCATCGATCAGGCCGATGCGGTGTCCCGCGCGATGCAGCGCGATGGCGAGATTGGCCGAAACGGTGGATTTGCCGACCCCGCCCTTGCCGCTGGCCACCGCGATCAGGCGGCGGTTCACCCGCTCTGCGGTTTGCAGCACGCGCACATCGTCGATGCCCGGCGCCCCCAGCGCGGCGGCGCGGACATCGGCGGCCAGGGCGTCGCGCGTGGCGGGATCCAGCCCGGTGACGTCTAGGACGATGTTCGCCCGCGCGCCGTCGATCCGGACGGTGGCCCGGCCGGCGGCAAGGGGGGCGATCAGGGCGGAAAGCGCAGCGGTATCGGTCATGTCGGCGAGCAGATAGTCGGTCATGTGCGTGTTGCCACTGTAATTCGCCGCAAGCCTGCCTATAAAGGAGGAATGAAGACCATTTTCGGCTGGAAGCCGCGCTTCGGAATCCTCAACAATGACGGCGGCAAGAGCCCGTGGGGCGGAAATGGCGGCGGAGGCGGCGGTTCCGGCGGCGAGCCACCCCGCAATCCGTGGAGCCCCCCGCCCGGCGGCGGACGCCCGCGCGGCAATGCGAGCTCGCTCGACGAGTTCCTGAAGCGGACGCGCGGCGGCGGGGGCGGCCCGAAACTGCCGGTGACGATCACCCGCAATATCTGGGTCCTGATCGCTGCGCTGGTGCTGGGCCTGTATGTCGTGTTCACCAGCCTGCATTCGATCGGGCCGCAGGAGCGCGGCGTGGTCACGCTGTTCGGCAAATATTACGAGACGCTGACCCCCGGGGTGCAGGTGACGGCGCCGGCGCCGATCATGCTGGTCGAGACGGTGGACGTGGACCGGGTGCGCGAGGAACGCTTTCCCGACGGCACAGCCGAGAACCTGATGCTGACCGGCGACCAGAACATCGTCGATGTCACCTACACCGTCCGCTGGCGGATCAAGAGCGCCGAAAACTTCACCTTCCAGATCGCGGATGCCGAGGGAACGGTGAAGGCAGCGGCGGAAAGCGCCATGCGCGCGGCGATCGCCAATGTCTCGCTGAACCAGGCGATCGGTGACGGTCGCGGCGCGATCGAGGTCGACGTTCAGAACCGGATGCAGGCGATGCTGGACGAATATCGTTCGGGCGTCGAAGTGCTGGGCGTTGCCGTCAATCAGGCGACTGCCCCGGCGGCCGTGGATGATGCGTTCAAGGAAGTGACCGCATCGCAGCAGCAGGCGCAGGCCAATGTCAACAATGCCCGCGCCTATGCCCAGCAGGTGATTGCCCGCGCCCAGGGCGACGCCGCGCAGTTCGACAAGATTTACGAGCAGTATCGCGCCGCGCCCGACGTGACGCGTCGCCGCATCTATTACGAGACGATGGAGGAAGTGCTGGCACGATCGAACAAGACGATCGTCGAGACGCCGGGCGTTGCGCCCTATCTGCCGCTGCCCGCGGTGAAGGGGCGGCAGAACAACCCGCCGCCAGAGGCGCAGAACCCGGCTGCCGCTGCGACCCCGGCCCAGCCTGCCCAGCCGCAGGGAGGCGCACAATGACCGCCTGGTATCGCAATCCCGTCGCCATCGGCATCCTGGCCGTGCTGGTCGTGGTGCTGCTGTTCGGATCGATCGCGGTCGTTCCCGAAACCAAGCAGGCCGTGATCCTGCGGCTGCAGCGGCCGGTGGGCGTCGTGAACCCGTATCGCGAGGGACAGCCGCTGGGTTCCACCGGCGCGGGCATCTTTGCCCGGCTGCCGTTCTTTGACCGGGTGGTCTGGGTCGACAAGCGCGTCCTGTCGATCGATCTGGACAACCAGCCGGTGCTGTCGATCGACCAGCTGCGGCTTCAGGTCGATGCCTTTGCCCGGTTCCGCATCGTCGATCCGCTGCAGATGGTGGTGTCCGTGCGGACCGAGGATGGCGCGCGGCAGCAGCTGCGCACCATCCTGGCATCGTCGCTGCGCAACGAATTGTCCAAGCGGCCCTTTGCCACGCTGCTGAGCCCCGAACGGGGTCAGGTGATGGAGAACATCCAGGTCGCGCTGAACCGGCAGGCACGCCAGTTCGGTGCGGAGATCGTGGACGTGCGCATCAAGCAGGCGGAACTGCCGAGCGGCAGCCCGCTGGACAGCGCGCTCAATCGGATGCGGTCCGCCCGCCAGCAGGAAGCCCGCACCATCGAGGCGCAGGGGTTCAAGCAGGCGCAGATCGTGCGGGCCGAGGCAGAGGCGCAGGCTGCGCAGGTTTATGCCCAGTCGTTCGGCAAGGATCCGCAGTTCTATGATTTCTGGCGGGCCATGCAGTCCTATCGCCGCACGTTCGGCGCGGACGGCAACACCACCACGGGCGAGACGGCGATCATCCTGTCGCCCGACAATGAGTATCTTCGCCAGTTCGAGGGCCGCGGCCAACGCTGACGAACCGTTCATATTCAATCGCCGTTCAGCGACGATTGGCTTAACCGTACAGTGACCGGTTCCCCAGACCGGTCCAATTGAGAGGAATAGCGAACCGTGCGTTACACATACGCCATCACTTCCGCCCTGTTGCTGGGCGGTGCGGCCGCGACGCTCGCCATGCAGAGCCCGGTCGGCGCGCAAACCGCCCAGAACGAACCCGGCGCAATCCAGGCCCAGGCCCCCCAGGCCGGCGCCCCGATGAGCTTTGCCGACATGGTCGCCCGGCTGCAGCCGGCGGTCGTCAACATTTCCACCACCCAGCGGGTGCAGGTGAACGCCAACCCGTTCGCCGGCACACCGTTCGCCGACCTGTTCGGCGGCGGGCAGGGCGGCCGCCCGGTGACGCGCGAGGCGCAGTCGCTGGGATCGGGATTCATCATTTCCGCCGACGGGTATGTCGTCACCAACAACCACGTCATTTCGGCCGAGGGCAATCGCAACGCGGCGGTCGAATCGATCACCGTCACGCTGAACGACCGCAAGGAATATACGGCGCGCGTCGTCGGCCGCGATCCGGCATCGGACCTGGCGGTACTGAAGATCGAGGGCACCAACCTGCCCTTCGTCCGATTTGGCGATTCCACCCAGTCGCGGGTCGGCGACTGGGTCGTGGCGATCGGCAACCCGTTCGGCCTGGGCGGATCGGTGACAGCCGGCATCATTTCGGCCGTCAATCGCGTCGGCGCGGGCAATTACGACAAGTTCATCCAGACGGACGCGTCGATCAACCGGGGCAATTCCGGTGGCCCGCTGTTCGACCTGCGCGGCAATGTGATCGGCATCAACAGCCAGATCCTGTCGCCGACCGGCGGCAATGTGGGCATCGGTTTCGCCATTCCGGCGGAACAGGCCAGCCCCATCGTCCAGACGTTGATGAAGGGTCAGTCGGTGCAGCGCGGCTATCTGGGCATCGGCATCCAGCCGCTGACCCCGGATATCGCCGATGCCATGGGCCTGCCCAAGGATCGCGGCGAGCTGATCCAGCGGGTCGAGCCGGGCGAGGCTGCGGACAAGGCCGGGATCAAGCAGGGCGATGTGATCGTCAAGGTCGGCGGCAAGGACGTGACGCCCGAGCAGAACCTGTCGTCGCTGATCGCGGCGGTGAAGCCGGGCGAGCGCGTGCAGCTTGAGCTGATCCGCGACGGCAAGCGCCAGACGCTGACCGCCACGGTCGGCACCCGTCCGCCGGAGGATCAGATCGCCGGGTTCGATCCCGATGCCGAACAGGGCGGGATGCCGGACGAGGGCGCGCAGCAGGACGGTTCGGCGTCGCTGGGCCTGAATGTCACCCCGCTGACGCCGTCGATCGCGCGCAGCATCGGCGTGCCGGCCGAGGCAAAGGGCGTGGTGGTGGTTTCCGCCGACCCGTCCAGCGATGCCGCGTCCAAGGGCCTGCGTCGCGGCGACCTGATCGTCACGGTCAACCGCACGCCCGTCGCCTCTGCGGCGGACATCACCCGCATCGTCAACGAAGCCAAGTCGGCGGGCCGCAACAACGTGCTGCTCTATGTCCAGCGGCGCGGCGGTGTGACCGGATATATTGCGGTGAACATCGGCCGCTGATCCGGCTGACGCAGCAGAAAATTCGCGCTAGACCCCTTTCCATCCACCGATGGGAAGGGGTTTTGCCATGAGCGATGCGGGTGTTCTGTTCATCGGGGCCGGGCCGGGGGGCGCGGATCCGCAATCGCTGGTGCTGAAGCGCGCCAATCGCCACGGGCTGATCGCGGGCGCGACCGGCACGGGCAAGACGGTGACGTTGCAGGGCATGGCCGAGGGGCTGAGCCAGGCGGGCGTGCCGGTGTTCGTGTCCGACGTGAAGGGTGACCTGTCGGGCATGGCGATGGCGGGATCGCCCACCGCCAAGACCCATGCGCCGTTCACCGCGCGCGCGGCGGAGATTGGCATCACCGATTATGCCTATGCCGACAATCCCGTCACCTTCTGGGATCTGTTCGGCGAACAGGGGCACCCCATCCGCGCGACGGTTTCGGAGATGGGGCCGCTGCTGCTGTCGCGGCTGATGGGTCTGAATGAAACGCAGGAAGGCGTTCTGACCATCGCCTTCACCTTGGCCGACGAGGAAGGGTTGCTGCTGATCGACCTGGATGATCTGCAGGCGATGCTGGTCCATTGCGGGGAGCGGGCGGACGAGCTGACCACCAGATATGGCAATGTGAGCAAGGCGAGCCTGGGTGCGATCCAGCGCCAGCTGCTTCAGCTGCGGTCGCAGGGCGGGGCCAATTTCTTTGGCGAACCGGCGCTGGACCTGACTGATTTCATGAAGGTGGATGACACGGGGCGCGGCGTCATCAACATCCTGGCCGCCGACAAGCTGATGGCGTCCCCGCGGCTCTATGCCACGTTCCTGTTGTGGCTGCTGTCCGAACTGTTCGAGACGCTGCCCGAGATGGGCGATCCCGACAAGCCGAAGCTCGTCTTCTTCTTTGACGAGGCGCATCTGCTGTTCGACGATGCGCCGGACGCGCTGGTCGACAAGATCGAGCAGGTCGTGCGCCTGATCCGGTCGAAGGGCGTGGGCGTCTATTTCGTCACGCAGAACCCGATCGACGTGCCGGACAGTGTGTCGGGCCAGCTGGGCAACCGGGTGCAGCACGCGCTGCGCGCCTTTACGCCCAAGGAGCAGAAGGCGATCCGGGCAGCGGCAGAGACGTTCCGCGCCAATCCCGGCGTGGATGTGGAAACCGCGATCACCGAGCTGAAGGTCGGGGAGGCGCTCGTCTCCCTCCTCCAGCCCGACGGGTCGCCCAGCCCGGTGACGCGCACGCTGATCGCGCCGGCCCGGTCGCGTGTCGGGCCGCTGGATGCCAAGGAGCGGGCGATCATGCTGACCGTCGATCTGGTCGGCGACAAATATGACACGCCCATCGACCGGGAATCGGCCGCCGAGCTGCTGGATGCCAAGATGGCGGAGGCCAAGGCCGCTGCTGCCGCCGCCAAGGCCGAGGCGGAAGCGGACAAGGCCGAGGCAGAACGGGCCAAGGTCGAGGCGCGAATCGCCAAGGAACAGGAACGTGCCCGCATCGCGGCGGCCAAGGAGCAGGAGCGGGCAGAGCGCGCCGCCGCGCGCGAGGCAGCGGACAGCCCGTGGACCAAGGCCGTCACCAGCGCGACCCGATCGGCCAGTTCGGCCGTGGGACGGCAGGTGGCGAACGAGGTGACCAAGGCGATTTTCGGGTCATCCCGGTCCAAGAGCGGCGGGATCGTCGGCGGGCTGGTGCGCGGCGTGCTGGGCGGACTGTTCAGGGGATAGCGGCGCCCCCGCGCCGAACGCGGGATCGGGTGCGGATTCGGGGCCGTCGGGGCGATCCGGCGGCATGAGCCGGTATCGGCCCGGGCGTCCATCCCTGTTCCGGGGCGCATCGACCCGCGAGCGACCGATTTTGACGACAGGGCGCGGATGAGAATCCGGTCGGTATCCGTTGGACCATCAGAGAGTTCAGCGAACGGCGAAAGGAGCACGCCATGAAGAGTCTGATGACTGCCGCTGCGACGGCGACGATGCTGATTTCGGTTCCCGCACTGGCGGGCGAGCACCAGCGGGGCGACCGCTATGCCGCGATCTTCAGCGACAGCAATTCGCATTACCTGGATTACAAGACGGACCTGTCCGAAGCGAAGCGCGAGCTGGAAAGCGACCTGCGCAGTGCGGACAGCGATTCGGACCGGATCGAGGCCTATGCCGAATATGAGCGCGAGGTTGCCGATGCCGAGGGCGATTTCCGCAAGGAAATGGCAGAGCGCGGCGTCCTGTTGCGGCGCGGAACGGTGACGGTCGAGGAGGATCTGGCCGTAGCCATTCCGTCGCGGTACCGCGGCGCGGGCGGTTATTGATCCGCCCGCTGACCCCGACGGGTCAGCAAGAACGGCCGCCCCCCGGCAGGGGCGGCCGGTTTGTCATGCGCGAAAGCTGTTCCACGGGCCGGTGATCGCCAGCGTCTTGGCCGGGGAATAGATGTTCACGAACAGCGTCCGGCCATCGGGCGAGAAACAGACGCCGGCCGGTTCGGTGTCGATCCGCACCTGAGCCAGCGCATAGACCTTGCCCTCTGGCGTGATGCCGCGCAGGCAATCCATCGGGTTTTCGACATATTTGTCCTCGCACACCACCAGATGCCCCCAGGGCGCAAGGGTGATGTTGTCGGCGAAATCGAGCACGGAGGGATCGGTGGATTCGACGAACAGCTGGATCATGCCGGGATCGTCGCGCTCGCCTGGCTGGCCTTCGTGGCGGCTGGGGACATAGCGCATGATCTGGCCGCATTTGCGCGCGCCGCCCGACGTGCAGGTGAAATAGAGTTCGTCCTTGCCGAAATGCACCCCCTCCAGCCGGGCCATGCGGGCGGCCCCCGCCTTGTGCATCCGCAGGCGCAGGTCGCCATCGGGATTGTCGGCGCCATCGACGTCGATCCACACCGCGCGCTTCCACGATCCCGGCGTCCATGGCCGCGATCCCGCCCAGTTGCGGCCATCGCCGCCCTGGGGCGCATCGGCAAAGCCCATCGCCTGAAGCCGGCCGCCGGCGGACAGCCGCCCGCGCACATTGGGCAGGAAGCGGTAGAACAGCCCTTCCTGCTCATCCTCGGTCAGATAGACGATGCCGGTGCGCGGATCGACAGCGGCGGCTTCGTGCTTGAAGCGGCCAAGCCCGGTCAGCGGCACCGCATCGGACAGGCCGCGGGCATTGGCCGGCACTTCGAACGCCCAGCCATGATCGCGCGTTCGCCCGTCGCCCGCGCGTGCCACCGTTTCCTCGCAGCTGATCCAGCTGCCCCAGGGGGTGACGCCGCCCGCACAGTTCACGGCGGTGCCCGCCAGGCTGAGATGCTGGCTGACGAGCCGGTTGGTCCGGGTGTCGACAATCAGGGTGGAGGTGCCGCCGGGCAGGGTGCCGTCATAGGTCGACAGGCGGGCCAGCCGGTCGATCAGCGCCTTGTCCCCGCCGGTCGGGCCGCGCTCGATCGCGCTGTCCTTGAGCTCATGATTGCGGATCAGGGCAACACGGCCAGCGCCAAGGGGGACAAGGCCCATGCCGTCGGCGGCATCGGGCACGCGAAACCCGTCGTCCATCCGCTGACCCAGTTCCGACAGGACGCGATAGGAAAAGCCCTGGGGCAGATCGAGCAGCCCGGCGGGATCGCGGACCAGCGGGCCATATCCCGTCACTTCGCTGCGATAGCGGACATCCTGGGCAAGGCCGGTACGCGCGGCAAAGCCGGCAAAGGCAAGGGAGGCGAGGCCGGCCCCGAACTGCCGGCGGGAGGGGGTGAAGGTCATGGCGATGATCTATTATCTGATTGGGTGACATTGAAGTGACAGGCGCGCGGGTTGGCGCGGAAAACGCTCAATCTTCCGCGCCTTCCCTCTCCCGCAGACGGGAGAGGGAGGTGGGGCTGCTGGCGGGTTTCGTCCTTCGACAGGCTCGGGACGAGCGAGCTTGGATGCCGCCTGATCGCAAACCGTGTCAGTTGGTCAGGCCCAGCTGCCACAGCAGGAATGCCTGTTCCTCCGCATCCTCGCGCAGCGATTCGAAGCGGCCCGACTTGCCGCCATGGCCAGCGCCCATATTCGTCTTGAGCAGGAGGACGTTCTGGTCCGTCTTGGTCGCGCGCAATTTTGCCGCCCATTTGGCCGGTTCCCAATAGGTGACGCGCGGATCGTTGAGGCCGCCGGTGATCAGCAGCGGCGGATACGCCTTTGCCGTCACATTGTCATAGGGGCTGTAGCTGCGGATCAGTTCGAACGCCGCCTTGTCCGTGATCGGGTTGCCCCATTCCGGCCATTCGCCGGGGGTGAGCGGCAGGCTTTCGTCCTGCATGGTGTTGAGCACGTCGACAAAGGGGACGTGCGCGGCGACCGCGCCGAACAGTTCCGGCGCCTGATTGACCACCGCGCCCATCAGCTCGCCGCCCGCCGAGCCGCCCGAAGCCGTAAGCTTGCCCGCCGAGGTATAGCCGCGTTCGATCAGGCCGCGCGCCACATCGACGAAATCGTTGAAGGTGTTGGTGCGCTTTTCCAGCTTGCCGTCGAGATACCATTGATAGCCAAGGTCATCGCCGCCCCGGATATGCGCGATGGCATAGGCAAAGCCGCGATCGAGCAGGGACAGGCGGCCGGTCGAAAAGCCGGGCGGGATGGCATAGCCATAGGCGCCATAGGCATAGAGGTGCAGCGGCTGGCTGCCGTCGCGCTTGAACCCTTTCTTGTAGACGATCGACACGGGCACCTGCGTCCCGTCGCGGGCCGGGATCATCAGCCGTTCGGTTTCATACTGGCTGGCGTCATAGCCGGACGGAATCTGCTGAACCTTCAGCACCGTCTTTTCGCCGTCCGACAGGCGATAATTCATCACCGTACCGGGCGTGACCATCGACTGATAGTTCAGGCGCAGCGTGTCGACATCATATTCGGGATTTTCGTCAAGGCCGGCGACATAGCTTGCCTCGTCAAACGCGATGCGCGTGGGCGCGCCGCCCGAATAGCGGTGGAGATAAACCTGATCGAGGCCGTTCTCGCGCCCCTCCACCACGAAGAAGTCGGCAAAGGTGCTGACGTCCGTCATGTAGAAGGTCTTGGACGGGGCGATCAGTTCCTTCCACTCGCCGGGCTTGTCGAGGCTGGCGGTGACCAGGCGGAACTGGGTGTCGGTATCGTTGGTGTGGATGAACAGCGTGCCGTCATGCTCCTCCACCGAATAGCTGACCCCCGGCTGGCGCGCACGGACCAGGATCGGCTGGGCATCGGGCTTGTCCACCGGAATGAGGCGGATTTCGCTCGTCACCTGATCGCCGGTTTCGATGAGGATGAACTTGCGGCTGTGGGTCATGCCGATGCCGGCCTGAAACCCGTCATCCGCCTCCTTGTAGATCACCCGGTCATTCTTGGGATCGTCGCCGAGGCGGTGGTAGAAGATCGTGTCGGTCCGCCAGCTGTCATTGGCGTTGCCGTAGAAGAAGCCCGATGAATCGGCCGACCAGACGATGGCGGATTTCATGCCCGGAATGACGTCCGGCAGATCCTGTCCGGTCGACAGGTCGCGGATGCGAACGGTGTAGCGTTCCGAACCGTTGGTATCGGTGGCATAGGCCATCAGCCGGTCGTTGGGTGCAACCTCGATCGCGCCGAGGCTGAAATATTCCTTCCCCTCGGCAAGCGCCGGTTCGTCGAGGATCAGTTCGTCCGCACCGCCCGCCACCGGACGGCGCCACCATTTGCGATACTGCGCCCCTTCTTCGAACGCGCGCCAGTAAAGATAGGCGCCGTCCTTGGCCGGAACCGAACTGTCATCTTCCTTGATGCGGCCCTTCATCTCTTCATAGAGCGTGTCGACCAGTGCCTTGTGCGGGGCCATCTGCGCCTCGAAATAGGCGTTTTCGGCCTTGAGATATTCCAGCACATCCTTGTCATCGACGGTCGGATACCCCTGATCCTTCAGCCAGTGATACGGATCGCTGATGGTGATGCCGTGGCGTTCGTAGCTGTAGGGGCGCTGCTGCGCGACGGGCGGCTTTACGTCGGTCATGGTCACTTTCTGGGCTGATGCAGGGATGGCGGCGGAGAAAATCAGGGCGATGCCGGTCAACAACTGGCGCATGGATGGCTCCGGTCTGGGCGCTGGCCGTGCGACGCCCGGCCGCCTATGTTAGGCCCGTCATCTTCTAAACGGGAACCTGCTCATGTCCACCACCGCCGATCGCCTGAAGGCGCTCCGCGACCAACTCGCCGCCGTTTCGCTGGACGGTTTCGTCGTGCCGCTGACCGACGAGCATATGAGCGAATATGTCGGCGATTATGCGCAGCGGCTTGCCTGGCTGACCGGATTTCAGGGGTCGGCGGGCAGTGCCGTGGTGCTGCCGGCAGAGGCGGCGATCTTTACCGACGGGCGCTATACGCTGCAGGTGCGCGAGCAGGTGTCGGGCGAGCATTTCCAGTATGTGCAGGTGCCGGACACCAGCATCGCCGACTGGCTGAAGGATCATGCCGGGCAGGGCGCGCGGATCGGATACGACCCGTGGCTGCATACCCGCGCCTGGGTGAACGAGGCGCGCGATGCGCTGGCGGCGCGGGGCGCGACGCTGGTGCCCGTTACCGACAATCCCATCGATGCCATCTGGGCCGACCGGCCGCGGCCGTCGGACGAGCGGCTGGAGGCATATGACGATGCGCTGGCGGGCGAAAGCTCCGCCACCAAGCGGCAGCGGATCGCCGACTGGCTGACCGATCGCGGAGCCGATGCGGTGGTGATCGCCGCGCTCGATTCGATTGCCTGGACGCTGAACGTGCGCGGCCGCGACGTGGCGCATACGCCGGTCGCGCTCGCCTATTCCATCGTTCATGCCGATGGCACCGCCGACCTGTTCGTTGCACCGGACAAGGTGGACGATGCGGTGCTGCGCCATCTGGGCAATGGCGTGCGGGTGCGGGACCGCGCAGCCTTTGCCGATGCGCTGGGCGGATTTGCCGGCAAGGCGGTGGTCGCCGATCCGGGATTCTGTGTGGCCGCCATCTTTGACGCGCTGGAGGCGGGCGGCGCACGGGTGATCGCGACACGCGATCCCGTGGTGCTGGCCAAAGCGGTGAAGAACCAGGCCGAGATTGACGGCCATCGTGCGGCGCAGGCGCGGGACGGCGCGGCGCTGGTCCGGTTCCTGAAATGGTTCGAGGAGATGGCGCCTGCGGGCGAGCTGACCGAGCTGTCGGCGGCGGCGAAGCTGCTTGAGTTCCGCCAGGCGACCGGCGTTTTGAAGGACACGAGTTTCGACACCATTTCCGCCACCGGCGCGCATGGTGCCAGCCCGCATTACAAGGTGACGGAGGAAAGCGACGCGCCGATCCGGCCGGGTCAGCTGTATCTGGTCGATTCGGGCGGGCAATATGCCGATGGCACCACCGATGTGACCCGCGTGATGCCGGTGGGCGAACCGACAGCGGAGATGCGCGACCGGTTCACCCGCGTGCTGCAGGGGCATATCGCCATTGCCACTGCCATATTCGCGGAAGGGACGACGGGCGGTCAGCTGGACAGTTTCGCGCGGCGGCCGCTGTGGGACGCGGGGCTGGATTTCGCGCATGGCACCGGCCACGGCGTCGGCGCCTATCTGGCGGTGCATGAAGGGCCGCAGCGGATCGCCAAGCCCAATTATCCGGGCGGCGGCCCGGCCGAACCCTTGCGTGCCGGCATGTTCCTGTCCAACGAGCCGGGATATTACAAGGCCGGCGAATACGGCATCCGCATCGAAAATCTGGTGCTGGTCGAGCCGCGTTCGATCGCGGGTGGCGAACAGCCGATGCTGGGGTTCGAAACGCTGACCTTTGCGCCCATCGAGCGGACGCTGATCGAACCGGCGCTGCTGACCGTGGCAGAGCGGGCGTGGCTGGATGCCTATCATGCCGAGGTGCTGGCGCGGATCGGGCCGCAGCTGGACGAGGCCGACCGGGCCTGGCTGGCGGAAAAGTGCGCCGCCATCTGAGGCCCGGCGGGCTGAGGGACATGATTCTTCGACAGGCTCAGGATGAGCGTGTTGGGGTAGTGCTCAGGATGAGCGTGTGGGGGTGCTGCCCGGGATGGGCGTGTGCGGAGGATGCGGCTTGGCCGGCTGCCGATGGCCCCTGCTAACAAAAAAGGGGGCGGCCCGGTGGACCGCCCCCCATTTTTTCATTCCGGGCCGATCAGAAGGCGGCGCTGACCGAGAAGACGATCGTTGCATCCGCGATCTGGCCGCCATCGACGGTCAGGAAGTTCGGGGCCAGATAGGCACCGTCCGCCGCGCTGATATCGGTATCGATGTACGACACGCCCAGCGTCAGTCCGGAAACGGCAACGTCCGCGCCCAGCGACCAGTCGAAATATTCACCGGTCGGCGCGACCGAGGTGCCGTTCGGGCCAAGGCCGGAATTGCCGTTTGAATAGCCGATATGCCCCTTGAGCGTGATCGGCGTTTCGGGAAGCGCATAGGTGGCGTCGCCGGAGACGTAGAGATTGTCTTCCTTGTCACCCGGATTGTTGAACACGCCGGCGGCCGCATCGGCACCGGTATTGTACCACTTGCCCAACGCTTCCTGAGCCGGGGCATATGCGACGCCAGCGGTCAGGCCGAGGGGGCCGGCGGTGCCGGACAGCTTGGCATAGAGTTCGGCAAAGTCGGTTTTGTCCGCGCCGCCCGGATACATGTACCAGACGAGACCGGTGTCCAGCGTGCCTTCGCCAACCGGGAACTTGAAGCCGCCGAACAGGTCGAGTTCGGTGTTGGAGCCGCCAAAGGTGCCCCAGCCTGCCAGGTTCGACGCCCAGGTGCCGACATAGAAGCCGCTGTCATGGCTGACGGTCACGCCGCCCTGAACGGCCAGTTCCTTGTCCGACTGCGATACGCCGCGGAAGCGATAGTCGGAAACCAGCGCAACGCTGCCCGATACGGTGAGTTCGGAAGGAGCCTCGGTTTCTTCCTGCGCATAGGCCGGCGCGGCTGCAACGAGCGCTACGGCGCCCAGCATGAGGTGAGAGAAGCGCATCGTATCCCTTTCGTCTTGTCCATACGTAAGGCTCCGCCTGCGCTGCGTTTCGTCACATCTGTTCCGCGAAAATGCGGCCGTGCGATCCCACGCGACGGCAACAAGATTGCCGATTCGGGCGTCGTTGCGCAATAGAATTAAGACAGTATGGGTTACGTTCGCGATGCGGGTGTTGCATCGCAGCAACAAGACCGGCGGGCGAAACACGCCCCGCCGGGAGATCGGGCCGGATAGAAAGGTCCGGTTCGGCCCTGTTCAGGCGTTGAGGGCGAGGATGGCATCCACCTCGACCGCCGCTCCGAGCGGCAGGGTGGGCACGCCGACCGCCGAACGGGCATGGCGGCCGGCATCGCCGAGCAGCGCGACCATCAGTTCCGATGCGCCGTTCGCCACCTTTGGCTGATCGGTAAAGCTGGCGGCGGAATTGACGAACACGCCCAGTTTCACGACGCGCGCGATACGGCTCAGATCGCCGTCCAGCGCGGCACGCGCCTGTGCGATGATCATCAGCCCGCAACGCCGGGCCGCTTCCTGTCCGAAGTCCAGATCGCGATCCTCGCCCAGCCGGCCGGTCATCAATGCGCCGTCGGCGGCGAACGGCAGCTGACCCGACAGGTGCAGCAGGCCGCCCGCGATCACGGCGGGGACATAGGCGGCAACCGGGGCTGCCGGAGCGGGCAGGGTGAGGCCGAGTTCGGCCAGGCGGGCTTCGATACGCTGCGTCATGGGCGCAGCCACACCATGCCGCCCGCCGCGCGTCAAGCCGGGACGGCGTGCCCCATCGCAAAGCGCGACCGGATCCACGGCATCGCATCATCCCACCGGTCGATCCGGGCATGGGCATGGGGCGCGGGCAGGGTGGTCGAGGCGACGTCGTCGCAGCCGACAAGGTGCAGCCGGTGGGCCAGCGGCGCGTGTTCGGCGACCGATTGGTGATGCACGGCCAGATCGTCGACGAACACCGTCACCGGATCGCCATGTTCGCGCATCAGGCGTCGCACGGGATGCCCCTTGCCCCCCTGATTGGTTTCGACGCGGTGGATCAGGCCATGGCGGGCAAGCTGGTCGATGCGGCGGTCGCGATGATCGTCGATCAGGTTGGTCAGGATGACGATATCCGCCTCCTTCGCCAGTGCCTGAATCGATTCGATCGCGCCGGGGATCGGCGTCTGGCTGTGGATTTCGGTGGTGAAGAAACCACCGAGAAAATCCCATGCCTGTTCCTGCGGCACCAGCATCCCGTCGGACCGGCGACGCATGGCGCGGCCGAATTCGCTGTTGTGCAGGACGAAATCGATCTGGTGCGCCCGGTCCAGCCAGTCGGCAAAATGGCGGACCATGTGCAGCAGCACTTCGTCACAGTCACAGATCAGCAGCGGTTTCATGCGGATTTCAGGTCCCTGCCCGCGCGGACCAGCGCGTCGGGCGATTGGTGGATGGCATCGGCGCAGGCGAGCAAGTCCGGTTCATGGGCGCACAGATGATCGATCACCGCCGCCAGCAGCACGGGGTCGCCGGCCCGTGCCCGTATCGTTTCCGGATCGAGCCCCGTCAGGTCGACAAACCGTGTGGCCCGACCCGAATCGCCCAGCACCCAGGCCAGCGCATGAAGCGCGATGATGCTGGAATCGCTGGCAGGATTTGTTTCGGGGGGCAGCATGGCCTATTGCCTGTCCGTCAATGAACCGGGAAGGGGCCCCCGTGACAAAAAGCGTGGTGATTGTCGAGGATAACGAGCTGAACCTGAAGCTGTTCACCGACGTGCTGCGCGCCCATGGCTTTGTCGTCGATCCGGTCAGCGATGGCCGCGACGCGATCGAGCGGCTGAAGGCGGTGATCCCCGACCTGATGGTCACGGATATGCGGCTGGGGACGATCAACGGGCTGGACCTGATCGCCGCGGTGAAGCGCGACCTGATGCTGCGCCATATCCCGGTGCTTGCCCTGACCGCCTATTCCGGGCCGGACGAGGAAGATCGCGCGCGGGAGGCGGGAGCCAGCGGCTATCTGTCCAAGCCGGTGTCGATGATGCGGTTCATCGAAGAGGTGCGCTCGCTGGCGGGATGACGGGCCGGGTGGTGCTGCCCGGCAGAGCCCCGATCTGCGTCGGACAAGCAAAAACCCGCCCCCGGCTGGCGGGAACGGGCGAATGCCGTCCGGGCGGGGGCCGCGAGTGCGGCCGCCGGGATTACTTGATCTTCGCTTCCTTGAACTCGACATGCTTGCGCACGACGGGATCGTACTTGCGGAAGCTCATCTTTTCCGTCTGATTCCGGGGATTCTTCTTGGTGACATAGAAGAACCCGGTGTCAGCGGTGCTGACGAGCTTGATCTTGACGGTGGTCGGCTTGGCCATGACCGTAATCCCTGTGAGTCTGAATAAAGGAACAGCGGCGCGCACGGGCGGCCGCTGGCAGGAGAGCGCGATTGGCGGATTCGGCGGCCGATGTCAAGGCGCGTGCCCCGTATACCGTGCGTTAACCATGGCCGGGTGATGCTGAACCCCGAGGCGAACCGGCGCAAAAGGGGGCGGTGACCATGCAGCAGACGGCCATGACGAGCGGACCGGGCGGCGAGGCGGTGGCCACCGTGCTGACCCGCATCGACGGGATTGCCACCACGCTGGGCCATCGCGCGCCGGGCGACCTGGCCCGCGCGGTCGAGTCGATCCGGCGAGAGGCGATTGCCCTGGGCCTGCACCCGGCATTGCCCGTCATCCATGCGATCGAGGCGGCGCTGGCCCGCGGCGAACATGGCGCGGGCCTCAATGACTGGATGCTGTTGCTGCGCGATGCGATCGGCTGTGGCCGGGCGGATGCCGAGGCGGAGCAGCTGTTCGCCGCCGCCTGTTCGGTGCGCGCGATTCGCGGGCGGTCGTGAACGCCACCGGATGAGCGGCCTGTTCCCGGCCTTTGCCGCGTTACTGCTGCTGCACCTGACCGACCGGCCGCCGATGCTGGCGGCGCGGCTGGGCGAGCGATTCGGCAATATCCTGAGCGTGCTGGCCGGGCTGGCCGTGGCGCATGGCCTGGCCGCGTTCCTGAGCGCGGTGTTTGCGGGGGCGGTGCAGCCCGCGATGCCGGGCGCGGCGCGCACCCTGTTGACGGGCATCGCGCTGATCGTCGCGGGGGTCGCCGGCCTGATCCCGATGCGGCGGCTGGACGCGCTGGACCAGTGGCGGACCGGCGGGTTCGTCACCGCGCTGCTGGGCGGGTTCAGCCTGATCTGGGGGGACCGGGCCTATTTCCTGTTGTTCGCGCTGGCCGTGGCAGCGCCGGTGCCGTGGGTGGCGGCGGTCGGCGGATGGATCGGCGCGATGGGGGCGGCGTTCATCGCCATGGCCTTCGGCGAACAAACATGGGACCGGGTGCCGCGCCGCTGGTTGCGCCCGGCAATCGCAATTGCCGCGCTGATCACCGGCGGCGTGCTGACGGTGCGGGCGCTGCTTCCCTGAACGATCCGGCCTGATTGACCCGAGCGATGGGGATGATTGCCGAAAAGTTTTGCGTTTCGGATGGAGCAAATCCGCGCCGCTCTCGTTATAGCGCCGAACCGAGTTTCCAATGCAGGATGGAGGATATCATGGCCGACGTCAGCCCCGCGCTCGACACGCCCACCGATCTGAAGGACAATGCCGCCAAGTCGGTGGCCGACGCGCTGAACGGCATCCTGGCCGACAGCTATGCGCTGTACCTGAAGACCAAGAATTTCCACTGGCATGTCAGCGGCCCGCATTTCCGTGACTATCACCTGATGCTGGACGATCAGGCGAGCCAGATCCTAGCGACGACCGACGCGATTGCGGAGCGGGTGCGCAAGACCGGCAACACAACGCTGCGGTCGATCGGTGACATTGCCCGTCGTCAGACGATCAAGGACAATGACAAGGACTTTGTGAAGCCGGAGGACATGCTGGCCGAACTGCGCGAGGACAACCTTGCCCTGGTCGCGTCGCTGCGCGAGGCCAAGGACATTGTCGATGATGCCAAGGACAATGCGACCAGCGGCATCCTGGACGACTGGACGGACGAGGCCGAAGAGCGCGCCTGGTTCCTGTTCGAGGCCAGCCGCAAGGGCTGATCCCCGTCAGCCCGAATTGATAGAGAAACGCCCCGTCCGGTCGATCCGGGCGGGGTTTTTCTTTGCGTACGACCAGCCGTTCGGTGGAACCGTCGGGACGTTCATCCGCTGTTGCTGCGGGGGTGCCAATAACGGGAGATTATCATGTTACGCTGGGCCCTGATCTTTCTGATCGCCGGACTTGTCATGGCGCTGCTCGGCTTCGGCGGCATTGGCGGCGCCTTTGTCGAGATTGCCAAGATCCTGTTCTTTGTCGCCATCGCGGTCTTCGCGGTCCTGCTGGTGCTGGGCCTGTTCACCGGCAAGAAGATCGCCGGGGGCTGACGCTATCGCCCCAGGGTGACCAGCCACCAGTCGGGCGGGGCGCCGAAGCGGAGCGGAAGCTCGCTGGTGCCCCAGCCCGCGCCGGCGATCACGGTGCGCGCGCCGTCGCGGATGACGCCGCAGCGATACCGGTCGCCATAGCGCGACGGCACCATGGGCGCCCCGATCAGCGGCAGGACGACCTGACCGCAATGGGTGTGCCCGACAAGGATATGGCGCCATCGCGGCGGCAGGTTCGGCACCACGTCCGGACTGTGCGTCAGCACCAGCGGCACGCCGCCCAGCCGGTCGGCCGCGGCAATGGATGCGGGAATATCGTCATGATGGCTGTATTCGTCATCAATGCCGATCAGCGTCAGCGGCCCGATGGGCGCGGCTTCGTTACTCAGCACGGTGATACCCCGTCGGCGCAGTTCGGTGGTCAGCGCGCGCGGCGTGCGCCAGTGATCGTGATTGCCCAGCACCACGAACACGCCGCGCGGCGCGCGAAAGGCAGCGATGGCATCGGCAATCGCTGCATCGTCATACCAGCGGGTCGCCACCATCCGGTCGCCCACCAGATCGCCCGCGATCAGCACCGCGTCGGGCCGCGCCGCATTGACCCGTCCGGCAAGGCGGCGAAGGCGATCGGGCGGCATGTCCGGCCCCTGCACATGGACATCGGACAACAGGGCGACCCGCAGCGGCGGGGCATAAGCGGGCCAGCCGGGCAACGACAGCCGGGCGGTGCGCGCGACCGGATCGGCAATGCTGTTGCGATAGCCCCAGGTGGCGAGCACCGCCCCCAGGATGGCGAGGAACAGGGCAAAGCGGAACAGGCGGCGCAGCATCGCGCCCCTCTAGCGGCGGCGGGGCGGACACGCCATCTGTTCGGATAATGCGCGCCTTTGCCGACCTGATCGACCGGCTGGTCTATACCCGGTCCCGCAACCAGAAATTGCGGCTGATCGCGGAGTATCTGCGCGCGACCCCCGATCCCGATCGCGGATGGGCGCTGGCGGCGCTGACCGGCGAGGTGGATATCAAGGGGGTGAAGCCCGCCATCGTCCGCGCGTTGGTGGAGGAACGGGTCGATCCCGTGCTGTTCCGGATGAGCCGCGATTATGTGGGCGATACGGCAGAGACGGTGGCCCTGATCTGGCCCGCGCGCGGCGGCGATGCGGGCGAGCTGGGCGTGGCGGCGGTGATCGAGCGGCTGAACAGCCTGAGCCGGGCGGAGGCACCGGCGGAACTGGCGCGGATGCTGGACGCGCTGGATGCGGACGGCCGCTATGCGCTGCTGAAACTGGCGACCGGGGGCCTGCGCATCGGGGTGTCGGCGCGGCTGGCCAAGACGGCGTTTGCGGGGGCCTTTTCCCTGGATGTCGATCAGGTCGAGGAACTGTGGCACGGTATCGCGCCGCCATATGCCCCGCTGTTCGATTGGGCCGAGGGCCGTGCCCCTGCCCCGCGGGTCGAGGACGTGCCGGTGTTCCGCCCGTTCATGCTGGCCCATCCGCTGGAGGACGGGACCGTCAACCTCTCTGACTATGCCGCCGAATGGAAATGGGACGGCATCCGCGTGCAGATCGTCCATGCGGGCGGCGAGACGCGGCTTTACAGCCGGGGCGGCGACGACATCACGGGCAGTTTCCCGGAGGTGGCGGCCGATTTTCGCGTGCCCGGCGCGGTCGATGGCGAATTGATGGTGCGCGGGACCGTGCAGGGCGGCGAGGAGGGCGGCGCGGCCAGTTTCAACGCGCTGCAACAGCGGCTGGGGCGCAAGACGGTGTCGGCCAGGATGCTGGCCGACTATCCGGCGTTCGTCCGCCTGTACGACATCCTGTTCGATGGAAAGGCGGACCTGCGCGAACTGGGCTGGGCGGAGCGGCGCGCCCGGCTGGAGGCGTTCGTTCCGCGCCTGCCCGCCGAACGGTTCGACCTGTCGACGGTGATCGACGCGGCGGATTTCGATGCGCTGGCGGAAATCCGCGCGGGTGCGCGCGATGCGGCGATCGAGGGGGTGATGCTGAAACGGCGCGATGCCCCCTATGTCGGCGGGCGGCGTGTCGGCCTGTGGTACAAATGGAAGCGCGATCCGCTGACCGCCGATTGCGTGATGATGTACGCCCAGCGCGGCAACGGCAAACGGTCGAGTTTCTACAGCGATTATACCTTTGGCTGCTGGACCGAGGATGGCGAGCTGCTGCCGGTGGGCAAGGCCTATTCAGGGTTCACCGACGAGGAGCTGAAATGGCTCGACCGGTTCGTTCGGGCGAATACGGTGAACCGATTTGGTCCTGTGCGCGAGGTGGAAAAGACGCTGGTGCTGGAAGTGGCGTTCGATTCGATCCACGAAAGCAAGCGGCACAAATCGGGCCTGGCGATGCGCTTTCCCCGGATCGCGCGGATCAGGCGCGACAAGCCGGCGGCGGAAGCCAACCGGATCGAGACGCTGTTGCGGATGGTGGGATAAGGGCGGACTGGAGCGGGTAACGGGAATCGAACCCGTGTATTCAGCTTGGAAGGCTGCTGCACTACCATTGTGCTATACCCGCCCGGCCCATGGGGCAGGCGCGCTATCTAGCGGGCGCGGGCGGGCTAGGCAAGCCGATGTGGCGATCGCGCTGCGCCTACTGGCATTTGCGGTGCTGCCCTTCTAGATAGCCGCCAGCCATGGCCAAGATTCAGACCCCGCAGCGGATACGCGGCACCCAGGATATTTTCGGCGAGGAGCAGCGGCGGTTTGCCGCGGTACTCGATGCGTTCGATCGCGTGCGCCGGCTGTATTGTTTCCAGCGGGTCGATATTCCCGTGTTCGAGAGCACGGCGGTCTTTGCCCGGTCACTGGGCGAGACGACAGACGTGGTATCGAAGGAGATGTACACGTTCGAGGATCGTGGCGGGGATTCGATCACGCTGCGCCCCGAATTTACCGCCGGCATTGCCCGCGCGTTCCTGACCGAGGGGTGGCAGCAATATGCGCCGCTAAAGCTGGCCACCAGCGGGCCGGTGTTCCGGTATGAGCGGCCGCAAAAGGGCCGGTTCCGCCAGTTCCACCAGATCGATGCCGAGGTGATCGGCGCGGCCGAGCCGATGGCGGATGTGGAGCTGCTGGCGTTTGCGGACCAGTTGCTGCGCGAGCTGGGGATCAGCGACGGGGTGACGCTGCAGCTCAATACGCTGGGCGATGCGGCGACGCGCGATGCGTGGCGGGCGGCGCTGGTCGAGCATTTCCAGAGCCACCGGGCGGACCTGTCCGAGGACAGCCTGGCGCGGCTGGACAAGAACCCGCTGCGCATCCTGGACAGCAAGGATCCGCGCGACCGGCCGATCGCCGACTCAGCGCCGGATATCGACCAGTTCCTGACGGCCGAGGCGGCAGACTTCTTTGGCGCGGTGACCGGCGGGCTGGACGCGGCGGGGGTGGCGTGGACGCGCAATGCGCGGCTGGTGCGGGGCCTGGATTATTACCGGCATACCGCGTTCGAATTTGTCACCGATCGGCTGGGTGCGCAGGGCACCGTGCTGGCGGGCGGGCGCTATGACGGCCTGATCGAGAGTTTGGGGGGGAACCCCACGCCGGGGGTCGGCTGGGCTGCGGGGGTCGAGCGGCTGGCGATGCTGATTGCCGAGCCCGCCGTGGAGCGGGTCGATGTGGCGATTGCCTTGGAGGATGATCGCCTGATCGCCCATGCGCCCACCTTTCTGGGCAAACTGCGGCAAGCCGGTTATTCTGCCGAGGCGGTAACGAGCGGATCGCCGCGCAAACGTTTTGACAAGGCATCCAAGATGGACGCCAGGGTTTTGGTCGGTGTGCGCATGCAGGGCGACGATCCCGCCTATTCCTTTAACACCAAGCAGCAGCCTGACGATGTTCAGGACATTCGCGCTGTGATCGCCTCTGTGATCGAATCGCTGTGACCCGCATTCCGGCGGACCGCATTCGCGCGATTGAGGCGCGGCGGGATGAGCTTGCCGCGATGATGGCGACGGGCGATCTGCCCGGCGAGCGGTTCGTTGCGGTGTCCAAGGAATATGCCGAGCTGGAGCCGGTGGCCAATGCCGCCGCCGAAGTCCGTCGCCTGCGCCAGGAGGCGGACTCGCTGGCGCACATGACGCAGGACGGCGACGAGGAACTGCGCGCCATGGCGGCGGAGGAACTGCGCGCCAACAGGCAAGCGCTGGAGGGGGCGGAGCATCGGCTGGCCCTGTCCCTGTTGCCGCGCGACGTGGCCGATGAGCGGGCGGCGATGCTGGAAATCCGCGCCGGCACCGGCGGGGACGAGGCGGCTTTGTTCGCCGGCGACCTGATGCGGATGTACGAACGCTATGCCGCCAATCACGGCTGGCGGGTCGAGATGATCTCTGCCAGCCCGTCCGAGGCGGGCGGATACAAGGAAGTCGTCGCCAGCGTGGCGGGGCAGGGCGTGTTCGCCCGGCTGAAGTTCGAAAGCGGCGTCCACCGGGTGCAGCGCGTGCCGACCACCGAAAGCGGCGGGCGCATCCACACCAGCGCAGCGACGGTCGCGGTGCTGCCCGAGGCGCAGGAAGTGGACGTGCAGATCGAGGTCAAGGATCTGCGCATCGACATTTATCGTGCGTCCGGCGCGGGCGGCCAGCACGTGAATACGACGGACAGCGCGGTCCGGCTGACCCACATTCCCACGGGACTGGTCGTCATCCAGCAGGACGAGCGATCGCAGCACAAGAACAAGGCCAAGGCGATGCAGGTGCTGCGCACGCGCTTGTACGAGGCGGAGCGCGAGCGGCTGGCCAGCGAGCGGGCGGGCACGCGCAAATCCATGGTCGGATCGGGCGACCGGTCGGAGCGGATCCGCACCTATAATTTCCCGCAAGGGCGGGTAACCGATCACCGGATCAACCTGACGCTCCACCGCCTGCCCGAAATCCTGGAGGGCGAGATGGACGAGCTGGTCGGCGCGCTGATCGCAGCGGATCAGGCGGACCGGCTGGCGCAGCTGGACCGGGAGTGACCGTTCGCGCTGCCCTGGCCGCCGCGACGGCGCGGTTGGGGGCGATCAGCGACACCGCGCGGCTGGATGCCGAATTGCTGATGGCGCACGCGCTGGGCGTTTCCCGGTCGGACGTGATGCTGCGGCATCTGGACGAGGCAGCGCCCGATGCGTTCGACGCGCTGATCGAGCGGCGCATGGCGCTGGAGCCGGTGGCCTATATCACGGGCACGCGGGATTTCTGGACCATCACCCTGGCCGTGGGGCCGGGCGTGCTGATTCCCCGTCCCGACAGCGAGACGTTGATCGAGGCGGCGGTCGAGCGGTTTTCCGGTGGGCCGGGGCCGCGCCATATCCTGGATCTGGGCACGGGGCCGGGCACGCTGTTGCTGGCCGCGCTGGCCGAATGGCCGGAGGCGACGGGCATCGGCGTCGATGTGAGTGAAGCTGCGCTGGCGTTCGCGCGGGCCAATGGCGCGCGGATCGCGCCGGATCGCGCGGCGTGGCGGCTGGGCAACTGGACCGACGGGATCGAGGGAACGTTCGACCTGATCCTGTGCAACCCCCCCTATATCGGCACGGGCGAGGCGATCGGTGCAGAGGTGCGGGCGCACGAACCGGCAGGCGCGCTGTTCGCCGGGACCGATGGTCTGGACGCGTATCGCCGGATCATACCCGAGCTTTCCCGGCTGTTGGCACCCGGCGGTGCGGCGGTGCTGGAGATCGGGTGGACACAGGGCGATGCCGTTGCGGCGATGATCCGCGATGCCGGGATGACTCCCGCGATGCGACGCGATCTGGCCGGGCGGCCGCGCGCAATCATCGGCAATTGAAATAGGCGCATAAAGACATATTTCGCTTGGAGAATGGGATGGGACCGGCTAACACCGCCGCCGGGGAAAGCCTTTTCAGCCAAGCTGTTGAAATCAGGGCGTTGCCCATTCCAGTCATGGAAGCTGCTTTTGTCCGGTAGCCATGGCGCGCGGCACACGCGGCGTACCCACGGCGCGCGGCAGCGGGGTTTATGACCTCTCCGGGATCGGGTTTGGATCGGCGGACATTTTAAACAGGACCGAACTATCTTGATGAACAATCGTCAGGCCGGCCGCCGTCGCGGTCGTGGTGGCCAGCGCCCGAATGGCGGCGGCGCAAATCAGGGCAATGGCAGCCGGATCGACAACCGGGCGCGCGGCAACGCGGCCCAGCTTCTCGAAAAATACAAGAACCTGGCACGCGATGCGCAGATGCAGGGCGACCGGGTGAACACTGAATATTACCTTCAGTTCGCCGACCATTATTTCCGCGTGCTCAACGAAAACCGTTCGCGGTTCGAGGAGCAGAACCGTCGCCAGCAGGGCGATGCGCAGGACGAGGATGGCGACGAGGACGGTTTCGAGCTGGACGGCGACGAGGGCGAGACCGAGGCGGAAGCCCGGCCGCAGCGCCGCGACGAGCGCCAGCCGCGCGAGGATCGTCCGCAGCGTGAGGCGCGTGCCCCCCGCGAGGATCGCCGCCCGCGCGACGACGGTCAGCCGCGCGAGGATGGCCGGAATGGCTACACCCGGCCCGACCGCCCGGTCGATGCTGCCGACGCGGACAATGCCGCCGAGGGTGAAGACCGCGGCGCGCGCCGTCGTGGCCGACGCCCCCGCAACGAAGCGGCCGAGGAAGCCGAAGCGCCCGCCGCGCTGGATGCGGCCGTGCTGCCGCCGTCGATCGGCGTCGTCGATACGGCCGAAGCCGGCGACGAGGGCGAGGCAAAGCCCCGCCGCCGGGGTCGCAAGCCGCGTGCAGAGGCGGGCGATGAAAGCGTCAACGCCGCCTGATCGGCGGACGTCCGAATGAGACAACAGCAAAAGGCTCCGGTCATCGCCGGGGCCTTTTTCTGTTTGCAGGATTGCCGAACGGGCATCGCGCTTTTCGCTTTCGCTTGTCCGGCAATCGGTTAGGTTCCCCCCGAAGCCATCGGGCAGGGAGAGAGTCGATGCGTATTCTGGGTGTGGCGGCACTGGTGATGGTGCCGGGCGCGGCAATGGCGCAGACCGAACCACCCACGGCGCAGGGCGATGTTTCCGTCACCATCTATAACAACAATGTCGCGCTGGTTCAGGACCGGCGACAACTGACCCTGTCGGGCGGGATCAATCGTCAGGAGTTTCCCGATGTGTCGGCGCAGATCCGGCCGGAAACGGTGACGCTGGGCGTGGACGGCGCGACCATCGTCGAACAGAATTTCGATTACGACCTGCTGACGCCGGACAAGCTGCTCGACAAGTCGGTCGGGCGAACGATCACCGTGGTGAAGCAGAATCCGGCAAGCGGCGTCGAGACATCGGAAAATGTCGAGGTGCTGGCCAATAATGGCGGGACGATCATTCGGTCGGGCGGACGGATCGAGGTGTTGCCGGATTATGGCCGCCGCCTGATCTTTCCCAGCCTGCCGCCCAATCTGCGCGCCCGGCCGACCCTGTCCGTGACGCTGGATGCCGAACGGGCGGGGGCGCGGCCCGCGACGCTAGCCTATCTGACCGGCGGCCTGTCGTGGAAGGCGGATTATGTCGCCCTGTTCGACGAGGGCGCGGGCAAGATCGACGTGCAGGGCTGGATCACGCTCGCCAACAATAGCGGTACTACCTATTCCAACGCGCGCACGCTGCTGGTCGCGGGTGCGGTCGGTCAGGGCGGCAATCCGCGGGGCGGTTACCAGCCCCCGCGTCCGCGCCAGGTGCCCGGCAATCAACCCGGAACCCAGAGTGCCGACCGCGAACGGCTGGGCGATTTTTACCTCTATCCCATCGCCGGACGCACCACGATCGCCAATGCCCAGCAGAAGCAGGTGAGCTTTCTGGACGTGTCGGGCGCGGATGCCAGCAAGGGTTATCTGTTCCGCAATGACTGGCTGGGGCGACAGGATGATCCGGTCAGCGCCGACACGATCCTGCGCTTTTCGTCGATGAGCGGCGGGGGCGGGCTGGGCGATGCGCTGCCCGCCGGCACGATCCGCGTCTATATGCGCGATGCCAAGGGCGCGCCTCAGTTCATCGGCGAGAACCAGATCGGGCACCTGCCGATGGGCAGCCGCATCGCGATGAAGACCGGCGAGGCGTTCGACGTGAAGGTGCAGCCGATCGTCGAGAAGCGCGAAAAGATCACCACCGACGAATGGGAGCGGACTGCACGGTTCCGCATCAATGACAGCAAGGATGGCGAGCGGATCGTGACCGTCGAGCGGACGGTCGATCTGTGGCGCACGACCATGCGTTATGTCGTCACCAATGCGCGGCCCGCGCCGGTGACGGTGGAGGTCGTTCAGTCCGGCCTTGGCGGTTATTATGCCGACACGCGTGTGCCGACAGAGAGCATCAAGGGCGAGCAGCGGTCGCTGGACGAGCGGGCCTGGATGGTGCCGGTGCCCGCCAATGGCGAGACGGTACTGACCGTCACGTTCGACACGCGCTATTGATCCGGCCGGGCGATGCGCCTGTTCCTTGCCTTGCTGACGGCGCTGGTCGTTTCCTGGGCGGTCGTGCCTGCTGCTGCCCAGACGGTGGTGACATCGGAGCGACCGGATACGGTCGCGGTCACCATCTATCGCGCGCCGGACCGGGATGCGGATGAGGCGATCGACCGCGACTGGCTTCAGGGCTATGCGCTGATCACCGAGGAGCGGGTGGTGAATGTGCCCGCAGGCCGGGCGGTGATCCGGTTCGAAGGGGTGGCGAGCGGGATGCTGCCCGAAAGCGCGCTGGTGACCGGCCTTCCTTCCGGCGTGACCGAGAAGAATCTGGATGCGGACCTGTTGTCGCCGCGCAGCTTGTTCGACCGCGCCTATGGCCGTCCGGTGACGCTGCGGCGGACCAACCGCGCCAATGGTCAGGTGAGTGAGGAGCGTGCGATCATCCGGTCCGGCCCCGATGGCGCGGCCATCCTGCAGACGGCAAAGGGGTTCGAGGCGGTGACGTGCGGGCCGCTGGACGATGAGCTGGTCTATGATTCGCTGCCCGCCGGATTGTCGGCGCGACCGACCCTGTCGGTGGAGACCATTGCGCCGCAGGGCGGGCAGGTGCGGCTGAAGCTGAGCTACCTTGCCTGGGGCTTCGACTGGCAGGCAAATTATGTCGTGACGCTGGACCAGACGCGGGCGGGGCGGGCGGAACTGTTCGCCTGGGTCACGCTGGCCAGTCAGGACGTGACGAGTTTCGAGGGTGCGACGACGGCCGTGGTTGCGGGCGAGGTCAACCGGGAGGATGAGGCGGGTTTTCCGAGCGAGCCGGACGGCGAACTCGATTTCGAATGCTTCGCCAAACCGCCTCCGCCGCCGCCTCCTCCACCCCCGGCACCGCCGCCGCCGATGATGGCAGCACCGATGGCCATGGAGGCCGAAGACCTCGGCAGCATTATCGTCACCGGCGCGCGGGCCAAGGCCGTGGCGGTAGCGCAGGAGGAACTGGGCGACCTGAAGCTGTATCGCGTGCCGTTTCCGACGACTGTCGCCGCCAATGCGCAGAAACAGGTGGCGATGCTGAACAAGCCGGGCGTGCCGGTGAAGGTCGTGCACAAGACGGATATCTTTTCGGGCAATCCCGATGATGTGACCATCGAAATGCGGGCGATGAACAAGACCAGCGAGGGGCTGGGCGTGCCGTTGCCCGCCGGGCCGGTCGCGCTGTTCGAGCCGCAGGATGGCGAGCCGCTGCTGATCGGGGAATCCGCGCTGGCCGACAAGGCGGTGGGCGAGGAAGTGGAGATCGCGGTCGGCCAATCGACGCAGGTGGCGGCCGAGGGCGAGGAGATCGGCGACGGCGACGACTGGTCGGAATATCGCGTGACCGTCAGCAACGCCAATCCGTGGCCGGTGCTGTTCGAAGGGCGAATGATCCTGAACGATGGCGAGCGCATTGCGCGCGCGTCCGCGCGGCTGGGCCGGAAAGAGGGTCGGCCAATCTGGACGCCGACGGTGCCAGCGAACGGGCGGGCCGTCCTGACCTATCGCGTGCGCGAGCCGAACGACTGACGCACGGTCAGTCGTCTTCGGTCAGCACTTCCTTTGACACCCGGTCCTCGACACGGGCGTCATGGCCGCTGCCGGAAGAGAGGAACACCAGGCCCATCAGTGCGGCGGTCAGCGCGACGGTGCCGAACACGCCGAACGCGACGAAAATCGCCATCAGCAGCGGCAATTCGCCCATCGACCAATAGAGGATGCCCAGCATCACCGCCGCCAGCACGACGGACAGCCCCAGCATCCATGCCATGATCCGCCGATAGCGGCCCCAGGCAAAGGCGGCGTAATCCGGATCGTCGAGGCCGTGGTCGGGAATGCTCATACCCTTTCAATTGGGGCCGATTCATGGGATTCTCAACCCGATAAGAACAGGCAGGAGGGGAAGCCATGACAATTGCCGCGATTTTATCGACAAAGGGCGCGGACGTCGTGTCCATCGCCGCCGATCGCCCGGTCCGCGAGGCGGTGGCACTGCTGGCGACGCGCCGCATCGGATGCGTGCCGGTGATGGCGGACGACCGGGTGGCCGGCGTCTTTTCCGAACGCGACGTGATCTATGCCCTGGAACGCGAAGGGGCAGGCGCGCTGGACCGGCCGGTCAGCGCGCTGATGACCGCGCCCGCCATCACGGTTGCGCCGGGCGATGCGGTGATTGCTGCCCTGTCGCTGATGACGCAGCGGCGGATCCGCCACCTGCCGGTGGTGGAGGACGGGCGGCTGATCGGGTTCGTGTCGATCGGCGATCTCGTCAAATTCCGCATCGACCGCATCGAGCAGGAGGCCGACGCCCTGCGCAATTATATCCAGCAGGCGTAAG